>NZ_JBGGKV020000057.1:0-208 GCF_041287165.2 Mycobacterium bulgaricum | reverse complement strand
CCGGCCCCGCTGCTGGCCGAATTGATCATCGGCGGCGCCCGCATCCGGGTTGTCGACCCGTCCTGCCTCACAACCGAGCAGGGCTATCGGCCCTCGGCGGCGCTGCAACGCTTCGTCCACGCCCGCGACATCACCTGCCGCTTCCCCGGCTGCAACCGTCCCGCCACCCACGCCGACATCGACCACACCAAGCCCTGGCCCGCCGGAG
>NZ_JBGGKV020000056.1:0-210 GCF_041287165.2 Mycobacterium bulgaricum | reverse complement strand
CTACCCACCCCGCCAACACCAAGGCCTACTGCCGAACCCACCACCTGATCAAAACGTTCGTGCCCGGTTGGAAAGACCGCCAACACCCCGACGGCACCGTGACCGTCACCACCCCCGCCGGGCGCCGCTACACCACAAAACCGTTGAGCACCTTGCTGTTTGCCGACTGGAACATCACCACCCCACCCGCACCGCCACCCCCCACGCAGG
>NZ_JBGGKV020000055.1:0-213 GCF_041287165.2 Mycobacterium bulgaricum | reverse complement strand
CCCGCACCAGCCGCCGCGCCGCCTCCCGCCCCGACACCCGCAACGCCGTGGTGAGCACTTTCTTCCACGACGCTTCCCCCAGCCGGCACGGCTCGGTCTCGGCCAGCAGCCGCGCCAGCGCGCGATGCTCGACTGCAGGCACCGACCGCATCACCGTCGCCAGCTCAGCCAACAGTCGAATCAACTCACGATGGGACAACTCGTCACAGGCCT
>NZ_JBGGKV020000054.1:0-221 GCF_041287165.2 Mycobacterium bulgaricum | reverse complement strand
TCGTCAGTGGTCACATCCATCGATACTGCTCCATTCAATTAGGAGCCACAGCTACACAAACGATCTGACACGCCCGATCGAAGAAGCCCGGCCGTCATCGATCTTGGCTTTGCAGTCCGGATCGGGGCACTGGCACGCGAGAAAGAACAGGCCTTTCCCGAACACTGCACCGACCGCATCAGCACGGCGCTGATCCATCGTGCGCGGGTCGTGTCGACACG
>NZ_JBGGKV020000053.1:0-262 GCF_041287165.2 Mycobacterium bulgaricum | reverse complement strand
GAGCTGGGCTACCAGGTCGGCTTCCCGTGGTCGCTGGGTGTGGGCATCAACTTCAGCTACACCACCCCCAACATCGCCTTCGACGGCTACGCCTTCGACGCCGGCGACCCCGACTTCGGCTTCGGCAACAACATCGTGACCCCGCCGCTGTTCCCCGGTGTGTCGATCTCGGCGGACCTCGGCAACGGCCCCGGCATCCAGGAAGTCGCGACCTTCTCGGTCGACGTGGAGGGCCCCGGCGGTTCGGTGGTCGTGTCCAACG
>NZ_JBGGKV020000052.1:0-272 GCF_041287165.2 Mycobacterium bulgaricum | reverse complement strand
CACCAAAAACGTGCGCCACGCGATCGTGGCGATCATCGCCCCGGTGATCTCCCCGGCCAGAAACCGTGCCCCCACTTTGCGGAGACGGTCGCGCAAGGTCACGGCCAAATCGATCAATCCGAGCGCCTTGCCCGCACTGACAGTCAACGCACACGACACAACCGCTCCAGCAGCCTCGGAGTCATCGATGACGTCGCGCTCCCGAAGCTCACCAGTGCACGCACGCCGATGCACCTCCGCGACCGCCGCCAGCTTGCGGGCCTCCGCAGCCG
>NZ_JBGGKV020000051.1:0-281 GCF_041287165.2 Mycobacterium bulgaricum | reverse complement strand
GCACTCGCCCTGAACTATCCCGAACGAATCAACCCCTACCTATAACCGGCCATCTACACAAAAATCTTGACAAGCTCTAGAGGCGGTGTGGGCCAAAGAAGCCGCACCCGGACACAACATCCCCGACTACGAACTCGACGACCCAGTGGACGACGACGCTGCCGAGCCTGTCGAGGCCGACAACCCCGCCGAGCCCGCCGCTGAGCATGATCCGCAGCCCGAACCGTGCGGCTCGGATCCGCGCACCCAACCACAGCGCAACCACGACGCCCTCGAAGCCC
>NZ_JBGGKV020000050.1:0-305 GCF_041287165.2 Mycobacterium bulgaricum | reverse complement strand
GGCGCAGGCGGATGCGGAGTTGGCGGGCCAGGGTGCGGGGTTGGATCCGCAGAATTTGGCTGCGGTGGCGCGGTATCTGCTGGCCAAGATCGATCAGGATGGGCCGGCGCCGTCAGAGCGGGAGCGGGGCCGCAAGCGGGGGTTGACGTTCGGGCGCCAACAAGCCGACGGGTCCAGTTTTCTCAGCGGCTGGGTGACAGCGAAGTGTCGGGCGGCGGTAGAGGCGGGGCGTGTCAGATCGTTTGTGTAGCTGTGGCTCCTAATTGAATGGAGCAGTATCGATGGATGTGACCACTGACGAGCCA
>NZ_JBGGKV020000049.1:0-305 GCF_041287165.2 Mycobacterium bulgaricum | reverse complement strand
GAACCGCTTGGACGGCTCAGCGCCCTCAGCCTGCGAATCTGCCACGGCGTCGACGACAGGATCAACCTCCGACTCGGCGGCCGCGGGCTCGGCCGGGGCCGGGGTTGGCTTCGCAGCCGCGGGCTTCGCCGAAGTCCTGGAACGGCGTGGTGCTTCGCCGTGCATCTCAGGGTCGGGATCAGCGTGTAGGGAATCCTGTTCGGCGATCACATTGATCACGATCGAAGGAGCTTGTCAAGATTTTTGTGTAGATGGCCGGTTATAGGTAGGGGTTGATTCGTTCGGGATAGTTCAGGGCGAGTGCT
>NZ_JBGGKV020000048.1:0-309 GCF_041287165.2 Mycobacterium bulgaricum | reverse complement strand
CCGAGGCGGTGTAGTTCGGCTTCGTAGCTGTTGCGTCCGCCTTTTCCCCCGGCGAAGCGGGTGGTGAAGACCATGCCGTTGTCGGTGAGGGTGGAGTAGGGAATTCCATGTTGGGCAACGGCTTTGGTGAACTCGTTGGCGACGGTGGTGGCGGTGACGCGGCGGTGGGCGGTGACGGAGATGGCTAGGCGTGAGCAGTCGTCGAGCCAGGACAGGATTTCGGTGTCGGTGCCTGCGGCGAGGCGCCAGTGGGTGAAGTCTGCTTGCCAGCGTTCGTTGGGTTGTGCGGCGGCGAAGCGGATGTAGGAC
>NZ_JBGGKV020000047.1:0-313 GCF_041287165.2 Mycobacterium bulgaricum | reverse complement strand
ACCGCGCCACCGCAGCCAAATTCTGCGGATCCAACCCCGCACCCTGGCCCGCCAACTCCGCATCCGCCTGCGCCCGCGTACCCGCATCCACCCACGTCGGCAACGCCCGATGAAACTTCGCGATCACCGCGACGTGCTCGTCATCGAGCAATCCCTGAGCCTGCGCCGCCGCGGTGGCCTCCCACCACGGCGCCAACGGCTCCCCACCCATCGAATACCGCGGACCCAACGTTCTGGCCCGCACCAGCCGCCGCGCCGCCTCCCGCCCCGACACCCGCAACGCCGTGGTGAGCACTTTCTTCCACGACGCTTC
>NZ_JBGGKV020000046.1:0-363 GCF_041287165.2 Mycobacterium bulgaricum | reverse complement strand
CGACGTGCTCGTCATCGAGCAGACCCTGAGCCTGGGCGGCGGCGGTGGCCTCCCACCACGGCGCCAACGGCTCCCCACCCATCGAATACCGCGGACCCAACGTCTTGGCCCGCACCAGCCGCCGCGCCGCCTCCCGCCCCGACACCCGCAACGCCGTGGTGAGCACTTTCTTCCACGATGCTTCCCCCAGCCGGCACGGCTCGGTCTCGGCCAGCAGCCGCGCCAACGCGCGATGCTCGACTGCAGGCACCGACCGCATCACCGTCGCCAGCTCAGCCAACAGACGAATCAACTCACGATGGGACAACTCGTCACAGGCCTTCGACAGGATGGCGATCTGCTCGCCCATCCCCGCCAACGCCT
>NZ_JBGGKV020000045.1:0-503 GCF_041287165.2 Mycobacterium bulgaricum | reverse complement strand
GCCTGCGGCGAGGCGCCAGTGGGTGAAGTCTGCTTGCCAGCGTTCGTTGGGTTGTGCGGCGGCGAAGCGGATGTAGGACGATTTCGGCCGTTTCGCCGGTGCGGGTTCGACGAGGCCGGCGGCGTGGAGGTGTCGGCTGATCGAGGCGGTGGAGACCTGGAGGTGGTGATGGTGTTGGAGGTGCCAGGCGATGGTGTGGGGTCCGGCGTCGAGGCCTTTGCCGGTCAGGGTTCGGCGGAGTTCGATGATGAGATCGATGGTGGATCGAGGTAGCCGACGGGGGCTGGTGTGGGGGCGTTTGGATCGCGGTGTGAAAGCAGCATCGCCCTCGAGGGTGTAGCGCTTGATCAGTCGTGAGATCCAGCTTTGGGAGACGCCGTAGTCGCGGGCGACCTGCGATTGTGAGCGGCCCTCGACGAGTACTGCGGTGATGACCAGGCGAGCCTTCGACACCAGCTGAAACTGGCTGATTCACCTATGCCGATGTCTTGAGACACCCTATT
>NZ_JBGGKV020000044.1:0-543 GCF_041287165.2 Mycobacterium bulgaricum | reverse complement strand
TGTGATGTCGCAAGACATCGGAATAGCCGCGGACCTACTTTAGGTCCGCGGTTTTTTCCGTTTGGGGCCTTTGGGGGCGCCGGTGGGCTGGTAGTCCCTGGTGGGGTCGAGGGTGAAGTCGCGCAGGACTTCTCCGGTGGCGGCGTCGATGACGGTGATGTGGTCCTGGGCGAGTATGAGGACGCGGGTTCGGTAGTGGTGGCGTCCGATGCCGATGTGGTGCAGGCGGCCGTTGACGCGCAGGGTGACTGCTCCGGCTTGGTCGACGCGGTCGGTGCGGACGCGGTTGTGTGTGTCTATTCGTGTTGCGGGGTCGGCTTTGGGTCGGCTGGTGTAGATGACTGCTGGGGTCGCTGTGTGGGGTAGTGAACGGTGGGGTCGGCGGTAGTTGTATTCGTCGGTGAAGGCGTCTAGCTGGGTTTGGAGTTCGTCGATGGTGGTGGCTTTGGGTTGGTGGGTGAGCCACTTTTTGAGGGTTTGTTGGAAGCGTTCGACTTTCCCGCAGGTGGTGGGGTGGTTGGGGGTGGAGTTGATTTGGCGGAT
>NZ_JBGGKV020000043.1:0-633 GCF_041287165.2 Mycobacterium bulgaricum | reverse complement strand
GACATTGATTCTGTTAAGCGGGTTCGGGTGAGGATGGTCTTGCTCGTTCGCCGCCGGTGATGACTCGTCCTCCGACTGGCACCCTGTTGGGTTGTCTTCCATTTGATTTGTCTCACCGTGCGACGTGCGGGCAAGCACCACAACAGCCCTGGTAGGGCGGACATGACTTAATCAGGAGCCTGTCCGCTGCCTCATCAATGTCTTGTCTGCCCGCCCTACCGGGTTGTCACCCACCGCAGAGTTCATATGCAGGAGAGGACACCACCATCGTGACATCTGACCGTCGCGTCGTCATCGGCATCGATACCCACCTCGACACCATCCATCTGGCCGCGATCACCGATACCGGCCAAGTACTCGGCGACGCCGAGTTTCGCGCTAATCCGACCGGCTACTGGGCCGCGATCTGCTGGGCCCGCAGCTTTGGTGATGTCATCAGTGTCGGAGTCGAAGGCACCAGCTCCTACGGTGCGGGAATCACACAAGCTTTGCAGGCCAACAGCATTCACGTCGTTGAGGTCAATCGACCCGACCGGGCAGCGCGGCGCCGGCAAGGCAAATCCGATCCCCTCGATGCCTACAGCGCTGCCCGCGCCGTGTTGGGCGGTCACGGCCTGGCGGTGCCTAAAGATC
>NZ_JBGGKV020000042.1:0-670 GCF_041287165.2 Mycobacterium bulgaricum | reverse complement strand
CAGAGCAATACCCGGCGCTACATGCCGACCAGCGTGAAGGCGTATTCACCCCGAATGAATACGACCCCTGCGCCGGTACAGCGGACCGCTTATCGACGGACGAAAACGGGTACGGCTGCCGATCGGCCCCCGGTGCTGCGAGGATGGCGAGGCTCGCTGACGTCCGACGTCTGCCGCGGCGACGCTCGTCGAAGGGCACGGATTGCATCTCGGAGGCCCCGATCATTAAGACCTGCGGAAAGCGGTTGAACGACCAGGCCAATGCAGAGAAGTCCGCGCTACCGTGCAGCAATGGCATCGACGGTCGGCGCTCTGTTCGCCGCGGCCGGTGTTCGGCGCCTCGGCGCCGTTCCGTGGCAGACAGCCGTGCCATCGGTGTGTCCGGGCGTTTACGTCGTGGCCAGAGTCTCCGACCCCGCCGGGCAGGTTTCAGGCGACGCGGACATCGACCTATCCGCGGTCAGACAGCTGTTGGAGATCCGCAAGGAGTTGACCCTAGACGGGCAGCGACCCTCGCCAGAAGCGCTGTCCGACCGGCTCATGTCAATGTGGCTACCAGACGAACCTGCGATCTACGTCGGGCTGGCTAGCTGTACTGACCTGAGAGGTTAGGTACGCGGCTGGCTGGTGCTTGACCGCCGAGTGCTGTGTGGCCGCGGTGGTGATTATA
>NZ_JBGGKV020000041.1:0-725 GCF_041287165.2 Mycobacterium bulgaricum | reverse complement strand
GGAACACCCGGCGCCGGAGGCGAAACCACACCACCGGGCACCCCGGCGCCACCACCGGGCACAGGCGGAGCAGGCGGCGAGACCACACCGGCCTCACCGAAAATCGGTGCGTCGGGTGCGGGAGGGCTGCCGGCCGGAAGCGCGGTCGCGGCGGGGCCACCGGCCGCGGCGGCCTCGGGTGCGGCGGCACCACTGGCGGCCGCCAAGGGCGCACCACCCGCAGCAGCGTCTCCGCCGGCGCCGACAGCACCGGCCGCACCCTCGACGGAGGCCGCGCCACCCCCACCGGCACCTACGCCGGCGCCGACGGCGCCTGCGTCGCCGAACACCTCAGCGGCGGGAGGTCCCGACGGCGTCACGGCCGCCGCGGCGGAATCGATCGGCGCGCCAGGAGCCGGCGAGCCGGGCGGTGCGAGCGCAGGCGCGTGTCCGGCCTCGGCGACGACGGGCGCGCCAGCACCGGGCGGAGGGGCCAGACCGGCGTCACCGATGACCGGCGCTCCCGGAGCACCGGGAGCGGGCGGCGTCACCGCACCACCGGGACCACCGGCAGCACCACCGGGACCACCCGGAGCAGGGGGCGTCACCACACCGGCCTCATCCACCACCGGCACACCCGGAGCACCAGGACCAGGAGGGGTCACCACACCACCGGGACCACCGGCAGCACCACCGGGACCACCCGGAGCAGGGGGCGTCACCACACCGGCCTCATCCACCACCGG
>NZ_JBGGKV020000040.1:0-826 GCF_041287165.2 Mycobacterium bulgaricum | reverse complement strand
AAGAACAGGCCTTTCCCGAACACTGCACCGACCGCATCAGCACGGCGCTGATCCATCGTGCGCGGGTCGTGTCGACACGGCGTCCCGATCATCGCCACCAACCGCTGATGCATCAACGCGGCATCGACCACACTGACCCGGCCGTGCACCGTGACCGTGCCCTCGCCGCGATCCTCACGGTCCCCGATCACAAAGTAGCGGCCCCGCATCGCCTCCCGGGTCTTGCGCACCGCATCCGGATCATGACGATCGATCCAGAAATCGATGGCCTTGTTCAGACCGTGCTGGGACAGGGTTCCCCACGCCGGGGCGTGCTCAGCGATCTCCGTGTCGATGGCCGCCAACGCCGACTCCGCCACCAAAAACGTGCGCCACGCGATCGTGGCGATCATCGCCCCGGTGATCTCCCCGGCCAGAAACCGTGCCCCCACTTTGGGGAGACGGTCGCGCAAGGTCACGGCCAAATCGATCAGCCCGAGCGCCTTGCCCGCACTGACGATCAACGCACACGACACGACCGCTCCAGCCGCCTCGGAGTCATCGATGACATCGCGCTCCCGAAGCTCACCAGTGCACGCACGCCGATGCACCTCCGCGACCGCCGCCAGCTTGCGGGCCTCCGCAGCCGCCGACACCGCCGCCCACCCCGAAATCGCCCCAGCCAGCACCGCGTCGCTGACAGCACCTAACGCAGAAGGCTCCGGAAGCGATCCATCGAACACGTGTTCGAGACTAGTCGAGCACACCGACATTGATTCTGTTAAGCGGGTTCGGGTGAGGATGGTCTTGCTCGTTCGCCGCCGGTGATGACTCGTCCTCCGACTGG
>NZ_JBGGKV020000039.1:0-889 GCF_041287165.2 Mycobacterium bulgaricum | reverse complement strand
CTAAAGATCCGCACACGGGGGCTCTCAAAGCTCTGCTGATTGCCCGCCGCGGCGCAATCAAAGCCCGCACTGCGGCCGTCGCACAGATCAAGAACCTGCTCGTGACAGCCCCGGCTGACCTGCGCGAGCGCTACCGCCGCTACCCCAGCACATTGCGACTGATCGACGCGTTGGCACGGTGTCGACCTGCCACGCAGGAGGACCCCACCGCGGTGTCGGTGTTGACCGCCTGCAAAGCACTCGCGCAGCGCGTCGAGTTCCTCGAGCGCCAAGACCGCGAACTGACCGCCGAACTCGACTCCCTGACTTCGGCACTCAATCCCGGCCTGCGGGCCGCCTACGGCGTCGGTCCGGACACCGCCGCGCAGCTGCTGATCACCGCCGGCACCAACACTCACCGACTCCGAAGTGAGGCGGCGTTCGCCATGCTCGCCGGTGTCGCACCCATCCCAGCGTCGTCGGGAAAGACCACCCGACACCGGCTTTCCCGCGGCGGAGACCGCGCCGCTAACAACGCCCTGCACCGCATCGCCCTGGTCCGCTGGTCCCATGACCAGCGCACTCGCAACTACATCGCCCGCCAACTCGCCGCCGGACGCTCAAAAAAGGACGTTCTACGGCTGCTCAAACGGGCCATCGCCCGCGAGATGTTCCGACACCTCACCGCACCATGCCCGATCGATGACTACAGCGACCTCCGTCCAGCCCGCCAAGCCCGCAACATCACCCTCACCGCTGTCGCCAATCACTTCGGCCTCTGGCCCACCGCGATCTCCCGCCTGGAACGCGGGCTCACCCGCGATGACACCCTGGCCGCCAACTACCGCCACTGGCTCAACATCCAACACATCGGCGCTGCTTAACCCCTTGACAGAGATAGGAGCATCAA
>NZ_JBGGKV020000038.1:0-1029 GCF_041287165.2 Mycobacterium bulgaricum | reverse complement strand
CCACCGGCACACCCGGAGCACCAGGACCAGGAGGGGTCACCACACCACCGGGACCACCGGCAGCACCACCGGGACCACCAGGAGCTGGCGGCGTCACCACGCCCGCCTGATCGACCGCCGGCACACCCGGAGCACCGGGAGCACCCGGCGTCGGCACCTCGACCGACGCGTTCAGCGGCGCGGCGGGGACTCCCGGCGCAGGCGGCGTCGCCAGGTCGACGGCTGCGTTCGCAGGAGCGCCGGGCGCGCCGGGGGTAGGTGGCGTCGTGATGGTCGTCGACCGCTCGATCGGCGCGGCGGGAACCTCGATGCCGCCCGGCACCGCGGCGTCGACCGAGGTGTTCACTGGTGTACCGGGAACGCCAGGAGCGGGCGGGGTCCCGAAGTTGGCCGATGCCTCCAGCGGTGCGCCCGGCAGGCCGGGTCCGGGCGGGGTGGCGATGTCGATGCCCGAATTCGCCGGATTGAACGTGATCTCGGGGGTTGGCGGTGTCGTGAAGGGCGTCGAACCCCCGGACGGGATGCCCGGCACGCCCGGGGCCGGAGGCGTCGAGATCTCGACGTTCGAACTCGTGCCGGTTCCCGGCGACGGAGGCGCGGGCGGAGAGAACGTCTCCACGGAACCTGACGACGGTGTCCCCGGCGCGGGAGGCGCCGGCGGAGAGAAGGTTTCGACGGTGTTCACCGCCGGCGCACCGGGGGCGCCCGGGCCGGGAGGGGTCACCACACCACCGGGCTCACCCGACGGCACACCGGGACCACCCGGAGCAGGGGGCGTCACCACCCCGGCCTCATCCACCACCGGCACACCCGGAGCGCCAGGACCAGGAGGGGTCACCACACCACCGGGACCACCCGACGGCACACCGGGACCACCCGGAGCAGGAGGCGCCACCACCCCGGCCTCATCCACCACCGGCACACCCGGAGCACCAGGACCAGGAGGGGTAACCACACCACCGGGACCACCCGACGGCACACCGGGACCACCCGGAGCAGGAGGCGCCACCACCCCGGCCTCATCCACCA
>NZ_JBGGKV020000037.1:0-1038 GCF_041287165.2 Mycobacterium bulgaricum | reverse complement strand
TGGCCGCGGTGGTGATTATAGGTGTGCAACCAGCGCGGGTATTCGTCGCAGCGTTGCGCGTCGCTGGTGTAGAGCCGCGCATAGGCCCACTCGTCGGCCAGAGTGCGATGGAAGCGCTCCACCTTGCCGTTGGTCTGCGGCCGGTAGGGCCGAGTGCGACGATGCTCGATATCGCCGAGGGCATCGCGGAAGACGTGCGATCGATAACAGTTCCCGTTGTCGGTCAACACCTTTCGAACGGTGATGCCGCAATCGGTGAACCACGCGTTGGCACGCCGCCAGAAGCCGGCGGCGGTGTCCTTGCCCTCGTCGGCGAGTAATTCGGAGTAGGCCAGCCGCGAATGCGCGTCGATGGCGGTGTGGATGAAGTGGTAACCGCGGACCGGGTTGCCGTACTTGTTGGTCACCCCGCTGCTCTTGTCGGCCCTGGCGTTGCGGTTGCCCTTCGTACGGCCCACCATGCGCCAGCCGCCGCCGGCGGGGATCTTGCCGAGTTTCTTGACATCGACGTGCACCAGGTCGCCGCAGCCTGCGGACTCCATTCGGCGAACGACGCGTCCGGTCGCGCGGTCGAGCCAGCGCAGCTTGGCGATCCGGTAGCGGCTCAGCACCCGATGCACCGTTGAGGGATGAATCCCGAGCAGATAGCCGATACGGGCTGGCCCCCACCGCCGGGTGACGCGCACGCCAATGATGCGCCGCTCAGTGCGTGTAGGTGTGCGATTGGGGCTGTGGTGTGGGCGTGAGCTGCGGTCGGCCATCCCCGACTCACCCTGCTCGCGATAGCGGCCCGCCCACCGCGAGGCCGTGGACACCGACACCTGGAAACGTTCGGCAGCCCGACGCAAAGACCAGCCATCATCGACGACGCAACGAGCCAGCCGCAGGCGACCGGTTTCGGACAAAGGGGCATTACGGTGAGACACGAAGACCTCCGAAGTGAGTTGGTGCGTTCCTAGGCAGTTCGCACTTCACTCGGAGGTCTTCGTCTTGTCACCTCACCACGCCGTCACCAACGTCCGTGGTCAGTACAGCTAG
>NZ_JBGGKV020000036.1:0-1397 GCF_041287165.2 Mycobacterium bulgaricum | reverse complement strand
GAGCTTGTCAAGATTTTTGTGTAGATGGCCGGTTATAGGTAGGGGTTGATTCGTTCGGGATAGTTCAGGGCGAGTGCTCCCAGTGCTTGTTTCCAGCCGTTGCTGCGGGCCCCGACAACGAGTCGGCTGTGGCGTGAGCGATCACCGGTAGCCAGCGGGTCATCGATGTAGCGCTGCCGTTCTCGAGCACGTTTGTCCTCGATATTGCAGATCGCCAGCCACAACAGCTTCACCGCGGCTTGGTCGTTAGGGAAGTGTCCGCGGTTTTTGATGATCTTGCGCAGCTGGTAGTTCAACGATTCGATCGCGTTGGTGGTGTAGATGACCTTGCGCAACTCAGGCGGGAACGCCAGGAACGGGATAAACCGCTCCCATGCGTTGCGCCACGCGATCACAGTCGTCGGATTCGACTGCCCCAGAGCTGAATCCGCGAACTCCTCGAATGCCTCTGCCGCGGCGTCAACACTGGGGGCGGTGTAGACCGTCTTGAGGGCAGCGGCGATCGCCTTGCGCTGACCGTAGGACACAAACCGCATCGAATTACGGATCAGATGCACCACACAGGTCTGTACCGTGGTCTGCGGCCAGGTCGCCTCCACCGCCTCGGCGAACCCGGTCAGCCCATCGGTGCACACGATCAGGATGTCTTTGATCCCGCGATTGGCCAGCTCGGCGCACACCCCGGCCCAGAACTTCGCGCCTTCGTTGGCGGTCACCCAGATCCCCAGCACGTGACGGATCCCGTCGAGATCAACACCGACAGCGATATGCGCCGCGCGGTTGCGGACCTGATGGCCGTCACGAATCTTGATCACCAAAGCGTCGAGGTAGACGATCGGATAGAGCTCCTCTAAGGGCCGTTTCTGCCACGCAGCGACCTCGTCGAGCACCGCGTCGGTGATCTTGGAGATCGTCTCGTGGGATAACTCGGTGCCGATTGTGGTGGCCAGATGGTGCTGGATATCGCGGACGGTCATTCCGCCGGCATAGAGCGAGATGATCATCTCGTCGAGGCCGCCCAGCCGCCGTGAGCCCTTCGGGACCAGCGTCGGGGTAAAGCTGCCGTCGCGGTCACGTGGGATCGCCAATCCGACGTCGCCGACCTCGCTGGCCACCGTTTTGGGGGTAAATCCGTTGCGGGCATTGGGCAATTCACGCCCGATCGGATCGCCTTTTTCGTATCCGAGGTGATCGGTCAGCTCGGCGGCCAACCCGCGTTCTAGTACGGCTTTGACCATCTCGGGCAGAAAGCCACCCTGACCGGTCAACTGCAGCTGGCCAGCATCGATCTTGGCCAGTACGTCATCGAGAACACCCGCGGACCGCAACGCCTCCACAGCGTCGGCCCCCGACATTGGCTCGTCAGTGGTCACATCCATCGATACTGCTCCATTCAA
>NZ_JBGGKV020000035.1:0-1404 GCF_041287165.2 Mycobacterium bulgaricum | reverse complement strand
CGGTTGTCACGGATGAGGGCGTAGAGAACGTTGGTGCGCCGTCGCGCCAGGCAGATGGTGGCGGGGATCGGCCGCTTTCCTTCGTCTCGTTTGCGCTGGTAATAGGCCTTGGAATCTGGGTCGCAGCGGATCGCGGTCAACGCCGACATGTACATGACTCGGCGCAGTCGGCGACTGTAACGCTTGGGGGTGTGCAGTCGTCCGGTGCGCTTTCCGGAGTCTCGAGACACTGGCGCCAGGCCGGCCCAGGCCGCGAGTTGGTCAGCCGATCCGATCAGCGCGGGATCACCAACGGCGGCGAGGAATTCGGCGCCCAGCCGAAATCCTATGCCGGGCATGCTGGTGATCACCTCGGCGAGTGGATGGCGGCGAAATCGGCCCTCGATGTCGGCGTCGGTGGTCTTGATGCGGTCATCGAGGGCGATCACCTCCCGCGCCAGATCAGCGATCAACCCGGCGGCCACCTCTTCGCCGGGCAGGCGCATCGTCTGGGTTTTCACTGCAGCCACCGCAGCCGCCGCGATCGAGGCGGCGTTGCGCACACCGGCATCGGTCAAGACTTTGGTCAGCCGCGAAACACCGCTTTGTCGAATCGCTTTGGGACGCTGGTAGCGCGCCAGCAGTATCACCCAGCCACGGTCTTGGCTCGGTTGGGCGGCTCGTTCCAGGGCCGGGCAGACCGCGACGAGTTGCTGGCGCAGCCGGTTGATCGTGCGGGTGCGGTCGGCCACCAGGTCGGCGCGATGGCCGGTGAGCATCCGCAACTCGCTGATCAAGTCATCATCGGGATGCAGAACGGGCAAGTCCTGGCCGCGCATGCGCGCCTGGTCGGCGATCACCCGAGCGTCTTTGGCATCGGTTTTGGCCTCCCCACCGCGGTAGGTCGCCGAGGCCTGCCACACCGCCCGGCCGGCCAGATACCGGACCGTTTTGCCGGCGTCGGCCAGCACCGTCAACACCAGTGCGGCATACACCGTGGTCAGGTCCACCGTCCACGACACTCGCTCGGCCAGCTCGTCGATTTCAGCGACGAGCTCCCGGATCGGTTGCTCGTCGTTGACCAGCCGGCGCGACAACACCACCTTCCCGCTGTCGTCGACCGCACAAACCCAGTGATGCTCTTTACCAACATCCACTCCAGCCCACACCTGGCCCGTCGTCATCACCCCTCTTTTCGCCTGTCTACCAACATGATCCCCATGGACAACCCCGCCAGCATTTCCTTAAACAAGCGATCACATCGCAGATCTCAATCAGCGGCCAGAGGAGTCCAGGCAGGCCGGGCGGCCAGTCCTTTCAAGCCGCACCACCAGGGCCGGCTACGACCATGCAGCCTCACCCGACCCACCCGGGTCACAGCCCAACGTAACAACACGAAGTAACTGCAACTACGAACTTAAGGAC
>NZ_JBGGKV020000034.1:0-2487 GCF_041287165.2 Mycobacterium bulgaricum | reverse complement strand
AACGGTTAAAGGTGAGGGGCTACGGATCACGCCCGCCGCAGGCGGGCATCCGCCGGTCGCACCTAGTGCGCCGGCGCCCGGAGACCGGAGACCGGAACACACCACACCGACCGGTGCCCGCGACGCGCGCGGACACCGGCCGGGCGGCGGTGGGTCAGGTGCCGGGGTGGGTGTCGGTGAGGACGCGGCGGATCAGTGCGGGGTCGATGCCTGATTCGAGGGCGGCCAGGAGCATGGCGGCCAGGGTGGGCGGTTCGTCGCCGGCGTCGGCGGCTTCGGTGATGGCGATGTCGGCGGCGATTCCGCCGCGGACTGTGTCGTTGATGAGGCAGTAGCAGACTGCGGCGATGGTGAGTGCTTCGGTGCGGGGCCGTCCGCGCAGTTGGCGGGCGATGTGGGTCCACACGTTGGTGGCGGCACGCTCGTGGTCGAGGGCGAGGTGCAGCATGGCGTCGCGGAGCGCGGGGTGGCTGGTGATGAGGATGCCGGCGCGGGTGGACAGGGTGGCGCTGATGTAGCGGCTGGTTCCGGTGAGGGCATCGGTGATGTCCTCCATGGTGGTGGTGACCAGGACGTCGTGGTTTCCGACGGCGACGGCGGGGGCGGGGGTGATGGGGTCGAACTCGCGCACGAGGTCCTCGCGGCTGTTGGTGAGGAGTGCTCCGTCGTGGATGCGCTGTGCGGTCAGCAGCGAGTCGGTGTAGGGGTAGGTGGTTCCGGTGGCTCCGGTGTCGGGGTCGGTCCAGGTGCCGGCGGCGGTGACGTCGCGGGTGGTGAGGCGGCGGCGGACGGTGATGCCGGCCTCGGTGAGGGAGTCGCGGATGCCGTTGAGGACGATGGCGGCGTGGTCGTCGAGCTCGGGGCCGCAGATGGCCAGGAGCAGGGCGCCGTCGTATTTGGCGGCGCTGAGGTGGCAGGTGCGGGCGAAGTTGGCGGCTTGGGTGGCGCTGATGGTGATGTCGCAGCGGATGGTGACTTTGATGATGGGTGTGCCGTCGGGCTCGGTGCCCAGCAGGTAGACCACGATGCTGTTGGTGGGGGTGAAGCCCAGCAGGGCGGGGGCTGCGGCGATGACGTCGGCGGGGGCTCCGAGTTTGATGGTCATGGGTGTTCTCCGTTCGTGTACGGGTTGGGTGCGCCGGTTAGCGCTGGGGTTGCGGGGGACCGGCGGGGTGGTGCGCGCCACCCCGAAGAGGCCGTGCCGGACGGAGCAGGGTTTTCGGCCCCGCGAGCGGCAGCGAGCTTGATTGGGCCGAAAAGGTCACTCGGCCTGCGCAGTTCGGCGCGGGTGTGGGTTGCGCGTGACGGGGCCTCGTCGGTCACACTGGGCGACCCAGCTGAACGGTTAAAGGTGAGGGGCTACGGATCACGCCCGCCGCAGGCGGGCATCCGCCGGTCGCACCTAGTGCGCCGGCGCCCACGAACCGGAACACACCACACCGACCGGTGCCCGCGACGCGCGCGGACACCGGCCGGCCGCGGTGGGTCAGTGGGGGTCGCCGGCGGGTCGCCGTTCGGCGGCGGGTGTGTCGAGGCGGCTGATGGCCCAGGGCGCGTCGTCGTAGCCGGGCAGTTCGCCGATGAGGCGGCGTTCGAGGGCGCGGCAGAAGGTGTGGGCTTGGCTGGTGCGCCAGTCGGGGTGCTCGCAGGACTGGTATTCGTAGCAGTGCAGAGCTTTAAGCAGTTCGATACCTCTCCAGGTGGTGTGGCGGGGCCGTTGGTCGGCGTAGATATAGGCGTCGTCTTCGTCGTAGCGGTAGTTGACGGAGGCGGCGTTCGCGTCGACAAGCATCTGTCCGACGGTGTCGATGGTGTCGTCGGTGAGTCGGCCTTCTCGGCTGGGGTTGTCGTAGTACCAGGCCAGCGGCCCGTAGGGGCTGGTGGGCCGGTTGGCGGCCCAGAGCAGGACGTGGATGTGTTCGGGGTCGACGATGAATGCGCTCATGGCGGGTTCCTTTCTGGGGGTGGGGGTTAGGCGAGGCCGGCGGCGGTAAGGCGGCGTCGGATGGCGGCGAGACTGACGGTGGAGTCGGTGATGCGGGCCCAGCTCTGCCAGCCGTCGATGGCTCGCTCGACGTCGTTGAAGTCGACGTCGGCTCGGCTGATGGGCAGGGTGTGTCCGTTGTCGGGGTGGTTGAACTTGGCGACGACGGCGATGAGTCGGCCGGTGTCGTCGAACCACCCGTTGCGGCGGAAGCGCAGTTGGTAGGGCCGGCTGTCGTGGTCGTTGAGGAAGTCCCAGGCCAGGCCGTAGTCGATCTCCATGGGTGTTCTCCGTTCGTGTACGGGTTGGGTGCGCCGGTTAGCGCTGGGGTTGCGGGGACCGGCGGGGTGGCGCGCGCCACCTCGAAGAGGCCGCGACGAGCGGAGCAGGGTTTTCGGCCCGCGCGAGCCGGCGCGTAGCGCCCTGGCGAGCTGGCGTTGGGCCGAAAAGGTCACTCGGCCTGCGCAGTTCGGCGCGGGTGTGGGTTGCGCGTGACGGGGCCT
>NZ_JBGGKV020000033.1:0-2899 GCF_041287165.2 Mycobacterium bulgaricum | reverse complement strand
TCCGTGACAACCGGACCTGGCAACCTGATTCACCCCCGGTCACCGCCGCGGCTTGACTTCTTCATTGAGAGTCCTTTCTGTGCAGGGTGGCTCAGGTTCACGGGAGTGGTTCGTTTCTCACTACCGGACGGACTTTCACGTAGGCCGGTGCCGCCCTTTCGTCGCCGCAACGCCCACGGTTTCCCGTTCCGTCCAGGGCTCAGGGCAGCCACCACCAGCGCACCCGCCACGAGGGTCGCGGACATCCCGTACAGGGCCTGACCCATCGCGTGCATGAAAGCTTCCTCCGCGACCGCGTCCACCACCGACAACGGCTTGTCTTGCAGCGCAAGCCACGTCGTGTCGACTACTTGCTCGGCGGCGCGCTTCTTGTCCGAAACGGTGGTATTCATCGGCCCCACTTCGCAGCGATGTCGCGCGTGATGTTCGTGTCGATGTAGGCGGTGGAGTCCACCAGGGATGTCTCGCCAGGGGCCCGACAGATGCTGTTGCGTCAGTGGGCGATTGCGCCGTTGGCGTGCTGGATCCGGTGACCAAGGCCGGGTATCGAGCAGACGGGCGGGGTCGACGACGGTGACGCGTTGGGCGGGCGGCGTCCAAGTCAGCAGGGCGCGCGACACCCGAGCGCAGTTGACGCCGCGCGTTGATGGGAGTCGTCGCCGATCTGTCAGATCGATGCAATCGGCGTGGGCGCTCCGGCCGTCAACCGCACGGTGAAGCCACCGGCGTGACGATGCAGTGAGATGTCGGCGCACATCTGATGGGCCAGCCATAAGCCCACGCCGGCGGTGCGCGAGGTCACGGCAGGAATAAGGCCCGTCAAGGGTTGGCTCGGCCCACAACCCGCGTCGGTGACGTGGGCGACAAGGCGATCCGCGTATTGCCAGACTTGCAACCTCGTTGGAGTCTCGCCGTAAGCGGCGGCGTTCTCGACGGCCTCGCTCACTGCGAAGACCAAGCCGTCCGCGTCGTAGGTCGTCACCGTCGTCAGACCGCCGGCTGCCGCTTGCTGCACCGCGCGGCGTGCCGCTGCCGCTGTTGGATTGGTCAGCTCGACCGCAGGCCGCCCGGACTCTGCGGGCGGTGGGCCGATCATGAGATCGGCGAGGACTTCCGACGGTGCCCTGTAGTCGGGATTGAGCACATGTCGACCATCGGTGGTCGCCAATCTCGGATGGGTGCGAGCCACGTCGGCGAGCACCTCGTCGGGCGCAGTGCGTACGTCGTACGGGCAGAGTCCCCAGACCGGGAAGGCGTTGTAGGCCTCGTTGACGGCTGCCTCATAGCGAGCCCACCATCCCCATGCCACTCCGAATCCTGGATGAGGAACGTCGCCGACGATACGGATTTGCGCGGCACCGCGTTTGGTGTGCTCGGCCATCAACTCCTGGTAGGACCGAATCGCGGTGGCCGGCCGGGCGTATTGCATGCCAGCAGGAATGAACGAAATACCTTCAGTTCGAGACAAAGCCGACCTGACCAATCGGCTATTGCCTTCGCCCAGGGTCACCAAAGTCGGCTCCCCCGCAGCTATCCCGTCGAGGAGGAATGGCACGACGATGGCCAGGAATTCGTCATCGCTGCCGTAGAACGCTGCTTCGTGGAAGTACCCGAGGGTATCTGCAGCCGCCCCGGACCTCACGCGGCTCCAACCACGGTGACGTGCTCAAAGTCCATAAACTCGGCGATTTGCTCGACGGCATAGCCTGCGTTCTGGACAGCGATGCGAGTGTCGTGGCGTCGCGCGAAGTCGTCGAGGGCCGCTAAGGCATGGTGGTCGACGAAGTTCAGTCCCGCCGCATTCACCACGACCGGCTGTCCCGGCAGAACGTCCGTGCGGTCGAGTGCAGCTCTGAATAGGTCCCGCGAGGAACGGTCGACCTCCCCGTTCAACAGCACCTCAACGATCTCGACTCCCGGCCCACGGCTCACCGAGGCGACGCCGACGGCAGTGTCAAGATTCGGCGGGGTCCCGGAATGATCCTGATCGCGGACCTCTGCGGCGTGCCATCGGAACATCGTGTCGACATTGCTGACCGGATGCATGCACGCCAGCTGGGCGACCGCGTCGGCGCCCAGCACCGTCCGGTCGTAGGCACACATCGCCGACATGGGGAACCGGCTCATGTGCCGGTCAATGAGGTGCTCGTAGTGTACGAACGCATTCAACTGAACAGGGGTGGTCACGATGGGTGTGACATCGGCCGCGACGCGGAATCCGGTGAACCCGGCCGCCAGGGCCGCTGCCGTGGCTTCGGCGTAGAGCGCGATTTGCTCACTCGCCGACACGACATGGTCGACGCCATATGTCTCCCCGAGCGACGTGACTTGGAGTGCGTCCTGGCGGCTTGGCGCTAGCTCATTGAGCAGCCAACTCCCGGTCGACCCGACACTCCAACCCGCCCCGTTGTTGCGTCCGGTTTCGTTGAGTACGCAGTGCACCTGCAGGCCTTGAGCCAGTCCGTCCGCAAGGAAGTCGCGCGCCTTCAGGGCGAACTCGGTGGCATCGTCATAGGCGAGACACAGGTGGTCGTATCGGCCGTATCCCTCGGCGGAGCGTAAGACTCCAGATGCTCGCACGGTGCCAACTATAGGTCCATAGGGCGCGCAAGCAGGTCCTTTGCGGGTGTGCCCCACCGATGTGGCCGGGACCGCCTGCTTCACTGCCCGTCGCCGCGAACAGGCCGCGTCGCTGCTCCTCGAACCTGGCCTGTGCGCTCCAGATTCGATGCCCATCGCTACGTTCACAAAGCCGCCCACACGCGCATGAAAACGGCCCCCGGACCGAAGTCCGAGGGCCGTTTTACCTGGTAGCGGGGACAGTGTGCTGTTTCAGGACATCGGAATAGGGTGTCTCAAGACATCGGCATAGGTGAATCAGCCAGTTTCAGCTGGTGTC
>NZ_JBGGKV020000032.1:0-3089 GCF_041287165.2 Mycobacterium bulgaricum | reverse complement strand
GCAGTTCGCACTTCACTCGGAGGTCTTCGTCTTGTCACCTCACCACGCCGTCACCAACGTCCGTGGTCAGTACAGCTAGACCGGCCAACGATTGCATTGCGACCACCACTAACGAGGTACCGATCGCGGCGGGCATCGGAAGTCCGGCCAGCAGGACCAGCGCAGGTACCAGCAGGAAGCCGCCACCCGCGCCGACGAGACCGCCCAACGCACCGACGACGCCACCGATTACGGCCACCTTGGCCACCTGAACCTGCGGGGCCTCGTCGCCGGAAGTTGTCTTGCGGTCGCGCAGCATCGCGATCCCGGAGGCGATCATGATCACTGCGAAGGTGACTAGCAGCACCGTTTCGGGGATGACGCCGGCCAGTAGGCCGCCGCAGAAAGCCCCGGTCATAGCCGCTGCGCCGAACCGTAGTGCGACGCGCCACCGCACGCGCCCGGCCCGCATATGAGCGATGACGCCGACCATGCTGGTGACGCCGACGACCAGAAGCGAACTTGCGATCGCCTCCTTGACGTCCAGTCCTGCGACGTAGGTCAGTAGCGGGACGGTCAGGATTGAGCCACCCCCGCCCAACAGTCCCAGCGAGACTCCCACGACCACGGCCAGGACGACGGTCAAGGCCGTCACGTCGGCGGCCTCGCAGCGAAACCGCACATCGCGGTGTTCGACACCGTCATGTCGTCCTCCCAGTTGACGTCGTAGCCGCCGCCTGTGCGCGCGATACCACCGGGGGTATATTAGAACCATACTAGAAATACCCCACTAGGTATTGCGATCATGGAATAATATACCCACGGGGGTATTGTTGTGTTGGGATGTGAGGGCCCGAAGTGGAGGCAGCAGGGCCTATCTAGAGAAGGAAAGACGATGATTCTGGAGCAGTACTACATCGAGTGCCTGTCGCACGCGTCGTATCTGATTGGAGACGAAAGCAGCGGGCGCGCAGTGGTTGTCGACCCGCGCCGCGACATCACCGAATACCTCGACGACACCGCCAGGCACGGGTTGACGATCGAAGGCGTCATTAACACCCACTTTCACGCGGACTTCGTCTCGGGCCACCTGGAGCTGGTGGAGGCCACCGGCGGGTGGATCGGCTTCGGCGCGGCCGCCCAGACTGACTATCCGATCCGCCGGTTGTCTGACGGGCAGCACCTCTCGCTCGGCGAGGTCGATCTGGAGATCCTCTCGACCCCGGGGCACACCTGGGAATCGATCAGCGTCCTGGTGCGTGAACGTCCCGACGTAGAGCCCGTCGCGGTGCTGACCGGTGACGCATTGTTCATCGGCGATGTGGGTCGTCCGGACCTGGCCAATCTGGGTGACGGTTCGACTGCCGACCTAGCTCGGGCGATGTATTACAGCATCCACGACAAGCTGCTGGCGCTGCCCGATGATGTCACGGTGATGCCCGTCCACGGCGCGGGTTCATCGTGCGGAAAAAACCTCTCGGCCGAGCTGACCTCCACGATCGGCGAGCAGCGCCGCACCAACCCGTCGGTGCAGCCGATGACCGAGGCCGACTTCGTCGAGCTGGTCACCCACGGCCAGCCCGCGGCACCCGCGTACTTCTCGATGGACGCGGCGATGAACAAGCGGGTTCACCCACTGCTGGATCAGCGCCGCAGGATTCCCCCAATGGCCGCGGCTCAGCTACGGGCCGGTCTGCAGACCAGCGTTCGGGTCGTGGATGCGCGGTCGGTCGACGACTTCGCGGCCGGTCATCTCCGCGGATCGGTCAACGTCGGCTTCGACGGCCGCTTCGCTGAAACCGTCGGCATGGTCGCCGAGGTGGGCGCCAACATCGCGCTGATCACCTACCCCGGTGACGAGCAGACCGCGGCCATGCGGCTGGCCCGCATCGGCTCGGACAACGTGGTGGGTTATCTCACCGTCGGCACTGACGGTGCCTTCCCGGCTGAGCTGACCGATCTCGTTCAACCGGCGCCACGGGTCAGCGCCGCTGAGCTCGACCGGCTGCGGGCCGAGAATGCGGTCACCGTGATCGACATCCGCAATCCCGGCGAACGCGACGTCGGCACGATTCCCGGCGCGGTGCACATCCCACTGGCCCAGCTGCGCACCCAGTGCGCAGAAGTTCCTAGGGGCAAGCCGATCGTGGTGCATTGCGCAGGCGGCTGGCGCTCCAGCGTGGCCGCCTCAATGATGCGGGCCGACGGATTCGCCAACGTTAGTGATCTGATCGGCGGTTACACCGCATGGGCGCAGGCCCAGGACGCTGCGTGAAGGACTACAGCGCCGATCGATTTGAGCCCGCCCGCAGACGACCCCGATCTGTGCTCAGTCCTTGAGTGATTCCCCGCGGGTGGCGAGTGCTGATTGCTTTTGCCTACGCGTACTGCGTTGGTGCGGCGACGAATCGTTGAGCGCACTGCGGTGAGCAGAAATACCAGTCATGACCTGAGTGACGCAGATGGCTGGCCGCCGTGGCGGGATCGACGCGCACCCGGCACACCGGGTCGGTGGGATAGCGGGCCGCCGCCAGTCCCACCGCGTAGACCTTTATCGGTGTCGCAATGTTGCGAAGTCGCTTGACTCCTAATGGCTCTAGCGAGAGGCCGCGCTGCGCGCAGGCCCGGCGAACTTCTTCGGTGAAGAGAGCCTGCCCGGCGCCGGCCAGCGCTGTGAGGCGCGCGGCCACATTCACACCGTGTCCGAAGTAGTCGGTGTCGCGCTGGACCGCACTGCCGCGGTGAATGCCGGCCCGCAGCGCAAGAAATCCGTCCTCCTCGGCGGCGCGGTCAGCGAGTCGTAGGATGGTCGCCACCATCGGCTCGGTCTCGCTGGCTCGCAGCATGACCGCATCACCCATCGTCTTGACGATGGTGACGTCCGGTCCGAGCGACTCACGGGCCACGGCAAGCAGACGGCCCGCCATACTGGCGGCTTGTTCATCCCCGCACATTTCCGTCAGGACGCTGAATCCGGACAGGTCGACGAACGCGAACGTCGCTTGGAAACTTTCACATTCGGTCACTTTGATCGTCCTTAAGTTCGTAGTTGCAGTTACTTCGTGTTGTTACGTTGGGCTGTGACCCGGGTGGGTCGGGTGAGGCTGCAT
>NZ_JBGGKV020000031.1:0-3802 GCF_041287165.2 Mycobacterium bulgaricum | reverse complement strand
CGCCCCCAAAGGCCCCAAACGGAAAAAACCGCGGACCTAAAGTAGGTCCGCGGCTATTCCGATGTCTTGCGACATCACATGGTAGCGGGGACAGGATTCGAACCTGCGACCTCTGGGTTATGAGCCCAGCGAGCTACCGAGCTGCTCCACCCCGCGATGGGTGAACGCTAGGTTACCGGGGCCGCGGCGCAGCCTCCAAATCGCCTGTTCAGCGGCCTCGGGAGGGGGCATCAGACCTCCGTGGCCGGGCTCTTTCGACCGCCACTTTCCGATTTGTTCGGGATCCGGCCCGGCCTACGACTGGTCCCCCACCGCGCGTGTCAGCCGGTCGGCCAGCAGTCCGGCGAAGCGGGCCGGATCTTCCAGCACCCCTCCCTCAGCGAGAAGAGCCGTGCCGTAGAGCAATTCAGCGGTGCCGGTCAACTCGTCGTCGGCGCCACGACTGCTGTGCGCCTGCCGAAGGCCGGCGATCAGGGCGTGATTCGGATTGAGCTCCAGAATCCGCTTCTCGACCGGGACCGGCTGACCAGACGCCCGATACATACGGGCCAGCGCGGGAGTGATACCGAAGGTGTCGGTGATCAGACATGCCGGCGAGTCGGTGAGGCGGGTGGACAACCGCACTTCCTTGACGTGGTCACTCAGCGCTTCCTTCAGCCAGGCGGTCAGGTCGGCGAACTCCTGCTCGCGCTCCTGCCGCTCGGCCTCCTGCCCGGCTTTGTCGGCTTCGGAGTCGAGATCCACCTCTCCCTTGGCCACCGACTGCAACGGCTTGCCGTCGAATTCATGGATCGACTCGACCCAGACTTCATCCACGGGGTCAGTGAGTAGCAGCACCTCGTAGCCCTTGGCCTTGAACGCCTCCAGGTGGGGTGAATTCAGCAGCTGCTGCCTTGATTCGCCTGCCGCATAGAAGATTTGGCTCTGCCCCTCCGGCATCCGCGTGACGTACTCGGCCAGCGTGGTCGGTTCGTCCTCGCTGTGGGTCGAGGCGAAGGAGCACAGGCGCAGCAACGCCTCCTTGTTGTCGCCATCGCTCAGCAAGCCTTCCTTGATGACCCTGCCGAACTGGGTCCAGAATGTGCGGTACTTCTCCGGCCGCTCGTTCTGCATCTCCGTGATCGTCGAGAGGACCTTCTTGGTGAGCCTGCGCCGGATCGCCCCGATCTGCCGATCCTGCTGAAGAATCTCGCGAGAGACGTTGAGCGACATGTCTTGTGCGTCGACGACTCCCTTGACGAAGCGCAGATACGGAGGCATCAATTGGTCGCAGTCACCCATGATGAAGACCCGCTTGACATAGAGCTGCACCCCGACTGCGGTGTTCTGGTTGAACAGGTCGAACGGCGCATGTGAGGGGATGAACAGCAGCGCCTGATACTCGAACGTGCCCTCGGCCCGCATCGCGATGACTTCCAGCGGCTCGTCCCACGCGTGGGCGACGTGCTTGTAGAACTCGCTGTACTCCTCATCCGAGACCTCATCGCGAGGCCTGGCCCACAGCGCCTTCATCGAGTTCAGGGTTTGAGTCTCGACGGTCACCGACTCCTCGCCCCCGTCTTCGGTTGCCGGCGTCCGGCGCTCGACGTCCATGCGGACGGGCCATGCGATGAAGTCTGAGTACTGCTTGACGAGCTCCCGGATCTTCCACTCCGAGGTGTAGTCGTGCAGCTGGTCCTCTCGGTCTTCGGGTTTGAGATGAAGGGTGACCGAAGTGCCCTGCGGCACTTCGTCTCCCGCCTCGTCGACCGACTCGATGGTGTAGCTGCCCTCGCCGGTGGACTCCCAACGCGTCGCCCCGCTCTCACCGGCCTTACGGGTGAGCAGCTCCACACGGTCGGCCACCATGAAGCTTGCATAGAAGCCGATCCCGAACTGACCGATGAGTTCCTCGGACGAATTCTTGTCCTTGGCGTCGCGCAACTGTTGGCGCAACTCGGCCGTTCCCGACTTCGCCAACGTTCCGATCAGCCGCACCACCTCGTCACGCGACATGCCGATACCGTTGTCGCGCACGGTCAGAGTGCGCGCCTGCTTGTCCACATCGATCTCGATGTGCAGATCGGACGTGTCGACGTCCAACTCTTTGTTCCGGAAGGCCTCCAGCCGCAGCTTGTCCAGCGCGTCAGAGGCATTCGAGATGAGTTCCCGCAGGAACGAGTCCTTGTTGCTGTAGACGGAGTGGATCATCAGATCCAGCAGTTGGCGTGCCTCCGCCTGGAATTCGAGCTGCTCGACGTGTGCGGCCATGTGCATTTCCCCTTCGACAAAACGACCTCAGATGCCGGGAGAAAAATAGTAGCCAGTGTCGCCGGGGACCTTTACCTGCGGTCACACCACCGAACGGATCACCTGGCCCGTCGCCAGCACCCGAGCCGGGTCGTAGCGCTCTGCCAGCGCGGACAGCCAATGCAGCGTGTCCTCGTTGTAGACCCGCGCTGGACGCGCCGGGTCGTAGGACGGCGCGAAGTTCGGCATCTGCCCGCCGGTCGCCCACGGCGACACGGCCTGCGTCACCGCCGTCGCATGCCCGGCCACCCTCTCGGCAATCTCGGGCGCCGACACTCCGATCGTCGTCAGCGCGAACGCGGCGTTACGGTGGCAGAACGCGCTGCGGTGCCGCGCCTCACGCGCAAACGCTCCCCCGAGCATCCGCAACTCGACGATCACCTGCGGCGACTGCGAACCGGGGCCGGCCACCGCAAGAATCGCGTCAACAGCCTCGACGGGCAACTCGGACAGCAGCGCCTGACCTTCACTGACCGGCATCGGGTCCAGCGGATCAGCATGGACGGCACCTATTGCCGCGTACGGCAGCACACCCACCGAATCCATCAGCGGTGCAGCGACATTCCGGATCGGGGCGAGCAGCCGCTCGGCTTCCACCAGATCGCCCACAGCGGTGTACCGCACGGACACCGTCATCCGGCCCGCCAGTGGCTCCGGCACCCCCGGCAGGGGCGGCAGCTGCTGGATCGAGATCGAGGTGTTCACCGACTCGGGCAGCTCGGCGCACCAGCTTCGCCAGGCATGCAACACCGCCGCGGCGTCAGCACCGTCGAAAAATACTGCGCCGCCGTAGAACTCAGTCACTTGCGGTAGGTCAATCTCCACCGAGGTGACGATGCCCAGCGTGGCCTTGCCACCGCGCAGACCCCAGAACAGGTCGGCGTTCTCGTCGGGTGCCGCTCGTAGCAGACGACCTTCCCCGGTCACCACGTCGAACGAGCGCACGTGATCAGACGACAGACCGAACGTCCGAACCAACGGACCGATCCCTCCGCCGGTCAGGAACCCGACGACGCCGACGTTGGGCGCCGAACCGCACAGCGGAGCGAGGCCGTGGGGTGCGGCGACGTCGAGCACATCCTGCCAGCGGGCTCCCGCGCCCACCCGCGCCGTACGATTCAGCGGGTCGATCTCGACGTGCTTCATCGCCGAGGTCTGAACCAGGATGGTGTCAGGACCGACGCCGACAGCTCCGTGACCGGTGGCCTGCACCGTGACGGTGAAGCCGTGCGCCGCGGCGAACCTGACCGTGCCGGCCACGTCCTCAGGCGACGTCGCCAGCACCACGGCCGCAGGGTTCACGGGTGCCGCCACGTTCCACGGCATGCAGCGCTCGTAGCCGGGTTCACCCGGCAGCGCCACGGGCGTCGCGACCTGGTCGCGCAGGGTGCGCAGCGCCTCGTCGCGCCTCAGGCCGGTCGTCATCGTCATGGGTGTCCTTAAGTTCGTAGTTGCAGTTACTTCGTGTTGTTACGTTGGGCTGTGACCCGGGTGGGTCGGGTGAGGCTGCATG
>NZ_JBGGKV020000030.1:0-4650 GCF_041287165.2 Mycobacterium bulgaricum | reverse complement strand
CACTGGATAACGGCATTATCAGGTTTAGTCGAAATCGCCTGCAGTTTCGGGCGTACGACGCCCCGTTTGCGCGGCTTTACAACCGGCGCTTAGTCGGATGGCGCGTTGAGAACGGCTTGAATGAACGAGTACTTGGCCGCGCTGTAGGCCTCGCGGTCGTCGCCGTGTTCGGCCGCAAGGGCACGTTTGAGCGCTGCGTAATTCGCCGTCGTGGATGGATCCGCTCGAAGGGCGTCACGAAACGCAATCTGCTGGTGCCAGCGTGCACTGTCGGTGGTCATGATGTGCAGGTGAGCAGATCGGTGGCCCTCGTTGATCTTTACGAAGAATCGTCGCCAAGGTCGTCGGTCCAGATCCGGGGTGACGTAATGCCAATCGTGCTTGGAGAGGACCGCTGCCATCGAGTCTGAAGCGTCCAGATGAGCCACTGGGGCTTGGAGGTCGATGATTGGTTTGGCCGGCAGGCCTGGAATCGCAGTGGAGCCGACGTGCTCGATGCGGCCGACGAGCCATGGCGCGAGAAGTGCTTGCAGGGTGTCGCACAGGCGTTGTCCTTGCGCTTCCCAGTCTGGGTCTGCGTCGACGATCTCCATGCTTTCGGTGGCCCAGTTCGGCCAGGGTGAATCGGTGCTCTCCGCGGTGGAATTGGTTTGGGCTGGCTCGCCGCCGTCAGCGCCGCGCCGGTAGCCAGTAAAGAGGGGCCCACCTGCCATCGTGAGAATGTCAAGGACGTTGTCGCGCAGTGGGACTGGGTTGCCAGCACCCGCACTGCGAAGTCCGTTGATGAGTTGGGCAGCATGAGTGGTAGCGAGATCGTTGTCGAGGCGCTCAACTTCGCGCATCAGCCATTTCCCACTGCCACTCCATCGTCGGTTGACCGCCAAAAGCAAGTCGGCGGCCGCCCGAGTCAATGCTGCCGCAACTGTGAGCAGCTCATCGTCGCTGTGTGCACCGGTTAGATCCTCAAGGAGGTCAGTGACCGCGTAGCGCTGATTCTCCAGCTCGGAGGAAGAGACAGGTGGCGGTCCCTGGCGATCCATTTCGTGAAGATCGTGCTGCAGCCGAAGGCCTGACCCATCTGTGTCGACCAGCACTATCGCTGAGCCGACGAGGCGCATCGTGGTGGGGCGCCGCCGCCGTGTGCGGTCATCGTCGCAGAATCGCAGCAGAGATTCCTCGGTCTGGACGAACCATTCGACTGGCCACCCGTCAATGGTTTCAGAATGTCGGTATGGTGCCGGTGGCCCCTCGAGTAGGACAGTTATGTCGAGATCCGATGTCTCTGTGTGGGTTCCAGCGGCTACGCTGCCACCCAACCACGCTGCCCGTGATTGCGGGTAGCGTTCCGCTACTAGGCGGCGCGCTATCGCTATCCCCGTTTCATTCGGCTGGCCGGGCATGATCACATCCGGCCTTGTGTTGGCGGGGTGGGAGTGCCAGCCGCAGTGTGTTTCGGGTCCGCATCCTCTGCGCGTCCGCGTCGGAGGGCTCCGATGGCGGGGTAGGTGGCCATGGGTACTGCGGCGCGAGCGGCGTGGATGTTCATGACTTGGGTGGAGTAGCCGAGGAGGTCGCCCAGCGAGGCGGCGTCGATTTCCTTGGTGAGGTCGTGTAGTGCTGCGTTGCGGGCGGCTTTGATGTCGATCCCGAGGCCTCGTAGCCGTTTCATCAGTGACTGTTCGGAGATATGTTGTCCTGCAGTGTATCCCGGGAATAGCCAGGCGGATTGGTGGTTCATCGTCCGGCGGTTGGCGCGCTGTTCGAGGTGTTGGCGAAACAGGGGGAGTAGCGCCGGCGGGATGGGGGCGGGTACCTCGCCCAGGGCAATGGTGGTTCGGGTGGGTGTCGAATCGACATCGTCGATGGTGAGTCGACAGATCCGGTCGAGTGGTGTGCCGAAGAGCATGAGTAGGAGCGCGGCGATGCGGGTGGAGAGGATGACGTGGTCGGCTTCGATGACCTGTTTTATGAGGTCGAGGTGCTCTCGCGTGGAGGCTAGTGGGGTGCTGCGGGCGACGCGGTAGCGGGTCTTGAGGCGTGTTGCGATGCCGGCGCGGGCGCGCCACTGGATGAAGTTGCGGATGAGGGTGCGGGTCGTGGTGCCTTCGCTGAGGTAGGTGTCGAGCTGGCCTTGGGTGAGGTGGTCGATGGTGGTGTCGTGCTCGGTGAGCAGCCAGGTGAGGAACTTGCCGGCTTCGGTGATCTCTTGTTTGGCGCACCGGGTGGCGTTGTCCATGTTGCGTGTGGGGTCGTCATTCTCTCGTAGGCGCCGTAGGTGGTGCCATCGGGCGAATTGTTCGAGGGGGGTGGCGATCGCGGGGGTGGCGTGCAGTGTCTGCAGCCGTTGGTCGAGCCACTGTTCGAAGCGGGCCAGATATCGGTCCCCGCGGTCGGGCATCATGCGGTGCGCGACGAGCATCTCGCGTAGATGCTCGACGGCCTTGGATGGGGGCATTGCGTCGAAGGCTTCGTGGTTGAGCTGTAGTTCTCGGGCGCCGATCAGGGTGAGCAAGTCGGCGGTGGCCGGTTGGCGCATCCAGGTGATGATGCTTTCTGGGCGGGGGACTGCGGCGAGTTCGACGATGAGTCGTTTGAGGCGCATGTCGGGTGGGTGGTGCGGGGCGAGGATGTGTTCGAGGTCGGCGGTGACGACGCACCGAGCGCACTGTCCGTCGCGTAGCCGTTCGGCTTCCCGGCCGCAGTTGTCGCAGTCGAGGTTGGTGGTGATGCCGGCGCAGTCGCGGCACAAGGCTGCTCCGGTGGGTGTTTGGCCGGGCACGAGGCGTTCGGTTCCGCAGAATGAGCACGTGCCGTAGGTGCGTGCCGCTGTGGTGAAGCAGGGGCCGCAGATGACCCCCTCGGGCCAGCGCACCCGGGTCTTGGGCACGAGGTGGTGGCATCGGCTGCATTCGATGTTGCCGACGGTGCGGGGGCGCCCGCGTCGAGGGGTGTCAGTCATCGGAGACGATCCGGGCCTTCACCGGTCGATAGGCGTTGAGCAGAGGAACGTCGCTGGGGGCGTTGACGGCCTTGGTGCGGGTGTGGCGGGCGTCGGCGGCGGTGTAGGTGATCAGATCACCGGCTTCGATACCGAAGATGTCGCACAGCGCGACGAGGACCTTGAACGAGATCCGGTCGGGTTCTTGGCCGACGATGCGGTAGATCTGTGATTCGGAGAGCATGATGCCGCGTTCGCGGAGCGGTGCGACCAGGTCGCGGCTGTTCTTCATGCCAGCGCGGGCCATGAATTCTCGTACCCGCCAGTGGTATTCGATTTCTCGTCTCATTGGGACTCCTGTCGTCTGGTGTCGCCGAGGTTGGCCTTGCTGCGGGTCAGTGTCGAGCTGAGGACTCGCTCAAGTTCGCGGGCCCGGTAATCGGGCGCAGCTACGGTGTAGATGGACGTGGTCGCGGCGTGCTCGTGGCCTAGCTGCAATTGCACGAAGCTGACGTCGTAGCTGTACTCGGTTTGCAGGTTGGTCGCATACGAGCGGCGAAAAGAGTGCAAGTCCAAACCAGGTGGAAATCCGAGTTCATCGACCAAATCGCGCATCCGCTGCCACAGATTGCGGTCGGGCACCAAACCGCCCTTCTCGGTGGGGAAGAGGTCGTTGACGGGCTGGCCGTAGCGGGGAAGTCCCCGCTCGGCCCAGTCCGCCACTGCCTCGGCGGCCCAGTCGAAGACAGTGAGCACTGTGCGCTGTTTGGGTGGGGAATTGCGCATCGCCTTGCCGTGGCGGATCCGCACCAGACCCCAGTCGCCGAAGAAGGGCGCCCGAGCGTTGCGCGAGAAGTCGACCAACTGCAAGTGGCGGACCTCGTTGCGGCGAAGGCCCCAGCCGTAGAGGGTCTTGAACGCCACCGCGTCCCGCCACGCCGACAAAGCACCCTTGCGCCCGGCGCGCAGGATCCGTTCCGGCTCGAGGTCCGCCAAGTCGAAGAACTGTTGCAGCTCACTGAGCGTAAAGGGGCGCTTTACCGCACGGGAGTCGTCGGCCTGGACATGCTTGGCCTTGTTGAATTCGGTGACCACTTGGCTGAAGACGGTGCCAAACAGTCTGCCGCAGTGCTCGTTCCAGTCATAGGCCGGATTGGTCGCGTAGTCGAGGAAGAGCTTCACGTCGGTCTGATAGGCCCGCACGGTGCTGTGGGCGCGGTTGAGGACCCCACGCAGATGACCGAAGAAGTCATCCGCGTCGGCCGGCGTCCACTGCCACGGAGCGGTGCCGACGAAGTCCGCCATCCGCAGGACGACGGCGTAACGCCGGTCGATCGTGCCGCTGGAGGTGCCCTGCGCCAGCTGCGCATGCCGCCATCCGGTCAGTACGTCTTCGAGGAACGCCTCGGGATCCGGACCCGACGCACCCGCCGGCAGATACACCAACCGACCCATCGAATCGTCCACGAGAAACCCTCCCAACTGAATGCATATTCTGCACTCGGGATGCAGATAACGCAGAGAAACGATGCAAAATCCCAGCTCACGCCAGCGAATCGCCGCACTGATCACCAGCCATGCCGCGTCCGGGCCTGCCTACCGGCGGTGTGCCCTAACGAGGCGAAACATGCTCTGCCGCAACATGACCGATCGCCGGTGGAGGTGTTATCAGAAACTGATCTATTCGCATACCATGCGAATAACCAACTTAC
>NZ_JBGGKV020000029.1:0-6755 GCF_041287165.2 Mycobacterium bulgaricum | reverse complement strand
TGAACTGACACAGGGTTTTTCCTGGTTCCACCTGGTTTGAACGAATCAGCCCCCGGCTTCGGCCGGGGGCTGATTTCGTTGCCACAGGTTCTGCCCAACCATCACCCGACCACCAGTGAGGACGTCCGCGGGTAGAGGATCGCCGGACCGAGCCAACGAGCGACAAAGCGCCGCAGACCGGCCGCGTCGCGAGGGCCCGGTCCTGGGTCGGTCAAGATCGATTGCACTGTGCGCAATGTCATCTCGGCAAGTTCGCGAAGGGAGGTCTCGTCGAAGCCGTGCAGCGTCCAATCGACGTCGAGGCGGTGGAAGAACGACAGGCAGAAGGTGATGGCTGTATCGGAGGTCAGCGAGGTGAGGGCTCTGCCTTCCGGCCGAGAGGTCAGCAGGCCCTCCAGTTGCGGATCGCCGGCGAGTTTGTCGACGCCGAATGCAACGCAGTCGACGATCGCGGTGACCGGGTCATTGCCCCCGCCGACATGTTCGAAGATCTGGTCGATGAATCCGTCGGCCGCACGCATAGCGCTGGCAATAAGCAGGGCATCGGCATTCGGGAAATAGCGATAGACCGTCTGGCGCGTCACTCCGAGCTTTCGGGCAACATCGGCGAGACGTATCGTCGGCCCGTGCTCGGCCACGACGTCGTCGACCGCGTCCAGAATGCGGTCGATCGCTTCTTCGTCTGACGTCGGTGTGGACCCTGCCCAGCCTCTGCTACGCACCCGCGGGGGCGCTCTCGCCGCTGAATTCGATCGGAAGTGTTGTGGGACCGGTCATTCCCAGCACGGACTTCCATGGCGCCGGGCCGGCACGGCGGGGCGCCATGAGACGCCGGGTAAGGACTATGAGCGCCTCTGCCAACTCCCTGCGCGCCAGATTCGCCCCCAGGCAGTAGTGGGCTCCGCCGCCGAAGGTCAGGATCGGCGGGACGTCGTCGCGGGTGATGTCGAAGCGGTCGGCGTCGTCGTAAATCGCTGGGTCACGATTGGCCACGAAGGTGTTGACGAGTACGAAGGTGCCCGCGGGGAAGGTGTAGCCGGCGAACTCGACGTCGCCGGCGGCGGCCCGCGGCACGATGCATGCCGCCGGCGAATGGCGCATGCTCTCCTCGACCGCCTGCATCGCGAGCTCAGGACGTTCGCGCAACGTCGCCCATGGCCCCGGATGATCGCAGAGAACCTGCACCGACGCGGCGAGCTGGTTTCGTGTGGTGTCCGTACCCGCCATCAGGAACCCGGCGACCAACATGCGGAGTTCGTCGGCGTTCAGCCGTTCACCGTCGCTTTCTGCACGAATCAATTTTGAGAGCAGATCGTCGGTAAGCCGGCCTCTGCGAGCGGCGACCATGTCGTCGACGTACGCGTCGAGTTCGCCCCAGGCTCGCATGATCTCGGACTCGTCGAAGGTGACATCGGCCTGAAAATTGAAGGCTTTGAAGACTTCTTCGGTCCAGTCGGCGAACAGCTGCCAGTCCTGCCGAGGCGCTCCGAGCAGGGCGCACATGATCGGGGTGGGATACGGACGCGCAATGGCAGTCACGACGTCGCATCGTCCGTCGTCGATCACCTGGTCGACCAACTCGTTCACCACCGCGTGAATGGTGTCGTGAAGGCGTGCCGTTGCGCGGGGCGTGAAAGCCTTCGAGACCAGTTTGCGAAGACGCATGTGTGGTGCGCCGCCCAGTCCCAGGAGGCTCGTCGCCATTTTGTCGAACAGCGGACCGGACGTGACACCCTGCGCCGCGAGGGTGATACCTGGAGGGAGGCGAAATCTGTTGTCGCGCAACATTTCGCGGGCAAGCTCGTAAGACAGGATTTCCGGGCCGAGAGGGCCGATGGCGATAGGCGCCTGCGACTGCGCCGCCCGGACATCGTCGAAGATGTCGTGCGGGGTGGCGGTGAAGCTGTACTTGAACGCCGGTAGGCCGGCGTCGAAAACACTGGGAGCGGCGCTCGTCATGGTCATTGTTGCTCGACTCTCGCAGGCTTCCGAGTCCTTACGGACACGCTACCGAGAAACGTATGACCACTCTTCGAAAGTGTCAATAGGTGCAGAACACTCGCAAGCATTTTCAGGCAGCCGGAGACTGCAGATCATACGTTCGGTATCGCAACGTCCGATGGCTGCCCGTGGGAGGGTCGACCGGCCCGAACGCACGCGCACGGTCTATCCGCCGTCCGAGTGACGAGGTTCGCCGCCGCAGCTAGGCGTCGCTGTCGCTGTCGCCGTCCGCAGACCCGTCGCCGGTGGACGCGGTATCACCGTCCGTCGCCGCCTCCCCCGTTCCGCTATCGGTGTCGGATTCAGCGGGGTCATCGTCTTCGTCAGCGCTGGACAGGTCGGCGACCTGCTCTGTTGCGCGCACCGCGGAGCCGCTTTTCTCCTCGTCGATGCTTCTCTTCGTTGTCTGGCGGACGCGAGGCGGTGAGGTGTCTGCGACGTCGCCGGGTTCATCGGAACCCGTACCCGACCCGGGGGCGACTGCGGCGGGTTCGGCCGCAGCGGGGTCCGCATCGTGCGGCGCGACGTCCTGATCGGCCACTCGTGCCGTCGGCTCGGGAGCCGGCTCCGCGGACAAGGTCGACACAGGCGCGGGCCCGGGCAGCTCCGACGTCGGCAGATAGGACCGGTCGTAGCCCTGCTCCACAAGCTTTTTCAGCGGCTCGTTCAAAGCGTCGGCCAGACTGGTGAGCCCCAGCTGCCGCAGCGGCTCCAGGAGCGGCAGATTCTTCGTCGGCACGAAGACATACGTGATGTTGCCCTCCTTCCACACGATGTTGGCGTCGTCATACATGTCCACACCCTCGTAATCGGTATGGATGACGGTGAAGGCGGCCAGAGAGTTGAGCAAGGCAAGCAGGTTCAGCGGATTGTCGGGAAAGTCCGAGGCCATGTCGTACTGACGGGTTATGTCGATCACCTGGTACTGCGTCTGCGGCATCACATCGCTGTCCGAACCACCGTATAAGCGGGTCGGATTGCCGATCACCACGAACGAGAGCTCATCGGGTGACGGCGCATCGGCGTCGCCCGCGTGCTTGTTCAGCCATCTGGTCACCGATCGCGCCCCCTCACTGTAGGAGAACACGACCTTGATGCCGGGCGTGGTGTCGATGGTCTTATCAATCGTCGCGAGTCCACTTGGATCCCAGAGGAATTGATCAACTCGACGGCAGGTGTTCGGCGATTGGCAGAGGCTTCCCTGAAGCTCGTCTTCCATCGACCCTTCCCACGGAAAGACGGTCAGCACCGTGGCAGGACCCGGCACCGCAGGCACCACCGCCGCCCCCGCAGGCGCTGGTGCGAGAAACGGCATCAACGTCGCACTCACAGCGACTCCTACCGCCGTTCGCTTCACCCCACCAACCTCTCGATGACGGCGGACCCCACGGTCCACGAACCGACGACACCGCTTTGCACGACTACCCATCTGCGTGATTCCCCCTGTGAAAATGAACGCGCCGTCCCCCGACCGACTCTGCAAGCGGCCGATCCGCCGGCCCTTGCTGATACGCATTGATGCTGTCGAATCGACAAGGGCCGCTTGCTTTTGTCGAGATTCAGCATAACGCGGCAGCAAGTACCGCGGTTGCGCCTATTCAGCCCGACGAGTTCATCATCTGCCCCCAGGTGTCCTGACCGCGTTGCACGGTGCGGGCGAGACTTTCCGTGTGGAATCACTCCGCACCTCCCAAGATAGGCAGCAAACCACCCATGAAGGAATCGGGGATATCCCTTGAAAGCCGATCATCGACCCATCAGGGGAACGGCCGCTTCCGGCGGACGCGTCCGAAAGGCCACCGGTGGTGCGGCGTCAACGCCCACTGCTGGTGGACGGGACTTCGGGACGACCGAAAAGGTAACCCTGACTGAGCCGCACCCCCAGCTGCTGCAACACATGCGCTTGCCGAGGTTCTTCCACCGCCTCGGCGACAGTCACGGCGTCCAGCTCCTCGGCGAGGCGGACCACCGCCGAGACAAGTGCACGCTTGATGGGATCATCGTCGATGCCCGCGGTGAGTGTCCCGTCGATCTTGATGATGTCCGGTCGGACCCGAAGCATCTGGGTGAAGCTCGCGAAACCGGCCCCGGCGTCATCGATGGCGAGTCGAATACCGCTGTCGCGCAGTGGTTTCAAAGCATCGGCGAGATTGTCCGGGAATGGTTCGTGCTCGGTGATCTCCACGACGAGCGGGCGTGCTTGTTTGAGCAGTATTTCCTGGGCAGCGGGGTCCATGGCCGTCAACGGGCTCAGGTTGACCGCGATGAAGCAGCCGTGCGGCATGGCCGCTGCGGATGCGAGGGCGCGCTCGAGGGCGGCAACCTCCAGAGACAGGCTGCGGCCGAGCCGGAGGGCAATGTCGAACCACTTGCGTGGGGCGAGTCCATAGTGTTCGGGAAACCGACTCAGCGCCTCGAATCCCACAGCCGCGCCCGTGTCGAGGTCCACGATGGGTTGAAAAGCGGTCCTGAGGTTCGATGGGGTACCCATCAAGTCGTCGAGACTCTGATGCAATTCGTCATTCTCGGTCAACTCAGGCCACAGCACCGAGCCGATGAAGCGAGCGGTTGCGTCACGACCAGACATATTGGGGTCGTTGAGAAAACCATCCAGCAGCGAAGACATCTCCGTGTGCGCGCCGATCAGGGCCGAGATGAACCGTCCAGAGGCCGCCATCGCGGCGACATCGCGGTCATTGAACTCGAAGGCTTCCGATGCGGTCAGCGACAGGGCGCCGATGACTTCCGCGCGGTGCAGCAGCGGGATGACGACCAGTGACTTGATTCCCAGCCTCGCACCGATCTCACGGACTTCCTCGGTGATCGACGAGTCGTTCAAAGCGTCCATGCTGACCTGCGGTTGGCCGGTCGCGATGGCCCGGCCTTGCATCGTGCCCTCACGCGGCAGCGACAGTCCGAGCAGCGACTCCACGAGGCCGTGTGCCGATACGACGACGAACTCGTTCTCCGAGGTCAAGATGCTGACGGCTGCGCCACCGGCCTTGGGTGTGAGCAGGCACATCTGTTCGGCGATTCTGCGCATCAAAGCCGCAGGATCGAGCGACGCGTTCATCGCCGCGATCAAACTTTGCACCGTCAAACCTCTTCAACGAAGGCGGCCCCGAAAGCGGGATCCGTGTCGCGATGGTCCGCCCCGTCAAGCCAACTCATCGTCAGTGTCCCATTGACCTCGCTGCCGAGAGGCAATTCTCGCGCTTCGACAAGACCCGTTCTACTCGGTGGCGGGCTTTTTCTGCGAAACCCCCACCCGCGGCGTTATTCAAGATTTGTGGATTCGCGGTGCCGACGTTCGCGTTGCGGAGCCAGTGCCTGCAGACCGGGACGTTTCCGATTCACTTCATGTGTGTGCATGAAGTGAGGACGTGCGGGTAAGCGCGGAGGGAGGCGAAGAGGAGACCGGCGTGGAACTGACGGTGACTTTCATCGGCAATGCAACGACGTTGATCGCGGCGGACGGTCTGACCGTGCTGACCGACCCCAACTTCCTGCACCGCGGCCAGCATGCTTACCTCGGGTACGGTCTCGTTTCCAAGCGCCTCCGTGAGCCGGCATTGAGCGTCGAGCAGCTACCCCCTGTCGACGTGATCGTCTTGTCGCATATGCACGGCGACCACTGGGACCGCGTCGCCGAACGCGGTCTCGACCGCGATATTCCGGTGATCACGACCCACGCAGCTGCGAACCGGTTGGTACAGAAAGGTTTTCATGCCGCGCTGGGGCTTGAGACGTGGGGCACCCGAACTATTGTCAGAGGCACGACGAGCCTGACGGTCACGTCGTTGCCGGGGCGGCACGCCCCGACATGGACACGTCGGCTGCTGCCGCCGGTCATGGGTTCGATGCTGGAGTTCGGCACCGTCGAGGATCCTGGTCAGCGTCGGCTGTACATCTCCGGTGACACATTGGTCATTCCCGAGCTGGCCGACATCCCAACCCGGTTCGGAGGAATCGAAGCCGGCGTTCTGCACCTCGGTGGGACGCGACTGCCCGCGGGCCGACGCCTCCCGTTCGGCCTCACGGTCACCATGGACGGCGCGGCAGGAACTGACGCCGTCGAACTTCTCGGGCTGCCGAAGGCGATCCCTGTGCACTTCGACGACTACGGCGTCTTCGCGTCTTCGCTCAGTGACTTCAAGAACGAGATGAATCGCCGTGGGATGGGTGACCGCGTCCCTGAAGTGCCCCGCGGCGAGTCGGTTCGCCTCTGACAGGCGTCGACAATTGAGGCGCTCGCAGTTCGGGGGACGGCTCATCGAGTCATGCCGTGGTCCATTTTCCTCAGTATCAAGGCGGCTTCGTTGTACGGGAACAGGCGATAGAACAACCGGGAGGCGGGTGAGATGAGTTGGGAGGCATCAGCCTTACCCACGATCCTCGGGCTCCCCAACGCGACGATGCGGCCCATCTTGTGCAAAGCTGTTGGGCCGCCGGCGAATACGTTCTTCACCCAGTCCGATTCCGGCCCGTAGCCGATAAGGATGACGAATCCGTCTCCGGTCTTGAAGGTGAGGAGGGGCGTTCGGTAGGTGCTTCCGGACTTGCGTCCGACGTGTTCGAGCGTTCCCAATAGCGGGAGCCAGGGCACTATCGACCGTGCCAACGGATTGGTGAAACGCCGGTTGAAAGTTGCCACCGCACGGGGCATACGCATGGGCGTCCTTAAGTTCGTAGTTGCAGTTACTTCGTGTTGTTACGTTGGGCTGTGACCCGGGTGGGTCGGGTGAGGCTGCATG
>NZ_JBGGKV020000028.1:0-6957 GCF_041287165.2 Mycobacterium bulgaricum | reverse complement strand
AGTGGTTCAATGAAGCGCATCCGGCGCTGGTCCCATGCGCCAGATATACGCGTCAACTTCAGGTTGATTCGCGACCTTCCGACCCATAGTGCAAGAGGTGTGTGGTCTGTCGGCGGGCTGTAAACGGGGTGTGAGGTGGGCGGCTGGCGGTGGGTGCGGTGGTTGGCGAGTGGGGTGGGTGACGGTGGGTTGAGGGTGGCGACGGTGAAGCGGTCAGGAGGGCGGACGAAAAAAGTCGTGGGCGACGAATGTGGCTGTGGTGGTGGCCTGCACGGCCCGAACACTTCTAAGGTCCTCAACCATGACGGCAGCGAGAACATCCAAGGCGGAGGCCCGGCGCCGGGCTGTGGAAGCGGCTCGGCGCGCCAACGAGGAGCTTGCGGCGCGGGAGAAGGCGAACCTTAAGGACGCGACGATCCTGCTTCACGCGATCGACAAACTCGACGCGATTGGCGAGTGGAAGAAGCAGCGGCGCGCGGAGCTGCGCGCGCAGGCCGACGCGCAGTTGGCGCGCGAAGAAGCTAAACGGGTAGGCGACGATCGCGAAGCGGCGGGCGCGGCCGTCGAACGGATGCGTGAGCGGGGTGAGACGCTGACGACGATCGCCACCAAACACGACCTCGGGATCGCAATCGTTCGCGTGATGGCACGGCATGCGCCGAAAGCGGCAAATCCGGTATCGCGGAACGGTTCGCAGGCACTAGGTCGGAATGTGTCCGGAACGGGGGAGGCGGCGGCGGACGGGGAGGTCGGCCCGGACGCGGGCGAACCGCCGGCCGGAGCGGCGCCAGCGTGACGGTTCGGCGGTGGCGCGGCGACGGAAGTCTCAAGGGTGCGCTACGTCCTGAACCCGACGACAGAAGGGCGCTCGGCGCGGCGTTGCGACGGCGCAGGGCAGCGCGCAAGTTGATGCCGTCGCGGGGACGCTGCCGCGGGGCCGCGATCCCGCACTCCCGCCGGCCTGCTGGGCGCACTGAGCGATGCGTCGCCGCAGCGCGGCTGCGGGGTCGCGGTCGTGTCGACGCGGACGCTGTCTGATGGGGCGTGCGGCGTGGTGCGGTGGCCGAATACGCGGGCCGCGGTGAACGTCGGTGCCGGCTGTTAGGTTCACCGGTCCTTGAGGAGCGCGGCGAGGTTATCGTGGACCGGCTGGCGCACGCCTCGGAGATCGCGCGTTTCACCGCCATGTGGTGTGCGGGCCCACGGTGTCGGACTCGACATCTGGGACAGGTGCCATCGGTGCCGATGGCTAGGGCCGGTTTTATCTCAGGTCAGTCTTCGGTGAACGGCCACGCCGGCTTCGGGCTATGGGGTGACGATGTTGCACCAGAACGGGAAGGTGTCGAGTAGGCCAAGGAAATCGTTGAACGACGCTTCTTGGCCATCGATGGTGAGTTTGTTCTGCTTCTTGGCGTCGTCAAGGGTGATGGTGCCCAGCTGAATATCGTCCAGCGTGGCTTTAGCAGTGTCAGGCTGGCGTTGGCGTTCGGTACCGGCTCGGGAGCGTAGTGCAGCACCGCGTTCTCGACGGTGAGGCCGTACTCCTTATTGAGGTCGGTGAACTTGACGTTGAGCGTGAACGGCGATCACGGCCCGGGTGGGCTTGTCCTTGCCGACGGCCAGGCGGGTGCGTTCGGCGAGATCGACGTTCAGTCGTGCAGTGCGTTCGTCGGTGACGTAGAAGTGCGGGGCCGTGACGTGGGTGACGAGCTCCGGGTGCTTCTGCACCGTCAGGTCTACCAGCGCGGCGTGCCGATTGATCCTCGGCAAGGGCATTGATGCCGTAGGGACGGCCGGTCCACGGCAGCTTGTCGAGGCCGAAGCCCTCGTCGGCAAGCCGCTCAGCGGCGGGCTCCCAGTACACCCGCAGGCCCGCCTCCACGGCGGCTGCCGCCGCAGCGGCCTGGTGACGTGCAGCTTTGGTGTCCAGGGTGATGGCGTCGGTGCCAGCGTGCTCACGCGACAGGAAATCTTCGACCTGCTTGTGGTCGTTGGGTCCGAGCCGAAACTGAATGCCCATCGTGTGAAAACGTCCTCTCGACCTCGGGCGTTGTTTCATGACAGAATGCATGACACACACGCAGACAAAAGCAAGACAGGCAGACGATGTGGGAGCTAACGCGCTCGCCTCGACCGTGTCGAGTGCGATCGAGCGCTTGGGATTGACCTACGAAGAGGTCGGCGACATCGTCGACGCGTCGGCGCGCTCGGTGGCGCGCTGGACCTCGGGACAGGTCGTTCCACAACGACTCAACAAACAACGACTCATCGAACTGGCCTACGTCGCCGACGCGCTGGCCGAAGTGCTTCCCCGAGACCAGGCCAACGTCTGGATGTTCTCCCCGAATCGATTACTGGCCCACGCCAAGCCCGCCGACCTGGTGCGTGACGGCGAGTACCAGCGCGTCTTGGCCCTCATCGACGCCATGGCCGAAGGGATCTTCGTGTGAGCGATGCGCTCGACGAGGACCTGGTGCAGCGCATCGACGCGCGCGGCACCAGCCGGTGGTCGGGCACGTGCGCTCGCTACAGGGGCGCCCACCGTGACCCCTTGTCGGGGAAGGGGCGCGCAGATTCGGCGGAAGATGGAAACCCTGCCGGACTCTTCTCGGCGATCTATCTGGCCGACTCCACGCAAGCGTGCATGGTCGAAGTAGAACGCGCCGCGCGGGCGGCGTCGACGACCCGCGAGAAGATGCTCGAAGCTTCGTATCGACTGCACACCATCGAGGCCACCGACCTGGCCGTCCTGGATCTCATCACCTCTGACGCCCGCGAAGCGGTGGGGCTCGAGGACGACGACATCTATGGCGACGACTGGCCGGCGTGCCAAGCGGTGGGCCATGCCGCATGGTTCCTGCATGTGCAAGGCGTACTGGTGCCTGCCGCCGGGGGAATTGGCTGGTCATCACCGCCTACGAACAACGGACCCGCCCCGGTCAGCTCCACGTCAGCCACAGCGAGGATCTGACACCTATCCGCTACGGAGAACTGCGGCACCCTTAACTAGGGGCGGCGGCCTGCTCCCCGCCCCAGGGGAGCGTCTTGCAGCTCGTTCTTGTTGGACGCTCGCTCGGCTGGGGAATGTTTGTTGTCCTGACCGTGCGAGGATGCCAAATTCACCGGATGCAATGAGCAGACTAATACCGGTAAACCTGCATATTCGATTCCCGCATATTGTCGCATCGACTCGATCGGGTCGTGGGGGACAAGTCAACCGCGCTATGGATATCAGTCGTTATCCACGACGCTTCTCTATGGTGCCAACCGCCGGGTGGTGTTCTGGAATGCATCGGTCCGAGCAGGCCTGGACCGGCAAGCCCGTCATGTATTTGTAGCTTTGCCGATCCCCCGTGATGCTCACCCCTCGGCGATGCAGCCGCCCGTGAAAGAGGACATCTTCACTGAACCCTATGTATTGGACAGTCGCCGTCCGCGTCTCGCCGTCGAAGGTACCCCAATGAAATACTCGCATTGCCGCATAAGCACGCTTCTGCAAGGGATTGCACAAGATCGAACACCTTGCAGTCGATCCCCGCTGTCGTGTGCTCCCGGTGACTGCGCTTGGGCATCAGGCTAACTCTCATATCGTTATAGGCGCGTCAGCGTGGCGCCAAACCGTAACGTTATCGTGCATAACAACACGCCCCGGTAGGTGGCGGGACGCCGCACGGCTTATAGCAGCTGGCTGTCGTTACTTCGTTGTCTAATTAGCATTGAACGCCAGCTCTTCGCGATTGAACGGATCTGTTCAAGCGGTGGACATCTTTCTGCGCCGACGCTGTAATCATGGTTACAACGATCGTCCGATACGGCTATGCGCCGATCATGTTGATAGGCGTCAACGGCGCAGCCATCGCGTTGGCGCACGCCGCGTGGGCAGAGGTCTGCATGGCGGGGCTCATTCTGATTGCGATCGGCTTGTCGTTCGCGGCTGAGCGGGTGTTGCCCTACAGCGATGTTTGGAACGAGCCGATCGGTGACAGTCGGCGCGATGTCGCACATGCTCTGATCAACGAAACGTCGTTGCTGTTGACTGTGCTCGTCGTTCCCGTCCTGGCGATGCTTAATCCATTCAGTGCATGGTGGCCTTCGTCGTTGCCGTTTGTTGTTCAGGTTGTCATCGCAATCTTTGTCACCGACCTTGGAGTCACTTTGGTACATCTGGCAAGTCACAGAGTCGGGTGGCTGTGGCGCTTCCATGCTGTCCACCACAGTGTCAAGCGTTTCTACGGCTTCAATGGCCTCATGAAGCACCCGCTGCACGGAGCACTTGAACTGGCGGCAGGCATCACACCCCTGCTGATCCTTGGGTTGACGAAACCCGTTGCAGAGGTACTCACGGTGGCGATCGCGGTACAGCTTCTGCTTCAGCACTCCAACGCCGATTACCGCGTCGGACCTCTACGTAAAGTGCTGGCACTCAACGAAGGCCACCGTTTCCACCACCTCAAGTGGGCTGGTATTGGTGATGTCAACTTCGGACTATTCACGTTGACATGGGATCACGCTTTGCGCACGTTCTCCTTCGATCCTGACCGCCGTTTTCGCTCGGATGATCTCGGCATGGCGGCAAAACCCAACTACCCGGCGGGATATCTCGCGCAGCTGGCGGAACCGTTCCGGGCAAGTGGCGCATGCAAATTCGGTGCCATGAACGACGATGCGACCGTATCACCCGAGGAAGTCGCACGGTAGGCGATACCGAGACGCTCGGGATTGCGCATCTGAACCTAGCGATGGCGGCACACGGCATACTCAAGGACGTGACGTGGGCTGGCGAGGCGCTGATCGAGCCGGGGCGGCTCGTTTTCCGGGGACGGATCGGCTCGGCCCACAAGCACGCGCACGCAGCCCTTCAGATTGTGACTCTCACTGATGGTGCGGTATCCCTGTCCGACGCCGATGGCCAAAGGCTGTCCGCGTCTGCGGCGGTGATCGCCGCGGGCGCTGCGCACTCTATCGACACCGGCACAGGCTCTGGAGTGATGGTGTACCTGGAACCTACGAGCGTCGTCGGCCGGCAAGTGACGCGTCTCTTCGGCAGCACTATCCGCCCTGATGTCCACGAATGGGTGCGCCTCGGTGCCGGCATCCTCAACATCGATGCGAGACAACCTCTTTCCTCAGCTGCGGATGACGTGATTGCGCGACTGGTCGGGCCGAAGGAGCAGGCGAGTGGCGCGCTGCACCCCAGCGTCGAAGCGGTGGTCGGCATGCTGCCCGACATGCTCAGCGGCCCGGTCAAGCTGACCGACGTAGCCAAGGCGGTGCACCTGTCCGCCGACCGACTCGGACGGCTGATGGCGCAGGAGGTCGGTATGTCGTTTCCCGCCTACGTGCGGTGGAGTCGACTCATTCGTGCGATGGCGGTGGCCCGTGATGGTGGAACCATCACCGATGCCGCACACGCCGCCGGCTTTAGTGACAGCTCCCATGCAAACCGGGCTTTTCACGAGATGTTCGGCCTCGCACCCATCGATGCCCGACGAGGCGTTCGACTCACCTAGCGGTACGCGGTACCGGAGGTTCCGGTATGTTTCGTCCACGCGAATTACGGAGACAGTACGTAGGTGCTGATGCATGTCGTGGGGAGTCGCAGATGTTGAAGTTCGCCGCGGTTGATCGGGATGCGATCACGGCGACGAGGGAATCGGCTCGAAGATCATGAAGCCTCCCGTAGTCACATATCTCGCAACCGATGTAGGGCTGTGGATGTCCCTGCCCGCGTTTGCGCCCGCGCTGATCATTGTCGGCGTCGTGTTCTATATCGCGCGCCGAAATCGTCGTCGCGAACCCGCTGTAGATGCGGGTTCCGCCGAGAATCCCGTCGTTGAGAGGAACGAACGCCCATGACCACTGAACAGCCAGATCTGTCGTGACCCTCGCCCCGGTGGCGCTGTTCGTCCTGCTGGCCGGCTGCGGCTCGACGACGACCGATTCGGCATCGACCAGTCCGTCAGCGGCTCCCACGCCTTCTGCGGCCGGCGCTACCCAATCGCCGCGGGCTCATCAGGCGCCACTTCCCGAAGAAGCCACGATCGTCGAAATCGCCATCAGCGGCGGCACGGTTACCCCGACAAACGGGCAGACCCAGGCGACCATCGGGAAACCGATCGTGCTCCAGGTGACCAGCGACGTTGCCGACCAGCTGCACGTGCATTCTGTGCCTGAGCACACGTTCAATGTCGAACCGCGCCCGGACCAGAATTTCGAATTCACCGTCGACGTGCCTGGTCAGGTCGACGTCGAGCTCCACGATGTCAACCGCACTGTCGTCACCATTCAAGTTCGCCCGTGACCCCACGTGTCGACATCCTTGCCCATGGCGTCGGCGGGTCGACAGATCTCCCTGTACCGCTGTCTTTCGCCTTGATCGGCGCGGCGTGGGCGCTTACGGCGACGTTCGCCGTCGTCGCGCTCGCGTGGAAGAACCCGCGCTTCGACCCGGCGAAGCCGGGCCGCGAGTTACCAGAGTGGGTAACCCGGACCGTCGATAACGCGGTGCTGCGTTGGATCGCTGCGCTAGCGGCACTGACTTTCGCCCTCTGGGTGGCGGCGGCCGCCCTATGGGGTCCACAAGGCAGCGACAATGCGCTGGCCGGCGCGTTCTACGTCCTGCTCTGGGTCGGGCTGGTCGCGGTGTCGGTGTGCATCGGACCCGTCTGGCGCCTGCTGTCTCCCCTGCGCACCGTGTATCGGTTCTGCGGAGTCGTCCGCAAAGGGGACCTTGGACCGCTACCCCGCCCGTATCCGCAACGATGGGGTTACTGGCCGGCGGCTATGGGGCTCTTCGCCTTTGTGTGGCTCGAGCTAGCTGTACTGACCTGAGAGGTTAGGTACGCGGCTGGCTGGTGCTTGACCGCCGAGTGCTGTGATGGCCGCGGTGGTGATTATAGGTGTGCAACCAGCGCGGGTATTCGTCGCAGCGTTGCGCGTCGCTGGTGTAGAGCCGCG
>NZ_JBGGKV020000027.1:0-8504 GCF_041287165.2 Mycobacterium bulgaricum | reverse complement strand
CCTCGTCGGTCACACTGGGCGACCCAGCTGAACGGTTAAAGGTGAGGGGCTACGGACGAGCCCGCCGCAGGCGGGCATCCGCCGGTCGCACCTAGTGCGCCGGCGTCCGCGGACCGGAACACACCACACCGACCGGTGCCCACGACGCGCGCGGACACCGGCCGGCGGCGGTGGGTCAGATCCAGAGCAGGGCGGGCACTTCGGTCCAGGCGGGGCCGGGGTGGTCGTTGGTGAGGTAGATGCGGTCGCGGGCCCAGGTGGTGTGCCGTCCGCTGGTGGCGGTGGCGCCTTCGGCGGTGAGCCACGGTAGTGGGGAGCGCCGGATTCCGTGGTCGTCGCTGCCGAGGTGGTTTTTGTCGAGGTACTGGCGCTTATCGGCGTTGCAGAGGTAGCGGTGGCGGGTGAGTGCTGGCGCTTCGGCGTTGGGCTCGACTGGTTCCTCGGGGTCGATGAGCCCGGCGAAGCGCACGAAGTGGTGGGGTTCGATGCGCCAGTAGAGGCCGGGCTGGTCGTCGTCGGTGGTGTCCTCATCGCCGGCCCAGACCAGGCGGGCACCGCCGTCGAGGGTGAGCAGTGTTTCCACGGCGGTCATGAGGGCGGAGTCGGCGCGGGTGTGGGTGGACAGTTTCAGTCCGGTGCCGTAGTCGGCGGGGTTGAGGGCTCGCAGGGGTCGGCCGCTCGGGTCGACGATGACGGGGTTGAAGTACTGGCCCATGGACATGTCCTTTCAGGATGGGTGATCAGGTGGTGGGGGAGGGATCGGGCCCCGAGGTGCGGGGCCCGATCGGGTGGTCAGTGGCGGTCGATCGCTGCGGTGAGTTCGTCGGTGGGCACGGGGTTCCAGCCGACTGAGGCGACGGCCCAGGCGGTTTCGCCGATGACTACGACGTCGCCGACGGACAGGCTGCGGTGTCCGGCGTGGCGCCATCCGGTGGCCCAGGTGGTGGTGGGTTCGCAGTTGAGCTCGTCGAAGATGTGCTCGAGTGCAGCGTTGATGGCGGTCTGCTGTGGGCGGGTGTCGGTGGGGATGGCCAGGTTGAAGGTGGCCGCAGCGCGCAGGCGGGCTGGTGAGGCGCGGTTGAAGCCCAGGAAGCTGGCTTCGGCGTCGTTGAGGTAGACGGTGGTGGTGATCGTGGGTGCGGTGGTTGTGGTCATGGGTGTTCTCCGTTTCTTGTGGTGAGTGGCGCGCCGGTCAGCGCTGGGGTGCGGTCAAATGGGGTGAGGGTGGGCGGTCAACCCCGAAGAGGCGGCGGCGGACGGAGCAGGGTTTTCGGCCCGCGGCAGCCGGCGCGCAGCGCCCTGGCGAGCTGGCGTTGGGCCGAAACGGTCACTCGGCCTGCGTAGTTCGGCGTCGGTGTGGGTTGACCGGTCGGGCCCCCGGCCGATTAGGCTGCCGCCCCCTGCTGACGGATTAGAGGTGAGGGGCTACGGACACGCCCGCCGCAGGCGGGCATCCGGCGGTCGCACCTAGTGCGCCGGCGCTCGCGAATCGGAAGACACCACACCCGACCGGTGCCCGCGACGCGCGCGGACACCGGCCGGCGGCGGTGGGTATTGCCGGGGCGGTTAGGGCTCGGTGGGCGCAGGCCCGGCCAGGGCGGCGAGGTCAAATTCGAGGTCGCGGTCTCCGACGGTGACCACGATGCGTGCGTTGGCGCCGGCGGCGGCGACGTAGCTCGACAGGGTGGACAGCAGAAGGTCGTGTTGGCGTTCGACTTTCGACACCGCGGCTTGTCCGACTCCCAGGCGTCGGGCGAGTTCAACCTGGGTGAGGTCGGCGGCGTGTCGGATGAGGGCCAGGTTCATGGCGTAGGCGCGATCGTCGTCGCGCATCTGCTGGCGGATCTGGGTGACGCGCTCGGCGCGCTCGGGATCGGCGAGCAGCTTGGTCAGGCGAGCGCCGCCGCGGTCTTCAACGGTCATGATGGGGTGTCCTTTCTGAGTTTCCAGGTTTCGATCGCGGCGTCGGCGCGGGTGCCGACGCTGTTGTAGAAGGCGTTTCCGATGCGGGCTTTGTCGCCGGCGAACAGGGCGATGACGGCGTGCTCGTGGTCGGGGAACCAGACGATGAGCCGGACGGCGATGTCCGGGTCGTAGGGATGGGAGAGCCGCCATACGGGATAGGTCTTGGATTGGCGGACGCGGCGCAGGTGGGCGGTGTCGTCTTGGGGTGGCTCGGTCAGCTCTTGTAGGTGCTGTAGTTGCGCGGTGATGTAGTCCAGTCGCCGGGCGCTGATGGGGTCGTGCTCGGCGTGATCTTCGAGCCGGTCGAGCCAGGTGTTGAACTCGTCGGACCAGTCGATCAACATACGCTAATATTACTCTGAGGGAATACGCCTCGCAAGGCATATCCGGTGTGCGGGACGGGGCTCATGGATGGTCCTCCTAGTGTGAGATGTGTTGGTGCCGTGCCGATGTCGTGCGGGTGCGGCTGCTGCGGGAAGGACGGGCAGGGGCCGGGCCCGCCGAGTGGTGGCGGGCCCGGCCCCGGGGCAGCTGCTAGGTGCGTTCGTCCTCGATGACGCGGTGAGCGATGTGGTAGGCGGCGCGGGTGTTGCGCAGGCTGTCGGCGAGGAACGAGGCGATGTCGTCGCCCTGGATGTTCTCGGCGAACTCGGTGTCGTAGACGTGCTTGCTGGTCAAGGTGGTCAGCGCCTGCTGCGCGCGGGTGAGAGCGTTGATGGCGTCGACCAGGCTGCCGTCGAGGGCGAGGCGGCCCCGGTCGATCTCGATGGCCCAGTCGGCCTGCCAGTCGGTGTCGTTGGTGTTGGTCATGGTGGGTCCTTCCAGTGGTGAGTGGGTGAATGAGGGCCAGGCCCGCCTGGTGGTGGCGGGCCCGGCCGGGGATCGGTTATGCGGCAGCGGGTTCGGTGGTGAGCACGTCGTCGATGGCCTCGTGGAGGTCGTCGTAGGCCAGGGCCAGTGGTGCGTTGTCGATGGTGAGGGTCCACATCGGCTCGTCGCCGATTCCGGCGGTCAGGGTGTAGGTGTGGGCGCCTGCGGCGCGGTAGGACCAGGTGCCGGGTACGGCGTGGAAGGTCAAATCGCCGGCCCGCACTTTCTGGATGCGGGTCTCGGGGGTGGTGTCGAGGTCGGGTGCGGTGGCCTCGATGGCGGCCAGCAGCCCGTAGTCGTCGGTGGCGAGCAGGACGAGGTGGTGTCCCTGTTCGGGGCTGTACTCGTGGACGGTGGTCAGCTGGATCGGTCCGTGGTTGTGGAGCAGGTTGCGGGTGATGCCGTACTGCTGCTGTTGGATGCGGTCGGCGGCTTCGGCGAGAAGGTCGAAGGCGAGTTCGAATGCGTGGTCCATGTTGTTCTCCCGTTTCTCGTGGTGAGTGGTGCGCCGGTCAGCGCTGGGGAGCGGTCAATCGGTTGAGGGTGGGCGGTCAACCCCGAAGAGGCGACGCCGGACGGAGCAGGGTTTTCGGCCCGCGAGCGGCAGCGAGCTTGATAGGGCCGAAAAGGTCACTCGGCCTGCGTAGTTCGGCGTCGGTGTGGGTTGACCGGTCGGGCCCCCGGCCGATTAGGCTGCGACCCCTGCTGACGGCTTTAAGGTGAGGGGCTACGGACGCGCCCGCCGTAGGCGGGCATCCGGCGCCCTCCCGGGGCGCCGGCACTGTGGGGCACGGCAATGGCGGGGCCGGCCGCCCTAGTGGTGAGGGTGACCGGCCCTGCCGATGGTGCCGCGGGTTAGATCAGGCTGATGATGCCGGCGCCGACGGTGTTGGCCTGTTCGGTGCGTGCGGCCACGTCGTGGGCGATGTCGGCGTGTGCTTGCTCGACCATGTGGGCCAGGGTCGGGCTTGAACGGCAAGCGGCCGAAGTTGCGCAGGATTCTGTCGGACCCGTCTGCTTCGGTGGTGGTCGTGAAGCATCAGGATCGGTTGGCGCGCTTCGGGGTGGAGCACCTCGAAGCCGCGTTGTCCGCCCAGAGCCGCAGGATCATCGTTGCCGACCAGGGCGAGACTGTCGATGATCTGGTGCGCGACATGATCGAGGTGCTGACCTCGATGTGTGCGCGCCTGTACGGCCGCCGCGGTGCACGTAACCGTGCGATGCGGGCAGTGACCGCCACCAAACAGGCCGAGGTGGTTGCCGGTGGCTAGGTTCGAGATCCCCGAGGGTTGGACGGCGCAGGCCTATCGGTTCGCGTTGGATCCGACACCAACACAGCTGCGAGGGTTGGCCTCTCATGCCGGGGCGGCACGGTTCACGCACAATCACATGCTGGCGTTGGTGAAAGCCGTGATGGACCAGCGGGCCGCCGAACGCAGCTACGGTGTGCCCGATTCGGAGTTGACCCCGGCGGTGGGGTGGTCGTTGCCGGCGCTGCGCAAGGCCTGGAATCAGCGCAAGGCCTGGTGTGCGCCGTGGTGGGCCGAGAACTCGAAAGAAGCCTACAACACCGGCCTCGACGGGTTGGCCCGCGGGTTGGATGCCTGGTCGGCCTCACGGCGCGGCCAGCGCGCCGGCCGCGCCCTTGGGTTCCCGCGGTTCAAGACCTCCCGAACACCGCGATCGGTGCGGTTCACCACCGGGACGATCAGGTGCGAGGCTGATCGCCGCCACATCAGCCTGCCGCGGCTCGGTGCCGTCCGCACCCATGAGTCGACTCGCAAGTTGGCCCGCCGGATCGAGGCCGGCACAGCGCGAATCCTGTCGGCCACCGTGCGCCAAGACTCTGCCGGGCGCTGGCACTGCGCCCTGCAGGTGATTGTGGAGGCTAAGACGCGGCCGGCGCATGCACGGCGATCGGCCCATCCGGTGGTTGGTGTCGATGTCGGGGTGAAAGCCGATAGCCTGCTGGTCATCGCCACGCCCGACGGTGTTGAAGTCGAGCGTGTCACTGCGCCGAAGTCGCTGAGCGCCGCGCAATCTCGGTTGCGGGCGCTGCAGCGCCGAGCGGCCCGCCAGCACGGCCGGTATGACCCGCAGACCCGGACCCGCCAGCAGCCCTCGAAGCGGTGGCGCCGCACCCAGGACCGGATCGGCCGCACCCACACCCACGTCGCGGCGGTGCGCCGTGACGTGCTGCACAAGGCCACCACCGCACTGGCCCAGCAGCACGATGTGGTGGTGGTCGAAACCTTGAATGCCGCGGGGATGTGCGCCAAGGGGGGCGCCCGCAAGCGGGGTCTGAATCGCGCCTTGGCTGATGCTGCTCTGGCCGAGATCAGGCGCATGCTCGGTTACAAAACTCGTTGGTACGGCTCCCATTTCGTGGAGGCCGACCGATTCTTTCCGTCGTCGAAGTTGTGCACGGCTTGTGGGAGGCGAAAGCCAAACCTCACTCTGGCCGATCGAGTCTTCGAGTGTGACGGCTGCGGTATGCGGATCGATCGTGATCTGGGTGCTGCGATCAATCTCGCCCGACTCGGCGTACCACCAATAGTGGGTGAACAGAGTCCCGCCGGGAGTGGCTCGGCGGCAGGACGCGGAGCCATGCTTGAGACCGACCCCGCACCAGCGGGCGACGCAGCCGGCGATGAAACGTCAACCCCGCACCACCACAAGGTGGATCAGACGGGGACCGCCTCACCGCAAGGCGAGGCTGCCTAATGAACAAGCGAACTCACATTCGCTCACCAAAGGGCAACGGTGGGTCAACCCCGCAGAGGCCGCGCTGCGACGGAGCAGGGTTTTCGGCCCGCGCGAGCTGGCGCGCAGCGCCTTGGCGAGCTGGCGTTGGGCCGAACTGGTCACTTGGCCTGTGTAGTTCGGTGCGGGTGTGGGTTGAGCCAGCTCGGGGTCCTGCGGTCAGGGTGGGCGCCTGCTGACAGGCAGAAAGGTGAGAGACAACGGGGGTGGGGTGTCCGCCAGGCGCGGCCCCGCAGGGGCGCCGCCGGCGGGGAGGACCGGAGCAAAAAAGGGGGGCCCGGCCACCCTCGGGATGGGTGACCGGGCCCGGTGTTGGGTTTAGTCCCAGCTGGCGACGATGGTGTCGATCGCCTCGGGAATTGACGAGTGGGGGATCGCTTCGGATAGGCGGTCGAGCTCGTCGGCGGTGAGGGGTCTCCCGGCCCAGCTGCTGGCTTGGTCGGCGGTCATCGGTTCGGCGGGTGTGTCGAGGGCGGCGGCGAGCATCGCGAGCAGCTCGGCGCCGGTAGGCAACGGCAGAGCCTCGGCGTAGTCGCGCCGCCGCCGGCATTCCTCGGGCTGGCTGCAGGCGCACTCGTCGTTGGTGGCGCTCAAATCGTCGTAGGTGCTGTCGAGTGGGTGGCCGTCGACACTGGGGCCGTCGACGATCCATCGGGTTCCGTCGTCGGAGAGCCGTAGGTGCACCGCCACGGTCTGTTCGATGAAATGTGTTGCTGGCGGGTTGATCTGGTTGTAGTAGTGGGCGTTTCCGTCGCGTCGCAGCGGTGTCGCCTCGGGTGCGGAGTTGTTGGCGGGCTCGGTCATGGTGGTGTCCTTTCGGTGGTGTGGGATGGGGGATGGCCGGCGGCCGCGGTGGGTTCGCGGCCGCCGGTTCGGTGCGGGTGTTAGGCGCTGCGGGTGCGGCGTCGCCGTTGCGGTGCGGGTTCGAGGAACTCGGCGATGTGGGTGGTGGCGGAGTCGATGCCGGCGAAGCGGGGGTGCTCGGTGTCGAGGTCGTCGGTGCGTAGCTGCCACAGGGGTGCGCCGTCGAGGCGGTATTCGGGGCGCAGCTGGTAGATGTGGCGGCCGACGGCGGCGTAGCTCCACGGGTCAACAATGTTGATCGGTTCGTCGGTGACCACGGGTGCGGTGTGGGTCCAGAGCAGGCCGCCGCCGCGGAAGTGGCGGGTACGGGCGGAGATGGAGCGCCCCAGGTCGGGGTGGGCGGCGCTGGATTCGGCGCTGGCCTGCAGGACGCCGTGGGCGTCTCGGGCCCAGACTTGGGCGGTGGTGCCCCAGGTGTGGTTGCGGCGGTGTGCGGTGATGGTCAGCCCTTCGGGGATGCCGTCGGGGTGCAGTTCCTCGTGGCCGGGCTCGACGAAGTAGAGCAGGTCGGTGGCGATGGCGGCGAGGCGTTCGCCCAGCCGGTAGGTGTGGCGGCCGCCGGCGAGAAGGTCGGTGTGGGTGGTGGTCATGGGTGTTCTCCGTTCGTGTGTTGGGTGCGCCGGTTAGCGCTGGGGTTGCGGGGGACCGGCGGGGTGGCGCGCGCCACCCCGAAGAGGCCGTGCCGAACGGAGCAGGGTTTTCGGCCCGCGAGCGGCAGCGAGCTTGATTGGGCCGAAAAGGTCACTCGGCCTGCGCAGTTCGGCGCGGGTGTGGGTTGCGCGTGACGGGGCCTCGTCGGTCACACTGGGCGACCCAGCTGAACGGTTAAAGGTGAGGGGCTACGGACACGCCCGCCGCAGGCGGGCATCCGCCGGTCGCACCTAGTGCGCCGGCGCCCACGAACCGGAACACACTACATCGGCGTGGTGTCAGCTGTTTACGGTGTGAAGGGGTCGGGGCTGCGGTGGTGAATGCAGTCGAGGAGCTCGGCGGTGCCGGCGTGGTCGGGTCGGCCGTGGTGGTCGTCGCCGGTCTGGATGATGGCGGTGATGTCGGCCCCGAGGTGCAGTGTGTAGCGCGGCCATTCGTCGTCTCCGGCGCGGGCGATCAGGGCCGCGGTGGCGGTCGTGAGCAGCGTGCGGGCGTGGGCGGGGTTGTCGCCGAGCCCGATGATGGTCTGCTCGTCGCGGTGGCTGCTGCGGGTCACCGCCCAGGTGGTGGTCATGGGTCTGATGATCGCCGCTGCTGGGCGGTGGTGGGCGGGGCCGCACTCCCGGTTGTGGATAAGTGCGGCCCCGTTGTGCATCACCGGGTCGGGCGGTAGCTGTCGGCGGTGGGGTCGAAGCGGTGTTGGTCTCCGTCGAGGCAGACGGCGGCGGCGGTTTTGTGGGCGAGCTGGAGGACCTCGACTGCGCTGCGGTAGGCGGCGAGGTCGACGATCTGGAAGGTCACGGGCCGCATGTAGACCTCGGCCCAGCGAATGGTGCGTCGCTTGTCGGGGGTGAGTGCTTCACGGCGGGTGACGGCGTAGGGCGGGCGTCGGGTCCAGTCGACGCCGATGGCGGGCCCGTCGTAGGGCTGCTGGTCGCGGGGGGCGAGATTGTCGGGGAGCCCGGCGAGGGCCTGGCGGGCGGCCCCGAAGCCTTCCAGCACACCCTGGGCCGCTTGGGTGTTGAAGAAGGTGAACAGGATGCGTCCCCAGGTGAGGGTGACGCGCGCGGTGTCGGTGTGGGCGTGGTGGACGCTGATGTCGGGCTGTTGGGCGCCGCGCAGTCGCACGTAGGCCTGCGAGATCGCGCCGGCGGGGATGCCGATGTGGGACTCGGGGATGGCGATCTTGGTCATGGTGTTCTCCGTTCGTGTACGGGATGTGCTGCGCCGGTTAGCGCTGGGGTTGCGGGGGACCGGCGGGGTGGCGCGCGCCACCCCGAAGAGGCCGCGACGAACGGAGCAGGGTTTTCGGCCCGCGAGCGGCAGCGAGCTTGATTGGGCCGAAAAGGTCACTCGGCCTGCGCAGTTCGGCGCGGGTGTGGGTTGCGCGT
>NZ_JBGGKV020000026.1:0-12282 GCF_041287165.2 Mycobacterium bulgaricum | reverse complement strand
TGCCGCAACATGACCGATCGCCGGTGGAGGTGTTATCAGAAACTGATCTATTCGCATACCATGCGAATAACCAACTTACTACCTAACATAACGACGCTTATCGGTACCTGAAATCAGGTCTCGAAAGCAGTACCAATATCAGTACCGAACTTCAGTTTCATCACGGTAGCATAGGTGCATGGTCAACATCACGGCGTCGCGTATGTGGACAGTCACCGACGCAAAGCCCAAGCTCAATAGCCTTGTGGCTGAAGCGCAAAGCGGTCAAATGGCGCATATTGTGTCCGGCGCACAGATCGTGGCGCACCTCGTGCCACCAACGACGTGGATCATTGATGACCCGCTGGCTCTGGAGTTCATGATGCGCGCCGTGGTCGACAAAGAAGCTGCGTGGGTCGCAGCCGACAACACCCAGTGGCAAGGTGACCACTTCGTCCTGACCCATGCGGGCGACGTTCTTGGGCGTGTCTTGGGCTGGGCCTGGCGGACCGACCCGGACAAGATTTTCATGCGAGCAGTCACCGACTACGCGATGTCGCTTGGGGATGCCGTCCAACAATCCATGGCCTTCCCTGACGTATCCGAAGGGCTGGCGCGGAGCCTCGGCGGCGGCGTCCTGGAGCGCAGCGAGATCACTGCGGCACTCAAGTACGCCGAAAAGCACTGGGACGAATGGGCCCTACCTCCTGCCGACAGCGAGGCCGTCGACACAGAATCGTCACTGTGACAAAACAACCCATGGAGGCTGTCGGCATGAATCACTGCGGGAACCTGCCGCTGCGCCAGTCAGCATGTTCCGATGTCACCTCTGGGACGCACAATGGGTGACATGACCGTAAGGGATGCCCAAGCGTGCGCCGACATCGCCGCCCGCCCGTGGTATGTCGCGGCGTACCGCGGCCGCGACACGATCAATATCCAGGGGTTCGCGAAGCTACGGCCCGGCCGCCGCCTGACCTCACTTGCGTGGAACGGGTTTCGCCTGTTTGAAGAGCCGGTCGACATGGTGAATTTCGGTAAGGCCCACAGCTTTATGCCGTGGGAGGTCTGGAAGGTCAAGCCGCTGCGCGTGTTGGGCCACGAGCCGAAGCTGCGCCACGAGGCGCGTCAGATCCGTGCCCGTCAGCTTGAGGTGGTGGGATGCATGCCCCCCGGCTTCGAGTTCGGGCCCAACGGGTGGAACGTTCGGAGGCTCGTTGAGCAGCTGGCCCGGGCTCAAGACAAGCAGCGCGCCGACCGGACGCTGCGCTCGGAGTACGAGATCGCCATGACGTTCCTTGAGGACCAGCGTGGCCCCGGTGGATGGCTGCACGACGCCCGAGTGTCACTCGCCTATGACTACCTGGACAGCCTGGCGTCGGGTCCCTCGAACGGCCCGTTCGGCCGGTGGAAACACCACGGCAGGAAAATGCCGGCGCATACCCTGATCGACGCAGCCGTGGCCGGTTTGCCAATACCGGCCGTGATCACCCGGCACTGGGGTCTAGATCAGAACGCGCGTTCCTGCACTGCCAACGGCTAATCGTCGGCGGTCAGCGCTTCCGCATCTTTCGAGGTACTCCGGCACTGCCGCCCCCGTTCCGCAGCGGCTCGGTGAGCCGCCGAGCAGGCGTAAACGGATGAGCGCCTCGCGATCAGCACGTGCACCGGTACTAGTCAGCCGATAGTCGACGGCCCGGAGGCGATGTGCGCGAGGCCCTTCGGGTAGTTGCGCAAACCCAACCGATGTGGAGCACTAGCAGGTAGAGACGTCAGCGACGGCCTTACCAATCGTCGCACACTGGTGCTATGGCTGACACGATTACCTTTCGACCGGACGAGGACACTTGGAAGGCGTTGGAGGTGCTGACCAAAGATGGCACTGCTGTGTCCGCAGCCGTTCGATCTGCTCTGATCGATGCCGCCCGACGGAAGGCCAACGCGGCGGTTCGCGCCGAGGCGGAAACACTTGCCAAAGACGAGGCCGATCGCGCTGAGGCCATGCAAGTGCTGCGCGATATGGAGACGCTGCGTGCGTGGTGAGGTCTTTCGGCTGCATGCCCCATGGGGCCGTTCGCCTCGACGACCGCGCCGTTACACACATCAACGCCCTTCTCGACGCGCTGCTGCGCCGCGAACGCCGCATCGTCTAAGACCAGCAAGGCCGCCCACGGTTGATCTGACACCACGAGCCTCGCGCCGAGGTGCTGGGCACTTTAGGGTCTGGACGGATCGGGGACCCACCAACGTGCAATCGGGCGGCCCCGACGACCACGCGCGTCAGGTTCGCTTGGCGGCGAGTGCGTTTAGCTGCTCGATCATGTCCCGACGAATGCTGTCTTCGTCTTACGGTACCGCCCGTGGTGGCCACGTCGATCTACTCATCGCCAATCGGATTATCTTCACCCCCAGATGCGGACGTCAGTTGACACAACTGACGTCCCGCGCAGCGCGGCTTGAAAGGACTGGCGCCAGATACCACTTCCGGGCGCCATTGGGTCGTGGAAGATCGATACCGTGCTTTCCTTCGAAGATTCGCCAGAGACTGTGGAAAGTTGTACGTTCGGGCGAACTACTAGTGCCAATCTAAGAGGGGCCGGGTGGCAGACCGATACCGTCGATGGATCCGATCAGGTCGGGAGAAGCTAGCAAGCCTTACTGCATCTATTCTTAAGCGCCTCACTGCCCAGGTGGCGAAAAGCGCGAATAGCTTGTGGTCCTTGCCGATTTGGGCGCGGTATTTTGTTGTTTTACTTCCTTTTCTTGGATTATTTCTCCTCGCGATCGGACTCTGGACGGATGTAAGGGGAATCCTTGCCGATTTCCCTTTCTCCATCAATATGTTGAGCGCGCTTACCGGCTTATGTTTCAGTATTCCGTTTGTCATTTTTGTAATTCAGGAAATTAACGATGCTAGCGATGTCGCAAGGAGGGAGCGCCGCGTCCAACGGGCGACTCATGCAGCTCTTCGAGACTTCAGTCATGCGGTCAACGCATATACGGCGCATAACCGACCTGTGTACGAGCAGATGGTCCCAATTCCTCGCGAACTTGCCGATAGCCTAAACGCTCTGCACGACCTATATCTTCAAGACCATCCCGGGCGGGATTACCGGAGCGGTTCTAGGAGCGCCGCCGCGGCGCTATTCCAGGAGGGCGGTCGATGCGCAGCACTCGCCGTGCGAAGACATCGAGAGCTAGGAGCCAGACTGCACGAAACCGATGAGGATGCCTGGGGTGCCGTCGTAGCTTCGTGGGAATACCTCGATGATGTGATTCGTCAGGAGCGACTGGACTGCCTTTTGCCATGGTTGCCCTCCCACCAACAGCGGTACCTTATCTGGGCTATCAACGAGGGTGACGGACGGAAGGTGTTCCGGGGAAGCCTGGTAGGGCTCGCGACAACCGCGAAAGCAATACTGGCTGGCGCCGAGGAGATAACTCCGGATTACGCAGCGGACCAGGCTGCCAGGTTCAAGGCCATCGCAAATCAGCGGGGATCGCCAAGTTATTTTGGCAACAATACTCACGTGAAGAATAGAATTTTGATGGAGGATTGGCCTGACCAAACTTCGCGAATTATTCTTCAATTCAAGATATTGGAATGGGCCGCCTCTGGCATTAGTTCGAAATCGCTTAGGATTCAGCCATTCGATCCGAAAGGCATTCCAGTAGACCTGCCGCCGCAGCATAATAGTTGACTCAATGACTTCACCTCTGAATACTGGCTAGTTCGATCTCAGTGCTTGTCCCCCCGCGCCCCACACTTCAAACTCCAGTTGACCGGGACCGACACACCCGAAGTGCGCCAGACGTTCACCCAGCCTTGCAAACACAGAAATACCCGTCAGAGGAGTTCATCTCCGGGGAGCGGCCCCAGCCTGTCGGGGTCGCCAGAGATGACGCGCGGACCTAGCGACTCGCCGTTGGCGGCCAGCTCGAACCACAGGTCAGACCAGGCGTCGACATCATTCCTGATCTGCGCCAAATCGGAGTAAAGCTGCTGGTTCGTGCAGGGAAGAGACCGCACACACAACCACGGCTCCTGCGACCGCCAACATGGCCCCTTGAAGGTCGGACAGTCCGGCCAGCCACCATCTGCGGGCGGATTAATCGCGTCCTCAGACGAGAAACTACTCGCCTCCATAAGTAGCTCCAACCTCGCTCGCGGCCCAAACATGCCTTCGTAGGAAGCGCAAATTGCTAACGCATCGGGGCTTTGGTCTGGGCAAGTAGTGGATCGTTGCGTTGCTCACCGTGGTCCCGAATTCGCGGGCTGCGAATACGTCCGGCCGACGTGCAGGACTACCCAGCGGCGGTACCGTCGCACGTCGCGCTCGTTCTGCTTCGATCAGCGCACGGCGCGCTGGTGGTCTCGTATCGCCTCAATGTCGAATTCTCCCCCCAGATCCTTCACCGCCTGTAGGCACACGCGTTTCAGCTCCTTGGCCTGCCGGGTCCGCGTCGAGTCGCCGATTCTAATTTTGTCGATCAACGCCAGGTTGCGCGCCGATTCGGCGTTGCCACTGAGGTTATAGAGGCTGACCGCTTTATCACGGCCCGCGGCGTAGCCCTCGTTGTACCACTCGGTGCTGCCGTTGCCGGGGGCGAAGAAGCTGTACGCGACGAACGCGGCGACGAGCACCGCGACCACAGCCACCGCGATCGGGAGAATCCTCCGCGGGCGGCTGCGCTTCAAGGCGGGCGCGCAGGGGTAGCCGGTCCACGGTGCCGGTATTGGCCCGGGCGCGACCGGGTGGCCCGGGTAAGGAGCGGGTCTATGCGGCGACGGCGGGGTGCGGTGCTCGGTCCAGCGCTGCCCGTCCTACCACCGCTGCGTGCCGGTGCCGGTTCCGTCGTCGTACCAGCCCGAGGGACCTTTGCCGTGGTGTGTCACCAAGAAAGGGTAACCAGAGACGCTCCACCTCTCGCGCACAAGTTTTCACCACCGGTCGACACGGTGCGCCGGGGATCAGCGCGTTAGCCGATTGACCCGCCGCAACTCCGACGGCGATGAGGCTTCCGCTGTGTCCGGTCGCGGGTCTTCGCTAGCCGCATGAGTTCGGGCAGTGCGTCGAGGTCTTTGGGTCGTGCCGCGACTGATTTGGACTTGATGACATCATCGAGGCGGGCGACTTTGATTGTGGCCTATCGATAACGGCGGCCACGGCGTTCGGTTCGAGGTCGGTGTATCCGTTGCCGAAGCCCGCTGGGGCGAAGGTGAGGTCGAGATCGCCGGCGCTCGTGCGCAGGTTGAGTGTGTGCATGCCGCGCAGCGATTCCGCTGTACACGAGAAGGGCAGCCCGGTGTCACTGCCATCGACACGAATCCCGGCGTCGAGCTCGTGGAGCGCATGTGCCAGCCGGTCAAGGTTCTCGAGCTGATTCGATGGCGCGATGTCGAGGTGGTTGGTCGGACGGCGTGCACCGTACAGTTGGGCGGCATAACCGCCGATCAGTACGTACAGCACGCCGTGGCGATCCAGCACCTCAACAATGTGCCTCGGGTCAAACTCCTGGGTCACAGCGCCGCGCCCTGCCGCAGCGCTGAGGCGAAGCGGTCTTGATTCTCGCGACGCTCCTCCAATTCTGCTGCGCTAAGGCGTGTTTCGGTCGCGTCGAGAATGTCGTCATGGTTGTCGTAGGGGGCCAGGGTGATTCGCGGCTCCAGGTCAACTGCGGCCAGGATTCGTGCCAGCAGCGGCAGGGACGGCTGCCGCGAGCCGGACTCGATGCGCGCGATGGTCGACTGGGCGACCCCGGCGACGTCGGCGAGTTCACGCTGGGTCATGCCGCGCTCGATACGCGCTAGTTTCAGCAGGTTGCCCGCGAGGCGGTCGACGGCCGCGCTCTTAGTGGGACCCATCCGCGCCATACCACCATGATAGCCAATAGTGCATCAGATTGGTCGGTGAACCGGCCCGGCCGCCAGGTCCGCCCATTCCCGCTGCTGATGGGCGTGATGCGGTCATGGCGGGCGACGCGGTGAACGCCGTCGCGGCGGTGACGGTAGCGTCGGTCCGGATGATTCCGCCGCCTGTGCGACGCCCGTTGCAGCCCAGCGACCGACACGATCGGATCGTCGGCAGGAGCGCGCTCGCTTTGGTTGTGCTGGTCACGCTGACCACGGTGTGGTTTAGTCGCGGACAGTCCGATGACGCGCGATCGTCGCCCGCGCCGCCGCCGACACCGGCCACCATCTCCGCCGACTTTGCAAGCGCCCGCGACAACGACCCGGTCAGCATCATCACCGACGAGCCGACCTGCCCGCAGTGGGAGCCGATCGCCGCCGCGCTGAACACCAGCCTGGGCAACGGCTGGAATGACCGTGACGCGTCGATTCCGGCGTCTCACTGGACTCCGGCACAGCGAAGCCAGCACGAGGCGGTCGCCGCATCGATGCGTGCCGCAGCAGACAAGACCGTCGCCCTGGCTAAAGCGACCCCTCATCGGGTGATGCGCGAGCTGTACGGCCAGGCGATCGCCTACTGGCAGGCTTACGCCGACAGCATTGATGCTTACCGGCCGGCCTCCGACCATCTGGCACGCGCTGCCGTCAACGCAGCAGAATCAGTCAACGCCATTTGCGCGGCAATCGATTTCGGCGCGGCAGGGTCGCGAAGCCCGCTGACGCTACCCAGTCCCCCGCCGGTGCCCGACGTGCCGCTGACCGACCCCGGTCAGGCCGCCAGGTACATTGCCGAACCGTCGGCCTTTTGCGATGAATGGGTGGCAATGGTCTCTCAGTACGCCGACGCAACGCGCGAATGGCGCGGGCGCCACGATCCGCTTCTTCCCGCCTCCTCCTGGTCAGCTGAGCAGCGCGCCCTTGGCGAGAACGTCGCGGGGGTGATGCAGCAGAACGCCGACCGCTCCCAATTGCTGGGACTGCTCAGTGGGAATCTGGTTGCCGCCGATTTTGCGGCGCTGGCAGCGCACTACCGCCGGGCGTTTGCGCTCTCGATCCCTGAGTACGCTCTGCCGGACTCCCACCTCGACAATGCCGCGCTGCGCCTGCAGGCATTGACCAATCAGGCCTGCCACGCCGTCCGAAACTAGATCCACGGCAGCGAGTTACCAAAGCGCGGCGGCACAGGCGCAGTGAGGGCCGGAGGCTCTGATAGCGGTTGATGGCCTCAGTGGTGCGCACCGCTGAGAGTTGCGCGTGGGCGGTGTGGTTCTCAATTCTGCCGACGTCAGAAAAACGCCACTGTGGTGAACCACTCCCGGGATGTCCGATTCGGATTGGGCTGTGGGCGTTGCGCCCACGGGTCGTCGATGACGCCGTCGATGCGGGCGGCCCGAAGAACGCTGTCCCACGCGGGATCCGGGGCGGTGCGGTATATCCGCTCCGCTGCTGCTCCCGCCACCCAGGCCGGGCTGCGTGGAGGCACGAGTCCGGCGACGCCACGGCCCGTCACCAGAACCGCTGTCTGTGCTCGGCGCTGCACCTTCGGCAGCACAGAGGCCAGATCATCGCGCAAACCGCGTAGCGTGAAAGGCGCCACGGGGCCAGCGTACCGCTCGGTGCGAGCGCAGTGACGACGTCGAACCTGCCTCCCTGCACCCGGTGGTGGGCAGGGGACTGAAGGCCCATCGCATCCCCGCCACATCAATCGCGGTGATGGTTGGGCGCACGGCCTGTTTCGGTTGCGCGTCGATAGTCCGCTCTCAATCGCGTGTAGACCGTGCGGGAGATCTTGCGTTTCAGGCAGCGGCGGGCACCGGCTTTCGTGTCGCCCTCCTCGATGCGCCGCAGGTAGTAGGCGCGCCCGGGTCCGTCGAGGCGGATCTGAACGACGGCGATGGTGTGCAGGGCGGAGTTGAGTTGGCGGTTCCCACCGCGACTGAGCTGCATTCGTCCCCGGCTGAGACCAGACCATTCGGGTTGAGGTGCGACGCCCACGTAGCGAGCGAAAGCCGCCTCATTCCGAAAGCGGCTGATGTTGGCCACTGCGGAGATGAACCTCGCCGCGGTGATCTCCGCGCAACCGGGGATATGGGTCAACGTGGATCCGTGTTCGCGGACGTGATCGCCGATGGATTTGGTCAAAGCGTCGATATTCCTGCTGAACCTGTCGATATCGGCCAGTTCTTCGGATGCCAGTTCTGCTTCCAGGCCAGGCCGTGTGGACAAGTACTCACCCAGCGGGTGCCGGTTGCTTGCCCGGGTGAGGTCTCGGGGGCGCGCCCTGGCGGGATCGAGGAGGTGCAAGCGCTGGATGAGCCGATTGGTGAACGCGACCCGCTGCGTGACCAGGTCATCGCGCCGGTCCATCAAAAGCTTGAGCTGCCAGGTCTTCTCGTCGTGAAACGCCACCGGTAGGTCGCGCTCGCGTTGAGCCGCCCGAGCGACCGCGGTGGCATCGATAGCGTCAGATTTTCCGGGTGTCCGCGCCGCCTTCCTGGTATGCGCCATCAGGATCAGAGGCACCCGAATGACCCGCTGGTTAGCCGCCAACAGATCTTGCTCCAGCAGCCGGGTATATCCGCGGCAGTCTTCAACCGCCCATTCCAGATCGGTGCCGAACTTCAGCGCCCACCGCAGCGCCTCGGCATGTCCTTCGGATACTGCCCTGACGGTGCGCTCACCGCAGACCTTGCCGGCGCTGTCGAGGGCGACCAGCGTGTGGGTGCTCTTGTGGGCATCGATCCCAATGGTGAACGGTGTAGTCACAGATCGACAGTGCGGCCCCCCGAGCCGGGCCGCAAGTGCTGATGATCACCCGCGCCCGGCACGCTACAAGTCAGCCAGCTGCAAGCGGCAATTGAACATTCAGCCCGGCGGCGGGTGATCATCGATGGTGATCGCGCCCGGGAGCAGAGGCGGCTGGCGGTGCTCATTCGGAGCCAGCCTCGTGAGGCGGCAACAAGCCGCAGAGCCACACCGCGACGTCCCAGACGTTGCCAGCCTAGTACGAGGTGGTAGCGCGCTGCTCGGCAACGGACTCCCCCGGGCTGGTCAGAACGCGCAGCGCTCGTCTAGGGGAATCGGGTGTAGCAGGCCTCGGCATCGGGGTTGATCAGCCCGGAGCGGTAGGCCGTGATGCGGGTGAACCCGGCGGCCACGGTGATGCCGTTGACGTCGCTGGCGGCAATGCCGTTGTTAAGCAGTCCCGCGACTGCTTCGTCGAGGTCGCCGGCGGTCAGCACGATAGACCCGCCCTGCGGTGTTTGGATGGGCTCCACCATCTTTCGCTGCGCCACCCCGGTGAGGCAGGCGGTGCGCAGCGCGGCGGTCACGGTGTCGATGGGCGCACCGCGTTCGTGCTGCAACGCCAGCGTGTAGCGGGACGTCAGCACCGAGATCGCGCTGTTGTCGCCCTGGACGAGGACACGCTCTTCAGTGCCTGCTGTGCTGCCCAGCGCTTGGAGGGCAGGCAGGTCGACAGCGATGGTGTTGGTGGCCGGGCAGTAGGCGGCCGGCGGGGTGGCTTCCACGTCGGGACACGCCGGTGCGGGCGACTGCACAGTGATGGTGGGTGGCTGCGCGGGCCCGAAGACCTGATTGAGGGCGTCGATGATGGTGGTGACCAGCTTCTCGGTGATGGGTGCATCCCCAGTGGGCACGGTGCCGCTCTCATCGGGGGTCAGCATCATCGGCAGGTCGCCGCGGCTGGCTTCGATCTGTTCGAGGTCGATGCGCGCGCAGACGTCCACGCCGTCGATAAAGCCGGTCTGGAAGGCCGCGACCCGATCGAGGGCGGTGCCGTGGCCTTCTTCGATCATCGCGCGATCGTCGAGGGTCAACACCGGGTCGCGGATCGTGATCGCTGCAGCCAGAACACGATTGAGACCGTCGCTGGTGTTGAGCTGGAAACGCGGCGAGGACCCTTCAGCCACCCAGCGGATGTAGCTGCCGGCGAAGCAATCGGCCTGCTGTTCGCGGACGATGACCGGGGTGGAGCGGTCGACGATCTCGCCCAGGGTTTGCACGGCGTGGCCGTACTCGTGGGCCAGCAGCGCCGCGATGGACGCCTCGCCGAAGTAATTGATGCCGGTCGGGACGAGTTCGCCACGGTCCCAGGCAATCAGGTCGGCGCGGGGGCAGAAGAACGCGTTCGGGCTGTCGTAGAGGTCTTGACCGCACAGCCGCGGCCCCGAGGGGTCGGTGGAGTCATAGGAGGCGAGGTTTTCGACCGGCTCGAACGTCCCGTCGAACGGTGGATCGGTGTAGTGCTCCTCCCAATACTGCACGACGTCGTTGACCGCCAGCAACGCCAACTCATCGGCCTCGGATTTGTCGGTGTAGTCCACAGTCCCTTCGGCCTCGGGCGCGTCTGGCCTGACACCGCTGGGCCCCTCGACAACAGCCATGCCGCCAACAGTGTTGGGATTGAACAGACTTGATCGCCCTTGCCCCTCGGTCGTGGTCGCGCAGCCGGCAAGGGCCACGGTGGCCGCCACTGCGGCGACGACTCTTAGCCGTGGTAGCCGCCGCTGCGGCGCCGCGGTGTCACCGCGGCCGCGGTGGTGGCCGGGCGGGATGGCGATACTCATGGGGCGTACTCCTGGCCTGACGACCTCCATCCGTGGCCGCCGAGGCGTGTCGGGTGAAGTGTGTTGACGGACAGTGGAATTGATGGACTGGCGTTGGGGTGTTCTCATAGTACGGTGATCGGCGGCGGGGTTTGTGCGCCACTTGCTGGGGTAGCTCATCCGGTCAGCGCTCGTCGCTGACGATGTCGATGAACTGCTCGAGGCTGGTCGCGGCGTCGGCGCTGACCAGTCGATCGGATTCGGCGGCGTGGATGTCCTCGGCGGGGACCCCTGCGGCACTGGCGGTTTCGTCGATGCTGAGCCGGTTGGCATTGCGCACCGCGGCCAGTCGTTGTCCCAGCGAGGCGGTTGGAGCCTGGGCCGCCGCAGCGATCAGCTCGCTACTTGCCCGGCGGACATCGCCGAGCAGGCGGGCAAGTTCGGGGCGGCGGGTGCTGGTGCGGGCGGCAGCGGCCACGGTGCGTTCCAGGCGCCGCAGTTCTGCCAGCAGCACGGCGATTTCGCTGCTGAACCGGGGGCTGTCGGAGGGCGGCAGCACCGCGGCGCGGGCCTGCAGGCCGCCGAGCGCGATTTCGGACGCGTCGATGAGGACGGCGACCTGAATGGTCGGCGAGAGCACCTCGGTGGATTCGTCGTCAGGCACCGCGGCGCCGCGGCGGATGCGGTGGATGAGCCCCGGCGGCCACCGCAGGTAGGCCTCGATCTTGGCGATGGTGCTCGCGCGGGGCCAATGCACGCCGCGTTCGAACTTGACCAGCACACTTTGGCTCACGATGTGATCATCGGCGAGTTTGCGTTGCGATAAGCCCAGCTCTTCGCGGCGGGCCGCCACCGCGGCGCCGGCACGGGCGATCGTCGCATCCACCCGGTCGGTGGTCTCGGCGGCATCGAGAACGAAGTGTTCGGTCACCGCAGCGCCGGGGGTGGCGTCGGCGAGTGTTGCGGGAGTAGGTGTGAGCCGCACGTCGATCCCGGCGGGGTCGCCGAGCTGCACCGTCGTCGGGTGGTCGACCACGATCGAGTCGATCCGCTCCCCGCGAAGGTAGGTGCCGTTGCGGCTGCCGGTGTCGGTCACCGTCCACCGCCCCTGCGTGGGCTCGATCCGCAGATGAGTGCGCGACACCCCGGGTTCAGTGATGCGGATCTGGGCGGGCAGCTCTCGGCCGATCACCACCGCGCCCCCGGCCGCCTGCGCGAGGTGGCGCTGTCCTGCGACCTCGATCGCCAAGGCCGGCGCCTCGCCGGGAGCGTCGAGCTGTGGTGCTGACATCCGCTCTCCTCATCAACGACCCACGGATCTTCCCGTGCGATGGTTTTGCTATTGCTTTGCTGGTAGAGCCCTTGGTCGCGCAAACCGTTGTCATGCGTTGGCGTGGGCATCCAGCGTGTGCGGCCCCTGCGAATGTTGAGCGCCGATACCGACGTTCATTCTGGCACACGCCTGCGTGGTCGCGGAGCGGCAAATAATTCGTGCGCGAGGGGGTGCAATGGCCATGCGATGATTGGTCCGTTGCACGGTGCCGCTGCGCCTCTCGGCACACACCGACTACACGGGGGAAGTATGGATCCGCACGACCGGCCGCCGCGGCGCGCCGAGGAGCCCACCGGCCGCCCGACGCACCGACCGGCACCGCACGGCGGCCCGCCGCAGCCGGTGCCTTTCGACCAGCAGAACACGCTGCAAGCGCCGCAGTTCACGCGGCCCACCCCGCCACCGCCGCCAGGCCAAGCACCGCCGCCCGCACCCGGGGTTGCGGGTCCGCCCGCTGCCGCCCCGCCCGCAGCGCCGCACCCCAGCGCTGC
>NZ_JBGGKV020000025.1:0-22600 GCF_041287165.2 Mycobacterium bulgaricum | reverse complement strand
CACCGGAGAAGTCCTGCGCGACTTCACCCTCGACCCCACCAGGGACTACCAGCCCACCGGCGCCCCCAAAGGCCCCAAAGGCCCCAAACGGAAAAAACCGCGGACCTAAAGTAGGTCCGCGGCTATTCCGATGTCTTGCGACATCACATGTGTCGGGCTGACAGGATTTGAACCTGCGACCACTTGACCCCCAGTCAAGTGCGCTACCAAGCTGCGCCACAGCCCGTGGTGCCTCCGGGATCGCCGGTAGGCGGACGAAAGCTTACAACAGGCTTACCCCTGGGTCCCAACCGCGTCGGCCACGCGACAGGCGGGTAACCCCGTCAGATGACGACGACGCGCGACGACACTCCCCTGTGGCTGTTCGCCGATCAGCTCGGCCCCGCGGTTCACGGCGGCGAGCATGCCCACCGTGAGGTTCTGCTCATCGAGGCCACGTCTGCGCTCGCGAAGCGTCGCTATCACCGCCAGAAGCTGCACCTGGTCCTGTCCGCCCTCCGCCACGCAGACAGCGACCTGGGCGACCGCGCGACCCTGCTCAGCGCGGACACCTATACCGAGGCGCTGGAGCAGTTCAAGCGGCCCGTCCTCGTCCACGAACCCACCTCCCACGCGGCGGAGAAGTTCGTCCACCGCCTCCGCAAGCAGGGCCTGGTCGCCGACGTGCTACCGACCCCCACATTCGCGCTGCCCCGCAAAGACTTTGAAGAGTGGGCCGGCGAACGCACCCGATTCCGCATGGAGGACTTCTACCGGGATCAGCGTCGCCGCTTCGACGTGCTGATGAACGGCTCCGATCCCGTCGGCAACCGGTGGAATTACGACGAGGACAATCGCGAACCCCCACCCAGGAAGCAGTCGACGCTGGACGTCCCTGCGCCCTACAAGCCCCGCGAAGACGACATCGACGAACGGGTTCGGCACGACCTGAATCGGATGAACCTCGACACGGTCGGTGCGGACGGACCCCGCCTCTTCGCCGTCACACCCGCCGAAGCCAAGCGTGCACTGACACGCTTCATCGACCATCGGTTACCGACTTTCGGTCGCTACGAGGACGCGATCATGGGTGATGACTGGGCGATGGCGCATTCATTGCTGTCGGTGCCGCTCAACCTCGGCGTGTTGCACCCGCTCGACGCTGTGGAGGCCGCCGAGCGCGCTTACCGGGACAAGTCGGCGCCGTTGGCCGCCGTCGAAGGTTTCATCCGGCAGATCTTGGGCTGGCGTGAGTACATGTGGCACCTCTACTGGCACTTCGGGCCCGCCTACACCGCCAAGAACGAACTCGGTGCGCGCACCCGCCTGCCTGACTGGTGGGCCGACCTCGACGCCGATGCCGTCACCGCCCGTTGTCTTCATCACGCTCTGGCCGGCGTGCGCGACCGCGGCTGGACTCACCACATCCAGCGGCTCATGGTGCTGGGAAGCCATGCGCTGCAACGCGGCTACCGTCCCGATGAGCTCACCGAGTGGTTCGCGACTGCCTACGTCGACGGCTTCCGCTGGGTGATGCCGACGAATGTCGTCGGCATGAGTCAGCACGCCGACGGCGGTCTGCTGGCCACCAAGCCATACACCTCAGGCGGGGCCTACATCAACAAGATGAGTGATCACTGCGGCGACTGCGCGTACGACCCCAAGAAGCGCATCGGTGAGGACGCCTGCCCCTTCACCGCCGGTTATTGGGCGTTCACCCACCGCCACCGCGAGCTGCTGGCCAAGAACATGCGCACCCGCCGAGCTGTGTCGTCGATGGAGCGTCTGGGTGACATCGAAGCCGTCCTGGAGCAGGAGTCAGCGCGAGATCACTTCTGATTCGGCATTTTCTGGTTCGAGGTCGTCCTCGTCACGCCCGGCACTGTCGGTTGTCGGCTTCGGAGCCCGCGACACCCGCCAGGCGTAGATCACCAGGGACACCCACGCGATGACGATTGCCGAGTAGATCGCCGTCGACCACGGCCAGTGGATGTCGAAGAAGTGCACCAGCTTCTGGCTGTTGGTCAAGACGATGACGCCGCCAACGGCCGATCCCAGCAGCGCCGGGCTGACGCGGCTGACGAGCCACGCGGCGAACGGCGCGGCGATGACACCGCCGACCATCAACCCGACGACGACGGGCCAGTTGTCGAGAAACTCCTCGCGCAGGCCGATGAGGAACCCCAGCGAGGCCGACACCGACACCAGAAACTCCGACGCGCTGACCGAGCCGATGACGGTCCGAGGTGCAGTCTTACCCTGCGAGAGCAGCGTGCTCGTCGTCACCGGGCCCCAGCCACCACCACCCGATGCGTCGATGAAGCCGCCGAACAAGCCCAGCGGGGCGAGGAATTTAGCGCTGTGGCTCGTGCCTTTGGCGCCGAAGGTCAGTGGGGTACGCAGCGAGAAACGCAGCAGGACGTAGATACCGATTCCGACGAGAATCGCCGCCATCAGCGGGGCCGCGTGCTCGGTCGACAGCGACGACAGCAGCGAGGCGCCCACAAATGCGCCGATCGCCCCGGGCGCACCAAGCTTGGCGACGAGCTTCCAGTCGATGTTCTTGAATCGCCAGTGCGCGAGACCGGAGGCGAAGGTTGTGCCCACCTCGGCAAGGTGCACCGCGGCGCTGGCCTGCGCAGCACCGACGCTCGACAGCACCAGCAGCGTCGTGGCGGTGACGCCGAACGCCATGCCCAGCGCGCCATCGACCAGCTGCGCTCCGATACCGACAAGCGTGAAGATGAGAAGCGAACGCATGGGCTGCTTTCAGAAGGGCCGCCTCGGGCGACCGGACGATGGGTGGGGGCGCGTCAGGGACGCGGACAACACCACTCGTCGAAGGCGATCACGCGGCGTGACGGCCAGAAAGGCTCGAGCGCGGACACATCGGACGGCGCCGGCGTGACGAGCACGCGATCAGCCATCGAACATCCCATCGTCGAGTCCTACCCAAAACTCCGCTCAGCTTACACAGTCAACAAGCGCCAGAGCCCAATCAATCCCACCACCACGATGACGCCCCGCAGCATGTTCGGGGACAGCCGCCTTCCGTAGTGCGCACCGACGAAGCCACCGATCAGCGACCCGATGGCGATCAGCCCTGCGGCCGCCCAGCTGATCCGGTCGAAGGCGACGACGGTATAGGCCACTGCCGCCACGATGTTCACGATCAACGACAGCAGGTTCTTCGCCGCGTTCATACGTTGCATGTCTTCGGGAAGAAGCAGGCCCATCACGGCGATCAGCAGAATGCCCTGCGCGGCGGTGAAGTAGCCGCCGTAGACGCCGACCGCGAACGTGCCGACGACCAGCGCCGTCATCCGAGCAGCCGACACGTGGTCGGCGGACTGCCCGCTGGCCTCGGCCCGGCGCTTGGCCCAGGCCTGAATCCGCGGCCCGACCAGCACCAGCACCAGGGCGAGGATCAACAGCGCCGGCACGATCTGGATGAACACCCTCTCCGGAAGGTGCAGCAGTAGCCAGGCGCCGCCCCCCGCGCCGATGAACGAGGCCGGAATCTGCCACGTGAGCCGACTCCACTGGCCCCGCAGTTCGCGGCGATAGCCCCACGTCCCGGACACGCCGCCGGCGACGAGGCCGACGGCGTTCGACATGGTCGCGGTGACGGGCGGGAAGCCCAGCGCAACCAGGGTCGGGAAGGTGATCAGCGTGCCCGAGCCGACGAGCGCATTGATGGCACCGGCCCCCACTCCCGCGAGGGCGATGAGGACCATATCGAGGACGGACACTCGATTGAGCCTATCGGGAACAGCCCATTCGCTCCGATGGGGCAGAAATCGTTTGTACGGCTATCGGCGTCTTGCTCGTCACCGACGCGACTTCGGGCCCCTCTTCTCGCGGACCCGAACGTTGATGCGGATCGGGCTGCCCTCGAATCCGAACGTCTCGCGAAGCCTGCGCTCGAGGAAACGGCGATACCCCGCCTCGAGAAAGCCGGACGTGAACAGCACGAAGGTCGGCGGTCGCGCCGTCGCCTGGGTGGCGAACAGGATCCGAGGCTGCTTGCCGCCGCGGACCGGAGGGGGCGTCGCCGCCACGACCTCTTTGAGGAACGTGTTGAGCTGACCCGTCGTGATCCGCTTGTCCCACGACGCCAGCGAGGTCTCCAACGCAGGCACCAGCTTCTGCACGGCGCGCCCGGTTTTCGCCGAGATGTTCACTCTCGGGGCCCACTGAAGCTGCGCCAGCTGCAGATCGATCTCCCGGTCCAGCAGATACCGACGGTCCTCGTCGACGAGGTCCCACTTGTTGAACGCCAGCACCAGCGCCCGGCCCGCCTCGATGACCATCGACAACACCCGCTGGTCCTGCTCCGTGAGCGGCTGCGACGCGTCGACGAGGACGATGGCCACCTCGGCGGAATCGATCGCGCCATGGGTGCGCACCGATGCGTAGAACTCGTGCCCGCTGGCCTGCCCGACCTTGCGGCGCAGACCGGCGGTGTCGACGAAACGCCAGAGCTTGCCGTCCATTTCGATCAGCGAGTCGACCGGGTCGACCGTCGTTCCGGCGACGTCGTGCACCACCGACCGCTCGTCACCCGAAAGCCGGTTCAGCAGTGAGGATTTGCCGACGTTCGGCTTGCCGATCAGCGCCACCCGGCGCGGCCCGCCGCCCCCTCCGCCCGCCACCTCCGAAACGGTGGGCAGCGCCCTGATGACGGTGTCCAGCAGGTCGGCGACGCCGCGCCCGTGCATGGCGCTGATCGTGTGCGGTTCACCCAGCCCGAGCGACCACAGCGCCGCGGCGTCGGCCTCGCCCCGCTCGTTGTCGACCTTGTTGGCGGCGAGAAAAACCGGTTTACCGGAGCGCTGAAGCAGTCTCGCGGCGGCTTCGTCGGCGGCGGTGGCCCCGACGACCGCGTCGACGACGAAGATGATTCCATCGGCGGTGCGCATGGCAACCGAGGCCTGATCGGCGACGAGCTGCTGCAAGCCCTTGGCGTCGGGCTCCCATCCGCCGGTGTCCTGGACGACGAACCGCTGCCCCGCCCAGGATGCGTCGTAGGACACCCGGTCGCGCGTCACGCCAGGGATGTCCTGGACGACCGCCTCCCGGCGACCGAGGATGCGGTTGACAAGCGTGGACTTCCCGACGTTCGGCCGGCCGACGACGGCCACCACGGGTGGCGGCGCCGAGACTTCCTCGATCGCCTCGGACACCTCTTCGGCACCGACCTCCCAATCGCCTTCGTCGAACCACACGCCGTCCCCGGCGGTCGAGCCGTCATCCGTGCCGTCAGTGCCATCCGAACTCATTGCCCCACACCCACTTTCTGCGCTACGAGCTCAGTCAGAAAAGTGATGACCTCGGATTGGTTCATCTCGCTGGTGTCCACCACGACGGCATCGTCGGCGGCCCGCAGCGGCGAGACCGCGCGGGTGGAGTCGAGATGATCGCGGCGTCTGACATCGGCGAGTACCGTCTCGTAGTCGCTGGGCAACCCGGCTGCGACGTTCTGGTCGTGACGGCGGCGCGCCCTCTCCTCGGCCGAGGCGGTCAGGAATATCTTCACATCCGCGTCGGGCAGCACGACCGTCCCGATGTCGCGGCCTTCGACCACGACATTGCCTGGGGCCGAAGCGAGTTCGCGCTGCAGCTCGACCAGACGCACCCGCACCTCGGGCACCGCCGACACCGCCGACACCGCCTTGGTGACGGCGTCGCCCCGAATCTCGGCCGAGACGTCCTCCCCCGCAAGGTAGGAGCGGTCGGTGTCCGGGTCGTGTCCGACGGCCAGATCGACATCGCTGACCGCCGCCGCAATGGCCGCGGTGTCGTCGAGGTCGATGTCCGAACGCAGCACGCTCAACGTCACGATCCGATACATCGCGCCCGTGTCGAGATAGTCGGCATCCAGTGCCTTCGCCAAACCCCTTGCCACCGAGGACTTTCCGGTTCCTGCGGGACCGTCGATCGCGATCACCAGGGACTGGCTCACAAACCCACCGCCTTGTACAGTTCGCCGATCTCCTTCTGGGTCAGCACCCGGATGCTTCCGGGCCGTTGGTCGCCGAGGGTGACTGCACCGATGTCTGTGCGGACCAGTTCCTGCACCGGAAAGCCGACCTCGGCCAGCAACCGGCGCACGATGTGTTTGCGGCCTTCGTGCAGCGTCACCCGGACCAGCGTCTTGCCCGGCACGGTGTCGACCACCGCGAAGTCGTCGATCACGACCGGTCCGTCGTCGAGCTCGATGCCTCCGCGCAGCTTCTTGCCCAGGCCGCGCGGCACCGAGCCGAGGACGGTGGCCACATAGGACTTCGGCACCTCGAAGGAGGGATGCATGAGGCGGTGGGCCAGTTCGCCGTCGTTGGTCAGCAGTAGCAGCCCTTCGGTGTCGGCGTCCAAGCGTCCGACGTGAAACAGGTTCTTGTTTCCGCGAACCCGGTGCTCGACCAGGTCTCCGATGCAGGGACGTCCCCGATCGTCGGACATCGTGGAGTGCATTCCGCGCGGCTTGTTGATCGCGAGGTACATCCGCTCGTCGTCGACTGAGATACGTGCCCCGTCGACGCGTATCACCGAGACCTCGGGATCGACCCGGGTGCCCAGTTCGGTGACGATCTGGTCGTCGACCTCGACGCGGCCGTCGCGAATCATCTTCTCAGCAACGCGTCGCGAGGCGATTCCCGCCTGGGACAACACTTTTTGCAGACGTACGCCGTCACCATCGGTCATGTTCAGTCCTGATCCACGTCGAACGACGCCGGCACCTCGGGTGCCGACGCGGTTCCGTTGAGCTTCATGAAACGCGGCTCTTCGCTGAGGGTTTCACTGATGTCGTCGATCACGTCGACGTCGGGCAGCAGCGGTGCGATGTCGGGCAGATCGGTCAGCGACGTCAACCCCAGGCGCTCCAGGAACAATTCCGTGGTGGCGAACGTCACCGCCCCCGAGTCGGCATCCGTGCCGGCTTCGGTGATCAGCCCCCGGGCCATCAGCGTGCGCATCACCGCGTCGACGTTGACGCCGCGCACCGCACTCACCCGGGCCCGCGTGACGGGCTGGCGGTAGGCCACCACAGCGAGAGTCTCCAACGCGGCGCGGGTCAGCTTCGAACGAGCGCCGTCCAGCAGCAGCTTCTCCACGTACGGCGCGTACTTGGACCGGGTGTACATCCGCCATCCGCCCCCGGCTTCGCGGAGGTCGATACCGCTGTCGCGGGCGGCGAAGCCGTCGGCCAGGACATGCAGCCGGCCGGCCACCCGCCCGGGCGGCTGGCCCGTGGCGGTGGCCAGCGAATCCACGGATGCCGGGGTGTCAACGACGAGCAGCAACGCCTCCAGGACGGCGTCGAGTTCGATGTCGTCCAGTTCGGGAACGGCGAACTCGTCGACGTCGTCGGCGCCGAGCGCGTCGACCGGACCGGCGTCGGGCTCGTCCTGAGCCGAAATGTCTTCTGTCATCGTCTTTCTATTCCGCATCCGCGGTTGCCAGCTGTTCGCTGGTCGGCCGCTCGCCGGTCCACGAAATCTGGAGCACACCAAGCGCTTCTGGTTGCTCGAATGCTACCGCCCGCGCTCGATACAACTCGAGCAGCGCCAGGAACCTTCCGACGATCTCCATCGGCATCCGGCAGTCGGCGACCAGATCGGAGAACGACGCCCAGTGGCCGATCCCCCGCTGTTCCAACAGCGACATGAGGTTCGCGGCCTGCTCGGGCACCGAGACAGCCACCTGGTGTAGATGGTCGAGTCCGACAGAGGGCACCGCGCGGGGTGTGAACGCGGCCGCGGCGATCTCGGCGAATCGGGGCGCGTCGACGCCGAGCATCACCTCGGGTAGCAGTTCCGAATAACGGTCTTCGAGCGACACCGCGCGCGGGTAGCTGCGCATCGCCGCGGCCTCGAGTTCGGCGAACATCTCCGCGACGTGTTTGAACGCGCGGTATTGCAGCAGCCGCGCGAACAGCAGATCACGAACCTCGAGCAGGGCGAGGTCATCCTCGTCGTGGATCTCGCCGGCGGGCAGCAGGCGCGCGGCCTTCAGGTCGAGCAGCGTGGCGGCGACCACCAGAAATGACGTCGTCTCGTCGAGCTCCAGCTGAGGGCCGATCTCCTTGGTGTAGGCGATGAACTCGTCGGTGACCTGATGCAGCGCGACCTCGGTGACGTCGAGGCGGTGGCCGAAGATGAGCTGAAGCAGCAGATCGAACGGGCCCTCGAAATTGCTCAGCCGGACCTGGAAGCCAACCTGGGTCGACGAGTCGTCGGGCTCTGGAGGGGTCGACGTCTCGCTCACGCGCCGAACCGGTGGATGACCTCACGCGCCAGCGCCCGATATGCTTCGGCCCCAGCCGATTTGGGCGCCCACGTGGTGATGGGTTCGCCGGCGACGCTGGTTTCGGGGAAGCGCACGGTGCGGGTGATCACGGTGTCGAACACCAGATCGCCGAAACGCTCGACCACGCGGGCCATCACCTCGCGGGAGTTGACCGTCCTGGGGTCGTACCGCGTGATCAGGATTCCGCTGATGGACAGCTTGGGGTTGAGCCGGTCGTGCACCTTCTCGACGGTGTCGGTCAGCAAGGCCAGACCGCGCAGCGAGAAGAACTCGCACTCGGTCGGGATGACCACACCGTCGCTGCACGCCAGCCCGTTGACGGTGAGCAGTCCGAGCGACGGCTGGCAGTCGATCAGCACATAGTCGTAGCGGTCCAGCACCGGGTACAGCGCGCGCGCCAGCGACTGCTCGCGGCCCACCTCGTTCACCAGCTGGATCTCCGCGGCGGACAGGTCGATGTTGCTCGGCACCAGGTCCAGTCCGGGCACGCGCGTGGTGATCAGTACCTGGTCGATCGACACCCGTGGCTCCACGAGCAGGTTGTGCACGGTGTGGTCGAGTTCGTAGTGCGGCACTCCGAGGCCTGCCGACAAAGCACCCTGCGGGTCGAGGTCGACCAGAAGGACCCGCCTGCCGTACTCGGCGAGGCTCGCTCCCAGGTTGATCGTCGACGTCGTCTTGCCGACGCCGCCCTTCTGGTTGCACATCGCGATGACCTTCGCGGGGCCGTGCGACGTGCGCGGCGCCGGCTCGGGGATGGCGCGCGGTAGTCGGCCGGTCAGGCCGGGTGTGGGCTCGGGATCCAGTCCGGTGTCGTCGGTCATGCCGGACCGTCGCTGGTCAGGCAACCTTCAGGCATGTCGGACATCCGGGCAAGTTTAACGGTGCGCAACGCGCTGGTGAGCCAGACCCGCAGGCCGAAGCGCACCGATCATGCGCGCGGGGCAAAAAATCGTGCCTAATGTGACGATATGAGCACCCGGCAGCGCTCGCGCCTTCTGCAGTGGTCGACGTGGCGACTCGCGCTGGGCATGCCCTCGTTCATGCGGACCGGCCAGATCGGTGACGGCCGCGAGGCGGCGTGTGCGGCCCACGTCGAAGCAAACGCCCGCCCCGGCGACGTCGGCGACGTACTGGCCACGATCGACGCCTTCGCCTACGAGGAGTCGATGCTCGTCAACATCGGTGACGCGAAAGGTGCGCTGCTCGACGCCGCCGTGCGCCGGGCGGCACCAGGCCTGGTGCTCGAGCTCGGTACCTACTGCGGGTACAGCGCGCTGCGCATCGCGCGCGAAGCCCCGACTGCGCGGATCTTCTCGGTCGAATTCTCGCCGGCGAACGCCGAAGTGGCGCGGCGGATCTGGGCACACGCCGGGGTCGGCGACCGGATCACCTGCGTCGTCGGCACCCTCGGCGACGGAGGCCGCACCGTCGACACCCTGGCCCGCGAACACGGCTTCACCGCCGGCGCTGTGGACCTGGTGTTCATCGACCACGACAAGCGGGCCTACCTGCCCGATCTGCGCACCATACTCACGCGTGGTTGGCTGCATCCCGGCTCGATCGTCGTCGCCGACAACGTCGGCATTCCCGGGGCGCCCGCCTACCGGGCGTACATGCGCGGCAACGAAGGCCTGCTGTGGCACACCGCCGAGCATCGAGCCCGCGTCGAATACCAGACGCTGCTGCCCGACCTGGTGCTCGAATCGGAGTATCTCGGCTAGCGACGCGCGGCGATCCGTCTGGCCAACGGTCGCGACGTCCTGGCCACATGGCCGATCAACGCCGGCCTGGGCTCGAATCCGTGAAAGTAGAGGCCGTCGGCGCTCGATGCGCTCGGTGTTCCGTCGGGCCCGAGCACTCCCAGGTGGCCGACCATCCCCGACAAGCCCTGCCCATACCCCGTGGCGGCGATGACCACGTCGGGGTCGACGATGCTGCTGTCGGCCAGGAACACCGTGTCACCTTCGAAGGCGATCACCGCGCCGACGACGGTGACCGACCCGTCTCTCACGACGTCGATGACCTCCCTGTCGACGACGGTCGGTGTGGCGTGTGTCCGGTGGGCTCTGGTGAACGGGCCTTCCTGCGGAACGGGCAGACCGAACTCTGCGAGGTCACCGAAAGCCCTCCGGCGCGCCGCGGCGGCCACGCGGTCAGACAACGCGGGCGACAGCCGAAACAGCGGGATCGACATGACATCGACCGGCAGGCCCGCGGGGCCTCGCCGGACCATGATGTTCGGCGGTGTGCGCACCGACAGCCACACCGTGGCCGCGCCTCCGGTCGCGAGGTCGTGGGCTATCTCCATCCCCGAAGATCCGCTGCCCGCGACTAGCACCTTCTTGCCCTGATAGGGGGCCGGATTCCGGTATTCCGACGAATGGAGCAACTCCCCGCTGAAATGTCCCTTCCAGCCGGGTATCACCGGCGTGTGCTGGTGGCCGGTCGCGATGACGACCTGGTCGGCGTCGATGTCCCCGGACGAGGTGACCAGACGCCAGCCGTCGCTGCGGCGATCGATCCTCACCACATCGGTGTCCAGCTGCATCTCGATGCCGCCGTCCTCGTGGACGTACCGCTCGAGATGGTCGACGACGTCATCCCGGGTCGGATACAGCGGCGTGCCTTTGGGATAGGGCCTGCCCGGCAGGTGCGAGAACTGGCGGCCGGTGTTCAGCCTCAGCCGGTCATAGCGGTTGCGCCACGACACGGCGACCTTGCCTGCGCGGTCGATCAGGAGGGGCTGGATGCCGTGATCTTGGAGGCTCAACGCCGCGGAGATCCCCGCAGGTCCGGCTCCGACCACGACTGCTCGGAAGTCGCTCATACCTCCGGGAACACCGTGGCGAGCCGAGATTGTGCAGCGATTTTCACTGCGCCCGAGGATGCGCCCCCGCCCAGACCTCACGCAAGGCGTTCACCGTGACCATCGTGTAGATCTGGGTCGTCGTCACCGAGGCGTGCCCGAGAAGTTCCTGCACGACACGGACGTCGGCGCCACCGTCGAGCAGGTGCGTGGCGAAGGAGTGTCGCAACACATGCGGGGACACCGTCGCGGTGATGCCCGCTCGGTCGGCAGCGTCCTGCAGGACCTGCCACGCGCTCTGCCGCGACAGCCGTCCGCCGCGCGCGTTAAGGAAGATCGCGGGCGTGCCCCTGCCGCGACGCGCGAGGTCCGGCCTGCCGCGCACGAGGTACGTGTCGAGCGCGGTGACGGCTGGACGGCCGATCGGGATCAGCCGCTGCTTTCCGCCCTTTCCGCGCAGCAGGACCGACCTCGCCCGGGTGTCGACGTCGTCGATGTCGAGGCCGACGGCTTCGGAGATCCGGGCACCGGTCGAATACAGCAGCTCGAGCAGCGCGCGGTTGCGCAGTGTCAGGGGCGAGTCGGCGTCGCTGTCGCCGCCCGCTGCCTCCAGCAGCGCGAGCACCTCGTCGAGAGTCAGACTTTTGGGCAGCCGTCGGCTGGGCGTCGGCGGCTTGACGTCGCGGGCCACGTCGATCGCCGCGATACCCTCGGCGGCCGCGAACTTGTGCAGCCCGCGTACGGCGATCAGCGCTCTGGCCGCCGACACCGCAGACAGCGGCACCACACCGTTGTCGGGGTCTCCGCGGCGCAGGGAAACAAGGAACTCGCTGACGTCGCCCTCGGCGACTCCGGCCAGGTCCGTGACGCCTCGAGCCGTCAGGTGATCGGCGTAGCGCCGCAGGTCTCTGCGGTAGGAGCTGAGGGTGTTCGCCGCGACGCCGCGCTCGATCGCGAGGTGGTCGAGGTAGCCCTGCAGCTGACCGCCCAGGACCGGCGTATCGACACCTGCGGTCATTGATGGCCCACCCGGCGGGCGAACGCTCTCGGCCGGTCGGTCCAGGGGGCGTCGACGGGCCGCAGGGTCTCGGCGTCCGGCATCGCGTGAGCGGCAAGGATGCCCGCGACCGCGATCGAGTTCACGATGTCGCCGGAGTACACCATCGCAACGGCATCGGCGAGGTCGAAACGTTCCACCTTCAAGTCGGCCTCTTCGTCGTGCGCCTCGGGCCGGTCGACCTCGCTCAGCCCGGTGGCCAGAAACACCCGCACGCTCTCGTCGCAGAATCCCGGGGCCGAGTTCGTGTCGACAAGGGTGCGCCAGGTGTCCGCGGCGAGGCCGACCTCCTCGACCAGCTCACGCGCCGCCGATCGATGCGGCTCCTCCCCGCTGAGATCGAGCAGACCGGCGGGCAGCTCCCACAGCCGGCGCCCGAAAGCGTGACGGTATTGGTGGACGAGCACAATTTGGCCGTCGTCATCCAACGCGACGACGGCCACGGCACCGAAGTGCTCGACGACCTCTCGCCGGGCGGTGGTCCCGCCGGGCATGCGGACCTCATCGGCACGCAGGGCCAAGATCTTGCCGACGTAGACCGTCTCGGTGGCGGCAATCGAGAACTCGTGACTACCCGGTGCGTCCTCAGCCACGGGCTGGGGCGTCCTGGAGGGCGTGTTCGGCGCCGTTGGACTGTTGGTCGGCAACAGCAGGCATTTCGACGGGAAGGCGTTCGCCGTTGCTGTATTCGACTGCCGCCCCGATGAACGCGACGAACAGCGGATGTGGACGGGTCGGCCTGCTCTTGAGTTCGGGGTGGGCCTGGGTGCCGACGAGGAACGGGTGCACGTCCGGCGGATACTCGACGAACTCGACGAGATGGCCGTCCGGTGAGGTGCCGGAGAACTGCAGACCACTCGCGGCGATCCGGTCCCGATAGGCGTTGTTCACCTCGTAGCGGTGCCGGTGCCGCTCCGACACCTCGGTGGCATCGTACGCTCTGGCGACCAGAGAGTTCTTCTGCAGCACAGCGGGATACGCGCCGAGGCGCATCGTGCCGCCCAGGTCGGCATCCCCGGCGACGGCGTCGCGCTGGTCGGCCATCGTCGAGATCACCGGGTCTGGGGTGTCGGGATCGAACTCCGCGGAGCTGGCCTCCGTCAGTCCCACCGATCGGGCGGCCTCGATCACGATGCACTGCAGGCCCAGGCACAGACCCAGCACGGGCAAGCCCCGCTTGCGTGCGTAGCGGATGGCGCCGACCTTGCCCTCGATACCGCGGATCCCGAAGCCGCCGGGAATCAGCACGCCGTCGACGTCGGCCAGCGCCGTCGCGGCGCCGATGTCGGTCTCGCAGTCATCGGACGGGATCCAGCGGATGTCCACCTTGGCGTGGTGGGCGAACCCGCCGGCGCGCAGCGCCTCGGCGACGGACAGGTACGCATCGGAGAGGTCGATGTACTTACCCACCAACGCAATCCGCACGGTCTCGCGGGGTTCGTGAACCCGGTGCAGCAGGTCGTTCCATTGCGTCCAGTCGACGTCGCGGAAGGGCAGGTTCAGCCGCCGCACCACGTAGGCGTCGAGTTCCTCGCGGTGCAGCACCTTCGGGATGTCGTAGATCGACGGTGCGTCCGGGGTGGAGATGACGCCGTCGATGTCGACGTCGCACATCAGCGCGATCTTGTTCTTCAGCGGCTCGGGGACGTCCCGGTCGCAGCGCAGGATCAGCGCGTCCGGCTGGATGCCGATGCTGCGCAGCGCGGCCACGGAGTGCTGGGTCGGTTTGGTTTTGAGCTCACCCGAGGGCGCCATGTACGGCACCAGCGAGCAGTGCAGGAAGAAACAGTTCTCGCGACCGACTTCGTGGCGGACCTGGCGGGCGGCTTCGAGGAAGGGCAGCGACTCGATGTCGCCGACAGTGCCGCCGACCTCGGTGATGACGACGTCGGGCCGGTTGCCGTCGTCGTCGGGTTCGGCCATGGCGAGCACTCGGCGCTTGATCTCGTCGGTGATGTGCGGGATCACCTGCACGGTGTCGCCGAGATACTCGCCGCGGCGCTCCTTGGCGATGACCGACGAATAGACCTGCCCGGTGGTGACATTGGCGTAGCCCGACAGATTGCGGTCGAGGAAGCGCTCGTAGTGGCCGACGTCGAGGTCGGTCTCCGCACCGTCCTCGGTGACGAACACCTCGCCGTGCTGGAACGGGTTCATCGTGCCCGGATCGACGTTGAGGTACGGGTCGAGCTTCTGCATCGTCACCTGCAGGCCCCGCGCGGTCAGAAGCTGACCGAGGCTGGACGCCGTCAAGCCCTTACCGAGCGACGACACCACACCACCGGTGACGAAAAGGTGCTTGGTGGCCGTTTGCGGGTGCTTGCGCAACATCCTCGATTGGCCAGGCAAGTGCTACCTCCGTGATGACCGGGCAGGGCTTGTTTCGCTGGGTTGACACCCGGTTTGGGGCCTGCCGACCCACGGAATCTCACCCTAACACCGACACCGACAAGCTGTCGCTGACGCGCCGCGCCACAGGTACCCGTCTACTGAGGCACGGTGACCGACGAGGCTCCCTGGCCGATACCGAACTGGTCGGGCTTGCCCCCGCTGGCCAGCGCGCCGAGCGCGAGAACCGACGTGATGCGACCGGACTCGCTGCCGACGTCGTCGACGGTGCTGACCGCGTTCTTCAGCGCGGCGTCCGACCTCGTCACGGCGACGGCGGAGGTCCCGGTGGCCGATCCGTCGCGACCGACCAGGACCGTTCCCGACCCGTGCGGCGCCAGGCCGGCGGCGAAGCGGGCGACGGTGGAGCCCTGGTTGCCCGCGTCGTCGCCGAGCGGCCCGCCCGTGACGACGAGTGCGGTGTCGGCCGCGCCGATACGTTCGGTGCCGTACGTCACGAAACCGGTGTCGCGCAGCGCGGCCAGCACAGTGTCGCGCTGGGTGTCGTCGACGGGCGTCACCTTCGGATCCCGGTTGATCAACAGCGTGATGCCGAGCAGGTCACCGGCCTGCGAACCCTGGTCGACGGTGGCAGTGCTCAGTTGCGCACCGGCCGGAACGATCGGCGAGTTGACAACCGACAGCAGTTTCTCGGCCGAGTTGGCGTCGACGAACTCCTGGGTCAGGCCGATGGTCCCCGTGACCGTCGCGCCGCCCGCGCCGACGAGACGCGTCAGCGCTTCGACGTCGTCGTCGGCGGCGTCCGGGGTGCGGAAGATGATCACCGACTTCTTCGCCAGGGTGCCCTGCAGGATCCGTGGCGCCATCTGGGCATTGAAATCGCCTGCGGCGCTGAGCTTCTCGTTCAGCGCATTGCGGTCGTCGGTCAACGTGTCGATCTGCTGCTGCATTTCCTGCTTGTCGTCGCGTAGTCCTGACAGCACGGTGTTGGACAGCATTCCCGACCCCAGGGCCACACCGATGGCCAGCGCCAGGAACACCGCAGCGAGCGAGATGGCATGCGAACGCAGCGAGATCATCCGTCAGTCCTCTACGAGACCAGGCCCTGAACCCAGAGCAGGAACTGATTCCAGTACTGCGACACCCACTCGAGCACCGCGGCGTCGGCCCGCGACACCCACAGCGCGGCGATCACCGCGATGAGCATTGCGAGCACCAACAACGCGATCGCACCGCCGGACACGCGGCTGCGGTACAGCGTCGCAACGGCTTTGGCGTCGACGAGCTTCTCCCCGACCTTCATCCTGGTCAGGAAGGTCGACGGATTGCTCTGCTGGCGGGTGCGGTCGAAGAACTCCTCGATGCTCGCGGTATGGCCGACGGTCACGATCAACGATGCGCCGTGATGGTCACACAGCAGCAGCGCCAGGTCGGCGGCCGAACCGGCGGCCGGGAAGGTCATCGCTCCGACCCCGAGGTCCTGGATGCGCTCAAGGCCCGCGGCGTGCCCGTCGGCGTCGGCGGGCAGCACGACCTGGGCGCCGCAGCGCAGCACCTCGGTGCTGATCTTGTCGGGATCACCGACGATCAGCGCGGGCCGGTAACCGGCCTTGCGCAGGATGTCGGCGCCCGTGCCGACACCGACGAGGACCGGCTGATACTCCTTGATGAACGGCTTGAGGGCCTTCAGGTCGGCGGCGGCGTTGTCTTCCTCGGCCACGATCACGACGTGACGGCGGTTCATGTCGACGTCGACGTCCGGGATGCCGATGCCGTCGATCAGCAGCGGGCTCTCACTGCGGATGAACTCGATGGTGTTGCCTGCGAAAGCCTCGAGGTGCGCGACGAGTCCGCCCTTGGCTTCCTGCATCATCTCGTGGATGTCGGCGTCGGTGCGTTCGGTGCCGAGGATCAGCCTCCGGTCACCGGAGTAGACGCCGCCCTCGTTGAGGCGGATGCGCGCACCGTCCTTGACCTTTTTGAAGACCTCGGGGCCCGTGTCGTCGACCAGTGCGATGCCGTTGGCGACCAGCACCTCGGGTCCGAGGTTCGGATAGCGACCCGAGATGGACGCCGACGCGTTGACCACGGCCGCGACACCCGCTTCGACCAGAGCGTCGGCGGTGACGCGGTCGAGGTCGAGCGCATCCAGAACGACGATGTCACCCGGGGTGACCCGTCTCAGAAGTCGATCGATGTCACGGTCAACCCGGGCGGTGCCGGTGATACCTGGCTTTGAGCTGGCATTACGGGACAGCAACGCTGACATCTTCATGGGCCGATTCTGGCCAGCCCCGCCGTGGAATCGTCGGAGGCGCGCCGTAACACCAGCCTCAGAAGTTATCTCTCGTCACAGAAGTCACATTAGTCACACCGTCAGGACGGGCTCTCCCGGTCTTTGCGCGCGGCGTCCAACAGGTCGCGCGCATGCGCCCGGCCACTGTCGGACTCCCCCAGACCGGCGAGCATCCTGGCCAGCTCCGCGACCCGATCGTCGTCGTCGAGCCGACGGACGCCGCTCGACTTCGCCTTGGCCTTCTTTCCGTCCTCCCGCCCGCTGACCCCCTCGACCACGAGATGGGCATCGGCATACGCCGCAACCTGCGGAAGGTGGGTCACCACGATGACCTGATGGGTGCGCGCCAGCCGCGCCAGCCTGCGTCCGATCTGCACGGCCGCCCGTCCCCCGACGCCGGCGTCAACTTCGTCGAACACCATCGTCGTGCCTTCGGTCGAGGCCGACAGCACCACCTCAAGAGCCAGCATCACCCGCGATAACTCACCACCCGAAGCGCTCTTGTTCAGGGGCAGCAGGTCCGACCCGCCGTGAGCCGCGAACCCGAACTCCACAGCGTCCACCCCATCGTGGCCGGCGTGAACCGTCGTCCCCGACGGCAACACCAGCGGGGCGCTGTCGTCGGCGCGAGCAAGAAGGGGTGCGACCGAGATCATGAACTCGGCGCCCGACATCGCCAGGCCCGACAGTTCGGCGGTGACGGCCTTGGACAATCCCTTGGCCGCCTTGATCCGCACCTTCGTGACATCCTCGGCGGCCGACACCACCTTGGCCTGCAGCTCCGCGACGCGACGTTCCATCCCGGCGAGCGTCTCCTCGGAGACGTCGAGCTGCGAAAGGCGTTCGCGAGCCTCCCCGGCCCAGCTCAGCACCCCGTCGATGTCGGCGGCGTACTTTCTGGTCAGAGTCCGCAGCTCGGCCTGCCGGGCCAGCTTGGATTCCAACGTGCTCGCGTCACTGGGAAGTTCGGAGAGGTAGTGGCCCAGCTCGCCGGACACGTCGACCAGCACCGCAAGTGCGGCCCCCAACTGCTCGGCCAGCGCCTTCAGCGGGACATCGTCAGTGTTCTCCAGGGCCGTGCGCGCCTGGCCGACCGCGCCCGCGGCCGAGAACCCGTCGGCGCCGTCGTCTCCGTCGCCGGCCAGCGCCGCCCGCGCCGCCTGGACGGCCTCGCGCAGCGCATCGAGTTCGGACAACCGCCGGATGTCGGCGACCAGTGCCTCGTCCTCGCCGGACTCCGGCGCCACCAGGTCGATCTCCTTCAGCGCGAACTGCAGACGGTCGGCTTCCTGCGCCAGTTCCCGTGTGCGGCGGCGCCGGTCCTCGAGGTCGCGTCTGGCATCGAGCCATTCGTCACGGACCGCACGGTAGCGCCCCAACCTGGTGCCCACGTCGGCGTAGCGATCCAGCGCGGCGCGCTGCTCGTCGGGCCGCATCAACCGCAACTGGTCGTTCTGGCCGTGCAGTGTCAGCAATTCGTTGGTGAACCCGCTCAACGACTTCGCGGGCACACTACGGCCGCCGAGAAACGCCCGCGACGGGCCGTCCCGGTTGACGGAGCGGGCAGCGATGACACTGCCGTCATCGTCGCGTTCGGCGCCGGAGGAATCGAGGATCTCCTCCACCTGAGCGACCACCGAGTCGCCGAGTTCGCTTGTGGTGAAACGACCTTCGACGACGGCACGGTCCGCGCCCGAGCGGACCTTGGTCGCGTCGGCGCGGGCGCCGCCGAGAAGATGCAGCCCGGTCACCACCATCGTCTTACCGGCACCGGTCTCGCCGGTGAGCACGGTCAGCCCGCCGTCGAACTCGGCGGTCGCGGCGTGGATGGCGCCCAGCGCCTCGATACGGATCTCCGCTAGCACTACTGTCCGCGCCACCCCGTGACCGGCAACCGAAACTTGCGCACCAGGCGGTCTGTGAACGGAGCGCTGTCGAGCCGCACCCATTTCAGGGGTGTGCCGCACCGGATCACTTCCAGCCGGCCACCCGCGGGCACGACCATCTCCCGCCTGCCGTCGCAGAACACCAGCGCATCGTGGCCCGTCGACTCGATCTCGATCGCAATGGACGCCTCCGGGCTGGTCACCATCGGTCGGGCGAACAACGCGTGCGCGTTGTTGGGCACCACGATGATCGCCTCCAGGTCGGGCCAGAGCACCGGCCCGCCCGCCGAGAACGCATATGCCGTCGACCCCGTCGGCGTGGACACCAGCACGCCGTCACACCCGAACGACGAGACCGGCCGTCCGTCGACCTCGACGACCACCCCGAGCACACCCAGGCGCGGGCCCTTCTCCAAGCTGGCCTCGTTGAGCGCCCACCCACGGTCGAGTATGTCGCCGCCTGCGCGCACCGTGACGTCGAGCGTCATGCGTTCCTCGACGCGGTAGTCGCGACGCACGATGTGGTCGATCACGGTGTCGATCGCCTCGGCCTCGGCTTCGGCCAGGAAGCCGATCTTGCCCAGGTTGACGCCGAGCACCGGAATCTCGACGTTGCGTGCCAATTCCGCGGCGCGGAGGAAGGTCCCGTCACCGCCGAGCACGAGCACGAGCTCGCATCCTTCTGCGGCGCGCTCGTCGGCGTCGACGACCGCGATCTCGGCGCCCAAGGCCCGCCTGTCGTCGGGCGACAGCGGTATGGGGCCGCGATCGACCGCTTCGGCGGACAGCGCGCGCAACCCGATCCCGTTGTCGGCGAGCACCTTCTCGACGCGGCGCGCGACATCGGCGGCGTCCGGGCGACCGGTATGGACGACGAGCAGGATGGTGCGTTCCGGATTCTCCGTCACTGGGGCCCCTCTTCGACGGCTCGGTGGACCGCGGCGTCGAGCACGTCGGGCGGCAGCGGGTCGGTCTGGGCGCGCAGGTGCAGGAAGTACTCGACATTGCCTGCGGGTCCGGGCAGCGGGCTGGCGGTCACGGCGACAGCGTGCCAGTTCAGCTCGGCCGCACGGCGGGCGACCGTCGACACCGCGTCGGCGCGCAGCAGCGGGTCGGACACCACACCGCCCGCACCCACCCGGTCCTTGCCGACTTCGAACTGCGGTTTCACCATGGGAACGATATCGGCGCCCGGTGACGCGCACGCGGTCAGTGCGGGCAGCACCGTGGCCAGCGAGATGAACGAGAGGTCAGCGACGACGAGGTCGACGGACCCGCCGATCGCATCGGCGGTGAGGTCACGGACGTTGGTGCGTTCCATGACGATCACCCGCGGGTCCGTCCGCACCGGCCAGGCCAATTGGCCGTACCCGACGTCGACGGCGACGACTTCGCGGACATCGCGACCCAGTAGGACCTGGGTGAATCCGCCGGTGGACGCACCGGCATCCAGGCATCGCCGGCCGGCGACGTCGAGTCTGAACGCGTCGAGAGCCCCGATCAGCTTGTGGGCGCCGCGAGACACCCAGCTGTCCTCATCGCCCTGGTCTACGGTCAAGTTCGCGGCGACCGAGACAGCGGTCGCCGGTTTGGCCGCGGGCATTCCGTCGACCCGGACGCGGCCCGCCCCGATGAGCTCGGCAGCCTGCTGGCGCGAACGGGCCAGGCCTCGACGTACCAGTTCGGCGTCCACACGTGCGCGACGCGTCACGCGGATCAGCCCTTCTCGACCGATTCCAGCGCACGCACGAGCAGATCGTGCGCCTCTTCGAGGCGCGCCGCCACGGCGTCGAGATCGGACGCCGACAGGTCGGAGGGTTCGCCGAGGAGTTCGACGACCTGGGCGCGGATCTGGTCGGCTTCGTTACTCATGTCGGAGTTCACGCTAGTCGATGCGGGGCGAGGCCAGCGACCACCGTTCGACGGCCTGTCGCGCGACATCGTCCCCGCCGACGATGGGCCTGCGCGGGATGCCGGCGGACCAGACCGCCGAGGCCACGGCACGCACGACCGACAGCGCGTCGCCCGGGTCGTCTCCGGTGGACGACACCGTGACGTGCTGGTCGTCGATGTCGACATCCCATCCCGGGTCGGGTCCGATCCGCAGGACGTCGGCGTTCTGTCCGGTGAGGGCACGCAAGTCCTCGGCGAGGAAGTCGGGGCGCTGCTCGGCCACCGCCCAGATCGCGTCCTCGGCGGAGTTCACGCCGCAGAGCACCATCAGGCTGGGGAGTTGCGCGGCGACCGCGCCGGCGATGTCGGTGTCGAGGCGGTCCCCGATGACCAGCGGCGTGTCGAAGTCGCCGCGCGACAGGGCATCTGACATCAACGCCGGGGCGGGCTTGCCTGCCACCTGGGGTTCGGTGTCGGTGGCGGTGCGCAGCGCCGCGACCATGGAACCGTTCCCGGGAAGCAGTCCTCGTTCCGAAGGCAGGGTCTTGTCGACGTTGGCTGCAACCCACAGGGCTCCCGAGCGAATCGTCAGTGCCGCCTCGGCGAGGATCTGCCAGCCGGTCTCCGGGTTGTGTCCCTGGACGACGGCGACCGGGCTCTGCGCCCATTCCCGGACCGGCTCCAGACCGACCGCGCTGACCTCGGCGGCCAGCGAGCCGGTCCCGACGACTAGAACCTTCGCCCCGCCGGGCAACTGCTCGGCCAGGAGCCGGGCCGCGCTCTGGGCGCTGGTGACGACGTCGTCGGGCGCTGCCGAGAATCCGAGTTCGCACAGGTGATCGGCGACCTGCCCAGCGCTGCGCGAGGCGTTGTTGGTGACGAACAGGATCCGGGATTCGACTCCGGCGAGCGTCTCGACCGCTCCCGGGGTGGGCTCATGCCCGCGGAACACGGTGCCATCGAGATCAAGCAGCAGACAATCATGTTGCTGCGCAAGAGTGTTCACGTCAGGACAGCTCCGTGATCCGATCCTCGGCGTCGGTGACGCCTTCGACATCAGCCTCGGCGGCGTGTAGGAACCATTGCAACGCTTCGTCTTTGCGATCGAGAGCGAGCAGCGTGTCGGCGTAGGCGTAGAACAGCCGCGCCGAGGTCTGGCCGGACCGGGACGGGTCGAGCGCGGGCGTGGAGAGAACGGCGAGCGCTTGTTCGTGCTGACCGAGATCCGATCGGGCGCCGGCCACGACGATACGAAGTTCGTCGGCGTCGTCGCCGGTGAGTTCGGCCGCCTCCGGACCGCGGGCAAGCTCGATCGCGCGTTCCGGGCGTCCGACGCCGCGCTCACAATCGGCGATCAACGCCAATAATGGTGAGCGACTGCCCATTCGGCGTGCCGCCCGAAGCTCCGCGAGGGCCTGTGCCCAATCCCCGCACTGGTACGCCGCGATACCCACCGCCTCACGCACGGCGGCGATGCGACCCGAACGGGCGCGTGCCGCGCGCGCATGAGCCAACGCAGCTTCGGGATCTTCCTCGAGGAGCTCGCCGGCGGCGACCAGGTGCCGTGCCACCGCATCTGCGGTGGCACGGTCGAGGGTGGTCAGTTCTCCGCGGATTTCGGGGGCAAGCTGCTTGGCCTCGATCTCGGGGGGGATCGGCGGGCCGCCGGTACGCGAGTCGTCGCTGTCTGCTTTCGGCTGCGTCGGCCGTGCCCGGTGCGGACCAGAGGATCGCGGAGCCGACCGTTGGTCGCGGCGGGGGCGCTGCCCGCCGCCGTTCGAGGCGCGGTGGGGTCGACGATCGCCGCGGCCACCCTGATTGTCTTGGGGCACGACAAAAGGATACGGCGAAGATCATTTCGCTCATAATCAATGAAATGGCGAATTGCCCAGCGAAAAGGAAAATCGCCCCCCGCGCATTTGCGCGGGGGGCGATTCCAATGTGTGTTCGGCGGTGTCCTACTTTTCCACCCGGGTGGGTAGTATCATCGGCGCTGGTAGGCTTAGCTTCCGGGTTCGGGA
>NZ_JBGGKV020000024.1:0-27849 GCF_041287165.2 Mycobacterium bulgaricum | reverse complement strand
CGAACAATGCCGCGATGGACGCCACCATCGCGATCAGCACCCGAGTGATTGCCTTCATGATCTCCCTAGCTATGTCTTCCCGTAACCCCGGGCGGGGTTCCGAGTGCCCGTGCCTGGCCCTACTGCTACACCACACACTTCGCAAGGCCTTCATGTGAGAAGAATTAAAATCCCACAGTCCGTTCTTACGACTCGCTCATCGTTGACACGAGGAACATAACGGGGTGGCCCCCGCCCGGCAACGCGTAACCGAGAGGTGTCGCCTCGGATGCGCGCGTCGCGCCGCGCTGAACGCCGCCCCGACGTTCCAGGGCGCCTCCGCTCGACGCTGACGCACAGTCTGGTTTCGCGCCCTTGGTGTTGCCCACATCACTCTGTTCGTCCGTGAATCCGAACTCGTTACCGGAGCGTTGACGCGAGGCTGCGAGGAAACTCCTGGTCATAGAGATGGTACGGAGCCCTCCTCGGAGCCGCCGATCAAGGGCAGATCGACCCACCGAAACGCCAGAAGTCCCACGCCGGGATTCTGGCGGACGCGACCAAAAGATTCCCGGACCGATCGAGTGTGAACAACGTCACACCAGTCGGTGTGACCCCAGGCATCTACCCGAGGGTGCGGTTTACCCGCCGCGTCCGGCTCTGATCCGAGTGAGTGGAAGTGGGTACAGGTGGGCCATGACGAAGAAGTCGCCCCCGCCGAAAGCTGCCGACAGCGGCGACGAGCAGTCCGCTTCCCCGGAGCGCGGGAACGCGGTCGTCATCTTCGCGCCGCTACCGGTCTTGACCGTCACCATCGAGAATCTTTCCGGCGAGGCCGACATTCATGTGCATGCCGGTGGGCAGGGTGTCTGGCAGTCGCGCATGGTGTCCTCGCTGGGTGTGCCGGTGGTGCTGTGCTGCGCCCTCGGTGGCGAGACGGGCGATGTCATCGGTCCCATGCTGTCGGGGCCGAACATCACGGTGCAGACGGTTCCCGTCACGTCGCGCAACGGGTCCTACGTCCATGACCGGCGGTCCGGCGGTCGCGACGTCATTGCCGAGACCGCCGGCCATCCGCTTGATCGTCACGAGGTCGATTCGCTCTACGAGCTCACGCTGACCGAGGGCCTCGCACACGGCCGGGTGCTGCTTTCCGGGCCGCAGGAGGATCGGGTGTTGTCGGCCGACCTCTATCGACGACTGTCCGCTGATCTGGGCGCCAACGGATGCCAGGTGGCAGCTGATCTCTCGGGTGAGCGGCTCGAAGCGACGCTGGCGGGTAAGCCGAGCCTGGTCAAGGTCAGCCACGAAGAGCTTCTCGACGATGGACGGGCGAAATCCGACGACGCCGCGGATCTGGTCGATGGGATGCGCTCGATGCGCAAGGAGGGCGCGGGCACGATCATCGTGTCCCGGTCCGGCTCCGCTCCTGCCCTCGCGCTGCTCGACGACAGAGATCCCGACGGTAGCGGGACCCGGGGCGGCGACGTTGTGGAGATCGCGATGCCGAGCCTGGAGCCGGCCGATCCCGCCGGCGCCGGTGACTCGATGACAGCCGGCATCGTCGCCGCGCTGGCCAGTGGCGAGTCACTCCGCCGGGCGCTCCAGGTGGGTGCGGCCTGCGGTGCCCTCAACGTCGTGCGGCACGGACTGGGCACCGGGGGAGCGCGAGCAGTGCAGACGCTTGCCGAGCGGGTCGAACTGCGGCCGTGGAAATGACGTCAGGTGGCGCCGGCAGGGATGGCGAACGCATGCTTCGGGCACTCGTCACCAACGACGACGGCATCGATTCCCCCGGTCTGCACGCGTTGGCTGTGGCGGCGAGGTCTGCGGGGCTGGACGTCATCGTTGCCGCCCCGGCCGAGCAGGCCAGCGGTGCGAGCGCCGCGTTGAGCGCAGTCCGCAAGGACGGCCGCACGGTGGTCGAGCGCCGCGAGCTGCCGGGCCTGGACGGTGTGGAGGCGTGGGCGGTGTACGCGCAGCCCGGCCACATCGTTGCTGCGGCACTCAATGGTTGGTTCGAGCCGCGGCCTGATCTGGTGTTGTCGGGAATCAACCACGGCGGCAACGTGGGTCGGGCTGTCTTGCATTCAGGGACGGTGGGCGCGGTGCTCACCGCGAAGATCAACGACACCAGGGGGTTGGCCGTATCGCTCGACGTCGCGCTGCACCCGACCGGCGAGCGGTACTGGGACAGTGCGGCCCACCTGGTGGGTCCCGTGCTCGAATTGCTCCTGGAGGCTCCCGAGGGAACGGCTCTGTCGCTCAACGTTCCCGACCGTCCGGCAGCCGAGCTCCGCCCCCTGCGCCACGCCGCTCTGGCTCGTGGTGGAGAGGTGCAGATGCGCGTCGACGAAGTCCGTGACGGTGATCTGCACCTGGGCGAAGTCGAAGTGTCCGAGGAGCCGGAGGAAGGCACTGACAGCGCGCTGCTGGTGGCCGGCCACCCGACGCTGACGGCACTGCACTCTGTCACCGCCGACGATGGCGACCTCGTTCAGAAGTGGTTGGCTTCCAACGCCCATACCGGATCGGGACGATGAGATCGGCCGGTATTCACAGGCGGCCCTTGAGGATGAAGTTCCAATAGGCCTGAGGCAATGCGTAGCGGTCGAAGGCCCAGGCGCTGCGCCGCGGCGTGAAGGGGTCGATGACGGACGGTAAGGAGGATGCGGGCCGGCCGCTGCGATCGAACTCTCCGGCGATCAGCTTGTGGGCATCCGTGGCGATCGGAGCGACGGTGTACCCGTCATACCGTGCGAACGCGTTGCTGCCGTGGCGCGCAGTGATCACATTGTCGACCAGCATCGCGATCTGACGACGCAGTGCGCCGCCCGAGGGATCCGTGTCGACGCCCGCAGCATCACCGGCCGCCCACACGTCCGCGACCTCACGGTGACGGAAAGTCTCGGGATCGACGTCGACGAGACCGTCCGACGTCGTTCTCGCCAAACGTGACTCGGCTACCCAGCGGGGCCCGCGGAACGGAGGGACCAGATGGAGCAAGTCATAGCTCTCGCGCCGCGCTGCAGCCCCGCCTTCGGCCACGCTGATCTCACGGTGCTCGGGGTGCAACCCGGTGACTCGGGTGCCGAGCAACGTCTGCACGCCGAGCTCCTCCAAACGCGCACGCAGCCGGGCATCGATCCCGGCGACGCCGATGAGGTGGGGCCGGTCGACGACAAGGGTGATGCGGACGTCGCGGCGTGTACGCGTCCAATGTGCGGCGGCGAGAAACAGCGGCTTGATCGTGGTACCGGTGCAACTGACCGGCGCTCGCGGCACGGTGAACACCGCGTGGCCGCGGCTCGGCATGGACTGCACCAGACGCCAGGTCTTCTCGGCGCGATCCAGGTAGTTGCTGGTGACCTCGGCGGCATCCATGGCCGCCGACACACCCGGCAGTGCCTCCTCGTCCACGACCAGCCCGGGTGTCAGGATCAGGTCGCGATAGCGGTGAGCGGCACCCGAGGCGCAGACCACGAGGTGCCTGTCAGCATCGACAGCGACGACGGTGTCTCGCAGCCATGTGCAGCCTCGCGGAATCACGGAGCGCTGCAAGCGTTCCGCCGACACCTGATCAGCCTGCCCCGCGCCGACATACGACAGCAGGGGGCGATAGGTGTGCACCGTCTGCGGCTCGATCACCGCGACATTGGTGATACCGCGGCGCAGCAGGCGCGCGGCGGCACTGATGCCGCCGTTGCCGCCGCCGACGATCAGGACGTCGAACCCGGTGTCGCTGTCCTGGACGGGGGTCATGGCTCGGCACTACCCCCTGACGGCTACGGGTAATCCTGGCCCGCGCCTCGCGGGTCGGTCGCGTCGTGCCCGACCGCGTCGTCGCTGAGGCTGTCGACGTCGTCGTCCACCATCGGCTCCAAAGCGACACTTTCCGAGGCAGGCTCGGAGGTGGCGGCTTCGGGCTCGGCCGGCCTCAGATGCACTACGCGTCCGACGGCGCGCCGCAGCCCCGGTGGCCCATCGGCGCGGACGAATTCCCCGACTCGCCCGGCGCGGAAACGCAGGGGTGAGCCGAGGAATTCGCCGAGAACCACGCCGCTGCCGAGTGCGAGCGCGATCGCGGTCGCCGACAGCAGTTGCGCCAGACCATCGGCGAAGTTCTCGTCGACGGCCAGAAAGAAAACGGCGCGGAACACCGCCAGCCCGGGCAGCATCGGCATGATGGCCGCGGTGGCGGTGATCAGCGCAGGGGCCTGCCGGCGGATGGAGATCAGCGTGGCGAGGAACCCGACGAGAACCGCCGCGATACCGGTCGCCACCACCTGGCCGACTCCGGCGCGACCGAGTCCGATCAGCACGAGTTCAGCGGCCGCTGCGGCGATTCCGCCGATGACGGCGGGCCGCAGCGGTGAGTAACTCGCGATGGTCAGGCACAGACCGGCCAGGCCGGCGCCCACGACAGCCAGGGCGATGGGCAGCGGCTGATGGGGGATGATGACGCTCACCGTCGCGTCGACGTGCAGATCGATGTTGACTCCGGCGAGCGCAGCGACCTCGAGTCCCGCGACGATACCGACGACGATGCCCGCGGTGAGGAAGAGCGCCTCGCCGAGTCTGGCCATCGCCGTCATGGTGTAACCCGTCACCGCATCCTGCATCGCGCCGACGAAGGTCAGACCCGTCAGCAGCATCACGATGCCGGTGGCCACGAGCGCGGTGGGGTTGAGGCCGGCGAACCAGTACGCCGCGACCGCCACCAGCGTGACGATGGCCGCGCCCGCGACGTTCTGGAAGAAGAAGGGGGTGCCGATCCGGTTGAGTAAGCGACCGATTCGGTCGATGACCGCGGCGCTGACTGCGGCCAGCACGCACGTCAGCCAGGTACCGCCCAGCAGCATGGCGATGCCCAAACCGAAGCCCGCCCACCCGGCGGTGGCCAGCCAGCGCGGGTATACGTGTGGCCGTTCCGTCAACTCGTCCATGGCGTGGTGCGCCTCGTCGACGGTGACGCCTCCCGACGTGATGCGCTTGACGAGACGGTCGAGATCGGCGAGACGGGTGTAGTCGGTGGACCTCATGCGCACCGTTCGGACGATGGTGACGGGCGGACTGTCCGCGGTCGGTAGGGCGGAAACGAAGACCGTGGTGGAGAAGACGTCGACGACGCAGTCGGTGAGCCGGTAGGCCTGCGCGACGTCCTTGGCGGTGGCAACGGCGTCTGCAGTGCCGGACCCGGAGAAGAGCATGACCTCTGCGAGCCTGACCGTCAGGTCGAGTACCGCGCGGGTGTGCCGCTCATCGAGGTCCTGCCCACTGCGCCGGCGCTGTCCGGCAGCGGGTGCCGGGTCGCGCTGCCCGGGCAAGGTGCTTTGCAGATATCGCGCCAGGCGACCGGAACGTCCTCGAACCACTCGACACAAGATACCGACGCAGACCTGCCCCTCGCAGCCGTCGACCGCGAAGGTAACGACACCCGGCTCGCGACTCTGATCGGTGTCGCCGACACCCCTGTGGCGGTGGGCGCCAACGGCGCGCTCTATCTCAAACGAAGATCGTGCCCTGGCCGTACGCGGATCGGACGGCACCGCCCATTTGGTGTCGTCGAGCTTCGGTTTCTCGACGCTGCGCAGCACAACCCCGAGCGGCTGGACACGCTCGACTCTGCTTCCCTATGGGTCAGACCCGAGTGCGCCCATCCTCGGCCATGACGACGCTGTCTATGTCACAGCCGGAGTGCGAGGTGCGTTCGGCAGCAAGACAACACGCGTCTACACCGTCGACGGCACCGTCTACGCGCCGATCGAGTAGTGATGCGGGGCAGGAACATTCGTGGGGGAGGCGCGCAGTCCGCCGAAAATCCCGGATCTGTCAACTACACCGTGGGCGACGTCGAGTACGTGGCGGTATTGGGCCCGGACGCCACTGTCGTGCCCACAATCGCTCTCCAGCAGGGGGACAGCGGGGGAACTGTGTTCTTCGGGCCGGACGGTGTCGGCTACCTGTTGGTGGGAACACCTGCCACCAACCGGGGCCGGGGTGTATGCGCTGACATCGACCGGCGCGCAGAAGGACGCCGATCTGGAGTACTCGCCACTGGGCATTGCCGACCTGCCGACCTTCGGTGCTGATGGGACCGGATATGTGGCTATCACCAACATTCAGAGCGAGGAACGGTAGCGCCGGGGCACCGTCCACGGGCGGCCGAATTCCTCGTCGAAGTACTCGGGATCGAATGGGCTGTCGCCGCCGGCCGGGAAACTGGTCAATTCACCGAAGACGACGCGTCCGCCGAGCTCGTAGAGATCCACTCGCACGAAATCGGTGTCAGCGCCCAGACGTTCGGCCACCGCGACCATCTCGCCCAGGAGGGCGGGTTTGGCGGGCACGCGTTCGGCGCGTGGCATTCCGCCACTCAGAGGCAGGTGTTGCCAGTCGGATCGGAAGAAGTCCTGTGTTCGCCGCCCGAAGCGTCCACCGTCGACTTGCACGAAATGGCAGGTGCCGTGGAAGACGAAGAACTTGTAGTCATCGGGGATGCCACCGCCGGCGTCTGACAGGAGTTCCTCGACGATGACCCGTCGGGGCATTTGCCCATACACCCATTCCCGGTTCGGTCCCTGCCCGTACAACTGCGACAACCAGTGCCGTGCGATCTCGACGACCTCGTCGCGGGAGGCGAATTCGGGGCGAACGTGTCGATACACCCAACTGTGCTGTGCCCGGGGCAGGCGCGCATCGATCGGCGCTCGATCGGATATTACGATCGCTGCGCCGCTACCGTGTGTCGGCTTGGCCACGTAGGCGTCGGGCAGGCACACATCGTGGAGTTCGTCGGGGTCGTCGACGACGGCGTACACGCGCGGAAGATATTCCGCCCCAATGGCTTCGGTGACATAGTCGCGGACGGCCACTTTGTCGGCGAAGGTGACGACCAGCGCGCGGTGATCACGCAACATCTTGTACCGCACCTTGTCGCGGAACGTCCGCGGGTGTCGGGTGCGCCAAAGGCGCGCCACACGCACGAGCCTGCTCCGCTCGCGCCAGCGCACCCGCCGACGGCCGTCGCGACGCCTCGTTTCCCCCGTGCGAGTCACCCGAACAGGTTATGGTGACCGGCTCACCGGGAGTTTGGCGGGCAGGTTCGCCGTCAATGCTGTCGGCGAGTGCATGTGGCTCATCAGGGAGGGACGCCCATGTTGACCGCCGTGCTGTTCGGGATCGCCGCCTCGAGCGCGTTGGTGATCGGCTCGGCCATCGGTGCGCGATGGGACATGCCCGTCAAAGTGACCGGTGTGCTGCTCGCGTTCGCCAGCGGCGCATTGATCTCCGCGCTGGCCTTCGAGCTGTTCGAGGAGGCGTTCCACCTCGCCGGGGCGGTCCATTCCGGACTCGGTCTGCTCGCTGGTGCCGCGACGTTCGTGATCGCCGACAGCCTGCTGGACAAGTACGTCAGCGGGCACTCGGGACCCGAACAGCGTGAGGTCGTCGCCGAGGGTGCGCGACGTGGCGTCGGGCTCGCCCTGCTCGCGGCCGTCACTCTCGACGGCGTACCGGAGAATCTGGCCCTCGGTGTATCCCTTGTCGGCGGGGCATCGTTGTCGTTGCTGGTCGCGATCTTCTTCTCCAACCTGCCGGAATCGCTGGTGGGGGCGATGTCGATGCGCAAATCCGGGATGAGTCCGCGCGCTGTGGTCGGGGTGTGGATCGCGTGTTCGGTGCTGCTGGCCGCCGCGGTCGTCGTAGGGCGGTTGACGGCCAGCGGACTCACCGATCCCGTGTTGGCGGTGGCTCTCGCTTTCGCCGGCGGCGCCGTTCTGGCTTCACTGGCCGACACCCTGATGCCTGAGGCATTCGAGCACGGGCGGCCGCTCAACTCGTTCGCCACGGCGGGCGGGTTCTTCCTGTCGTTCATCCTGGCCGCATGACGGTCGCTCGCCCCGGCACATTTCCCGTCGCTTCGCTCGCCCCGGCACTCTTCCCGTCGCTTCGCTCGCCCCGGCACATTTCCCGTCGCTTCGCTCGCCCCGGCCGCACCTACGAAATCCGTGGCAGATGACGAACAGGCGGCGCCGAGCTGAGGACGCTGGAACACTGGGTGACGAACGTCAGAAGCGCACACGATGGGAGCACGGCACAATGACTCAGTACGCGGTGGTCGATCCAGCTACAGGTGAGGTCGTCAAGGAATATCCGACCGCGACCGACGAGCAGATCGAGTCAGCGCTGTCGAGTGCGCACAAGACTTTCAAGGAGTGGGCCGCATCGACCACCGTCGCGGAGCGGGCCGAGCTGATCCGCAAGGTGGCGAACCTGCACAACGAGCGCAAGACCGAGCTGGCCAAGATCATTCAGCGCGAGATGGGCAAACCGCTGGATCAGTCCGAGGGCGAGGTCGAGTTCAGCGCGGCCATCTACGAGTTCTATGCCGACAATGCCGAGAAGTTCCTCGCCGACGAGCCGATCGAACTGCTCGACGGTGAGGGTAGCGCCGTGATCCGTCGCGGACCGATCGGCGTGCTGCTGGGCATCATGCCGTGGAACTATCCGTACTACCAGGTGGCCCGCTTCGCCGGCCCGAACCTGGTGCTCGGCAACACAATTGTGCTCAAGCATGCGCCGCAGTGTCCGGAGTCCGCCGCCGCTCTGCAACAGATATTCGCCGACGCCGGGTATCCGGAAGGCGCCTACGTCAACGTGTACGCCACCAACGAGCAGATCGCGGAGGCCATTGCCGATCCGCGCGTGCAGGGGGTGTCGCTGACGGGATCAGAGCGGGCCGGCGCCGCGGTTGCCGAAATCGCCGGGCGCAACCTCAAGAAGGTGGTACTGGAACTGGGCGGCTCCGATCCGTTCATCCTGCTGTCCTCCGACGACCTCGACGCCACGGTCGAGGCGGCCGTCGACGGCCGCTTCGAGAACACCGGGCAGGCCTGCAACGCGGCCAAACGCATCATCGTGGCCGAGAACATCTACGACGAGTTCCTCGACAAGTTCACCAAAAGCGTCCTGGCGAAGGCCGACGGCCTGGCACCGCTGTCCTCGGTGGCCGCCGCCGAAAGGCTCGACGATCAGGTGAAGCGCGCCGTCGACGAGGGCGCGACGCTGGTGTCCGAAGGTTCCCGCAGCGGGGCCTACTTCCCGCCCGGGGTGTTGACGAACCTGTCGCCGGATTCGCCCGCGGCCAAGGAGGAGCTCTTCGGGCCGGTAGCCACCGTCTACAAGGTGGCCGACGAGAACGAGGCCGTCGAACTGGCCAACGACACCCCGTTCGGCCTGGGTTCCTACGTGTTCACCACCGACCCCGATCAGGCCAAACGTGTCGCCGACAAGATCGACGCCGGCATGGTGTTCGTCAACGCGGTCGGTGCCGAGGGAGCCGAGTTGCCCTTTGGCGGGGTCAAGCGTTCGGGCTTCGGACGCGAGCTCGGGCGGTTCGGCATCGATGAGTTCGTCAACAAGAAGCTCATCCGTATCGCCGGCTGACCGTCGAGCAGCACATAACTGACGCAGGCGTGCATGTCAGGATTCGGTAATCATTCCTGCCATGACCGGGGCTCCTCTGTGTGATTCTCTGGGGGAGTCCTTCGATGCGGCCGGTTCTGCGCTGCCCGCATAACGGTTGCGCTGCCGTGTACATCGTCGAAGCCGGCACGACCCGAGAGAGGTAGACAGTGGACGTCCGAGCGCAGGTGTCGCAGATGAGCCCAGAGGCACGCGCAGCCCTCGCCCAGCGGATCAAGTCGCGCCTCATCCAGCCCGACAGATCGTCGGTCGACCACGACGTGAGCATCATCGGAGGCGGTACCGCCGCCCTCACGCTCGCACTGGAGATCCGCGCGGCCCGGCCGGCGACACGGATCGTCGTTGTCGAACCCAACGCGCACCCGATCTCGGAGGTCACCCACACCGTGGGAGAGTCGACCGTCGAAGTCTCGGCGCACTATCTGCGGGATCGCATCGGTCTGGGGGACCACCTGAGCACGGCGCAGATCCGCAAGATGGGCCTGCGAATGTTCTTCTCCAACAACGGGAATACCGATATTTCGCAGCGGATGGAGCTGGGCGGCTCCTCGTTTGTGCCGCAGGTGACCTATCAGATCGACCGCGGCAGGCTCGAAAACGAACTCTATGAGCGTTGCCGTTCAGCGGGGATCGACCTGCTCTGTGGGCGAGTTCGCGACGTCGCACTGGGCGCCGACGGATCGGCGCACACCATCTCCTACCAGAGCGGCGACACGCTGTCCGAGACGACGGCACGGTGGGTGGTCGACGCTTCGGGACGCAATAGGCTGCTACCCCGGCAGCTCGATTTGAAGAAACCCAACGAACATCACTGCAACGCCGCCTGGCTGCGTGTGGCGACGGAGATCGACGTCAATCGTTGGAGTGACGACGCAGGCTTCCACAGTCGCCTCGTCGAGGGCGACCGGGCGATGTCGACGAATCATCTTATGGGCGAGGGGTATTGGGTCTGGTTGATCCGCCTGGCTTCGGGTGCCACCAGCGTCGGTATCGTGGCGGACCCGATGTTTCATGCCTTCGACGGCTTCAACACGCTGGAGAAGGCCATGGTGTGGCTCCGCGAGCACGAGCCGCAGTGTGCGGATGTTCTTGAGCAGCACCGAGACGCGATCAAGGACTTCCGCGTGATGAAGAAGTACAGCCACGGGGTGACGAAGATGTACGACGGCTCCGCGCGGTGGTGTCTCACCGGCGACGCCGGAGTCTTCCTGGACCCGCTGTACTCATCGGGACTGGACCTCGTCGCCATCGGCAATGGCCTCATCACCGACATGGTCATCCGGGAACTCGACGGTGAGGACGTCGTCGCAAGGTCCCAGATCAGTGACACGCTCTTCCGCTCGCTCACCGACATGTGGTTGGCCATCTACCAGGATCAGTACCTGCTGATGGGTGTGCCCTCCGTGATGACCGCCAAAGTGGTCTGGGATGTTGCGTTCTACTGGGGATTCATCGGCCTCCTCTACCGGAACGACAGGTTCGTCCGCATCGCCGATGACCCCGACTTCGTGCCGTACCTGCAGGGCCTGATCGATGTGAGCAACCGCGTACAGCGCTTCTTCCGTGAGTGGGCATCTGTCGAGACAGGAACGGCCACAAGGCCGTTCGTCGACCTCTACGCGCCCCTGAACTTCATGGTCACGTTGCATACCGCGATGATCGACACGAGCCCGGATTTCTTCGAGCTGTTCGAGGCCAACGCCCGGCTCCTACGACAACTCGCGGGGCAGCTCGTCGAAACCATCGTCGCCGAGAAATCGGCCATGTTCGGCGACGATGACGTCATGCGTCAAGTGCAAGCGTGGCAACGAGATCCGCTGCTGCGCGACCTCCGTTCGGCCTACCGCAGTGCGCAGACGGACAATCCGCTCAGCGACGGCTGGATTGTCTCCACCGCTGACGCGTCCCTGCAGCCGTCCTGACGGTGGCGACAGGGATGGTGAGCGACAACTCGAAGCACGAGCCGTTGGCGATTGTCGGCATCGGCTGCCGCCTGCCCGGCGATGTCTACTCGGCCGAAGATCTGTGGGATCTGCTGTGCGATGCGACGGACGCTACCCGCGAGGTGCCCGAAACGCGATGGCATGCAGCGCGATTCCATGATCCGAAGGGATCCAAGGTAGGCAAGATCGTCACCTGCCGGGGCGGGTTTCTCGCCGAGATCGACCAGTTCGACCCGCAGTTCTTCGGGATCTCCCCCCGCGAAGCCCACTCGCTCGATCCGCAACAACGCGTCCTGCTGCAGACCACCTGGGAAGCGCTGGAAGACGCGGGGATACCCGCCGACAGACTGGCGGGCTCCGACGTGGGCGTCTTCATCGGCGGCTTCACCCTCGACTATCAGCTCCTGCAGAACCATGGCCGCGGCAGCCGCTACCGGTTCAAGGCCCATTCGGCCACCGGGATGATGATGACGATGCTGGCGAACCGCATCTCGCACGCATTCGACTTTCGTGGACCCAGCATGTCGGTCGACACCGCGTGTTCCAGCTCGCTGGTTGCGGTACACCTTGCCGCGCAGAGCATCTGGAGTGGGGAGTGTCCCGTCGCCGTGGTCGGCGGCGTGAACATCATGGTCGGGCCCAACACCGCGATCGCCGAATCCAGGAGCGGTTTCCTCAGCCCGGACGGACGTTCCAAGGCTTTCGACGACTCCGCCGACGGCTACGCGCGCGGCGAGGGCGGAGCCGTCGTCGTCCTCAAGCCGCTTGCCGACGCGCTGCGCGACGGAGACGACATCTACGCACAGATCCTCGGAACCGCCGTGTCGCAGGACGGCCACACCGACGGCATCACGGTGCCGCGGGAGGACGCGCAGCATGCCGCGATCAAGACCGCCCTGCAGCGCGCGGGCGTGTCGCCGGCCGATATCGGCTACGTGGAGGCACACGGCACCGGAACGCCGCTCGGGGATCCCATCGAGGTCCGTGCGCTGGCTGCCGCGTTGACCTCGCAGCGGTCTGCGGACAACCCGCTCGTCATCGGGTCGGTCAAGACGAACATCGGCCATCTCGAGGCAGGCGCCGGGGTGGCCGGTCTCATCAAAGCGGCACTGGTGGCCAAGAACGGGTACATCCCGGCCACCGTGCATTTTCAGACGCCGACCCGGCACGTCTCCCTGGCGGAGCTCAAGATCGAGATCTTCGGGGAGGGGCGACCATTCCCCGACTGCGGCCACCGCGTGGTAGGCGTCAACTCCTTCGGCTTCGGCGGTACGAATGCGCATGTGGTGCTTGCCGAACCCCCTGGGCGCCCTGCGCAATCCCGCCCGGAGTTCGATGGCACTGCGCCACCGGCCCTGCTACCGATCTCGGCTCGCAGCGACGAGGCGCTCGCCGCGACGGCCCGGCGTCTGGCCGACCACTTGGACACCCACCCCGATGTCACGCTCCCGTCGCTCGGTTACACGCTCGGGCGGCGGCGTGCCCATCTCAGCCACCGTCACACCGTCATCGCCGAGAGCATCGAGGAAGCGCGACAACAGCTTCGCGCGCTGGCCGACGGCGGGCAACTTGTCACCGCCCGCGCCGGCGCCACCGAACCGAAGCTGGCCTTTGTGTGTACGGGGATGGGGCCGCAATGGTGGCGGATGTGCCGGGGCCTGCTCGACACCTTCCCCGCCTTCGCCGACAGCATCGCGCGGACCGACCGCGAACTCTCCCGCCACGCCGACTGGTCCCTGATCGAGGAGCTGAGGCGCGACGAATCCTCCTCTCGCATGTCCGAGACGCAGATCGCCCAGCCCGCGAACTTCGCCGTCCAGGTCGCTCTGGCCGAACAGCTCGCACAGTACGGGATCACCCCGGATGCCGTGATCGGCCACAGCGCGGGCGAAGTCGCCGCACACCACCTCGCCGGTCTGCTCAGCTACGAGGACGCGGTCGAGGTGATCTATCACCGGAGCCGGCTCCAGCAGCGCACGAGTGGACAGGGCCGGATGCTTGCCGTCGGAGTCGACGGGGACTCGCTCTGGTCTGCTCTCACCGGCGCTGTGCGGGACGAGATCGGCCGCCGGGTCTCGGTGGCGGCGATCAACAGCCCGTCAGCGATCACCCTCGGCGGCGACAGCGCGGTTCTCGACGACATCGTGGCGCAGCTCGACGCCGTCGGCATCTTCAACCGCTATCTCGTCGGAAACGTGCCGTATCACACGCATTTCATGGATGCGGTGCGGGAGGACCTCCTTGCCGCGTTCGACGGATTGTCTTCGGCGCGGGCCGTCGTTCCGCTGTACTCCACGGTCACCGGGGAACGCCTCGAACGCTACGAGGCCGGTGCGGCGTACTGGTGGCAGAACACGCGTGCCACCGTCCTCTTCGAGCCCGCACTGCGGCGGATGCTCGACGACGGTTATACCCACTTCCTCGAACTGGGCCCACATCCCGTGCTTGCCGCATCCATCTTCGAAACCGCAGGGAAGCAACGGGTTTCGGTCACGGCGACGCAACGTCGGCAGCAGGATGACGTACGCACGTTCCTCGGCTCCGTCGGCGAGCTGCACTGCCACGGTCGCGATGTCGCGTGGCAGGCGTTGTACCCCGACCACGGGTCGCTCCTCAGGCTCCCGACCTATCCATGGCAGACGAAGCGGTATTGGAACGACACGCAGGAGGCGACCGAACTCCTTTTCTACAAGTCGGTACACCCCCTGCTGGGGCAGGCGGTGAGTGCCGTCCACCCCACCTGGGAAGCCGAGGTGAGCACCGTCCTCGTCCCATTCCTTGCCGATCATCGCGTGCAGGGAAGCGTCGTCGTGCCCGGTGCCGTGTACCTCGAGGTCGCACTGGCCGCGGCCGAGGAAACCTACGGTGCGGCATGCAGTGTGGACAACCTCGTCCTGCACCGCGCCGTGATCCTCGACGACACCTGCGACCCCCTGCTGCGGACCACTCTCAACAAGGACGACGGCACCGTCGAATTCGCGGCGTTCACGCCCAACGCCGACGGCGACCTCAAATGGGTGATCACGGCGACCGCCGAGTTGAATGTTTTGCCCGCACCACGGATCAAAGATGAGCACGGCGACGACGAGGTGGTCACCTCGGTGGGACGCGAGGACTTCTACGCCCGCACGGAAGCACTCGGATTCGACTATGGTGCGGCATTTCGCTCCGTGACGGCCGTGACCGCCGGGCACGACTGGGCGGTGGCCGAACTCGACATCCCCCACATCCTGCGCGAAGACCTCCCCGGGTATCGCTTTCACCCCGCCCTGATCGACGGCGCCTTCCAAACTCTTTTCGGTGCACCGTTTCTCGGCCAGGAAGAGAGCGACGACCCTTATCTGCCGACCCGCATCCGCCGCTGTCTGGTCTATGGCCGCCCGGAAGATCACATGACGGTCCGCGCCGAGGTGGTCTCGGCGACCGCCGAACAGGTGGAGTGCAATCTGACCATCAGTGACCGGGCGGGACGTGTGCTCGTGGTCATCGACGGCTTCGTCGTTCAGTCGCTGGGCGCCTCGTCGCGCATGTCGCCGGACCGCATCGACAGGGGGATCCTCGAAATCCATTGGGCCGCGATGGATGCCGATGGTCGGGAGCAGCGCGAGCCGTTCGCCGACGAACGGTCCTGGCTCATCCTCGACGACGAGTCCGGTGTCGGCGGACTCCTGGCAGGAGAGCTCCGGCGCCACGGCCAGCGCGCCCACACGGTGCGCCACCAGCCGGTGGACACCCTGACCGAGGCCGAAGACGGCTGGCTGATGAATCCTCGGCGTCCCGAGCACATGGCACAGCTGATCGCGGCACACCTCGACCACGAGCAAGACCTCGCGGGCATCATCAACTTCTGGCCCCTCGACATCGCAGGAACGGACGACGACGACCACCTGGGCGCGTTCACCGTCCTTCGCCTCGTCAAGACGCTCGCCGAGAACGACACCGTCAAACCGTTGATGTACTTCGTCACGTCGAACACCCAGCCCGCACCCGGCAGCGCGGTACGCCACGCCGACCAGGCGACTCTGTGGGGTCTGGGCCGGGTGATCGGCCACCAGGAGCTCGCCGAGTACTGGGGTGGTCTCATCGACATCGACACGGCGGACGATCCGGAAGAAACCGTCGCGCGCATCTGTAGCCACGTCCTCGACGACGAATCGGAGGATCAGATCGCAATCCGCGCGTCGACGACCTTCGTCCCGAGGTTGCGCCCCTGTGACTCGCTGACCAGTCCGTTCCCCACCAAGCTGACCCCCGATGCGACGTACGTCGTCACCGGTGGTGCGGGGGCCCTCGGCCGGATCGCGGCCACCTACCTTGCCGAACGCGGTGCCAGGCATGTCACCCTGCTGGGCCGGCGCGCGTTCCCGCAGCGGGATCAGTGGTCCACCCTCGGCGTCGATGACCCGCACCGTGCGACGGTCGACGCCATCCGCGGGATCGAAAAACTCGGCGCCACCGTCGCGGTACGCAGCGTCGACATCACCGATGCCGGAACGGTCCAAGCGTGGCTCCGCGACCGCGAGCGCGCCGGCGACCGGCCAATCCGCGGAATCATCCATGCTGCAGGCTCGGTTCACGACCAGCTGCTGGTGAACATGGGCGAAGACGACTTCGCCGCGGTGGCCGGTCCCAAGATCGCCGGAACCAAGGTGCTGCACAACGCCTTTCATGGGCATGATCTCGAGTTCTTCGTCATGTTCGGGTCGGCGGGTTCCACCATCGCCTCGCCCGGCCAGGGCAATTACGCCGCAGCCAATGCCTTCCTGGACGCGTTCGCCCATCACCGCCGGGCGCAGGGTCTGCCCGCCCTCACCATCGGGTGGGGTCCATGGTCGGTCGGGATGGTCGAAGAGCTCGGGCTGGAGAGGATGTACGCCCAGCGGGGCATCGATCTGATCACCCCGGCAGTAGGGGTGAGAATCCTGGACCGGCTCATCAACCAGGACGTATCCACGGTCGTCGCGATCAGCGCCGACTGGAACCGCGCCCGCCAGGCGGGCCTCGGCGCACACCTGCCCCTGATGTTCACCGATCTGCAGTCATCCGAAAAGAGCTCCGCCGACGTGGATTCCGGGGCATCGCTGCTGTCCGTGCTGGCGTCGACCCCCGAGCCCGACAGGCCGGCGCTCATCGCCGGTCATATTCGTGGGCTGGTGGCGGCTGTCTTCGATTGCGGGGAAGACGATTTCGCCTCCGACGCGATGCTCGAGGACATCGGCCTGGATTCGATGATGGCGATGGAGTTCCGGGTCCGCATCAACATGATGTTCTCGATCGATCTCCCGGTCCTGGAGATCTTGAAGGGCGTCAGTGTGAACTCCTTGGCCGATCGCATTCTGGCCGAACTGCATTCGATCCACGGGGAGGCTTCACCCGCCTCGGAGACCGAAGCGCCGCCGCCCGCCATCGAGGACGACGTCGACCTCCTGATGGAGGGTCTCTCCGACGCCGAACTCCTGGAGTTGCTCGGCGAACTGGAGGCCGGAGGCGAAAAGGGCGCGGGGGAGGGGCCGTGACATCGCCGGGTCGTGCGGTGTGCGTGCGTGGTCTGTCGAAGAGTTACGGTCGCACACAGGCGGTCCGTCAGCTGGATCTCGACGTCGCCCACGGTGAGATCTTCGCCATCCTGGGTCCCAACGGAGCAGGCAAATCGACGACCATCGAGATCCTCGAAGGCCACCGTAAGCGTGACTCGGGGCAGGTCGACGTTCTGGGCGAAGACCCGGGAACGGCAGGACGATCCTGGCGTTCCAGGATCGGCATCGTCCTCCAGGAGAGCAGCGATTTCGGTGTCCTCACGGTACTGGAGACGGTCCGGATGTTCGCGAAATGCTATGGAAAGACGCGCATCCCGGAAGAGCTCCTGGCGCTGGTTGGCCTCCAGGCCACGTCGGCATCAAAGGTCAGGACGCTGTCCGGGGGTCAACGCCGCCGTCTGGACGTCGCGCTGGGGATCATCGCAGAGCCCGAGTTGCTGTTCCTCGACGAGCCGACGACGGGTTTCGACCCGGAAGCACGCAGGCAGTTCTGGGATTTGATTCGGCTGCTGGCCGCCGACGGCACGACGATCGTGCTCACGACCCACTACCTGGAGGAGGCGGCCGCTCTCGCAGACCGCGTCGCGGTGATCGCCTCCGGCCGGGTCGTCGCAGTCGATTCTCCGACACGGCTGACGGCGCATGTGAACACCGCCGCCACGGTGAGATGGATGGATGGCGGCGTGATGCGCGTGCTCGAGACCGAGCACCCGACCGAGTTGATCCGGCAGCACTCCGTGAGCGGATCGGAACTCGCCGGGCTGACCGTCACTCGGCCCACGTTGGAGGACGCTTACCTCGAACTGATCGGCCGGGCGTGATGGCCATCGAATCGGCGAGGGTGGCCGGCACGTCGAGACATCGCGCGGCCACGGCGGATCCCGGGCTGCCGTCTGCAGTCCGCATCGGCTTCTCGCGGGTGGTGCCTGAGCTCAAGATGTTCTATCGGCGGCCTGAACAGCTGGTCCTGACGTTCTCGATGCCCGCTGTCATCTGTCTGCTGCTCGGATCGATCTTCAGCGCGGAAATTCCTGGGACGCAGACCAGTACGGGCGCCGTCATCGCCGCCAGCATGCTCGCCTACGGCATCCTGTCGACGTCGTTCATCAACCTCGGGATCGGTATCGCCGCAGACCGCGACACCGGCGCACTGCGTCGTCTGCGCGGCACCCCGGCGACGGCATCGTCGTATTTCATCGGCAAGATCATGCTCGTCGCCATCGCGACCGTCGCCGAGGCCGTCATCATCCTTGCGTTGGGCGTCTTCGTGTTCGGACTCCACCTGCCGACGACGGTGTCGGGATGGTTCACGCTGACGTGGGTCTTCGTTCTCGGCGTCATCAGCTGTTCTCTGCTGGGCATCCTCGTGAGCAACTGGGCCGGCAACGCGGTGTCGGCCGCCGTGCTCACCAACGGACCGGCGGTCGGACTGCAGTTCGTGTCGGGCACCTATGTCCCGCTGATGATGCTGCCGACGTGGATGTTGATGGTCGGTTCGATCTTTCCGGTCAAATGGATGGCACAGGGATTTCGGTCCGTCCTGTTACCTCAGCAGATGATGGCTTTCGAACCGGCAGGCAGTTGGGAGCACGGTCGGATCTTCCTGGTGCTGGCCGCATGGAGCGTCGGCGGGCTGCTCGCCTGTCTCTACGTCTTCCGCTGGTCCGACAGGAGCTGACGCCGATGCCGTCGTTACTGTCGATCACAGCCCACTTCTTTCTGCAGATCGCGGTCATCCTTGCGACGTATCGCTTGCTGTGGCCGCTGTTCCGCCGGCTGGCGCAAGTGCAGGTGGTCGCCATCATGGTCGCCGGGTTTCTGCTCGGCCCGTCGGTACTGGGGTGGATATGGCCGAGCGGGCAGCAGTGGCTGTTCCCCACCACGCTGACCGTCGGCGCCGAGACGCTGCCGCACCCGAACCTCACGGCGATCTACGTCGTCGGCCAGCTCGGGCTCGTGCTCTACATGTTTCTCGTCGGCGCTTCCTTCAAGGTGGAGATCCTCGGTGCGCACGTCCGGCAGGCCGGTGTCACGTCGGCGGCGGGTATCGGCGTCCCGCTGATCCTCGGCGGCGCCGTCGGATGGTGGATGGTCAGCCTCGGCGGCTATTTCACCGACAAGGTCGTGCACTGGCAGGGTGGGCTTTTCGTCGCCGCCGCCGTGGCCATCACCGCCTTCCCGATGCTGGCATGGATCGTCTATGACTCCGGGCTGCTCAACACCCGGCTCGGAACAATGGCACTGTCGTGCGCCGCGGTCGACGACGCGTGTTCCTGGGTCCTGCTCGCCACCGTCGTGGCGACGGCGCAGGGAAGTGCCGCGGGAGCCCTTCTCGCGGTCGGAGGAGGACTGGCGTACCTGGTGTTCATGCTGTTCGTCGGCCGCCGTCTGCTGGCGCGGCTGGAAACGTGGACACCTCCGCGCGCCGACGCCGAACGGACCGGCGGTATACCCATCGCGCACATCGGCGTCATCCTGCTCGTCGTCCTGACGGCGAGCTGGTTCACCGACGTGGTCGGAATCTATTCTGTCTTCGGCGCTTTCGTCGCCGGCGCGGTGATGCCGCGGGGGGCTCTGCTCGACCAGATCCGCGAGCGGTTCGAGCCGCTGGTCGCCTATCTGTTGCTGCCGGCCTTCTTCATCTACTCGGGTCTGAACACTGCGCTGAACTTGATCTTCGATCCGGCCACTCTGGTCATGGCGGTCATCGTGCTGATCGTGTCCTTCGCCGCGAAGTTCGGCGCGGTCGGGCTGGCGGCACGCTCCCAGGGGATGAGTTGGTATGAGGCGGGTTCCATGGGAGCACTGGCCAACGCCCGCGGCCTGATGGAACTCATCCTGCTCAACATCGGCTTCGAGGCCGGGCTCATCTCGAGCAAGCTGTACACGATCCTGGCGCTCATGACGATCATCACCACGATTGTGGCGACCCCGCTGCAGCGGCTGTTTGAACGCCGCCTACAGCGCTCCGGTTCTCGGTTCGGTCCCGCCGGGGAGGAGCCGCGCGGCGGCGAGGGCGCAGGCCTCGTCCTCGGCGGCGCTCGCACCGCTGACGCCGATGCCGCCGACGACGACTCCGTCGACGGTGAGCGGAACACCGCCGCCGAAGATGACAAAGCGGCCGCCACCGTTGGCGTGGATACCGAAGAGTTCACCACCCGGCGCGGCCAACACCGCGAGCTCGGACGTGGCGATGCGGTTGGCGACAGCGGTATACGCCTTGTCCACGGCGAGAACGGGTCCCGCGATCTCGGCGCCGTCCATCCTGCCGAACGCGACGAGATGTCCGCCCGCATCGACGACCGCGGCGGACACGAGGAGCGACCGCCGTTCGGCTTCGGCATGGGCGGCCGCGAGCATCCTTAGCGCTGTTGACAACTCGACGGCCATGCTCGCTTCCCTTCGCCCAGGTTTGCCCGGGTGCCACGCCTCGCGGGCCAGCAGTGTTGCCGACCAGCGCCCGGAACGGATCAGGCGGACGGTCTCGTTGCGCAGAGTATCCCCGACCCTGTCCGGCACCGGCACAACGGCGGTGCGCCCCGGTCAGCGGAAGGGCTGGCCTGCCCAGACGGGCTGGGCTACTATCCGCGTATGAATGCAGATAGTCAGGCGGTCGGTGACCGACTGCCTGACGAGCAGGCCACGCTCATCGTCGAGGTATTCCGCATGCTCGCCGATCCGACCCGCATTCAGATCCTCTGGGCGCTGACCTCCGCTGAGCGTTCCGTGAACGAACTCGCCGAACACGTCGGGAAACCCGCGCCGTCGGTGTCTCAGCACCTGGCAAAGCTCCGCATGGCCAGGCTGGTCCGCACCCGCCGCGAGGGGACGACGGTGTTCTACCGGCTGGAGAACGACCACGTCCGCCAGCTCGTCGTCGACGCTGTCTTCAACGCCGAGCACGCCGGTCCTGGGATTCCGGGACACCATCGCCACGACCGATCGATCAGCGAAGCGTCCGGCTCGGCGTGAGTCGAGCGAAAACACCACGAGGAGGAGCGATTTCATGACCGGATCCGACGTGCACACCCACGAGCACACGCACGGCTCGACCAGCCACACCCACGCGCACGGTTCGCATGACCACGAGCACGTCGAGCACCAGCACCAGCATGTGCATGACGGAGTGGAGCACAGCCACCCGCACGTACATCAGAGCGAGCTCACCGAAGACCACTCGCACGTCCACGCATAACCACCGACGCCACGGCGAATCGGTCCCTCGGCGGCGTTTGGGCAGCGCCCGCCGGGTGTACACCCGAAGTGCGTGATTGCAGCCCAAGAAAGGAAACCATCATGGCACTCGACGATGACGACATGACCACAGCAGGCGGCGGCGGCGAAGGTACGGCCGACGGCGGCTCCAACCCCGAAGGCCACGACGGCGGCGCCGACGGAACGGCGAGCGGGGATTCGGGCGAGGGAACCGCCGACGGCGGCTCGAACCCCGAAGGCCACGATGGCGGTGCCGACGGAACTGCCTGAGGCCGACATGCTGAGCCGGTGCGTGGCACGTGACAACGGCGACTTCGCCGCCGAATACTGGGGCCGCCAACCTCTGCTCAGCCGCGGTACCGCGCTGCCCCGCGACTTCAGCGATCTGCTCTCGCCGACTGCGGTCGACGAGCTGATCGCTGAGCGCGGGGTACGCGCGCCCTTCATCCGGATGGCCAAGACCGGTGACGTGCTGGCCCGCAGCTGCTACACCGCACCGGCGGGCTTCGGTGCCGAGATGCCCGATCAGGTCGACTCGGCCAAGGTGCTGGCCGAATACGCCGCCGGTGCCACGATCGTCCTCCAGGGACTGCACCGCCTGTGGCCGCCACTGATCGATTTCGTCCGTAACCTCACCGACGAGCTGGGTCATCCTGTGCAGGCGAACGCCTACATCACCCCGCCCGACGCCCAGGGGTTCGAATCCCATTACGACGTTCACGACGTGTTCGTCCTTCAGGTCAGCGGCGAGAAGCGCTGGACGGTGCACGAACCCGTTCACCGCCACCCGCTGGACTCGCAGCCGTGGACCGGGCACCGGGAAGCCATTGCCGCACGCATCGGCGATGCCCCTGTCATCGACACCGTCCTCAGCGCCGGCGACGCACTGTATCTGCCGCGCGGCTGGGTGCATTCCGCCCGGTCCCTGAACACGACATCGATCCACCTGACGATCGGGGTCTCGGCGATGACGCACCTCGACGTGGTGCGGGCGGTCGTCGACACGCTCGCCGCGGACGAAGACTTCAGAAGATCTCTGCCGTTGGGCATCGATGCCGCCGATCGCGGTGAGATGGCCTCGACGACAAGCAAGATCATGGCGCAACTGGCCGACGTGGTGAGGGACAGGGCCGCCGACCTCAGCGACCGGGCGGCGGCGAAGTTGTCGGACCGCTACGCCGAACGGACTCGCCCCGCCGCGGTTCGACCCCTTTCCACTGTGGACAAGATGGCGGCCGCGGGCACCCTCCGAATTCGCTGGCGCCGCGGGTTGATCGGCACGGTGGAACCCGACGGGGGACAGATTCGTCTGCGGCTACCGGATCGGACCATCACTTTCCCCGAATCGTGCGCCGCCGCCGTGGAGGCGCTGCACCGCGGACTCGTCGCCGACGCCGAGACGCTGCCGGGCCTGGATCACGACGATTCGACGGTGCTCATTCGCCGGCTGCTGCGCGAAGCAGTCGTGGTGGCCGTCGATGACGTGACAGCCCGAGGATGAGCCCCAAGCGCACGCCGTGCAGCGACCAATCGCTGATGCGCAACGACCCCATCTACGGCACCGCCGGTGCAGGACGGTCCTGGGCGATGCTGGAATTGTCCGGCGGCTGGGGACAATCGGCATTCCTCGACTCACCCTCCCTCATCGACCGCGAACTCGGACGAAGCATCTGCCGGCGCATCGAGGTCGAGGGTCTGCGGGTCACCGCGATACGCCGGCCGGGCCGGCGGTCTGAAACGCCGCGCTGGCGCTGGTTCATCGCGCATTGCGACGAAGGAGACGAGGCGCTCTACAGCGGAGAGGTCGACGACGCCCGCGGGTACCTCGACATCGCCCTCGACGGTTCGGACGGCGAGCAGGTCGACGGCCCGCTCGTCGCGGTCTGCGCGCATGGCAAGCACGACCAATGTTGCGCCGTGCGCGGACGCAGCGCGGCATCGGACATCTCGGCCCAGTACCCCGAATTCGTCTGGGAGTGTTCGCATCTGGGCGGTGACCGATTCGCCGCCACCATGCTGATCCTGCCCGAGGGCTTGTGCTATGGCCGGGTGGACTCGACTGATTCCGCGCGCTTGGTCAGCCTGTACCTCGATGGGCGGCTGGACAACAGATTCCTGCGCGGCCGCACGTGCCTGCCACACCCGGTGCAAGCCGCACAGTATTTCGTGCGCGAGTCCCTGGGCGAGGACCGCATCAACGCACTGTCGCCGCTGAAGGTTGAGCACGCGGAGCACGAGATCCGGGTTGAGCTACGCAAGGGCTCGGGATCAGTGAACGTTGTTCTCGTGGAGAAGATGTCGGAGCCGCTGCTGTCCATGTGCCGCGCCTCGGTGGCGGGGGCGGTGCGCACGTTCGAATTGGTGTCAATCTCGTCCGATTGAGGAGGCTGTTCGCATGGCGGACATCATCGACCTGGTATATGCCGACCACGACTGGATTCGTCGGCAGTTCTTTCGGCTCGACGACGCGAAGTCCGACGCGGAGCTCGCCGCGATCTGGGAGGCCCTCGGGGACCGTCTGGATCTCCACGCCGAAGCCGAGGAGGCCGTGTTCTATCCGGCGCTGCTCAAGCACGGCGGCAGCGACGACCGCGGCAATCCCGAAGGTGACCCGGAGGACGAAACCGAGGACGCCATCACCGACCACAACGCGATCCGCGACGCGATCCGGCGCTCGCGTCTGCACAAGCCGGGCACCGAGGAGTGGTTCGACGCGGTGTTCGAGGCGCGTAAGCAGAACGGCGAACACCTCGACGAGGAAGAGCGGGAGGCGATGCCCGACTTCATTAAGAGCGCCTCGCTGGAGCTGCGCCACGAGCTGGCGATGCAGTGGCTCAAGTTTCATGCCGATCGCGAGACGACGATGAATGTCGACAATCGCGACAAGGACGCGGACGACTACATCGCCGAGCACTCCTGAGCGGGATCAGCTCTCGTCGTCCATCGCGGCGCGCAGGAACGGCAGTATCCAGCCCGAGATCGGCCACACCGCTGCGAGTGCGAAGGCGCACGCCGCGCCGATCACCCCGGCGATCGCGCGGTGCCTGCGACGATCGCCGTCGGCGAACGCGCCGCTGCGCAGCAGCAGGAACGTCGTGACCAACCAGCCCGCCAGATACAGGGCACCGAGCGCATATCTCATATGAGACCTTTGTACCCCTGCCCAGGCGACGGTCGATCACGATCTGAGAGCTCCGGCAGAAGACGGGCAAGCCCTCGGCGCCCGGCTGCCGGAGTTCGGCGAGCGCGGCTTCGACCGCGGTGGCGCGCTGCACCGCCGGCACTCGGAGTTCGTTCTTTGCGGCGCCGACGTCGCCGAGTGCTCACGACGCGGCGGCAGGCCGAGTCGTGAAACGAAAACGACGTCTTCGCCTTATGTCCCGGCGCCGCTACGACGAGCGGTCTCCCTGCCGACCCGCTGGCCAAAGGTAGCTGGCGCCGGAAGCGAAGGGCTAATTTGTTGCCCATGACCGACGACTGGGGCGAGTTGGGAGGGGGACCGCGCGGGGCTGCGTTCGACGACCTGGTGGCAGATCGCGACCAGATGCGGCGGCTGGTACGGGCGATCGTCGCGATCGGATCGCACCTCGATCTGGATGTCACGGTGCACCGGATCGTGGACGCGGCCCAAGAACTCAGTGGCGCGCCCTATGCGGCACTGGGAATGTGCAGCCCCGAGGGCACCTTCGGGTCGTTCGTCTGCTCGGGTATCGATGACGAGACGGCGCGCCTGCTCGGCGATGTACCCCTGGGGGCGGGTCTGCGCCTGGACGACATCGCCACCCACCCGCCGTTCGACGCGACCCGGGCGGCGCCGTTCAAGGCGTTGCTGGCCATTCCGATCGTGGTGCGGGAAGCGAACTTCGGCGCGCTCTACCTCGCTGACGACCGGCCGGGCAGGGTTTTCACCGCTGCGGAGGAGAGCGCGGTCAGAGCGCTGGCGACGGCGGCGGCTGCGGCGATCGACAACGCTCGTCTCTTCGAACGGGAGCGTGAATCGGCGAAATGGACCAAGGCGAGCCGTGAGATCACGACGGCGCTGCTGTCGGGGGACCCCCAGACCGGCCCTCTGCAGCTGATCGTCAACTTGGCGCTCGACCTTGCCGACGCCGAGCAGGCGATCCTGCTCGTGCCGCGGGAACCCGAATCGCACGGTGCGGACGTCGACACCCTCGTCGTCTCCGTAACGGCGGGACGCTACGCGTCGGAGGTGATCGGTCGCGAGGTGCCTATGGGAGGGTCGACCACCGGCGGTGTGGCCCGTCGCGGCCTGCCCCTGATCACGGACTCCTTCCAATATCCGATCGAGGGATTCACCGACGTCGGCGAGCGGTCTGCGATCGTCATGCCGCTCATCGCCGATGATGTGATGCTCGGCGTGATTGCGGTCGCGCGCCGCCCGCACCAGCCGCCCTTCGGGGAGGACTACCTCGACCTCGTGAGCGACTTCGCGCGTCACGCAGCGTTGGCGTTGGCGCTCACGGCTGGCCGGGACAATGCGCTCAACCGGGAACTGGCCGGCGCCGACACCGTCGACGAGGCGCTGGGCGCGGCGGCCGAGGAACTCCGCAGACTCTGGCGTGCCCGCCGCGTCCTGGCCGTCACATTCCCGAACGGCCCCGCCACCACCGAGACCGTCCCGCGGATGGTGTCGGCCGGTGCGGAGGCCTGTTGGCTCGATCTCCCCACCGACGTCCGCCGGGCGGTCGCAGACCTGCGCGACGGCGATCTGCTCAGCCCCACCAGTGTGCATCCCGGCACCGCAGGTATCGCACTCGCGCATCCGGTGGGGGTGCTCGTCGTGTGGATCGAACTGGCCGACGAAAGGCCCTTCACTCTCGAAGACCAGACCCTGCTGACCGTGCTCGCCGGACGACTCAGCGCAGGCCTCCAGCGTGTGCACCGAGTCGACCAACAGCGCGAGACCGCGCTGGCACTGCAGCACGCCATCCTCGGCCCGGCAGACCTGCCGCCCGGCTTCACGGTGCGCTACCAGGCTGCCAGTGCGCCGCTGGAAGTGGGCGGCGACTGGTATGACGTCGTCGATCTCGACGACGGCCGCATCGCGATGATCGTCGGCGACTGCGTCGGCCACGGTCTCGCCGCCGCGACGGTGATGGGCCAGGTGCGCAGTGCCTGCCGGGCGCTGCTGTTCGGTAACCCGAGCCCGAGCGCTGCTCTGCGTGGCATGGACCGCTTCGCGGCGCGGCTGTCGGGGGCCCAATGCACCACCGCCGTCATCGCGGTGCTCGATCCTTCCACCGGTGAATTGGTGTACGCGAGCGCCGGACACCCACCGCCGATCCTGGTCGCCGCGGACGGCAGCGTTCGGCTGCTCGACGACGCCCACACCATCGCTCTGGGTCTGCGAGCCGACTGGTCTCGACGTGAAGGGCGCGTCACCATGCCGGCGGGGGCGACCGTGGTGCTCTACACCGACGGCCTGGTGGAACGCCGCCGCCTTCCGCTGGAGCAGGGCATCGCCGGCGCGGCTGAACTCATCGCGGGCAGCCGCGACGCAGCGCTGGACGATCTCGCCGACGGGGTGATGACCGGCCTCGAGCCCGACGGTGGATACCAAGACGACGTCGTCCTGCTGCTCTATAGACACCCCGCACCACTGAGGTTGACGTTCCCGCCCGATGCCGGTCAGTTGGCGCCCGCCCGCGCAGCGCTGCGCGCATGGCTGACGACGGCGCGAATGGCCCCGGAACGAACGATGGAAGTCCTTGTGGCAGCGGGGGAAGCGGTCGCCAATGCCATCGAACACGGCCACCGGCACAGCCCCGACGGAACAGTGAGCGTCGCCGCCACCGCGATGGTCGACCACGTGCATCTGGTCATCACCGACACCGGCGCATGGAAGGACCCGCAACAACCACCCGATGTCCATCGCGGCCGGGGCATCGGGATCATGCGGGCCCTGATGCAGGACGTCACGATCGCCTACGACTCCAGCGGAACCACCATTCATCTCTACGCGAGGATGGCCTGATGCCCACGCCCCTGAACCTGCGCACCACGCGCCGCGGAGACCGGACCGAGCTGGTCGCAGCGGGTGAGATCGACCTGAGCAACGTCGGCGAGTTCAAGAGCGCAATGGACGCGGCTACCGCCGAAACTCGAAGAGGCGCAGTGCCACTCGTCGTCGATCTCGCCGAAGTCGAATATGTGGACAGCGCTGCGATCAACGTTTTGTCGGCTGGTGCAGACGAGATCCACAAGCTCATCGTCCATCCCCTCCTGATGACGACCTTCACCGTGAGTGGGTTGACGGAGCTGATCGCCATCGAGGCCGCCTCGGCGTGAATATCGCGGCCCAGTACTGCCGGCTCTGCCCTGAGGGCCGGCGCGCGGCGCTCGAAGGCAAGTGGCGCTGCCAGTGTGCTGGCAGTTCGCTGTCCCGTCCCACCTGCGAAGTCGGCCGCTTCCGCACCTGATGGACGCCCGAATCCGGGTTGCGCAGCCGCGGCCGTCCGCAGTGCGTGCTTTACCTTGAGCCCGGCTGAACCCCACTTCAGCTGGAGAAACCGACCACCCGGGTCAGAGCGGATCGCGCGCGGTGCCAGGCGAACAACCACCGACGGCCCACCGAAGCCGTCATCGACCGGCTAGGGAGATCATGAAGGCAATCACTCGGGTGCTGATCGCGATGGTGGCGTCCATCGCGGCATTGTTCGTGAGCACTG
>NZ_JBGGKV020000023.1:0-36111 GCF_041287165.2 Mycobacterium bulgaricum | reverse complement strand
ATGATCCGCAGCCCGAACCGTGCGGCTCGGATCCGCGCACCCAACCACAGCGCAACCACGACGCCCTCGAAGCCCTCGCTTTCCGCGCCCTGGAATCCGGCGACCTGGGCACCCACAACGGCCTACCCGTCACCGTGATCGTCTCCACCACGCTGCAGGAGTTGGAGAACGGCGCCGGAATGGCCGTCACCGGCGGCGGCACCCTACTGCCGATGCGCGACCTGATCCGCTTGGCCGCCAACGCCTTCCACTACCTCTACGTCTACGACAAACACACCGAACAATCCCTCTACCTGGGACGCGCCAAGCGCCTCGCCAACGCCGCGCAACGCATCGTGCTCCACGCCAAAGAACGCGGCTGCACCCGGCCGGGCTGCTCTGCGCCCGGCTACCGGGCCCAAGTCCATCACGCCGTCGCGGACTGGAAAGACGACGGCAAAACCAACATCGACGACCTCACCTTCGCCTGCGGCCCCGACCACCGCATGCTCGACAAAACGAAATGGCGCACCCGCAAAAACGCCAAAGGCCAAACCGAATGGCTACCACCACCAGACCTCGACACCGGCCAACACCGCACCAACGGCTACCACCACCCCGAACGCTACCTCCTCCCCGAAGATCAAGACGACGACCCATAGCCCGGTCTAGCCTCAGGGAATGAGCTGCATCTACCGGCGATCGTCCACGCTCGCCGCAGCTGCCGCGTGGGTAGTACTGGCCGCCACATTCACCGCGCCAGCCGCACAGGCCGCCCCCTATGGCAGCAACGGAGTCTTCGGCGTGACCACCCAACCGCGCGATGGCTGGGCAACCACCTATATCCCGCCGGGCCGCTACCGCGTCGACCAGTCGCCCAGCATGCAGCCCTACCAGAGCCCGCCCGGCCTCTGGTTCCGGTGCAGCAACTTTCCTTGCGCTGCAACGTTTCCCGGGAACATCATCGGGACGGGAAATGCCCTCAGGAACGCGCCGACCTTCGTCGACATCTTCCCCACCGATGTCGCGGTCGCGCTCTTGAACGTGACACTGACGCCCGCCTGATCACAGCGGCGAGGCACCGCGCAGATGCTCGAAGATCAGAGAGGTCTGCGTTCCTGCGACATCGGCGTCGGCGTTGAGGTTGTCGACGACGAACGCCCGCAGATCGTCGGTGTCACGCGCCGCGACATGCAGGATGAAATCGTCGGCGCCGGCCAGGAAGTAGACATCCATCACCTGCGGCTTGCGCCGGATCGTCTGGATGAAGTTCCGAATCTTGCCGCGCGAGCTGGCCTGCAGACTGACCGAGATCATCGCCTGCAGTGTCAGTCCGATTGCCGCGGGATCGATGTCGGCATAGAACCCCCGGATCACACCCAGGTCCTGCAGACGTCGGACCCGGCCGTGGCACGTCGACGGCGCGATCCCGATCAGATCGGCGAGCGCAGAGTTCGACATCCGCGCATCGGCGTGCAGCGCCGTGAGTATGCGCCGGTCCACGTCATCGATCGACGCGCCCCGAACATCCTTCGGGCGTGCCGCCCGCACACTGTCAAGAACCGATGATTCTTCCGACATATCCGCATCGTACGGAATCATCGTCATCTTTATTGCTCCTCTTCCGATGTTTCTTCACAATTGGAGAAACCGATTCCCCAACAAGGAGCGATCATGCGCGTCGGCGTCCCGACCGAGATCAAGAACAACGAGTTCCGCGTCGCGATCACCCCGTCCGGTGTCGCAGAGCTGGTACAGCGTGGCCACGAGGTCCTCATCCAGGCCGGGGCCGGCGAAGGCTCTGCCATCTCCGATGCGGACTACAAGCGCGCCGGCGCGCAGATGATCAACGGCGCCGACGAGGTCTGGTCCGAGGCAGAGTTGCTGCTCAAGGTCAAGGAGCCCATCGAGCCCGAGTACACGAAGATGCGGAAAGGCCAGACGCTCTTCACCTACCTCCACCTCGCCGCCTCGAAGCCCTGCACAGACGCTCTGATGGCATCCGGCACGACGTCGATCGCCTACGAGACCGTGCAGACCGCCGACGGCGCCCTGCCGCTGCTCGCCCCGATGAGCGAGGTCGCGGGTCGGCTGTCGGCCCAGGTGGGCGCGTATCACCTGATGCGCAGCCACGGCGGCCGCGGCGTGTTGATGGGCGGTGTCCCCGGTGTCGCACCGGCGGAGGTCGTCGTCATCGGCGGCGGCGTCGCCGGCTACAACGCCGCGCGCATCGCCAAGGGCATGGGCGCACACGTCAACGTCTTCGACGTCAACATCAACACCCTGCGCAAGATCGACAACGAGTTCAACGGCAGCATCGAGACCCGCTACTCGTCGATGCTCGACCTCGAAGACGCCGTCAAGGGCGCCGACCTGGTCATCGGTGCGGTACTCGTGCCCGGCGCCAAGGCGCCCAAGCTCGTCACCAATTCCACTGTGGCAGCCATGAAGTCGGGCGCCGTGCTCGTCGACATCGCGATCGACCAGGGTGGCTGCTTCGAGGACTCCCGGCCGACCACGCACGACGATCCGACATTCGCGGTGCACGACACCGTCTTCTACTGCGTGGCCAACATGCCGGGCGCGGTCCCCCGCACCTCGACCTATGCGCTGACCAACGCCACGCTGCCCTACGTGCTCAAGCTCGCCGGCAAGGGGTGGCAGGACGCGTGCCGCGTCGATGCCGCACTGGCGAAAGGGCTTTCGACGCACGAGGGCGCGCTGCTGTCCGAGCAGGTCGCCACCGATCTCGACCTGCCCTACACCGACCCGGCCGACCTGCTGGCCTGAGGACTCGCCGTCCTCAGTCGATGAAGTCGCCGTCGACGTAGAACCATCGCCCGCCACGCACTGCGAACCGGGAACGTTCGTGCAGCACACCAGCCTTGTGGTGCGCCCGGAACTCCACCTCCCCCGCGACGTCGCCGCGCGCGCCGTCCACGCGATCGACGATCTCCAGTCGCGTCCACGTGACGGTGTGGTCGGCGACGTCGTCAGGGCGGGTCCGCGGATGCCACGTCCGCCACAGATAGTCGGTGTCACCGACGACGTAGGCGCTGTAGCGCGAGCGCATCAGCTCCTCAGCCGTCTCGGCCTGGCGCTCCCCGACGAGCAGCGGCAGGCAGCAGGCACCGAACCGATCGCCGGCGCCGCAGGGGCAGGTCTCGTCGGCGCGCATGCCCACAGTGTCACGACTTGACAGGTGTCAAGTAAACTCGCGGACATGCTTGCGCTCACCGACGTCCTCCCGCACGCCCCGACCACCACGGCCGACGCCCTTGAGCTGTTCGACTCCCGCCCAGCCGTCGAACCCGACTTCATGCTGGGCACCTGGCACGGCGCCGAACTGCCCACCGATCACCCGCTGGACGGCATGCTCGCGGCCAGCGGCTGGTGGGGAAAGCACTTCGGCAACAGCGAATCGGTGGATCCCCTCCTGTTCCCGACCAACGACGGCACCGGCCTGTGGGCACTCAATCCCGTGCTCGCTTTCGCCGGCCTGGGTGTGGCCACGAAGGTGCCTGCGCTGAAGAACCAGAACTTCGCGGGCGCTATCGCCGCACTGAAGCCCGCGCTGAAGGCGCGCGGACCGAAAGCACGTCTGCGCACGACCCGCTACCGCGGGGTCGACACGGCGACGATGATCTACGACCAGCTGCCGATCAACGACGTGTTTCGCGAATTGGACGAGAGGACCGTCATCGGCGCGATGGACCTGCGTGGCATCAAGGCGCCGTATTTCTTTGTCCTTCAGCGCGACAACTCGCTGCGCCTGGTTTAGGGCCCGTCCAGTTCCGCCAGCGCCAGCGTGGCCAGTTCGCCGATCAGCGGACGCAGGCTGGCCGCGTCGGGATCGTCGACGGCCGACCGGGTCATGATCGCCAGCAGCATCCGCTGCCCGGCGGGACCGTAGACGACGCCGACATCGTTGGTGGTTCCGTAGTCGCCGCTGCCCGTCTTGTCGGCGCTGGTATATCCGGCAGGCAGACCGGCGCGCATGCTGGATGTCTGGTTGCCCAGCATCCAGTCGACAAGTTGCTGGCGCTCCGCGGGTCGCAACACGTCGCCGGTCAGCATCACCCGGTAGCCCGAGCCCAGCGCGCGAGGCGTGCTGGTGTCGCGAGGATCGCCGGGCACCGCGGAGTTCAACTCCACCTCCCAGCGGTCCAGCCGGCTGCGGTCATCTCCGATGCTCCGCGCGAACTCGGTGATCGCGGGTGGGCCGCCCAGAGTGCGCAGCAATCCGTTCGCCGCCGCGTTGTCGCTCTGCTGCAGCGCGGCCTGGCACAGCTCGGCCAACGTCATCGATGCGCCGACCCGCGGCTCGGTCACCGGCGAGTGCGGACGGATGTCGGCAGCCTCGATCGCCACGGTGTCGCTCAGCGCCAGCCGGCCCTGCTGCGCACGCTGCAGCACCGCTGCTGCGGCGTACGCCTTGAAGGTGGAGCACATCGCGAACACCTCGGCATCGCGGTAGCCGAGACTCTTCTGTGTGTCGAGATTGACTGCGTACAGGCCGATTTGGGCATTATGACGCTTTGCGAGCGCTTCGATGCGCTCCTGCGCGGGGGGCAGGGGTCGGGCAGGATCGGCGAGAACGGTCTGCGATGAACACGCACTCAGCGCGAGCAGAGACAGCCCACCGAACAGCACGTGCCGTCGGGAAAATTCCGTCATCGCGTGCCAGGCTACCGGTCAACCCGCGATGGTCTGAAGAGCCCTCGGTAGCGAGCGCTTCGTGCGCACCGGGCCCAGCACCGCGGCGCCGAACGGCTTGGCGAGTAGTTGCCTGGCCACAGCGTTGACCTCTTCGAGCGTCACGTTCTCGATCTTCGACAAGGTGTGCGCGATCGTGCGGTGCTGTCCGTAGTTGAGCTCGCTGCGCCCGATGCGGTTCATCCGGGAACCCGAATCCTCCAGTCCCAGAACCAATCCGCCGCGCAGCGAGCCTTTGGCGATCCGGCACTCGCCGGCCGTGATGCCGTCGCGCGCCACCTCGGCCAGCACGTCGGTGGTCACTCGGACCACCTCGTCGAACCGCTCGGGAAGGCACCCGGCGTAGATCGACAGGGCACCACTGTCGGCAAAGGTGTCGACCGTCGAATACACCGAGTACGCCAGACCCCTGGTCTCCCGAATCTGTTGGAACAGTCGCGAACTGAGGCCTCCACCGAGCGCCGTGTTCAGCACCGACAACGCCCACCGATGATCCCAGTGCCGTCCGGGCGTCCGAACCCCCAACGACAGGTGGGTCTGCTCGCCGTCCCTGTTGACCAGTTGCAGCGTGGGGCGTCCGGTGACGCGGCCGGCGCCCTTGCGGGGAGCCACCGGTGTGCGCCCGCGGACCAGCCGCGCACCGAAGTGCTCGCGGACCAGCGCGACGACCTCGTCGTGCTGGATGTTTCCCGCCACAGCCACCACCATCCGGTCAGGTGTGTAGCGCCGCAGATGGAATGAGTGAAGCTGCGCCCGCGTCATCGCCGAGATCGACTCGACGCTGCCGATGACGGGTCGGCCGACCGGGTGGTCGCCGAACATCGCCGACAGGAAGACGTCACCCAGCGTGTCCTCGGGATCGTCGTCGCGCATCGCGATCTCCTCGAGCACCACGTCGCGCTCGACCTCGACGTCGTCGGCGGCACAACGCCCGTTCAGCACGACGTCGGCGACCAGGTCGACGGCCAGCGCCAGATCCGAATCGAGCACATGCGCGTAGTAGCAGGTGTGCTCCCGCGCGGTGAACGCGTTCAGCTCGCCGCCGACCGCGTCCACCGCCTGCGCGATCTGGACCGCGGAGCGCGTCGGGGTCGACTTGAACAGGAGGTGTTCCAAGAAGTGCGCAGCACCGGCCACGCTGCGGCCCTCGTCTCGCGAGCCGACGTTGACCCACACCCCGACCGACGCCGAATGCACGGACGGGATGTGCTCGGTGACCACGCGCAGACCGCCGGGCAATTGGGTGCGGCGCACCGCCGCGGACTTGTCGGTGTCGCCGGAGCGACGTCCGCGGCGGAGCGCGCCCGTGTTAGCTACTGGCGGACGCTGCTGCATCAACCGGTGCGTCAGCGGGTGCGTCGGTCGTCTCGGACGCCGAGTCTTCTTCGGCGACGAGGACCAGCGAGATCTTGCCGCGGTTGTCGATGTCGGCGATTTCGACACGCAGCTTGTCGCCGACCTTGACGACGTCCTCGACCTTGTTGATCCGCTTGCCGCGACCCAGCTTCGAGATGTGCACCAGGCCGTCACGACCCGGCAGCAGCGACACGAAGGCCCCGAAGTCGGTGGTCTTCACGACCGTGCCCAGGAATCGCTCGCCGACCTTGGGCAGCTGCGGGTTCGCGATCGCGTTGATCTTGTCGATCGCGGCCTGCGCCGCCTCGCCGTTGGAGGCGCCGACGAACACGGTGCCGTCGTCCTCGATGGAGATCGACGCGCCGGTCTCCTCGGTGATCGAGTTGATCATCTTGCCCTTGGGTCCGATGACCTCGCCGATCTTATCGACCGGGACCTTGATCGTGGTGATCCGCGGTGCGTAAGGGCTCATCTCGTCGGGGGCGTCGATGGCCTCGGCCATCACCTCGAGGATGGTGAGGCGGGCATCCTTGGCCTGCGACAGGGCGCCGGCCAGAACCTGCGACGGGATCCCGTCGAGCTTGGTGTCCAACTGCAGGGCGGTGACGAAGTCCTTGGTGCCCGCGCACTTGAAGTCCATGTCGCCGAAGGCATCTTCTGCGCCGAGGATGTCGGTCAGCGTGACGAAGCGGCGCTCCGTCTTGCCGTCAACTTCGACGTCGTCGGACACCAGGCCCATCGCGATGCCCGCAACCGGGGCCTTCAGCGGCACACCGGCATTCAGCAGCGACAGAGTCGACGCACACACCGAACCCATCGACGTAGAACCGTTGGAGCCCAACGCTTCCGACACCTGACGGATCGCGTAGGGGAACTCCTCGACGCTCGGCAGCACCGGTACCAGCGCACGCTCGGCGAGCGCACCGTGGCCGATCTCGCGGCGTTTGGGCGAACCGACGCGGCCCGTCTCACCCGTCGAGAACGGCGGGAAGTTGTAGTGGTGCATGTAGCGCTTGGACGTCTCCGGCCCGAGCGAGTCGATCTGCTGGGCCATCTTGACCATGTCGAGGGTGGTGACGCCCATGATCTGGGTCTCGCCGCGCTCGAACAGCGCACTGCCATGAGCCCGCGGGATCACCGCGACCTCGGCCGACAACGCGCGGATATCGGTGACGCCACGCCCGTCGATGCGGAAGTGATCGGTCAGGATGCGCTGCCGCACAAGCTTTTTGGTCAGCGATCGGTAGGCAGCGCCGATCTCCTTCTCGCGGCCGGCATACTGCTCGGCGAGGCGCTCGAGGACCTCGACCTTGATCTCGTCGGTGCGGTCGTTGCGCTCTTCCTTGCCCGCGATGGTCAGCGCCTGCGACAGCGCCTCGGTGGCCACCGAGGCGACGGAGTAGTAGACGTCCTCGGCGTAGTCCGGGAACAGCGGGTAGTCGGCGGTCTCCTTGCCCGCAGCACCGGCCAGCTCGGCCTGCGCGTCGCACAGCGCGGAGATGAACGGCTTGGCGGCCTCCAGGCCCTCGGCCACGACGGTCTCGGTGGGCGCACCCGCGCCACCGGCGACGAGCTCGATGACATTTTCGGTCGCCTCGGCCTCGACCATCATGATCGCGATGTCCTTGGGGTCATCCCCCACCTTGCGTCCGGCGACGACCATGTCGAACACGGCCTTCTCCAGCTGCTCGACAGTCGGGAACGCGACCCACTGACCGTCGATGAGCGCGACGCGCACGCCGCCGACCGGTCCGGAGAACGGCAGGCCGGAGATCTGGGTGGACGCTGACGCCGCGTTGATCGCGAGCACGTCGTACAGATCCTTGGGGTCCAGGCTCAGAACCGTGACCACGACCTGGATCTCGTTGCGCAGGCCGCTGACGAAGGACGGGCGCAGCGGCCGGTCGATCAGACGGCAGGTCAGGATCGCGTCGGTGGAGGGGCGTCCCTCGCGGCGGAAGAACGATCCGGGGATGCGGCCCGCGGCGTACATCCGCTCTTCGACGTCGATGGTCAGCGGGAAGAAGTCGAAGTGGTCCTTGGGCTGCTTGCTGGCAGTGGTGGCGCTCAGCAGCATGGTCTCGTCGTCGAGGTAGGCGACGACGGCGCCTGCGGCCTGCTGGGCCAGCCGACCGGTCTCGAAGCGGATGGTGCGGGTGCCGTAGCTCCCGTTGTCGATCACGGCGGTGGATTCGTACACGCCGTCTTCAATTTCAACTACAGACATGGATGTCCGTACGGCCTCTCTGGGTCATCTACGGTTTTGCGTGATCACGCGCGATGTTGCGGACACCCCGGGGGTGACCCGGGAAGTCGCCCCTGATGCGTCGACGGCCGTCGATCGAAGCGGCCGGAGAAATGTCTCCGACAGCCACTACCGAAGACCGCGCGATCGGGCGGTACGTGTCGTGTCACGCGGGAACGGTGCACGCGGGTCTGCGAGGACCGCACCCAAGTGTGTTCGTGCCCCGGCCCGGATGTCGCCGTCGGAGCGGCCCCGCGCAGGAGAACGCACCCATGTTACATCCCGGCACCGCCGAAACCCCTAATCGCAGGCGTCGGTCCACAACGACGCCGCCCCGCTGTCGAAACACAACGGGGCGGGGCGCAGAACTGCTCGGGTCAGCGACGCAGACCGAGGCGCTCGATCAGTGAGCGGTAACGCTCGACGTCGACCTGCGCGACGTACTTCAGCAGCCGGCGGCGACGGCCGACCAGCAGCAGCAGCCCGCGGCGCGAGTGGTGGTCGTGCTTGTGCTGCTTGAGGTGCTCGGTCAGGTCGGAGATCCGCTTGGTCAACAGCGCGACCTGGGCCTCCGGCGACCCGGTATCGGTGTCATGCAGGCCGTACTGGCCGAGAATGTCTTTTTTCTGCTCGGTAGAGAGCGCCACGAAACAACTCCATCAATTCGGTCCGCGAACATCGGGTGAGTCCCGAGAAAGAGCACGGCCACCGCGAACTGCAGCACGTCTCAGGTCGGCAGGGAGTTTAGCAGCGCGCCCCTGCCGGTCGCCAATCGGCGAAAGTCCAGCTACTGGGCCGAAAGGATGGTGCGAGCCCGGTCGGTGTCCGCGCCCATCGCCGTCACCAGGTCGGCCACCGAATCGAACTTCTCCTGGCCGCGCAGCCGGGCGACGAAGTCGACCGCGACGTGCTGGCCGTAGAGGTCCGCGCTGGTGTCCAGGACGAACGCCTCGACCGTGCGGGTGCGCCCGGAGAACGTCGGGTTGGTGCCGACGGACACCGCCGCCTGATAGCGCTCCCCGGGGGTGACGGTGCCGACCACGGGCCCGTGCCCGAGCACGGTGAACCAGGCCGCGTAGACGCCGTCGGCGGGAATCGCCGAGTACATCGGCGGGGCGACGTTGGCGGTCGGGTAACCCAGATCCCGGCCGCGACCGTCGCCGCGGACCACCACGCCTTCGACGCGGTGCGCTCGTCCCAGCGCCTCGGCAGCGGCGACCATGTCACCGGCGTCGACGCAGGACCGGATGTAGGTCGACGAGAACGTCACGGTCTCGTGCTGGTAGGTCTGGGCAGCCTCGGACAGCAGAGCGAGGGAGTCCACGGCGAAGCCGAACCGCTCGCCTGCCTTGCGCAGCAGGTCGACGTTTCCGGCGGCTTTCTTGCCGAACGTGAAGTTGTCCCCGACCACGACCTCGACGACGTGCAACCGCTCGACGAGCAGTTCGTGGATGTAGCGCTCGGGGGTGAGCTTCATGAAGTCCGCGGTGAACGGCATGACGAGGAAGACGTCGATGCCCAGTTCCTCGACCAGCTCGGCCCGCCGGGTCAGCGTGGTCAGCTGCGCCGGGTGACTGCCGGGGAAGACGACCTCCATCGGATGGGGGTCGAACGTCATGAGCACCGTCGGCACACCACGCGACCGGCCCGCCTTCACGGCGCGACTGATCAGCTCCTGATGCCCACGATGGACGCCGTCGAACACACCGATGGTGACGACGCATCGACCCCAGTCTGTGGGGATTTCGTCCTGCCCCCGCCAGCGCTGCACGCCGCTAGCCTACGACCCGCCCGCAACTTAGGCCCAAATCGCGGCCCGGCGACACCAACGGATCAGGTGATGGTTGCCTAAACTTCAGTGTCGTGAGCCCCGACGGCAGCCCGGCCGACCCCACCGACCTGTCGACGGTCGCCCAGGACTACCTGAAGGTCATCTGGACCGCGCAGGAATGGTCGCGCGAGAAGGTCAGCACGAAACTGCTGGCCGACCGTATCGGGGTTTCGGCGAGCACCGCCTCGGAGTCCATCCGCAAGCTTGCCGATCAGGGTCTTGTCGACCACGAGAAGTACGGCGCGGTGACGCTCACGGAGGCGGGCAGGCGCGCCGCTCTGGCCATGGTGCGCAGGCACCGGCTGATGGAGACGTTCCTCGTCAACGAGCTCGGCTACGGCTGGGACGAGGTGCATGACGAGGCCGAGATCCTCGAGCACGCGGTCTCCGACCGGATGCTCGACCGTATCGACGCCAAGCTGGGCTATCCGACGCGCGATCCGCACGGGGATCCGATCCCCGCTGCGGACGGCAAGGTGCCGACCCCGCCCGCACGTCAGCTGTCGGCCTGCCAGGACGGCGAGGCGGGCACCGTCGCGCGGATCTCTGACGCCGATCCGGAGATGTTGAGGTACTTCGATTCCGTCGGCATCAGCCTGGACTCCCGCTTGCGCGTCGTCGCCCGGCGCGACTTCGCCGGGATGATCTCGGTGGCCGTCACGGGCCCAGAAGCACCCGGCGCCGAGACGACCGTGGATCTGGGAAGCCCTGCCGCGCAAGCAATCTGGGTCATCGCATAGGAGGCACCGTGGCCAAACTGGAATTGTCCCGCTCGCTGCCGATGCCGGCCGACCAGGCCTGGGAGCACGCATCGGACCTGTCGTCGCTCGGCGATTGGATGAGCATGCATCAGGGCTGGCGGTCCGATCTTCCCGACGAGATCACGGTGGGGACGACGATCGTGGGGGTCGCGGGCGCCAAAGGGATGCGCAACAGGGTCACGTGGACGGTCGAGCAGTTCGACCCTCCGTCGGCGCTCGCGGTCAGCGGCGAGGGCGTGGGCGGAACGCGCTACAAGCTCACGATGAAGGTGGCCTCGACCGGGGATGGCTGCACGTTCACGGTGCGCATGGATCTCGGGGGTGCTCCCCTGTTCGGGCCCATCGGCGCGGCGGCCGTGCGCGCGGTCAAGGGCGACATCGACAAGTCGATCAGGGAATTCGAGCGGCTCTACTGCTGAGCGCTCAGGCGGTCGACGAGCGCGCTCAGCTCCGCGTACTCCCACGAGCCTCCGCCGTGCTCCTTCCAGCTGTCGTGAGCGCGATCGAGCGCGTCCTGCGGCGCAACGCCCTGGGCACATTGCAGCGCCGCCATCGCCAGCAGCAGCGCGCTCGTCTCGGGCGAGTAGATGATGTCGTCCTTCACAGGGCACCTTTCTTGTGCGAGTCGCGCCGAATGCACGCATTCTGACCAAAAGTGCGAGAGGGTCCGTCAACAACCGTGCATTCGGCGCCGCCTCAGAGAGTGGCGGGCCGGATCACGACCACCGACGTCGTCCGCGAGCCGGAGTCCTGCAGCAGCGCCATCACCCGCCCGTCGGTCGCCGTCGCCGCGTAGACGCCGTCGATGCCCGCGGGGGGCAATGGACGCCCGTGGCTTGCGTCGATCGCCTCGGTGTCGCTCAGCTCGCGCCGCGAAAAGGCCTGCAGGCACGCCTCGTCGAGGGAGTAGCTCAGGTCGGCTCGCTCGGCCAGCTCGTCGAGCGTGCGGGCCTGGTCCAGCCCGAACCCTCCGACGCGGGTCCGTCGCAGCGCGGTGAGGTGACCGCCGACGCCCAGCGCGGACCCCACGTCGCGTGCCAGCGCCCGGATGTAGGTACCGCTGGAGCAGTCAACGGCCACATCCACGTCGATCAGCTCGCGCACACGGCGGACGGCGAGGACGTCGAACCGGTCGATGCGCACAGGCCGGGCGGGCAACTCCACAACCTGTCCTTCGCGGGCCATCTGGTAGGCGCGCTTGCCGTCGACCTTGATCGCGCTGACCGCCGACGGCACCTGCTCGATCGGCCCGCGTAGCGGCGCGACGGCCGCCTCGATCTGCTCGCCGGTCACATGAGATGCCGAAACCTGTTGCAGCAGCTCACCTTCGGCGTCCTCGGTGGATGTCGTCCGGCCCAGCCGGATCGTCGCCTCATATGACTTGTCGGTCGCCGTCAGCAGACCCAGGATCTTGGTGGCGCGCTCGATACCGACGACCAGCACCCCGGTCGCCATCGGGTCCAGCGTGCCCGCATGTCCGACCTTGCGGGTGCCGAACAGGCGGCGACAGCGCCCGACGACGTCGTGGCTCGTCATACCGCCGGGCTTGTCGACGACGACCAGGCCGGGGGCTGGACTGCTCCTCACGTGCGCGGCCGCTGTCACAAGACGATCGCGGTGAGCGCGATCCCATTGCGCACCGACCATCGGCCCGAGAGCGTGGTCAGCGGTGGACCGGATTCAGCCGCCGGGTCGATCAGGATCCGCGACGAGAACGTGCCGGCCTGCCCCGTGCCGTCCGAGCTGTCGACGTCGAACGTGATGTGCGCGTCCTCGAAACCCAGCCACCGGTGGGTCAGCGGATACCAGGCTTTGTACGTCGCCTCCTTGGCGCAGAACAACACTCGGTCCCAGTGCACGCCGCCCGGCATCCCCCCGAGTTCGTGGCGTTCGATGGGCAGGCTGATCGCGTCGAGGACACCGTTGGGGAGCACGTCGTGTGGCTCGGCGTCGATGCCCACCGACCGCACCTGCGCACGACGGCCGATCGCCGCGCCGCGGAACCCTTCGCAGTGGGTGAGGCTGCCGACCACGCCGTCGGGCCAGCAGGGTTCGCCCTTGTCTCCCTTGAGGATCGGCACCGGCTCCATTCCAAGGTCGACGAGTGCCTGGCGCGCGCAGTGCCGCACGGTGATGAACTCGTTGCGCCGCTTGGCAACCGACCGTGCGATCAGCGGCTCCTCCTCGGGCAGCGGTGCGAGCTCCCTCGGGTCCGTATACAACTCGGCGGCGGCCAGGGCGTCGTCACCGCCGGGCAGCACGCCGGCGAGCAAGGGTGCTGCGATCACGCCCGGTCCCTGATCCGCTGTTGCATTTTTTCCGCGTTCTCGCGCATCTCCTGCGTGATCTGGAAGTGGCCGCCGAACTCATTGAGATAGCCGGGCGCATATTTGGGGTCCGGCAGGATCTGGCGCAACCAGCGATAAGGCCTGCGGCGCCGCCACTCTCGCGGATAGCCGACGGAGACCTCCTCGAACCGCACACCGTCGTACCACGTGGTGCGCGGGATGTGCAGGTGGCCGTAGACCGAGCAGATCGCGTTGTAGCGGGTGTGCCAGTCGGCGGTGGCCGTGGTGCCGCACCAGAGCGAGAACTCCGGGTAGAACATCGCCTCACAGGGTTCGCGCACCATCGGAAAGTGGTTGACCTGGACGGTCGGCATCATCCAGTCCAGATCTTCGAGTCGCTTGCGCGTGTAGTTGACGCGGTCGCGGCACCATGCGTCGCGCGTCGAATACGGCTCAGCCGAGAGCAGATATTCATCGGTGCCGACGATGTTCTTCTCCCGGGCGATCGCGAGGCCCTCGGCCTTCGTGCCCGCCCCCTGCGGCAGGAACGAATAGTCGTAGAGCAGGAACATCGGGACGATCGTCGCGGGCCCGCCCTCCTCGGTCCACACCGGATAGGGATGCTCGGGGGTGATGATGCCCATCTCGTCGCACATGTTGACGAGGTAGTCGTAGCGCGCCTTGCCGAAGATCTGCATCGGGTCGCGCTGGGTGGTCCACAGCTCGTGGTTCCCCGGGATCCAGATCACCTTGGCGAAGCGTTTGCGCAGCAGGTCGAGTGCCCACCGGATCTCGTCGGTGCGTTCGGCGACGTCGCCGGCGACGATCAGCCAGTCGTCGGGTGAGGCGGGATGCAGCGACTCGGTGACCGGCTTGTTGCCGGTGTGCCCGGTATGGAGGTCACTGACCGCCCACAATGTGGGGCGCCGTTCGTCAGTGGTCACAACCCGTCAGCCTACTGGTGGACACGGGGTGGCCACCCGGTGGCAACTAGAACAGGTTCTAAGTTCCCGCCCTGCGGCCCGGCACGGCCCGATACACTCCCGGGACACGTTGTGTGTCCGACCACAACAACCGGCACCCGAGGGGGTTTCAGATGGTTGCCAAGCTGCGACTGTTCTCGGCGCTGTGCGCGCTGGTCGCAGCGGTGGTCGTGGTGGGGCAGGCCAATCCGGTCGGGCCCGCGGCGACGGGAAGCGTCGACCTGCGCTCCACATTCGCGCCCCTGCCGAACGCGACCACCACGATCAAGTCGCCCGTGATCGAACTCACCGACCCCGACCCGTTCGACCCGTGCCGCGACATCCCGCTCGACGTCGTCCAGCGCATCGGCCTGGCCTACACACCGCCGACACCCGAGGACAGCCTGCGTTGCAAGTACGACGCCGGCAACTATCAGATGGCCGTCGAGGCGTTCGTCTGGCGCACGTACGAGCAGACGCTGCCACCGGACGCCGTTGAGCTCGACGTCAACGGTCACCGGGCCGCCCAGTACTGGATCATGAAGCCCACCGACTGGAACAACCGCTGGTGGATCACCTGCATGGTGGCGTTCAAGACGAGCTACGGCGTCATCCAGCAGTCGCTGTTCTACTCGCCGATCTACTCGAACCCCGACCCGGACTGCCTGCAGACCAACCTGCAGCGCGCCCACGAGCTCAGCCCGTTCTACATCTACTAGTGGCCTACCGGGCTGTGCGTAGCCTCGTGGGGTGACGCTCCAGCAGGCCGCCATGGCGAGGCTCGGCACCGCGCTGCGGCTGCCGCCGTCGACCACAGAGTTCGCCGTCGACCGCCGGGTGCGGGTGCCGATGCGCGACGGTGTCGATCTGATCGCCGACCATTACGCGCCGCGCACGGACAGGCCTGCCGGAACGTTGCTCGTGCGGGCTCCGTACGGACGCGGGTGGCCGTTCTCCGGCGTGTTCGGCGCCGTGTATGCCGCCCGCGGCTACCACGTCGTGTTGCAGAGCGTGCGGGGCACGTTCGGCTCCGGGGGCGAATTCGACCCGTTCGTCCACGAGGTCGACGACGGCGCCGACACGGTGCGGTGGTTGCGAGAGCAGCCGTGGTTCACCGGGACGTTCGGCACGATCGGGCTGTCCTACCTCGGCTGGACCCAGTGGGCGCTGCTGAGCGACCCGCCGCCGGAGCTGAAGGCCTCGGTGATCACGGTCGGCCCCCACGATGTCAGCGGGCCACGTTGGGGCACCGGCTCTTTCGCACTGAACGACTTCCTCGGCTGGAGCGACCTCGTGTCGCGGCAGGAAAACCCGAATCGCCTTCTCCTGCTTCTTCGGCAGGCGCGCGCGCAACAACTCGTGACGAAGGCGTCGCTGGGCTCCCCGCTGGGTACCTCCAGCCGCGCGCTGCTCGGTGCGGGCGCGCCGTGGTTCGAGTCGTGGCTCGATCATCCGGACAGCGACGACCCGTTCTGGACGGGCCTGCGGTTCGGCGATGCGCTCAAGCGCAGCGAGGTCCCTGTGCTGTTCCTGACCGGGTGGCAGGACCTGTTCCTGGAACAGACCCTGGAGCAGTACACGCAACTGCGCGCCCGCGGGGTCTCCGCCGGCCTCACCGTCGGGCCGTGGACGCACGGCCACATGATGACCAAGGCGGCGCCAACGGTGCTCCGCGAGACGCTCGACTGGCTCGGCACCCACCTCGGCGGCGAACCCGCCACCCGGCCCGCACCCGTGCGCATCCACGTCAAGGGCGCAGGCTGGCGGGATCTTCCCGAGTGGCCGCCCGCGGCGACGAACCTCGTCCTGTTCCCGCATCCCGGTGGTCGATTGCGTTCCGCACCAACGAGATCCGATCAGTCGGTGACGTTCGTGTACAACCCGGCCGACCCGACTCCGACCGTCGGTGGACGGCTCCTCTCCCCCGCGGGCGGTTACCGTGACGACACGGGGCTGTCGCGCCGCGCGGACACCGTGACGTTCACCGGCGATCCGCTGCCCACCGACCTGCGGGTGATCGGAACACCGGTGGTGGAGCTGTCACACACCTGCCCCAACCCGCACAACGACCTCTTCGTCCGGATCAGTCAGGTCGACGCGCACGGCGACTCGCGCAATGTCAGCGACGGCTATCTGGCCGCCGCCCCGTCCGCAACGGCGCGCATCGAACTGGACTCTGTCGCTTGGACTTTCCCGGCAGGCTCCCGGGTCCGGGTCCTCGTCGCGGGCGGTTCCCATCCCCGATTCCTGCGCAACCGGGGCACCGGCGAACTCTCCTCCGGCGCCACGGCGTTCGCGACCGCTCGGCACACCGTGCATCTCGGCGACGCGACCAGGGTGACGCTGCCGGTCTCAGGCGACTGAGTCCCTGACCTGCTGCGCGACGGCATCCAGCGCTTCGTCGTCGTGCACGGGCGTCCCCCAGGTCGGGCTCACCGGCAGCGGCACCCAGCTCGAACAGCCGCGATACTCGGGCGCGCGGTCCAGCCGCACGGGAGTGGTCAGCGGGGCCGCCGAGACCACCAGAACGGTCAGCCGGTGTCGCGGCCGGAAGTCGAGCCTATCCTCCTGGACCGACTGCGCGGTCCAGATGTGCAGTGGCGCAATGTCGGTCAACCCTTCTGGACGTTCGACGGCGATGGCGGCGACCACCCGCGCGCCGGCCCGCAGGACGACCGCATCCTCGGTGCTGTCGGCGGCGGCGGCCTCCAACAGGTCACGATGCTCGGGGCGTACCCGTTCGGCATGGCTGTGCGCGACGGTCGGGAACAGCAGGAACCGCATCTGCGCGACGTCAGCTGCCACCTCGAACCGCTTCTCGTGGATACCGCCCTTGCGCAGCAGGACGGTCTGCCTGCCGTCGAGCAGCGCGTGCACCGCCGCGCTCCATTCCTTCAGCGCGGGATGCGTCATTTCACGTTGAGGCGTGCGCGAACTTCCGGACGTCGCAGCGGCGGAAGGGTTTTCGGCGGCTGCTTGCGGGGTTGCAGCCCGGCCAGCAGCCGCTGCGTGGTCCGGGTGACCTCGGCGACCGCGATCTCGAACGCTTCGGCGTTCGCGCCTGACGGCCGGGTGATCCCGCTGACCTTGCGCACGTACTGGCGAGCGGCCGCCTCGATCTCCTCGCCCGTGGCGGCCGGTTCCAGCCCCCGCAACTCCGTGATGTTTCGGCACATGACCTCCACGATAGGCGGTTGACACGTGTCGATACGGTGAGCAAATGAGCACCCCCACCGAAGATGTCCTGCTGATCGACACCCGCGACCGCGTCCGCACCCTGACGCTCAACCGGCCCGGTTCGCGCAACGCGCTGTCGTCTGCGCTGCGCGGCAGCCTGTTCGCGGCGCTGCGGGACGCCCAGGCCGCCGACGACGTCGACGTCGTCATCCTCACCGGCGCCGACCCGGTGTTCTGCGCCGGACTCGACCTCAAGGAACTGGGCGACACGACCGATCTTCCCGACATCTCGCCGAAGTGGCCGCCGATGACCAAGCCCGTCCTCGGCGCCATCAACGGCGCCGCGGTCACCGGCGGTCTGGAGATCGCGCTGTACTGCGACATCCTGATCGCTTCCGAGCAGGCTCGCTTCGCCGACACCCACGCCCGGGTGGGCCTGCTGCCGACATGGGGTCTGTCGGTGCGGCTGCCGCAGAAGGTCGGCGTCGGCATGGCCCGCCGGATGAGCATGACCGGCGACTACCTGTCGGCGGACGAGGCACTGCGCTGCGGGCTCGTCACCCAGGTGGTGCCGCACGGCGAGCTGCTCGACACCGCCCGCGCGATTGCGACGTCGATCGTCGGCAACAACCAGAAGGCGGTGCGTGCGCTGCTCGCCTCCTACCACGCCATCGACGACGGCCAGAACAGCGCAGCGCTGTGGCAGGAGGCGGCCGCTGCGCGCGAGTGGATGAAGAGCGCGACCGGAGACGACATCGCCGCCAGCCGCAGCGGCGTGATCGAGCGGGGACGGTCCCAGGTGCGTTAGAGCGCGGGCAGAACCAGCTCGCGGTAGCGTTGCTTCATCGTCTCCAGGATCTCCACACCATCTGTGGCCCAGACGGATTCGTTGAAGATCTCGACCTCGACGTCGCCGCCGTAGCCGGCGTCGCGCACCAGGGCGGAGATCGAACCGAAGTCGATGACGCCGTCCCCCATCATGCCGCGGGACACCAGTGGGTCGGCCTCCATCGGCACCAGCCAGTCGCAGATCTGATAGCTGCTGATGCGGCCCTGCGCGCCGGCGCGCGCCACCGAATCGGCGAGCGCCGGATCCCACCACACGTGGTAGGTGTCCACCACGACACCGACCGTTCGCGCCGGGTGCGGCGCAGCCAGCTCGAGCGCTTGGGCCAGGGTGCTGATCACCGCCCTGTCGGCGCAGAAGACCGGATGCAGGGGTTCCAGCGCCAGCCGCACATCGCGCTCGGCGGCGTAGGGCACGAGCTCGGCGAGGCGGTCGGCCAGCCGGCGGCGCGCACCGACGAGGTCGCGGTCGGGGATGCCTCCGACCACCATGATGAGTTCGGGGGCACTCAGCGTCGCGGCCTCGTCGATCGCACGGCGGTTGTCGTCGAGAGCGGTCTCAGCGTCCTCGATTCCGGTGAGGAATCCACCTCGGCACAGGCTGGACACCCGTAACCCGTTGTCCAGCACGATCTTCGCGGCCTGCTCGACGCCGGCTTCGGCAACCCGGTCTCGCCACAGCCCGATCGCGGGAAGACCCGCCGCCGCGGTCGCCTCGACCGCCTCACGCAACGTCCAGCGCTTGGTCGTCATGGTGTTGAGCGAGAGCCGTCCGAACATCAGCTCACCCCGTTCAGGGTCAGGAAGGTGCGCATCCGGTCTGCCGCCAGGTCCGGGTCGGTGAGCAAGCCCGCACGGTCGGCGAGCACGAACACCTCGCAGAGGTGGTTGACCGAACGTCCGCTGGCGAGGCCGCCCACCATGGCGAATCCTGGCTGATGGCCGTTCAGCCAGGCGAGGAATGCGATGCCCGTCTTGTAGTAGTACGTCGGTGCAGAGAAGATGTGCCGACCCAGCGCCTGCGTCGAATCGAGGATCTGCCGGGCGGCGGCATCGTCTCCGGCGTCGAGTCGCTGAAGTGCGGTCGACGCCGCGGGATAGATCGCGGCGAAGATGCCGAGCAGCGCGTCCGAGTGGCTCTGACCGTCGCCGAGGATCAGTTCGGGATAGTTGAAGTCGTCGCCGGTGTAGAGCCGCACGCCGTCGGGCAGTGCCCGGCGTAGCGCAACCTCGTGTGCGGCATCGAGCAGCGACACTTTCACCCCGTCGACCTTGTCGGCGTACTGGCGGATCAGCCCCTCGAATGTCGCTGTCGCACTGTAGATGTCCGTACTGCCCCAGTAGCCCCGCAGAGCCGGGTCGAACATCTCGCCCAGCCAGTGCAGGATGACGGGCCGATCGGCCTCGGCGAGCAGGGTTCCATAGACCGACAGGTAGTCCTCGGGCGATGCCGCCGTCTGCGCGAGCGCCCGCGACGCCATCAGGATCACCTGTGCACCTGCGCCGCGCACCACGTCGATCTGCTCGCGGTAGGCGTCGACGATGACCTGCAGCCCGCCCGGTCGATGCGGCGCGTCGGCCAGCTGGTCGGTGCCCGCACCGCACGCGAGCAGTCCGCCCACGGCGGCGGCCTCACGGCCCGAACGGGCGATGAGCTCGCGGGTGGCCTCCCAGTCCATGCCCATCCCGCGTTGCGCGGTGTCCATCGCGTCGGCGACGCCGAGCCCGTAGGACCACAGCTCATGCCGATACGCCAGCGTGGAGTCCCAGTCCAGATCGGCCGGAGCGCCGGGGGTGTTGTCCGCCAACGGTTTCGGGACGACATGCGCGGCGGCGTAGGCGATGCGGGAACTGATGGGCTGCAGTGGACGGCGCCACTCACCCGGCGCCCCGAGCTGGTGGCGACGCAGCTGCCCGTCCACCGGGAGCAGGACCGACGCGGTCGATGTGGCCGTCGTCGCGGTCACAGCACGATCTCCGGAACCTCGAGCCTGCGGCCCTCCGCCGAGCTCCTGAGCCCGAGTTCGGCCAGTTGCACGCCGCGCGCCGCCGACAGCAGCCCGAAGCGATGCGGCCGGCCGGCCATCACGTCACGCAGGAACTCCTCCCACTGCAGTTTGAAGCCGTTGTCGAGATCGGCGTTTGCGGGGACCTCGAGCCATTGGTCGCGAAACTTCTCCGTGACCGGCAGATCGGGATTCCACACCGGCTTGGGGGTGTGAGCCCGCTGCTGTGCGACGCAGCGCCGCAGCCCGGCGACGGCGGAACCGTGGGTGCCGTCGATCTGGAATTCGACGAGCTCGTCGCGGTAGACGCGCACAGCCCAGGACGAGTTGATCTGCGCGACGATGCCGCCGTCGATCTCGAAGATGCCGTAGGCGGCGTCGTCGGCGGTGGCCGGGTAGGACTGCCCTGCCTCGTCCCACCGGGTCGGGATGTGCGTGACGGCGCGCGCCGTCACGGCCTGCACCGCCCCCAGCAGGCCTTCCATCACGTAGTTCCAATGGCAGAACATGTCCACGGTGATCCCGCCGCCGTCTTCGGCGCGGTAGTTCCAGCTGGGCCGCTGCGCCGGCTGGCCGTCGCCTTCGAAGACCCAGTAGCCGAATTCGCCGCGCATCGACAGGATGCGGCCGAAGAAGCCCTCGTCGACGAGGCGCCGCAGCTTGACCAGGCCGGGGAGATAGAGCTTGTCGTGCACCACGCCGGCGACCACCCCGGCGTTCTCCGCCATGCGCGCCAGTTCGATTGCTTCGGTGAGGGTCTCAGCGGTGGGCTTTTCGGTGTAGACGTGCTTGCCCGCCTTGATCGCCGACGACAGTGCCTCGACCCGACGCGAGGTCACCTGCGCGTCGAAGTACACGTCGACGGTCGGATCGGCGATCACCGAGGCGACGTCGGTCGTCCATTCCGCGACGCCGTGCTCGGCGGCCAGGTCGGCGATCTTGTCGGCGTTGCGTCCGACCAGGATCGGTTCGACGGCCACTCGCGTGCCGTCCTCGAGCAGCAGGCCACTGTCGCGCAACGGCAGGATGGACCGCAGCAGGTGCTGGCGATAGCCCATCCGGCCGGTGACGCCGTTCATGGCGATGCGCAGGGTCCTGCGCGACCCGTTCGATGAGGTCGATGAAGTCATCGGGGAATGTCCTTGTCTGGGATGCCGGGCCGGCGGAGATGTCCGGACGCGCGGCCAGTGCTGTCGGATGACCTGCACCGCTGACATCTCGTCGACGAGATGCGCGGTGTCAGCACTTCGGAATGCGCTTTCCACGGTAAGGTGTTCCGGGGTCGCGGTCAACCCCGGAGGTTGCTCGGCGACTCCCGGACCGCGGCCCGCAACGCCCTTCACAACGGCAGGAGCAGCGCAGATGCCAGCGGTAACCCTTCAGGACGTCGCCGCGCGTGCCGGCGTGTCGCAAGCCACCGCTTCCCGCGTGCTCAACGGGTCGACCAGAATTCCGGGCGAAGGGGTCGCCGACCGCGTCCGTACGGCCGCCCGCGAACTGGGCTATGTGCCGAACGCGCAGGCCCAGGCGCTGGCCCGCGCCTCCACCGGCCTGCTCGGGCTGATCGTGCACGACATCGCCGACCCGTACTTCTCGTCGATCGTCCGCGGCGTACAGGCCGCTTCCAGGACGGCCCGCAAACAGGTGCTGCTGGCCAGTACGGACCGCGATTTCGACATCGAACGGGAATCGGTCAGCACGTTCATCGCCCACCGCGCCGATGCGATCGTGCTGGCCGGTTCGCGCCAGAGCGGGCACCTCGACCGCGAGATCGAAGGCGAGTTCGGGCGCTACCGCGCCAACGGCGGCCGGGTGGTGGTGATCGGGCAGCCGCTGGCGTTCGGCAGCGCCGTTGAACCCGAAAACCATTTCGCCTCAGCAGAATTGGCAGATGCTCTGGTCGCTTCGGGACATACCGAGTTCGCGGTGATCGGCGGGCCGGCGAGCATTCGCACGTCGGTGGACCGCCGCAACGGATTCGTCGAGGCGCTGGGCCGGCGCGGACTCACTCCACTGGTCGAGGTGTCCGGGAACTTCACCCGCGACGGCGGCCACTCCGCAGCGCAGCGGCTTGCCGCGGCGCTTCAGCTCACGCCGGATCACGGCAGGAAACCACCGTGCGTGTTCGCCGTCACCGACGTCATGGCCATCGGCGCGATCGCCGCCTGGCGGGAGATGGGGCTGATCGTGCCCCGCGACGTCTGCATCGCGGGCTTCGACGACATCCCGACGCTGCGCGACCACACCCCCAGCCTGACGACCGTGGCGCTGCCGCTTGAGGAAATCGGGATGCGCGCCGTCGCACTCGCTCTGCGCCTCGACGCAGATGATCTGCGTGAACGGGTGCCGGGCGACGTCATCCTGCGGGACAGCACGCGACTATCCTGACCTGCGCAGAGAGGGGCGACGCCACAGGGTCGTTGACAGTGTGCGCTGGGTCACGTTATCGTCGGAACTGCTTCGGAAAGCGCATTCCCATTCGGGTTCTCACCCGAGCCACTGCGATCTTTAGGACATTCCATGGCGGTAACCGCATCGGCCGGCTTGCGCCCCTCCTCGCCGGCTCCACCCCCGGCCTCATCCGGGTCGAGACGCTCATGGCGGCCGTCGTTCTCCCCTCGCCGCACCGCGTCGGCACTGTGGCGGCCCATCGCGCTCGTCGTCGTGCTGCTCGCCGCCTGGTGGGCGGTGACCGAGAACGAACTCGTCGCGCCCTACATCCTGCCGTCGCCCGCCGACACCTGGGCGACCACTCAGGCCAACGCCGCCTACCTGGCCCAGCACACGTGGGTCACCACGTGGGAGACGGTCATCGGTTTCGTCATCGCCGCCGTCTTCGGCGTCTTCGTCGCCGTGGTGATGATGTACTCGGTGAACCTGGAGAAGACGGTGTACCCGTTGATCCTCTTCGCGCAGGTCATCCCGAAGATCGCGATCGCGCCCCTGTTCGTCGTGTGGCTGGGCTTCGGGCCGTCACCGAAGATCTTCGTCGCGGTGCTGATGGCGTTCTTCCCCATCGTCATCTCCGGCCTCGCCGGACTGCGCTCCGTCGATCCCGAGATCCTCGAACTGACCTCCACGATGGGCGCGAGCCGAGTCAAGACCTTCATGAAGATCCGCTTTCCCGCCTCACTGCCGCAGCTGATGTCGGGCCTCAAGGTCGCCGCGACCCTCGCGGTCACGGGTGCGGTGGTCGGCGAATTCGTCGGCGCCAACGAAGGTCTCGGCTACGTCATCCTGCAGGCGAACGGAAACGTCGACACCGCAATGCTGTTCGCCGCACTCATCATCATGTCGCTGCTCGGCATCGTCCTCTTCGCGATCATCGAGATCGCCGAGAAGCTGCTCATCCCGTGGCACTCATCGCGCCGCGCCACCAATTCCGCCAGCACCTCTGCCTGACCCTCAAGGAGACGAAACAATGATGTTCACCCGACGCCGCGCAGCCGCTGTCGCCGCCGCCGCGACCGCCGCCATGCTCACGCTGTCCGCCTGTGGCGGCAGCAGCACCGAAAACGCCCCGGCCGCAGACGGTTCCGCGGCCCCGGCCACCTTGATGCTCAACTGGTATCCCTACGGCGAGCACGCCCCGTTCTACTACGGCGTACAGGAGGGGATCTTCGCCAAGCACGGCATCGACCTCACCATCGACGCGGGCCAGGGCTCCACCAAGACAGTCCAGGCGGTCGGCTCCCAGCAGGTCGATTTCGGCTGGGCCGACACCCCCGCCGTGCTGAGCAACATCGACAAGGGCGTGAAGGTGAAGAGCGCGGGCGTCTTCCTGCAGACCACGCCGTCCGCCGTACAGGTTTTCGCCGACTCGGGCATCGAGAATCCTCAGGACCTCGTGGGTCGCACCATCGCGGTGTCCGCGGGCGACGCCCCGACCACGACGTTCCCGATCTACCTGAACAAGGTGGGGGTGCCCGAGGATCAGGTCACCCAGCAGAGCCTCGACGCCGCAGGCAAGATGGCCGCGATGCTGTCCGGCCGGGTCGACGGGCTCATCGGGTTCGCTCACGATCAGGGTCCGACCATCGCCAACAAGAGCGGCCGGGAAGTGCGCTACCTGCGCTACTCCGACGCGGGACTGAACTTCTTCAGCAACGGCCTCATCGCCAACACCTCCACGATCGCCGACAACTCCGAATTGGTGCAGTCGATGCTCGACGCCACCAGTGAGGCTTACGCCGCGGCGGTGGACAACCCGGAAGCCGCCGTCGACGCGATGGTGGGCAAGGACCCGCAGATGCCGCCGCGCGAGGTGCTCCTGCAGCAGTGGCAGCAGACCATCCCGCTGCTGTCGACGCCGGCCACGGCGGAGCAGGCCCCGGGCACCAACGCCGAGGAGGACTGGAAGACCACCATCGCGACCCTCAACGAGGCCGGACTGCTCCAGGGCGCCAAAGAGCCTGCCGAGTACTGGGATTCGTCCTTCACGCCCGAAGGCCAGCAGTAGGAGATCATGGACATGACAACTGCCACCATCACACCGCCGGGAACGGACAGGACGTCAGTGAATACCTCGGTGAGTTCCTCGGCCATCACCATCGAGAACCTGACCGTGCGCTTCTCCTCCAAGCGTGCCGACGTCACCGCGCTCGACGACATCGACCTCCAGGTCGCCGAGGGCGAGTTCGTCTCGATCGCGGGCCCGTCGGGCTGCGGCAAATCCACGCTGCTGAAGGTCGTCGCGGGTCTCACCGACGCCACATCGGGCGACGTGCTGCTGCGGGGCAAGAAGGTGCGCGGCCCGCAGCGCGAGATCGGCTACGTGTTCCAGCGTGCGGCACTGCTGGAATGGCGGTCGGTGCGCAAGAACATCCTGTTGCAGGCCGAGATGCGGGGAATGCCGCGGCAGGCCGCGCAGCAGCGGTGCGACGAGCTCATCGAGATGACCGGTCTCACCGGCTTTGAGAACGCGCTGCCGCACGAGCTGTCCGGCGGTATGCAGCAACGCGTTTCCCTCTGCCGGGCGCTGTTGCATCAGCCGCGGGTGCTGCTGATGGACGAGCCGTTCGGCGCTCTCGACGCACTGACCCGCGAGAAGATGAACGTCGAGCTGCACCGCATCTGGCGCGAAACCGGCACCACGGTGGTGCTGGTGACCCACTCGGTCGCCGAGGCGGTCTACCTCGCCAACCGGGTTGTGGTGATGAGCCCGCGGCCGGGCCGCATCGTCGAGACGCTCGACGTCGACCTGCCCGCCGAGCGTGACTACGCCGAGACGATGGAGCGCCAGGAGTTCATCACCGTCGCCAACCGGGTGCGCGATCTCCTCGGAAGCTCCTCGGCCGCCGACTGATCCCCTTCGCACCGCGAGCGCGCGTGTCTGCCCCCACCTCCCCCGGAGTGTCGTGTGCAGATGCGCGCGCTCATCGCTGTCGAGCGTCAGATTTCGTCCGACTGCTCGGCGGCCAGCTCCTCCACCGACATTCCGTCGACCAGTCGATCCAGGGCGCCCGTCATCGTGGGGCACTCGCTCGCCGGATGCTCAGCCGGGCAGTTCAGCGCGTGGGTCAGGAACTGCTGGGCTGACCGCGCCTGCTCGATGACCCTGTCGAGCTCGGCGATCTGCTCCTCGACGTTGCCTCGCCACTGATCGCTCGGCGCGTCGAGCACCGCGGCGGCCGTCTGCAGCGGCACGCCGAGCCGATGCACGATCTTCAGGAATGCCAAGCGACGCAACTCTTCTCGGCCGTACATCCGCCTGCCCGAGAGCCGCGACCGCGGACGGACCAGGCCGCGCTCGTCGTAGTACCGCAACGCCGACGCCGTCATCCGGAGTCGCGCGGCGGCCGCGCCGATAGGGATCAAATCCATGTCCCATTTGACTTCAACCCGCCTTGAACCGGCAAGGTCGTGTCATGAGCGACCTCGCCGTCAACCACCACGCTGACCATCCCGGGTTCTCGGGCCTGACCGGCTCGTTGTTCGCGCTGATGTTCCTGTTCACGGGAAAGGCCGGCGCCAGGCTCGCCGCCGACGTCACCGCTGTCGGGCCGGGTGACCTCGTCGTCGACGTCGGCTGCGGTCCCGGCACCGCCGCACGGGTGGCCGCGAGCAGGGGCGCGCAGGTGACGGGGGTCGATCCGTCGCCGTCCATGCTGCGTGTCGCACGCCTCGTCACACGCCGCACCACGAAGATCTCCTGGGCCGAGGGCAGCGCCGAGAAACTCCCCGTGTCCGACAGTTCCGCGACCGTGGTGTGGGCGCTTGCCACGGTGCACCACTGGCGGGACGTCGCCGCGGGGATCGCAGAATCGCAGCGGGTGCTGGTGCCCGGCGGCAGACTGCTGGCCGTCGAACGTCAGTCGCCACCCGCCGCCAGCGGCGTCGCGAGCCACGGCTGGACCCGGCGGCAGGCCGAAGCATTTGCCGCCCTGTGCCGTTCAGCCGGAATGGTCGATGTCGACATCGCAGATCGCCGCGCAGGCCGTAGAGCGGTGTGGGCAGTCAGCGCCAGGCTGCGATCGTGATGCGCTGCGCGTTCGACGTCTGCCCCGCACCCTGATCGTCAGGGTGTCCCTGCCGTTGACACGAAAGCTCCGGTGCCACCTTGATGTTCGGGAAGGCCGTAGTTGGCCCGCAGCGTGTCGCCGCCGTACTCGGTGCGGAACAGCCCGCGTCGCCGAAGAATCGGTACGACGTGGTCGACGAAGACCTCGAGACCCCCCGGCAGGTAGGGCGGCATGATGTTGAAGCCGTCGGCCGCACCGGCGGTCACCCAGCGTTCGATGTCGTCGGCGAGCGCCTCCGGGGTTCCGGTGAACGAGCGGTGCCCGCGGCCTCCCCCGAGCTTGCCAATGAGTTCCCGTACCGTGAGTTGCTCGCGCTCGGCGAGGTCCTTGACCAGCTGGAAACGGCTCTTGTTCCCCTCGATCACCGTCACGTCGCCCAGTGGTGGCAGCGGAGTGTCCAGATCGTGCCGGGTGACGTCGATGCCGAGCATGTTCGAGAGCTGACGCAGGGCATAGTCCGGCGAGATCAGCTCGGTGAACTCGCGTTCGAGCGCGTCCGCTTCGGCTTGGGTGGATCCGAGGAACGCAACGATGCCGGGCAGGATCTTGAGCTCGTCACGGCTGCGCCCGTAGCGGGCCAGCCGCCCTTTGAGGTCGCGGTAGAACCGCGTTCCGTCGGTGAGGGTGCGCTGCGCGGTGAACACCGCCTCGGCGTATCGGGCGGCGAAATCCTTTCCGGCATCCGAGGATCCGGCCTGGACGAGCAGCGGCCGGCCCTGCGGTGATCGGGGGACGTTGAGCGGTCCTCTGACCCGGAACAGCTCACCCTCGTGGTTGATCCGGTGGACCTTGTCCGGGTCGGCGAATCGACCCGTGGCCGTGTCGAGGACAAGCGAGCCCGGCTCCCAGCTGTCCCAGAGCTGCAAGGCGACCCGGACGAACTCGTCGGCGCGTGCGTACCGGACGTGATGCTCGGGGATACCGTCGAGGCCGAAGTTGGCCGCTTCGTCGGCACCGGCGGAGGTCACGATGTTCCAACCCGCGCGGCCCGCCGAGATGTGGTCGAGCGAGGCGAATGCGCGGGCCAACGTGAACGGCGTGTTGTAGCTCGTCGATGCGGTCGCGATGAGCCCGACGTGTTCGGTGACCGTGGCGATCGCCGACAACAGCGTGATGGGTTCGAACACCGACGGGGTGTTGCGCGCGACGTTCGCGCCCACGGCGAGGCCGTCGGCGAAGAACACGGAATCGAGCTTTCCGCGCTCGGCGATGCGGCCCAGGTTCTGGAAGTGACCGACGTCGAGGACGCTGTTCTCGTCGGTGCGGGGATGCCGCCACGCGGCCTCGTGATGGCCGACCCCCATCAGGAAGGCGTTGAGGTGGATGGTCATTGCTGCGGCCGCCATTTCGTGACGCGGGTCTCGATGAACACCAGCAGGTAGTTGAAGGTCAGGCCCAATACCGAGACCGTGAGGATCCCCGCGTACATCTGCGGGATCTGGAAGTTGAACTGCGAGGAGATGATGAGATATCCCAATCCCGCCTTGGCGCCGACGAATTCGGTGGTGATGAGCACGAGGAACGATGCCGCGGCGGCCAGGCGCAGGCCGGTGAAGATCGTCGGCAGCGCCGCCGGGACGATCACCTTGTAGAAGAGCTTGACATCTCTGACACCAAGGGAGCGCGCAGATTTGACGAGTAGCGGGTCGACGTTGCGCGCGCCGCTGATGGTGTTGTAGACGATCGGCCAGAAGCAGGCGTAGCCGATGATCGAGATCTTGGAGATGTCGTCGATGCCGAGGATGAGCGTGAATACCGGCAGCAGTGCCACGGCGGCGGTGTTGAGGAAGACCGCCAGCAACGGGGTGAGCACCTCGGCGACCGTCTCGTACCACGCGATGAGCAGACCGAGCGGGACGGCGATCGCGATCGCGATCGAGAACCCGGTCAGCGACCTACGCATGCTGGCGGCGATGTTCTGCTGCAAGGAGCCGTCGGCGATCAGACCCCACAGTGCCTGCAGCACTTCGGTGAACGGACTCAGGAACGCCCTGTCCACCCAGCCCAGGGTGGGTGCGAGCTGCCAGATAGCGAGAAACATCACCACCGCGACGACGCGCTTGAGCACCGTGGTGAGCAGCTCTGCGCTCCGCCGAAGCCCCGACGGCCCACGCCGCGCCCGATCGGCGGCGGTCGCCGGGATTGCCTGCGAGGCCGCGGGTTCGACCACCGTGTTCGCCGCGGTCATCTAGGCCACTCCCTTCGCGGCAGCCAGCCCCGGATCGCGGGCCTCGAAGGCCTTGCGGACCTCGTCGTGCAGCAACCCCCAGATGTGTCGCCGGTAGGCGACGAAATCCGGTGTCGAGCGCAGGTCGTCCGCCCTCCCAGCGGCACTCGCCGCGTCGACGCCCCGGCTGTCGAGCTCGATCGGGATGATCGTCTTGATGCGCCCCGGCTGGCTCGTCATCACCGCGACGCGCTGGCCCAGGAAGATGGCCTCGTCGATGCCGTGCGTGATGAACAGGATCGTCGTGCCCGTGCGCTCCCAGATGCCCCGCAGATCGCTCTGCAGCGCTTCGCGGGTCTGGGCGTCCAGCGCCGCGTACGGCTCGTCCATCAGGAGCACCTCCGGTTCGTATGCGAGGCTGCGGGCGATCGCGACGCGTTGGCGCATCCCGCCGGACAGTTCGTGTGGATAGTGCCTGGCGAACGCGGCCAGACCGACGAGCTCGAGGACCTCGCGGGCCCGCTGCGCGCGTTCGCGGCGACCGACGCCTTTGATCTCGAGCCCGAACTCGATGTTGGACAACGCCGTTCGCCACGGGAACAGCGCGTACTGCTGGAAGACGACGCCACGGTCGAGGCCGGGACCGGTGATCGGCGCGCCGCCGATCGACAGTTCGCCCGACGTCGGTGTGGACAACCCGGCGACCAGATCGAGAAGGGTCGACTTGCCGCAGCCGGACGGTCCGACGAGGGTGAGGAATTCACCCGGGCCGATGTCGAGGGACACGTTGTCGAGGGCACGGAACTCGGGCCCGTTGTCCCGGCCGGGGAAGGTCTTGGTCACGTTGCGGATGGTGATCCCGAAATGTGCGGATTTCGCGGCCATCGGATCAGCGCTCCACGGCCGGCGCGACGGCGTCGGCGGGTTGGACGGCGGTCGTGGCGTTGTCGTTGAACTCGTTGGTGTAGAGCTCCGACGGCGGCGGCACTTCCTCGGCCCCGCCGGTCGACAGCAGCCACTCCGACCAACGTTCGAAATCTGCGTCGGTGATGAAGCCGTAGTACGAGGGCACGCCTGGCGAAAGCCAGTACTTGAGGGTCTCGCTGGTCTCGTTGGGTCGCTTGCGGGCATCGATGATCGCGGTCTGCACCCGTACCACCTCGTCGCGCGGTGTCAGGCGGGCCCATTGGATGGCCTTCCCGACCCCGTCGACGAACGCGCGGACGGCCTCGGGATGCCTGGCGATGAAGTCGTTGCGGAAGACGTAGGGGCCACCGTTGAACGGCCCGTACTGAGAGTGCTGATCCCAGAGGGTGCGTAGGCCCCCCGCCGCGTCGGCGCGCTGTTTGAACTGCCCGGAAAGCCCGGCGACGTCGACCTGACCGCGGCGAAGCGCATCTTCCTGATTGACCGGCGGCAGCGTCACCAGCTCGACCCGCTTGATCTCATCGACCGAAAGACCCTCTGCACGTAGGTAGTTGAAGATGTCGGCTTCGTTCTGCCCGCCCAGGGTGTTGACGGCGATCTTCCTGCCGATCAGGTCGCGGGCGGTGCGGATCGGGCTGTCCTCGGGGACGTAGTAGGCGCCGTAGTCGATGTCGTCGCCGCCGTAGTAGTTGATGACGGCCTTGATCTGTGCGCCCGACCCGACAAGCTTGGCTACCGCGCCTCCGAACGCACCCCCGAAATCGGTCTGCCCGGTCGCGGCCGACTGGATGTCCTGCGGGCCACTGATCGTGTTGCCGACCCACTCCAACTCGATGACGTTCTCGTCGAAAAAGCCGAGGTGTTCGGCAAGTTCGGGCAGCGTGACCTGATTGCCCCAGCCCTGGTAACGCAGTGTTGTCACGCCGCCGTCGGCCCCCTGGTCCGAACTCGATCCACAGCCGCTGAGCACCAACGCGGTCGCGGCGGCGACGCCCACCAGACGGGTGGTCCAGTGGCGCCTTCGGGCTCGGGGGTGGTCGCGGGCAGGCCCAGCGATAGCAGTCGGCATAGGGGGCAATAGTGGTCTGCGGCGGCGGGCCTCGACAACAGTTACGTTCTGCGAGAGCCCAATTCGATCATCCCAGCCGAAGGGCGTTTTCTCAGCGCGTGCCGGGCACCAGCCAGCGTCCCGACAGGGCCCGCCAGCCCACGAAGACCAGGCGCAGCACCATGAAGATGGCCAGCCCCGCCCAGATCCCCATCAGACCCCACCCGTAGGCCAGCGACAGCCAGATCAGTGGCAGGAACCCGAGCACCGCACTGGCCAGGGTGGCGTTGCGCATGAACGTGGCGTCGCCCGCGCCCAGCAGAACGCCGTCGACGGCGAAAACGATTCCGGCAACCGGCAATATGCCCACCAGAAACCACCACGGCACCCCGATCGCGTCGAGCACCGAGCGGTCGGTGGTGAACACCGACGGGAACACCGAGGACCCCAGCGCGAACACCGCGGCCAGGATCAGTCCGGCGACGGTCGAGAAGATCGTCACCCGCCACGCCACCGATTTGGCATGCGTCAACTGCCCCGCCCCGAGCGCGGCGCCGACCAGCGACTGAGCGGCGATGGCCAGCGAATCCAGTACCAGCGCAAGGAAACTCCACAACTGGAGCACCACCTGGTGCGCTGCCACGGACGCGGCTCCGAAGCGTGCCGCCACCGCGCCGGCGGAGATGAAACACGCCTGGAACGCCATGGTTCGCAGAATCAGATCACGGCCCATCACCACCTGTGCGCGCAGCACCTGCGGACGCAGTGCCAGCGGCACCCTCTCCACGAACAACGCCCGGCAGAACAGCACGGCGGCCAGCCACTGCCCCACCACGTTGGCCACTGCGGAACCAGACAGCCCGAGTTCGGGCGCACCGAGCCATCCGTAGACCAGGACGGGACACAACACCGCCGACAGCGCGAAACCGACCACGACGTAGCGCAGAGGGCGCACGGTGTCCTGCACGCCACGCATCCAGCCGTTGCCCGCGGCCGCGATCAGGATCGCGGGCACCGCCAGGCTGGCGATCCGCACCCATGGCAGTGCCGCATCGGCGATCTCGCCTCCTGCGGCCAGCGCGGAAACCATGGGGACAGCCGCGAATTGGACCGCGGCGACGATCGCCGCACCGATCCCCAGCGCGAGCCAGGTGGCCTGTACCCCCTCTTCGACCGCGGCCCTGCGGTCCCCGGCGCCATAGAACCGCGCTGCCCGGGCGGTCGTGCCGTAGGACAGAAACGTCAGCTGCGAGCTCAGCACGCCCATGACGAGTGCGCCGATGGCCAACCCGGCCAGACTCAACGCACCGAGGCGACCGATGACAGCCAGATCGAACAGCAGGTAGACGGGTTCGGCGGCGAGAACACCCAGCGCCGGAAAGGCCAGCGCGGCGATGCGCCGACTGCTCGCCGGTTCGACGGCCTCAGCCAAGGGCCGCACGCAGCGCCGCGACGACGTCGGCGGCGGCCCCGGTCGCCGAGTACCCTGCGGCGAGGCGGTGCCCGCCGCCCCCGAAGGTGGCGGCCACTGCGGACACGTCGAAGGTCTTAGCGCGCATCGACACCGACCACCGTTGCGGCCCGATCTCTTTGAGCACAGCCGCCACCTCGGCCTGCTGGGTGGTGCGGACGATGTCGACGATGCTCTCGACTTCCTCGGGTCTGGCGGCGGTCCACTCGTCGTGATCGACCACCGCGTAGACGAACCCGCGGCCGTCGAGCGCGTCGGCGACCAGTTCGGCGGAGCCCAGCACGCGCGAAAGCATCGGAAGCCACGCGAACGGGTGTGTGTCGAGCAGCGCGCGGCTGACCGCGGCATTGTCGACACCCACCTCGACCAGGCGGGCCGCCAGACGGTGAGCGCGGGCACTGGCCCAGCGGAACGAGCCGGTGTCGGTGGTGAGCCCGGCATAGAGACAGTGCGCCACCCCGAGGTCGATCGGTTTGCCCCAGGCATCGAGCAGTTCGGCGATCTGCATCGTCGTGGAGTCTGCGGAGTGATCGACGAAGTTCGCGGTCCCGAACAGCTGATTGGAGACGTGATGGTCGATGACGAGGACGTTGCGGTCCGGGCCGGCGAATTCGCGCAAGGCGCCGAGCCGGTTGACGCTCGGGATGTCGACGGTGACGACCAGGTCGGCGTCGCGCCGCAGCGTTTTCGGGGCGACCAGCAGGTGCCCGCCGGGCAGGGAGTGCAGGGAGTCGGGCAGCTCCTCCGGTTCGGCGAAGCTGACCTGCACCTCCTTGCCGGACTGCTCCAGCACCAGCGCCAGTGCCAGCCCTGCGCCGATGGTGTCGGCGTCGGGGAAGACGTGACAGACGATGCTCACACTGTCGGCCTCCGCGAGAAGGTCGGCAGCGCCGAACGCGTCGACGGCTCGCGGGCCCACTTCGGATGCGCGAGTTGTCGAATCAGTGGTCGAGCGAGTCGGAGCCACCCATGTCCTCTGCGGTCGATCCCCCGGCTGTCTCGTCGTCCACCCCGCTTACACGGTAAGGGTCGGCGTCGCCTGCGTGCTTGGCACCCTGGCGAACTCTCGCCAAATCCTCATCTGCAGCCCGCGCACGGGCCAGCAGCTCCTCCATGCGGTGGGCGGCATCGGGCACGGTGTCGCGCACGAACGCCAGCGTCGGGGTGAACCGCACCCCCAGCGAGGCCCCGACCCTGGTGCGCAGCACACCTTTGGCCTTGTCCAGCGCCGCGGCGGCCCCGGCGTAGTCGGGTTCCTCGTCGAGGGAACTGCCCAGCACCGTGTAGTACAGCGTGGCGTCGTGCAGGTCGTTGGTGACCTTCGCGTCCGTGATGGTCACGCCGGCGAGTCGAGGATCTTTGATCTCGTACTCGATCGCCGACGCGACCAGCGTCGAAATCCGCTTGGCGAGCCTTTTGGCCCGCGCGGGATCAGCCATGGATAACGCCGTCCCTACACACGTTCTTTTTCGACCAGCTCGTACGTCTCGATGACGTCGCCTTCCTTGATGTCGGAGTAGGTCAACGTCAGACCGCACTCGTAACCGTCGCGGACCTCGGTAACGTCGTCCTTCTCGCGGCGCAGCGACGAGATGGTGAGGTTCTCGGCGACCACGACGTTGTCACGCAGCAGGCGCGCCTTGGCGTTGCGCCGCATGATGCCCGACTGGACGAGGCAGCCTGCGATGTTGCCGACCTTGGACGACCGGAAGATCGCCCGGATCTCGGCGCGGCCGAGTTCCTTCTCCTCGTAGATCGGCTTGAGCATGCCCTTGAGCGCGCTCTCGATCTCGTCGATGGCCTGGTAGATCACCGAGTAGTACCGGATCTCCACGCCTTCGCGGTTGGCCAGCTCGGTCGCCTTGCCCTCGGCACGCACGTTGAAGCCGATGATGATCGCGTCCGAGGCCGACGCCAGGTTGACGTTGGTCTCGGTGACGCCGCCGACGCCGCGGTCGATGACCCGCAGCTCGACCTCGTCGTCCACCTGGATCCCGAGGAGCGCCTCTTCGAGCGCCTCGACCGTACCGGCGTTGTCGCCCTTGAGGATCAGGTTCAGCTGGCTGGTTTCCTTCAGCGCCGAATCCAGATCTTCCAGGCTGATGCGCTTGCGGGCACGGGCGGCCATCGCGTTGCGCTTGCGCGCGCTGCGGCGGTCGGCGATCTGGCGGGCGATGCGGTCCTCGTCGACGACGAGGAAGTTGTCACCGGCACCCGGGACCGAGGTGAAGCCGATGACCTGGACCGGACGTGACGGCAGCGCCGCCTCGACATCCTCGCCGTGCTCGTCGACCATGCGTCGGACGCGGCCGTAGGCGTCGCCTGCGACCACCGAGTCGCCGACCCGCAGCGTGCCGCGCTGGATGAGCACGGTGGCCACCGGACCGCGACCGCGGTCGAGGTGCGCCTCGATCGCCACGCCCTGGGCCTCCATGTCGGGGTTGGCCCGCAGGTCCAGCGACGCGTCGGCTGTCAGCACGACAGCCTCGAGCAGGGATTCGATGTTCGTCCCCGCCTTGGCGGAGATGTCGACGAACATGGTGTCGCCGCCGTACTCCTCGGGCACCAGACCGTATTCGGTCAGCTGACCGCGGATCTTGGCCGGGTCGGCACCTTCCTTGTCGATCTTGTTGACCGCCACCACGATCGGCACATCGGCCGCCTGGGCGTGATTGACCGCTTCCACCGTCTGCGGCATGACGCCGTCATCGGCCGCGACCACGAGGATCGCGATGTCGGTGGCCTTCGCACCGCGGGCACGCATGGCGGTGAACGCCTCGTGACCCGGGGTGTCGATGAAGGTGATCGGCCGGGGCGTGCCGTCGAGGTCGACCTCGACCTGGTACGCGCCGATGTGCTGGGTGATGCCGCCGGCCTCGCCCTCACGCACGGTCGCATTGCGGATGGTGTCCAGCAGTCGCGTCTTGCCGTGGTCGACGTGACCCATGACGGTGACGACCGGCGGACGGACCTCGAGATCGTCCTCGCCGCCTTCGTCCTCGCCGTAGGACAGGTCGAAGGATTCGAGGAGCTCGCGGTCCTCGTCCTCTGGGGACACGACCTGCACGACGTAGTTCATCTCGCTGCCGAGCAGCTCGAGGGTCTCGTCGCCGACGGACTGCGTCGCGGTCACCATCTCGCCGAGGTTGAACAGCGCCTGCACCAGCGAGGCCGGGTTGGCGTTGATCTTGTCGGCGAAGTCGCTCAGCGATGCGCCGCGCGCCAGCCGGATGGTCTCGCCGTTGCCGTGCGGAAGGCGCACCCCACCGACGACCGGGGCCTGCATGTTCTCGTATTCGGCCCTCTTCGCGCGCTTCGACTTGCGTCCACGCTTCGGGGCGCCGCCGGGACGGCCGAAGGCACCTGCCGCGCCGCCGCGCTGACCGGGACGGCCACCGCCGCCACCGCCGGGACGACCACGGAAGCCGCCGCCTGCGGGGGCGCCACCGCCGCCGCCTGCACCACCGCGGTAGTTACCACCGCCGCCACCACCGGGACGGCCGACGCCGCCGGGGCCGGGACGAGGACCGCCACCGGGACGGGGACCGCCACCGGGGCGAGGGCCGCCACCGGGACGGGGACCGCCCCCGGGACGCGGCGGCATGTTGCCGGGTGTCGCGCCGGGACGGGGTCCGCCACCGGGACGGGGACCGCCTGCGCCGGGGCCGGGTCGCGGACCGCCGGGACCAGCCTGGGGCCTGGGCGCCGGACGTTCGACCGGCTGCTGAGACGAGAAGGGGTTGTTGCCGACGCGCGGCGTGCGCGGGGCGGGCTTGGGAGCACCTGGCCGGGGCCCGCCCGGGCCGGGAC
>NZ_JBGGKV020000022.1:0-40032 GCF_041287165.2 Mycobacterium bulgaricum | reverse complement strand
TCAAGTTCAAATTCGGAGACACGGTGACGGGGCTGTGCGAACACACTGCAAACAATGCCAGTCTCATATCTAGAGAAACGAGGTCGATCAGTTCTTGTCTCAGGTGGAGGTGTGTAGCGGCGATCTAGGGCCGGTGGCAAGTTCGGCGGCGGGTGATGCGGATCGGTGGAGATGACTAGGTGTCATTGCTGGTTTGGGCGTGACGACCGGCGGTGGGCGCGGTGCTGAGCGCGGCGGTGGCGGCTAGGGCAGTAGCGAATACCAGTAGCGCAGGGGTCAAGGTGGCCGCGGCGGCGAGGGCGCCGACGAGTAGTGGCCCACCGGCATCTCCGAGTTCGCGGCCCACTTCGGCAGAGCCCATGGTTTGGCCGAGCCGTTCAGCGGGAGTGGACGCGGCCAGAGAGGCGAACCCGATCGGGGTGACGACGCCTACGCCAATGCCGATCAGTACGGCAGCGCTGGCCAGGCCCATGATTCCTGGTATCACCACCGCCGCGCACCCGGCGGCAGCGAGCAGTAGGCCGGTTGACAACCCGGTGCGGTCCCCGATGCGCCCGTCATCGCGAGCGCGCCCAACCCCGGGCTGAACTACGGCGGTCGCCGCTGCCAACACCGAGACGACCGCTCCGGTGAGAAGTGGGCTGAGGCCGCGGCTGGCGCCGATGACGGGGAGGAAGCCAACACCGACCGATAATGCGGCGGTGGCCGCGGCTAGTGCGAGGGTCGGGCGCAGAAAGCCCGGGCTGGCGAGTCGGCGGCCCAGGTCGAGTACCGTCTGGCGGACCCGCGGCAACGGTGCCACCCCCGGCACCATCAGCAGCGCCCACGCTGCGACCGCCGTTCCTAGTGTGGCGAGCGTGGCGAAGAGCAGGGTGTAGCCGCCCCAGGTGATGAGCACCCCTCCCAATACCGGTCCCAGGGTGTAGCCAAGTCCTTTCCAGGCACCGTAGCGACCGAAGCCGCGGCCTTGCTGCCCCGGCGCGGTTAGCCGCGACACCAATACCCCGGCGGCAGGTGAGAATGCTGCTGCGGCGGCGCCCTGAGCGAATCGGGTCACGCCCAACCAGGCAGGATCTCCAGCGATGACGAAGGCAGCGGATGCCGCGGCGAAGGCGAGCAGTCCGCCGAGCAGAACTGGGCGGGCGCCAATGCGATCGGCCAACGATCCGAATACCGGTTTGAGGATGACTTCGGCTCCGTCGTAGATGGCCAGCAGCAGGCCCAGGGTGAGCAGCGATGTGTATGGCCCGTCGATATAGCCGCCCAAGGTGGCGGCAATGCTGTGAGCGCCGAATGCGGTGACGAATCCCGCCGCGTACAAAGGCAACAACTGAGTTCGGGTCCCCCCGAGGCCTGTATCGGCAGAGTTGGGCGTACTCATGCCGGTGACAGTGGGTTTGTGCCGGCGGTGGCGAGTGTCATAGCTGGTGCAACGCGGTGAAAACCCGCTCGGTGTAGTCGGCGAGGCGTTCGATGCAATGCTTGAGCTGCTGGTTGGCCTCGGTCACCTCGGGGGCGCCGAATACATCACGCGCGGTCAGTTCGCGGTGCCATCGACGCAGTCGCTCTAGGCTGTGTTCTTCTTCTTCGAGCTCAGCGATCGTGAACTTGGCGATTCGAATCTCTTTGTCGATTTCGGCGTCGAAATTGGCGCAGTCGGAGATGAACTCAGCCCACTCCTCGCTCCGTTCAGCGGTGAACAAGGCTTCCAGACGCGCAGCGTCGGATTCATTGCGTCCGGACGCGGCCAGCACCGTCACCTCGCCGTCACCGCGTTCAGCTAGCTCTTCGGTTCGGGCGATTCCATCGGCGAATACCGGGGCATCGGGCACCGCCCATACCCCCTGCCCCAACAGGGTGGCCCCAGCGCGCCGCAGCTCGCGCCACACCGCGACTCGGTGCCGCGAAGGCTCCGCAGGCATTCGTACCACCAGAACCAACCATCGGACCGATGTCTCTGCCACATCTAAAAATGTATCAGCGGTTACATTCGGGCGGCGACCACACCCCCGGGTCGCATTAACGCCGGTCTCAGTTCAAAAAGAAACGAGGCCGATCACATCCTGTCTCATCTGGAGTCCCCGTCCCTTTGACGCCGGAGCGGCCCGGCCAGGCCCTGCCACCAGACTCGATCACGCCCATCACGGAGCCTCGCTGAGGATGTGACAGATGCGGGCGTCGGTGCAGTTCAAAGGATTCAGCGTCCGGCTGCGGTGAAGGAGTCGACGCAGTTCTGTTGCTAGCGATGCCAGCTCTTGTTGGCGCTGTGTTATGTCGTCGAGCTTGCCGCTGAGTAGCGCGTGTACGTGCTCGCAGGGTGCCGTTCCGTGGTCACGAAGGTCCACGATGCTGGCGATATCGTCCAGGGTCAGTCCGGCGGCTTGTCCGGCGCGGATGAAGTGCAGTCGGGTGATCGCAGTGCGGTCGTAGCGCCGGTAGCCATTGGTGCCGCGGCGAGGTGCTGGCAGTAGTCCGCGTCGTTCGTAGAAACGGATGGTCTGCGGCGATAGATCCACGGATCGTGCCAGCTCTCCGATCAGCATCCTCGCCACACTAATCCTTGACCTTGTACTGCACTGCAATGTTTAGCGTGACCTCATGACTTGCAAACGTGTGCACCGAGGGGCCGGTTGCGGTGCGATCACCCAGGTGGGGCGATGACTGCCCGCTTCGATTTGATCGTGATCGGTGCCGGCATGGCCGGTATCGCCGCCGCCAATAAGTGCGCCGCCCAGGGCTGGCGCGTGGCGATCGTCGACGCGTTGCCCTACGGCGGTACCTGCGCGCTGCGCGGATGCGACCCGAAAAAGATCCTGCGCCGTGGCGCCGAAATCATCGACGCTTCCCAACTGATGCGCGGAAAAGGTATCGACGATGGCCAGATCCGCATCAACTGGACCGATCTGATGCGCCACAAACGGGGCTTCACCGATCCGGCACCAGCGAACATGGAAAACGACCTACGTCGCCACGGCGTCCAAACACTGCATGGTCAGGCCCAGTTCGTAGACGCCCATCAGATCAGCATCGGAAACGACTCCCACCACACAGACCGGGTCTTGATTGCTACTGGAGCGCGGCCCCGACCGCTGCAGTTCCACGGAAACGAACACCTCATCGACAGCACCGAGTTCCTCGAATTGGAGGTTTTGCCACCGCGAATCGTGTTCGTTGGGGGCGGTTACATTTCTTTCGAGTTCGCCCACATCGCCGCCCGGGCGGGCAGCCACCCGATCATCCTCGATCACGGTCCGCGCCCACTGAAGGGGTTCGACCCCGATCTAGTCGACCTGTTGATCGCCGGCGGCGACGTTGCCGGAGTTCACGTGCAGCCGTCCACCACGGTCACCGCTGTACGTGCGACGGCGTCCGGATACCAAGTCCAGGTCGATCAGGATGGAACTCTTACCACCATCGATACAGACTTGGTGGTTCACGGCGCCGGACGCGTCCCCGAGCTGGCCGAACTCGACCTCGACCGTGCTGGCATCGCGTGGTGTGAGCGAGGAATCAGTGTGGAGCCGTACCTGCAAAGCACCACACACCCCGGCGTCTACGCCGCCGGGGATGCCGCAGACACCGCCGGCCCCCCGTTGACGCCCGTGGCCGTCATCGAAGGCAAAGTAGCCGCCTCCAACATGCTCAAAGACGCCAGCACCGTGCCCGACTACACGGGTATCCCGTCGGCTGTATTCACGATCCCCGAACTGGCGCGCGTTGGGTTGCTCGAAACAGAAGCCCGCGACCTGGGATTGAAGATCGACGTGCGCTACACCGACGCCAGCACCTGGTATTCGAGCTACCGCCTCGGCGAAGATACCGCCGCAGCCAAGATCCTCGTCAATAAGGACGACGACCGAATCGTGGGCGCACACCTGCTCGGACCGGACTACACCGAACACGCCAACATCGTGGCCCTGGCCATCAAACTAGGCCTCACCACACGCCAGCTCAAGACAACCACCGCGGCGTACCCCACCCTGGGCTCCGACCTCGGCTCGATGCTCTAAGCGGCCGCTATTGAGCCCACGCCCGACGGAAGACGAAAAGCGACGTCCCATGCTGTCTCGTTTCTAAAGATTCAAGATCGATCAGATCCTGTCTCATATGTGCCGAAGCCCCTGCAACCGTGATCTACCCGTTCACTGGGCCGCCGGGGCGACTGCACCCGGGCGTCAGCATCCGACCCGCCCTCGAATCATTGGTAATGATAGATATCATCGCTGTGTGACGATGAATAAGGAGGGTGCCTGCCTCACCGGCAGCACCGCGACAAACTCTTCGAACCTGGATGCCGCGGTGGCGCTGTTTCACAGCCTCTCTGATCCTGCCCGGCTGGCGATCGTCGGCCGCCTGGCCGAGGGGGAGGCACGTGTGGTCGACCTGACCGGAAAGCTGGGATTGGCGCAATCCACCGTCTCTGCCCATGTCGCCTGTTTGCGGGACTGCGGTCTGGTCACCGGCCGCCCCGAGGGCCGACAGATGTTTTACTCGCTGACGCACCCGGAACTGTTGGATGTATTGGCCTCAGCGGAGACGCTGCTGGCCGCCACCGGCACCACCGTTGCGCTGTGCCCCAATTACGGAACCCGCGCCCGCACGGGCGCGACAATCGACTCCAAGGAGTCCCTCCGATGAGCGACGCTTGGGACTGCAGTCCCACCGAACCGGCCGTGCCGGCTAGCTCGCACGTAAGCAGCACCGCAGTCACGGATGGCGGCGCATGATCCTGTCGTCAGTCCTGCCCGCGATCGGGCTATTCATCGTCACCAACATCGACGACATCATCGTGCTGTCGCTGTTCTTCGCCCGCGGCGCCGGGCAACGCGGAACCACGGCCCGGATCACCGCGGGGCAGTACCTGGGATTCGCGGGGATTCTGGGTGCGGCCGTGCTGGTGACGCTGGGTGCCGGAGCGTTCCTTCCCCCAAGCGTCATCCCGTACTTCGGCCTCATTCCCCTGGCTCTGGGACTGTGGGCGGCGTGGGAAGCCTGGCGAGGCGACGACGACGACGATGACGACGAGGCAAGGGTCGCGGGTAAGAACGTCGGTGTCTTGACCGTTGCTGCAGTCACCTTCGCCAACGGCGGCGACAACATCGGCGTCTACGTTCCAGTCTTCCTCAGCGCGGGCACTGGGGCCGTGGTGGCCTACTGCGTCGTCTTCCTCGTGCTCGTCGCGGTCCTGGTGGCCGCCGCCAAATTCGTCGCCACCCGCCGGCCGATCGCCGAGGTACTCGAACGCTGGGAACACGTATTGTTCCCGATCGTTTTGATAGGCCTCGGCATTTTCATTCTGGTCAGCGGCCTCGCCGTTTAAGTAGGCAGCGCAAGCCAGCCGCTCAAGCCTGATCTGGGACGCCGATGTACTGAACGTATTGAACATCTGTCTCGTATCTAGAGAAAAGAGACAGCGCCCAGCGTGCAGCGAGCGGCCGCATCGTCCCAGGTGGCAGTGTCTCATTTCTTGTCTCACACCGCGTGTCTCAGATCCCTGATGTCAGAGGGTGATGAGACGGTAGTGGTGTGACGACGACTCTTGGGTACGCCCGCGTGAGCACCGCGGGCCAGGACCTCGACGCGCAGCTCGTTGCGCTTACTGGAGCTGGCGTCGGACCGGATCAAGTCTTCACCGACAGACTCTCGGGAGCGGTGAGCACCGATCGGCCTGGGCTGACGGCGATGCTGCACTACGCCCGCGAGGGCGACACCGTAGTGGTCACTGCGATCGATCGGCTAGGCCGCTCCGTCGCCGAGGTGACACGCACCATTGCTGACCTTGGTGAGCGACGAATTGTGTTGCGCGCCTTGCGCGAAGGCGTGGATACGGGCACTCCAACCGGTCGTGCCGTGGCTGCCATCATGGCAACTTTGGCCGAACTTGAGCTCGAACTCGGCCGCGAGCGTCGCGCCGCCTCGCGCGACTCCCGGCGAGCCCGCCTTCTACCGGCCACCAAGCCAGCGAAACTGACCACCGAGAGACAGCAACAATTGCGACGGCTCGCCGAGACCGGTGAACCCGTCCACGAACTTGCCAAAGCGTTCGGGATCAGTAGGGCAACGGCATACCGGTATCTGTCTGCCCTGTGAATAATTCAGCACTAGAGTCGACGCAAACGTGAAACTGACAGAACAAGGCGCGCCACCGGGGCTGACACCTCTAGCGCGCCCAAACTGGCTATGATCAGCCGACTTTATCTACTTGCACGCGTCCGGGGAGATCACTGAATGTCGCAGCCGCACGACCCTCGATATCCGTACCAGAATCCGAACGCCTGGGCGCCTCCCTCGAACCAGTATCCGGAACCTTGGCAAGCCGCGCCGCCATATCAGGCTCCCCCGCAGCCTTCAGTCCAACAGCCTGCTGGGTCGGCGACTCGACCCGCTGTGGCTAGTGCTTCCAAGCCTGTCTGGCCATTTATCGCAGGCGTTGTCGTGACGTTGCTCGCGGGCTATGCGCTCCTGCCGAATGATTCAGACTTCGTAGTGAGTGCGGTTGTGGTCTGGCTTGTCACCTTGGTAGCGGCCGGCGCGATGATTGCGGCCCCAAAGACTTGTATCCGCCGGTGTGGAGAACTCTTGTGGAGTGAATCGCCAGCCCCACGAAGAGCGTTGCCAACACCGCGACGGCTATGTGGCCGAACGTTCTAAGGCAAGAATTCTCGCCGACGGCCAGGACTACCGGCTTGTGTGGCCATACGAGGAGTGCGAAGCCGTGCTCCGCGATATCGAGGTGTTTGACCCCCAGGCCGTGGCGCACTGCCGCGCGGCCCACGAATGGTGGCACCCGGAAACAGCCTGACCGCTGGGGTTATGCGGCGGTGATGGCGATGTGGAGGCGTTTCCCGCACGCTGCGGCGAGCCGTTCTAGGGCGTCGATACCGGGGATGCGTGCACCGTTTTCCCAGGAGGCGACGGCGGATTGGCTGGTGCCCATGGCGGCGGCGAGCTGGGTTTGGGTGAGTCCGGCCTCGGTGCGGGCGTTGTAGACCAGCTCGGCGAGGTCCATCGCTCGGCCGGCATCCTGGTAGGCCTGCTCGTAGGTCTGGCGTTGGGCGTCGGTGAGGGCGGCCTGGCGCTGGGCGCGGGCGGTTCGGTAATCGACCCCACCGCTGGTGGTGGCGGCCCTCTTCGCGACGGCGGGGGCTTTCTTGGCGGCCTTCTTCGCAGCGGCGGTCTTCTTCGGGGTAGCGGTTTTGACGGTCATGGCGGTTTATCCCTTCTTGGTCTGGTGGCGTCGTAGCGCTTTGCGTGCGCGGATGATTTCGTTGCGTTCGTTTTGGCGTTGTTTGCGGAAGGTGGTCAGGGTGACCAGCTGGCGGTCGGGGTCGGCGGTGTAGGTGATGCGTTGGTTGACCTGTCCGCAGCGAAACCGCAACTCCCACAGTTTCTCTGAGAGGTAGCGGTTGTGCGGCATGCTCAGGGTGATGCCCTCGGCGGTGAGCCGGTCGAGGGCCTGATCGGCCTGGGCGAGTTCGCTTTCAGACAGACCGGCGTACCAGCGTTCCACTTCGCCACTGAGCATGATCCGCCACTCATCACCCACACCCCTACTATATCGACTTCGGTATATACCGTCAACGATATAAACGCGCGCGCGGTGGGTGTGCCCGTCAGTCGATGTCGAGGCCGTGTCCGCGGTCTCGTTCCCTGCCTCGGTCGCGCGTGGGTCCGGTGGTGAGGGTGCGCCAGCTGCGTGCGGCGATGGCGCGGTGTTCGTCGGCGTCGGCGGCGTGTCTGGGATCGTCGATGTCCGGTGCGGGGCAGGTGTTTTCCGCCCAGGGGAGCGTGAGCCCGTCGAGGAGTCGTCGGGCGCTGCCGGGCTGTCCGTTGTCAATGAGTAGGAGTCGGCCGTGTGCGGGGACCAGGGCGGTGGCCACCGCCGCGAGGGCGTCGGGGTCGGCGGTCGCGGCGTCTTCGACGACGATGATGGGTCCGCGCTGAGTGGGTTCGTGGATGGTGATCTGCTCGGCGAGGTGGTTGAGGCTCAGCCGGTCGGGCTGTGGTGTCGCGGTGACGCGGACGTGGTGGCGGTGGGCGGCGGTGGCCGCTGCATGGATCGATTCGGCGAGGTCGGGGGTGTAGCGCTCGGCCGCCACGGTGGCCACGACGTAGGGCACCGAGAGCGCGACCGCGGCGGGGTCGGTGTGTGGCCGCGCCAGGGGGAGCGGGTCGGCGTTGCGCCAGGCGGCGGCCAGGACCTCGACGAGCGCGCGCTCAGGGGCATGCATGCTTGCGTGCACGCCTTTGCCCAGGGCGGTGGCAGGGTCGACGACGTGCCGATCGGGGAGGGCCGCGGTACGGGACAGCGTGTCGGCCAGCCACCACCACAGCGCCGTGGCGGGCATCTCATCGGGTAGCGGTCCTCGCTGGGCCGCCGCGGTGATCGCCTCGCGAATGTCGTTGCCGCGGGCGGCTTCTGTGAGGTGGGCGGCCAGTGTCGGCCAGTAGGCGTCGGTGCGGATGCGGGGGTCGATCTCGTCGAGGAGGTCGTTGAAGCGGGTGGGGTCGGCGGCGCTGTCGCGCTCGATGGCGTCGGTGCCGTGCCGGTGCAGCAAGTCTTGGATCGCGCGGGTGGCCACCGGGTATTGGGGCGGGCCGGTGAGGCGGGTGTCGGCGTCCTCGACCCCGGTGGCGGCCCGGAACACGGCGATTTCTGCGGCCAGAGCAGGGTTGGCCGCGAGCACGGGCTGCGCCCAGCTCGGCGCGGTGTCGGGGGTCCAGGCGTGGGCTTGTTCGCGGATTTGGGCGGCCAGCTCCTCGACAAGACTTGCGCGGCGGCGCAGGTAGTCACCCCATTGCGGGTCGCCGGCCAGGGGGTCGGGGATGGCGGGCAGCCAGCGCAGCGGCCCGCAGTCGCGGCCGGCCGAACCCGTGGGGTCGATGCGGTAGTCCAGGACCGCGGCCGCGTCGGCGGCATCGTCGAGGCCGCCTCGAAGCGTGCGCGGCGATCAACAGTTCGCCGGGATCGGCACCGGAGAGCGCCCGGATGGCCAGGCGACGACGTAGCACCGGCCACGCCGAGCAGGTACTGAGACCGGCATAGACCTCCTCGGCGAGCCCCGTCACTGTTGCCATCACATCTCCCTTGTCGACATTCGGGGAAGTGTATTGCCGCGGTTGAACTTTGGATGGCGGCGTCCAACAAATCTCTTTGAAAGAACACTAGGTGGTGGATTCACCGTGCACTACATCCCGTTCGTGCTGGGTGCGGCGCTCAAGTTCGGCTTCATCAAGGTGTTTGCCCTCTTTCGCGTGTTCCCGGTGATCCGGGTGAACCTCCTCGCCAGGGGTCAACACATCACTAAGGTCAGGCTGCTCGTTGGTCGAAGACATAGAGCGCCTATACCCCGACGGCACCGCGACAAATCGCCCCACTCGGGTGACCGGATATGCCCGGGGGCGACGCGGTATCGACGAGTGCAACCTCCAAGAGCCGAGCGCGGGATAACCGGGGTGGGTGACTTCAGTCACCGGGCCAGGTGCGCTGCTGCTGGGATGCGTGCCGACCATTCTGATTGAGCAGTGCTAGACCAGACCCAGTAAGCAGCAGCGCCGCAGTCCCTGCTGTAGTCCCCGCCTGTGCCACAGTCGAAGGGTGCCGTTTTGGGGGCGGAAACAAAAGGGTCCGGAGGACCCGGCGGAGCTGATCGCGTTGGCGCGGTCGCTCGAGCGTCCGCCGGGAACCTGCCGACGTGGCCCGTGCCTGATCCCCATGAGCCGTTCGTTCGGCGGTTGGCCTCGAGTCCCCGTCCGTTCATCCGGGGGCACTTCACTTTCGTCACCTACCGCGGCGAACGTTTCGGTTTCCAACCAGTTTGAGGAGTGCGATGCTGGGCGCACCGTATGAGGGCGTTCCCGTCGTGAGGACGGGCGCGGCACGCTGGCGGCGCGTCGTGATGCCCGTGGTCGTCCTGTCTGCGGTTGGACTCGTTGCACTGCTGCTGGCGGGTCGCGGGCAGCAGACCGAGATCCAGGGCGCAGGCTCCACCTTGGCGCAACCGTTGATCGAGCGGTCGGTGACAGCCTTCCGAGATGCCCAGTCCGCTGATGACCCCGAGCGACCCGACGAGACCGGCAACGACTGGGTGCTCAGCGGATCCGGTATCGAGTACGAACCGGTCGGCTCGATGGGCGGCATCATGCGATTGTCGGATCCCGAGGTCGACTTCGCCGTCTCTGACTATCCGCTCTCAGCTGACGGTCTCAAGGAACTTCAGGTCGCTCAGTTCCCGATCGCCTTGGGTGCCATTGCCGTCGTGCACAGCCTGGACCTGCCGGAGGGGCGGGAATTGCAACTGAATGCGCGAACCCTTGCCGCGATCTACGCAGGTGAGATCACCCGCTGGAACGACACCAGGATCGCGGAGTTGAACCCAGGCGGCGCACTGCCAAATGAGGCCGTGTCCGTGGTGCACCGCAGCGACGGGTCGGGCTCCACCCGAGGTTTCACCGGCTACCTGAGCGAGGGCAGTCCGCAATGGGCCTCCGGTCCCGGGACGGGGACCGAGATCGCGTGGCCAACGGGCACGGGTGCAGAACGCACAGAGGGTGTCATCAACCAGGTGCGCGATAACCCAGGATCGATTGGCTACGTCGATTACGGGCAGGCCCAGCGCGCGGGGCTCGATGTCATCGCCCTGGCCAACGAGTCGGGAGCCTACGTCCGCCCGAGCGAGGAAGCGATCCTCGCAGCGGGCTCGTCGCACGACTGGAGCGGAAGAGACGACTACACCACCGCGCTGGCCACGGCGAGCGACAGGGCAGCCTACCCAGCAACCGTCGGCATCTACGTCATGGTCAAACGCGACCCGGAGTTTGCGCAGCAGACCCAGCGCACCATGAGCTATCTGCGCTTCCTCCTCAACGACTTCGGCGACGGTGCAAAGGAACTCGGATACGTGCCGATGCCCGGGCAGGCCGCAAGGGACATCGAGAACTACTGGTCGGGCGCGATCTCCGGCGCCTGAGCCCACCACCTCTTTCCTCCACCCCTCAAACAACCCATATCAGCGTCAAGAAGGATCATCGTGGATGTCGACATCCTCAAAGAGATCATCGCCCCCGTAGTCGGTGGGCTCGGCATTTTTCTGCTGGGCCTGGAGTTCATGGAACGCGGCATTCAGTCGCTATCGGTGAACCGAATGCGCGATCTGCTGGGCAAGATGGCGGGCAGTCCCGTCAAGGGTGTGTTCGCCGGCACGTTGATCACCGGAGTCATTCAGTCATCGACTGCGATGACGGTGATGACGGTGGGGTTGGTCAACTCCGGGGTGCTGGCGCTGCGCGGAGCCATCGGTGTGATCATGGGCGCCAACATCGGCACCACCTTGGGCAATGGTTTGATCGCCATGCCGCTGGGCCCACTGGGGCTGCTCTTTGCGGGGATCTTCGCCTCGGTCTACGTCTTCTCGAAGTCGGACAAGACGCGCAACATCGCGTTGTGCTGCATGGGATTCTCGTTGGTCTTCTACGGCCTCAACCTGATGACGGGCGGCCTCAAGCCGTTGCGGGAGATGCCGCAGGTGATGAGCGTCATCTCCGGCCTGGACGCTTCGTCGTTCGTCGGTGTGGTTTCGTGTGCGCTCATCGCCGCGTTGATCACAGCGCTGATCCACTCATCGTCGGCGACGATCGGGATCGTCATGGGGTTGGGCGCCTCGGGCGTCCTGGAGTGGAAGACGGCGATTGCCTTCGCCATCGGCGCCGACCTCGGCACCACCATCACGTCCTGGATCGCCTCGCTCAACCTGTCGAAGAACGCCAAACGCACCGCATACGCCCACATCGCCTTCAACTTCATCGGCGTCTGCGTCGTGGTGTCGCTATTCTTCCCGGCCATCTCCGTCCTGCAGTGGGTGATGGGCTTCTTCGGCGGCGACCCGGGCAGCCCGGTGATAGTGGACGGAGAAGAGACCTTCCCCCTCGTGCCGGTAGCGGTGGGCTTGTTCTCGATATTCTTCAACGTCTTCAACGTCCTCATCCTGTTCCCCTTCGTCGGCACGTTCGAACGCGTGCTGATGCGCATCGGGCGCGACGACGCCGATGACGACGAGGACTACTCACTGCCGAAGTACTTGGATCGCAAGGCGATCAACGACTTCAACCGTGCCGTCCCGGCCATGCGTCAGGAGGTGGCGCGCGCGCTACAGGGGAGTCGATTGTTCCTCGACACCGCCCGGGGCGAGCGCAACGCCGTGAAGAAGACCGCCGAGCACTCGGCAGCGATCGACGCCCTGTCCCGCGAGATTCGCGCCTATTCCGCGCAACTGTTTCACCATGACCTGACGCGGGAGCAGATGGACCTCGTCGCCAGCATGATCGAGGAGGCCGACTTCACCGGCTCGCTCACGGAGTCGCTGCACCAGATCGCCAGGCGCATCCAACGCGAGGAGTTCAGCCCTGCGAGCCGGGAGGTGCTCGACAAGGGGCTCGACCACCTCGACCAGAAGCTGTCGCTGCTCGAGTCCGAACAGGACACCACCGTCGACGTGGCGCCGGCACCGACCGTGCTCGACGCGCCTGAGTTCGAGGCGATGCGGTGGACGGTCATCGACGCCGGCGACATCCCGGCCATTGAGAAGGGGGCGCTGCTCGCACTTCTCGGCTCCATGGAGAGGGCGGAGAGTTTGATCGACCGCATCGCCCAGGAGCGTGTCTCCGTGGATCGCGACCAGGCCAGCGTTCTCGCTCAGGCGTAAGCGCACCGTAGGGCCGGCGCCTCTGCCCCGCGGTGTCGATGGGCTGTTCAGCTTTTTGGCTACGTCCCGGCTGCACGTTTCTACTCGACCCGCCCAAGCCCGGCGATTGCCTATCCCCAGCGGGCCGGCGTTCCGTCCGCTACTGCAGCGCGACCTAGATGGCTGCGCAGGCGCTCCAGCTTGCTGGGAAAGGCCGGACAGCACCACGGTTCGTCAGGCTGCTATGAGACAGTCCACTCCCGACCGCGCGACCAACGATGCAGGGCAGCTTGTTTAGAGACGCATCCGACTTCCCGATCTTCTGAAGGCGTCGAGAAGGCGCATGGCCCTTCTTTCGTTGGCGTGTCCGCGAAACGTGCGACACCGATGACATTCCGATGTTTTCCGAATCGGAGTGACGAGCTTCGACGAACGGTTCCTAGCCGATAGCAGTGCGCGACGGGAGCGCGGAGCCGCCTCGAGGATGGTGGCCGAGGGTCATCAGCTCGATGATCCGTTGGCGGTCGGTAGCCGATGGCAGGCCCATGTCCGTGGTGTAGCCGTACACCTCGTGCAGTGGGGTCGAACTGGTTCGGCCCTGCAGGATGTCGACTGAGTCGGTGCCGATGAGGCCAGGATGTTCGACGCCGCAGGCCTCTGCGACCTTCAGGAGGTCCCGGCGCAGCGTCTTGATGTAGTTGGCGGCGCGCTCTGCCTTCGTGTCGGGCACCAGGCCGCGGGCCAGCCATGCGTTCTGGGTGGCAACCCCGGTGGGACAGGTGTCGGTGTGGCATTTCTGAGCTTGGATGCAACCGATTGCAAGCATCGCCTCTCGGGCGACGTTAACCATGTCGCAGCCGAGCGCGAATGCGACGATCGCGTTGTCGGGCAGTCCGAGCTTGCCGGCGCCGATGAAGGCGACCTGCTCGTGCAGCCCGCGTTCGGCGAAGATGCGGTACACCCGGGCAAACCCGAGCTGAAATGGCAACGACACGCTGTCGGCGAAGATCATCGGTGCCGCGCCGGTGCCTCCCTCGCCGCCGTCGATGGTCACGAAGTCGACGCCGCGAGCGGTTTCCTTCATCAGGTCGGCGAGCTGATACCAGAATTCCAGATCGCCCACTGCGGCTTTGATCCCCACCGGCAGACCAGTTTCGGCGGCGAGCAACTCCACCCAGTCGAGCAAGCTGTCGGTGTCGGAGAACTCGGCATGTCGTGACGGGCTCACACAGTCGACCCCCTCCGGGATACCTCGCGTCGCTGCGATCTCCGCTGAGACCTTGGACCCAGGTAACAATCCGCCGAGACTTGGCTTGGCGCCCTGGCTGAGCTTGATCTCGATGGCCCGCACAGGTGCGCCTGCCACGACCTCCTTGAGCTTGTCCAGGCTGAACCGGCCCTCGACGAGGTCGCGGCAGCCGAAATACGCTGTGCCGATCTGGAAGATCAGGTCGCCGCCGTTCCGGTGGTAGGGCGAGACGCCGCCCTCGCCGGTGTTATGCAGACAGTCGGCCAGGGCCGCGCCGCGGTTGAGGGCCTCAACGGCGTTCCCGGACAGTGAGCCGAAGCTCATCGCGGAGATGTTGACGATGGACTTCGGCCGGAATGCTCCCGCGCGGCCTCTCGCTGCTCCAATGACTTTGGCGCACGGCAACGCGACCTCGTGTCCCGCCGTGGGCTCTGAGGCAGGAACGCTGCGGCTAAACGTGCGGTGCTTGACCACTGGGTAACCAGCGGTGTGCTCGATGTCGTTGTCGGTACCAAATCCGAAGTAGTTGTTCTCCTTTTTTGCAGATGCGTACACCCACCGGCGCTGGTCGCGGGTGAAGGGGCGCTCTTCGTCGTTGGCGGCCACGATGTACTGCCGCAATTCGGGGCCAACCGTTTCCAAGAAGTACCGCGCATGCCCAAGGACCGGAAAGTTGCGCAGTAGAGCGTGCTTGCGTTGAAACACATCTCGCAGACCGACGGCGGCCACCGTCGATGCAGCAGCGGCAGCGACCACGGGTACGACTCGTTTCATCCCACCCATGTTTCCGCACCGAGGCTGAACCGAAAACCGAACCAACGCAAGGAAGCCAAGCCTTCGCAGACATGTCACCGTCGATTCACACGCAGTGCAGGCCAGGGCGCGCGGCCACCGTCGAGGGCGCCTCATATCTGAAAGGAGGTTTGCGACAGGGTCGGTGGCAGCCCGTCAGTGAGCAGGCCGAAGGTGGGTGCCTGTCGGGTTGTACGTTTCGTCCAGATCGAGCAATCGATGGCCCAGCACGACACGTAGGTGCAGATCAACCACGACGACCAGTAGCGTGTTGAAGCGTCCACTGCCGATCAGGACTTGATCGAATCGCTCGTGAGCGTCGCGATACACGTAGTGCACGTCGTTCAAGCTGGGTACGCCCAGAGCGTCGAGGTCCAAGCTGTCAACGTAAGGCCAGATGTCGAGGGCTGGTTCAGCGTCGTGTGTCACATCCCGCATTGGCTGCGAGAAGCACGCCTGAAACTCACCGACCGTGAGCAGGCGGCTGGCTTCCACCGGCAAAGCCTATCCACGACGGCGACGGGCTGTCCAACACATGCACAGCCATCGGGCGCGCGGCACTACCACGACGAATTCCTCTGGCGAGATCGAGCGACATCCTTGGCCGATTGGGGTTCATTCGCGAAATTAGTCTTCCTGAACCAGATTTCAACCCGGCCACGGGTGCCACTCACGGTGTGGGAGGCGGTGGTGACCGACGGGCTGGTGGCGGCCCGACGGCCACGCAATGACGCGCAGCCGAACAGTGGGTGAACCGCTCTCTGAGCGTCGAGCGCGGTTCTATGCTCTGGAAGCGACCGGTGGGGGCTGGGGTCTGCTGCACGAATAGGTGACATCTGAGTTGGCTTGCCCAGCATGGGCGGGCTGGAAGGATGTCCCCATGGCAAGGCCCTACCCCCGCGAGTTCCGCGACGACGTCGTCCGGGTCGCTCGCAACCGCGATGACGGTGTAACGATCGAGCAGATCGCCACCGATTTCGGAGTGCACCCGATGACGCTGCAGAAATGGCTCCGTCAGGCCGACATCGACGAAGGCACCAAGCCCGGCAAGAGCGCCAGCGAGTCCGGTGAGCTGCGCGAAGCCCGACGGCGGATCAAACTGCTAGAGCAAGAGAACGAGGTGCTGCGCCGGGCCGCAGCGTATTTATCGCAGGCCAATCTGCCGGGAAAAGGGTCTACCCGCTCGTGAAAGAGCTCGCCGCCGACGGGATCCCCGTCGCGGTGACGTGCCGGGTACTCAAGCTCTCCCGCCAACCGTATTACCGCTGGCTGGCCGACCCCATCACCGAGGCCGAACTCATCGAGGCCTACCGCGCCAATGCGCTGTTCGACGCGCACGCAGACGATCCGGAGTTCGGCTACCGCTACCTCGTGGAGGAGGCGCGCGATGCCGGCGAGCCGATGGCCGAGCGCACCGCATGGCGGATCTGCTCGCAGAATCGACTGTGGAGCGTGTTTGGTAAGAAACGCGGCAAGAAGTCGGGCCGCCGGTGCACGACGATCTTGTCGAGCGTGACTTCACCGCTGAAGGGCCAAATCAGTTGTGGCTCAGTGACATCACTGAGCACCGCACCGGTGAGGGCAAGCTCTACCTCTGTGCGATTAAGGACGTGTTCTCCAACCGGATCGTCGGCTACAGCATCGACTCCCGAATGAAGTCACAACTGGCCATCCGGGCACTACACAGCGCGGTAGCCCGACGCGGAGATGTCGCGGGGTGCATTCTGCACTCGGATCGCGGATCTCAGTTCCGGTCAAGGAAATTCGTACACGCCTTGAATCAACACGAGATGGTCGGCTCTATGGGCCGTGTCGGAGCCGCCGGCGACAACGCCGCCATGGAGAGCTTCTTTAGCCTGCTGCAGAAGAACGTGCTCGACCGCCGCCGCTGGGACACCCGAGAACAACTCCGCATCGCGATCGTCACCTGGATCGAGCGCACCTACCACCGGCGCCGCCGCCAGTCCGGCCTCGGGCGGTTGACCCCGATCGAATTCGAAGCAATCATGACCACACCGGCCAGTCAGGCCGCGTGACCGAAACTGTCACCTGATCGTGCAGCAGACCCAAGTTCCTCCGCGGTTTCTGCTTTAGTGATTGCGTGGATGGTCTCGAGCGGTGTGGTGTCGATGGACTTGTGTCCCTGCCTCGGCTGTTTTGCGCCCCGCTGTTGCGGTGCGTAACAGTTTCGAATCATCTTGTTCTGCTTGATGTTTCGGCGGGTAGCTATGACGTCGTGGATCAGGTGGGTGCTGCGATGTGGGAGCAGTTGCTTCGTGAGCCGGATGATCGTGACCTGGCTGGGGTTGCCGGTGAGTTCGGGGTGAGTCTGGCGGTGGTGGAATCCGATTTTTCGACGTTCGCCGCAGAGCAGCGGGCTGTGGGCCGCTTGGTGTCCGAGTGTCCCCGGCCCGGTGCTTCGCGGAAGCTGGTGCCACGTGAACGGCCGACAATTTGGCGGGCGTTTCGGGAACGCGCGAGTGCGCAACGCGAGCTCCAGCGAGGATTTGGCGCCGCCTACGCCAGACGCACCGCCTGGGTGGCAGACAGTGCTGCGCCGCGGATTGCGGTGGATCAGTTGGTGCAGCGGTTTCGTACCGCGGACGGCTTGTTTCCGGCACGTGAAGCACCGTTAGATTGTCTGCCGCGGTCGTTGGCGTTGACCCGCTTCTTGCGGTTGGCTGGATGGCCAGCTGAGCATGTGATCGGCGTGGCACTGCACCCCTTTGAAGCCCACGCATGGGTTGAGGTGGACGGTGCCGCGATTGATGAGAACCCCGCTTCGCTGCATCGCTACACACCGATTGCGCGGGCCTGATGAACACCGCGCCGCCGGCACAAAATGGATTTTTAGTGGCATTGTCCAGCGCGGTGGGTGGTGTCCGGGGGTGGCCTGACGCAGATGAAGCGGGCAGCGGTTCGGCTGTCTGGTTTCAGGGTTATCTCGCCGATTCGGCGGGTTTGTGCACAGTGTTGGGTCTCGATAGCAGGGCATCGTTAGGACGCATCGTGGCCACCGGCTGGCAGCGCTGGGGTGTCGAGGTGATCGAGCGCGTCGTCGGTGAGTACGCCGCGGTGGTGGTGGCTGGCTCTGATGCGGTGATGGTCGGGGATCGCATGGGTTTGCGGCCGCTCTACATCGCCACCGTGCAGCAGGGCATCGTGGTGTCCACTGACTTGGGTTTGTTGGCACGCGAGACCGGGGCCTGGCGTGAGGTGGATGAAGAGTACATCGCTGATGTGCTGGCCACGGGTTTACACCTGGGTTCACGGACGCCCTACCGCGCGATTCGCCGTCTCGGGATGGGCCAGTACGCCACCTGGCAAGCCGGCAGGCTGACGGTCGCCGGTGGATGGCGTCCGCGCATCACACCAATCACCGGGACTGCGCGCGAGCACGAAGAATTGCTGCGGTCAGCGGTCACCGACGCTGTGGCCGGATCCCTGCCGACTGCTTGTGAGGACGGCGCGGTGGTCGTCGAGCTATCGGGAGGATTGGACACTTCCACGGTCTTAGGTGTCGCCACGCGCCGGGTTACGGTCCATGCGGTGAGCTTCGTACACCCCGGCTCACCCGGTAGTGACGAGTCGGACTGGATTCGCGCGGCGCTGAAGGCGACACCGACTCCGTGGCACCCGATCGATGCGACTGAACATGGAATCTTCTCCGCGGGACCGGATTTCGGCATCTTCTTGCCCGCTCCGTCACGCCGAATCCTCAACTGGGCCTCCAGTGGCGCCGAAGAGGACGCCGTGAGCCGGTTGGGCGGCTCAATAATGCTGACGGGAGAGGGCGGTGACGCTGTCTTTCTTGCCGGGGCCTACCCCTGGTATCTGGCTGACCTACTACGCACCGGCCGGTGGGCGCCGCTGAGGCGCGAACTACAGAAATGGAGTACTGATTCCGATGTGAAACGTTCCGCCGGATTCTGGTGGCGCCGCGCCGCGCTCGGTGGACTGCGCCGATGGCGAAGCCAACAGACGCTGACTCTGCAACCGACCAGCCGGCTGGAGGTCATGGCTCCGTGGTTGAACCGCGCCTACATTCGCGATCGCCACTTGCGCGCAAGGGTGGACTCCACGACGCCGCTGCGGGCGTCATCGGTGCACGCTCAAGCCGTGCTGGAAAACATCGTGCGATGCGCCGAATTTGCCCGCAGCCGCCAACTCCTCGTATCCGGATCTGCAGAGGCCAGACATCCGCTGCTGGCCCCAGGGCTGGTGGACCTCGCCCTCAACACGCCGTGGCAGGTTGCTGCCGACCCCCGGATCGACCGCGCCGTGCAACGCTATGCATTTGCCGGACTGGTCAGCGACACGGTGTTACGGCGACGGTCCAAGACCATCGCCGATGAAGCTGTTCTGACGGGCTTCGCGCGCCATCCGCGCTGGCAGACCTACCTTTGTGACGACCCACAACTGGTGCAACGTGGCTACGTCGACTCCTCTGCCTGGACCGCTGCGATTCACGGAATCGGTCTGACCGGTGCGGTGGCTCCCCTTTACGGCGCGATCCAGGTCGAAGTGTGGCTGCGGCACCTTCGCCATGCGGGTCGCCCGGCTTTGCTGATGTAGCCCGGCGGCCACGCCCATTCCAGGTGTCGGCGCGCCGATGTCACTACCTCACCTCGGCGAACTGCTGCGGAACTATTTAACTTCAATTATCTTTACGGCAGTCTCACAGAAGAATCCCAGGGGGAGCGAAATGACCGCGCAGAAGAGTTCGTATTCCGCACCGCAGGTGTCCCACGTCGGCGATGTCCGCGACCTCACCCAAGGTAGTGGCACCTACATGTCCGACAGCAGCACCGGCTACGGCTACTTCGGCTACTACAGCCGGCACATCGACACCCCCGATACCGTGGCAGACCTGCCCGCACGGGCCTGAACACCGTCGCGGGCATTCAGGGAAATGATCCCCGAGAAGATCGGCGCCGGGTTGGCGGCGTTGGCGGCTGTCGCCGGCGTCGTCATGGCGACACCGGCGCCCTCTGACGCATTTGAGACCAATACCGCAGCCCAAGAACATATTTCAATGCCGCCGGCGGGATCGACTCCGGCCATTGCGTTGGTTCGGTCCCAGCTGTGGCTGGTGGATGAGCTGACGGTTTTCCAGTCGCCGAGCGGCAACGTGGGCTGCTCCATCGAACCGATGCGCGTTCGATGCGATATCGCCGAGCGGAGTTGGGGCCCACTACCGCGGCCGGCGGACTGCCACCCTAATGTGAGCTCGGGGCAGGGTCTTGATCTCGACGCGGGCGGCGAGTCTGGCGTGGTGTGTGCCGGCGACAGTGTGCTGGGCTTCGGCGACATCCTGCCCTACGGCGACGCAATACAGGCAGGCTCTTTGCAGTGTGACAGCACCGAAGCCGCGATGACCTGCCATGACAGAACAAGCCGGCACGGTTTCACGCTGTCTCGGCAAGGCTACGAACTGTTCTGACGATCGCACTCCCAAATAACACAGATTCAGAACGAATAACGCAGATTCAGAACGGATTTCGGTACTCGCCAGGATGGTCGGGGAGATCGGCGAATGATTCCACGCGACTGACGTGGCCGCGCTCGACAACGAGAATCTGGTCCGCGCGCTCGATGGTGGAGCGGCGGTGCGCGACGATGAGCACGCTGCGGTGTTCCCGCAGCTGCGTCAACGTCTCGACCAGAACAGACTCGTTCACCCGGTCGAGATGAGCGGTCGGCTCATCGAGCAGGACGAGTTCGGCTGGAGACAGTAGGGCTCGGGCGACCGCCAAACGCTGACGCTGCCCACCCGAGAGCGCACGTCCTCGATCTAGGACACTGGTGTCGAGACCTTGTGGAAGCCCATCGACAAACGCGTCGAGATTGACGCGGCGCAGCACATCGTTGATCTCGGCGTCAGTGGCATCTGGAGCGCCCATCACTAGGTTGTCGCGCAGCGACCCGTGCAACACCGGGCTGTCCTGCTCCACCAATGTGATACGCCGGCGCAGCTCAGCGAGTGGAAAGTCGGTATAGGGCCGGCCATCGAAGACCAGTTGTCCCTCATCGGGCTCATAAAACCGGCACAACAGTGCCAGCAACGTGGATTTGCCTGATCCCGATGGACCCACCACCGCGGTGATCTGCCTGCGACGCAGGTGAAGCGACACCTCACGCAGAACCGGATGAACGCCGTAGGAGAAGCTCACCCCACGTGCCTGCACAAGCGGCGCCTCGCCGGTTTCCGCGACAGCGCTCGACACAGGATCTGTCCGCCTCGGCCGTGTCTGGTCGAGGCGCTCGGGTGCAACCGCCAGCACCTCCTCAATCCGGGCATCGGCGGCCGCAGCAATGTGCAGCGTCGTCAGCCCTCGGTAGACGTCTTGTAGCGGCGCCAGCGAGAACAGCGTCAACAGAAACAACGTCACCAACTCACCGACCGAGATCACACCATCGGAAACGCGGGTCGCTCCGACGACGAGCACAATCACCAACGAACCGGTAGCGGTCATACGCATCACCGGCGCTGACACTGCACCCAACCAGGCCAGCCGCATCCCCGCCCGACGCGCCTCACCGGCCGCTTCCACGATCGCCTCGCCACTGCGCACCTGCGCCTCGCTCATCTTGACCGTGCGAATCGCACCCAGCGTGCGCTCCAACCGGGCACCGTGCTCTCCCACCGCCTGCTGACGCACAGCCGCCGCGCGCCCTGCTTTGGCCAACAACAGGCTTCCACCGAAAAACGACGCCGTGACCACACCCAACACCGCCACCGCGAGCATTGCGTCGATCCGAGCCATCAATGCGCCGGCCACCGCCAGCGTGCACACACCGACGACGACGCGGCTCAGCATCCGCGGGGCTTCTCGCAACTCCGAGATATCAGAGGTAGCCCGGGCGACCAGATCGCCTAGGCGCAAACGATCCAGCTCGGCCACCGGCATCGCCATCAAATGTGTGGCATACACACGGCGACGGTCGAACACCACCTCCTCGCCCAACCGATAGAACAGGTACGTGTCGGCCGCCTCAGCCAGAATCGCCACCACGAAGGCGGCCGCCAAAAGCGACAGCACGCCCCACGACACACCGCCGTGAGACGCCTCATCAACCGCACGTCCGGCAACCAGCGGTTGCACCAGCACTGCCGCACTGGCCAGCGCAGCAGCAGCCACTGCGACCGACATCGCTGCCCAACGGCCCCTCAACGCACGGCGCAGCACCGCAACCACTCCAGCCTGACAGTCACCCATCACCCGCACTCGCCCTCACGTCCTGGGCTGCCCTCGTCGCTTCGAGACGACAACAGATCACCACTGCAACCACCAGAAATCTAGGCCGAATCGGAGCTGTCCGGCGAAACTGGGTCCGTCAGATTAACGGTGTAAGCGGCATTTTCGGTTAGGTGGTTTCGCTGCCCGGCATGCGGTCGGCGAAGGTGATCGCGAAGGCGTTCAGTGCGGGTTTCCAGCGCATGGTCCATCGCTTCTGTCCGGTCCCGGTCGGGTCCAGCGACCGGGTGACCAAGTATAGGCATTTGAGAGCGGCCTGCTCGGTCGGAAAATGTCCGCGCACCCGGATGGCGCGACGGTAGCGGGCGTTCAAGGATTCGATGGCGTTGGTCGAACAGATCACCTTCCTTATCTCGGTGTCGTAGTCCAAAAACGGGATGAATTCACTCCAGGCGTTGCGCCACAACCGAACTGCTGCCGGATAGCGTTGCCCCCATTCGGCATCGAACGCATCCAGCGCCTCAGCGGCCGCAGTGGCGTTGACCGCGGTGTAGATCGGCTTGAGCGCCCGAGCGATCGCGTCGCGGTGCTGGCGGCCGGCATAGCGGAACGTGCCGCGGATCAGGTGGATGATGCAGGTTTGCACCACGGTGTCAGGGAACACCGCACTCACCGATTGCGGCAGTCCTTTGAGACCGTCGCAGACCAAGAAGAAGATGTCGGCCACCCCGCGGTTTTTCAACTCGGTCAGCACCGCCAGCCAGTACTTGGCCGATTCGCCGTCACCCTCGCCGGCCCACATCCCGAGCACGTCACGGTGCCCAGCCAGATCCACCCCGATGGCCGCGTAGACCGGGCGTGGGCCGACCTGGCCGTCGCGGATCTTGACGTGCAGGGCGTCGATGAACACCGCGGCGTACACGCGCTCCAGCGGGCGGGTATGCCAGGCCGTCATCTCTTCCACGACCCGGTCGGTGATCCTCGAGATGGTGTCCTTGGACACCGACGCGCCGTAAATGTCGGCGAAATGAGCACTGATCTCCCCGGTGGTCAACCCGCGGGCATACAGCGACAACACCACCTCATCGACATCGGTCAGGCGCCGCTGGCGCTTCTGGACGATCTGCGGCTCGAAGGTGCCCGCTCGGTCGCGCGGGACGTCGATCTCGATCTGCCCGCATGCGTCGGTCAGTACAGTCTTGGATCGGGTTCCGTTGCGGGAGTTGCCGCTTCCATACCCAGCCGGGTCGTGACGGTCATAGCCCAGATGCTCGGACAATTCCTCATCGAGGGCGGTTTCGATGACTGTCTTGGTCATCGCCTTGAGCAGCCCACCCGGACCGGTCAACGCCACCCCGGCCTCTCGGGCCTGGCGCACCAGCTCACGGGCGACTTCGAGCTCGTCGACCGCACGGCTGTCCGGCACATCAATCGGCGCCGCAGCAGCGGCCTCATCTTCAGGATTCTGCGATGGCTCCACAGCCACGACAGTTTCGGTCATCATGCGACCTTTCCGGCCCCGACACACCGGGGCCGATCAGGCCGTTTACACCCTTATCGCGACAGTCCCGCGAAACTTCATGATCAAATCAAATTGCTCTGTGGCACAGTCTATTTGGATAAGCCGCGTAGCAAGTTGGGTGGACCGCATGACTGTTCGAGCCACGGCGGGCGCCGGTCGACGACGAGCCCCCGAAATCCGTGTCCGGGCCGGAACAGCTTTCGCGACAGCCCGTCACAGTCGGTGGCGATGTGCTCGGCGGTGGCGTCGATGCGGTCGGCGTTGAGCACGGGCGACGTGTTAGAGGCTGAGGTCATAGCCTTGGTCTATTTCCTGGTTTCGGGATTGGCTGTGGTCGAGTCCTAGGGCGCGGTCGATGGCTCGGTCCTGTTGTCTGCGTTGGTTTTTGTGGTGGCTGCTCAGTCTGTTGGTGACGGCGCGGTGGTGTTCTGCGACGAGGGAGGCGACCCGCTCGGGCAGCTCGTGCGCGGGGGTGTCGGCGGCGGTGTGGTGCGCCGTGCGGGCTCGCTCGTCGCGACCGATGACTTGGCGCAGCGCCCAGCCGGCCTGGGTGGGGGTGCCGCGGTAGGCAAGGTGCACCCGGTCAGAAAGATCACGGTGTTGGTGGTCTCCTTCCCCGATCGCGCGGTGGTAGAGGTAAGCGTGGTTGGCCTGACGGCCGCGGGTGAGTGCGACGTAGGCCAGGTTGCGGCTGGCGGTATCAGCGAGCACGGCGTGGGTGCGCTCGGCGGTGACGCCTTGTGAGGTGTGCACGGTGACCGCGTGTCCGAGCTGCACATGCTCACGCAGATAGTCACCGCTGAACACGGCCCACGCTTGGTCGCCGTGTCGGCGGGCTGCGATGCGGGGATGCTCGGCGGTGTCATCGACGGCGATGACCTGCCAGCGTTGCCCGTTGCGCACCGGCGCCCCGGTCAGGACGCGGGTGCGGTCATCCGGGGCGTAGACGGCGACGGTGGAATCATTGCTGCGCGTGACGATGACGTCGTCGACGGTGATGTGGTGACCGCGCGCCCCGGTTACTGTCGCCGCCTCGAGCCCTCGGCGGGTGCGCTCAGCGACGGTGTGGTCGTGGACCCGGCGATTGAGCGCGTCGGTGATCTCGACGGTGTCGGCCAACAGCAGGCTCTCTTTCCCAGCGGCGAGGTCAGCCTGGTGGGCGGCCAGGGCGTCGGCGACCATGGTGACCTGATCCCCGCAGGCCAGGCGCTGGTGGTTGCGGTACCAGTCGATCGCGCGGCGCACCGGCGCGGGCCCACCATCACGCAGAGCCAGGGACGCGGCGCGTTCGGTGGGGTCGTGCTGGCGCCATACCTCGGTCAGGCGTTGGGTCCAGGGCAGCTCGTCACACAGTTGAGCGAACATCCCGCCGCGCGCTTTGACCGGCGCTAGTTGGTGAGCGTCGCCGACCATCACGGTCTTCGTCCCGGTCGTAGTTGTCGCGGCAAGGAGTTGGCGCCACTGATGCGTGCCGACCATGCCGGCTTCATCGACAACGACGACATCGAACGGACCCAACTCCAACTGGCCGTCAGCGAGCCGTTTCAACGCGGCGTGCATGGTGTAGCCCTCCGACGCCGCCCCTTCGGCGAGGGCGACATCGACGGCTTTCCCGGTCGGGGCGATCACGATCATCCGCGCCGTACTGCGGTGTTCAGCGATGGTGCGCAACGCCCGCATCGAAGTGGTCTTGCCCGCCCCGGCCGGCGCCGACAGCGGCACCACCAGCTGTGGTGTGGACGCGATCGCCGCGACCACCTGGTGCTGCTGTTCAGAGAGCCCTAGCGCCGCGGCGGTGTGCTCTGGGCGCACCCATGACACCGCCCGCATATTGGTGGCGTCGACGAGGTCGAACACGCGGCGTTCTTCAGCCAGGATCAGATCGACGCTGAACCGTTCTGAGCCTTCGCGTTGATGCGCACGCCGCGGCCCAGTCAGCCGCATCCCGACGGTGTCCACGCATTCTTCGATGACTTGGCGCGGCATCGGCGCGGCCCCGTCCTGGCCGGCGGCAGTGTCGACGATCAGGGGTAGTTGCGCGCCGATGATCTCGACCAGATCCGCCCGCGTGAGCGCAGCTTTGTCGGCGCGCGCGGCCATCGCCGCCACCGCGCGACGATCCACCACAATGCCGCTGCGGGTGACGCGCGCCGCCGCCGTCTTCGCGGCCTGTTCGCGTGCGGTGCGGGCCTCGGCTTGCGCGGTGCGCGACACCACTAGACCGCGCCGATCGGCGCGCCACTGCGCCCGCAACTCGGCCCACGACAGCGACTCCGGTTTACGCGGTCGGGTGGCTTTCTGCGCGGCCGCCAACTGCGCCTGCGACAGCCCCTTCACGTCATCAACAACGGTGAGATTTGACGCCGCCCACTCCCGCAACGCCGTGCTGCGCGTCGACCAAGCGGCGATCGTTGTCGCATCGATACCGGCGATCTCGGCCATCCCTGTACGGGCATCCACCGGCCCCCATTCCACCCCGATGAGACGGTGCAGTTCGTGGCGCAGCGTGGCCTGATAGATGATCCCCGCCGCGCGTGCTTCGTGGAACAAACTGGTGCCGTCAATCGACACCAACCGGCCATCGGCGCGGGCCTGCCGATTAGGGACCAAGACGTGGGTGTGCAGGTGCGGATCCCCCGCCCGCGAGGTCTCATGCTGATACGCCGCGGCCACCAAACCGGGCAACTTCTGGAGGTCTTTGTTCCCCGTGACCGGGTTATGCACCCGGGTGTAGCCGGCATGCGCGGCGAGGTACTCCAAAGCTTCCGCGATCGCCGTCTGATGCGCCGCAGTGACCGCTTTATCACCCACATCGCCGCCGAACACCCTCGCCAACGACACCGATTTCGGCGCACAAAACGTCAAATCGAACCCGTGCACACCGCTTTTGCCATGGGCCCGACCACACTCCCCTGACGGCGCCACACCCTCGTCTAGCCAGCGCGCCACCACATCCGGATCAGCATCCCCACCGGCCCGCTCAGCGTCACTCAGACCGACCAAACCGGCGACCGTCTTGACGTCCCCCGCACACGCCCAGACCGGGGTACGGGTGTCACGTTCGGCGTAATACTCCGCCAACCCCCCATTGGCCTTCTGCCGGTCCGCCACAGCATCGCCAACCGCCCGCGCAGTGTCGTTGTAATAGTTCACCGACCACAACGACAACTTCGCCACCGTCAACACCCTGTCCCACCTCCTCCCTGAGCCGACCCAGCCCGAAATCACGAAGAAGACCACCCCGAACGGAACCGGCACCACCAGCATCGCACAAACTTGTGCAAATGTGCCATGCTTCTAATCTCTGTCTTGCGGTCTGTAGGGTGAGGGTACGCGCTGGCTGGGGCCGAAGCTGGCGGTAGGAATGGGTTGAACGAGTGAAGATGACAGGAGAGAGTGCGCGCAAAGGACGCTGAGGCAGCGCGGAAAAGATGAGCAGGGAACGACGAAGGATGTGTGATTGGAGACGCTGAATGTGGCGTCTCGCCCGAACGTCAGCGCGCCGTTTCGCGACCACTAGGTGCGTCGTCGACCAGGCGACCAACGGTGCACTCTTCGCGCCGCCGTGCTGTGCCTCCAACAACAGCCCGACGCGGTGTCGCTGAAGGTGCGTTGGGCGTGCGGTTGATGCGTCCAACGCGGGCACGCTGGGAGGCCGCAGCGAGTATCTGGCGGATCTCTTCTTGGCGGGCCGCGATGACCGCCCGCGAGGCCTCAGTAAGCACCGCCGGTCGCGCCGGCTGGTCAATGCTGACGGCGGCGCAGCCGCCGGCCTTTTTGGGTTCCTCGGGAGGTGCCCAGGACAGTCGTCGTAACCGGCTGTGCAGGAACGCACCGGGGTTGGCAATGTGGTCGGGCCAGGTCGTTCCTCGGGCGCGCATGTCGGCGTTGAGCTTGTCGTTGACCGCGCGAGCTGACCACACGTCGGGGTCGACACCGGTGGCGGTGAGTGCGTCGCAGATGGCGCCGATGTGAGCGCGGTCCAGGCCGTGCGTGATCGCGACGAGTCCAGCGGCGAGCCGCTGGATGGCCAGCGGCCGCGCGGTAGCGCGCCGTGGCGGCATTTGTCGTGGTTTGTCGCAGATTTGTTTGGCGGGCGCGCTCGCGCGCCCGCTTGGTGAGTAACTCCCTACGGGAGAAAAAGAACTAACACCGCCTGACGGCGGTAGGTGGAAATCATGCACGAGTGGTGTCGTCGCGGGACGGGCTTCGCGACGCGGCACCAGGTGGTACACCGAGGGTCGGCGGCCGACGCTGGGGGTGTTTGTCGAACCGTGGCCCCGCTGCGCTTCCACGGCCCATCTGGAGGCCCTCAGGACGCGCCAGGCGGCGGTGACGGTGCGCACGTCGCACCCCACCTTGTCGGCGATTGTCGCGCGGGTGACCGCGACGTGGCGGCCGGTGGCGTGGTCGGCGTGCTCGGCCATCACCGTGGCGATCGACAACAGCGTGGCCGTGGTGATCGACACCCGCGCCTCAGCGCACAGCTCTCCGAACGCCGGAGAGTGCGCCCACCGCGCCAGTCCATCGAGCCACCCGGCGCGACTGGTCCACATCGGCGCAGACGGCGCGCAAGAGCCGGCGCGCTGCACCCACTCACGACGACGCTCATTGGCGTGCGCGCGCACCATGTGTGGACTGCCGGCGGGGGTGCCCGTGAGAGCACCGCGCAGCGGCGTGGGTCGCGCACTACCGGCGCGAAGAGAACGGGTACGGAGTTGGTCACGATTTGCGCACTGAATGCGCGCCATTTCTGGAACGTCAGACGAGCGTGCGCTACCGTGAGAACTGTCCACCAAGACAGATCCCTTCGGGGAATGGGTGCGGACCCAGAACCGAGCTGCGAACTCGGTTCAAAACCTCAGACAAGGGCCTCGCTAACGCGGGGCCTTCGTCATATCAGCGGGTAATCCGCACACCAGCTATTCAGATGTTCAGCTCTGCCGGGGGCTGGTCGGCAAGGCAGAGATTGCGAGCCCTCGGCGCCATGTCGTCACATCGCCAGCGGCAGAACCTCCTTGTCTAGTTCGCGGACCAGCTCGGGATGGCCGGCCTGGATGGCCAACAGGTCGGCCACGTATTGCGAGACAGACATGCCTCGGTCGGCGGCCTGCTGCTTGATCTTTTCGGAAACGAGACGCTCCGGGCGGGTGAGCAGTTCCACGCGGTCGCCTTTACGAGGTCGAGGCATGAATCGAAGACTGCCAGCAACAACGCGGTATCTGATACAGGACACGCCGGGGTCTGTGATGTTTTTGTGACTGGTGAGGTCATGCCGCCGCTGCGCTTTCCGGGCTAGTTGGCGTCGGGATCGATGATGAGTTCGTACAGTTCCGTGCTGAGGACCTGGCGCACGGCTTGGGCGCGGGCCTCGGTGCGTAATGCAGTCTGCGTCAGTGGGTCTGGCACCTGGCCGTGGTGTCGGCAAGTCCAGTCGCGGATGCTCAGGTCGCCGAGAGTGGCGGCGTGGGCACGGGCTATCCACGTGATTCGGTCGGCCTCGTCGCGGATGAACTCGGTCCGCTGGTCGGTGGTCCAGTCCTCGGGTAGCCCGAGATTTGTGGTGTAGACCGCCTGGACGGTGCGGTGAATTGCGGGATCGACGGGTGGCGGCATGGTCTCGGACGTGCAGGAGTGCACGCGGCGCGGTCGTGCGGTGCGGGCCGGAAAGCGTGGTGATTCCGACCGCCTCCTCGCCAGGGCCGGGGCCTACGGCTCGAAGTGGGAGCGGAAGCCTTCGAGCCAGTCCGCTCGCGCGTGGCCGGTGAGATCGCCTGGAACCCATGTCTCGGCGTCGTCGGGGCTGTCTGCGTCGCCGCTGGCCACCCGTTCGTGGGCTTCGAGGTAGCCGGCGACGTGCATGTCATCGGACTGGGAGAAGACGGCTTGGATGGTGTCGAGGTTTGTCGTGAAGTCCTGGTAGGCGGCGCGGCGCTCGGCGTCATCGGTGTAGTCACCGCCGTACCGCTGCAGCCATGCCTGCCAGTGCTCGGTGGAGCCTGGCTTCGGCGGCGGCGAGGGTGCGCTCATCAGGGCCGACTTTAGGCCGCCGCGCCGACGACGAGCGCGGCGTGCGGGGTGCCCCGTGGGTCGCCGAGCATGTCCAGGATCGGGGCGCCGGTCGGTGCGGGTCCGTGGATCACTGACCGCAGCACTCGTTCGAAGGCGAGATCCACTGCCGGGGCGTCCTCCAGGAGCAGATCGAGGAGCTTCTCTGCGGCGGGGGTGTTGAACGGATTGGCTGTCAGCTGCGCACACAGCGCACGGACCTGGGATGCGAAGTCCCGGACCGCACTCACGTCGTCTTGGACCGTGCCGAGGGTTTCCATGCCCTCACTGTAAGAGCGTGCGTGCATACATGCAAGCAAGTTGCATGCAATCTACTTTTATTGATGCATGTAGGATGCGTGCATGCCCGATTCGGCGGGGGATGCTCTCGACGGCGGCGCGGCCGACGCTGCCAGTAGCGCGCTGCCGCTGCGTAAGCGGCAGCAGAAGGTGCCGCTGAACACCTATGTGCGTCCGGGCACGCAGCAGCGCGTGGAGGTGTTGAAGGACCGCGGGTACGCGGTCACTGACATCGTGGATGCCGCGCTCAACGAGTTCTTGGACCGTGCCGGGGTGCCCCAGGCCGAGTAGCTCGGACCCCCGGAGCCTGGCCAGCGTTTTCCCTCCCGGCTTCCTCGTACTGGCCCGTTTGCGCGGTGGGTAGTGGCTGTCCAGGCTCGACCGTAGGTCGACCGCGCAGCGGCGGTACCGGCCTTGACGGCCACCATCCACCGTTTCGCCACAATCGAGGCCGAGGAAGTCCGCTCCCCCATGAGCCGGGTTTCTCACGGTCGTCGCACGGACGTGATGATCGTGGCCACCGCTTCGAGGCCGACCCCAACGATGGCGCCGATTGCTCGGCCGACTTCGCCGATGGTGACCTTGCAGTCGGGAATGCGGGCCAGGTAGCCCGCGAGCACGCAGATTGCCAGGCCCAGGACCGTGATCGCCACGACGATGATCGCCACGACGATCAGGATGGATTCGCTCATTGGGCGTCTCCTTGTTCGGTGGTGGTCAGGAGATGGCTCCTGGAGCTGGCTGTAGTCCCGCTCTCTTCTTCTGGGCTGGCACAGCGTGCTTTACCTGGCACTGGCCGCACCTTTCTCGTCGTGGTTCCGGTACACGGGGGAAGTACCGGCCCTGGAGCTGCTTTCCGTCGTGTGGCATGCGGCAGTTCCGGGTCTCGCCTGAGCAGGTATAGACCCGCGGCGTGCAGCGTCCGATTCGCCGAAGTGCTCGGCACCGCTGGAGGGGTGACGTTTGGGGGTTGGTAGTGGCATGCCCTCTAATGCCGGCTTGTCGGCCGGAATTCCGACAAATCAGGTTGTTACGGTCAGATCACAATGCTGGAAGTGTGCCTTGAGCTGGATAGACGTAATAACGTCACAATGCAATGACGCATATACGTCATTGCATTGTGACGTATACTCGCGGCATGCCTACAGTCTCTTTGGTGCACACCAAAGGCGGCGTTGCGAAGACAACGTCGGCGGTGTATCTCGCAGTGGCCGCGCATCGCCGTGGCCTTGATGTCGTGCTTATCGATGCCGACCCTCAGGGGTCGGCGCTGGAGTGGGCGGCGGCCGCAGCCGACGACCCGTTTCCTTTCCCCGTGGTGCCGGCCCGGCGGCCACTCGACGTCAACGGCCGTCAGGATCTGACGATCGTCGACACTCCCCCTGGTACGGCCCAGGTGATCCAGGAAGCGATCGAACTCGCCGATCTGGTCGTAGTGCCCACGGGGGCCTCACCGCTGGACGTGCGCCGCGTATGGCCAACCCTAGAGATCACCGCACACAGACCGACTGCTGTCCTTTTGACCGGTGTGGACCTGCGCACCCGTTTAGCCGATGAGGTGAAAACCCTGCTTGAGAACGAGGGGGTGCCGGTGATCGGGACGCGGATCGTGCGGCGTGAGGGGATTCGGCGGGCGTTCGGTTCGGCTCCAAGCCAGCTGCACGGCTATGACGACGTGTTGAACGAATTGATGGAGGCGCTAGTCCATGTCTGATCTGTCTTCGAAGATGGCCGCGCGGGTGAAGACGGAACCGGCGAAACGGGCGGCCGAAGCGTTCCGCTCCCCCACCGACGACATGCAGCGCGCCACCGTCTATCTGCCTCGTGCCACGGTGCGTGGGTTGAAGCAGGCCGCGCTGGATCAGGACACGAGCATGAGCAGAATCCTCACCGACCTGGCCGAACAGTGGCTGGCGCAGAACGTCAAGACGCAATGACGTATTGACGTGATTACGTCAATACGTCATTGCGTCCTAGCCCGTGTGCTCGCTACTGAGGCGGGCGGGCCGCTCCTTCACAAGCCGTTGATGCCGTGACGGGTCCGGTGTATGCTCGCTTGCAGATGCAGCCGGTTCTCCGAGCTGTTCGTGAAGAAGCCTCCCTCCTTGTGAGGGGGGCTTCCTTGTTTCTGGCACAGTGACCGGTTATGCCCGTAGTCCCGGCCGAGGTCTTCAAGTGCCTACACGCTTCGCGGTTGGCGCACTATCGGGCGGTTGCGGGCGGTCAGGATGCCGACGCGCTGGCGTTGTACGAGTGGAATATCGAGCTCGCTTCGGCCTTGCAAGATCCGCTAGGGATTGCCGAGGTCGCAGTGCGTCACGCGATCGACACGCAGCTAAGCAACTGGTCGCAACAACATGGACATGGCGCTGACTGGATCAACTACATCGCCCACATTCCGTACCTGTCCGGACCGGCGGTGTTCACCACGACGCGTCACAAGCTGTACAAGGCAGCAGACCAATCGCGCCGATCTCGGCCGGCGAGCCATCCCCGGCACGGGGACGCGATCACCCACGACGACCTAGTGGCACACGTGATGTTCGGAACCTGGGCCAGTCTTCTACCGGAGAAGTTCGACGCGAGCTGGGTGGACCCGAACGGAAATCCGGTTCAAAACCAGGTGAACCTGCAAGCTCGACGCGACTTATGGCGCAACTGCCTGCACGGGGGATTCCCGAACGTCAAACAGGACCCGCGGGGCTACGGCACGGGTAACAAGGTGCGCGACCTCCGCAAGCTCCGTAACCGCGTTTCACACATGGACTCGCTGCTCTACGTGGACGTGAAACACCTACACGACCGTGTTCTGCTGCCGCTGCTGAACTCAATCAGCTACGACCTACACGATTGGGTGGACGGTCGGAGTCAGGTCCGCGCGAATGCTAGCTCAAAGGCCGGGAAATACAACGTAATGACGTATAGACGTATTTGCACCTATACGTCATTACGTCACACACCGGGGCAAGGTGCAGTTCTCAGGTGCTTGGCAGGGGATCTACGCCTCTTCCGCCCGCCGAGCATAGCGGTCCCGCGCAGCCCGCCGTTCAGCATTGGCGATGTCCCCGTTGAACTCTGACGCCAGATCGTCGTAGTCGACATCGAAGTCATCGGGCACAACGAGGTCAGGTAGTTGACCAAAGCAGCGTGTCAGCGGCTTCGAGGTGTCGTCGCCGTCGCTCCTCACGCCTCCAGGGTAGGGGAGTTGGACAATGGTGTGCGGAGCACGGCGATGCGAGGGGAACTCATTGGAATCATTCGAACGCATACGGCGTCATCAAGCGCCAGGCAAAGATGACCGGATGGTTCTGAACGACCCTGGCCGCAAGTCCGCCGACATCCTGCTGTCGTTGCCCGTGGAGCTGAAAGAGCGGATGGTCAACACCATTACGTGGACACGGCCGTACACCGGCATCGGACAGCAGCAGAAGTTCATCCGCAAGGCGATCACCGATCTGTGTGAGCGCCTCGAAGAGGAGTTCAATTCCGGCAAGGCGTTCGAGCCGGGAGTCGCCACCCCCGACGAGTGACACATCGTCCTCGTCCTCGATGAAGACCGGGGACCCGCGCCTGATCCAAATGCGGCTAAGTGCGACACGCCGAGGTCGCCTGCTTCCATTCGGGCGCATCTAGCTGCGAGTACAGTGAATGAGGTGCCGTTAGTGCGCCCAAAATCCGGTTGATGTCAGCACATCCCGGAACTTTTCTGTCACCCCCGCTTTGGCCTTGATACCGGTAGACTTGCCGCACAATCGCAGTAGTACGACTGTGTCCACATCCGGTCGCTACCGCGAAAATCTTCTCTCCTGCCCTAGTTAGGGGCTCCCCGAACAACTGCGCACACAGCCAGTTCCGTAGGTTATCCAGCCACCGAAATGCACTGCTGGACTGATCTTTTCATGGGTTCACCCATGAAAAGGCGCGCTTAGTGCGCGTCGAAGCCGGGTCTTCCCGGCTTTTTTTGTGCCCGGCCCCTGGTCGGGCACTTTCTGTTGGTACACCTCGCAAGGAGGTCAATATGCTCGTCTCGGGCGCGTGGAATCTGGTCTGGATTCTGCCTGTGCTGGTGATGGTCTACCAAGCGGTGTTCTGCCGGCGCGATGAGCCGTCGGAACGCATCGTGGCCATCCTCGGTGGGTTCGCCGGGATCGTGGGCGCGGCCGCGACCGCGCTTCGCGAGTGGTTCCGGTAGCCACCTGAAATGAGCGTCCTTTCCGCCGGGAGAAACCTGCCGATGCCGCCGTAACCGCCTCCGCGCCGGTCGGCCCCGTCAGCGGCCCACGCGCATACACGCTGGCTTTCGCCTCGCAGTCGTCGAAACTCGAGACCGGCACCAAGTCCTACCGACTACGCACCAGCAAGACCGCCACCCGAGCCAAACGCGCCGACTGACCCAAGCTGGGGCCAAAATTCATGACGACGGTGGGGCCAAATCACTTGACGAAACGCAGGCCGTCACGTGGGCCGTCACGGGGCGGACTACAGCCCGTCGCGCGGGCGGCCTACTGCAGCACTCGACGGACCCATGTACCGATCGGGGCATCAAGGCAGCGACCGGACCCGGGCTCGCCCGACACCAGACGACGCCAGTGCTGCGCCGGATGTGGCTGGGAGCTGAGGACCGGCCAGCTCGACTGTGAGTCCTGGTCGAAAAGGACGTCGTCAGCCTGAACCGCTTCAATGAGCACCCACTGAGTGCTGATCTGGTTTCTCATGCCGAGAACGGTAGTTCGACGCCGAATACTCTGCTGCACAGCTTTCTGGCGGCCTCGCGCTCCTGAGTGGGGCACCGGATTTTCAGACCCAACCGGCCCGCTTGCGGGCCGGGCGGGAGCCGTCTCGTGTCTTTTGCGCCAGGCCGGGAGAGCCAGGCCTCTTCGAGCTAGCCGCGGCGCGACGGGTGGCGAGCGTCTGCGATCTGCTGTAGCTCGTCGAGGGACAGCAGGTAGTCCTCTCGGTGGAATCCGCGGTCGCGGCTGGCCTTGATGCGGCGGTGTTCGGCAACCATGCGCATGTAGGTATCAAGCATGAGGGCGTGGGAGTTCCCCTCGTCGTTGCTCTTCCACTGTTCGTGCAGTTCAGCCCACCGGCCGTCGCTCATGAGGAACTCGACGTAGTGGGCCATGTGGTTTTCCAGTCCGTCGTTGCCGTCGAAGCCCTTAAATTCCAGCTCGTACTTGAGGTCCTCGTCGACGGCGGTCCCGTCCTTCTCCAGTCGCCGGATGCTGAAGGTGATGATGCGGAACATGTCGAGGATGTCCAGGACACGGCCACAATCACGCTTGGACAGCTCGGGGCTGAACCCGGCGACTTCACGCCAGTACTCCCCGGTGTAGCCCGCTTCGATCACCCGCGCACGCCCCAGCTGATAACCGAGGTCTCCGTCCACGTCGTCGTTGTCCTCGGGCAGCACGCGCGCGAGGATGCGGTGAAGCAGAGAGAGCACCTGCCGATCGGCAATCCGCATCGTCTCCGGCGCCGGCAGGTCACCGTGGTCCTCCTTGGACTCATAGCCAGGGACGAGCGCCGCCGTGAGCAGATCGCGGACGTACTCGCTGACGGTGACACCCTCGGCGTCAGCCATGTCCTTGAGTTCATCTCGGACCTGATCGTCGACTCGGATATTCAAGACGGCCATATCGCCCTCCTTAACGTAATTTTGTATGACACCCGATAAACAGTGTCACACAGCACTACGTGCGTGACAAGGGCGCTAAGGGGGACACGGTGTCGCCAGGAGCTGTTCTCGTTTGTAGAGATCTGAGACGGATCAGATCTGGTCTCGTCACATATGGCGGGCCAGGTCCCCACCCCCCGGTAGTGAAGAAAAGTTGATCTCCGCCGGGGTGAACGAAGGGAACTGGGCGCGACCGAGGGTGGGTGTTATTCGCGTTGTCCTTTGGTGTGGCGAAGTTGGCGTCCGCGTTGGATGTCCTCTTCGTCGGCTTTTTGGTTCTTGTCCACCACTCGGGTGTCTTTGGGGGGCAATTGCAGTTCGCTCTCGGCGGGTATGCCGGCTTGGAGTTGGCGCCCGCGTTCGAGTTCGGCGTCAAGTTCGGCGCCGAAGAGCAGGGCAAGGTTGGTCAGCCACAGCCACAGCAGGAATACGATCACCCCGGCCAGCGAACCGTAGGTTTTGTTGTAGTTGCTGAAATTGCTGACGTAGAAACCGAACCCGACCGACGCGGTGACCCATACCAGGATGGCGATGGCCGATCCGATGCTGAGCCACCGGAACTTCGGCTGCTGCACATTCGGGGTGGCGTAGTAGAGGATGGCCACGGCCAAGGCAACAAGGACCAGGATCACTGGCCATTTAGCCAGGGCCCATACAGTCTGCGCCACCGCACCCAGCCCAATGGCGTTGCCGACGGCTGCGGCCACCGGGCCGCTGACTGCGAGCATGAACGCCACCGCCGCCGCCAGGAGCAGAGCCGCCAAGGTCAGGACCAATTGCAGCGGGCGCAGCTTCCACGCTGGGCGGCCCTCGTCGATTTCGTAGATGCGGTTCACTGCTCGCCCGAATGCGCCGACGTAGCCCGATGCTGACCACAGTGCCGCGAGTGCCCCGATGAGCAGGGTTACTCCTGCCGTCGGGCTGTTGACGGCTTGTTCGATGGGCTGGCGCAGCAGGTCGAGCGCCGACGCGGGAACAACCCCGCTGGCCGCCTCGAGCAGGGCGTCGACGGTGCGCTGGCCCTGACCGAGCACCCCCAGCAAGGACACCAACACCAGCAACGCCGGGAACAGCGACAACACCGCGTAATAGGTCAGCGCCGCGGCGAGATCCGTGCACTGGTCGGCACTGAATTCGCGGGCAGTTTTCCGCAACACATAAGCCACGATGCTTTGGTGAGGTCGTCGGGGGAATCCGGTTTGCGTGCATCGTCGGGATCAGGAGCATGCTGCTCCTTGTCCTGGGTGCGTGTGTTGTCGTCTCCGGTTCGGTCGTCCTCGTCCTGCGCTGTTGTCTCGGCCATAGTGCACCGGTTGCCCCTCCGGGCAGGTGACCTAACACTCATTGTTTGGTTCGGACCTCGTGTTCGCGGGACAGCCGACGGTGATGACCGGTGTCCAGTCGCGTGGCTCTGGGCGCCACTCGTGGCTATCGGGCGGGCACCTCTCCTCGCCAGGCACCGGTTTCGCTGCCTCGGTTCTCGATGAACGACTTGAACCGGACCAGATCAGCGCCAACCTGCCGGCCATCGAAACCCAATCCTTTGCCGACCTTTTCGATCAGACCGGCGGGCTGCCAATTCATTTCCACGGTGACCCGGGTGTGCGTGTCGTCTAGGGTCTCGAAGCTGACTACTCCGGAGTGGGTGGTTCCGTCGGTGCTGCTCCAGGCCAGACGTTGATCAGGGTGCTGCACCACGATGGTGGCGTCGAATTCGCGGGTTACCCCGCCGAGGCTGATTACCCAATGGGTGTGGGTGTCATCGATCTGGGTGACCTGCTCAACCCCGGACATGAAGTGGGGGAAAGACGTGAATTGCGTCCACTGGTTGTACACCGCTGACAGCGGTGCGGCCACCTCGACTGAACCCGTCACTATTGCCATCTCACATCTTCCCTCTGTCGAAGCGGTTGGAGTGGTGGCCGCGGTCAACTGCCGGGCCATTCGCCGGTGGCCCTCTCGAACAGCCGGGCACCTTGACGGTCGATCACTGTCTTGACCACGGAGAAGATAGCGCCTTGGATGGCGGCGGCCAACAGAATCTCTTTGAACGGATACTCGGTCTCTAACGCCTTCGGCGGATCGGGTTTGTCACCGGGGGTGGCGCGCTGCCACACCTGTTTGAAGATGACGCCAGCGAGAAGTCCACCCACCACCGAACTGAGCAGCCCCACTGGTCGATACAGAATCTTGGCCGACGTACTCGTGGTTTTCTCCACGACGGACACCTCTTTCTCTGAGCTAACGCGCACGCTAGCGACGGCTACGCCACGCCAGAATGCCGACGATGAGCAGGCTTGCAGCCACGATGGCGGCGACCGGCACCGTCGGTTTCACCGCTCCGGTGTTGTCGGTGAGCGCTTCCTGGGTGGCCGTTTGCACGGCACTGGCCTTTTCGGCGACCACTTCGCGGGCCTGCACAGCTTTGTCGGTGAGTCGGGCTTTCGCCTCGGCAGCCTTGCGTTGTGCCTGACCTTTCACGTCCGCTTTCGCGGCCAGTGCCTCCACGGTGTTGCCGAGTTCGTGACGCGTTTTCTCGATATCAGCTTCAATGTCCGCGGCGCTGGCGTCAGGCCCAGGCTCGCCGGAGAGGTCGGGTGAGGGTGGTTGCGACGGTGACTGCTCAGTGGCCATGACGGGCGTTCTCCACTTCGGTGAGGTCTTGTTTGACATTGGCAATGGTCGCCTCCGGGGCGGGGGAGGCTTCACTGAGTTGTTTCTTGCTGATAAGACCCGCGATGCCGGCGATGATGAACAGAGCCGCAGCGATGATCAATGCTGACGCCCAGACCGGTAGTACCAGCGCAAGAGCGGCGATCGCCGCGGTGATAAGACTGGCCAACCCGAACACCGCTAACAGTCCGGCGACACTGATGAGGCCAGCGCCGATGCCGGCGTGTTTGGCTGAATCCGCGAATTCCTTTTGCGCCAACCGCATCTCATCGCGCACCAGCCGCGACGTCTGCGTCGACAACTGAACTAATAGCTCACCAATCGGGGCGTCAGCGCTGTTTCCCGGTTCCGCCTTCATCTCCACGGCCTCTTTCTCACGATGTTATTGCCATCTGCAGATTCGGGCGGCAGACGGGGCCCTTCCAGAACAACTAGGTGGTGGGTTCACCGTGCACTACGTCACGTTCGTGCTGAGTGCGTCGCTCAAGTTCAGCTTCATCGAGGTGTTTACCTTCTTTAGCGTGCTCGTGGCGATCCGGGTGAACTTCCTCACCGGGGGTCAACACGTCACTAAGGTCGGGCTGCTCGTTGGTTGAAGACATAAAGCGGCTATACCCCGGCGGCACCGCACCAAATCGGCCCGCTCGGATGAGCGGATAAGTGCAGCCATTGATCGTCGTCAAGGGTGGGCTGATGGTGGGGTTCATCGGTGGGTGACCCAGCGTGAACTCGTGGCGGAGTTACTAAGTGGTTTCCCGACACCGACCACCACCGCGCCCCCGGGCTCGCGGGTTCCCAAGACGGTGCCACCGGGGATGCCGGGGCGACGCGTTATCGACGAGTGCAACCTCCAAGATCGGCGCGGGGATAACCGGGGTGGGTGACTTCAGTCACCGGGCCAGGTGCGCTGCTGCTGGGCCGCGTATCGACCATTTTGATTGAGCAGTGCTAGACCAGCTCCAGTGAGCAACAGTGCCGCAATCCCTGCTGTAGTCCCCGCCTGGGCGAGTCCCAGCGCGTAGCTCAACACCGCTGCGGTCAGGGCGCCCACTCCAACCACCATCAGCGTAAGAGACATCTTCATCACCGTCCTATACCCATCAAGAAACCCGGACAGTGACGAGCGGCGCGGCGGTGAAGCCAAGAACCGAAATCCCACGCAATCGACAACGATGGGCTAGGCCACATTGTCTTGTTTCTAGAGATGTCGGACGGCCAAGATCCTGTCTCGGATCGTTCCCCATTTCCGGTGGTGTGAAGGCTGAATGATCGCGAAGAAACTTGAAATCGCGCGATGAGGACCATGGTGTGAACTCTGCGACTGGTACGCCCTTGCACCACGAGTACGTCGCCTGGCTCGAATGGGCATGCAATTTCGGCGAGCCGCGAGCCAGCCATGCACGTTGGCGTCCCTAACGCCCCCTGGTCCTGCGTTCACGAGCCAGGTTTTACCTAACGCGACGCTCCCACGCATCGACAATGTCGTAGCCACCCTCTACTCGCCGCCACAAGCCGGACAGGACGAGTTCTAGAGCGAGCAACGTGGTGTCAGAACCAAGTCGTTCGTCGGGGATGAATCCAGGTGTGTTGCGGCGCATACTGGCTGCCGCCGCGTGTAGGGCCAGCATGCCTGCGGCCCTCGACAGCATCACGTAATCGCCGTGGTGCGGTTCGACCCAAATGAAGTCGCGAACCTCGTTGGGGTTGCTCACGTCGATCTCGTCCTTTCGCGCCTTTGCTCTCCAACGCTAGCCCCAATGTCGGACCGTGCACACCTCGCGTCAAGTTCAAATTCGTAATAAAGCTATTCGCCTCAAGTTCAAATTCGGAGACACGGTGACGGGGCTGTGCGAACACACTGCAAACAATGCCAGTCTCATATCTAGAGAAAC
>NZ_JBGGKV020000021.1:0-40950 GCF_041287165.2 Mycobacterium bulgaricum | reverse complement strand
CGCGGCTCTACACCAGCGACGCGCAACGCTGCGACGAATACCCGCGCTGGTTGCACACCTATAATCACCACCGCGGCCACACAGCACTCGGCGGTCAAGCACCAGCCAGCCGCGTACCTAACCTCTCAGGTCAGTACATCTAGCCGGACACCTGACCGGTGTACGGATCGACTGGAGCCTGGCAGCGATGGTCACGGCCGCTGCAGTGGTGGGCGGTTTGATCGGCGGACGGCTAACTGGCAGGGTCGACCCCGAAACGCTGCGCAAGCTGTTCGGCTGGTTCGTTTTGCTGATGGCGGCGATGATCCTCGCGCTGGAGACAACACCAGTGGTCGGTGCCGCGTCGTTAGCCCTGACCGTCATCGGCGTAGGCGTCTATTTCACCTGCAGCCGTACCAGGTACTGCCCGTTGCGTTGGATCCTCCTCGCTCACATGAAGCCGGCTGCGGCGCGGTGACCGCTATGAGCGCGCGGGAAGCATACCCCCACGGGTACTGTTGAAATTGGTGAAACCGCAGGAAAGGAAGCCACGATGGTTGGCGACGAAGACAGCATCGCCGCAGTATTAAATCGGCTGCGACGCGCTCAAGGACAGCTCGCCGGCGTGATTGCGATGATCGAGCAGGGACGCGACTGCAAAGACGTTGTTACCCAACTCGCCGCTGTCTCGCGAGCCCTCGACCGGGCGGGATTCAAGATTGTTGCGACCGGCCTGCGCGAATGCATCACCGGCGACGGCAGCGAGAGCGCCAAGCCGATGACCGAAGCCGAACTCGAGAAGCTCTTCTTGGCACTCGCCTGACCTCCCAAGTCCACTTACGTCACCGATCCCTTAATGCTGCTTGCCGAACCACGGTGGGGGTCAGATTGGGCCGATCCGAGGTGGCAGCCGCCGGAACCGGTGAACGGGTAGAGCAGTTGGGCAAGGTATCCGGTGGGATAGTCGGGTTTGGCGGCCATGCCGAGCTGGGTGGAGTCGAAGCGGCGGGCGGGGTCATAGGAGAAGGTACGCATCAGGTGGTCCCACACCAGGGTGAACAACCCGAAGTTGACGTCACCGATGCCGGCCCATTTGAGGTGGTGGAAGCGGTGTCCTTCATTGAGGGCCAGGACGTATTTGGCGGGGCCGATGCGGTAGTCGGCGTTGGAGTGCTGCAGCAGCAGCTGTATCGCCACCGCCAGGGCCAGCGCTGAGGCCACGTTGACGGGCAGCCCGATCAGGATCAGGGGTGCGACCCCGGCGGCCATCTCCACGGTTTGGTGCAGCGGGTGTTTCATCAGGCCGTTGAGGCCATAGAAGCGGCTGATGCTGTGGTGCACCGCGTGAAAGCGCCAGAGCACCCCGATCTTGTGACTGGCCAAATGAACCACGGTGATCCCGAAGTCCGCGACCAGGATCGCGGCGAGGACCTGTGCGACGAATGGCCAGCTGTGCGGCCACAACTGGGGCGCGGGGACGATCGCGGCCAGCAGCGGGATGGCGGCGACGCTGGCCAGGATGAGGGTTTCGTTGACCGCGACGTGGATGCGGTCGCGGGTGCTGTCGGCGCGGTCGTGGTTCCACTGCGGGTCATAGGGGATGATCCGCTCCACCACGAACGCCGTCGCGATCGCGGCCGCCAGAATGATCAGCAGCCAGTACTTGGGTGCGCCTGCGGCGGCGACGGCGATGCCCGCACCGTTGAGGCCGATCAGCATGAACGGCACGTAGCCGTAGCGGGCCACCGCCTGGACCGCAGTTATCACCCTCGTCGAAGGCGGAGAAGAAGTCGTACTCATGCCCTGAATCGTCGCGGTCACCGCCGCGACGAGGCTTGAATGATTCGGCTACCCGCTGTCGAGATCCCAGGAGACGTGGCGGCTGAGCACCGAGGGTGGCAGGCCGAACATCTCACGGGTGGTACGGGTCAGGTGAGCGCTATCGGCGAACCCCGCACCGTGCGCCGCGCCGGTCAGATCATCTCCGGCCTGCACCCGGGTGATCGCGGCCCGCAGCCGTGACCACAACACGTACCGCCGCAGCGGGATGCCTACCTGCTCGGTGAACAGATGCGTCAGTCGGCTCGCCGAAAGGCCGACCAGCCCCGCGAGTTCGGTGCCGCTGACCGGTCCCGCCGCCACCAGGTCGGGCAGCAGCCGCAGTGCGTCATCGATGGCGGGATGCCGCCCCCCGGTGGCGTTGTCGGCCGTGGCGGGCGCCAGGTGCGCGATCAGCTCGTCGACCACCGCGGCCAAGGCTCGTCGCCGGGTGAAGGTCAGGACTGGGGAGACGGTCCACCCGGAGCGGACGGCGCGGGAGTGTGCGGCGTGCCCCGGCGCGGATTCCGGCTCCAGGAACACCACCGTGCCCTCCTGGGCGCCGACCTCGATCCGGTGCGGCGCGTCGGCGGGCACGACGACCTTCGTGCCCCGATGCCGGTCGCCGTGCTCGTCGAGCACCGTCAAGGCCGTCGTCGCGGTGACGATCTGAACGGCGTGATGCGCGTGGACATCAGTGGGGCCGATCGATCCGGTGAAGGCCAACACCCCCGGCCGCAGCAGCGCCGCCCCGCCCCAGCGCGACGCGGCAGCGGCATCGCCGCCAGGACTATCGTTCGCCACAAGCGATGATAGCGTTTGGCATCGATCGTTGCCTGGTGCTGCCTCCCCGGAACACGCTGCACTGGTCACCGCGCGCCTGTTTGGGTGGGTGCGCAAACCCATCTTCTCCGCGAGGCTGGTGGCTTGCCTCGCCCCTAGCGCTCATGGTCCCCAATCTCCTCGCTCTCATCGGCTGGGGCCGCCCGTAGCCAGCATCCAGACGTAGACACGGCTGACCGAAGAGCCCACCTGTGCAGTGTTCACGGCGAACCAAAGACCGCTCCGTCGCTACGATCGGACGCTTACCGCTTGGGACGACTGCGCGCCCTGGCGCCCCACGAGCGCGAAGACGTGCCATCGACCAAGCCGGTGAAACTCACCCAGTCGGGCTTTATCGAATCTTCATAGAAGGACTACGAAAGCCAAACGACTGACGAGAAGACTTCACGTCGTGAACGGTCCACCGTCGCCCGCGTCCGGCCGGTGCGGCGCGCACACCGCGGTGCTCAGCCCGTTAGCCGGTCACAACAAACCGATTCGGAGAATCTCATACATGCCGCAGACAGGCCGCCTACCCATGTTTCGAGCCACGGCGCAGTGGCTGCGGACGGCCGTCCTGGCGATGGCGGTGCTGCTGATCGCGGCCGCGTGCAGCTCGTCGCCGGCCGCCGCGCCCCAGCCCGAGGTCATCACTGATAAAGGCACCCCATTCGCCGACCTGCTAGTCCCCAAATTGCAGGCGTCGGTGACCGACGGAGCGATCGGCGTCGCGGTGGACTCCCCTGTTACCGTGTCCGCCGGTGACGGCGTTCTCGGCCAAGTCTCGTTGACCAACGAAGCCGGCGAACTCGTCGACGGACAGCTCAGCCCCGATGGCGTGTCCTGGTCGTCTGCCGAGCCGCTGGGCTACAACAAGCAGTACACCCTTGATGCCCAGGCCCTTGGACTGGGCGGCGCGACCACTACGACAGCGACCTTCGAAACCCACTCGCCCGACAACTTAACGATGCCCTACGTCCTGCCCAACGACGGGGAGACGGTTGGCGTCGGCCAACCCATCGCGATCCGCTTCGATGAAAACATCACCGACCGGATTGCGGCGCAGCAAGCGATCAACGTGACCACCAACCCCCCGGTCGAGGGAGCCTTCTACTGGCTCACAATCGCGAAGTACGTTGGCGCCCAGCCGAATACTGGAAACCGGGAACAACAGTAGAGGTGTCGGTCAACGCCTACGGCGTCAACTTCGGTGACGGGCTATTCGGTCAGGATGACGTCACTACCCAGTTCACCATCGGTGACGAGGTCATCGCCACCGCCGATGACGCCACCAAAACGATGACTGTGCGGCGCAATGGTCAGACCGTCAAGACCATGCCCATCTCCATGGGCAAAGCCAAGACCCCGACCGATAACGGCGCCTACATCATCGGAGATCGTTACTCGTTTCTGGTGATGGATTCGTCCACCTACGGAGTTCCAGTCAACTCTCCCGACGGATACCGCACCGAGGTGGAGTGGGCGACCCAGATGTCCTACAGCGGGATCTACGTGCACTCTGCACCGTGGTCGGTGGGCAGCCAAGGCATCGCCAATGTCAGCCACGGATGCCTCAACGTCAATCCGGCCAACGCCCGATGGTTCTACGACAACACCCGACGCGGCGACATCGTTGAGGTCATCAACACCACCGGCCCCACGCTGTCGGGAACAGACGGTTTAGGTGACTGGAACATCCCTTGGGATCAGTGGAAAGTCGGCAACGCCAACCTCTGAAATCAGATCAGAAGCGGAGACTCACAACCGCCGCCTCCCAGTCACCTCGTGGCACCAGTTACGCGTGTCAGCAGGACGTTCGCATCCACCGAACCGGGTTTCGCATGCCGAGTGTCACCCAAGCATCGCGCGCCGTGGGGCCCACGCCGCACAGGTAGCGCAGCCCTTTCCGCTACGACACCTTTGGTTTGCCGCCCCCAGGTAACGGCGTTTTCACATGTCCGGACCACCGCTACTTCGTAGTCCCGCCATCGACGATCGACTCTTTCAGGCACCCATCGCAAAACACCATTCGCAATTTCAGCCGAAATTCCAGCATTGTAATTATGTTGCTGATGTTACTAATGAGGCATATGTGAGTTAGGCTGATCTACGTATTTGCTACGTATATCGTTGCTGCGCAGTATGGAACGCTCTGTTTCGCCTTTGTTGGCGAAACCAATCACCGGCGCTCCGACAGCCGAAAGAAAGAACGCCATATGGAACCGATGGCCCGATGCGTCCGCCCGGAGGAAGGCCGCGTATCTGCGTTCGGCTTTCGCCTGACTGGGGTGATCGTTGCCGTCGTCGCGACGGTACTTCTGGCGTGCACGCCAGCAGCCTCCGCCGAGCCGACAGGCGGTCCGTGGGATCCACTCCTGCCCAAGATCCCGAGTGCGGGAGCGCCCGGCGATCCGGTTGCCATCGCCAACGCGTCCTTGCAGGCGACGGCCGTTGCCACCCAGACTGCGATGGATTTGGGGCGTAGCTTCCTGAGCAGTCTCGGACTCGTCAGTCCCGCGGCAAGCCCCCAAACGAGCGTCCGCGGCAACCGCCTCTACGGTGCCCAGGCGATCGAATACGTTATCCGCAGGGCAGGAACGCAGATCGGCGTTCCCTACTCCTGGGGAGGGGGCAGCCTCACCGGCCCTAGTCGCGGTGTCGACCAAGGCGCAGGCACCGTCGGTTTCGACTGCTCAGGACTGACACGATTCGCCTTCGCCGGCGTCGGAGTACTGTTGCCGCGATGGTCCGGCGACCAGTACAACGCTGGCCGCAAGGTACCTCCCGCGCAAGCTAAACGCGGTGACCTCCTGTTCTGGGGGCCCGGCGGAAGCCAACACGAAGCGATCTACCTGGGCAACGGAAAAATGATCGAAGCGCAACAAACCGGCGTTCCCATCAAGGTTTCACCGGTGCGTACCGCCGGGATGACACCCTACGTCGTACGGATTATCGAGACCTGACCGAACGCTTTCGCCACAGCTCCTCCCACCAAAAGCCTTGTCCGCACCGGGTAACGGTTCAGCCGGCCAGACAGTAGCCGATGCCGCGGACCGTCCGGACATAGCGCGGACAAGACGGGGCGTCACCGAGCTTGCGACGAAGATTGCCGATGTGCACACCCAGTGCCGACCGCCCGCCGGGCTGCGTTGCCCCCCAAAGGGCTTCCTGAAGTCGTCGGCACGTAACGGGCTCCCCTGGATCATCGGACAAAACCCGGAGGATCGCGAACTCCGTTCGAGTCAGCGATATGACGTTGCCGCGCTGATAGACCCGCCGGACCCCCACGTCGATCACCAGATCGTCGACGTGGCGTCGCTGCGCGCCGCCGTCCTCGCTGCGTTGGTGAGAATGCCTGAGTGTCCGCCGTATTCGCGTGCTGAGCATGTCGCGGGAGCCGATGGGAACCACTCCGACGCGCGATACCAGAGGCGCCACCTCTGTGTCGGCGAGCGCGACGACGCCGCACTGGGCAGCCTGGCGAACACGGTCAAGGACGACGGCGCCGTGCGCGGATGATCCCAGGCACACCACCACCACGTCGGGGTCATCGTCGCGCACCGCGGTGAGCGCTGCAGCGTGTGAGCGTGCGACGTCGACGGCGAACTCTTCGGCGCGCAGGGTGCGGGCCAACATGTCGGCGTAGATGCGCCGAGGTTCAACCAGCAGAACGCGAATGCGCCCAGCAGCTATCGCCGGAGAGGCAACGCTGCCCGAAGCGGGGTGCGGCTCGATGGTCGTGGCAGTCTCCTTGCCAGCGTGGGCCATTCACGGCGTGAAGGTGTTCGCGCGGATGCTGGAACCAGCATATCGCCATCTACGTAGTTATTACGTAGATGGCGATATGGGGTGTCGGGCATGTTCGCGTCTTCGGGTGTTCAGCGGGGGGTTTGCGGGCCAGAGGATGTCAGCTGTTCGGGTTGAAGTCGGCCGCGTCGGTCCAGCCGGAACAAGGCCGCTGCGGAGGCCAGCCCGATTGCCGACAGCAGAACCCACAGCAGCCAGGGTTGCCCGAGATCTCGGGCGGCCTGCATCAGCGAGCCGGTGGCCAGATTGCCGACAAGAATGCCGACTCCGACGATAGTGTTGTAGAAGCCATAGTGCGTTCCGATGAGACGGTTGTTGGCCAATGAGACGACGGTGTCCATCTCGAACGGGAAGACGGCCGCCGACCCGACCGCCAGCACCGCCGTGGCGACGAGTAGCGCGGTCGCGGCGGCGACTCTGCCTGCCCTGGTGTCATCGGGCAGCACGATCAGCGGCAAAAACGACGCCGCGAGGATCAGCATGCCGATCACCAGGGAGCGGCCGGCGCCCCAGCGGTGGGCGAACCATCGGGTGATCCGCATCTGGCCGAGGACGGCAACCAGACCCGAGACCACGAAGATCATGGCGGTGACAACGGAATCGTTGCGCGGAAACAGGTCTCGCGCCTGAAGCGGCAATGCCAGATAGACCTGGAATGACAAAACATACGACCCGATCATGGCCGCGGCGAAGAGCAGAAAGGAGCGGTTGGCCGCTACTGTTCGCCAGTCCTGCAGCACCGATGTCTTCTCATCAGGCGTCCCCGCGGCGCGGTGGGGCAATGCTAAGAGTTGGGCCACGGTCAGCGCTGCGAACACGACCGCTGCGGCGGCTGCTGTCATTCGGAAATCGACGAACATCAAGGCCAGCCCGACAAGGGGTCCGGCCAGGATGCCCGCCTGATAGAACACGTTGAACACCGCGAAGGCTTCCACGCGCCGTGGGCCCGCGTCGGCCGCCAGATAGGCGCGCACCGCAGGATTGAACAGGGCGCCGGCGAAGCCGGTTGCTGCCGAGGCGATCAGGACCGCCGGCAGCGATTCGGCGAAGACGAGCAGGCCGAATCCTGCTGTCCGTAGGACACATCCGCAAACGATGAGCGGTTTGTAGCCCAGCCGGTCTGCCAGAGTGCCGCCGATGAGAAACATGCCTTGCTGGGAGAAGTTACGTACACCCAGCACCAGGCCGATGGCCCACGCGGCCAGCCCCAACGGGCCGGCGAGGTAGCCGGCCAGGTAAGGCATGAGCATGTAGAAGCCCAGGTTGATGCCGAATTGGTTGATCATCAGCATCCGGCTGGGCCAACCAAAACTGCGGAAGGCTGACAGCAGGGTCATCGTGGCTGCACCTCGGTGGGGTCGACAACGGTGGTGCATCGCGTCCACGCCGTGACTGTCTGGGTCATCGGGTCCTCAATGGTGGCGGGATGCCGTGGGGGCGCTGCGTCGAGCAGGCCGTGGGCGCGGCAGTAGTCGTCGTTGTAGATGGTGTCGAAGTAGCGTTGCGGACCGTCCGGGAAGATCGCTGCGACAGTGGCTCCGGCAGGGCTATTGCGTGCGACCCAGCCTGCAACCAGGGCGACCGCACCGACGCTCCAGCCGCCACTGGCGTAGTGGGTGGCCGCCAGGGTGCGGCATGCCCACACCGACTCCGCGGGGGCAACCCAATGCACTTCGTTGAACGCTTGGTAGTCGACGTTGCCGGGATAGATGCTCGATCCCAGGCCGCGCATGAGCCGAGAAGCCGCGGGCTGGCCGAAGATCGTCGAGCCCACCGTGTCGACGCCGATCAGCCGCAGCTGCGGGTTGAATTCACGAAGGACGCGTGCGACGCCGGCCGAGTGGCCTCCGGTGCCCACCGAGCACACCAGGACATCAACGGCGCCGAGTTGTTCGTTCAGTTCCACTGCCAGGCCGCGGTAGGCCTCGACGTTATCGGGGTTGCTGTATTGATCGGGATGCCAGGCGCGTGGGTCGGTGGCCAAGATCTTCTGCACGCGGTCACGGCGGGCCTGCTGCCAGCCTCCCTGTGGGTGCGGTTCAGTGACCAATTCGATGTCGGCGCCGAACGCGGCGAGCATATTCTGGATGATCGGCTCCATCCCGGGGTCGGTGACCAACGTGACGGGGTGCCCGTAGACCGTTCCGGCTAGTGCGAGACCCAATCCCAGTGTGCCGCTCGTGGATTCGACGATGCGGGCGCCGGGGGCAAGTGCCCCGCGGGAGCGGGCGCGTTCGACCATGTGTAGCGCGGGTCGGTCTTTCATTCCTCCCGGGTTGAAGCCTTCGAGTTTGGCCCAAAAGCCCCGCTCTTCTGACGTGAACGGTGCGCTGATTCTCAAGACAGGGGTCTGGCCGACCATGGTGGCCGGCCGCTCGTTGCGGCCGCGTTGTGGCTGTGCCGATCGGGTGTGGGAAGTGCGTGCATGGCGGATTGGCAGGGCAGGATTCATCGATGAATGTCGCTTCTGTGAGGCCGCGACGATGCGCGGCGACTGACGGCAGGTAGCGGTCACCGGCCACCGTCGAAGACGACGGGGCCTGACGCTAGCCGATCAGCGGCGCGCGATACACAGGTGGGCGAGCACGTCGCGGCCGGTGCGCAGGGCGCGGGCGTTCCGTGGTGGACCGCGGATAGGCGCCTTCGCCGCCTGGCACCACAGCAGCGGAAGCACAGCCACGACGAGGCCCAACGCGAGCGCGATCAGGGAGACCGTTCCCCGCGGCAGGATCGCTTCGGCCAGGGTGTCGGGCGTGCACTCGGCGTCGGGTTGGGAGACGTGGGGGTGGTCGAGCTCGACAGACATCGGCGCGCCGACCGCACTGGCGGCCAGTGTGTGCGGTCCGTGCGCAGGTGCCGCATTCACGCCGGGCAGTGCCCACTCGGCTCCGACGATGACGGTCCAGAACGCGATCAACGCCGCGACGATGGCGCGGCGGCGTTGCTCAGAGTTCGCGTCGAAGTACTTCACGATGTTGCCGACTGTAGCAGCGGATCGGCGAATTCAGGCTCGGCCCCTGAGCCGATGCCGGGTTGTGATCAGACAGCGACCGCCGTTGCGCCGAGCCAACCGGCCGTTCCGTCGCATGATCGACTTCGCCCGATGCCCCTGCGAATACGCCCTTTTGAGGTTCCGCGAAGGAGATGCAATAGACCAGTGCGCTGCCTGTACCGCAGATCATCTACGGTTTTACTACGTAGATAATCTGCTCTCTATCGGCCCGCGCGCCAAGCGGTGTTTCCTTTGCTGACGGCCTACGCGCATTGGCTTCACCTGCGGAACGTGCGGCGGGCGTTGAGGCGCTAGTGGTGGCAGAGCACCTGAATGAGAGCGGGTGTGGCGAGCATGGCGGTGATCGCGGCTGTCAGGCAGATGCGGTGGCGCCATCGCACGTGCCGACGTGTCGGGGTGAGCAGGCGCTGCGCTCGCGCGATGACCGCTGTTCCCGCCGCGGCGAGGCCTTCCCGTGCAGGCGGGTGTTCTCCGGCCAGAGCAGATAATCCAGCCAACAGCGGATGCGTGCCGACGCGGCGCACGGCGGTGTCGTCAGCGCACATCTCCAGCAGTTCACCCACACGATGAGGGGCCGTCGCGAAAAGCGGAAGCCACGGCAGTGTGCCCCCCAAAGCGCGGAGCGCCATGAGGATGTGGTGGTGGCGCCCCGAGATGTGCGCGTTTTCATGCGCCAGAACCGCTTTGAGCTGTGATCGGTTCAACGACTTCATCGCCGCGGAGGTAACGATGATGGCGTTCGGGCGTCCGACCACGCAGTAGGCAGCAGGCCGGTCGGCCTCCACGACCACCACATTGGGATGGTCGGTGGGTCGGCCGACGATCCGCGCGGCATGCGCGTGCTCGTGACTTCGCGCCCGCAGCCGCGACAAGCAGCGACCGATCCGCATGACGACGAACCCTGATGTCAGGGTTCCTACCGCGATGAGAACAACAGAACCGATTCGTCCGGCCATGGGTGTGTGCTCGGAGAAGCCAAACAGCTCCAGGCACAGCGTCACGACCGCGCCCGTACGAATACTATCCGTCGTTGCGCCGATGACCAAGATCAGCGCGACGAGCCACGCCGCCAACGTCGCGGCGACGGTGGCCAGCCAGGCGGCCACTCCCATATGGGGGCTGATGCCGTGACTGGTCATCCGCCTCAGAACCGGTGGCGCCCACCAGGCCAGCGCGCTGCCATAGACGAGCAGCCACAGCGCGGCGGTCATCACCGACGCCCCTTGCGCAGAGCCGCCTTCAATTGAGCGGACTGCTCGGCGTTCATCTGCTCAACAAAGAAGGCCAGCACCGCATCGGTATCCCCGCCGGCGTCGAACGCGGCCTTCATCAAACGCGCGGAACGCTCCTCGCGGCTCATGGACGCCTGATACACGTACGCTTTCCCATCGCGCTGACGTTGCAACCAGCGCTTGCGGTACAGGTTGTCCATCGTCGACATCACGGTGGTGTACGCGATCTGGCGCCGTTGAGAGATCTCGTCGAAAACCTCACGCACCGTGACAGGCTCGGCGTAATCCCACACGCAATCCATGACCACCGCTTCGAGGTCGCCGAATCCTCGCTGTTCCATTTGCGCCTCTCCCGCTCTCCGCGACGAGCTGGCCTCCTCGCGCCCCGAGCCCCTTCAGCCCCCAATGTAGCCGCCGAGCTGGCAAAAGCCGCGATACGCCTCACCTCGACCGCATAGGCCAGCATCTCTGCACTACCGGCCGCGGCGCGTGAAACTAGCGCCCGTGGCGCACAGTCGTAACCGATCTGAGACTGTGACAGACGTTCCTCCTGATACCAAAGTGATGTACGTTCCGACTGAGTACTATCGTGCTACGTACTCAGCTCGATAGTAGAAGTGCCGCGGGCGCCGTTCGGCTTAGGTGCGCGGCTCGACAACGCTCACCCCAGCTGAGGAGATTCGATGCTGCGCCTCACTTCTTTTCTGAGTCTCTGCGCACTGACGCCGGCACTGGTAATCAGCGCCCCGGGTACCGCTGTTGCCGGTCACGACGGCACCCCCGACCGCGACGACGTTCCCTCATTGGTTGCAGCGGTCGCCGACGCGAACCAGCGGATGGCCGACGTCGGTAGCGACATTCAGATCAAGCAGGAGGGCGTCAACCGTGCCCTGGTCGAGGTCGCGGCCGCCCGCGACACCCTCGCGCAGGCCCGGCGCGACGTTGTTGCCAGCGACCAAGCCCTGACCGACAGCCAACACGCAATCGAGGCCGCGCAAGAGCGCTTCGACCGCTTCGCCGCGTCGACCTATATGAACGGGCCGTCGGGTGCGTTGCCGCTGGCGCAAAGTCCCGAGGAGATCCTGGCCGGGGCATCGACCCAGCAGACCCTCACTATCAGCTTTCAGCGGGTCCGCAACAACCTCCTGCGCCGGCAGACCGATCAGGCCAACAAGCTTTCTGCTGCGACGGCAGCGCGGGCGCGCGCCGAGAGCGCCGCCGCGGACGCCCAACGCCGCCAAGACGACGCGGTAGCCGCACTCCGGGACGCCCAACAGACGTTTACCGCACAGCAACGCGAGGTCGAACGGCTCGCTACCGAACGCGACTCCGCTCAAGCTCGACTGGAAGCCGCCCGACCGGTGGCGGCGACAGCCGCCGCGCCCAGTGCCGCGCAACCCGGCACTGTGCCGGCATCCGGTGCTCCGTGGGACCGCGGCACCACGTCGCCGGGGGGCGCCACCAAGGGGGGCCTGTGGGACACCACGTTGCCGATGGTGCCCAGCGCTAACGTGGCCGGCGACCCGGTGGCCATCATCAATGCCGTCCTCAAGATCATGGCGACCTCGGCGCAGCTGACGGCCGACATGGGCCGCAAGTTCCTCACCAAACTCGGCATTCTGTCTCCTGTCACCGCCGCCGCAGATCCCGGCATCACCAACGGACGCATCCCCCGCCTCTACGGCCGCCAGGCCTCAGAGTTCGTGATTCGCCGCGCCATGTCACAACTGGGGGTGCCTTACTCCTGGGGCGGCGGCAACGCCAACGGCCCGTCACGAGGCATCGACCAGGGCGCCAACACCGTGGGTTTCGACTGTTCGGGCCTGATGCTGTATGCCTTCGCCGGCGTCGGCATCAAACTCGACCACTACTCCGGGTCGCAATACAACGCAGGCCGCAAAATTCCCTCGTCACAGATGCAGCGCGGTGACCTTATCTTTTATGGCCCCAACGCCAGCCAGCACGAAGCGATGTATCTGGGCGACGGCATGATGATCGAAGCCCCCTACACCGGGTCGGTCGTCAAGATCTCGCCCGTGCGCACCTCCGGCATGACGCCCTACGTCACCCGCTTGATCGAATATTGACATCGCCGCGATGTCGAGCCGGTGGACCGGTCAGTGCGCCGCGGTGCGGCCGCTGCGGATCGGCCTCCTCGGGCACGTCAGGCCGCCCCGAACGACGCGGCCAGCGAGACGCATTGAATAGCGCCGTCGCGCCGGCGATCGCAGCCGCCCACAGCACCACGACCACGGCACACAGGATCAGCCACGCTTGCCACCCGAGACCGTTCGGGCACACGTCCATCAGCCAACGCATGTCAGGCCCTCCTCCACAGTGAGCCTCACCCCACCGCAGGAGGAAAACGGTATGAGTCCTGTGAAGATCTGCTGAAGATCGAGCCGCTCGGGCAGCCACGCCTCGTTACGGGCGCACCAGCAGGCACCATATGGGACATGCAGCACCACCACCTGGGCGCGCCTGAGAGCGCGAAGGGATACCGCGCGCTGGTCGTCGACGACGAACTCCCCCTAGCCGAAGTGGTAGCCAGCTACCTCGAACGCGAGCAGTTCGAAGCCGTCGTCGCCGGCAACGGTGTCGACGCAATCGCCGTCGCACGCGACCTGGATCCCGATGTCGTCATCCTCGACCTCGGCCTACCCGGCATCGACGGACTCGAGGTCTGCCGGCAATTGCGGAACTTCTCCGACGCCTACGTCGTCATGCTCACCGCCCGTGACACCGAACTCGATACCGTGCTCGGCCTCACCATCGGCGCCGACGACTACATCACCAAACCCTTCAGTCCCCGCGAGCTGGTAGCGCGCATCCGCGCCATGCTGCGGCGACCCCGCATCCTGCAAACAGCCGCCGCACCCGCCGAACGAGAGACAGCCCCGCCGCGCCGCTTCGGCGCACTGAGCATCGACGTCGCCGCCCGTGAGGTACATATCGACGACGAACTAATCCTGTTGACCCGCACCGAATTCGACATTCTCGAAGCCCTGTCCGCGCGGCCAGGAATCGTGCTGAGCCGCCGACAACTTCTCGAAATAATCCGCGACGAACCCTGGGTCGGCAACGAACACCTCGTCGACGTCCACATCGGACACTTACGACGCAAACTCGGCGACGACGCCGCACGCCCCCGCTACATCGCCACGGTTCGAGGTGTCGGATACCGGATGGGAACCGGACAGTGACTCCCCCACCTACGTCGACCCCTCGCCGGCGTCGACGGCCGGGCCGTCCCGGTATCGGCCTGCGACTCCTGGCGGCCCAAGCCATCGTGCTGGCGGCCGGAACGGCGACGACCGCGGTGGTCGCTGCCGTGGTCGGCCCACCGCTGTTCCGCGAACACCTCCACCGCGCCGGTGTCCCGATGGACTCCCTGGAAGAAGTCCACGCCGAAGAGGCCTACGGCTACGCAACGGTCATCTCCATCGGAGGCGCCCTAGCGGTGTCAGCACTGGCCGCCCTCGCGGTCAGCTTCTACGTCAGTCGACGCCTCCAACGCTCCGTCACCGAAGTCGCCGCCGCGGCCACCGATGTCGCTGAAGGGAACTACGACATCCGCGTGTCACCGCCGCGCCTCGGCGATGACTTCGACGCCCTCGCAACCGCATTCAACCAAATGGCCTCCCGGCTTCAAGCCGTCGATTCGACACGGCAGCAACTGTTCGGAGACCTCGCGCACGAGATCCGCACACCCGTGGCAGTACTCGAGGCCTACATCGAGGCACTCGAAGACGGTGTGCGCTCCTTGACACCCCAGACAGCAGCCATGCTGCGCGACCAAACCCGTCGGCTGGTGCGATTCTCCGATGACGTCGCCGCGCTGGCGAAGGCGGAGGAAAGTGCGGTGTCTATGTCCTACGCCTCCCTCGACGTGGACCGCCTAACCCGCCAGTGCGTCGCAGCAGCACAAGAACGCTATGACACCAAGGGGGTCAGACTGCACGTACACCTCCAGCAACCGCTGCCGCCGCTGTGGGCCGACGAACAACGACTGTCTCAAGTGTTGGGGAACCTGTTGGAGAACGCGCTACGGCACACACCGCCCGGCGGGTCGGTACACCTTCATTGTCTTCGTGACGGCGACCGAGTAAAAATCGCTGTCGCTGACACCGGAGAAGGGATCCCCGCCAAGCACGTCACCCGAGTGTTCGAACGGTTCTACCGGGCAGACACCGCCCGCGACCGCGAGCACGGCGGCGCCGGATTAGGTCTCGCCATCGCCAAAGCGCTCATCGAAGCCCACGGCGGATCCATCTCGGTAGCCAGCGCTGGACCCGGCGCCGGCGCAACATTCACCATCGCCCTGCCCATCACCCCGATACGCAGCGAGCACCACCCTGCGACGGCTGACTCAACGCGTCCCTGACGAGTGCCCCCTCCGCGCTACTTGTCCAACATTCCCTGCATCGTGTCGATCTCCGCTTGCTGAGAAGACACGATGTTGCGCGCCATCTCGACCGCCGCCGGGAACTTGCCGTTGTCAACTTCCTGCTGCGCCATCATGATCGCGCCCTTGTGATGCTCGATCATCTGCGTCAAAAAGAGTCGGCTTGCCTCAGCGCCTTGCGCGTTCTGAAGTGCAGCCATATCGGCCTCCGACATCATGCCCATACCCCCGCCGCTCATGCCCGGCATGTCACCCGCGTCTCCGCTGGGCATTTGATGGCCGGGCATGTCATGGCCGGGCATTGCGGCGGTGGTGGAAGCAGTTGTCGACGAGGAGGCTCCCCAGTCCTGCAGCCAGCCCTGCATCTGTTCGATCTCAGGACCCTGAGCGTTCTTAATCTCGTTGGCGAGTGACACTACGGCAGGATCAACTCCCTGCTTGCCGAGCAGCATGTCGCTCATCTCGATCGCCTGCTGATGGTGCGGGATCATGCCCTGAGCGAACGTCACGTCAGCATCGTTATGGGCAGCGTCGCGGCTAGCAGTACTGGGCGAAGCCGACGCCGACGCTGCTGCCGAGGTGCTGCTCATCGATGACGGAGACTCGTTTCCCGCATTCGAACAGCCGCTGATAAACAGGGCCGACACCGCAAGCGCCGCAACCCCGAATCCAAAACGCTTGTGCTGCATCGCACATCCTTCCTCGAACATCGTCGTGACACCGTGCCTCAACGGCACGCCCTCGCGCCGCCGCACTCAAGCGTCGGCAAGCCGGGTATGGGTCGGCTCGTGATCCGATGAAGATTTGATGAAGACGTTTCCAGCTGCGAAGAAGTGTTCGAGCTACCCACTGCCGCGTCACGCGGTAGCCGAAAACCGCCCCTCTATTATTGACTTACGTAGCCTGAACCTCGGGTTGTTACTGGAATGGTGCACATCCACGGCCTTGACATCAACCCGTCGAACGGCAGCTTTACGTGGCAACTCAATACTGCCCCTACACCCCTGAGCAAAATAAGGCGCCGCAGCTACTGCACCAGGCGGATCTTCCTCAATTACCGACAGACGGACGTCAGCGGGTCGACGGTCGTCATCCCTAGGAGGCTGCGCAGCGCCGGGCATGCTAGCTCTCTAAGCGTCGCGGCATCAGAAAGGTGTTCCACGGCATTCCCACGGTGGCGCGGACCAGCTGATCACGCGTGAACTGCATCCCGAGCTGGTTCTATTTAGAGAGTGCCTCCTTGATCGCGGTGCCGAGGTCTGCATAAGTTTGGATCTGCAGTTGCTCGCCGTTGAGGAAGAAGGTGGGTGTGCCCTGGACGCCGAGTGCCGTGCCGTCTGCGACATCCTCTTGGATCCGATCGAGCGTGGCCTGCGCGTTGTAGGCTTCGTCCCACGCGGCCATGTCGAGGCCGAGTTCCGTTGCGAATCCGCGAAATACGTCGTCAGCCGGTACCTGCTTCTCGCCCCACTGGTCTTGCGTCTCGAACATCTTCTTGTACATAGCCTCAAACTGGCCCTGCTGGGCGGCCGCCTCGACTGCGCGGGCTGCTCGCTCTCCGTTGAAATGGCCGGGCATCGGGAAGTAGCGCGCAACGAAGTTGACTTGCTGGCCATATTGGGTGCGCAGTTGTTCAACGGCAGGGAAGGCTGCGCGGCAGCCTTCACACTCGAAGTCGAGGAACTCGACAAACGTCACATCGCTGTCCGGAGCCGAGCTCAGGCGATGGCTATTCTCGCGGACCACCTGCGGCCCGCCTTCTGCCTGCGACGTCGGTGCAGATCCCCCGTCCCGGGTCGAGAAGTACACACCCGCGCCAATGGCGACCGTTATGGCGAGGAAGGCGGTCAGCAAAATTCGCGTCATTGGGTTCATGGTGCGTTTCCTTTCGCTCCGTAGCACTTCGCACGCGGAGCGATCTACGGTGTATCTACGTAGATAGTTCTACCATGGTGACGATCATCGGCGTCCGAGCGCCAGTCGCTTCATGCCCCACCAAGCGACCGGAGCAAGCACGATTACCGTCCACATGCCAGGAACATAGGCGAACACGCGATCGTTCAACCACGGAAAGACGAGGTAATGGGCCAACTCGGTGATGCCCATGGAAGTGAAGAACGTCCACGCGAGATAAGTTCCGAATGGGCTCTCGCGCTTCATCAACGGCGGGATCAATGACCACGCGCCGACCGAAACGATCACCAACGCAAGGACCGTCGGCGACAGTGTCGAAGGTTTGCTGGCCCCAGTGACATTCGATAGGAAGTCGAAGAAGCCGAACTGTTTCTCCTCGACGCGGTGGAGGACAAACAAGAACAACGCGATCCAGTATGGCGCCTTCACATCGGCCCAGTTTCCGTTGGATGGTGTCACCAGCCATAACACCAACCCGCCGGCGAATCCCACAGTGAAGATCAGCATGGTCAATGGTCCGAATGCCACCAAACCCAGCACCAGCGTTCCGGCACTGAGGCAGACCGCGAATAGAACCGAACTCAAAGACGCCTTACCTAACGGTTGCTTGGCGGCTCCAACGCCGTTGCCGGATGGCGGTTCGTCGCTCGTCCCGATAGTTCCGCCATCAGGTCGGGCGGAATCGCCATGGGAGTCATCAGGCCGACGGTGGCCCGGCCGGTGTTTCCCGGAGGATAGCGCCCGCTCAGCGAGCCTGGCGCCGCCACGGTCACCCGGAGCAGTTGTCCGAGTGCTTCGCGCCTATCCCGCTGGCACACCGCGAGATACAGCATCGCAGCGTGGTTGCGCGTGTGAAGCCAGGGGTAGGGCTGCGACACGATGTGAGCACGTTCTAGGTGCAGCCAGCGGTCATCGGTTGAAGCCGCTGCTCTGGCCGAGCCCATCTCTCGGTCATACAGTTCACGAACGTGAGCTGAGGGTCGAATCATGGTGTCTGCCGCCTTTCGGTGAAAGTCGCTTGCTTGCCATTCCTCTGTACGACTCAATTCATTCGCGGGTCGCGAAGTTCGGCGCGGACGATCTGAAACGGCACGGACCAGCTGCTGGCAGGGTGATGGTTAGTGACGACGAGGCGATGGTCGACGAACAGATCCGCAAGGCCGCTCCCCAGAACCTCTCGCGCATGCGCGCGCTCAATCAGTCCGATGTACGCCCGATAAGCCCGGCCAAGTTTGGGCGGCGCGTCGTGATCGATCGCGATAATGGCGCCACCGGGTCGAAGCACCCGAACGGACTCCTTGACTGCCTCGCGGCGGGTATCCGTGGGTAATTCATGCCAGCCGAAGACACTCATCACCACGTCGAAGGTGTTGTCGGGGAATGGGAGTATCGCAGCATCTCCTCGGTGAAGTGTGACGTTGCCAACTCCGCTGCGCCGCAGTTGAGAGCGGCCGACGGCGAGCATTTCCGGCGAGATGTCAATCGAATCAATTCTTGTATTGGGCCTGAGCTCGGCGACCAACCGTGACGCGTAGCCGGTACCGCCACAAAGCTCGAGCACTCTGCGCGGCCGCTCGGCCGCGACCTCCTGGGCGAGGCGCTGGTGCGGGCGACCGAGCATGAACCGATTGCCGGCCTCCAGCAATGGCCCGGCGAGGAGAAACTTCAGTCTGTTCCGCGTCCACCGTGACGACGTGCTCATGCTGTTTTGCCCTTCCGTGTTCACCACACCATACATAGTGACATTCGCATATGTCTATATGTTTCTACGTCAGCGAGCGTCGCTCAGCGACTGCAGGAGTGCGGGTATCCGCCGGCATGGCCGTCACCCGTTCCACGAGTCGATCGAATTCCTCGCCCCAGCCCGCGTTGTCGGTGCGCGCCAATCCCCCCATCTCGACCTCGGCGTGCTCCGAATCCAGTCCCTGCCGGATCTTGATCCACAATCGTCGGCGTCTGACGACCAGCGACACCAGAAGTCCCCCCATCATCGTGATGGCGAAGACCAGCACCCAAACCTGCGCCGGGTCGTAGGAGACCTGGAGGCTCACGAAATCTGTGACGGCGTCGAATCTGATGATGGTGCCATCGTCGAGTCGCGTTTGCTCTCCGAGACTCAGATTGACGCGCGCCATCCGGACGAGGCGGCCCTGGTCGATCATGCGTCTGTCGAGCGCGAAGATTGATTGCGGCCTACCGGTGTCGAGCCCCGTGTCACCTTTGTAAATGTCGATAGCCACTGCGGGGTCATTCGCGGCCGGGAATGCTGACGACAAGAGCGTGCCGTCGCGCTGCTGCGTAGGCGCGAGAAGCCCTTCAATCGCGATCTGGTTCTTGCGTCGCTCGCCAGGATCAGGGAACGTACCGGCCGGAGGATCGAATCTCAGTGCGCCCGCGGACAACAGCGTCTGCAGCTCTTCGGGCTGCCATTGCAATGTCTGGGTTCGTTCTTGCCCGTCGGGGAAGACGACCGTGAAGGTTGGCGCGTAGCCATGCCCCAGGAGGTAGACACGAACGTCGCCGACCCGAAGGGGGTAGTTGACCCGTAGCGGGTAGGACCGCCAGGTGCCGTTGATAAGGTCTTCGTCCGCCTGATACTCGACGTCCGCGGAAAATGAGGTCGCCTGACCGCTGGGTTGAAACTCGGCGTCGAAGTTGTTGACTCTCAGACAGATCGGATAGAGCGATGTGCCGTCAACGGTAGTTCCTGGCCGGAACGCGTCGAACGCGGCGGGCGACGCTGAGCACAACCCGGGCCGTCCGTCAGCGATCACGATGGCGTTTCCCTCGTAGGCAAAGAGTTTGCCCGCTGCCATCGCGACCAGGAGGCCGATCAGCGAGAAATGAAAGACGAGGTTCCCCGCTTCGCGCAGATAGCCGCGTTCCGCGGATAGCTCTAGAACATCGCCGTCTCTGCGTAAGACGGTGCGCCACCCGCGGAGTCGGCGCGACATCTCGTCGGCGACCGTCTGCGGATCCCCTATAACAGCGGGGTTCTGATGTTTGGGGAGTCGGCTGAGGTTGCGCGGAGCGCGCACGGGCGTGGCGCGAAGACTGCGCGCGTGATCGATTAACCGCGGCACCAGGCAGCCGATTAGCGATACGAAGAGCAGGACATAGATCGAGGTGAACCACACGCTGGAGAACACGTCGAAGATCTGCAAGCGGTCAAGCCATGGGGCGAGATTCGGATTGTCAGCGATGTAGCGGTCTACGGTCGTCGGGCTGACGGGGCGCTGCGGCCACAACGCCCCGGGAATCGCTGCAAGAGCCAACAAAAACAGCAGGGCCAGTGCGGTACCCATCGAGGTGAGTGTGCGCCACGTATTACGCACCAAGGCGCGAGCGCGTTTCATATCGGCAACGTCGTGTTCGTGACGAATGCGTCTCGGACCCACGTGACGAATTCATTCCACAGTCCGGTCACCAACGCGGCACCGACCGCGACGAGCATCACTCCCCCGACGATCTGGATGGTGCGCGTGTGGTCGCGCAGCCAACTCAGAGCGTGTATTGCACTCGCAGAACCCAAGGCGAGCAAGAGAAATGGGATGCCGAGCCCCATGCAGTAGGCGATGACGAGCACCATTCCGCGAGCAATGTTCGCGCCTTGGGTCGCCGACGCTACGGCGATGACACCGGTGAGCGTCGGCCCCAGACAGGGTGTCCACCCCAAACCGAAGACTGCTCCGAGCAGAGGGGCACCGCCGACCGTGGACAAGGATCGAGGGGTGAATCTGATGTCCCGTTGGAAAGTGGGGACGAACCCCATGAACACCAATCCCATGAGGATGGTGACGACGCCGCCGATACGTTGCAGCAGAATCTGATTGGCGATGACGGACGTCGTCAGCCCGAGAATCGCGATCGTTCCGAGCAGGAAGACGGCGGTGAATCCCGCAACGAACAGCGCGGCCGCCCCCGCCACGCGGAGTCGAGCGCTTCTGGACGCGCGGTCGGCCGACCGGTCATCGACGCCGACCACCGCGGCCAAGTACGAGAGGTAGCCCGGCACCAACGGCACGACACACGGCGATGCGAACGACACTAACCCCGCCAATACAGACACCAGGAGGGCGAGCGCCACCGGCCCAGTGGTGGCGATCTCGGTGAAATCGTTCACTGCCGCCTCCAACACGTCACGCCGTGACTGCGAACGCCCAAAGAGTGTCCTCACCAGAATGTCTACGTATCTACTACGTAGGTTAGTAACATTACGAACACTGGCAAGTTCTTGTCCAACACCGCAGTGCGACATCCCAGCGCAGACAGGTACCGTCTGTCCTACGTACTTCGTTAGTAGATTGCGATCGGGAGGCTGCAGCGTGGCCGATTCCACGTCCTCCGGCTTCGCCGCGCATGTTTGACGGCCTTGGCACGCTCCCGTTAGAGCCGCCCACACTCGGCACGTTGATCGGTTGGTACCCGACCGCCGTCCCGCTGTTCCCGGCGCTGGCCGCCCTGGCAGCCACCCTTTACCTTGTTGGTGTACTTCGCTTGCACAGGCTGGAGCGGCCGTGGCCCTGGCCGCGCACGGTGAGCTTCCTCTGCGGATGCCTCGCCCTGGCGGCGGTCACCGGGCTGGCGATCGAGGGATACGGATTTCGGCTTTTCAGCGCCTTCATGTTTCAGCACCTGACGCTGTCGATCCTGGTGCCGCCGCTGCTCGTGCTGGGCAGCCCGGGGGCCTTGCTGCTCAGGTCGACGCCCCATCACGGTGTTGGCCGGTTCGCACTCATCGTCGCCCTCGGCGCATTGCGCAGCCGAGCTGCGCGGATCCTGCTACACCCCGGCGTCACGATCCCGCTATTCCTGTTCAGCTACTACGGCCTGTACTTATCGAGCCTTTTCGACGTCGTGGCGTCGTCGTGGATCGGCCACACTGCCCTGGAAGCGTTCTTCCTCGCTTCCGGAATCTTGTTCATCGTGCCAATCCTGTCTGCGGATCCACTTCCGGTGCGGCAGTCGAACCTGGGCAGATTTTTCGACATCTTCCTGGAGATGCCGCTGCACGTGTTCATCGGCGTGATCTTGATGATGGCGCCACGGGCATTGACGACTACCTTCGCTTCGCCGCCTCCGGAATGGGGCATCGATCCCGTCGCAGACCAGGCCGTCGCCGGGGCCCTCGCCTGGTCATACGGGGAGCCCATCGCACTGTTGACGGTCCTGATCTTCGCCATTCGATGGCGGCGGGACGAGGAGAAGACGGCAGTGCGGCACGACATCGAAGGCGGAACCCATGATGAAGACCTGGCGGCGTACAACGCCTTTCTGCAACGTCTGCACAATCCTTCAGCCACTGACCCGGATTCCTCGTCGGACCGCACACCCTAGAAAGTCATTACAACGTCCGTTAGTATGTCGAGATGACCGAGTCAATGGACAGTTGCGATCTCCTCTGCCTCGATCTGCCTCACGCGGAATCAATCCGCGCATCACTCCCCAACCTGGCGGCGGTCGAGTCCGCCGCCGCGGCGTCCCGCGCCCTGGGCGATCCCACACGTCTGTCCATTGCGACCGCGTTGAGCAACGGGGACGAGCTGTGCGTCTGCGACATGGCATGGGTAGTCGGGTTGGCACAGAATCTCGTCTCCCACCATCTGAGGCAGTTGAAGATCGCCGGCCTGGTCTCCTCGCGGCGCAGCGGCAAGCTGGTGATGTACCGGCTGACCGAACGTGGCCGCCAGCTCGCCGCGGCAGTACTGGCTCCGATACGCGCCGAGGAGGTTGATCATGTCTGATGCATGCTGCGCGACCGACGTGAAGGATCCAGAGTCAGGGCCCGAACGGCTCTGGCGGGTCCGCGAACTGCAAATGTCAGCCGCCGCGGCGGCGCTGCTCGCCGTCGGCTGGCTGATCGGGCCCGCCGGCTATGAGCGCATAGCGTTGGCGACCGAGCTGATCGCCGCGGTCGTCGCGGCATCGACGTTTGTCCCCGACGCGATTCGAAACGCATGGCACCGCCGCATCGGGGTCGGGACACTGATGACCATTGCCGCGATCGGCGCCATTGCTCTCGGCCAGATTGCAGAAGCGGCCCTCTTGGGCATCTTGTTCTCGATCGCCGAGGGGCTGGAGCACTACGCCGTTACCCGTACCCGCCGGGGTCTTCGCGCGCTGTTGTCACTAGTGCCTCCGCAGGCCTCTGTCATCCGCGACGGTCACGAAGTGGTGGTGTCGCCGGAGGACCTCGTCGTTGGTGATGTCATGGTCCTGCGTCCGGGCGAACGCGCCGCCACCGACGGAACGATCACTACAGGCCGGACCAGCCTCGATCTGTCAGCCATCACCGGTGAATCCGTCCCTGTGGAGGCTGGCCCGGGCAGCGATGTCTACGCAGGTGCGATCAACGGAGGTGGAGCGATCGAGGTCAAGGTCACCGCCTTGGCCGCCGACAGTTCTCTTGCCCGCATCGTTCATATCGTCGAGGAAGCGCAGGAGCGCAAGGGCGTCGGGCAACGACTGGCGGATCGGATCGCACGCCCCCTGGTTCCGGCCATCATGGCGCTGGCCGCAGCCATCGCGGCCCTCGGGGCGCTACTGGGTGACCCGATGCTGTGGATCGAGCGGGCGCTGGTGGTTCTGGTCGCCGCCTCACCGTGTGCGCTCGCCATTGCGGTTCCTCTCACGGTGGTGGCGGCCATCGGTGCCGCCAGCCGCCAGGGGGCCCTTGTCAAGGGTGGCGCCGCGGTCGAAGAACTTGGGCGCATCAAAGTCGTCGCCCTGGACAAAACCGGGACGTTGACGCGGAACAAGCCTCAAGTGGTGGAGGTCGTCACCGTCGAAGGGACGACCGCATCGGAGGCTTTGCGGGCAGCTGCAGCCCTCGAATCACGCAGCGAACACCCTCTCGCACAAGCGATTTTGGCTGCCACAACCAACGTGCCGCCCGCTTCCGACGTCACCGCGATCGCCGGCCACGGCATCGAGGGCCGCATCGACGGAGCGCAACTGCGACTCGGTAAACCCAGCTGGGTAGCCCCGCTCTCCCTCGCCGATGACGTCGCCCGCATGCAGGGTGCCGGCGCGACCGTGGTGGTGCTCGAACGGGACGGCCGAACGCAGGCTGCGATCGCCGTACGCGACGAGCTTCGCCCCGAAGCTCCCGAGGCGGTGAGACTGCTGAGCAAGATCGGTATCGAGGTGGCGATGCTCACCGGCGACAATGCGCTGACCGCCAAGGCGCTTGCGAGGGATGCGGGGATCACGAGAGTCGAGTCTGAGCTCCTGCCGGAGGACAAGGCGCGAATGCTCGGCGAATTGTCGCGCGGTCGCCCCATCGCCATGGTCGGAGATGGCGTCAATGACGCCCCAGCTTTGGCCACTGCCGATATCGGGATCGCGATGGGGGCGATGGGCACTGACGTCGCCATCGAGACCGCTGATGTCGCGCTGATGGGTGAGGACCTGCGCCACCTCCCGCAGGTCCTGGCCCATTCCCGCCGTGCACGGCGAATCATGGTGCAGAACATCGGCTTTTCGATGGCAATCATCGGGTCTTTGATTCCGTTGGCGGCGTTCGGCGTGCTCGGACTAGCAACCGTGGTGTTCATCCATGAGGCTGCCGAAATTCTGGTGATCCTAAACGCAATTCGAGCTGCACGCACCCCATCATTGCCCGGGTTGACAGCGGCGCCCGTTAACAACTCGGCAGCGCATCACCTCAATATCGGTCAGGCGCCTACCCCCATTGACGCGTGCTGCGGTCCTGCCGTCGTCGCACCGCAACGCTCATCGCTGCCGTTGACCCTGATCGAACCTGCCCCTCAGGGCTCGCCAGATGACGGGTGTGACTGCTGCTCCGCGGTTGAATCCTCAGCGCCACAACAGCTAGAGATCAGCAACAGCGAACGGCGCGATCAGCGTTGACGAAAAAATGCCGACGTTGACGCCGTGAACGATCCCGACCCCGATCGCGCTAACCTTCCTTCCTCTGCGGCACTACCCGGCATCGGTGCGCGGACTGCGGCGGTCCTTGTATTCGCCTCGTCGGCCGCGGTGCTCGTCGTCGAGATCACCGCGCTGCGGTTGCTGGCGCCCTACCTGGGGCTGACGCTGGAGACCAGCACACTGGTTATCGGGATCGCTTTGGCAGCAATTGCTCTCGGCTCCTGGGCAGGAGGACGGCTTGCTGACCGCGGCGATCCTCGCCGCTACCTCGGGTTGTCTCTGGGAGTATCCGGCGCCGTGGTGGCGTTCACGCCGGCCGGAATTCGGATGGCGGCCGAATGGGCGCCTCCGACGCTGCTGCTCGTCGCTGCGCTGGCGATCCTGGTGCCCGGCGCTCTGCTGTCCGCGGTGACTCCGATGGTGACCAAGATGCGCCTGCTCACCCTGGCGCAGACCGGGACCGTCGTGGGACAACTCTCCGGACTAGGCACGATGGGCGCTATCGCGGGCACCGTCCTCACGGGGTTCGTGTTCATTTCGCGAGTGCCAGTCAGTGTCATTCTCATCGGGCTCGGCCTCCTGCTGGTTCTCGGTGGCATTCTCATCGAATGGCGCCTACGCCGCTGGAACACCAGGACCGCCATCGTGCTCACCATCGCTGTCTTCGGCGCCGGACTGGCCGGCTATACGGCTCCTGGCGGATGCGATGTGGAGACCAAATACCATTGCGCCCGGGTTCTTTCCGACTCCGAACGAAACACTGGCCGCACGCTCGTCCTCGACGGTGCGCGTCACTCCTACGTCGATGTACTGGACCCGACACTGTTGAAGTTCCTGTACATCCGCGCCTTCGCAGCGGTTGTCGACGGGGCCTTCCCGGCAGGCGAGCCGCTTCAGGCCCACCACCTCGGTGGGGGCGGGTTAACATTCCCGCGGTACCTCGCCGACTCACGGCCGGGAACCCAGAGCCTCGTCTCGGAAATCGACGGTGGTGTGGTGAACATCGATCGCGAACAGCTGGGATTGGTTTCCGACTCGGGTATTGAGGTCCGCGTCGAGGACGGTAGGCGCGGGCTGGCACAACTTGCCGACGACAGCCGCGATCTGATCGTCGGTGACGCCTTCGGCGGCGTCAGTGTGCCGTGGCATCTGACTACTGTGGAGGCGCTTGCCGACGTACGCCGGGTCCTCAAGCAGGATGGCATCTACGTCGCAAACCTTATCGACTACGGCAGCATGGCATTCGCCCGCGCTGAAGTTGCCACACTCACAGAGGTTTTCGACCATGTCGTCCTCAGCGGTGAACCCAACGACATCGGCATGAATTCGGCGGAACCCAACGGCGGGAATGTGGTCGTAGTGGCCTCTGATCGCCCCGTGGACCGTCGCGCGATACAGAGCATCTTGGACACCCGCCAGACGCAGTGGATCACGACAGCTGGTGCCGAACTCTCGACGTGGATCGGTAATGCCCGGGTGCTCACCGATGACTATGCGCCAGTAGACCAACTCCTTGATCCCTATCGGCGGGAACTGAGCGGGTCGTAGTCGGCGCTATGGCGGCGCCCGTCTGATCCGTTTAAAGACTCAAGAGAATTCGGCTGAGTTCGGTGGTCGTAGTGACCCCGTCCTCGTATCCGCCCTCGCCGCCGAGTGAGTTCATGATGGCCAACGTGTATCGCTGCTGTGGTCCGGCGAAGCCAACGGAGTTGACGACCCATCCACCTTCCTCCTGGGACCAGCCGTTCTTACTCCCGGGATTCATGGCCTTTCCCGCTCCCCACACTCCCCACTGCTGATCACCGACGACGCGTTGCATCTCGGCGACGACGGCGGCTGCGTTCGCCGGTGTGAGCTTGGTCAGGACGTAGTTCATCAGTCCGTCGAAATCGTCGGCAGTTGCCTTCTGATATCCCCAGTACGGATAGACATCACCAAAACCAGGCTGTGGTCGCACGTTTGGCATGCCATAGCGCGCGAAATTGGTGTTGAACACCTGTATCGAACCACCGTAGCGAGACCACAGCGCGTCAGCCGCAGCGTTATCAGAACTGCGCAGCATGTCGGCCATCTGCTGCCGGTCGGCGGCGGGCAGGCGAAGGGCACCAGCCTGTTCGCGCGAAAGAAGGTCAGCGACCATCGCAAGCTTGATCGTCGACGCGGTCCAGATCGGCGTGCCGGCCTCGGCATTGCGATATCGAGCCCCCGTCGCGCGATCCCGGAGGACAAATCCTACTGTTCCTGGCCGGGTGGCGATGTATCGCTCAGCGGCGGCGAAGCGATCACGCAACACACATTGGACATCAACGGAGGCACAGGACGAGCTCGTGTCGGGCTGAGCCTGGACACCGGCGGTCACGGTCAGGGATCCACTCACGGCGACGACGGTCGCCAACAACCTCCAGCAGAACGATTGAGCCACTACACCACTCGATTCCAGCCGCGACGCCACCGACCTGTCATCGCTTCTACTGCTTCAGTACGTAGGTAGGTGTAGCACGGACAACACCGTGAGCGGCGGCGCAACCGCGGTGTGTCGATAAGATCAGCGGTGTTTCAGCAACACGGAGATTCGGCGTTGTCACGCAGGGCCGAGACGGCAGCTCCCTCGGGCACATACGTTTGCGGCCGCCGGACAAACTGCTCAGCACAGAGCGGGGAACAGAACCAGTACAAGCGGTCCTCATGCGTCGCCGCTGAATGCCTGGCGTCAGCCGAAAGGTGTACGCGGCAGACCGGGTCGACGTGATCTTGGTGGCTGGACCCTGAGTCGATGATGACGACATCGACGGGCGCACGCACATTACGGATGGTGGTCGAGCCGATGTCCCTCACGAGGTCAGCAGGCACACAGGCACGCGAGGCGACGTCGCGTGTCGTCGCGACTTGTCCGCCGTGGGCGAGTCCAGCCAAGCGCGCTGCGGTATTCACCGTGGCACCAAAGATGTCACCGCGGCGCCAAATCACCGGGCCTTCGCTGAGGCCGGCACGTACCAACGGGAAGCCGGGAGTGCGACGGGCCGCCTCGCCGAGACGAGTGAGATAGGCAAGAGCCGCGTGGGCATCCGGCGCTGTCACCATGACGGCATCGCCGATGGTTTTGATGAGAGCATCGCCAGGGCCCAGGACTTCCGTCGCGATGGAGCCGAATTGATCTGCCAGTTCCGCAGCGCGGTGATCCCCATGGACCTCGGTTGAGTGCGGTGTAGCCTGACATGTCGGCGAAAATGACGACGGCCTTCGCGTCTGCATGCTCGAAGCCGCTCACCCGACACCTCCCGTCACGGTCACCGAACCCACAATACATGCATATATGCGCATATGTCTATGCGCTCGTTAGCGGGGCACACGCCTGTTTGTCCGACCCGGTCAGCTTCGGACTTCGACGTCGTCGATCCTCGTCACGTCGCCGTCTTCGGGTCCGTGGGCACGGCCGACGTGCGCTTCTCGACGCATCCGCTCGATCATGTGCGGGTAGTGCAGCTCAAATGCCGGACGCTCCGAACGGATCCGGGGCAGCTCGGTGAAGTTGTGCCGCGGCGGTGGGCAGCTGGTGGCCCACTCCAGCGAGTTGCCGAAGCCCCAGGGGTCGTCGACCGTGACGACCTCGCCGTAGCGCCAGCTCTTGAACACATTCCACAGGAACGGCAGCGTCGACGCACCCAGGATGAAAGCACCGATCGTCGAGATGATGTTCAGCGTGGTGAACCCATCGGTGGGCAGGTAGTCCGCATAGCGCCGGGGCATCCCCTCATTGCCGAGCCAGTGCTGCACCAGGAACGTGGTGTGGAAGCCGATGAACGTCAGCCAGAAGTGCACCTTGCCCAGGCGTTCGTCGAGCAGCCGGCCCGTCATCTTCGGGAACCAGAAGTAGATGCCCGCATAGGTGGCGAACACGATGGTGCCGAAGAGCACGTAATGAAAATGGGCCACAACGAAATACGAATCCGTCACCTGGAAATCCAACGGCGGACTCGCCAGCAGCACGCCGGACAGACCGCCCAACAAGAAGGTGATGATGAAGCCGACCGAGAACAGCATCGGTGTCTCGAACGTCAACTGCCCCTTCCACATCGTGCCTATCCAGTTAAAGAACTTGATACCCGTGGGCACGGCGATCAGGAACGTCATGAACGAAAAGAACGGCAACAGCACCGCACCGGTGGCGTACATGTGGTGCGCCCACACCGCCACCGACAGCGCCGCGATGCCCAGCGTCGCGTAGATCAGCGTCGTGTAGCCGAAGATCGGCTTGCGGCTGAACACCGGGAAGATCTCACTCACGATGCCGAAGAACGGCAACGCGATGATGTACACCTCGGGGTGCCCGAAGAACCAGAACAAGTGCTGCCACAACAGCACACCGCCATTGGCGGGGTCATAGACGTGGGCGCCGAGATGGCGGTCGGCGGCCAGGCCAAATAAGGCCGCCGTCAAGATGGGAAAGGCCAACAGCACCAGGATCGACGTCACCAGGATGTTCCAGGTGAAGATCGGCATCCGGAACATCGTCATACCGGGAGCCCGCATGCAGACCACGGTCGTGATCATGTTCACCGCCCCGAGGATGGTGCCCAGACCACCGACGGCCAGACCCATGATCCACAGGTCAGCACCCGCACCCGGCGAGTGGATCGCGTCCGTCAGCGGCGAGTAGGCGGTCCAGCCGAAGTCGGCAGCACCACCAGGGGTGACGAAGCCCGCGGTGGCGATCAACGCACCGAACAGGAACAGCCAGAACGAGAAGGCGTTCAGCCGCGGGAACGCCACGTCCGGAGCGCCGATCTGCAGCGGCAACACCAGGTTCGCGAACCCGAACACGATCGGGGTGGCATAGAACAGCAGCATCACCGTGCCGTGCATCGTGAACAACTGGTTGAACTGCTCGTTCGACAAGAACTGCAAGCCGGGAGAAGCGAGCTCCGTGCGCATGAACAGCGCCATCAACCCACCGATGAGGAAGAACGCAAAGCACGCGACGCAATACATCATGCCGATCAGCTTGTGATCGGTGGTCGTGATCAGCTTGTAGATCAAGTTGCCCTTGGGGCCGATCCGCGCCGGGAACGGACGCCGGGCCTCAAGCTCACCGATAGCGGAGACATCCAGTGCCACACCGACCTCCAGAGCTACGGGCCGGGTATTCACAGCCCGTCCATCTACTATCGAGCTTAGTAGATAAACGTCTGGGGTTGAAAGCCCCTATCGTCAGATGGATACAGGAGATGGATGCTCTCGCTTCCACGCCCATTCCGAACCCTCTTCGCCGCGGCTGTCACCACCGTGGTGCTTGCCGCGTGCACGGAGTCCGGACAGACATCGCCGGGTAGCGGAAGCTTCGACTTCGTCTCGCCCGGCGGAAAAACCGTGTTGTTCTACGACCCGCCGACGGACCGTGGATCCATTGGCGCAATGTCCGGTCCCGACTTGATGAACGACGCCACTGTCAGCGTGGCCGACTTCGCCGGCGACATCGTCGTGATCAACGTGTGGGGGTCGTGGTGCGCACCCTGCCGCACGGAGACACCGGAACTGGAGACCGTCCACGCCGAGTTCCAGAGACGTGGCGTTCAATTTCTCGGGATCAATGTTCGCGACAACCGTGAATCGGCACGCGATTTCGTCACCGATCGCAATGTGACGTACCCATCGATATTCGATCCCGAGATGCGCTCACTCATCGCGTTTGGGCGCCGCTATCCGACCAGCGTCGTGCCGACCACCGTCGTCCTCGACAGACAACATCGGGTGGCTGCGGTGTACTTGACGGCGGTACTTGCCGAGGATCTGCGGCCCTTACTCCAACGCCTCACCGCGGAGTCCTGAGTCGTCCGAAGATGGCCTGCGCCAGCCGTCGAGCAGATATCCAAATCCACTAGAAACGAGATCGGCGCGCAGTGCCGGACTTGGCCTGTGAGCACCAAGCCATTGACGTAAGACCTCTGCCTGCTTGCCGTGCGGCGCGTCCGCGGCGCCGGCGTCATCGAGGATGAAATAGCACAACGTTTCCCGCCCATAGCCCCCGAGTTCCATCGTGTAGTCGGCACAGCGCAGGTCCATTGCGGCCAGGTGGAGCTCCAACCACACGGGCATCCACGGGTCGCACGGATCCAATGGCGGCGAAGTAACGAACCACTCGTGAAACTCGTCAAATAGATTCCGCGGCAGCGGTATCCGACACCGCACCAAGGCGCGCACTGACGCGAGAATGACATGGACCGACTCCGAAGCGTTGAGTGCCACACACATCGTTGAACGCTCGGTATCCGATAGACATGAGTCAGCGACCTCCCACATCAATTCGGCGAGTGCAAACTCCTCGCGCATTCAGCCTCCGGCAGACCCGCTAGCACCAATGCCTTACTATCTCAGATAGTACTGAGTTAGTACGTAGATAAGCTGATCGAGCAAGAGGCGGACGATGGCAACTGGTACTGCGATCACCTCGCGGGTGCACTCGCTCAATCGTCCCAACATGGTGAGCATCGGCACCATCGTGTGGCTTTCGAGCGAGTTGATGTTCTTTGCCGGCTTGTTCGCGATGTACTTCACCGCCAGGGCTCAGGCCGAGGAGTGGCCACCGCCTCCGACTGAGTTGAACCTCACTCTGGCAGTGCCGGTGACTCTCGTTCTGATCGCCTCGTCGTTCACCTGTCAGATGGGGGTATTCGCAGCCGAGCGAGGCGACGTCTTCGGATTACGCCGGTGGTACACGGTCACATTCTTCATGGGCCTGTTCTTCGTGCTCGGCCAAGGCTACGAGTACTTCAAGCTCGTCGAAGAGGGCACGACAATCGCGAGCAGCGCCTACGGGTCAGTCTTTTATCTGACCACCGGTTTCCACGGTCTCCACGTCATCGGCGGTCTGATCGCCTTCGTCATGCTGCTGGCGCGCACCAAGATGAGCAAATTCACGCCCGCCCAGGCGACGTCAGCGATCGTCGTGTCCTACTACTGGCATTTCGTGGACGTCGTGTGGATCGCCCTTTTCGCTGTCATCTACTTCGTGAGATGAGATTCCAGCGTTGGCTGGCGGCCGCCGCCGCAGTCGCATGCCTAGCCATCAGCGTGCCATCAATCGCAGTAGCGCAGACCTCGCAGCCCGCCGCTCCGACAACTCATTCCTACGACGACTCCCATACGTCGGAGAACCGCAGCGAATCGCTGCCGGCGTTGTGGATCTTCGTCGGCGCCGTCGGGGGGCTCGCGCTCATCGCCACACTCCTCATTCGGCATAACGCCTCTGGCGGGCGCCATTCGACCACTCAGGAATGACAGATGACGGCGATGAGCACTGGGGCGAGGACCACCGCCGCCAGGGCTGAGATCGTTGCGATTCGCTCGCGCAGGAGGGCGCCGGCTACGGCCGGCACGGCGAGACGCTCAGCCCTGGCTAGCACGGCAGTGTCGGCCGCTCCGAGCGCGCCGTCTGCAGTTCGAGGGGCTCCCGCGAGAGCAATCAAGCCATCCAGAACAGTCTCACGTCCGTGACGGCGCGCCGCCGTATCGTCGGCACACATCTCGAGCAACCGACCTACCACTGCAACGGCGTTGGGAAGCAACGGGAATCTCGGCATCGAGGTTGCCAATGCTCGTAATGCCATCATGAGCTGAGGATGACGGCCCGCCAGGTGGGCACGCTCGTGGGCCAGCACTGCCGCCAGCTCTGCCTCGTTCAGTGTCGACATCGCTGCGCTGGTCACTACGATCGCGTCCGGACGTCCCACGACGCAATATGCGGCCGCGCTTCGCTCCTGGAGCACGACAACTCCCGGATGTGTCGACGGCGACCCGAGGATGTGCGCGGCGTGCGCATGCTCCCGGCTGCGCCGCCAGAATCGACGGACCGCGACCAGCGACCGGCGCGCCACCACTGACGTCGCGATCAATGCGGCAGCGCAGGCCACGATGATGGCAACGTGGCCGGCCCACCCCAGATGGTTGAGCGCCAGCAGTGCGTCCATGCAATAGCGCAAAGGGCCGGCGGGGTGGGGGCCAAAAACTTCAGCAAGCATGCCGACCGCGCCAACGAGCCACGCGGCAATAGCGATCACAATGGTCACCAACCACAGCACGACCGACAACCGAGGCGCTCCACCACCGCGTGACAGCCAGGAAAGAAGTCGCGGCCCCATCCACACCAGTGCTGCCCCATAGACCAGCAGGCAGAGTGCCGCGCTCATGATTTACGAGAGCGACGACTGACTTTGCGCAACGCCGCACGGAGTCGCTCCGACTCGTCGTCGTTCATCTGGCGCAGAAAGTAGCTCAAGACGACGTCGACGTCTCCCCCGTGCTGAAACGCGTCACGCATGAGTTGAGCGGACCGTTCTTCGCGGGTCATTGCCGCCCAGTAGCTATAAGCTTTGCCAACCCGTCGACGCTCCAACCAGCCTTTACGGTGGAGGTTGTCCATGGTGGACATCACGGTTGTGTAAGCGATATCCCGTTCAGCAGCCATGTCATCGAAGATCTCCCGTACGGTGACCTCTTCGCCGTAGCCCCACACGTGATCCATCACCGCCGACTCCAGGTCGCCGAATCCCCGCTGCTGCACCGCCCTGGCTCCTACCCGTCGGACAATATCTGCACCTTATGTTAGCTGCCAGCCTCGTCGAAGTGCGTCAAGCGACAAGCCGCCAAAGGCGGAGTCCCCGCGCATGCCAACGACCGAGCGCCTGATCCACCTGCACAACGCGGCTGCACGAGCGATCGATCCCCGACGGGAGCACCTTGCCCCGCCCACAGCATCATCTACTATCCGCCTACGTACTATTGTACTTAGTAGCCGGTGGCCTCGGCCACGACCCATTGCGCGCGGACATCAAGAGGAGACTTGCGGAGTGTCACTTTCGCATCGAATGCTCGGCAGCCAACCCGGACATCACGCGGGGATAATCCACAACCCACGCACGTACGAGATGCTCGCCAACCTGCAATTCCTCGGCAAGCGGCGACGGATATGGAGACAGTTCGCAACAGCATCTCGCGCCACCCTCGGCGAGAAAGTCATCGACATCGGTTGCGGGACCGGCTACTTCGCCGCGACACTCGCACCCATCGTGGGTAGCGGCGGTTTCGTCGTCGGTATTGATCCGTCCGCGCAGCTCATCCAGTACGCCGACGATCACACTCCCGTGAACTGCGGCTTCACCGTGACGGGCGCTGAGAATCTACCGTTCCCGGACGCAGCTTTCGACCTGGCCGTGTCAAGCCTCGCATTCCACCACATTCCCGAAGAACTCTGGCCCCAGGCCCTCAGTGAGATATTTCGCGTTCTACGACCAAGTGGCCGACTGTTCCTGGCCGACTACCGTCCGCCCGAGCGCCGCTGGGCGCAGAAGTTATTGAAATCTGTCGGAGGCGAGCAAGCCACGCACGACCCTCGGCCAGACCTCAAATCCGCGATTTTGACAGCCGCTTTCGCCATTTCCGACGTAGGCACATATCCTCGCATGCACCACATCGTGGCCTTCAAGACACAGACGGCTGCATGAGGTAGCACTCACGCCACCTCCACCCACCCACTTTCACGTTTGGCAGAGCGCGATGACCACGGCTGGTGCCGAGATGATGAGCGCCATCAATGCCAGCAGCACAACACGGTTGAGGGTTTCGCCGACTCCTCCGCCAGAGGTGCTGAGTCGGCTGGCACGCAAGGTAAACCCCTGGTCGGCGACTCCCAGAGCGCCGCCGGGCGACAGTCGATACGGCGCGGTGAAAACCAGCAGACTGTCCAACAGAGCATCGCGACCATGGCTACGGGCGGCGCGGTCGTCGGCACACATTTCGACCAAGAACTCGACGGTAGCCGCAGCAGCCCGGAATAGCGGTACTCGCGGCACTGATGACGCCAGTGCACGCAGAGTCATCTTGATTTGAGGGTGACGGCTCGATAGATGAGCACTTTCGTGAGCCAAGACAGCGGCAAGCTCGGTCTCCTTCAAACGCGCCACCGCGCCGGTGCTGACCACCACGGCATGCGGGGGCCCTGCTACGCAATATGCCGCGGGCTGATCGGCCTGGATGAGAAAGACTCCCGGATGCTCGGTTACTGATCCGAGAATCCTTGCTTCTCTAGAGATCTCACTGCTTCGCTCCCGAAATCGCCGTAACGTCAGGAAGACACGTTTGGCGATCAAGATGGACACTCCCAGGACAAGAAGCGCGGAAGCGACAAAGACGACGTGCCCACGCCAACCGAAGTGATTGAGCGCGAGAAACATATCCACACAGAGTTGCGCGGGCAGTGCCGCGTGTTTGATCAGGAGCTCGGCCATGACATTGACGCTGGCCGCCATCCAGGCGGCGAGGGCACAACCCACGGCAGTGAGCCAGACCGCCACGGACAGGCGCGGATTGCGTCCACTACGAGTCACCTTCTCAAGGACCGGCGGCAATAGCCAGGCCAGAACGAAGCCGTAGAGCAGAATGCAGAGGGCGAAATTCATGACGCCCGGTGCCGAGGCGCCTTGCGCACCGCAACCCGAAGTCGTTCCGACTCCTCGTCATTCATCTGACGCAGAAAGAAATTCAACACCTGATCGGCGTCGCCTCCGGAATGCAGCGCATGCGCCATCAGGTGAGCCGACCTCTCCTCGCGCGTCATCGTCGGCCAATAGCTATAGGCCTTCCCGATCCGCTTCCGCGCGAGCCACCCTTTCCGATGCAGGTTGTCCATCGTCGACATCACCGTGGTATACGCGATGTCTCGGCTCGCGACCAAATCATCGAACACTGTGCGGACCAACACGGGGCCCCCCGTTGCCCAGACCCGATCCATCACCGCCGACTCCAGGTCTCCAAAGCCCCGCTCCTGCACCGTCACTCCTACCGCGAATGTCGTCACAACGATGATTCCTTCAATATGCCCGCCGCTAACAAGTTAACCGCACGGGGACCACTTACGTACAGCGTCACCGCATTCAATTGGCCACTAAACCCCCGCGTCGAGGTCCCAGGTCTGTGACAAACGTGAATTGAGAGACCAAAGTGATATACGTTGCGTCCACGTACGTAGCTGCGTAGTAGATTGGCTCACCGCGGAGGCGAAAGGTATATCCCAATGGATCCGGCGCAAAGACCGGCACGATGGGTGCTAGCGCTGTCCATGGCTTCAAAGCTGGCGTTCAATTGGGTCGGCACCGCCACTGCAGAACCCGGCTCAGCGCAGGACAATTCCATCGCGCGACTGGGCGGAGATGTTGCGCGCGCCGATCAACGCCTCGCCGATCTGCAGGCCTCTGTCCACAGCCAGTCATGAGAGCGCTCGTCCAGGTCGAAAGCGCCCGCGCCGACAAGACTTCTGTCCAGACTGCCCGCAGCCGGGCCCAAGACGCCACCACCCGGATGGAAGACGCCCAGCGTCGGTCGACGAGTTCACCGCCACGCAGTACATGAGTGGACCCGCGGAGAACACGATCTGGGCCCCAAGCCGAGAAGAGGTCGTTTCCGTCGCGCGAACACAGCAGACGCTCGCGTTGGCCTTCACTCGAAGCCCGTAACGAGCTGAAAGCAGCGAGAACCGAACACACGAATCTCGAATCCGCGGCTCGTCGAGCTCAATCCGACGCGAGATCGCAGAACGTCTGGCGCAGAGTCGCTACGACGAAGCTGTCGACGCTGTGCGCGCCTCCGAGGATGCCTTTATCGCGCCACGGAGCGAAATCGACTCTGCCACCGACGAAGCGCGGACGGCGCGGGGGCGACTCGAGAAGGCCCGCAGTACCCCACCACCGTCCGAGCCGGGTAGCTGGGATTCTGCGCCCGACACCCAGGTCACTGGCACAGAGTGGGACACCGCCGTGCCGGCGGTTCCCGCCGCGGACCTCTCGGATCCGGTGGCGATTGTCAACTCGGTGCTGCAGATCTCGGCAGCGTCCGCACAAGTCACAGCCAGCCTCGGGCGGCAGTTCCTTGTCAAGCTTGGCTTGATAGCCGAACCCTCGCCCTCTGTTGCCGCCGTTCCTGGGCAGATTCCGCGCGTATACGGCCAGCAGGCAGTGGAATTCGTCATTCGCCGAGGCATGACCCAGCTCGGTGTCCCGTATTCCTGGGGCGGCGGGAACGCCAGCGGGGCCACCCGTGGCGTCGATCGAGGTGCTGGCACAGTCGGTTTCGACTGTTCCGGGCTCATGGTCTTCGCCTTTGCCGGGGTTGGCATCAGCCTTCCGAAATACTCTGGCGCGCAGTATGAAAAGGACCGCCGGGTGCCTGTGGGAGAAATGCGTCGAGGTGATCTGATTTTCTACGGCCCCAACGGCAGTCAGCACGTTGCGATCTATCTGGGTCAGGGCCAGATGCTGGAGTCACCGTTCACAGGCTCCCAAGTGCGGATCGCTCCTGTCCGCACCAGCGGGATGACCTCGCACGTCGTGCGACTCATCGACTACTGACAGTCGGTCAGCGCAGGGCGCTTCCGCTGATCCACTTCTCCCAAGGCACGGACCAGTCTCCGTTCTGCCACTGTTCCAGCGGTGCGCCGCCGGTATTGCGAATCTCCACCACGTCACCCGGGTTGGCAAACTCGTAGTACCACTCGGCGTTCTCTGCACTGAGATTCAGGCAGCCCGCTGACACGTTTGTGTTGCCCTGCGCCCAGACTGTTGCCTCACGCTCGTGGAGGTAGATGCCGTCGGGGCTGATCCGAACCGCGTGCGGGACGCTGATCTTGTATCCGGACGCGGAATCCACCGGTAGCCCGTACGTCGACGAGTCCATCAGGACGGGATTCTGCTTCTCCATCACGGTGTACACACCGGGTTGCGTCCAGAACGCAATAGTCTTGCCGCCGACGGTTTCCGTGCCGCCCCTGCCCATCGACGTCGGCATCGTCCGTATGAGGACGCCGTCTTCGTAGACGCTCACCTGCTTGGTGGTGTCGTCGGCGATCGCGATCCGCGATTGCCCGATCCGGAAACTGACCTGCTTGTCCTCTTCACCGAAAAGGCCATCCCCCAGGGGGGTGCCGTAGAGACCGGCCTTGACCGTCACTTCGGTGCCGGAGGGGAAGTATTCGCGCGGGCGCCAGTGTGCCTTTCGGTCGTTGATCCACGTCCAGGCACCCTCGATCTTGGGCGCCGTGGTGACCTGAAGTCGACGCTCGGCGGCAGCCTTGTCCGATATTGCCCTGTCGAATGTCGCCACGATGACAGTTCCGACGCCATAGACGCCGCCCTCCGAAAGGGAAGCGCCATTGGTCATCCCGAGTGTGACGCCGACTTGCGCCTGTGGCGAGACGGTGGAGAACTCCGAGACAGTGGTCACTGTGGTGGCGCCGCTGCCCTGGCCGGTTGCGCTGAGGGTGTATGTCCGTCCATACCCAAGCGGCTCGTCGGGCTGCCAGGCGCGGCCGCCCGCCGTCAACCGACCCGTGACTACTCGACCGTGTTCGTTCTGCATGCGCACGTCGGTCAGCGTGCCTGATGTCGCGGTCACCTTTACCGCGCCGACAGGCACAACATCGCTCGCGCCAGTTCGCGGAAGAATGTCGACCGCGGGCGGTTCGGGCACGGCCTTGGGCTTCTGTTCAGCCTCCAGAGCGCTGGGAGCCACCACTGCGTCAGACAGCCGAGACTTGAGCGCGCTTGTCTGCGATGCGGTCACAAGCACGCCGACCACGGCGAATACGCTCAGCGCAACTATCTTTCGGTGTCCAGCCAACACTTTCATCACAACTATCCGTCGGGGTGGTACCTCGTCAAATTACGTATCCACATAGTAGTTGGTCGATGCGGTGAAGGTGCGACGGCGCGACGACCAGCGGAACGAGTCGCCACACAGGTTCAGTACCGACGCGCGTTGTAGATCGGCGCCATCGTGATAGGGGCGACTTTGACAGGAGTCCCGTAGGTGGATGCGTGCACCATCATGCCGTCGCCGATGTAGATGCCGGCGTGGGAGGCGTCGCTGTAGAAGGTCACGATGTCGCCTGGAAGCAGGGCTTCCAGCGCCACAGGCTGGCCGCCACTGGCCAATGCCTGGCTGGAGCGGGGTAACGATTTGCCTTGCTGCAGGAATGACCACTTGATGAGTCCCGAGCAGTCGAATGCGTTGGGCCCATTCCCGCCCCACACATACGGGGAGCCCACTCGACTCAAGGCCGTCTGCACTACTGCAGCTCCGCCGCCGGTTCCTGCCGGCGGCCCCGGGACGGCGCCGTCAGGGTTCGGCATCGCGACGATATCGGACGGCGGTGGCGGTGCGGCCCCAGAAGGCGGGGGCGGTCCGGGCGCAGCGAGAACGGCGCGCTGCTCCGTGGTCAGAGCCGCATATTGTGCTTCGACACTTGAGATCTGAGTGCGCAGATCACCCTGCCGACGTTGAATGTCGGCGCGCACTTTCGCGGTGGCATCGGTCGCTGCACGCGCCTGCGCGGCAGCGACACGAGACTCGTCTTCGGCCGCGGCAGCACGGGTGCGCGCTGCGCTGAACTGAGTCATCGCGTCTCTCATCTGCCCGGACATCACTCGCTGCACAGACAGCCGGTCGAGCAGCTCCTGGGGTGAGCCGGCACCCAGCGTCGCAGAGATATTTCCGGAAGGTCCACTGACGTACTCGGCGACAGCGACGCGGTCAACAGCAGCTTGATAACTACGCAGATCCGCCGAGGCGGCCTCCGCTCGACCAAGATCCTCCGCCAGTTTCTCCTCAGCGGCTCGCTGCGCCTCGACTTTGAGGTCGAGATCCAATTCAGCCGAATACAACTCTTCGCTGGCTTGTTCGGCTTGTCGCGAGAGCTCCGCCATTCGCGCGAGCGCGTCCGCGGCAGGGTCTGCGCTGACCACGCCCGCGACGCTGGAGGCACCCACCGTCAAGACTGCAAGGGTAAGTAGAGCGATGACGCTTCGCAAAATCTGCGGCGGGCGCCCGTGTCTCAAAGCGACTGTCCTCCGGTGACCTTGATCTACGTAGTTGGTACGTAGATAACGGATCACACTAGAGAACGCTCACACTTTTGTCCAAACAATCAGCCCGCAGAGCATAGGCAAGGCCCGACCCGGGATGACTATGGCGGAATCCCCCGACAGGATTCCGCCATAGCGCCTTCGCCGGGATCAGCCCATACGCGGCGCCGCTCCCGACGTCTGGATAATCTACTATTCAACTTAGTAGATGGTTTGACGTTCTGCTTACGGACGCGTGATCCTCAACCGCCGAAGAGCAGGTACAACCCTGCGAACGTGTAGCCGACCATTGTCAGCATCATCGCCACTTGGCCGGTGATCTGATGATCCCGCGGCAACAGTCGCAGAGCGCGATCATGTGCAGACACCACCGCAACCATGTGTCCCACGACCACGCACGAGACCTTGATCGTCCAGAGCACCGAGGGATGCTGAGACAAGATGTAGCTGACGTCGTCCTGCGTAAGCCCGAGGAGCTGCCAGCCCAGCCCGAAAGGATCTGCTAGGCGCACGATCGTCTCTTGCCCGCGTTCAACGAGGTACGACAAGTAATGGGCGAAGATGTAGCCGACGACGATCGGAATAAGTGAATGCGCCAACTGTCCCGGAAGTTGCTGTCGCTGCTGTGGATTGATGCCCCCCGTCGCCCGAGCGGCGCCACAGAACGTCAGTCCGACGACGGCGACGAACACGAACAGTATCGCCGTCCGCAACGCTGTCGCGCCGCCGGCATCCCCCACGAGTGGAACTGCCGCCGCCGCGCGATCGACGAAGTTCCGAAATGTCGGGGACTGGGAGAAGCTGTCGAACGCCGTGGAGCCCAGCAATACCGCCAGAACTGCCACCGTTCCAGGTCGGACCGGCAGCGTCGGCAGGTGGTCGAGCGGATTGACCCACTCCACGCGTCCGGTGCCTCGGGCACGTCGGAAAGGCGACATCCGCGACACGGCCATGCTGTACACCTCGAAGGGGTCAGCGCGTGCGAACCACCGAGCGCCGAAGACCCAGGCACCGATCCCCACCACCGCCGCGTAGATCAATAGCCACAGCTTGATGGCCGTCAGCGAACCGGGGTCCGGGCTTGCTAGCTGTACTGACCACGGACGTTGGTGACGGCGTGGTGAGGTGACAAGACGAAGACCTCCGAGTGAAGTGCGAACT
>NZ_JBGGKV020000020.1:0-47773 GCF_041287165.2 Mycobacterium bulgaricum | reverse complement strand
TGGCCGCCAACTACCGCCACTGGCTCAACATCCAACACATCGGCGCTGCTTAACCCCTTGACAGAGATAGGAGCATCAAGTCCGACAGACCGCGTGATGTCGCACCGGCGGCTCACCTCAGCCCCGAGCGCCACCGCGACACGCGTCGAACACATGTTTGATTATTGGCTCGGGCACGGCTACATTCGGGCACATGAGCGACGACAGCAGTGACAGCAGCGCCGGCGCAGCCCGCGGCCGGGATTCCGGGCTGACCGAACGTCAGCGCACCATCCTTGAGGTCATCCGGGCGTCCGTGACCACGCGCGGATACCCCCCGAGCATCAGAGAGATCGGTGACGCGGTGGGGTTGACGTCCACCTCATCGGTCGCCCATCAGCTCCGCACCCTCGAACGCAAGGGCTACCTACGTCGCGATCCCAACCGCCCTCGGGCCGTGGATGTTCGCGGCGCCGAGGACAACGTGACGTCAATCGTGACGACCGAGGTCGCCGGGTCGGATTCACTGCCCGAGCCCACCTTCGTGCCCGTTCTGGGCCGGATCGCCGCCGGTGGCCCCATTCTCGCCGAGGAGGCGGTCGAGGACGTGTTCCCGCTGCCTCGCGAGCTCGTCGGCGAGGGCTCGCTGTTCCTCCTCAAGGTCGTCGGCGAGTCCATGGTCGACGCGGCGATCTGCGACGGCGACTGGGTGGTGGTCCGGCAGCAGAGCGTCGCGGACAACGGCGACATCGTCGCTGCGATGATCGACGGCGAAGCCACCGTGAAGACGTTCAAGCGCACCAAAGGTCAGGTCTGGCTGATGCCCCACAACCCGGCGTTCGATCCGATCCCGGGCAACGACGCCGCGGTCCTCGGCAAGGTCGTGACCGTCATCCGCAAGATCTGAGCGAATTCGGGCCGCGCGGGCCTCACTCCCCGCGCACGAAGCCGTTCGTCCGCGCGATTTCCTCACTGGCGAACCAGATTTCGACTGGCGCCTCGTGGTAATCGGCGCTGTCGGGCGCCCAATACAGACCGGACTTGGTGTCGGCCTTGATGGGGTAACCCGAAGGGATCTCGTGCGGATCGTCGAACGGCATGTGCAGGGCGGTCCCCAGCGGCATGGGCTCGTCGATGTCGATGCGGGCGTGACGCCCCGTGTCTGTCAGCGGATCCCGGACGGGCGCCGCCATAGGAGCAACGATCGGCTCCCGGTCGGCAGCGAAGTCCTCCGCGTCAAATTCCTCGGCGGCCGCTTCCAAGTCCGGGTCGTCGCCGTCGGTGGCGCCGTCGGTGGGGTCGTCGGTGAGAGCGTCTGGGTCGTCCGCGACCGCGTGGGACTCGTCGGCCTGCGAGGCCTCGGTGACGATGGGAAGTCGCGTCGGCGCGGTGTCGACGGCATCCGGATCGTCCTGTTCCGCATCGACCGGACCACTCTCGTCGGACTCGGTGCTCTGGGGCACCGGCGCACCCCAGAAGCTGAGCGGCTCCGGCCGGAATTCCTCCGTGGCGGGGGGCGGTGTCGGTGTGGCAGAAGCCAACGACCCCAGCCCCTCCCGCGCGTAGCGGTCGCCGAACAGAGCGTCCTCCCTGCCGTCGTCGGCGGGCTGATGCTCACCCCCGCCCACCATGGCGGGTTCGTAGTCGTGGCCACCGACCGGGCCCTGCAGCCCGAACGGATCGTCGTCGCCGTCCCTGCCACGGCTACGCATCACCGCGAACGCCACGAGCCCGAGGACGAGCAGAATCGGGACGAGTGCCAGCAGCCACCACCAGTTCCACTTCAGCCCGGAGTCCTCCGAGTTCTCCGACGCCTGGGTCGACGTCGGCGGCGCCTGCGGTGCATCGGCACCGGGCACGTCGAGGCCGACAAGGCGCGGGGCCAGACCGGCCGGCTCCGTCGTGAATTTCTGTGTCGCCGAATCCCAGGAGACGGAGCCGCCATTGAAGCGTTGGGTGATGACGTTGCCGTCCTGGCTCTGATCCGCCACCGGCGCGCCGAGATCGCCGGTCGCGCCGCCCAGTTTCTCCCATGCCGCATTCATCGCGCCGCGGACGATGAACGCGCCGTGATCGGGGGTCCAGAAGATGACCGGCTTGTCCTCGGCCGCGAATGCGCTCATCCGGCTCGACGGGGCCAGGCCGCCGTCCTGTTCGCCCGAGATCGGAAATCCGAGGTCGCCCTCCGGTCCTCCGACGCTCTCGTACTTGGCCAGCACCTGCCCGGTCACCACGTTGGCGCCCGTGTCGGGGCTGTAGAAGATGGTGCCGTTGACGAAGTCTTGGGCCATCCCGGCATCGCCGATCTCGTACGGCTCGCCTTCGGGGGCCCCGAGCGGTCCCAGCGCACCACCGGCGGCCCGCCGGGCGGCGTTGATCGACGCGATCGGGTCGTCCGGGATCGTCAGATCGCCGAGTTCGCCGGCAAGTTCGGGCGGCACCGTGGTGAACGTCTTGGCGCGCGAATCGTAGGACAGCTCACCGCCGGTGAACTTCTGCGTCACCACCGAGCCGCTGTAGGTCTCGTCGTCGGACGGAACTCCGAGGCGCCCCGAGGAACCGCCCAGCCGGTCCCATGCCGCGTTGATCGGACCGCGGACGATGCGGGCTCCGGTCGCCGGGGTCCAGAAGATGACCGGGTTGTCCGGCGCGCTGAACGTGGTGTTGCGGCTTTCCGGTGCACGGCCGGGGCCTTCGTCGATGGTGGGGAAACCCAGATCCCCTTCGGCAGGACCGCCCGCCGACTCGTATTTCTCCAGGATCGCGCCCTGCATGAAGTGGGCGCCGGTCTGCGGGGTGAAGAACATCTTCCCCGCGGCGAAGTTCTGCGCGAACCCCGCCCCGACCGGATACACGTCTCCCGTGCGGGGACCGAGCGGACCCGCGTCCCCACCGCTGGCGTCGAAGGCAGCGGTGATGGCGTTGTTGGCGTCGACCTCGGGCTGCGCCGCGGCGTGCGGGGCCACCAGGAGAGCCGTGGCGACTCCCAACAGCCCGATCGTGAGACGACCGACCACACGTAGGCGCAGCATCGGCTGCCGGCTCATTCTTCCTCCCCGCGGTCGGTGACAGGGTCCTCGTGGCCGTCGCAAGGGGGCTTGCAGCAGCCTGAGAAAGTTACCGCGTCCGTTCACTGTGCTTCAGTGGCCGTCGATAACCAAGTCACCTCGCCGAATTCGACGCAAGAATGTGCCTGCCGCAGACCTGCTCAGCCGCCCTGATGACGCCCTGGTGACGCCCGGTCAGACCCCGAGGCTGCGTCCGATGATCTCTTTCATGATCTCGGTGGTGCCGCCGTAGATGGTCTGCACGCGGGCGTCGAGGTAGGCCCTCGCGACGTCGTATTCCCTCATGTAGCCGTATCCGCCGTGCAGCTGCAGGCACCGGTCGATCAGGTGTACCTGCTTCTCGGTGGAGTACCACTTGGCCATCGCGGCCTGCTCGACGGTCAGCTTCTCCTCGAGGTGCAGCTTGATGAACTCGTCGACCATCATCCGCACCACGGTGGCCTCGGTCGACAGTTCGGCCAGCAGGAACCGGCTGTTCTGCTGGCTGCCGATCGGCTTGCCGAAAGCCTTGCGCTCCTTGGTGTACTGCAGTGTCACGTCCAGCACGGATTCCATCGCCGCGGCGGCCATGATCGCGATGCTGATGCGTTCCTGCGGCAGGTTCTGCATCAGATAGATGAAGCCCTGGCCCTCTTCGCCGAGCAGGTTCTCGGCGGGCACCTTCACATCCGTGAACGACAACTCCGCGGTGTCCTGAGCATCGAGACCGATCTTGTCGAGCTTGCGGCCGCGCTCGAAGCCCTCCATGCCGCGCTCGACGACGAGAAGCGAGAAGCCGAGTGCGCCCTTCTCGGGGTCGGTCTGCGCGACGACGATCACGAGGTCGGAGTGAATTCCGTTGGTGATGAACGTTTTGGCGCCGTTGAGGATGTAGTGATCGCCCTCCTTGACCGCTCGCGCCTTGATGCCCTGGAGGTCGCTGCCGGTGCCGGGCTCGGTCATCGCGATCGCGGAGATGAATTCGCCACTGCAGAACTTCGGCAGCCAGCGCTGCTTCTGCTCCTCGGTGGCGAGGCGGAGCAGATACGGGGCGACGACGTCGTTGTGCAGGCTGAACCCGAGGCCGCTGTAGCGCTTGGCGATGATCTCCTCGGTGATGATCGTGTTGTAGCGGAAGTCGTCCACACCGCCACCGCCATACTCCTCGGGCACGGCCATACCGAGGAAGCCCTGCTTGCCCGCCTCCTGCCACACGCCGCGGTCGACGAGCTTGTCCTTCTCCCACTGGTCGTGGTGCGGCGCGACGTGCCGGTCGAGGAACGTGCGGAAGGATTCGCGGAACATCTCGTGTTCCGGCTCGAACAGCGTGCGCTGGTAGGCGATGACTGGCTTGGCGTCGGCCATGGGAAACGTCCTCGTCGGTGGTACGGCAGTTACCGCCAACGTACCCCATCCAACCGGATGGTTGGTCGGGGCGTGCGGCGCTCTAGACTTGGCCGGTGCCGCCAGCTCAGACCAGCCTGACGCACTGGGGCGCCTTCTCCGCAGTCGTGGACGCGGGTGACATCGCGTCGGTCGCACCACTGGACGGGGACGCCGATCCCGCCGTGGCGTTGGGCAATCTGCCGGGTTCGGTCCGGCACATCTCCCGCGTGACGACGCCGGCCGTGCGCCGCGGCTGGCTCGAACACGGGCCGGGGCCGACCACTCGCCGCGGCGCCGACGAGTTCGTCGCCGTCTCATGGGACGAGCTCACCGAACTGCTGGCCCGCGAGCTGGGCAGGGTGGTCGACACCCACGGCAACGAGGCGATCTACGGCGGCTCGTACGGCTGGTCCAGCGCGGGACGGTTCCACCACGCCCAAAGCCAGGTACACCGATTCCTGAACTGCCTCGGCGGCTTCACCTACTCGCGGCACTCCTACAGCCTCGGAGCGACCGGGGTCATCATGCCGCGCGTGGTGGGCACGCACGACGACCTGTTCAAGCGGTCCACCCAGTGGGACGTCATCGTCGAAAACACCGATCTGATGGTGTGTTTCGGCGGACTCGCGCTGAAGAACACCGGCGTCAATCACGGCGGGACCACCGCACACCCGGCCCGGGCCGCCCTGAACCGCTTCCGCGGCAAAGGCGGCCGGATCGTGTCGTTCTCGCCACTGCGCGATGACGTCGACGGCCCATACGACTGGTTCGCCCCTGTGCCGGGTACCGACGTCGCGATCATGCTGGCTTTGGCACACGTGCTGGCCACCGAATCACTGGCCGATCGCGATTTCCTCGGCACCTATTGCACCGGATACGACCGGTTCGAGCGGTATCTGCTCGGAACCGACGACGGCACACCGAAATCCCCGCAGTGGGCGGCGGACATCTGCGGGCTCGACGCCGAGGACCTCACCTCACTCGCGCGACGGATGGCCTCGCAGCGCACGATCGTCACCGTCAGTTGGTCGCTGCAACGCACCCGCCACGGCGAGCAGGCTCCCTGGATGGGCCTGACGCTGGCGGCGATGCTGGGCCAGATCGGGCTGCCCGGAGGAGGTTTCGGTCACGGCTACGGATCGATGAACGAACCCGGCCTCGCGCCGCTGCGCTGCGGCCTGCCCCGGCTGCCGCAGGGGTTGAACCCGGTGCCGACGTTCATCCCCGTCGCCGCCGTGAGCGACATGCTGCTGCAACCGGGAGAACCCTTCGACTACAACGGACTTCGGCTCACCTACCCCGACATCCGGCTCGTCTACTGGGCCGGCGGCAACCCTTTCCACCATCACCAGAACCTTCCCCGCCTGCGGCGCGCGCTGGGCAGGCCCGACACCATCGTGGTCCACGACCCGTACTGGACGCCGATGGCCAAACACGCCGACATCGTCGTCCCGTCGACGACATTCGCCGAGCGCAACGACTACTCGGGGTCCCGCAACGACCCCGTGCTGATGGCGATGCCGCGGCTGGTCCGACCTCATGGTCAGTCACGCGACGACTACGACACGTTCTCCGCCCTGGCCGCCCGACTGGGCGTCGAGGAATCGTTCACCGAGGGGCGTTCGTCGTGGCAATGGCTGGAACATCTCTACGACAAGTGGTCGGCCACACTGCAGTTCGAGGTGCCGCCCTTCGATGAGTTCTGGAGGGCCGGCCGGCTGCGGCTGCCCACCGACGAAGGGCTGACGCTGCTCGCAGATTTCCGTGCCGACCCGTCGGCGCACCGCCTCGCGACACCGAGTGGCCTGATCGAGATCTTCTCGGCCGACATCGACGGCTTCGGGTACGACGACTGTGCAGGGCATCCGACGTGGTTCGAACCCGACGAATGGCTCGGTGGGCCGAGGGCGTCCGAATTTCCCCTGCACCTGCTGGCCAACCAGCCTGCGAGCAGGTTGCACGGCCAGCTCGACGGCGGTGCGGCGAGCCAGGCGTCGAAAGTGGCTGGGCGTGAACCGATCCGGATGAATCCGGCCGACGCGCAAGACCGCGGCGTGACCGCCGGCGACGTGGTACGGGTGTTCAACGACCGGGGCGCATGCCTGGCCGGCGTCGTCCTCGACGACGGGGTCCGCCCTCGGGTGGTGCAGCTGTCGACCGGAGCATGGTTCGACCCCGCGGATGCTGACGATCTGGATTCGATGTGCGTGCACGGGAATCCCAACGTGCTCACCGACGACGTCGGAACGTCATCGCTGGCGCGCGGGTGCACCGGCGCGCACGTCCTGGTTCAGATCGAGAAGTACACGGGCGCACTGCCTCCCGTGCGCGCGCATCAGCCTCCGGTGTTCGCGCCGCGCTGAGCGCCCTGGCGGGGCCTGCGCCGGCGCGGGCCGCGCGCGTTGCCCGACGGGCCGCCACGGCGCTGCTCGTTCCGGCCCCCGCGGTGATGGTCGGGCTTCTTGGCGGGAGGTGTCGCGGCGGCCTTGGGCGCGGGAGCGCGCAGCGGTGCGATCTCGCCCACGAGGGCGTGCACTTCCGCCGAGTCGGCGTGAACGTCGCTCGGACGCACGCTGATTCCGGCCTTGCGCAACAACTGCTGGGTGTCGCGGCGCTGTTCGGGCAGCACGACGGTGACGACATCGCCGTCGCTGCCCGCACGCGCGGTGCGGCCGGACCGGTGCAGGTACGCCTTGTGTTCCATGGGCGGGTCGACGTGCACCACGAGCTCGACGCTGTCGACGTGCACGCCGCGCGCCGCGATGTCGGTGGCCACCAGCACACGTGCCTCACCGCTGGCGAACGCGGCGAGATTGCGCTCACGCGCAGGCTGAGAAAGGTTGCCGTGCAGGTCCACCGACGGCACACCCGATTCGGTGAGCTGCTTGGCCAGCTTGCGCGCCTGATGCTTGGTGCGCATGAACAGGATCCGCCTGCCGGTGCCCGATGCCAGCCGGTGCACCAGAGCCTTCTTCTCGTTGACACCGCCGACATGGAACACGTGGTGGGTCATCTGCGCGGGCGCCTCGGCGGCTTCGTCGACCGAGTGCAGCACGGGATTGCGCAGGAAGCGCTGCACCAGCTTGTCGACGCCGTTGTCGAGCGTCGCGGAGAAGAGCAGGCGCTGCCCTCCCCCGGGCGTCGCCGCGAGGATGCGGGTGACGCCTGGCAGGAAGCCGAGGTCGGCCATGTGGTCGGCCTCGTCGAGCACGGTGACCGTGACGCTGTCGAGGCTGACGAGCTTCTGCCGCATCAGGTCCTCAAGACGTCCGGGGCAGGCGACGACGATGTCGACGCCGCCGCGCAGCGCGGTGACCTGGCGGCTCTGCGAGACGCCTCCGTAGATCGTCGTGACGCGCAGACCGGCCGCTGCCGCAAGGGGTTCCAGCGTCGCGGTGATCTGGGTTGCGAGCTCGCGGGTCGGCGCCAACACCAGGCCCGTCGGCCGGGATGCTTGCCGGCGTCCGCCCGTCAGCGCGGCCACCAGGGGCAGTGAGAACGCGAGAGTCTTTCCGCTACCGGTCTTTCCACGTCCCAGGACGTCACGTCCTGCGAGCGAGTCGGGCAGGGTCGCCGCCTGGATCGGGAACGGTTCGGCAATGCCGCGTTCGGTCAGCGCCCTCACCAGAGGTGCGGGCACGCCGAGATCGGCAAAAGTTGGGGTAGTCATCATCATCCTGTCGTGTCGGCCTTGTGGGGCAGCGTGTGCCCGGCAGCCGCGACGGGGACCGTCCAACGGAGTGTGCACACTGTGGCGTGTCGCCACGCAATAGGTCGGTGGTTGTCGGCATTGCCAGGGGCTGGCAGCGCGATGGCCAACGGTGGTCATCGGCAGCCGACGTTCGAGACGACTGTACCGGACTGCGGCTGCCGCACCGCATTCGCGCAGATCAGTACGTCGCGAACTCGGCCAGGGTACCTGCCAGGGTGAGGGGCACACGGGCCTTGACGCGTGTGCCGGACTCGATGTGCTCGATCGCATCGACACGTCCCTCGGCGTGCACGCGATTGACGAGATCGCCTCTGCTGTAAGGAATTGTGACGTCGACCACAGTGTCGCGCGGCGCAATCATCTCGGCCAGCCGCGCCTGCAATCGATCCAGCCCCTCGCCCGTGCGGGCGGACACGAACACCGCGCCCGGCAGAGCCTGTCGGAGCTGGGCCAGCACGAGGCCATCAGCGGCATCAATCTTGTTGACCACCAACAGTTCCGGTGGCGCCTGCGCATCGGTCTCGGCGACGACGTCGTTGACCACCGTGCGCACCGCGTTGATCTGTGCGAGCGGATTGACGTCGGAGCCGTCCACCACGTGCAGCAGCAGCTCGGCGCCGACGACCTCTTCCAGCGTCGAACGGAAGGCCTCGACGAGCTGGGTGGGCAGGTGCCGGACGAATCCGACCGTGTCGGTGAGCACGAATTCGCGTCCGTCGCTGAGCTCGCCGCGGCGGGTGGTTGGTTCCAGCGTTGCGAACAATGCGTTCTCGACGAGCACGCCCGCGCCGGTCAGCGCGTTGAGCAGGCTGGACTTGCCGGCGTTGGTGTAGCCGACGATCGCCACCGCAGGCACGTCGTTGGCGACTCGGCGGCTGCGCTGCGTGTCGCGAACCTGCTTCATGTCGCGAATCTCGCGGCGCAGCTTCGACATTCGCTCGCGGATGCGGCGCCGGTCGGTCTCGATCTTGGTCTCGCCGGGTCCGCGGGTACCCACGCCGCCACCGGCACCGCCGGCACGGCCACCGGCCTGCCGAGACATCGACTCACCCCAACCACGCAGCCGCGGCAGCATGTACTCCATCTGCGCCAGCGACACCTGCGCTTTGCCCTCCCGGCTGGTCGCGTGCTGGGCGAAGATGTCGAGGATCAGCGCGGTGCGGTCGATGACCTTGACCTTGACCACCTTTTCCAGCGCGTTGAGCTGCGCGGGGCTGAGCTCGCCGTCGCAGATGACGGTGTCCGCGCCGGTTGCGACGACGATCTCGCGTAGCTCGAGCGCTTTTCCGGAGCCGATGTAGGTGGAGGGATCCGGTTTGTCGCGACGCTGGATCAGCCCCTCGAGCACTTCGGAGCCCGCCGTCTCGGCCAGGGCGGCCAATTCGGCCAGGCTGGCGTCGGCGTCGGAAGCGGAGCCCTCGGTCCACACACCGACCAGCACCACGCGTTCGAGGCGCAGCTGGCGGTATTCGACTTCGGAAACGTCGGCCAGCTCGGTGGACAGCCCGGCGACGCGGCGGAGCGCACTGCGGTCTTCGAGCGCCAGCTCTCCGACACTGGGCGTCTGTTGGGGAAATTCGGGGTACGTCATAGGCGAATCAAGGTTCGCACGAATGTCACTTCTCATGCACCTCGTTTAACGCCCCTGCTCCGCCCACCATTCCTCGGCGAGCTCACCGTGGGCGAGCAGAACCGAGGGGCCACGCAGATAGCTGTTGGCCTCGGTGATCGTCACGACGACCTCGCCGCCGGGGATCCGCACGGTCAAAGCACCGGTCTGTGCACCCTGGTGCGCCAGCGCCGCCACGGCCGCCGCGACGGTGCCGGTCCCGCACGAACGGGTCTCCCCCACCCCGCGCTCGTGCACGCGCATCGACACCGCGCCGTCGGCGGGCGCGGTGAGCACTTCGATATTGACGCCGTGGGGAAACTGCGCGGTATCGAAGCGCACCGGCGCCGCCACGTCGAGAGCGGCGAGGTCGGCTGCGGTCAGCGCAGCGTCGACGCAGGCCAGATGCGGGTTTCCGACGTCGACGGCGAGCCCGGTGAACTCGCGGCCGGCGACGGTCGCGGTCCCGCTGCCCAGCTGGTTGGCCTTGCCCATCTCGACGGTGACGTCCGCGGTCGTCGCATCCACGGTGTGAAGGACCACCGGCCGCGGACCCGCCAACGACCCGACGACGAACTCCGCCCGGGGCTCCAGCCCGCTGGCTCGCAGGTAGTGCGCGAAGACCCGCACTCCGTTGCCACACATTTGAGCGATCGATCCGTCGGCGTTGCGGTAGTCCATGTACCAGTCGTCCTCGGCGACCCCCTCGGGAAGCCGCTCGAACACGCCGGCCGCACGGGCGGCTCCTGCGGTCGTCACACGGAGCACCCCGTCGGCGCCCAGCCCCTGCCTGCGATCGCACAGCGCCGTGATCGCGGCGGGCGTCAGCGCCAGGCCGGCATCCAGGTCGGGCAGCAGCACGAAGTCGTTCTGCGTGCCGTGGCCTTTCGCGAACTTCACCTGGTCAGGATATCCGCCAGAGGCGCAGGACCTCGTCGACGTTCCCGGCCGCGGCTCCGTCGAGCCAGGTGATGCGGTGGTCCCGGCGGAACCACGACCGCTGCCTGCGCACGTAGCGGCGGGTGCCGATGAAGGTCGGTTCGCGCGCGGCGCTGCCGTCGCCTCCCGCATCGAGGTCGGCGAGCACCTGCGCGTAACCCAGCGCCCTGGCCGCGGTGACACCGTCACGCAGGCCACGCCCCAGCAGCGTCCGGACCTCGTCGACCAGCCCGCGGGCGAACATCGTGTCCGTGCGCCGCTGTAGTCGGTCGTCGAGAACCGCTGTGTCCCAGTCCAATCCGATAATGGCGGTGTTCCATCTCGGCGCGCCGATGCGCGGCGCCGACGCCGCGAACGGCTTCCCGGTGAGCTCGACCACCTCGAGTGCGCGGACGATGCGCCTGCCGTCGGTGGGCAGGATCGACGCGGCCGCGGCGGCGTCGACGCCCGCGAGTTCGCGGTGCAGCGCGGCGACACCCACCTCGGCGAGGCGCTCCTCCCACCTGGCCCGCACCCGGGGGTCGGTCGCCGGGAACGACCACTGGTCGAGCAGCGACTGGATGTACAGCATCGACCCGCCGACGATGACCGGGAGCGCGCCCCGGGCGGCGATCGCCTCGACGTCGCGGGCCGCGGCCTCCTGGTAGCGGGCGACCGTCGCGGTGTCGGTCACGTCGAGGACGTCGAGTTGGTGGTGCGGCACGCCACGGCGTTCCTGCACCGGGAGTTTGGCGGTACCGATGTCCATGCCGCGGTAGAGCTGCATGGCGTCGGCGTTCACGACCTCGACGGCCATCTCCCCGTGCAGAGCGGCCGCCACCTCCAACGCGAGGTCGGACTTTCCGGTGCCCGTCGGGCCGACGATGGCCAGCGGTCGCACGGCGGTCACGGCGTCCAGACGCCGACGAAGTAGCCGACGCCGTAGGGGGCGCCGCGGTACAGCTCGTGCGCCGAGCGAGGTGCCGTCCGGACCAACCCGGACAACGCCTGGTAGGCGACGCGGCCGACGGCACCGTCGGACAGCGCGGCCAGCGCGGCGGCATCGCCGGCCGAGAGGGCGTCGTCGAGCGCGGCCTGCTCGGGCACCGAATCCGGGTCGTATCCGCCGGGGGCCGGTGGGGTCAGCGTGTTGGCGCCGTCGGCGATCACGAGCACGCCGATGTCCCCACCTGCGGAGTCGATCTGGCTGCGCAGTTGCCTGCCCAACTCGACCGCGGTGTCATCGTCGTGATCGGCCCGGAAGGCGTGCACCTCGACCTCGGCATCCGGGCCGGCGACGCCGCGCAGCCAGCCGGCGATCAGCGCGCACAGCGGCAGTGCCGTCGGCCCGCCGTCGGCGCCCGCGGACAGACCCACGCGGACGTCGACGCCGTATCCACCGAACGTGCCGACAGTTCCGGGACCGTAGACGCCGTCGGCGGGCGCGACCCCGATCGCGAGCCAGCGGCCGGGCAACTTCGCGGCGGCCGACAGCGCGGCGCGCCGCATGTCCTCGGTTTCGGCGGCGGCCGCCGAGGCGAGTTCCGGGACCATCACCGGCGCCGACGGGACGATCGCAATGGCGCTCAGCACGACAACCAACTAATCACACGGTCGCGGGATCCCGGCCGGCCGCTTCCCCGCGCGCCAGCGCCGCCGTCGCCACCACCATCACGGCGACCGCGGCGATCAGCGTGATCCAGCCCGCCTCTCCGGGCCGCAGCGTCTCGCCGAGCACCACGACACCCAGGGCACAGGCCACCATCGGCTCGGCGACCGTCATCGTCGGCAGCGACGCCGTCAGCGAGCCGGCCCGGAACGACGCCTGCTGCGTCGACGTGCCGAGGATTCCGACCAGGGCCCACGCATACAGCTCGGGGGTGCGCACCAGCTCGACGAGGCCGACCATGCTGGTGACATCGAGGCGATGTACGACGGCCTTGGTGAGCACGGCGAACAGCCCCCACAGTGCGCCGGAGACCACCGCCATGAGCACCGCACTGGTCGACCCGGGCCAGATCCGCGCGCCGATCAGGCACAGCGCCAGGAGGGGTCCCAGCACGGCGGCCACCCCGAGCCACGTCTCCAGCGACGCGCGCGAGTGACCCTCCGTCGGGTTTCCGATCGTCACGATCACGGCGACGGCGCCGGCCAGCAGTGCCGCCCACAGCCACTCCCAGCGCGTCACCCGCCGGTGCGTGAGCCTGGCGTTGATCGGCAGGGCGAACAGCAACGAGGTCACCAGCAGCGCCTGCACCAGAAGAACGGACCCCAGGCCGAGCGCCGCGGCCTGGCACACGAACCCGGCAGCGGCCACCCCGCTGCCCAGCCACCACCTGCCGTCCTTGAGCAGACGCAGGAAAAGCTCCAGGTGACCCACCGATTCGTCGGTCACCTCGTGCGCCGACCGCTGATGGATGACGTCGCCGACGGCGATGAAGAAGGCGGCGGTCAGGGCGAGCAGCGCGGCGAGATCGGCTTTCGCCATGACCACCTCCGTCGAGTTCCTTCCAGGCTTTCGGAGTGAGCCTAGGCATCGGCCATGCCCAAGGCGTGGGCGCAGCGCCGGTCAACCTGTTTCAATAGCTTCGAACCGTTGGACGACTGTGTGCGACGGACAGCTACAGGCGCCGCGCTGCGCGGCACGTGCGTGGGGTCACCTGCGCTGAGGACACGAGGTAACGGACATGACGATCACCGAGCCGGGCGGATCCCAGGAAGCCGACCAGCAGAGCCCCGAGGCCGCGCCCGCACCCAGCCCGACGCCGTCCGCCGCTGCCCCGAAACCCAAACCCGGTCCCGTGCCCCGTCCCGGCCCGCGCCCGGCCACACCGGCATCGACCCCCGTGGTCAGCTCCGTGCCCGCCAGCGACCCGCACCGGTTCGGACGCGTCGACCCCGACGGCACCGTCTGGCTGATCACCGCCTCCGGCGAGCGCACCATCGGGTCGTGGCAGGCCGGTGACGCCGAGGCCGCCTACGCCCACTTCGGCCGCCGCTTCGACGATCTGCAGACCGAGGTCGTGCTGCTCGAGACCAGGCTGGCCTCGGGTTCCGGCGATGCCCGCAAGATCCGGTCGGCGGCGTCGACGCTGGCCCAGACGCTGCCCGAGGCTCATGTGCTGGGCGACGTCGACTCGCTGGCCGCGCGCCTGGCCGCGATCGTCGAGCACGCCGACACCGCCACGCAGGAGGAGAAGGCCAGGCGCGAGGAGCTGCGCGCCGCGCAGACCGCCCGCAAGGAGGCCCTGGCCGCCGAGGCCGAGGACCTCGCCGCCAACGCGACGCAGTGGAAGGCTGCGGGTGACCGCATGCGCGCGATCCTCGACGAGTGGAAGACGATCACGGGCCTCGACCGCAAGGTCGACGACGCGCTGTGGAAGCGCTATTCGGCGGCCCGCGAGACGTTCAATCGCCGCCGCGGTTCACACTTCGCCGAGCTCGACCGCGAACGCGCGGGCGCCAAACAGGCCAAGGAAGCGCTGTGCGTACGGGCCGAGGAGCTGTCCGACTCCACCGAGTGGGGTCCCACCTCCGGCACGTTCAGGGACCTGCTGGCCGAGTGGAAGGCCGCGGGCCGCGCGTCCAAGGACGTCGACGATGCCCTGTGGCAGCGCTTCAAGGCCGCACAGGACAAGTTCTTCTCGGCCCGGAACGCCGCGACCGCGGAGCGCGACGCCGAGTTCCGCGGCAACGCCGCCGCCAAGGAGGCCCTGCTGGCCGAGGCGGAGCGGATCGACACCTCCGATCTCGACGCGGCGAAGAGGGCGCTGCGCGTCATCGGCGAGAAGTGGGACGCCATCGGCAAGGTGCCGCGAGAGCGTTCCGCCGACCTTGAGCGTCGTCTGCGCGCGGTGGAGAAGAAGATTCGCGACGCCCCCACCGGCGGCGTCGACCCGGAGGCCCAGGCCCGCGCCGACCAGTTCCGGGAGCGCGCCGAACAGTTCGAACGTCAGGCGGAGAAGGCGGCCGCCGCGGGCAAGACCAAAGACGCTGAGAAGGCGCGGGCCAGCGCCGAGCAGTGGCGCCAATGGGCCGACGCGGCGGCGGACGCGCTGACCAAGAAGCGCTGAGCGGTTACGACGCCGGCTTGTCGGGGTCGTCGTCGGTGAACGTCTCCAGCAGGCCCTTGCCCTGACCCGCCGCGCTCTGGTTGCGTCGATGCTGTTCTGCCGCCAGGTGCAGCGCGGTGCGGGCGGCGACCACCCGCGCCCAGTTGTAGGCGAGCAGGATGACCGCGAACCAGGCCACGACCAGGCCGATCCCGGGGCCCGGGTACGGATCCGGCGCGGTCTGCCGGGTCCACAGGGCGAGCACGCCGAGGAACGACGCCACCGTCGACCCGGCGAGCGCCACCCACGCCACCGCCCAGCGGCGGGTCAGCAGCGCCAGCATCGAGAAGCCCACCCCGAACACGACGGAGATGATCGCGAACACGCGGTGCGGAAGGGTGACGCCGTTCTCGGATGCGGCCTGGGTGCCGGTGAGGACGTCGAGGCCCCTCGCGCCGCCGGTGTGAGACAGAAACAACGTCGCCAACAGAACGAACACCAGAATGGCGATCACCAAAGCTCTTGGCCCCGGGTCGATTTCACGCGCGACCCGGCGTTCGGCGGCCTCGATGTCGCCCTTGAAGTCGTCGAAGCCGTTTCCGGGCTGCGCGGTCACAGGGAACACCCCGCCGTCACGGCGATGGGAGCGGGGACGCCGATTCCCGGCATACCGAGCCCGACCCTGACACCGTCTTCGCGCGAGCGCTCATCCCCAGTCCTGGGCTTCCGCCCGGCGGCGTGGGCATCGCCGGCGCGGGTGCGCCGGTGCCCGGTGAGCGCGGCGTCGGCGATGAGGTGATGAGGCGCGGCACCGGTGACGGTGGTGACGACGACGTCGCCCGGTCTGATGTCGACCCGCAGGTCGCCGGGTGCGAAATGCACCAGCCTGCCGTCGCGGGCGCGGCCCGACATCCTGGCGGTGGTCACGTCCTTGCGTCCCTCTCCGGTGGCGACCAGCAATTCGACGCTGCGGCCGATCTGAGCCCTGTTCTCTTCCAGCGAGATTCGCTCCTGCAGGTCGATGAGACGCTGATAGCGTTCGGACACAACGTCTTTGGGAATCTGGTCGGCCAGCTCGGCGGCGGGGGTGCCCGGCCGCTTCGAGTACTGGAACGTGAATGCGCTGGCGAAGCGGGACGCCTCGACGACGTCGAGGGTGGCCTGGAAGTCTTCTTCGGTCTCACCGGGGAATCCGACGATCAGGTCGGTGGTGATCGCCGCATGCGGGATCGCGGCGCGGACGCGCTCGATGATGCCCAGATAGCGGTCGGCACGGTAGGAGCGTCGCATCGCGCGCAGGATGCGATCGGATCCGGACTGCAGCGGCATGTGCAGGGTGGGGCACACGTTGGGCGTCTCGGCCATCGCCTCGATCACGTCGTCGGTGAACTCGGCGGGATGCGGTGAGGTGAACCGCACCCGCTCCAGCCCTTCGATGTGGCCGCAGGCGCGCAGCAACGAGGCGAACGCGCCGCGATCGCGCGGCTGTTCCGACCACATCGTCGGGTCCTCGCGCAAGCGCTCGTCCGTCGCGAACGACACTCCGTAGGCGTTGACGTTCTGGCCCAGCAGCGTGATCTCCAGAACACCCTGGTCGACCAGAGATTGCACCTCGGCCAGGATATCCCCGGGTCGTCGGTCCACCTCCTTGCCGCGCAGCGACGGGACGATGCAGAAGGTGCAGGTGTTGTTGCAGCCGACGGAGATCGAAACCCATGCGGCGTAAGACGATTCGCGGCTGGCCGGCAGTGCGGAGGGGAATTCTTGCAGCGCTTCGGCGATTTCGACCTGCGCGACGCGATTGTGGCGGGCGCGGTCGAGCAGCGCGGGCAGCGACCCGATGTTGTGGGTGCCGAAGACGACATCGACCCACGGCGCCTTGCGCAGCACCGAGTCGCGGTCCTTCTGGGCCAGGCAGCCGCCGACGGCGATCTGCATCTGCGGGTCGGCCTGCTTGCGCGGCGCGAGATGACTGAGGTTGCCGTACAGCTTGTTGTCGGCGTTCTCCCGCACCGCGCACGTGTTGAACACCACGATGTCGGCATCGGCGCCTTCGCGGGCGCGTTGGTAGCCGGCCTCTTCGAGAAGGCCGGACAGCCGCTCGGAGTCGTGCACGTTCATCTGGCAGCCGTAGGTACGGACCTCGAACGTGCGCACGTCACGTTCGGCCACGAGCCCGAACGTCTGCTGCGTCACCGTGGAAGTCACCGCCCCATCCTACGGAGGAGGAGGTGTCGGCCCGAAATCGCGCCGACGACGGGGACACAGGGATCGTGGAGTTCCAGGCAAGCTCGGCGATCCCTGGGTAAGGTCAGCACGCATGGAGAGCCCCGGGGAGTCCCCTGCTGTGCCGATGATCTCGGTCAAGGGGGTCAACAAGCACTTCGGCGCCCTCCACGTCCTCAAGGACATCAATCTCGAAGTCGGCAAGGGCCAGGTCGTCGTCGTGCTTGGCCCCTCGGGTTCCGGCAAGTCGACGCTGTGCCGCACGATCAACCGGCTGGAGACCATCGACTCGGGCACCATCGCGATCGACGGTGAGGTCCTGCCCGCGGAGGGACGCAAGCTGGCCGAGCTGCGTTCCGATGTCGGCATGGTGTTCCAGTCCTTCAACCTGTTCGCGCACAAGACAATTCTCGAGAACGTGACGCTGGCGCCGATGAAGGTGCGCAAGGCGTCCAAGGAGAAGGCACGCGAGAACGCGATGCGACTGCTCGAGCGCGTCGGGGTGGCCAACCAGGCCGAGAAGTACCCCGCCCAGCTCTCGGGCGGTCAGCAACAGCGTGTCGCCATCGCGCGGTCGCTGGCGATGGACCCCAAGGTCATGCTGTTCGACGAGCCGACCAGCGCGCTCGATCCCGAGATGATCAACGAGGTGCTCGCGGTCATGTCGGGACTGGCGACCGACGGTATGACGATGCTCGTGGTCACCCATGAGATGGGGTTCGCGCGGCGGGCGGCCAACCGCGTGGTGTTCATGTCGGACGGCGCGATCGTCGAGGACGCCGAACCCCTGCAGTTCTTCGAGAATCCCCAGACCGACCGCGCCAAAGACTTCCTCGGCAAGATCCTCCACCACTGACCCCTACCCGAGCCCCGGCGAAAGGAAATCCCGCATGTCCCCGAAGTTCCTCTCCAAGCGCGTCATCGGTGCGCTCGCCCTGGCAGCTACGCTGCCCTTCGCCGCGACCGCCTGCGGCGGCGGTGACAGCGGAGGCGGCGGTGGCGGCGGCGGTGACACCATCGTCATCGGCACCAAATTCGACCAGCCCGGCCTCGGGATGAAGAATCCCGACGGCACGATGAGCGGCTTCGACGTCGACGTCGCCACCTATGTCGCGGGCGAACTCGGGTACGCCCCCGACAAGATCGAATGGAAGGAAGCGCCGTCGGCGCAGCGCGAGAACCTGATCCAGAACGGCCAGGTCGAATTCATCGCGGCGACGTACTCCATCACCGACGCCCGTAAGGAGAAGGTGGCCTTCGCCGGGCCCTACCTGATCACGGGGCAGAGCCTGCTGGTGCGCGCGGACAACTCCGACATCACCGGGGCCGCCTCGCTGGAGAACAACAAGATCCTTTGCTCGGTGTCCGGGTCGACGCCGGCGCAGAAGATCAAGGACGAATACCAGGGCGTGCAGTTGCAGCAGTACGACACGTACTCCGCATGCATCGACGCGCTGAAGAACGGCGCGGTCGATGCGGTGACGACCGACGAGGTCATCCTCGCCGGTTACGCGGCGCAGACCCCCGGCACGTTCAAGATCGTCGGGGACACGTTCTCCGAGGAGCGCTACGGCATCGGCCTGACGAAGGACGACGGTGAGCTGCGCACCAAGATCAACGACGCGTTGAAGAAGATGGAAGAAAGCGGCGCCTGGAAGGAAGCGTTCGACAAGAACCTCGGCCCTGCCGGCATCACCGCGCCCGCGCCGCCGCCGCTCGACAACTGAGCGCCCGCTAGGTACCGGAGCCGCACGTGGAGGTTTTCACCGAGTATCGCGCGGAGATTTTCGCCGCGTTCTGGACGACGATCCAGCTCACGGTCCTCTCGGCGGTCGGTGCTCTCGTCCTCGGCACGGTGCTGGCCGCGATGCGGCTGGCACCGGTGCCGATGCTCAACTGGCTGGGCACCGCGTACGTCAACGTCGTGCGCAACACCCCGTTGACGCTGATCATCCTGTTCTGCTCGTTCGGCTTGGCTCAGACACTGGGGCTGACTCTCGCCACCCGGCAGTCCCCGACGTTCATCGCTGACAGCGGTTTCCGGTTGGCGGTGTTGGGCCTGACGGTCTACACGGCCTCCTTCGTATGTGAGACGGTGCGATCAGGGGTGAACACCATCCCGCTGGGCCAAGCCGAGGCAGCTCGGTCACTCGGCCTGACGTTCGGGCAGAACCTGCGGATCGTGTTGTTGCCGCAGGCTTTCCGCGCTGTGATCATTCCACTCGGTTCGGTGCTGATCGCGCTGACCAAGAACACGACCATCGCCTCGGCGATCGGCGTTGCCGAGGCGGCGCTGCTGATGAAAGAGATGATCGAGAACACCGCGGCGGTGCTGGTGGTCGGTGGCATCTTCGCGCTGGGCTTCGTGATCCTGACCCTGCCGCTGGGACTGTTGTTCGGGTGGCTGGGCAAGCGATTGGCGGTGGCGCGCTAGAGATGGCTGGTTCCTCCGTCCTCTTCGACGCACCCGGCCCCCGGGCGCGGGTGCGCAACCGCGTCGTCACCGCAGTCACGATCGTGGCGGTACTGGCAATCGGCTGGGTGGTGTACTCGCGCCTGAACGAGCGCGGTCAGCTCACCGCCGAGAAGTGGGAGCCGTTCCTGACTCCCGACCTGTGGCGCACCTACGTCCTTCCAGGCATCGAGGGCACGCTGACCGCCGCCGCGGTGTCGATCGTGCTCGCGCTGGCGCTCGGGTTCGTCATGGGCGTCGGCCGGTTGTCGACCCATGCCGGAATCCGTTGGGTCGCATCGGTGTTCGTCGAGTTCTTTCGCGCGGTGCCGGTGCTGATCATGATGATCTTCGCGTACTTCCTCTTCGCGTTCTACGAGGTGTTTCCGTCTGAATACCTCGCCCTTGCCGGTGTGATCACCGGCCTCACGCTGTACAACGGCGCCGTGATCGCCGAGATCGTGCGCGCCGGCGTCCATGCGCTGCCGCGCGGGCAGGCCGAAGCGGCGTCGGCGCTCGGCCTGACCTGGGGCCAGACGATACGCTCGATTCTGCTCCCCCAAGCCATCACCTCGATGCTGCCGGTGCTGATCTCCCAGCTCGTTGTCGTGCTGAAGGACACCGCGCTGGGATACCAGATCACCTTCGTCGAGATGGTGCGTCAGGGCACGGTGATCGGTTCGGCCTATGGCAACTACATTCCGGCCCTGATCGTGATCGCGGCGCTGATGATCGCCCTCAACTTCACGCTGTCCTGGCTGGCCACCCGGCTGGAGAGACGGTTGCGGCGCTCCAGCAAGGGACCCACCCCGATGGAGGCCGAGCCGCTCGACCTGCAGGGTGAACGCAGCCGCGGGGTCTGACCCGATTCCGATGACCGCGAGCCTGCACGCTTTCCAGATCCTGCCCGAGTCGACGCTGCGCGACATGGTCGACCTGATGGTCCGCCTCATCGAGGCCTGTGGTGCCGTCGTCATCATGATCGGGGCGGTCGTCGCCATCGCGAAGTTCGTTGTCGCGCTGGGACGGCGCGACATCAACCGGTTCTCCTCCGTACGCCTGACGTTGGCCCGCTTTCTGGTGCTGGGGTTGGAGTTTCAGCTCGCCGCCGACGTGTTGCGCACCGCGATCTCGCCGTCCTTCGAGGAGATCGGCAAGCTGGCTGCCATCGCGGCGATCCGCACCGTCCTGAACTATTTCCTCAATCGCGAGATCGCCCAGGAGCAGGCGGAGATCGAAAAACTCAGGAATCCGCCTCAGCACGAGCGGCCTGCCGATCCCCCGCGTACGCCCCCGTGAGCGTCCTTCTCGGCGCGGCAGGCTTCTTCGCATTCGCCGGAATCCTGGTGGGGATCGCGACACTGGTGGTGTTCCGGCGGCCGTTGCTCGCGCTGCGGGTGACGCTGGAGTTGCTGACCGCGGCCGGGCTGTTGCGGTTGAGCGTCGATTCCTCGTGGGCGGCTATCGCGGTGACGGCAGTGCTGATCCTGGTGCGCCAAGCAGTCACCCGCAGTTTGGTCGCCGACCTGACGGCGCCGCCGTGGCGGACGCACCGGATCGTCTAGACCCGGCGACGTTCCCGCTCGTTGGCCAGTTCCGCGGTGACGACGTCCACGGCCATCGACTGGTGATAGCCCCGCCGGGCGAGCATTCCGACCAGCCTGCGCGTCACCTTGTTCTCGGCGTCCCGGTCGTCGGGATCACCAAGCTTTTCCCGGCGTAACTTGTCGCGAACCAACTGCTCGGCGCGGGTGCGTTCAGCACCGGCGTCGATGTCGGCCAGCGCGGAGTCGATCACCTCGTTGTCGACGCCCTTGTTGCGTAATTCGGCGGCCAACGCGCGCTTGCCTTTTCCCGCATTCTGACGCCTGGACCGGACCCACTGTTCGGCGAAGTCCTCGTCGTCGACGAGACCGACCTGCGTCAGCCGGTCGAGCACCGCGGCACTGACATCGTCGGGGTAGCCCCGCTTGGCCAGCTGCGCCTCCAACTCGGCCCTCGTTCGCGCCCTCGCGGTGAGCAGGCGCAGGCACAGGGCCCGCGCCTGCTCGGCGCGCTTGTCGGAATCCTCGGCGTGACCCGCGGCCCCGGCGGAATCAGAAGTCGACGGGAGCGGGAAGAGCGCCATCGGCTGCGTCATCGGTCAACTGGGCCCCGATACCGAGCTTCTCTTTGATCTTCTTCTCGATCTCGTTGGCCACATCGACGTTCTCCAGCAAGAAGTTTCGCGCATTCTCCTTGCCCTGGCCCAGCTGCTCACCGTCATAGGTGAACCAGGATCCCGACTTGCGGATGAAGCCGTGCTCGACACCCATGTCGATGAGCGAGCCCTCCCTGCTGATGCCCTTGCCGTAGAGGATGTCGAACTCGGCCTGCTTGAACGGCGGCGACACCTTGTTCTTGACGACCTTGACCCTGGTGCGGTTGCCGACCGCGTCGGTGCCGTCCTTGAGGGTCTCGATGCGGCGGACGTCCATGCGGACCGACGCGTAGAACTTCAGCGCCTTACCGCCCGTGGTGGTCTCGGGAGAGCCGAACATCACGCCGATCTTCTCGCGGAGCTGGTTGATGAAGATGGCCGTGGTGCCCGAGTTGTTCAGCGCGCCGGTCATCTTCCGCAGCGCCTGGCTCATCAGGCGGGCCTGCAGGCCGACGTGGCTGTCGCCCATCTCGCCCTCGATCTCGGCGCGCGGCACCAGAGCCGCGACAGAGTCGATGACCAGGATGTCCAGCGCGCCGGACCGAATCAGCATGTCGGCGATCTCGAGCGCCTGCTCACCGGTGTCGGGCTGGGAGACCAGCAGCGCGTCGGTGTCCACGCCGAGCTTCTTGGCGTAGTCGGGGTCCAGCGCGTGCTCGGCGTCGATGAAGGCGGCGATGCCGCCCGCGGCCTGGGCATTGGCGACGGCGTGCAGGGCGACGGTGGTCTTACCGGAGGATTCCGGACCGTAGATCTCGATGACGCGGCCGCGGGGCAGCCCGCCGATGCCGAGTGCGACATCGAGGGCGATCGAACCGGTCGGGATGACCGAGATCGGTGGGCGCACATCCTCGCCCAGCCGCATGACCGAGCCCTTGCCGAAGTTCTTGTCGATCTGTGCCAGCGCGAGTTCGAGGGCCTTCTCGCGATCGGGGGCTTGCGGTGCCATGGTGATACCTCTCCGGTAGTCGTTGTTGACCGGTTCTCGGTCGGTTGGCCGTGACGTTAAGCGAGGCCACCGACAAGTCCTGCGGTCGAACTTCCACCACACTAGCGAACAGGTGTTCGAAGGCAAGCAGACACGCCGATGGGCGCGCTTACGACGCCGAAGTCGCTGTCAGGATCGTGGCGCGGTGATGGATGGGCGTGTTGACCGAACGGGCGATGAAGCAGTAGTCGCCGACCTGATGGTGCAGGCGCTCCGCGAGTTCCTGGTCGGCGCCGGGTGCGACGGTCACCACGGGATGCAGCGTGACACTCTCGAATTGCCCTGCGCCGCCGGGTTCTTCGATCATCACCGCAGTAGGCCGATCGTGATATTCGGTGACCGTGATGCCCGCGGCCGCCGCCAGGGCCAGATACCAGAGCATGTGACACTGGGCGATCGACGCGACGTAGAGCTGTTCGGGATTCCAGCGGGTGGGATCACCCCGGAACGCCGGATCCGACGAACCCTCGACCGGCTGGTGCCCGTCGGCTTCGACCACGTGATTCCGCGAATACGACCACGCGTTCTGCGTGCCGATCCCCTGATTGCCCGTCCAGGTCAGGGAGATCTCGTAGGTGTGGCGGTTCACCGGCCCCTCACCACTGATCGCGGGGCACGTCGAAATCCGCGCACAGGGCCCGCCACACGTCGCGCGGCTCGACGCCGTCCTCGATCGCCTGCGCGGCCGTGCGGCCACCGATGCTGGTCAGCACATGGTCCATCAGCATCGATGAGGCGCGCACCGCGCCGAACTGCCCCTCGACCAGTTCCTGGAATTCCGTGAGCCGCACGAACCCAACCTACGCCGAGGCGCCGAGCGCGTCATGGCACACCCGTACCGGATCCGCGACATCGGCGACGCTGGCGCCCGCCCGCGCCGCGGCCTCCCGATGGCGCGCCGAACCGAGCACGTCGCGCACGGCCGCGGCCAACGCGTCAGCCGTCAGCGGCCGGACCAGCTGCCCACTGCCCTGTCGCACAAGCCGATTGGCGATCTCCCACTGATCACCCCCGCCGGGCACGACCACCATCGGAACGCCGGCGAGCAACGACTTGGCGACCGTGCCGTGCCCGCCGCCACAGATGAGCAGGTCGGCGCGTGACAGCAGGTCGTCCTGGCGCCCCAGCCCGACGACCGCCCACGGTGGAATTTCGGTCTCGGCGTCGTCCAGCTGGGACACCGCCACGCGCGCGCCCTCGGGGAGCACCTCCCCCGGCACGAGCGTCGACAGCGCAAGTTCGACGAGACCACCCGCACCCGTCGTCGCGGTCGACGGCGCGACGGCCACGACGGGTCCCTCTCCATCGGGCAGCTCGAGCACCTCGCTGGTGGGCTCGAAGTGCAGGGGTCCGACCAGGACGGCTTCCTCGGGCCAGTCGGGGCGCGGCACCTCGAGGGCGGGCAGCGTGGCGATCAGGCGGCGCACCGGGCCGGGATCCTCGGCCGGCAGCCCTATGCCCCGGCGGGCCTCGGCACGCTGGCGCAGCCCTTCACGCCAGGATCGCGCGCTCAATGACCGCAGCACCGCGTCGCGCATCCGGCCGCGGAACCCTACGCCGGGCGCCAGCCCGCTGCCCACCGGTGGCAGACCTTTCGAGGGCCGGTACAGCGGGTGGGTGTTCAGCTCCACCCAGGGGAGGCCGAGCAGATCGGCGGCCAACCCTCCGCACGCGGTGATCGAATCGGACACCACCAGGTCGGGTCGCAGTTCGGCGATCCGGTCCCGGTTCAGCACAGCCATCCGTGCGGCCCGCTGATGAATCTTGGCTCCGGCGTCGGCATCGTCGTCGAACGCGGTCGGATCCAGACCGTCCAGTTCGATCGCGTCGATGCCCTCCGCACGGGCCACATCGAGCCACTTGGTGCCGGTCAGCAGGGTCGGCGTATCCCCCGCGGCCAGGAATCTCAGGCAGAGCGCGATCGCCGGAAAGGAGTGTCCCGGGTCGGGTCCGGCGACCACGGCAACGCGCATGCGGGCTACCCTGCCACAGCCCGGGTGGCTAGGCTCGGGCGATATGACTGACGAGGCACTCCCCACCGCCACCCCAGCGATCGCCGACAAGGCCGACGTCGTCCAGAGGTTCCTCTACGCCCTCGAGGACAACGATTTCGACACCTTCGAGGAACTCGCCGCGCCGGATCTGGTCTGGCAGAACGTCGGATTGCCGTCGATCCGCGGGCGGGCCAGGATTCTGACGATGCTGCGTCGCGCCGAAGGCAAGGGCGGATTCGCGGTGAAGTTCCACCGCGTGGCTGCCGAGGGCGGCACGGTGCTCACCGAGCGCACCGACGCGATCATCCTCGGCCCTCTGCGTCTGCAGTTCTGGGTGTGCGGGCGGTTCGACTTCGACGCGGCCGGACAGATCACGCTGTGGCGCGATTACTTCGACCTGTTCGATGTCATGGTCAAGGCGCCGCTGCGCGCGCTGCCGGGCATCCTCGTGCCGGCACTTCGCCCGAAGTTCTAGGCGCCGCGCAGCCGGCCCAGCTCGTCGAACGCCTGGGCCCAGCCCATCAGCCGGTCGGTGGCCATCCCGAGCTGGTCGCGGTAACGCCGCTGCGACATCGGTGAGCTCGACAGCGACCCGGAGTTCGCGGCGGACACCAATTGTGCTGCGGCGGACACCATTTCGTTGTACTGGTGGGCGCCACGGTCGAGTTGCGTGGCGAACGCGGTGATCGTGGGCGTCAGGTGGCCCCGCGACTGCGGTGAGGACTTGACCGCCTTCTCCATCGACACCACCTCGGCGGCGGTGGCGGACATGGTCGCGGCGGTCTGCTCCGCCGCCACACGCAGCTCGAGAAGGTCACCGGGCGGCAGCATCTGCCCGCGCTCGAGGATGCGGAGCAGCGAGATGAACCCGCGCTCGGACGCCGCCAGCGAGGCCATCGGCTGGCGCGCCGCCGAACCCCACGGCGGAAGGCGCCGCAGGCCGTGCGTCCGCTGCGGGGGCAGCGGTTCCCCGCGCAGCCAGCGGTACCGCAGGAAGGCCAGTGTGGCCAGGAACGCGGCGCCGACCGCGATCGGTGACGGGATGAACAGCGCCCACACCGGGGTGCTCCACGAGGCCAGCAGCGCCGTGACACCCACCCAGAACACCGCGGACACGGTGAAGAACCAGCCGAGTCGCAGCGCCCAGCGCCGTTTGCGCAGCAGCTTGGCGCGCGGGTCGGCCGCGGCATTGAGCTTCTCGGCTACCATGTCCGACCATTCCGCAGCGGTGTCGATGCCGCGCTGCGCCATCGAGCGCCAGGCTTCCGGTCGTCCGGTCCGAGAACTCACCACTTACTCCCGTAAGTTATTGCGACAGCGGGTTTTCCGGTGTCGGATTAGCGTTGGCCGCCGGGGTTGCCGGTGCCTGATTGGGCGCGGCGGCGGTTCCGCCGGTGGGCAGCTGCTCGCCGCGCATCGACGCCCGGATCTGCTCCAGGCGCGAATGGCCGGCCATCTGAACGCTGGCCTGCTGAACTTCGAGCATGCGTCCCTGTACCGAGTTCTGCGCCAGCTCGGCGGAGCCGATCGCATTGGCGTAGCGGCGTTCGATCTTGTCGCGCACCTCGTCGAGGCTCGGCGTATTGCCCGGCGCGGCAAGCTCACTCATCGACCGCAGCGAGGCACTGACCTGCTCCTGCATCTTGGCCTGCTCCAGCTGCGACAGCAGCTTCGTGCGCTCGGCGATCTTCTGCTGCAGCATCATCGCGTTCTGCTCGACGGCCTTCTTGGCCTGCCCCGCGGCCTGCAGCGCCTGATCGTGCAGACCCTTGAGGTCTTCGACGCTCTGTTCGGCGGTGACGAGCTGCGCGGCGAACGCCTCGGCGGCGTTGTTGTACTCGGTGGCCTTCTGGGAGTCACCGGCGGCGACCGCCTGGTCGGCCAGCGTCAGAGCCTGCCGGACGTTGACCTGGAGCTTCTCGATGTCGGCGAGCTGGCGGTTGAGCCGCATCTCCAGCTGACGCTGGTTGCCGATCACCTGTGCGGCCTGCTGGGTCAGTCCCTGATGCTGACGCTGGGCTTCCTCGATCGCCTGCTGGATCTGCACCTTCGGGTCGGCGTACTCGTCGACCTTGGAGCTGAACAGCGCCATGAGGTACTTCCACGCCTTGGTGAACGGATTGGCCATGACTTCATTCCGCCTTCGTGTCTGTCGAACCATGTCCTGATCTGGCCCGGTGGCTTACCGGCAAGTGCTTGGATCCCAACCTATCGGTTCCGCGCAGATCACCACACCCCTGCGCGGCGAACCGGTCAGGCCACCGCCATGGAGACGACCTGCGGGATGACGACCTTGGTCGCAACGTCGATGGTCGACGTCCCCGCGGCGGCGCGGGACTCCTCGACGGCGAGGTCGTCACCGGCTGCGGAGAGCACCCGCGACAGTGGGACGTCCAACGCGGTGCAGATGGCGCTCAGCAGCTCGCTGGAGGCCTCTTTGCGGCCGCGTTCGACCTCGGACAGATAGCCCAGGCTCACCCTGGCCGAATCGGACACCTCGCGCAGAGTGCGCCCCTGCTCGACCCGGGCACGACGCAGCACGTCGCCGATCACCTCGCGCAGCAATGCCGTCATCGCGCATCCTCCTTGTCTCGACTATCCAGACCAACGCTCGACGTCGGCGAGTTGGTTCCCGAAGTTCCCGCAAACCTCGGGAGACGTTCTCCGTCTGCTTGCGGATCGTGAGGTCTGCGACAGGGAACGGGCCTCGTCATCGACCAGCGGATCGTCCACGCGAATCTCTGAACGCCGAGACGAAGTAGTCGACCCCGGTGATCACCGTCAGCACCACGGCGGCGAGCATGATCACCCACGCCCCGGTCAGCCACGCGCCGGACAGCGGCAGGATGAACAATCCGATGGCGACGGCCTGCACCAGGGTCTTGAGCTTCCCGCCGCGGCTGGCCGGGATGACGCCGCGGCGCAGCACCGCCAGGCGCAGCAGGGTCACTCCGAGTTCGCGGACGAGGATGACGACGGTCACCCACCACGGGAGGTCGCCCAGCATCGAGAGTCCGATGAGCGCCGCGCCGATCAGCGCCTTGTCGGCGATCGGGTCGGCCAGCGTGCCGAACTCGGTCACCATCCCGTAACTGCGGGCCAGCGCGCCGTCGAGATGGTCGGTGATCACGGCGACGGCGAAGACGGCGAAAGCGGTGACGCGCCAATATGTTTCGTGACCGTCGCCGACGAACAGGGCGACGAGGAAGACCGGCACCAGCACGAAGCGGATGCCGGTGAGCACATTTGCGAGGTTGGCGACGCGGGCGCGCGGAACCACTGGGTCTACATGTGGTTGGCCCGGCACCGCCACAGAATACTGGTTGCCGGTGTCGATACTCTTCGGAGCATGAGCGCAGATCCTGGCACGCCTGCCGGCGAGGTCGTGGTGCGCCGGGCAACGACATCCGACGTGGCGGCGATCAAGGAACTCGTCGACATCTATGCGGGCAAGATCCTGCTGGAGAAGAACCTGGTGACGCTGTACGAGTCCGTGCAGGAGTTCTGGGTGGCCGACGTCGACGGTGAACTGATCGGTTGCGGCGCCCTGCACGTACTGTGGGCCGACCTCGGCGAGGTGCGTACGGTCGCCGTCCACCCCAAGGTCCGTGGTCGGGGTGTGGGTCACGCGATCGTGGAACGGCTGTTGGCGGTGGCCGCCGAACTGCATCTGCGCCGGATCTTCGTCCTCACCTTCGAAACGGATTTCTTCGCCAGGCACGGCTTCACGGAGATCGAGGGCACACCGGTGACCTCGGAGGTCTACGAAGAGATGTGCAGGTCCTACGACACGGGTGTGGCAGAGTTCCTCGACCTGTCCTACGTCAAGCCGAACATCCTCGGCAACACGCGGATGTTGTTGAGCCTGTGACTCGGCGCCGGACTAGAAGTCCGGCTCGTCGTCGGCGTCGGCCCCTGAGGCGTCGCTGCCGCCGCGGATCAACATCAACGTGCCCGCGAGCTCGTCGGGTTTGACGAGCACCTCGCGCGCCTTGGAGCCTTCCGACGGGCCGACGATGCCGCGGTTCTCCATGAGGTCCATCAGGCGGCCGGCCTTGGCGAAACCGACGCGCAATTTCCGCTGCAGCATCGACGTCGACCCGAACTGACTGGACACCACGAGTTCGACGGCCTGCAGGAACACGTCCATGTCGTCGCCGATGTCGGGGTCGACATCCTTGCGCTCGCCGGCCTTGACCGCGGTGACGCCTTCGACGAACTCGGGCTCGGCCTGATCCTTGGTGGCCGAGACGACGGCGTGGATCTCCTCGTCGGTGATGAAGGCGCCCTGCAGACGCAGTGGCTTGTTCGCGCCCATCGGCAGGAACAGCCCGTCGCCCATGCCGATCAGCTTCTCGGCACCGGGCTGGTCCAGGATGACGCGGCTGTCGGTCAGCGACGACGTGGCGAACGCCAACCGCGACGGCACGTTCGTCTTGATGAGACCGGTCACGACGTCGACCGACGGTCGCTGGGTCGCCAGGACGAGGTGAATGCCTGCAGCGCGGGCCTTCTGGGTGATCCGCACGATTGCCTCTTCGACGTCGCGGGGCGCGGTCATCATCAGGTCGGCGAGCTCGTCGACGATCGCGAGGATGTACGGGTACGGCTTGTATTCGCGGTTGCTGCCCAGCGGCGCGGTGATCTCACCGGAGCGCACCTTCTCGTTGAACACGTCGATGTGGCGCACCCGCGAGGCCTGCATGTCCTGGTAGCGCTGCTCCATCTCCTCCACCAGCCACGCCAGCGCGGCCGCGGCCTTCTTCGGCTCGGTGATGATCGGCGTGATCAGGTGCGGAATGCCTTCGTAGGGCGTTAGTTCCACCATCTTCGGGTCGATCAGGATCATCCTGACCTCGTCGGGGGTGGCGCGGGCGAGCAGCGAGACCAGCATCGAGTTGACGAAGCTGGACTTGCCGGAGCCGGTGGAACCGGCCACCAAAAGGTGCGGCATCTTCGCGAGGTTGGCCGAGATCATCTCGCCCTCGATGTCCTTGCCGAGACCGATCACCAGCGGGTGGTGGTCGGAACGGACCACCGGGTCGGTGAGCACGTCGGCCAGGCGCACCATCTCGCGGTCGGTGTTGGGCACCTCGATGCCGACGGCGGACTTGCCGGGGATCGGGGCGAGCATGCGCACGCTCTCGGTCGCCACCGCGTAGGCGATGTTGCGGTGCAGCGCGGTGATCTTCTCGACCTTGACGCCGGGGCCGAGTTCGACCTCGTAGCGCGTCACGGTCGGTCCGCGTGTGCACCCGGTCACCGCGGCGTCCACCTTGAACTGCTGCAGCACCGACGTGATCGCGTCGGTCATCGCCTGGTTGGCCGAGGTCAGCCGCTTCGGCGGATCACCGGCGACGAGAAGGTCGAGTGACGGCAGGGTGTACGGCCCGTCCACGACACGGTCCATGACCAGTTTCGGTTCCTTGCGCGGCTTCTTGCGCGGCTTCGTGACCGCCGCAGGCGCCGCCGGCGCGTCGTCGTCGAGCGGGTAGTTGTCCATCGGCGTGCCCACGGGCCCGGCGGGACGGGTCAGCGGCACGGTGGGTTGGGCGGCCGACGGCCAGGCCTCCGCTTCGTCGAGGGGTGCGTCGTAGTAGCCGTCGGAGAAGTCCTCGGAGGCATCCCCACCGTCATGGTCGTCGTCGTCGTAGTCGTCGTAGTCGTCCTCGTCGTAGTCGTCTTCGTAGTCGCGGTTCCAGCGCGTCGTGAACATGTCGCGAACGGTGGCGGGCACCTCGCGGATCGTCGTGCCCGTCACCAGCAGCACGCCGAAGAGCACACCGATGAACAGCAGCGGTGCCGCGATCCATGAGGTCAGCCCGTCCGACAGCGGGCCGCCGAGGACGAACCCGACGAATCCGCCTGCGTGCTGACGACCCACCGGATCGGCCGGGGACCCCGACCACAGGTGCCACAGGCCAAGCGCAGGTAACGCGATCATCGCGAAGCCGAGGATGAGCCGGGGGCGCGCCTCGGGGTCGGGCTCGGTGCGCATCAGCGTGATGCCGATGACCGCGAGCGCGAGGGGCAACAGCACGACGGCCGCCCCGATGAGGACGCGCACGACGGTGTCGATCCATTCACCGACGGGGCGTGCCGCGTCGAACCAGGAGCTCGCGGCGACGACGACGGCGAGGCCGAGAAGGGCGAGAGCAAGGCCGTCGCGACGGTGGCCGGGCTCGAGGTCGCGCGCCCGGCCCACCGACCGCGCCGTACTTCCTGCGCCCTTGGCGACCATCAGCCAGCCGGCGCGGACTCCGCGGCCGACAGCCGTTCCCGCCGAGGCGACGGCCGAGTTCTTCCGAGCGGGCTTGCGGCGCGGCGCAGACGGGCGCGCTGGCCGTCCTCCGCCGCGCGAAGGGGCCTTTGACCTGGTCTGACGTCCAGCCGATCGGGCCGCGGTCTTACTCGCCATGGGGACAAGCCTAGTCGCAAACGCCTCAGATGCACCATGCGCCACACTGGTCACAGATCGGTGTCACCCCGGCCTCGGGCCGGTAGCGGCCTCGCAGGGGTATCGCCTGCCGGCGACAGGCACGGCAGGAGACAGTACGGTGACATCTGTTCAGTCCAGCTCAGTGCTGATTCCACTCAACGAGGAGTTTCGAATGCCGATCGTCGTCGTCGCCACCATGAAGGCCAAGCCCGAGTCCGTCGATACGGTCCGGAATGCCTGCACACAGGCCATCGAAGCAGTCCACGACGAGCCCGGCTGCCAGCTCTACTCACTGCACGAGTCCGACGGCACCTTCGTGTTCGTCGAGCAGTGGGCCGACGCCGACGCACTGCAGGCACACAGCGCCGCACCCGCGGTGGCCACACTCTTCGGCACCGTCGGCGATCACCTCGACGGCGCCCCCGACATCAAGGTGCTGCAGCCCGTCGTCGCCGGCGACCCGGCCAAGGGTCAGCTGCGCGCATAATCATGGGCGAACTCACCGGCAAAGTCGCTTTCATCACCGGCGCCGCGCGCGGTCAGGGCCGCGCGCACGCCGTGAAACTCGCCTCCGAGGGCGCCGACATCATCGCGCTGGACCTTTGCGCCCAGATCGAATCGGTCCCCTACCCGCTGGCCACCCCCGAGGACATGGCCGCGACGGTCAAGCTCGTCGAGGACACTGGTGCGCGCATTGCGACCTACGAGGCCGACGTCCGCGACCGCGATGCCGTCAAGGCTGCCGTACGGGACGGCACCGAGAAACTCGGCAACCGCCTCGACATCGTCGTCGCCAATGCAGGCATAGCACCGATGGCCGCCGACAACGCGTGGCAGGACGTCATCGACGTGAACCTGACGGGCGTCTACAACACGATCGATGTGGCGATGAAGCCGATGGTGAAGTTCGGCAACGGCGGCGCGATCGTGCTCACCAGCTCGGTCGCGGGGTTGGTCGGCCTCGGCGCGCCGGTGGCGGGTTCGGTGGGCTACGCGGCGGCCAAGCACGGCATGGTCGGCATCATGCGGGTGTACGCGAATTTCCTTGCCCAGTACAGCATCCGGGTCAATTCTGTGCATCCGGCAGGAGTGAACACCCCGATGATCGACAACGAGTTCACCCGGTCGTGGCTGAACGGGATGGCACAGCAGAGCGAGGGCGGCCCGGATATGGGCAACGCGATGCCGGTGCAGGCCTTGGAGCCCGAGGACATCGCCAACGCGGTGTTCTGGTTGGTGTCCGATTCCGCCCGGTACGTCACCGGGATCACGCTGCCGGTCGACGCGGGGTATATCAATAAGCGATGACCCCTCGAAACGCCGCCGCCCAGACCGCTTTCGGGCCCATGGCGCTGGCGGCCATCGAGCACAACGAGCCCCCTGCGCGCCGCCTGGTCGATGACGATCTCGCAGAGTCGTTCCTGCCCAACAGGTTTCGCCTCCTGGTCCGGGCTACCCGCTCCGAAGCGCTCCGGCGGGCGGTGGTATCGGCCATCGACCGCTCAGGCCCCGGCCTGTGGGCCAGCATCGCGTGCCGCAAGCGTTACATCGACGAACGCCTCTCGGATCCGCTGAACGACACCGACACGGTGGTGATCTTGGGTGCGGGCCTCGACACCCGCGCCTGCCGCATCGCCCGCCACAGCGACATGCCGGTGTTCGAGGTCGATCAGCAGGTCAACTCCGAACTCAAAGCGGCGGTGCTGCAGCGGGCACTGGGATCGGTTCCGCCGTCGGTGCACCTCGTTCCCGTCGACTTCGAGCACGACCCGCTGATCCCGACGTTGGAGGAGCATGGGTACCGCCGCGACCGGCCCACGTTCTTCATCTGGGAGGGCGTCACCCAGTATCTGACCCCGGAGGCGGTGAGAGCGACCCTTGCCCAACTCCGCGACGCCGCGCCGGGCAGCAGGCTGGTGTTCACCTACATCCGCCAGGACTTCATCGACGGCACCAACCTCTACGGCGCCGAATCGGTGTACCGGAAGTTCCGCAAGCGCCGCCAGGTCTGGAAATCCGGGCTCGTGCCCGAAGAGGTCGCAGAGCTGCTCGCCGAGTACGGCTGGCGTCTGCTCGAGCAGGCCGGGCCGAGTTACTTCCGCGACACCTACATCCGCCCCACCGGCCGCGACGTCGCCGCGTCGGCCGTCGAATGGACGGTGATGGCCGACCGGTGAGGAGATGAGAGCCTTCTCATTCGGCTCTCATGTCGTTGACACCGGCCGCCGCCAGGCTGCTCCCATGCGTTTCGTCTTCAGCGGTGCCACGACGCTGGCGGTGCTGCCCAGCTCCGTTCACAGCCCCCGCACCGACGGCGATGACGGTGATGACGCGCGGCGGTCCCGACGGTGACGCGATCACCGACCTGGTGGCGACATTGAACGGGCTGCTCGACCGCGTCGAGTCGGGAGTGGAGCAACCGACGTTCCTCCATCCCGCACCCGTCGACGTCGACGCGCTGACGGGCGAGGTCTACGAAAAGGTCCGCAAACTCGCTGACCGCGATTTCGTGCTGCAGTGCTCCGCCATCGGAACGGCCGTGCTGGATCCGCAACGCATCACGCAGGCACTCGACGCACTGGCCGACAATGCATGCTGTTTTACCAGGCCAGGAGGGTAGATCAGCGTAGGATCGGAGCTGTCGGGCGGCTGGCTGAAGTTCTGGGTATCCGATTCCGGACCGGGCGTGAGCCCCGAGAACCGGGCCGGGATCTTCGATCGGTTCGCCCGCGGTGAGCAAATGGGAGCGCATTTCGAGGGCGCGGGTCTGGGGCTGTCGATCGTGCGCGCCATCGCTGTTGCACACGGGGGGAACGTGATGCTCGATTCGGTGCTGGGACGGGGCTCGACCTGCTCGGTGTTGATCCCGGTTGTCTCGCCGGGCCCGGAAGTTCAGCCGTGGCCGCCATTCTGATCGCCGAGGACGAGCCGCGGATCTCGGCATTCGTCCGGAAAGGTCTGTCCGCCAACGGATTCTCGGTGACCGTGGTCTCCGACGGGCCGTCTGCCTACGCCTATGCACGCAGCGGCGACTTCGACCTGATGGTGCTCGACATCGGATTGCCCGGAATGGACGGGTTCACCGTGCTGCGTCGCCTCCGCGCCGAGGGCAGCGCACTCCCCGTCGTGGTTCTGACCGCCCGCACCAGCGTCGCGGACACGGTGGCCACGCTCGAGGGCGGAGCCGACGACTACATCCCGAAGCCGTTCCGCTTCGAGGAACTGTTGGCTCGTGTGCGCCTCCGGCTGGCCCCGGAGCGCGTCGCGGAGATGACCTCGTTGTCCTATGGCGGGCTCCGGTTGGACCTGCGCACCCGCAAGGCCCACGTCGGTGACTATTCGGTGGACCTTTCCGCGCGCGAGTGCGCGCTGGCGGAGACTTTTCTGCGGCATCCAGGTCAGGTGTTGTCGCGCGAACAGCTGCTGAGTCAGGTGTGGGGTTACGACTACGAGCCGGGGTCCAATGTGGTCGACGTCTATGTCCGCTATCTGCGGCGCAAGCTGGGCGCCAATCGTTTCGTCACCCTGCGCGGCATGGGGTACCGACTCGAGGCGATCCGTTAGTTGTTCCCACAGCAAATAGACCATCAGCGCAAATTCAGTACTTGTCCGACGCATTGAAACAGTTGTTAACAGTTAATTGAAACGGTCGGTAGCGGAATTGTTCGGGAGTCGGATTTCGTGTGCTGAGACCAAATTTTCAGCGTATTTAGCTGCATAAATGCCCGATCATGACCGATTCATTGGTTTCGCTGCACATGGGTAGACGATAATTTACGCAAAGTCATATTAGGGAATCAAGATCTTTTATACGCGCGTATTGCCAGCGGGATTCCGCTGTGCATAATAGCTGTGGAGCAACGCGAAGCAGTCCCGCTCTCCGGCCGCCGCGCCACGGTTTACGAGGGGTAACCATGACAGCGCGGCGCGCCGACTACGTCAGGTGACGGCGGCAGCCGATCAGATCTCGATAACGGTGGGAACGATCATCGGCTGCCGGCGGTAGGTCTCCCCCACCCACTTGCCGACAGTGCGCCGCACGCCCTGGGCGATCCGCGTCGGATCGGTGACGTTCTGAGAGGCCAGGTGCTCCAGCTCCTGCTCCACCTTGCGGGCCACGGGTTCGAGCGCCTTGGGGTCTTCGGAGAAGCCCCGCGAATGCAGGTGCGCAGGAGCGGCAGGTTGGCCGGTGCCGCGCCGAACCACCACCGTGACCGCGACGAACCCCGAGGACAGGATCAGGCGCTCACCCAGCGTGGCGTCGCCCACGTCGCCGGTGATCAGCCCGTCGACGAACATCTTGCCGACCGGCACCGCACCGGCGATGCTGACGCGCCCGGCCACCAGATCGACGCTGACCCCGTTTTCGGCGAGGACGATGTTCTCCTCCGGCACACCGGTTCTCGCCGCGAGCGCCGCGTTCGCCCGCAGCATGCGCCACGTCCCGTGCACGGGCATGACGTTGCGCGGTCGCACCCCGTTGTAGAGGAACAGCAGCTCGCCCGCGTAGGCGTGCCCCGAAACATGAACGCGCACTTGTTGATTGGTGACGACACGGGCACCGATCTTGGCCAGTGAATCGATGACCCCGTAGACCGCCTCTTCGTTTCCCGGAATCAAAGAGGACGACAGGATAATCAGGTCGCCTGCGGTCAGCGTGATGCTGCGATGCTCACCGCGCGACATTCGGGACAGCGCCGCCATCGGCTCGCCCTGCGTGCCGGTGGTGATGAGCACGACCTGGTCGGCGGGCATCATCTCGGCGGCGGCGATGTCGAGCACATCCTCGTCGGCGACCTTCAGATAGCCCAGTTCGCGCGCGATGCCCATGTTGCGCACCATGGAGCGCCCGACGAATGAGACCCGCCGACCCAGCGCGACAGCGGCACCGATGATCGACTGCACGCGGTCGACGTTCGACGCGAAGCAGGCCACGATGACCCGGCCCTCGGCGCCGCGCATCAACCGGTGCAGCGACGGGCCGACCTCGCTCTCCGATGGGCCCACACCGGGGATCTCGGAGTTCGTCGAATCGCAGAGGAAGAGGTCGACGCCCGCGTCTCCGAGTCGCGACATCCCCGGTAGGTCGGTCGGCCTGCCGTCGGGGGGCAGTTGATCGAGCTTGATGTCACCGGTGTGCAGCACCGTGCCCGCACCGGTATGGATGCCGATTGCCAGGCAGCCGGGAATCGAGTGGTTGACGGCGAAGTACTGACACTCGAAGACGCCGTGGGTGGTCTTCTGCCCCTCGGTGACCTCCACGAACTTAGGACTGAGCCGATGCTCGCGGCACTTCTCGGCGACGAGGGCGAGCGTGAATTTCGAGCCGACGATCGGAAGATCGGCACGCTGTTTGAGCAGGAACGGAATCGCGCCGATGTGGTCTTCGTGCGCATGGGTGACGACGAGTGCCTCGACGTCGTCGAGGCGCCCCTCGACGTGGCGAAGATCCGGCAGGATCAAGTCGACACCGGGTTCGTCATGGGTGGGGAACAACACGCCGCAGTCCACGATGAGCAGTCGGCCCAAATGCTCGAAAACGGTCATGTTGCGGCCGATTTCGCCAATGCCGCCGAGTGCGGTGACCCGCAGGCCGCCCGGGGCCAACGGTCCCGGTGGAGTATGCGCCAAATCCACTAGCCGACCACTACCTCAGCACCGCGGCGGCACGCATGTCGGCCGCGAGCGCCTCGATCTGTTCGTCGGTTGCGGGGATCTGCGGCAGTCGGGGGTTGCCCACCTCGAATCCCTGCAGCCGCAGCCCTTCCTTCGAGAGCGTGACACCGCCGAGGCGGGACTGCGCGGCACTCAACGGCCCGAGGGCCACGTTGATCTTCCGGGCGGTGGCTACGTCGCCGGACGCGAACGCCGCCAACATGTCTCGCAACGGACCGGCCGCGAGGTGGCCCCACACGCTGATGAAACCTACGGCGCCCATCGCGAGCCACGGCAGGTTCAGTGCGTCATCGCCCGAGTAGTAGGCCAGGCCGGTCTCGGCGATGATCTGGCCGCCGCCGTGCAGATCGCCCTTGGCGTCCTTGATCGCGACGATGTTGGGGTGCTCGGCGAGCGCGCGAATCGTGTCCCATTCGATCGGCACCACCGAGCGCGGCGGAATGTCGTAGAGGATCACGGGCAGATCGGTCGCGTCGGCCACAGTGGTGAAGTGCGCGGCAAGGCCTGCCTGCGGGGGCCGTGAGTAGTACGGGGTGACGACGAGCAGGCCGTGGGCACCCTCGGCGGCGCTGGCTCTGGCCAGGTGCACGCTGTGCGCGGTGTCGTAGGTGCCTGCGCCGGCGATGATGCGTGCGCGGTCCCCGACCGCGTCCAAGACCGCCCGTAACAGCTGGATCTTCTCGTCGTCGGTGGTGGTGGGCGACTCGCCGGTGGTCCCCGACACCACCAGGCCGTCACAGCCTGCGTCGACGAGACGGACGGCCAGCCGGGCCGCGGTTTCGATGTCGAGCGAACCGTCGGGCTTGAACGGAGTCGCCATAGCGGTCAACAGGGTGCCCAACCGGGCCGGCGCGTCGAATCCGCTGGTACTCACGGGCACCAAGATTACCCGGTCGCCCTTGCGCCCAACGAATGGCTTTCCGGATCACACCTCGGTTGCCAGCGGGCTCGTCGCCACCTCGGTACCGTCGGCCAGCGCGACGATCTCGAAGTCGGAGAACACCTGGGGTGCGACAGCGATCAACTGGCGCAGGCACTCGATCGCCAGCCGCCGGATCTCGACGTCGGCGTGTTCGCTGGCGCGCATCGCGATGAAGTGACGCCAGGCCCGGTAGTTGCCCGTCACGACGATGCGCGTCTCGGTGGCGTTGGGCAGGACTGCGCGCGCGGCCTGGCGGGCCTGTTTCCGCCGCAGCGTCGCATTGCCCGAGCCGGCCAGTTTGTCCTCCAGCCGGGCGAGCAGTTCGGTGTAGGCGGCGCGGCCGGCGTCGGCGGCTTCGGTGAAGATCTGCAGCAACTCGGGGTCGTCCTCGATGCCGGGCGGCGCGACCACCTGCGAATCCTGTTCGGGCACATAACGTTGCGACAGCTGCGAGTACGAGAAATGGCGATGCCGGACGAGTTCGTGCGTGCAGGACCGGGACACCCCGGTGATGTAGAAGGACACCGAGGCGTGTTCCAGCACCGAGAAGTGACCGACGTCGATGATGTGCTGCAGATACGCGGCATTCGTCGCGGTGCGCGGATTGGGTTTCGACCAGCTCTGGTAACAGGCGCGCCCGGCGAACTCCACCAGGGCGGCACCTCCGTCAGCATCGGTGCTCCACGGCACGTCCGGGGGCGCCGCGAACTCCGTCTTGGCGATCAGCTGCACGCGCAGCGGCGCAATCTCGGCCACCGGCTGAGACTAACGTGCCTGCACAGCGAGCCGGCGGCGGCGACGCTCGGTCGAACGCTGCGACGTCACCGTGAATCGCCGTCGAGGTAGCGGTGTTCGACGCGGTCGCCGCCGGAGCGCTTCGCCCGATACATTGCGGCGTCGGCGACGCGGATGAGCTTCTCCAGGAACTCCGGGTGCTGGACCTCGACGCCCGCCGGGATCGTCGCGCTGCACACCCCCACGCTGCCGGTGATCCCGAAAGGCAGCGCCGCGATGCCCGCGCGGATCCGTTCGGCGGTGGACACGTGTCGGGACGCGGCGCCGAGGTCGGCGACCACGAACTCCTCACCCCCGAGCCGGCCGAGCACCGCGCCGGACCCGCTGTACTGCGCGAGCACCGCCGCGACCTCCACCAGTGCGGCATCGCCGACCGCGTGGCCCTGACTGTCGTTGAGACGCTTGAACTTGTCGAGGTCCACCATCGTCACGTTGACGGCGATGTTCACTTCCTGCTTGGCGACCACGTGTTCGTGCACGGTGTTGTAGAACGAGCGGCGGTTGAGCAGGCCGGTGAGCGGGTCCCGGTCCGAGTTACGCAGATCGGTGTGGAGTGAGTGCACGAGCGTGTGAATGCCGAACGGCACCCCGACGTTGAGGCCGAGCACGAGCAACAGTGAGCTCGCCACCATCCACACGTCGCCGGTCTCGACGAACCACCTCGTGGCCGCGACGGCCGCGACGACGACTGCGAGCAGGAAGTTGGCCAGCACGTGCGCCATCGCGTGGAAGTACGCGATGAACCCGCCGATGGCCGCGAACACCGTGCACCCCATCAGGCCGCCGTACGGGTCCGGGACGACCAGGCATCCCACGGCGATGCACCCGCTGCAGACGGCGGTGTAGGCCAGCGACTGTCCGCGGGTGGGCCAGCGAACCAACCACACCAGGGCGGCGGCGAAAGCGGCCAACGAGGTGGCGACCGCGATCCCCGTGACCACCGGACCGCGCGGTCCGGCAGGACTGGCAACCATCATGACGGGGACGGTGCCGATCAGAACCGTGAAGACAAAGGTGGCCGCTCGCCACAGCTTCTGCAGGTCACGATCGCGCAGGTACGAGCTGAACCAGTCGAACTGGTCCGCCTGCTGCCACCACCAACCAACCACGCCACATTCCCGCAATCCGATGACGCGGTATGTCACAGCGTCAAGAATGCAGTCTGCCTCGAGACGGCCACCACGTCACATCGGGGTCACATCGGGGTCGCCTCGGGGTCCCGCACGGCTCGCCCGGTCCCCCTCACCCGGGGTCGGCGTGGACGAAGTCGACGACCACCGCCGCGAGTTCGGGGCCCTTGTCCTCCTGCAGGAAGTGTCCGCCGCCAGCGATCGTCACCTCGGGTTGACCCTGCGCGCCCGGGATCAACGTGCGCAGCGGCGCGTCAGCGCCCCGGGTGATCGGGTCGGAGTCGGAAAAGGCGCACAGAAACGGCTTGTCGAACTGCCGCAGCCCCTCCCAGGCCGCCCTGTTCGCCGGCGCCGCGGGATCGTCGGGGCTGGTCGGTACCAAGATCGGAAATTGCCGCGCGCCGGCTTTGTACGAGTCGTCGGGAAACGGTGCGTCGTAGGCGGCGATGACGTCGGCGGGCAGCGTGGAGACGCATCCCCCGTTGACGATGTTGCCGACGGGGAAGTCCGGGGTCTCTTGGCTGAACCGCTGCCACGCCAGGAACGCCTCGCCGGGGTGCTGATCCCCCGTCGGAAGGGTGGTGTTCGCGGCGACCACGCGCGCAAAGCGGTCCGGGTGTTCGCCGACGAGTCGCAGGCCGATGAGACCTCCCCAGTCCTGGCACACCAGCGTGACACCGGTCAGTCCGATCGCCTCGATCGCCGCCCACGTCCAGTCCACGTGCGCCTGATACGTGTAGTCCTCGCGCCGGGTCGGCTTGTCGCTGCGCCCGAAGCCGACGAGGTCGATGGCGACGGCCCGGAGCCCGGCGTCGACGAACACCGGGATCATCGAGCGGTACAGGTAGCTCCAGGACGGCTCACCATGCAGAAGCAGCACCACCGGTGCGTCGGCGGGCCCCTCGTCGAGGTAGTGCATGCGCAGCCCGTCGACGTCGACGTAGTGAGGGGAAAACGGGAAATCGGGCAGGTCGGCGAACCGCTCGTCGGGAGTACGCAGAACGTCCATGCGTTCAGCTAACCAAGGCGTCGCACAGCTGCGGGACCAAATCGCCGCGCTCGCCCACCACGACGTCCGACAGCCCCAGCCACGAGGCCATGTGCTGGAGCTGGACGGCCAGCTCGCCGGCGATGTGCGGGCGGTCGCGACCCTCCTCCGTGAACGCTCCGACCACGTGCAGCGCGCCCGCGACACGGTCGGCTTTGAGATCGACGCGGCCGACGAGGTCGCCATCGAGGAGAAATGGCCAGACGTAGTAACCGAATTGGCGCTTGGGCTGCGGTGTGTAGATCTCGATGCGGTAGTGGAAGCCGCCGAACAGCCGCTCGACGCGCGGCCGGAAGAAGATTAGCGGGTCGAAGGGGCACAGCAGCGCGGTGCCGCGGTCGCGGCGGGGCACGATCTGGCCCGCGCGCAGGTAGGCAGGCGCCGGCCAGCCGTCCACCTCGACCTGTTCGATCTCCCCCGCCGCGATCAGATCGGCGATGGCCGGTTTGACCTGCCGCGCCCCCAGCCGGAAGTAGTCGCGCAGGTCCGCCTCGGTGCCGATACCGAGTGCGGTGGCGGCGCGCAGCGTGAGCTCGCGAACGGCGTCCGCCTCGTCGACCCGGCGCTCGACCACGTCGGCGGGCAGCACCCGTTCGGTGAGGTCGTAATGCCTGGCGAATCCGACCCGCGTCGCTGTGGTCAGCACGCCCGCCGACCACAGCGCCTCGGCAACCCACTTGGTGTCGCTGCGATCCCACCAGGGGCCCTTGCGTCCTCGCGGTTCCGACTCCAGGTGGGCCTCGATCTGTCCTGCTGTCAGAGGGCCGTGCGCGGCGACCGTGGCGACGATGTCTTCGGCGAGCTTGGCGTTCTTCTTGACGATCTCGACGCCCCACCGGCCGTGTTCGTACTCCCGCATCCGCCAGCGCAGCAGAGGCCAGTCGTCGACAGCCATCAGCGCGGCCTCGTGCGCCCAGTACTCGACGAGCAACCGGGGCGATTTCTTCGAGTGGCTCCACGCGGCACGGTCGACGATGTCGCGGTCATAGGGGCCGAGACGGCTGAAGACGGGGGCGTAGTGGGCGCGCACCGCCACCGACACCGAATCCAGCTGCAATACCTGCAGCCGGGCGATCAGGCGCTTGAGGTGCGCACGCGTGACGACGCCGGACGGCTTCGCCTCGTGGAAACCCTGCGCCGCGACCGCGACCCGCCGCGCCTGCGCAGCGGTGAGCCTCACTTTTTTAGGTAGCTGTAGAACTTGTACCGCAGCCCCGAGGAGCTGTCGCGCCAGTCCCCCTCGGTGCCCACCCACGCTTCGTCGAGAAGCGGCGCGAGTGCGTCCTCGTCCTGCCGGTGCAGATCAAGGTCGATCTCGGTGACCTCACACCGTGTCGCCAGCGGTAATGCGAGTCCGTAGACCTGCGAGCCGCCGATCACCCACGCGTCGTCCAGCGGCGCGTCCTCGAGGGACGTCACCACTTCTGCTCCGTCTGCCATGTAGTCAGCCTGCCGGGTGAGTACGACATTTCTGCGTCCTGGAAGCGGGCGGAACTTCGCCGGCAGCGATTCCCACGTCTGCCTGCCCATGATCACGGTGTGGCCCATCGTGAGTTCCTTGAACCGGGCCATGTCCTCCGGCACGTGCCACGGGATGCCGTTGTCACGGCCGATCACGCCCGAGCTGGACTGCGCCCAGATCAGATTGAGGTCCGTCATGATGCGGACCTGCAAGCAGTCCTCATCATCGTCGATTCGGACCTGCAAGCAGTCCTCATACCGCCACCGGGGCTTTTATGGCCGGGTGCGGCTCGTAGTTCTTGATGACAACGTCCTCGTAGGTGTAGTCGAAGAGCGAATCTCGCTGCCCCAGAACAAGTTCCGGGTAGGGCCGAGCCTCACGGGACAGCTGCTCGGTCACCTGGTCGACGTGGTTGTCGTAGATGTGGCAGTCACCGCCGGTCCAGATGAACTCCCCCACTCCCAGGCCCGCCTGGGCGGCCATCATGTGGGTCAGCAGCGCGTAGCTGGCGATGTTGAACGGAACGCCGAGAAACAGGTCGGCACTGCGCTGATACAGCTGGCAGCTCAGGCGGCCCTCGGCGACGTAGAACTGGAAGAAGGCGTGACATGGCGGCAGCGCCATCTGCGGGATCTCGCCGACGTTCCAGGCGGAGACGATGTTGCGCCGCGAGTCCGGGTCACGCTTGAGCAGTTCCAGCGCCGCGCTGATCTGATCGATGTGTTCGCCGGACGGCGTCGGCCACGAGCGCCACTGCACGCCGTACACGGGGCCGAGATCACCTGTCGGAGAAGCCCATTCGTCCCAGATCGTAACGCCGCGCTCTTGTAGCCATCGCACGTTGGAGTCGCCGCGCAGGAACCACAGCAATTCGTAGACGATCGATTTGGTGTGCACCTTCTTAGTGGTGATGAGCGGGAAACCGGCGTTCAGGTCGTACCGCAACTGGTGGCCGAACACGCTGCGGGTGCCGGTGCCGGTGCGATCCGATTTGGGGATCCCGCTGTCGAGCACAAGACGCAGAAGATCCTCATAGGGGGTGACGATCGGCACGCGCTTAGCTTACGTCCAGCGGCGCGGAGTAGAACGGATCCCATGCCGAGGATCACCGACACCGTGACGACCGCCGACGGTTCCTGCACCGTCAGCCTGCACACCCCCGACGGTAAGGGCCCGTGGCCGGGTGTGGTCATGTACCCCGATGCGGGCGGGGCACGTCCGACGTTCGACGAGATGGCCGGCAGGCTCGCCTCCTACGGCTATGCGGTGCTGGTACCCGACGTGTACTACCGCGAAGGCGAGTGGCAGCCCTTCTCGATGGCGACGGTGTTCTCCGACGACACCGAGCGCAAACGACTCTTCGGGATGATGTCGAAGGTGACGCCCGAGATCATGGCCTCGGACGCGGTCACGTTCTTCGACTATCTGGCCGCACGACCCGAGGTCAGTGGTGAATCGTTCGGGACGACCGGCTACTGCATGGGCGGGCGCACCTCGCTGGTGGTCGCCGGCCGGGTTCCGCAGCGCGTCGCGGCCGCGATGTCCTTCCATGGCGGCGGACTGGCCTCCGACGATCCCGGCAGCCCGCACCTGCTGGCCGACAGGATCGAGGCAGCCGTATACGTCGGGGCGGCCCGCAACGACAAGTCGTTCACCGCCGAGAACGGCGAGACGCTGGACAAGGCGCTCACCGCGGCCGGCGTCGAGCACGCCATCGAGTGGTACCCGGTCGAGCACGGCTTCGCAGTGCCCGACAACGCGCCCTACGACGAAGCGGCGGCAACCAGGCACTGGGATGCCATGGAGTCATTCTTCGGCGCGCACCTTCGCTGAAAGACGTTGCGCAAGAATGTTTTAGGACGTGGTGTTGCGGCGCGAATGCATGACGGCGGCCACGCCGCGGACGACCCCGCGTGCGGCGTAGACACCCGCCAGGATGCTCAGCACGATCAGCACGATGAACATCAGGGTCCAGTTCGCGCGGTGGTGGTCGACGTTCCACCAGATGATGGTGAACAGGATCGCGCAGATGAAGACCACGATGTCTCGCCAGTTGCCCTGATACGACGCCGCCAGTTCGCGCATCTCACGGTTCTTGTCGACGGCCGCGATCAGCGAGTCGATCCGCAGATCGATCACGCGCTGCAGCTCCGCGCGGCGTTCGACCTGCTCTTCGGGAATGCGGTCCAGCAGGTCCATGTCTTTGGAATGCCCCGTACGTCGGGTGCCTTCAGGTTTCCGGCGGCGATCCCGAGCAGCGCGCCACCCGCGATCGGCGCTCCGGCGAGGGCGAGTTCGGCGATACCGGGCATCACGGCTCCTTATCAGCTGGTTCGTCATCGTCTTACCACCGCGGTGACGGAATTTCGGCTCCGCGTTCGGGGCTCGTAATCTACGCTCTGGTTAACGACGTCAGGCTCTAATAGCTGGCCTGGCATCGTGGGGGGATTAGCCGTGACCAGATCATCGAGGATGGACGTACCTCTGCGCGAGCTGCGCGGAGTGACGGTGCTTGCGCACCTCAATGCCGAGAATCGCCACGACATACCGGCCACACTTGCCACGTTCCGGCCGGGGTCCGAACGCACCGAGATGCCCGGCGACGATGTGGCCGACGGGCGTGCCGCCGTCGCCGATTCCTACCGCGAGCTCTTCACCGCGTTTCCCGACATGCATTTCGACATCGCGCCTGACTCGTTCGGCCATCAGGGCGATCGGGTGATCTTCGAGACGGTCGTGCGCGGAACGCACCGCGGACCGTTCCGCGGGCTGCCGGCGACGGGACGCCGTCTGAACCTGCCGATCGTCACCGTGTTCGAGTTCGACGGCGCCGATCTGATCTGCGAGCGCGTGTATTTCGACCGGCTGACGCTGTTCATCCAGCTCGGCATCGGGCGTGAACCCAACTCCGTCCCGGGCAAGATGTCGACGCTTCTCAGGCATCCGGTGACCGGCCTGCGGGCGGCCATGCGGGCGCGCCGTCGTCACTCCGTCAGCTGAGGGACCGCCTTCCGGGACGCTACTGCGCCAGAAAGCCTCCGTCGACGGGTAGCACGGCGCCGGTGATGAATGAGGCCTCGTCGGAGGCGAGGAAGGCGATCGCGCTGGCCACCTCGGCAGGTTCACCCAGCCGACCCATCGGATGCATGCGCTGCACAGCGTCGAGGTACTCCGCGCCGCCGGGCTCTTCCGGAAGACGGTTGACCCGTTCCGTCTTGATCGTCCCCGGGGCCACGGCATTCACCCTGATGCCCCTGTCGGCCCACTCGACGGCGAGATGCTTTGTCAGGCCGGTAGCGACGAATTTCGCGGGCCCGTAGGCCGCCTGCCGCTTCTGCCCGGCCAGCCCTGAGATCGACGAGAGGCAGACGATGGCGCCACCGCCGCTTTTCACCATCGCTTCGATGGCGAACTTGCACGTGAGGAACATTCCGCGCCCGTCGATGGCCATCACCTGGTCCCAATCGGCAGCCGTCATCTCCGTGGCGTCGCCGAGCGGGATGATTCCGGCGTTCGCGACGAGCACGTCGAGCCGTCCGAATGATTCGGCCGCAGCGGCGATCATGCGGCGGGCATCCTCCTCGACCGAGACGTCGCCGACGACTGTCTCGACTTCCGCACCGGCGCCGCGCAATTCATCGGCCAGCGCCAGCAACGGGTCGCGCTGAACGTCGGTGGCGATGACGCGTGCGCCCTCGGCCGCGAAGCGCTCGGCAGTCGCCCGACCGATACCGAACGCGGCACCCGTGACCACAGCAGACTTTCCCGAGAGGCGTCCAACCATCCGCGTCACAGCTCCTCCGAAGTAAGCGTCGCCCTGATAGTTCCTCAAAGCGACGCGGGGAACCGCGGAATCGGCCAAGCGGTCAAACCATCAGGCCGGCGGCGACCGTCGCTCCGAGATTCCAGCACGCCTCGAGGTCGTCTTTGGTCGGCTTCCCCGACACCACCACCGTCTCGGCAGCCTGCTCCCAGCCCAGGCCTCCGGTGATTCCCGCAAGGGCGCGCTGCGCGCCTTCGGTCCCTTCGTTGCCGTGAAGGTAAACGCCGAACGGCCTGCCCCGGGTCGCATCGAGCAGCTGGTAGTACGCGCAGTCGAACGCGTGTTTCATTGCGCCGCTGACGTATCCGAGGTTGGCGGGTGTGCCCAGCAGGTATCCGTCGGCCGCCAGCATCTCCGCCGGCGAGACGGTCAACGCCGGCCGCCGTAGCACGTCGACCCCTTCGATGTCGGGATCGGTCGCACCGGCGACGACCGCCTCGAACATCTCGTGACAGTGCGGCGAAGGAGTGTGGTGGACGATCAGCAACGTCGTGCTCATCGCACCGATTCCTCCATCTGCACAGCCTTTTTCATGGTCTCCCTCGCTCTGGAGCGGTCGCCTGCGTAGTCGTAGGCGCGTGCCAGCCGATACCAGCGCAACCAGTTACCGGGGTCGTCCTCCAGTTCCGCGCGGACCGTCTGGAAAAGTGCGTCCGCGGCATCGCGTTCGATGCGGCCGGAAGCCCGTCTCGGCAGGTCGGCGACGTCGAGCTCCATGCCTTGTTCTCGGGCCTTGCGCGCCAGGCGCTGGTGCGCGAGCCCCGCGCGCAGAGTCGCGAGCAGAACCCAGACACCGATTCCGGGAAGAATGAGGATCGCCATGCCCAGCCCGATCGGGGCGACCTCGCCGGAACCGATGAGGATGAACGCCGCGCGTCCCAGCAGCACGAAATAGACGATGAGCGCGACGCACATGAAGCCGATGAGCAGCTGGATGCGAAGTGCGCGCCCCCCGTCGCTCATGCCAGGTCGAGGAGGGGTTCGATACCGATCGTCAGACCCGGGAAGCCGCGGATCTTGCGCACCGCGAGAAGGACGCCGGGGACGAAAGAGGTGCGATCGATGCTGTCGTGGCGGATCGTCAGCGTCTCACCGAGGGTGCCGAACAGCACCTCCTGATGTGCGACGAGACCTGCAAGGCGCACCGAGTGCACCGGGATACCGTCGACGTCGGCTCCCCTCGCCCCGTCCAGTCCGGTACTGGTCGCATCGGGGTTGGGCGGCATACCTTTTCGCGCCTCGGCGATGAGCCGCGCCGTGCGCGCCGCCGTTCCCGACGGGGCGTCGGCCTTGTGCGGATGATGCAGCTCGATCACCTCGACGGACTCGAAGTACTTGGCGGCCTGCTGCGCGAAGTGCATCGACAGCACGGCGCCGATCGCGAAGTTCGGGGCGATGAGCACCGACACGTCGGGCTTCGCGTCAAGCCATTCTCTGACCTGCTCGAGCCGCTCGTCGGTGAAGCCGGTGGTTCCGACGACCGCATGAATCCCGTTGTCGATCAGAAATTTCAAGTTGTCCATGACGACGCTGGGGTGGGTGAAGTCGATGACGGCCTCGGTGTCGCTGTCCACCAGCGCGGACAGCGGATCGCCGGCGTCGACTCCGGTGGTGAACGTCAGGTCGTCGGCGTCCTCGACGCCCGCGACCATGGTCGCGCCCACCTTGCCCTTGGCGCCTAAGACTCCGACCCGCATAGGGCTCACCCTATCGGGCCTCGTGGTGGCCCTTGATTGCCGACCTCTGAAATTTCTTCTGTCGCTTGGGTTTCTCTGGTCACATGACGGTCGTATGTGTCGGTGGTTCGAACTAGTGTTCGATGTGTGGAGGTGGTGTCGGAGGCGTTGGCGGGGATGGGCGAGCAGATCGCCATCCTGTCGAAGGCCTGTGACGAGTTGTCCCATCGTGAGTTGAT
>NZ_JBGGKV020000019.1:0-51801 GCF_041287165.2 Mycobacterium bulgaricum | reverse complement strand
GAAGGTCGCGAATCAACCTGAAGTTGACGCGTATATCTGGCGCATGGGACCAGCGCCGGATGCGCTTCATTGAACCACTTTCGTGTTCCTCCTGGTAGACGGATTTCGCTCGCAGGTGTGGTAACTTGCGGTTGTCATTGACAACTCTAAGTTGACGATAGATGGAGGTTCTCTTGTGAGCGTTCCGGGGTCGGCGCACTTGGTTCTTGCCTCGGGCGTGGTTCACCTGGACGAGGCCAGCGCAGTCTTCGAAGCGATGCTGTCTGGGTGGGGTCGTCAACAGGCGTCTCGGCTACTCGCTGCTGAGGCCACGATCGAGCCGCGGCTGGCGTTGGTGCGGCGGTTCGCAGAGTTCGCCGGGGCGCCTCCGTGGGACTGGACTGCCGGCGATGTCGAAGACTTCACGGCCGCTTTGATGTCGGGCCCGGAACGCAAAGCACCGTCGACCATTCGCGGCTATCACATGTCGTTGCGGATGTTCTGCGACTACCTACTCGATAGCCGCTACGGTTGGATCGCGCAATGCGAGAACAGGTTCGGACGGATCCCATCGCAGGTCTGTCACGACTACAACACCGCCGCGCATCTGGTCGACTACGAGGGCAAGCCCGCGCGTCGCCCGTTCACCTACGACGAACTGGAAACATTGTTCGATTTCCTCGATGATCGCGTCGATGTTCTCGCTCGGTCCAGGAACAAAGGCGCGTTCGCGGCGCTGCGCGACGCACAGATGATCAAGACGGCCTACGCCTTCGGTTTACGCCGCCGCGAGCTGTGCTATCTCGATCTCGCCGACCTGCGTCCGAACTCGCGGATGCCGGCCTGGGGCACGTTCGGCGCCGTCCACGTTCGCTACGCCAAATCACGTCGCGGCAGCTCTCCCAGGCGTCGCACCGTGCTCGCCGTTCCGGAGTTCGACTGGGTGATCGACGGACTGCGCCAATGGGTCGACCACGGCCGCCCACTCCTCAGCCCCGGGAACCGTCAAGAGCTCTGGCTGACCGAGCGTCGACGGCGCGTGGCGACCAAGACCATGGATAGGCGATTCGCCGTCGCACGGGTGCAAGCGGGACTGCCTGCCGAGCTCACCTTGCACTGCCTGCGGCACTCCTATGTCACCCATCTGATCGAGTTCGGTTATCCGGAGCGGTTCGTCACCGAACAGGTGGGGCACTCGTATGCCTCGACCACCGCGATCTATACCTCGGTGTCCGACGACTTCAAGACCAAAACACTGCAGGCGGCGCTGCGCCGCGTCTACGGATCATCCACGACGACAGGTGAAGGCGGAGATGAGCACTAGGACCGTGCTGCGGTGGAACCTGCGTCAGCTGATGGCCCAGAACGGAATGTTCGCCACCACCGACCTTGTCGCACCGCTGCACGAGCGTGGCGTGGAGATCTCCCGACAGATGGTGCACCGGATCGCGACCAAGCCCCCGCAGCGCATCAATCTCGACCTGCTCGCCGCCCTCTGCGACATCTTGTCGTGCACGCCCAACGACCTGCTCGAGCTCGTCGCCGAACAAGTCCGTGAGGCGCCCGCGGTCAACGACAGCGGACCCGGCATCGGCGACCTGCGACCCATCCGCGCCACCATCCGCCGCCCCCACGACAACCAGTGACTCAGCGGGCCTGCTGGGAGTGTGCAAGCACCATCCGGCTAACCCCACTGACGCACGGGCGTCGCATCTGTGTCGCATGCCGTCGCAGACGGCACTATCACCCCGAGAAATGCCCGCGGTGTGAGACCGTGCGGCCACTGGCGTGGCAGCTCGACGATGCCATCGTGTGCGCCTCCTGCGCCGGTGTCGCATCGATCTTCACCTGCAGCGAATGCGGCCGCGAAGAACACCCCTACGGGTTCTACCGATGCGCCCGCTGCTTCCTACGCGAGCGCCTCACCGAGCTGCTCACCGACCCGATCAGCGGCACGATTCATCACCGACTACGGCCCGTGTTCGACGAACTGATCAACGCCGACCGCCCACAGACGGTGCTCTGGTGGCTGCGAAAGAAGCCCGGTACCGGCCCGCAGCTCCTTCGCGACATGGCCTGCGGAACGCGTGAAATCAGCCACGACACCTTCAGCGATCTTCCCTCGGACCGAGCCCACGATTACTTGCGCAGCCTCCTGGTCGCGGTCGGCGTTCTGGGCCCGATCGACATCCGCGTCGAACGGATGCTGCCCTGGATCGAGGACGTTGTAGCCGAGCTTCCGGCCGAAGACGCCGCCATCGTTCGCCGATTCGCGCATTGGCATGTACTGCGCCAGATGCGCAAGGCCTCCCACGAGAACCGGCTGACGAGATCGATGACCGATGCCTGCCGTCGTCGCGTCCGCGTGGCGATTCAGTTCATGGCGTTTCTGCACACCCACGACGCCACTCCGGCGACAGCGACACAGGAGATGCTGGAGCGCTACCAGGCGCTCCACCGGAGGCCGCTCACTGCCGAGTACGCCTTCCTCGTCTGGCTACGCCAATCCCGCATCAACACCACACTGAGGGTCACCGATCCGCCACGGTCACCTCCCTCGGTAACCGTCTCGGATTCCCAGCGGTGGGCCGCCGTCGGGCGGCTGCTGCACGACGACACAATCCGCCGCAAAACCCGCATCGCGGGACTGCTCACATTGTTGTTCGCCCAACCTCTTTCGCGCATCGTCGCCCTGCGATCAAGCCAAATCTCGATCTCCGACGATCACGCCGTGCATGTCGTCTTCGCCGCCATCCCCATCCAAATGCCTCCCCTACTCGACGACCTCATCCGCGAGCATCTGGAGCAGCAATGCGAAAGCCGCTACACCCCATCCCATACGGGCTGGCTGTTCCCCGGCCGACTTCCCGGCACCCACCTGTCCACCGAGAACATCCGCACCCAGCTCGTCGCGGTCGGGGTGAAACCCTACGAACATCGCAAAGCCGCGCTCTTCCAGCTCGCCAGCGACATGCCCGCACCCGTGCTGGCCGAACTGCTCGCGATCACCACCAAGAACGCAGCCGCCTGGGCCAAACTCGCCGCCCGCGACTGGACCGATTACGTCACCGAACGCGGCAGATCAATGCCGCATCGAAGGCGGAGCTAACTCGCAACAGCGATGTCGTAACCACTCCATGCCGCCGAGGCCACGATTCGCCTGCTCTCGTCAAAGTTGTTCTTTGTCAATCCTCCTCGCCACAAGTCAAGCAATCGAGAAACGGGTTCAAGCAGTTGCGCGCCCTCAAGCGTCTGAGACGCCGAACCGCGGGTGACCTGCACTTCGGGTAGCTCACTACCCTGCTGCGAGTCTCCGCACCTCGCTGTGGAACGGAAACCAGCGTACGGCCTCGCCGATGATGGCGACGAATGGTCCTTCGATGCCATCACCGACGCGATTTGCGAGAGGCGAAAAGGGCCCGAAGACCAGCCGGCTCGACATTGTGATTTCGTTGTGCCTAGCGAGCTGAGCGCGCCGGGCGGCCCGTCTTCTTGGTGGCGATGTTCGATTTTATGGCGTCGCTGTCGGTGTTGCGGTGGGCGGCGAGAAAGTCATCGACGATGTTCGCGCAGTCATTGTGAGTGATAGTGCGAAGCCCGGTCATTCGGGCGAAGGCGAGTGGTCCGACGAGTTGGCAAAGCGCCAGTTCCTGGTCGAAGTCGTTGAGTTCGGCTTGAGCTTTTGGGCTGGTGAGTACGGCGTCAAATGGTTGACGATATTGATCGACAACTCGGGTCCGTAGCGCCCCGGATGTGTGGCGGTCTTCCGCTTGGGCATTGGAGCCGGTGGGCCCCAATGAGAGCCACGCGAGTGTCGTGACATGCAGCGGTGCGTCGTTGAAAAGGGCGGCTTGGCGGCTGAGCAATTCGATCAGCTGCTCACGGAGGGGTCCGCTGGTCGGTGCCGGAGTGGTCACTTGTGGAAGTAGGCGTTCGAACGTGGCTGCCAGTAAATGCGACGAACTGTGGAAGTGGCGGTACAGCGTGGTTCGGGCCACTTTGGATGCTTTGGTGACGGCATCGATAGTGACCGCTTCCACCCCACCGGTGCTCAGTAGCGTTGCCGCAGCATCCAGCAGCCGGGTGCGTGACCGGATGAGCCGAGGGTCCACGTCGTCGTCAGGGACGGGCACTGCCTGACTGTCGCTCACTCGTTCACCTCGGCGGTCGATCTTCACGCGATGCTGTCACGGCAGTCTAGCAGTGTGGTACTAACGGTAGCGCAGCGAAACCGATCGTATTGGAGGGTGACGGTGCCCGAAAGCCTGTTGCCGCCCGAGCGGCTGCCCTCGCACACCACGACATGCATGGGTTGCGGCCCGGACAACCCCCACGGACTGCGGTTGGTGGTGCATCGTAGCGGCGACGCGGCGTACACCGATGTGACGTTCGATGAGCGCCATATCGGGGCCCCGGGCCTGGCCCATGGCGGGGCAGTGGCCGCGGCATGTGATGACGTCCTGGGCTTCACGTTGTGGATCGCCGGAACCCCGGCGGTGACCCGCACCCTGACGGTCGAATATTTGCGGCCGGTGCCGCTGCATCAGACCCACCGGATTACTGCCCACATCGTCTCTCGTGAAGGGCGGGCGCTGCATGTCACGGCGACAGGCACGGGTGAGGGTGGGATCGCCCGCTTCACCGCCAGTGCAGTGTTCATTGTCGTCAGCCCTGAGCACTTCGCCGCACACGGCGATGTCAGCGCTTTCGGCGATCTTCTGGAGCAGTTCTCGCGCCGCGGCGGCCTCGACCCGGAGCCGTCATGACTGTCCCTCAGGCGCGCAGCCACGGGAAAACCCCGCCTTCGGAAGCGAACTCGGTCGCTGCAGAGAAGCGAGCCGCTAACGCGTCGCGTTCACGCGCGTCCGCACGGCGCCGGGAGACCATTCTTGATGCAGCTTTGGTCGTGGCCGCGGCGGGTGGTTACGAGGCGGTTCAGATGCGGACAGTTGCCGAGCGGGTCGGCATCGCCGTCGGCACGCTTTACCGCTATTTCCCGGCGAAAACCCACTTGCTGGTGGCAGCGCTGACGCGCGAGTTCCGTCGACTCGACTCGGCCGGGGACTGGGCGAGTGGTGAGGGCACACCGCTGGAACGGCTCGAACGGCTCACCGCACATCTGCATGACCGCTGGCAGCGCGACCCATGGCTGACGACGGCCATGACACGGGCCTTCGCAGTCGCAGATACCCGCGCCGCCGCGGAACTCGACCGCGCGGCCGATGAGATCCAGATCCTGCTGGCCCGCACGCTCAGGGGCGGCGAGCCCACTCCTACCGATCTGCACGTGGCTGGGATCATCTCCGACATCTGGCTGGCCAACCTCGTGGCCTTCAGCGGCCACCGCGCGACAGCCGCCGACACCCGCGACCGCATTGACCGAGCCACCAGGCGCGTCGTGACCAGCGCTGCTAGGCCAGCCGTCTACCGGTAACGATACTGCTGGTATCGCAGCGATACTTTGCGTACTCTTTGGGGATACGGCTCAACGATGCGTCGAAAAGAGACTGCCATGTACACCCAATGGATCGAAAACCCTGTCGTACAACGCCTCTCGCTGCACGGCGGCCTGGTTCTGGATTTCGATGATTACAACGAAATCGTCATCTCCTGCCCCCTACTATTGACGCTTCCTGCCGTCGGCACCTACCCCATCGAGGCGGTGCGTATTGACCCCCTCAGGATCGCGACCCACGAACGCCCGCTGCTGAACCTCGCCGGCGCACTGTGCACCCAGGCCTGGTCCAGCGACGATGGAGGGCTACACCTGAGCTTCTCGCGCGGACATCGCATCGATGTCGATCCCGACGCTGAACAGACAGCGTGGGAGCTCTATGGCATGCGCCACGGCTACATGGCCTGTCTACCTCAAGGACGGGTACGCGTGGTCCGCCATGACCTCCCCGACACCGACGACGCCAACATCGTCAACAGCGTCAGGCAATCATCGGCGGGGTCGGCGCGGCAGACCCACTAATCCGGCCGCGGACACTGCGACGGGTCGACTTGGGCGGCAATACGTGGATCAGGTTGAACGTGGACAGGACCGCCCTGGCGACATCGAGGCGGGCGAGCATTCCCGGATGATGCTGTCGAGGTTTTGTTGCACGCGTTCGGCAGTGATGCCGACCGATGGTGAATACAGCATGATGTGGTCGAGGACGCCGTTGTACCGTCTCAATTGTTCACGGACCTCGTGCGCCGTCCCGGCGACACCCATGGCGTCGATCATCTCCTCGGACACAGCGGCGAACATCGCCGGGAAATCGCGCTGGGCGAATGCTTGCCGGATGGCTCGGCCTTCGCTGGCGAAGCCGTTCACATCGAGTACCGTCTCGTAGGATTTGACCGAGGAGTAGAACGCAATCTGCTGCGCCAGTTCGCGCCTGGCGACCTCGGCGTCGTCGTGGATGGCGCACATCACCATGGAAATGATTTCCACGTCATTGGGGTCGCGGCCGGTGTGCGCGGCGCCCCTGGCGATAGCGGGCCGGACGACCTCTTCGACGTAGGTGGTTGTGAACAGCGGATGTCCGGCTAGGCCGTCGGCCACCCGCCCGGCCGCCTCGCACATCCGGGGCCGGACACCGGCAGTGACGATCGGGATCGGCCTGCTGGAGGGTCCCACGTCGCCGGTCGGGGTGAGATTCATTCTGTAGAAACGGCCCTCGTGATGGATCGGGCCTTCATGCAGGTTCCATATCCGGCGCAGCAGCATCACGAGTTCTTCCATCCGCAGGGCGGGTGCGGAGGTGTCGGGCACGCCGTGCCAGTCGCCCATCATCCGTTTGGTGCCGTTGCCGATGCCGAGTACCAGTCGTCCGTTGGAGAGTTCGTCGAGGTCGCGCGCCTCGGTGGCCAGCACCAGGGGGCTTCGGCCGACGCCGTAGAGAATGGAGGAACCGATCCGACAGTTCTGGGTGCTGTTGGCCATCGCGGCCATGGAGATCGATCCGGACCGAGAATAGAACTCCGAGGCCCATACGGCGTCGAACCCGGCCGCATCAGCGGCCTGGGCGGTCTGGGCCAGTGACTTCAGATCCGCGCCGAGAACCGACAGGCCGTAGGTGCTCATGACTGGTCTCCTGTGCGCGGGCGCAGCCCGTCGAACATGACGGCGCTGAGGGTGCTGGCGACCACCGTCTCGTCGAGGTGGTTATCGGTGACCAGGTACATGAGTGCATTGATGGTGACCGCGCCGAACAGCGCAATCGACGTCGATCGCGCATCGGGCTGAGCGACGAGGGATCCGTCGCGGGCCCCTTCGATGAGCAGGGTTTCGACGGGTTGTTGGTAGGCGGTATTGATCATCTCGGCGATAGCCGGCATGCGGGCCGCTCGTCCCAATTCGCCGATGAGTGCACGGCATACCGCTGGCCGCTGCGCCATTGCCCGCAGTTGTGCGCGGATCACGAGTTCGAGGCGTTCGGCACCGGTGCCGCCGGTGTGCACGATCGCGGTCACAGCATCGAAGATGTCCTTGAGGAGGTCTTCGAGCAGGAAAGCAAGGATGTCCTCTTTACCGGCGAAGTAGTAGTACAGCGTCGCTTTCGGCACACCGGTCACCGCGGCGACGTCTTCGATCTTGGAGTCGTTGAGCCCCTTCTCGGCGAACAAGTCCGCCGCGGCGGGAAGCCGGTCAGAGATCTGACGTGGAATCTTGCGCATTGCCCCCCTGTCCCGTTCGGCCGGTTTAGACTGCGAGTCTAAACCGTCGTTACTTTGGTGGTCGGAGGTCTTGGTGGTCTCGGTGCAAATTCGTTACGACCCGTTCGACGCCTCGATTCTCAACGACCCCTATCCGACGTATCGGTCGTTGCGTGACACGGCTCCGGTGTACCGCGCCGAGGAATCCCATACCTGGGTGTTGAGCCGGCACGCCGACGTCCAGGCCGCAGCACTGGATCACGGCACGTACTCCTCGGTGGACGGCATCTTCCCCACCCCACCGGGATCGGACTTCATCGGCTCGTTCCTGCCGATGATGATCGTGATGGACCCTCCGCGCCACGACCAGTTGCGTGCCCTGGTGAGCCGGGCGTTCACTCCCCGGCGGGTGGCCGGGCTGCAGGGCGCCATCACACAGATGGCCGCGGAGTTGTTCGAGCGCCTCGACGAGGGCTCTGGTTCGGCGGACTTCGTGACCGACTTCGCCGCGATCCTGCCCGCCGCGGTGATCGCCGATCTACTGGGCATTCCCGCCACCGATCGTGATCAGTTCCGATTGTGGTCGAGCCAACTGGTCCAGGTCGACGTCAACCACGGACAAACCACCGACGCACTGACCGCCGCCACCTCGATCTACGCCTACTTCACCGACTTCCTCGCCGACCGCCGCCAAACCCCCCGCGAGGACATGATGTCGGCGTTGGCGAACGCCACAGTCGACGGGATCAGACTGACCGACGAGGAAGTCCTCGGCTTCTGCGCGCTGCTGCTCGTCGCGGGCTACGAGACCACCACCAATCTGCTGGGGAACTCCGCGGTCGTGCTGGCCCAGCATCGGCAGACCCGCCGACGCCTGGCCGCCGATCGAACACTATTGGGGCCGGCAGTTGAGGAGTTGCTGCGCTACGACTCACCGGCACAGGGACTTTCACGAACCCTGACCCGCGACGTCACACTGCACGACACGACCATGCGTCAAGGTGAGAAGGTGCTGCTGCTGTTCGGGTCGGCCAACCGCGACGAGCGCGCCTTCCCCGATCCTGACGTGTTCGACATCGAGCGCACCAGTGAGCACCAGGTCGCCTTCGGTCGCGGCATCCACTTCTGTCTGGGCGCGGCACTGGCGCGGATGGAGGCCCGCATCGCTCTGGATGCTCTGTTGGACAAGGTGCCCGACTGGGAGGTCGATCTTGAATCGGCGCGGCGGCTGCGGTCCGGACCGATCCGCGGCTACACATCGCTGCCCATCACTTGGACCACACCGGTCTAGCCCGTGCCCCTCCTCGACGACGCGTCGTGTGCATCACCGCGCGGCCAGGTTCTTCATCGCCGTCGATATCGAGCACTCCGCCGCGCACGGCGACCTCGGCGCATTCGGCGACATGCTCAAACGATTCGCGGGCTCGAACGGTGATCGACCCATGACCGGACAGGAGAAAGGGGCATGGTGGTGGCAGTGACATTCGCGCACTTCGATGAGCAGATCGCCGACCAGCTGCTCAGATCGCCGAACACAGCAGGTGGACTGTCGAGGTTTCTGAGCTTTCGGCACACCGAACTCGCCGCCGGTCGGCTGGTGGCAGAGATGGAAACCCGTGCCGAACTGCTCACACCCTTCGGCACCCTGCACGGCGGATGTCTATCGGCGATGGTCGACCACTGTCTCGGAGTCGTGTTCTACCCCGTCATTCCGGCCGGATCATGGGTCGCCACCACCGAATTCAAGCTAAACCTGCTGCGACCCGTGTCCACCGGTGTGTGTGTCGCCGTCACCGACATCGTGTCGCTGGGCAAGCGCAGTGGAGTGGCGCGCATCGACATTAGCAACGGCGACAAAGCCGTCTGCGTAGCCCAGGGCACGGTCACGATCGTGAACGCCGCGGGCAACGCACTATGAAGGCGCTTGCTGCCGGGCCCACGCTTCGGGCGGACGACGATCTCGCCAGGAAGGTGTCATGACCTCCGCCGTGCAGCATCGGGTCCGAACCCAGGACGGGATCGCCCTGGCTGCGGACTGCTACGGCCACGATGACGCCCGTCCCGTCGTGCTGCTCCTGCACGGCGGCGGCCAGAACCGGCACGCGTGGAGCACTTCAGCGCGTCGCCTCCACGCATGCGGATACACAGTCGTCGCCTACGACACCCGCGGTCACGGCGACAGCGACTGGGACCCAGCCGGCAGGTACGACATCGAGCGACTCGCGACCGATCTTCTCGCCGTGCGCGAGCACTTCAGCGCCTATACCGCCCCTGCGGTCGTAGGTGCATCCCTTGGGGGCATGACCGTGCTCGGCACGCATCTGTTGACATCCGGGGCGTCGTGGGCGGCGGTCGTCCTGGTCGACGTCACCCCGCGACTTGAATTCCAGGGCGCCCGTCGCGTGGTGACGTTCATGGCCGCACATCCCGATGGCTTTAGCACCCTCTCTGACGCCGCAGAGGTGATCGCCGCGTACAACCCCCATCGCTCGCGCCCGGCCAACGTCGACGGCCTGCGCAAGGTGCTACGGCAGCGTCACGACGGCCGCTGGATCTGGCGGTGGGACCCGGCATTCATTCACTCCAACTTCGACTTTCTCCGCGACGAATCGACCACGGGAACGGAGCAATTCGACGCAATCAGCCACCTGCTGATCGACGGAGCCCGACGGGTCAATGCCCCAACACTTCTCGTAAGGGGCCTCTTGTCCGACGTGGTCTCCCAAGCCACCGTCGACGAGTTCAAGCAACTGGTTCCCCACGCCGAGACCGTCGACGTATCCGGCACCGGACACATGATCGCCGGCGACGACAACGACGCCTTCGGCTGCGCCGTCACCGAGTTCCTCGGCCGGAACCTCCTGTAGGTCGCGACGTTGGTCGAGCACCATCGATCGGCCAGTAGTCAGAACCGATCTTGACTTCACAGCGCGCGAAGCGGAGCCCATGAAGTGTTCTTCGGTTAAGGCCGACTTTGAACTGTGCCGGGCTCTGGTCGAGCTAGACGCCACTACGCACTTGCTGGCCACCATCGGCGTCGAAGAGTTCCTTGGTCCAGCGTTCGAGGATTTCTGCGCTGTCCCAGTCGTCGGGATGAAATCCGGCGCGGGTGTAGGAGCGAAAGCGCGCAATTGCTGCTGGGCTGAATAGCGGGTTATGACGGAAGGCTCGAAGGCTGCGCAGCAAGCGCACCGGGTTGTAGGCGGAACGGTCACCAGCCAGAGAGCGGGTGGTCTGGATGACCAACTCGCTGAACAAGAGGAGGCTGGCGATCCGCATCCCCCAGACCCTGGTGCGTTCGCTTCCACCGACCGTCTCGTAGACATCGAAAGCAACGGCCTTATGCTCGCATTCTTCCAGTGCGTGCCAGAGCAGAATAGGCCGCACTTCGGTGTCGCCGATCAGTTCTTGAGCTTCGTCGCTGGTGAGAATGATCTCGGCGAATGTCGCCGTGTAGTGCTCGAGGGCGGCCGTCACAGCCAGGCGCATCTTGGGAGAAAAACGCTTCTCAAGTCGGCCAACCAGCTTCTTGACATGCCGATCGATCCCCTCGGTGGGATAGCCCATTGCTTGAAGCCGATCGTTGAGCAGCCGATGCTGGTGTCGGTGGGTGGCCTCTTGTGCGATAAACCCCTTGACCGCCTCCTTGAGGTCAGCGTCGCTGATGTGGTCCCGGTACTCGCGGACTGACCGGATAAAGAAGTCTTCGCCTTCGGGGAACGTGGCCGACAAGGTGGACACAAAGTGGCTCATCACCAAGTCGCCATCAACGAAGTGCTGCCGACTGGTCCCAGCAGGCATATCGAATCGAACACGGCGGGGCTTCGGGACGACCCGTGCGGTGGGCCGTGTGGACGAATCGTCGCTCATGTTGTTCTCCCATTCGCCAAGGACGCGCTGTCAATCTGACTCTAAGCCTTGTCAGAATTAGATGGCAAGCTATCCACGTGGTTTCGGCGCGGGTGTATAGCGGAATGTCCGCCGAGGAGCGTCACCGGAACCGGCGCACCCGTCTCATCGAGGCCGCAACGGAGTTGATCGGCACGCGCGGCGTTGCCGCCGCCACTGTGACTGCCGTCTGCGCTGAATCGGGTGTCACGTCACGGTACTTCTACCAGCACTTCTCCGACCGAGACGCACTCCTGCGGGCTGTCTACCAGCAGCTCTATGCCACCTTCCAGGAGGTGATAGTCGACGCGATCCCCGATGCCGGCGAGCCACCGGAGGTATTGGCGTACGCGCCAATCCGCAGGCTGGTCGGCATGATCGACAACGACCCGCGGCTGGGTCGGATCCTGTTCGTGGAATCTGCAACCGAGCCGCTGCTCCGAGAGCTACGCAGCGAACTAATGGCAGGTTTCACCGACCTTGTCTTGCGCGAAGCCAGACTTCACCTCGACATCGCCGACTCTGCCGTGGGGGTTGCCCATTTGGCTTCGACCTTGGGCGTGGGAGGGCTATTCGAAGTCTTGCGCCGCCGACTCGACGGAGAACTGGAATTCACCACAGATGAACTCGTTCAGCACTGCGCAGGTTTCCTGGGCAGCCTAGGCAATTACGTGCTGCTGCAGAACACGGGCCAGTCGGCCACAACCGAAGCGCAAACCTAGAGCTAGCGGCCCCGCTACGCGATGTGGCCGTGCGTGCGCCCGACGACCAACGTCCGAGAACAGCAACAGCAAGACCCTGAACGGCATCCAAGGCCAGTGTCGTCGACTTACAGCGTCAGCCCTGGCTTCCAGAAACCCACTGAGTGTTCGATCATTCCTCTGCCCACTGCGACCGTCGGCCCGGTCCCGACTCGATAGCGGTCGCCGGCCCCTTCGCCAGCCGCGCGCTTTGCGCGGCCTGGCGACGACGGCCCCGCCACCACTTGCACTACATGCGGTAGCGTAGCGATACCGATAGTATCGCTACGATTCGCTACTAGTGGAGGCCCAGTGACCGACGGCACTGCAGATTCCCCAGGCCAGGCCACGCGCCGTGGCCAGCGGGACAACGGATCCCCCAACCCGGCCGAAACCCGCGAGTACAGCGAACGGTTGGCAGCGCTAGCCCGATTCACCCTCCGCCACAAAGCGCTGGTCATCGGGGTATGGCTAGGCGCCGCGGTCGTCCTCGCGTTGCTGTTCCCCCAGCTAGAAACCGTGGTGCGCCAACAGTCGGTGGACCTCATCCCTCGCGATGCGCCGTCCTTGCAGACGGTTGACCGCATGAGCGCCGCTTTCGGCGAAGAAGGCTCAAAAACCATGGTGTTCGTCGCCATGGAAGACCCCAATGGCTTGACTCCGACTGCACGGCAGCGCTACGGCGAACTCGTGCGCCGGTTGCAGGGCGAAGGCAACCACGTCCTGCTGGTGCAGGACCTACTGTCCGATCCGATTACCGAAGCCCAGGCAGTCAGCGCCGACCGCAAAGCTTGGTACCTGCCCGTAGGTGTCACCGGCACCCTCGGAGACCCCACGGCCGCCGAATCGGTAAACGCGGTGCGCAACATCGCCGCCGAGGTCTTCACCGGCTCGACCACGACTGTGCAAGTGACGGGACCACCGGCAACCTTCAGCGACATGATCGCATCCGCCGAGCACGACCTGCTGCTGATCTCAATCGCTACCGCGGGCGTGATCGCCCTGATCCTGCTGATCGTCTACCGGTCGGTGTTCACCGCGCTGTTACCGCTGCTAGTAATCGGGTTGAGCCTGGCAGTCGGGCGCGGCGTGCTGTCCGCCCTCGGCGAGATGGGCATGCCCGTCTCCCAGTTCACCGTCGCCTTCATGACTGCGATCCTGCTCGGCGCGGGAACCGACTACACCGTATTTCTGATCAGCCGATACCACGAACAGCGCCGCGCCCAAGTACCCGCCGATCAGGCCGTCATCCACGCCACCGCCAGCATCGGGCGCGTCATCCTCGCCTCCGCCGCCACCGTCGCACTCGCGTTCCTGGCCATGGTCTTCGCGCGGCTCAGCGTCTTCGCCGCCCTTGGCCCCGCGTGTGCCATCGCCGTACTGTTCGGATTTCTGGCCACCGTAACCCTGCTGCCACCGGTGCTGTCGCTAGCCGCCAAACGCGGCATCGGTGAACCCAAACCCGATCGCACCCGCCGCTACTGGAACAGCGTCGCCGTCGCCGTGGTCCGCCGTCCCGTGCCACTACTCATCGTCAGCCTGGTCATCTTGCTCGCCCTGTCGGCAGCGGCAGCAACCATCAAAATCAGCTACGACGACCGCAAGGGCCAACCAGACACCACGGCCAGCAACCTGGGCTACCACCTGCTGGACCGCCACTTCCGCAAAGACGTCGTCATCAGCGAATTCCTCGTCGTGGAAAATCCGACCGACATGCGGACCGGCAAAGGACTGGCCGATCTTGACGAGATGGCCTCCCGCGTCTCCCAGATCCCCGGCGTCACCAAGGTTTCCGGAGTCACCCGCCCCACCGGAGAGCGCCTCGACCAAGCAGAACTGGCCTGGCAGAACGGCCAGATCGGCGACAAAATGGCCGGCGCCGTCGCCGAGGGCAACTCCCGCAAAGACGACCTCACCAAACTCACCGACGGCGCCGACCAGCTCGCCGACGGCCTCGCCCAACTCGACAGCACCGTGCGCACCGCCTTCACACCACTAGCCGGAATCCTCACCCAAGCCCAATCCGCAGGAACTCAGGTCAACCAATTCCGGCCGCTGCTGCAACAACTTTCCGCCACTGCCCCCGCCGTCGACCAAGCCATCCAATCCGGCCCAGGACTACGACCGCTGGCCAACCAAGCCCAAAACGCAATCACTCAACTCGACCCACTCGTCGGCGCCCTCAACACCTCACCCTGGTGCGCCACCACCCCACAATGCGCCCAAATCCGCAACCAGGTCCAGATCCTGGTCACTCTGCGCGACAACGGATTCTTCAACCAAATCGCCGACCTCGGGGACCGCTACGATCCCGCCACCAATGCCACCGTTGGTGGCACCCTCGCCAACGTCCAGAACGCAGTCGCCTCACTGGACAAGGCATTCGGAGCCCTGGGTGACCCCGCCGACCTGACCACAAATCTCCGCCGATTGCAGGACGGAATCGGACAGCTGACCTCCGGCGCCCAAGCACTCGCCACCGGCGTCCGCACCCTCGCCGACAGCAACATCGAAATGCTGTCCGGCATGAGCCAGATCGCCACCCAACTACAGAACTCCTCGCGCGCAGCGGCCGACTCCGACTCCTCGAGCGGTTTCTACCTGCCCGCCAACGCATTCGAGAACCGGCAATTCACCGACGTCGCCGAACAATTCCTCTCACCGGACGGCAAAACAGCGCGGTTCATGATCGAAAGCAGCCACGACCCATACAGCGTTGAAGCCATGGACCTCGCCAGCCGCATCACCGACACCGCCAACACCGCACGACCCAACACGTCACTCGCCGACGCCACCGTGTCCGTAGCCGGCTTCCCCGCCGTCAACTCCGATATCCAACGACTCCTCTGGGCCGACTTCGCACAACTAGCCATCGCCACCATCATCATCGTCGGCGTCATCCTGGTCCTACTACTGCGCGCACTCCTAGCACCGCTCTACCTACTAGGCACCGTCGTGCTCAACTACCTCGCATCACTCGGCATCGGCGTCGTAGTCTTCCAATGGGGACTGGGCCACGAAATCGCCTGGCCCGTACCGCTGCTGGCGTTCATCATCCTCGTCGCCGTCGGCGCCGACTACAACATGCTGCTCGTCTCACGGCTCCGCGAAGAATCCGGAACCAACATCCGCGTCGGCGTCCTGCGCACCGTGGCAAACACCGGAGCCGTCATCACCTCCGCTGGCCTCATATTCGCCGCCAGCATGTTCGGCCTCATGGTCGGCTCAGTCGCCATCATGATCCAAGCCGGCCTCATCATCGGCTTCGGGCTGCTGCTCGACACCTTCCTCGTGCGCACCCTCACCGTGCCCGCCATCGCCACACTCCTACGCGAAGCCAGCTGGTGGCCCACCAAAGCAACAAACCCGCGACCCGGTCAGACCAACCCAGGAGGCATTAAGGACGCACCTCACGTGCTGGTCCAGGAGAGGTGAAAAGCGAACAGAGCAATACCCGGCGCTACATGCCGACCAGCGTGAAGGCGTATTCACCCCGAATGAATACGACCCCTGCGCCGGTACCTCGAATCTAAGACTTTTCTAAGAACCCCCGGGATGGTCGTGGAACTTTCCGCAGGAAACTTCGTACTGTCCAGGCCATGCGGATGCCGGTGTGTGCGTCATGGTGATGACGCTGCACAAGCTGACCGCCGGGGACGGATATGTGTACCTGGTGCGGCAAGTCGCGGCCGCCGACAGCACCGAACGCGGTCGCTCCGCCCTGGCTGATTACTACTCGGCCAAGGGCGAATCACCGGGCCGTTGGACCGGTCGCGGTCTGGCCGCGTTGGCCGACACCGGCGCGCGTGAAGTCAGCGACGAGGTGCGCCAAAAGGTGTGGACCGTCGAAGGCGGATCGGTGGTCACTGAGGCTCAAATGAAGGCCCTGTTTGGGCTGGGCTGGCATCCCAACGCCGACGAGATTTACAACCATCTGTCTCCCCGATTGCGCGTGCAACCCGCGACTGCGGCGACGAAACTTGGCCGCCAGTACGCGGTGCGTGAGGAGTCCTCGGAGTTCACCCGTCGTGTCGGGAAAGCGTTCCGCGCGCACAACATCGCCGCCGGGCTACCGGGCACGGCGACCATCGATGATGACGTGCGGGCAGGCATCCGTACCCGCGTCGCCACCGAGATGTTCGCCGAGCACTTCGACCGCGCACCAGCCGATGCGCGGGAGCTGTCTGGGTTCATCGCACGCGCCACCCGTGCCCGCACGACCGCGGTGGCCGGCTACGACTTGACGTTCTCTCCGGTGAAGTCGATTTCGGCGTTATGGGCGATCGCCCCACCGGAGATTTCTGAGCAGATCGAGGCTGCGCACGAGGCCGCGGTGGCCGACGTGTTGGAGTGGCTGCAAGACAACGCCGCCTTCACTCGAACGGGCACCAACGGTGTCGCTCAGGTCGACACCGAAGGGCTCATTGCCGCGGTGTTCACCCATCGCGATTCGCGTGCCGGGGACCCCGATCTGCATACCCATGTCGCGATCTCGAACAAGGTGTCTTACCTCGACCACAATGGGGTGCGCCGCTGGCTCGCTTTGGATGGCCAACCCCTGCACCGGGTCATCGTGGCGGCCTCGGAGATGTACAACACCCGCATGGAAGCCCACACCATCGACCGCCTCGGTGTGGATTTCGCCGAGACCTCCCGGGGACGCGGGAAGCGACCCGTGCGCGAGATCGTCGGCATGTCCACGGAATTGATGACGCGCTGGTCGAGCCGGCGCACGGCGATCAAGGCCCGCACCGCCGAGTTGGCCAAGGAGTTTCAGCACGATCACGGCCGCGAACCGACCACCATCGAGTCCCTCGCGTTGGCCCAACAAGCGACGTTGGAATCGCGCGAAGCCAAGCACGAACCGCGCTCGCTGGCCGAACAGCGCGACACCTGGCGCCACCAAGCCGTCGAGGTCCTGGGCCACGACGGCGTAGAGCGCATGCTGGCCAACGTTCTGACCGCCGAACGCGGCCACACGACACCGGAGATCACTGACGAATGGGTGGCGTCGCAGGCTGGCGCACTGATCGCCACGGTGTCCGAATCGCGGGCGACCTGGCAGCGTCATCACGTGCGTGCCGAAGCGCTGCGCGTCGTGCGCAACGAAGGTGTCGCACACGTGTCGCAGCTTGTCGAACGGCTCACCGCCACCGCACTATCTGCGGCGTTCTCGGTGCCCCATGCCCGCGTCGACGACGCCGAGCTGGGCGAGCCTGTCGCGTTGCGTCGCCGCGACGGGTCCAGCGTCTACAGCCGCCACGGCACCGCGACCTACACCAGCGCTGACATCCTCACCGCCGAGCGGCGAATCCTGGCCGCGGCGCACCAACTCGATGGCCGTGTCGCGGCCACGACAGACGTGCGGTTGGCGCTCGCGGACGCCGCCGCGCGCGGCAAACCCCTCAACGAGGGCCAGGCCGCTCTGGTGGCCCAAATGGCCCTCGGCGGCCGCCGCGTAGGGCTCGCGTTGGCCCCGGCCGGGGCGGGCAAAACCACCGCCATGGCCGCCCTGGCGCACGCCTGGCGCAGCTCCGGCGGACACGTCCTCGGACTCGCCCCCACCGCGGCCGCGGCGATCGTCCTCGGCGAAGACCTCGGCGCCACCACTGACACTCTCGACAAGTACGTGCACTGCACCGATGAGAACAACGCCGCGATCTACGGCACCCCGGACTGGTTCACCCAGGTTGGCCCCGACACCCTCATCGTGGTCGACGAGGCCGGCATGGCCTCCACCCCCGGTCTGGACGCCCTGATCACCCACGCCCTCCGCGCCGGCGCGAGTGTGCGGCTGGTCGGTGATGACGCCCAGCTCGCCTCCATCTCCGCTGGCGGGGTGCTGCGCGACATCGCCACCGACACCGGAGCCCTCACGCTGTCGGAGGTGGTGCGGTTTCACTCCCGCGCCGAAGCCGCCGCCTCCCTCGCGTTGCGCGGCGGGGACCCCGCCGGGATCGGCTTCTACCTCGACGCCGGCCGCATCCACATCGGCACCGAACAGACCTCCGCCGACGCCGCCTTCACCGCCTGGCAGGCCGACCAGGACGCCGGCCGCGACAGCCTGCTGCTGGCGCCCACCAACGCAATCGTCAACGACCTCAACGTCCGCGCCCGCACCGCACGGCTGGCCAAGTTGCTCGAGGCAGACCCGCAGGCGACGCCGGGCCGCGAGACCACGCTCTCCGATGGCCTGACCGCCAGCGTCGGCGATGTCATCCGCACCCGCCGCAACAACCGCCAGCTGCCCCTGTCGGGCACCGATTACGTCCGCAACGGCTACACCTTCACCATCGTCGACATCGCCGCAGACGGGGCACTAAGGGTGCGCCACCGTGGCACCGGCCGCGAGATCACCCTGCCGGCGGCCTACGTCACCGACCACGTGACGCTGGGCTACGCGACCACCATCGACGCCGCCCAAGGCTCCACCGCCGGCCACGCCTGCCACGTCGTCGGTGCCGAACATCTGACCCGCCAGCACCTCTACGTCGCGCTGACCCGTGGCCGCGCCGAAAACCACCTCTACCTGTCCACCGCCGAAACCGACCCGCACCGCATCCTCGCCCCGAAAGCCACCCACCCCGACACTGCCGTGGACGTCCTGTCCCGGATCGTGGCCCGCGACGGTGCCCAGGTTTCGGCCACCACCGCCGCCCGACAAGCCGCCGACCCCGCCCGCCGCCTGGCCGCGGCCGCCGACATGTTCACCGACGCCCTCGCCACCGCCGCCGAACACCAACTCGGTGAAGGGGCACGTGCACGCTTGGACGCTCTCGCCGAATCCGTGCACCCCGATCTCACGACCTGCACCGCGTGGCCGGTCCTGCGCCGCCGCCTGGCCATCCGGGCACTATCCGGCGCCGATCCGGCCGAGCTGCTCACCGCCGCCTACGCCCGCGGCGGCCTCGACGACGCCGCCGACGCGGCCGCCGTCCTGGACTACCGCATCGACCTCACCGGTGGCGACGGCCGCGTCAGCGGGCCGCTGCGCTGGCTACCCGCCATCCCCACCGTCCTGGCCGACAACCCGCACTGGGGTGACTACCTGCACCGCCGCGAACACCTCGTCACCGACCTGGCCGACCAAATCCGCGACCACGCCCGCTCCTGGACCACCGAGACCGCCCCGCACTGGGCGCGGCCACTGATCACCGCCAATGCCAACCCCACCCTGACCGCCGAGATCGCCGTGTTCCGGGCCGCCACCGCCGTCGAGGCCGCCGACACCCGCCTCACCGGCGCCCCGCAATACCCGGTGGCCACCCGCGCCGTGCAAGACCTGCTGCAGCGCCACGGCATTGACGCCATCGCACACAACCAGCCCGACACCACACAGTGGCACGACCTGATCGACGCGATCGACCCCCGCGTCCGCGCCGACGAATACTGGCCCACCCTGGCCGCGCAGCTCGCAGAAGCCGCCCCCACCAACAACATTCCCCAACTACTCGCCGACGCCGCACACCAAGGACCACTCCCCGACGAGATGCCCGCCGCCGCCCTCTGGTGGCGCATCACTGAGACGCTGGCCCCCACCGCCGCCGTGCCCGAACCGCAGCAGTCCGTCGAGCACGCTTCCGATCGGGCGCTCGTCGAGGTCCTGGCCGCCGCCCACCGCAACGGCGACCCGCTGCCCCTCCCGGCACCGCAGCCTGATCCTGTCGCGATCGCGCTAACCGTTCCGTATGTCGTGACCACCCTCACCGCCGACCACGACACCCCCGAGCTGGCCGAAGCGATCGCAGCGGCCGCCGCCGATGCCGGCCGCCCCTGCCTGCGCGTGCCCGCCACACCGCAGTCCGACCGCTACAGCCTCGCCGAGCTTGCCGACAAGATCACCGAGTGCCGGCCACCGCGCGCGGCGCTGGTAGTCGTCGAGGACGCCGCCGCCGCCGACCCCGCCCACCTCGCCACAGTGGCCACCACCCTGGCCGACACCCACGGCCGACTCCTCCTCATCGACAACGGCCAGCCCGGACCCGGGCGCCGACTCCTCGACGGGATGGCACTGCCCTGGTCTGAAAACGCCCGTACCACAGGAGAAATTGCTGACCCAGCATTGGCGGAAGCCGCAGAGACCCACCGCGGTCACGCTGCGTACCGCTGGCGACTGCTGACCAACCCACCCAGTCGCGACCGCGGACGAGACCGAGCCCGACACCAGGGATACGGACTCGAACTCGACTAGAATCCGCCACGGGGCTGGGAACGGGTCCCGCGCAGGTCAGTGATTTTGCTGCGCCGCCTGCCACTTATGGGGCAGGGTCAAGCACTCGGCCACTGCATTTGGAAAAGACTCTGCAAACCTATGAAGTAGCGGCCCGCAGTTGGCGTCGTCAAATCCCTGGCTGGTCAAGTCTTTTAAGCAGGAAGCGATGGTGTAGGGAAGGACTCTATTGGGAACTGTGCCGGCGTAAATGGCCACCACCGCGTCGGTGTAGGCGTCGCGCACTGCCGTGTAAGCGTCATCGAGCAGTTTCTGAACCACCGCTGCGTACCAGCTCAGTTTCAGATCAAGCTCACGAGTGTCCATCTCGTCCACCGACGACAGGTAGTCCTTGGCGTGGGTGAGTGAGCTACGCCAAAGATCCTGATGCGTAACGCGGTAACGACTGCGCGGCTCCATCCGCATGAGGTAGGGAACAGCATCGAGGTGTGGCAGTATGCGTACTTCTGCCGCTGGAACTGCTGGTCGAGGAGCGCCCCGAGTCACGGACACCTCTGTCGCGTCCGTGAGCGCCGATACCGCCCTGGCCAGTTCTGCGTGAACGGACTCCAACGTGGCTGCATGAGATATCAGCGGATATACGACGTCGAAGTCGGTGCGCTGATCATTGGGGACGGCGGCGCGGTAAGCGCGTGCCCATTGGGCTGCCAGCGCGACGTAATCCGCTAAGTCGGCGTGGCGCAAGCCAAGCTCGACGCCCTGGTACTCCGCGTCCATATAGGACTGCGCCCCGGTCGTCATTGCCGTTCCAACTCCAAATCCTGTTCGACGCCGACAAGCGCTCTGACGATCATGTCAGGCACGTCAACCTCACCGGAAACAGCTGCGCCATAACACATGTCGGGCAGAGGCAGCGGCCGGGTAGCCCAGCCGCCGATATGTTCGGCGGTACGCGCAACCAGCCAGTGCGCCCGGTAGTTGGCCAAAGCTTCGCTGTAGTCGCGGGGATGGCCTGCCCCACCCGTAATGAACGCGGGCCGGGCCAAGGCAGTAGTGCCATTGAAGATCTGGGCTTCCTCGTTGTACTTGGCCCACTGCTGCGTGGTGGGATCTCGGTCACCACCGCGAACCTCCCATATGTGGCGCACCGAATCAGGGACATCGACAGGCTGGGCCTGCGACGTTGCTGCATAGATCAGCGCCGCGGTCACCGCGGAGACGATCCGGTCCTGATAAATCGGATCGGCGTCCATGATGCGCAGCAGCCGCGGGTACATCTCGGGCCACAGCACCGCCAGCCGATGCGCGTGCATGTCATCGAGTACCGGGGCGGGCACCTGGACACCGGGCTGCAGCAACGGGTTGGTTTCCCGCGTGCACGCCGGCGGATGCTCAACCCCCGCGTCCCGCAGTGCGGGCGTCAGAAGCGTGCTCGCAGCGGCAACCAGTCGCCAGCCCCACTGGGCGCGCAGCTGGGCGTACTCGACGAGGATCTGGGCGGGATCGGCCCAACCGAACCACAACTGCCGAAAATCGTTGTCCACCAGGGGGTCAGTGGCCAACACCCGCACCGACCGCGGAACGAACACCCCCGCCGGGATGTAACCGGCGCCGTCATTGGAGGTGATCACGGTCTCGGTGCCGCTCGGGGAACGGAACACCCCGACTGCCCACCCCGTCATGGGGCTACCCGCCAGGGACGCGGCGTGCTGCAGCTTCCAGACCAGCTCCCTAGCCGCCGCAGCGTCGGCAGACTCGCGGCGCTCCTGGGCGGCAGCGGTCTGACCCGCAGCGACCACGCTGGCCGGGATCAGTGTCGGACCCGCCGCCGCGCTCGCTGACGGCGCGACGGACGCCGCCGGAGCGTTCGTCGAACCGACAGTGCCCGCCGGAACGGTCGGCGCAGGCGACGCAACGGCACCTGCTGGCGGTCCCATCGAACCGGGCGGCAGCATCATCGGCGCACCCCCACCGGTCACCCCGGTAGGCGCAGCAGCAGGGACGGCCGGGGTCACCGCACCGGGTTGCGCGGGCGCCGGCGACACACCACCGCCAGGGGCAGCCGACACCGGGGGTGCTGCGTGCCCACCACCGGTAGATAGAGCCGGGGACGGACTCGCCGGGGCTGGAGGCGGTGCAGACGGTATTGCGCCGCCCATGCCCGCCGTCGCCGCCGCTCCCTGGTTAAACGCCGACGACAACGGCGACGCGGCCCCAGTGTTCGATGCCGTAGGGAGCCCGCCAGAACTCGGCAATCCGCTTCCAGCGCCGGGCATTTGACCCACACCGCTACTCAATGGATTTGAGCCCGCCCCCGGCATACCACCGCTTCCCAGACCACCGGGCATCTTCGGAAGCCCACCACCGGAACCTAACCCGCCGCCGCCACTGCCCAACCCGCCCATCGACGGAGCACCGCCACCGCCGAGCGGCGAGGCTGCGGCGGGCCGCGGCGCAGGAGTCATCCCCGGCGCTGCCTGAGTAACCGGACCTGACGCAGCGAGTCCCTCATCGCCCACGGCAGTTCGGCCCTGCCCGGCCTTGCCACCTGGAGTGACCCCAGGCTGCGTGACGGAGGTACCTCCAGTATCGGTCGGTGCGTCAGCCACAGGCTCGGGTGCGTCGGACCCGGCTTCCGGCTTTTCGGCGTAGCGGTAGGGGTTTTCGTCCTGTTCGATACCGGACGACGTGTGGTCGACGGGCTGGACTGGTGGACCGGTGGGAACATCGCCCCACTTCGTCAAAAGGCTAAGGGCTCTTGAATTTTCGCTGCTCTTCTTGAACGAGGTGTGGGCGGCCATCGCGGCTGTCACGCCTGCTTCGGTTCGGTACATGGCAATGCCGTGGTACTCGGTCACGAGAGCTTCCGCCTCGCCGGGCAGCTTCGCGGCGGCGATCTTGGGATCGGCCTCGCGGATCAGCTGTTCTTGGCCTGCACGCGTATCGCGTAGCACCGTGGCGATGTCGGCGCACTTGGTGGCGCACTTGTCGTGCCATTCGGCGATCGTCTTGGCTTCCTCGGCCAACACCGCACCGGCTCGGTGCGCCTCGTCGAAGCCCTGGGAATCGGCGGCATCGCGAAACTGCGCGTTGTCGGTGACGATCTTTTGGTGGATGCCGTCCCACGCCGTCGCGCCGGCCCGATAGGTCTGCTCCTGGGCGTCCCAGTGCGCGGCATCGGGCGGTTCCATGTCCGGCGTGACAATCAGCCGCCCATACGAACCTGCAGATCCCCCAGTGGCCGGCATCAGCGCAACCCGCATTCGGACGTGATGACATCTATCAGATCGTTGCCGCGTTTTTGTTCGCGATCGGCCTCGTCCCAGTGACGCATGTTCAGCGCGTGCAACATGTCGATGTTGGCCGCCATCCAGTCGTGCAGCGGTATCGCTGTCGAAGCTGGTGTGGCGGCAGAGAGCTGCGTGCGCAGATATGAGACCGCAGCCATACCAGTTCGTTTCTCCGTGGCCAATGCGGCGAGACTCTCCGAGCTTGTCCAGCTCTGCTCCAAGGCCTCGGCGCTGGACTTGCTCGCCAACGCCGTTGACCGCGCCGCTCGATCCCATGCGGTGCAGGCAGCTTGCCGAGCGGCCTCGATTTCGCTGCTGCTGTAGGTGGGTGGCGGGGGTGCGGCGACGTTGATTGTGTGTTGCGCGGGTTCGACTGTGCGGACCAGGGCCAGGCCGCTGGTCACCGCTGCGCCGACAGCGAGCCCTAGTGCTGTCGCAGCGACGGCCAGCCCCATGCGGTGAGGCCGCCGGTACCCCATCGTCATAGGACGACCGTATCCCGGCTGGCAGGCGTCAAGCCACCGCCGCAGCCACATTCAGGAAACACGAATTTGCGCAGCTCATGTCACCTATAGGCAACACCGAGCAATTCGACGGGCAACCCAGATATGTGTCTAAAATGACCGTTAATAACACGATTTTCTAGAGCTAGTTAACGGGTGGCCAGTCCGATCCGCGGGATCGATCCGGCGCGGTTATTCGGCGAGGGGGTTGCCGCGCACGATGTCGACGACGGCGACGTCGATCTGATGGCCGAGGGCGGCCACTCCGAGTAGGTCGTCGAGGATGGTGGTGGTGACGTCGCGGACGTGGTCGGCGACCTCGGTGAGTCGGTTGCCGTAGCGGCCGGTGATCTCGACGCTGATGCGCTTGAGGTCGGTGCCGTCGAGTGCGACGTCGACCGCGGTCGGGATGCAGATCTGATCGAGGCGCAGTGCTGCGGCCAGTGCTGCGCGGATGACGAGATCGCTGACCGCGATGCAGCCGGGCACAGGTGGATCGGTCGTGGTGTTGGGATCCTCGGCGGCTACCGGCCAGCCGGACCGGGGGGTGTTGCGTACCGCGGCGATCACGGTGTCGGCGATGCGATCCCAGCCCGGTTCGCTCAGCTCCCGCAACGCCTGTCCGGCGCGGGCCAGCAGCACACCGAGCGGGTCGTCGGTGTTCATCGCTGCCATCGTCGCATCCTCTGCCGAAGGGTTGCCTGCGCGCGGTGATGATGACCGCGCGCCGCCCCGGAACTGAGTTTCAGGGTGATTCCGATCTCGGGGAACGTCAAGCCGTCGATCTCGCGCAACACCCAGGCGGCCCGCTGGCGGACCGGCAACTCCGCCAAAGCGCGCTCCAAAGCGGTCAGGAACTCGGTGTTGGACAGCACCACGGTGGGGTCGGAGTCCACGGCCGGGTCGATGGGATCGATGAGGCGATCGTCGATCGGTTCGGCGTAGCGCACCCGGTGGGAATCGATGATCTTGCGGTCGCAGATCCGGAACAGCCACGTCTTGAGGCTGGCCTCGCCGCGATACCGGTCGATCCGGCGCCACGCGGCCACGAACGTCTCCTGCACGACGTCATCGACGGCGGCCTCATCGGCGACCATCCGCCGCACGTAGCCGTACAACATCGGGCCGTAGCGGTGCACGATCGTCTCGAACGCCGCCCGTTCCCCCAACGCCGCCGCCGCGGCCAGCGTCCGGTCACCCAGATGCATCGCGCGGGAATGGTTCTCGGGAGGCGAGGTGTCCACCGCGGCGGCGACCTCCTCCTCAGCGCCTCGCCGGGCGCGAGGTGATCGAGCCACACCGGCATCGTGAGATGAAACCTCTCACGTGCCACCGGTAACCCGGGTACATGTGTTCTACCTCACATCTTCGCGGGAGGCGTGCACTCCGCGGCACCGGCCCCGTCTACGCCCACGTACGCAGAACAGGACGAGGAAAGGAACCCAGCTCGTGACGAGCAGCCAGCCCCCCACCACCGCCCCGAAGTCCCCCGCGGTGAGCGCGACCGATTCGGCCCTGTCTACCTCCCAGGGCAAGACCACGATCGCCGACACGGTGGTCTCCAAGATCGCCGGCCTCTCGGCCCGTGAGGTCAACGGTGTCTACGACCTGGGCGGCGGCGCGTCGCGCATCGTGGGTTCACTGCGTGAGCGGATTCCGGGCGCCACCGTCAACCACTCCCAGGGTGTGTCGGTGGAGGTCGGGGAGAAGCAGGCCGCGATCGACATCGAGATCGTCGCCGACTACGGCGTGGCCATCGCCGACCTGGCCAGCGGCATCCGGCGCAATGTGATCGCCGCGATCGAGAAGATGACCGGCCTGGAGGTCACCGAGGTGAACATCACCGTCAACGACGTCCACGTTGAGGACGACAGCGACGACGACACCGCCGACAGCGCCCGCCCGGCTCGGGTGCAGTAGGTGACCTTGGGGGGTGCGGCGTCGCCGGTACCGCAGGAACCCGCTGACCGCCTGGTCGCCGCGGTCCTGGCGGTGCCCGGCGTCGCCGCGTTGCACCCCGGCATGTTCGGCGAGGTCGGCACCTACCTGCCCGGACGGCGCATCGCCGGCATCCGGATCACCGACCACACCGTCGACGTGCACCTGGTCGTGGTGTTCGGGGTCGCCGTGCGCGACACCGCCGCGGCGGTCCGCGCCACGGTCGCCGCCCTACACCCCGGCGCCACGGTGAACGTCACCGTCGAAGACGTGGCCCCCGCCGGGCCACCGTGACCGACCCGATGCCGCCACCAGATCGCGGCGCTGCGCGCCGCGCCGCGGCGTGGCGCCATCACCCCGACCGCGGCGGATCCGCCGCAGCGCTGATCGCGGCCCTGGCCGCGATCGATCAACGCCACCACGGCGGGGCGCCGTCTGTGATCGTGCGCGTGTCGCGGCGGTCCCGATGGCGCCGCCGACTGCACCAGTGGCGGCGCCGACGCCGGGGCCGGCGCTACATCACCCTCTGACCAACACCACCCCCGGCCGATTCGCACCATCTGAGAGGACCATTCCGAAATGACCACTGCCACTGTGGGTTTACTGGCCGGGCTGCTGCTCGGCGTCGCCGCCGCCGCCGGCGGATTCACCGGCTTCCTGATCGCCCTGATCCTCGGCGCGATCGGCTACGCCATCGGCGGACAACGCGACGGCGAATTCGACCTCGCGGCCATGTTGCGCGGACGCGGCCGTGGCTGACACCCCCGCCCCGGTCGACCGGGATGATCCCGGCGCGCGCGGCGCGCTGACCGTGCACGACCGCGTCGCCGAACAGATCGCGGCCAAAGCCGCCCTGGACACCGCCGGCGTCCGGCCGTACGCCACCGGCCTGGACAAGATCACCGGAAACACCAAACCGAAGACCCACGTCAGCATCGCCGCTGGCCGCGTGCGCGCCAAAGTCGACATCGCGGTGCCCTGGAGCTATCAACTCAGCGCCATCGGCGCGGCTGTGCGCGCCAACGTCACCTTCGCCCTGACGCATCTGGCCGGGCTGCAGGTCGACGGGGTCGACGTGGCCGTCGCCGCCGTCACCACCGATGTCGCCAGCACTCGAAAGCGGGTCCAATGACCGCCCCCGAACACCTCGAACACCTCCCCACCGCACCGCCCGCGCCGGGCGTACTGCACAACGGCACCCGCCAACCCGCCGCCACACCACAGACACCCGCTGCCGCGCCACCCCCGCTGACACCCGCGGCCGCCCACTACGTCGCCGTGATCGCCGCCCTGCTGCTGATCGCCCTCGGCGCGGTCGGCATCCGCGACGGCATCGCCGCCGCCGGCGCGATCACCGGACCCTCCTGGACCCGTGCCACCATCGACTGGTTCGACGGGCAATCCGCGCACGGCTGGATGGTGCCTGTCGGTGTCATCCTCGCCGTCCTCGGCCTCGCGTCGATCATCGCGGCGCTCAAACCGCGCCGCCGCAAGGGCATTCCGGTGACCGGACGCACCAGCGTCTACCTCGACGTGTCCGACACCGCCAAACTCGCCGCCGCCGCCGCCCGCGTCGTGCCCGGCGTCACCAAGGCCAACGCCTCAGCCACCCGCCGCGCCGTGAAGGTGACCGCCCGCACCACCGGACCCGACGTCACCACCGACACCATCTCCGATGCCGTCCGCACCGCGCTGGCGCCGCTGGCCGCCACACCCCGGATCTCGGTGCGCACCCGAGTAGAAAGGCCCTGACCATGACCGGCACCGCCACATTCATCGACCGCATCGCCGCGCTCATCCTGGGACTACTGCTGCTGATCGTCGGGGCGGCCATGGTGATCTGGACGACCCACCTCATCGACGGCACCCCGGTCTACCTCACCGCCCCCGGCTTGGTCTTCGCCGCCCAGACCGCGTGGTGGCCGTGGGCGGTCACCGCCGCCGGAGTCCTCCTGGTCCTCCTGGGTCTGCGCTGGTTGGCCACCCACCGGCCTGCCCGTAAAGCCGGCGACCTCACCCTGGCCGACAGCAACCTGTCCGAGGGCTGCCTGTCGGCCGACCTCGGTTCCCTCGCCGACGCCGCCGCCGCCGAACTGCGCGAACGCCCTGCGATCCGCTCGGCTAGCGGCAAAGCCGTCATCGACCGCGGCAAACCCAGCATCCACCTCGACGTCACCGCCGCCGGAACCGATACCCTCGCCCACGCCGCGGCCGCTGCCGACGAGGTCGCCGCCACCACCGTCGGCATGCTCGGCGACGCGATCGCCGTTCAAACACGACTGCACGTCAACACCCGCAAACCCAACCCCCGCCGCCTGTCATGAACCTCTGACATCAAACGCACGGGCTCAAATCAGCACGTCCACAATAGGTTTCCCGCTCAGCCACGCGGGAGAGTTCACCACCACATCAAATCGAGAAGGGAACACACCACCATGGCTGACAGCGACAGCGGACCCGCCGAGGGCATCAAGGGCGTCGTCGAAGGAGTCACCGGCAAGGCCAAGGAAGCGATCGGCTCCGTCACCGGCAACGACAGCCTCAAAGAAGAAGGCCAAGCCCAGCAGGACAAGGCCGACGCCCAGCGCGACGTCGCCAAAAAGGAAGCCGAAGCCGAAGCCGCCCGCGGTGAGGCCAAGGCCCACGAAGCACGCCAAAAAGCCGCGGAATGACCCCCGACCTGACCCCACCCCGGTGGGGTCAGGTGCGGGCACACTCGACCATCGCAATGGCCCTCGCTCAACCACTCACCGCTAAGGAGTAGTTCATGATCGGAACCATCATCGGCGCCATCGTCGTCGGACTCATCGTCGGCGTTCTCGCCCGACTCGTCATGCCCGGCAAGCAGAACATCGGCGTCATCATGACCGTCGTGCTCGGCGCGGTCGGATCGTTCCTGGGCACCTGGGTGTCCTACAAACTCGGCTACTCCAACCAGAACGGCGGCTTCAAGATCATCCCGTTCCTCGTCGGGATCATCTTCGCCGTCCTGCTCATCGCCGGCTACCTCGGCATCACCGGCCGCCGCGGCACCCGCACCCGGTAAATCGAATGCTGGCCCTGCTCAGTTCCCCGGTGCGGCGCTGGATCGTCGTCACCCTGCTGCTCCCGGTCATCGCGTTCGTACTCGCGAAACTGGGGCTCTACCTGCAACGCCGCAACGGCGGTGCCCCCACCCGACTCTCGCGGGCACTGCTGTCGATCTCGGCGTTCACCCGCCGCCGCACCGGCCGCGGCGGCGACGACGCCGACCTCATCGACAACCCCCGCCCCGACACTCCGCCCATCACAGCACCACCCGCGACGACCACCCCCGCCGCAACGCCCCAGCCGCCACCGACAACCAGTTAGCGGCACCCCAACGAAGGGATCACTGACCATGGCCACCCAACGTGCCACCCGCAAGACCACCCGTACATCGAAGTCCTCACCCGCCAAAACCAGTACCAGGAAACCCGCCAACCGCAGCGCCGCCAAGAAGACCCCGACACCACCGGCAGCCAGCGTCGCGGCCGCCCAGAAAGTGCTGCGCAGCGTCGAACGCCGCGAAGCCAACCTCCGCAAATCCTTGGATCGCCAAACCAAGACACTCAAGAAGGTCAAGAAATCCCTCGCCGATCACCGCACCACGGTTAAAGGGCTCGAAACCGACCTCAAAAAGGTGAAGAAGACCCGCAAAGCAGTGACCTCTGAGCTGTAAACCACACCGTCCAGTCCCTGCGACCAGCAGCCCGCAACCCGCGACGCCACCACCTGCCCGGTCAGCGCACCTGGCCGCTAGTGGCCGTCCGCCACACCCCCCGACATCCGAGCCTGACGCGCGCGTGCACACCTCACACCTCGTGGAGGTATCCATGACGATGCGCCGCACTCAGCGCCGACCACGGCTGCACGACCACGCCCGTTACGTCTACAGAATCGATCGAAACACCACCATCGTGGCGGTGCGGGGCGAAATCGACGCCTACAACGCCGCCGGCATGCTGCTACACGCGCAATGCCGCAACACCACAGGTGAACCCGCGCTCGTCCTCGACCTCACCGGCCTGAAATTCCTCGGCACCCAAGGACTCTTCACACTGATCGCGATCGGCCAGCAGTGCCACCGCGCCGCCATTCCCTGGATCACCGTTCCCAGTCCCGCCGTGAACCGGCTTTTGCAGCTCAGCCGCACACACGGCGAGGTCCGCACCGCCGAAACGGTCCCCGTCGCCCTAGACATTCTTGGTTTCAAGCCGCCGACCTAAAACGGTCCGCGTGCAGCCACCTAAGTGCAGTGTCTGTAAAACTACAGTTATTCGGACAGTTCAGGGTCCGGGTGGTCGGGATGAGTTGAGCGTTGATCTGCCGTTCCGCGTGATTGGATGCGGCGGGCTGCCAGAGTCGCGCCACCGATTGTGAGCAGAAGCGTTGCCGCGGCAGTGCTGACGATCATCGCGTGTCGGCGTTTGTCGGCGATCAGTGCTGCGCATTGTGCTTCGTAGTTCGTGGCGATGAAGCGATTGGGGTTCCTGTTGTGCAGGCCTTGATTGTGGTCGTCGGCAGCCCTTGCGGGGGCATTGTCTGCCCGCAGAGCATCGCCACATGGGATCGGTTGCCCGAGGTGGTTCATGCTGGCTAGCTGAATAGGTGTACTTAGCGCAATCGCCGCGCCGAATGCGATTGCAAGTACGCTGCCGATGGTCAGCATCCAACGCAACGGGTTATCCCATTGATTTGTGGATCGCCGAGACACGGTGCAGTCATGGGATTCAAAATTTGTGTTCGTTCAGGAAGGCGTCGAAGGCTGCGGCGATGTCCTCGGCGGTAGCGTAGGGGTGTTCTGCGGCGATCAGCGTCACCGCCGCTAGGCTTTGGGGTCCCAGGCCCATGGAGCGAGGTGGCGGACTGCCAGTGATGAGGGCAACGTGGAGGGCGTCTTGAAAGCGTTCTCTTAGGTCAGTAGGCGGGTGATCGGGTCGCACCGCGATACTTTCTGTGAGTCACGTTGTGGGGACTGAGCGGCGTGTCTATCCCACCGAAAACGCTACGCAGCCGCCGGGCGAATTAGTACCCGGTGCCTGAAGTTCCCGGATGCAGCGGCGTCTGGCCGTAGGCCTGGGGCGGTGGGCCGACCGGCGGGTTCGTCGACGACTGTGCATGGCTGGGATACCGTGTGGTCGGTTCAGCAGGGTTCGCCCGCTGGCCCCCGTCGCGCAGACTGCGACGTTCCTCATCGGCCTTCTGAAGGTAGTTCTCCCAGCGTCCCTGCATCGGTTTGATCAGACCGCCGCCCACGCCGACGATGAGGATTCCGCCGATGGTGGCCAGAATGGTGATGAGCACCGGCAGGGTGACCGTGAGCGCGATGCCGATCTGGTTCAGGGCGGCGATGACGCCGAGGCCGAGGATGAAGATGCTGGCTAGGTTGGCGAGCAGTCGGCCGTAGGACAGGCCGCTGAGGCTGTTGGACAACAGGTCTCGCACGGCGGCGGCGATTGCTGAGGCAACTACCACGATGACCAAGGCGACGAACAGCTTGGGCAGAAACGCGATCACGCCGGTGAGCAGGACGCTGATCGGGTTGGGGCCAAACACCCCGAACGCCAACTGTAAGACGAACAGCACTAGCGCGTAGTAGACGATTTTCCCGGCGATTGTCGAGGCGTCGTAGCGGCTGTTGGCCAGGGCGCGTTTGACTCCCCCGCGTTCCACCGCGCGGTCAAATCCCACCCGCTCCAGAATCTTGTCGACCGCTTTGGAGATTAGCTTGGCCACGATTAACCCGATGATCAGGATCAGCAGAAACGCCACCAGTTTGGGGGCAAAGGTGGCCACCGACCGCCACATGTCGTTCAAAGCATCCCTCATGATCAGTGTCCATTCCTCCGAGTGACGGCATTAGTTAAAGACAGGCGCGAAACCTCTCGCACTTTGCTGAGAATCTTCTTCAGGTTCAATTCCCTCATTCCCGCCGGGGGAAACCCAGCCCCAAATGTCAGGGCTGTAGTCCGGGTGTGGCCGCCTGTCAGCGAGAACGAACACCGCTCGCTTCAATCTTGCCCAGGTGGAAGCGCCCGCGGCGCTGATGTGGGAGGGCCGCACCCCCAGCTCTGTCAGTTACAGGGAGCGCGGGGGTGTTTATCAGTGCGGTGCGGAGAGGTATCGGTACGCCGTTGCTCGGCTAATGCCGAATGCTCTGGCAAGTTCCTGTACGGGTTCTCCGGTTGCGGCGAGGCGTCGGAGCTGTTGCTGTCGCTCAAAACTGAGTTTGGCGGGCTTGGTGGCTGGCAGCCGGCGCGCTCGCCTGGAGTCCCGAGAAGCGGCACGGCGCTCACGGCCGAGTTCGAGTTCCAGCTCGGCGAGAGTGGCCATGATGGCGGCAACCGCGCGTCCTGTCGGTGTGCCCGTATCTACACCTTCACGCAAGGCACGCAACAGAATTCGGCGCTCACCCAGCTCGGCGATGGTACGCGTGACCTCGGCGACCGAGCGCCCCAGCCGATCAATGGCCGTGACTACCACGACGTCGCCCTCGCGGGCGTAGTGCAGTAGGGCCGCCAGGCCCGGCCGGTCGGTGTTCACCGCACCCGAGAGCTTGTCGGTGAAGACCTGGCCGGATTCGATGCCCTGAGCAGCAAGTGCGACCAGCTGTCCATCGAGGTCTTGGCCTACGGTACTAACGCGCGCATACCCAAGGATCGTTGTCACGCGACCACCGTCTCATTCACCTCCGACATCGAGGATCTGAGACACGCGGTGTGAGACGAGATATGAGACACCGAGACCTGGCGCTATGCAAGATAAGTACTGCTCCGCAGTGCCTGTCTCGTTTCTCTAGAAACGAGACACGCCGCGTTGCGGATGGTTTGTAGATTAGTTGCCGGGCAGGCCAATTGTTTGGCCGCCGTCAACGACGAGGGGGTGGCCGATGGTGAAGGCGGCTCGGGGGAGCGCAGCCAAAGTACGGCGGAGGCGATTTCTTCAGGTTGGCCCATGCGGCCGATGGGTTCTTGTGCAATCACCTTTGCAGCATCGCCTCCAGAGAACCTTGTCATCATTTTGTCAGGCCGATCGCGGCGTGCTTGGAGCTATCGTTCAAGTTTGTAACTGGAAAGGCCAAATCGACGGTGAGCAACCCCGACGAGGTTCGCGACTTAATTCGGGTCCAACCACGCCCTGGCGAGCAGGTGATGCTTTCGAGGGTCGCAGGGATGCTAGCTCTACATGCGGCGGCAGCCAGTATGCGCCTGAACACGCCAGGATTCATCCCCGACGAACGTCTCGGCTCTGACACCACGTTGTCTGCTCTGGAACTCGTCATGTCTGGCCTATGGCAGCGAGTAAGGGGCGGCTACGAGATTGCCGATGCGTGGAAGCGTCGTGAAGGTGAAACTGGTCCGTGACCGCAGGGCCGGTGGACGCGAGCATGCCTAGCTCGCTGCTTGTCGCGGATCGCGCGCCGGTGCGGGCCGGAAACGTACTCTTGAAAGCGGAGGCGTCCGCGCCGCCGAGTTCGCGCGATTGTTCAGAACCCACACCGAGAGTCGTTCACAATCCACGCCACAGAGTTAGGCAACGGTCCGAGACCGGATCTGAGCCGTCCAACATCTCTACAAACGAGACGGCGGCGCGATGAGTCTCGGCACCCCGCCGGAGTTTCCCTTTTGCGGCGACTCCTACCGCCACTCGGGGCGGACCATTTGGTCTATCATGGCGGGGTGCTGTCGTAGTGCTGCTGGGCGTGAAGTTGGGCGCTGACAGTGTCGTCGAAACGTCCCAGGTCGTCGGCTCCGTGATCAGGGTTTGTAGGGTAGAAGGTCAGCGACCAGCCCTCGATAGCGTTGTCGGAGTTGTGTATTGGCCGAATTTCGAAGCGTGCTCCGGTGTCGCTGAGGGCCTCCAGATAGCGTGGCGGCCCGTCGGGGTGTTCGGTGACGGGCATCCAGTTTAAGGACGACATGACTTGCCTTTCGAGGCGATGGAAGTGTGCGCTGTGTGTGCTGATGCGTCCGCTCGGGTCTCACCCCGCGCCAGGCGCGCCCTTGCGCGCCGGCAAGCACGCGCTCAGCCGCCGGGCCGCGGACGAAAGCGTTGGCGTAGCAGACCGGGGCTAGTGATGTCAGCGGCGTGCGGTGAGGAGTTCGAGTCGGTCGAGGATGGCTTCGAGGCTTTCTTCGAATTCGGCGGCGCTGCGGTCTTCGGACAGCATCGGTTGTAGTTGTTGCAGGTGGGGATAGTTGGACAGGTCCACCTCGGTGCGGTCGGTGTCGAGCAGGGCCTCCTCGGGGCTCAGTTCAGCGCCGTGGGTGGAAACTTCCAACAGCAAGTGACCCACCAAGAAGGTGGTGTAGCTGCGGTAGGCGGCCACAGCAGAGGGGTTGTCGAATCCATAGGAGATGAGGGTGTCGAGGAACGATTCCATCCACCGCAGGCTGCGCAGCGGGGGCCGCACCCACGGGGCTTCGGGAGCTGCGGTGGCCAGCAGCGGGAAGAGCTGCGGATGGTCCAGGGCGACCTGGCGTACCCCGTGGGCCAGGCGCAGCAGGTAATCTTGCCAGCCGTCTTCTTGGCGGCGGGCGGCGAGTTGATCGGTATAGAGGCGGTCGACAACGTGGTCGACGATGCCGGTGAGCAGGTCGCCGCGGCTGTGCACGTAGCGGTACAGCGCCATGGCTTCCACCCCGCAGGCCGCACCGAGTCGGCGCATGGTCAATTTTTCCAGGCCGCATTGGTCGATGAAGCTGATCGCCGCGTCCAGGATGGCGTCGCGACTGAGCCGCAACGCCGGCTGTTCACCGTCACCATCCGGTAGGGCGGTTTGGCCGGGCTTGGTGTTGCTGGTCGGCGGGGAGCGCCGATCAAGGTCGGGCTCGCTTAGGCGCATCGCGTCTCCTCGAGGCTTGGGGGTGGCGAACGTCGATTCGACATCACAGTTTACAGCGTAAACGAGGCGGGGTAGCGTCGTTCCACATCGCCGCCTTCAAAGCGCAGGGCGGGATACAACTGCCCGCACCACGCGCTGGGCCGCTGCAACGGCGGCCCGTCCGTGTATGGCCTGAGAGGACTGGAGCGCATGCCCATGAGCCGCGCGGCGGGCGTTGATCCTTGCGCACAGCGTAATGGCGGTGTGCGTGCACTCGCGAAGGGCGCGAAGGGCGAGCCCAGCTCGGTTGCCGTTGCCTGGCATTGGCAGCTACGCACCCCAAATCAGTGGCGGCGGACAACTAAGCACCGCTTCCCCCGCCGCACTCCGCCCAGCGAAAAACCCGTGCTGTCAAAGAGTTTTGGTGAAAGTAGGACGCCGCATCTGGGGGCCAACATTGTGTGGGGCCGGGCGCGGCTGGTCGCCTCGCAAAGAGCGAGCGCGCCGGGGCCGTAGGTGAATGTTTCCGGTGGTGTGTGAAGACAAACAAGCGAGAAAAGAGGGGTGACTGGTGTTGGTACAGCCTGTTGATCTCCCACGACGGTGTGGCATCTCTGCAAGTAGTCGGCTCAGCGAGGGTGTGCTGATCGTCAAGGTGGGCGGCGTGATCGATCTGGCGACCGCGCCGACGTTGACCGATCACCTCCGCGCGGCGCTAGCGTCGGCTCCCCCGGCGCTGATCATCGATGTGACCGGCGTCGAGTTTCTGGCTGCCGCAGGGCTGGAGGTCTTGGTCAGTACCCATGACGCCGCCGCCGGCGCCACCAGTGTGGTCGTGGTAGCTAACGGGCATGTCACCTGCCGGCCGATCACGGTGACCGGTGTCGACCGGGAGGTACCGGTGCACCCCACCGTGCACCAGGCGCTGGCTGCGCTCGGATGTCCCGCAGTCAAAGGCAGTGCCAACGACCCGGCGAGGACCAGTGCTGTTCTGACCTGATGGAAGGCGTATCGCGATCGCGCACCCTGCGGCGGCCCGCGCAGCCAGATGAGCAGAGAGCGCCTCCACCGGTGCGCGTTTACGGCGTAAACCTTGGGGAGGTAGGATGAGGGTTACCGGCTTCAGAGCAAAGGGCGGTAAACCTTCACTCCCCCGCGCACCCGCGCATGGACAGCAGTCGGGAGATCCAGTGGCTTCTTCTGTTCCCACTTTCTATCCGGCAGTGCGCCTGAGCAAGTGTCTTGCGGACACACTCGCCGATACCCACAGCTTGTTGCGCGTCGCGGTCGAGCGCGTCGGCTCAGCGGTCGTGGTGCACGCCGGCGGTGACGTTGATGCGAGCAACTGCGCGGTGTGGAAGTGCGTGCTCGACGAGGTAGCAGCCGCCACTGCCGCGCCTGGCCCGATGGTGGTGGACATCGAGGGGCTCGATTTCTTGAGTTGCTCGGCGTTCGCTGCGTTGGGCGAGGCCGCCGAACAGAGCCGGCGACAAGGGATCACGCTGCGTTTGGTCAGCACACAGCCCCGCACTGCCCGAATTTTGGCGGCCCTCGGATGGCAGCACCAGCTTCCCCTCTATGAGGACCTATGGGCTGCGGTGGAGACCGAGAACGCGTCAGCCACCCCCAACCTCGACCGGATGGTCCCGTAGCGGTGCCTGCCCGTCGATGGAACCAGACCGGCTGGCCCCGCCGCTCACAGAACTTGGAGACGCTCATGAATTCGACCCACGGCAGGTCGTCGCTGACCAACAGCCGCGGTGTCGGTCAGGCCGACCCGGGGCGCGGGAACTTCTGCTCGTCCACGCAGCTAGGTTCGTTGCGGTTATTGTTCGACGCGCACCGATGGGACTGGTCGCCCGCAGTCGAGCAGCTGCACGGCTACCGGCCGGGCACGACAACACCTAGCACCGCGCTGCTAATAAGCCATGTCCACCCCCACGACCGCGCACATCTGCGCGGCCTTATTGACGACACGCGCCGCACCCGGGTGCCGTTCACCACCCGGCACCGCGTGATCGACGCCCACGGCGGCGTGCACGACGTGGCCGTCATCGGCGCGCCGATCTACCAGCGCGGCGACCCCACCCCCATCGGCATGCACTGTGCCTGCGTCGATCTCACGCTCGCCACGCCCCACCCCGAACCCGATCGCGACACCGCACGGGTAGCGCAGCTGCGGGTGACAGCCCGGCACGGCTACCTTGATGACCAGCAACGGCAACGGATCCGCGCCGCCACCCGATGCTGACCCACGGCCACCTCGCGGCCCACCAGCGACGCAGCCTTCACCTGGCGACCGAACCGCTGACACCCATCACGGAACGCGATCTGAACCCGCGGTTTCCTCATCCTCTCGGTCGCACGCCGCCCTCGGTACTGACGCTCGCCCGGTTCCTCACAGTGCTCCAAATCGGAATGAACGCCCGGTCGGCTGGCTTAACCGCGGTACCGGAACCCCCGGCGCCGGACCCGGAACCGTCCGCCACTAACGAACCACCGTGCGGTCGCCCCCCGCCAGACACCATGAACTGGCGGGGGCGCCCCCCACCACGGGGCTACGGCGGGCCAGACCCATCCTGCGACGGCAAGGAAGGCGGCCCACGCCGCTCACGCCCATGGTCCGGTAGCGCAGTCGGTCGCTGTCACCGCCCTACGACCCGTCGCGCCGATGAAGTTACTGGTCGTCAAGGTGGTCGTTACCCAGCGTGGTGAGCACGGGAGCGATGAGCTGACAGACGCGGTTTCCGCCGGCCGCGCGCGCCTGGGTCATGGCCGCGACGGCCAAAGCCCGGATCTCTTCGAGGACGTCCTGGTTCGCGCCGCCGGCCAATGTGCGTAACGGGATGCTGACCGCGCCGATACTGACCGTCACCTGGGCCGGCGGCGCGGTGACCGCGCCACGAACCCGGTCCAGCAGAACGCTGGCGTCCGGGGTGGCGAACACATCCGCCAGCAGAAACTGCGTCTCGCCGACGTGGGCCAACACGGTCTGACCGCGGGTGGTCTCACGCAGCTGTTGAGCGGTGGTGACACGAGCTTGTCGCGCGCCGGCCGCGCCGGCCAGACTCCGCAGCAACGAGTAACTGTCCAGATCGGCAACGGCAACGATGAGGTGACGGTCGGTAGCGCGGCTGCGGGCACCAATCAAGGTAGCGACCTGTTCGTAGAACCCGGTCACGGTGAGCAGTCCGGTCACATGTTCGATGTCCTCGCCGCGACGGTCGTGCGGGTTCACCAAGCCGATCGCGGTGGCGCAGGCGACTGCGAGGAAGCCGTTGACCACCACGATCAACGCCATGCTGGATAGCCCCACCGCGACGGCTGGCCCGCTCAGCCGCGCCGCCAGCACAACCATCACCGTCGCGGCGACCATCCACGGGACCAACAGCATCCGGACAGAGTGAAACACGCTGATGTAGACGGTGGGGATCACAAAGATGACGCAGCCCATAATGCCCAGTAGCGGATCGGTCACTGACAGGCAGGCCGCCGCGATGCAGCCGGTGGTCAGCAGCACCGCCAGCTGCGACAAACCTCTGCTCGGCCACGTCGACCGCAGCCACATCCCGGTAATCGCCACCGAGCAGGTCAGCACGATTAGCGGAACCCACCGCCAGCTCAGAGCGACGGAGCCGCCGATCCGATCCATGACGATCGGAAGCACACCCAACCCCAGCGTCACGACGGCCAACAACCGACAGGTCAACTTCTGTCGACCCCGCGTCGCCAGCAACGACGTCACCCAATAAAAACGCCCCGAATCACCCCACCTCAGACGCCGTATTGACCCCATCGGGAGGCCCCCCTACCTACTTCACCAGCGTCACCCCCCCCGGGGCGAATATCGACCGCGCCCCATGACACCCACATCGTAGCAACCGTCAGCAAACTCGAAATCCAAAACGAGCGCCAACAGTCCAGGCATGCAGCGGATGTAGCCCGCGTTCAAATCTGAAGGTGTTCCCCCGCCCGAGGATGCGTCGGCTTCCGGCTCCGCGATCCTCCTCGTTCCGCATTACACAGCTTTCCCCCGTGTTGGGGGATGCGCGGTGCGTTCCCGTATGTCAGAGAAACCCTCTCGACTTGCCACCCACCATTCCGGTCGAGCGTCTCCGAGCGAGCGCGGCATCGGGTCGACCCTGCTGGAGCAGATCAGACCCTACGACCGGATGAGACAAGATGTGATCGGTCTCGGTTCCCTGGAAACGAGACAGCAAGTCCTGGCTGATATCGGCCGATCAGACCAGCGGACCCGCCACTGTCCTTGTCGCACAACGAAATTAGGAGTCTTTGGGAGGATTTGGATCGTTGCCGTAGGAGTTCTTCTCGCCAATTGTTCCGTCGAGCTTTCGAATGGTGTGCTCAACCTCCCGGTCTTGCGCCATCTGTCGGCCGATTGCTTGTTGTTCGGCTTTGGTTCCTCCGGTGTGAGCGGCCCGACTACTGCCCTCCACCTTTGATTTCCAGACCCCATCCTCGTTGTAAGTGCTGATGTCGCCCTTTGCCATGATTGCCCTCCTCTGATGTGAGGGTGCACCCCTCCAGCTGAGATTGTGCCCGCTGGTCGGACCGGGGCAAGCCACCTTCGGATCATTTGGCCGACCCCTAGATGACCTATTAAGCGACAGTGTTAACACGGGATCTGCGACCTGGGCAGATATGTCGGTCGGGTGTCCCAGAATCATGTCCCAGACCGTGAGGAACGGGGACACCCTTAAAGACACAGAACGGCTCCCGCCCGGCCCGCAAGCGGGCCGGTTGGGTCTGAATCCCCGTACCCGACCCAACCCGAGAGGATCTGCCGGTGACACTGCTCGGATACGCGCGAGTCTCGACGCTGCACCAGTCCCCCGACATGCAGACAAAGGCGTTGACGGAGGCCGGGGCCGAAAGAATCTGGACCGAACGCATGTCGGGCGCTCGGGATGATCGCCCCGAGCTGGCGGCGCTGCTTGACTACGCCCGCCGTGGTGACGTGCTCATGGTGTGGCGGCTCGACAGGCTGGGCCGCTCACTGCCGCACCTGCTCACCATCGCCAGCGACCTCCAGGACCGCGGCGTCGAGCTGCGCTCTCTCACCGAAGCTATCGACACCACCACCCCCGGTGGCCGCCTCGTCTTCCACGTCTTCGGCGCCGTCGCCGAATTTGAGCGAGCTATCGCTGCGGAACGCACCGCCGCAGGGGTCGCCGCGGCCCGCGCCGCCGGCCGCCACCCCGGTCGCCCCGGCCTGACCGCTGACACAGCCGCTGCGGTCCAGGCGCTCGACAAGGCCGGCACTCCCCGCGCCCAGATCGCCCGCACCCTTGGCATCTCCCGCTCCAGCGTCTACCGCAGTCTTTCCGCGCCCCGAGCTGTCGTCACCCCCGTGCGGCGCGATTTCACACCGCAGCTCGATATCTCCATCCCCGGTACCTTCGATGACCCACTACCTGAGGCCGAGATAGCAGAATGGGAGGGAAGCGCCTCCGGCCAGAACGTTGATGATTTATGACCGCTGGTTCTGAGTCGGCGGTGTCGTGAAGTCACATTTGCTGCCCGTCGACGGCGTCTCACCAATGTTGGGGACAAGCGCGCCGTGCAGCTCCGTTGCGAGGGGACACGGTTACGATTCCCTGATGGCAGCCAGGGGTCACTTGCATCGCATGCTGACCGATGGAGTGGTCCACGGCGACGCCGCGAAACTGCTACCCAAATTGCCGGCCGGCAGCGTCGACCTGTTCTTCACTTCACCGCCCTACGCCGACGCCAGGGCCTACAGCCGTATCCACCCCGATCACTACGTCGAGTGGTTCCTACCTCACGCCGAGCAGATGCTCGCAGCCACGGCCGAAACCGGCAGCCTGGTCATCAACATCAAGAACCGCGTGGCCAATCGCGGTGAATTGCGCGGCCAACGGCACCCCTACGTCTACCAACTGGTGCTAGCGCTCCAACAGATGGGTTGGCGGTGGATCGAGACCTACATCTGGGCCAAGCCCAACGCGGTGCCAGGCCGGTTCGGGCCCCGCACCAAAGATGCATTCGAGTACGTCTATCACTTCGCACGCGGAGAACGCCCCTATTTCGACCTCGACGCGGTGCGAGTGCCCTATAAGGCCGACGCCGCAGAGATCGCTCGCCGCGCCTTGGACTCCAACGGCCGCCGCACCACCGCCGCCGGATTCGGCCGCGACCGAACAAAGACCTATCTCCACGGTGGTGCGGACCCCGGCAACGTGGTGTCCGTCGCGCAGACCTACAACCAGCACCGCGGCGTCGCACACACTGCCGCAATGCCCGAGGGTCTCGCGGAGTTCTTCATTCGCTGCGCCAGTCCCAAGGGTGGGCTGGTGGTCGATCCCTTCGCCGGCAGCGGCACCACCGTCGTCGTCGCACGCCGATACGACCGGCAAGCCATCGGTTTCGAGCTGCACGAGGATTACGCCAAAGAGGCCCGGCTGCGCATCGTCGCCGACCAGGCCGACGACCCCGCCGTCGACCTGCACGCCGTAGGCCAGTGACCACAGCCAAGGACACAGTGGCAGCAGTCGCCGCCGCCGACACCTGGGACAAACGCGTCACCGAAATCCGGCTCATCCCCGAACGGCACGGCAAAGCCGAGCACGGCGCCATCTTCGCGGCCGTGGCCCGCGAGCTGTACGTTCCTTATCTCGCACCAGATTTCGCGTTCATCCATGACGCACCGTTCTACGACGCCGAGCACTTCGATGCCGTGTACACCGCCGCCAGCGACGGAACTGATGGCTTTACCAAGGTCAGTGTCGACGACCTGGCCGCCCTCATCGAAGACAATTCGCAAACACTGCTGGTGTTCCGCACCATTACCGGCCTCTTGAAGAATGAGTTCGCCACCACCGCCACAATGGTCGCCGAGCAGCTCGGTGACAACGCCCCGGCTATTGCAGCAGGAACCATCGACGGGGCCGAGAAGCGGGGCAGCCGCCTCAGCGCCGCGCAGGCTCGCGTACTCGCCCACACCGTGGACAAGCTGGTGCGCCGTGAGCTGTTCACCGACGCACCCGCAGGTCTACACAGCAAGCAAGACAAGCTCGACACCCGCGACGGCTGGGACAGCGTGCGGCACCTGGTCAGCGGCGGTGTCCCGTACCGTTCCTACCTCCATCAACGCCACTTCGGCGGCCCCTTCAACCAGGTCACCAACGCCACTACCGGCAAAAAGGGTGATCTGATCGAGGACGAGGTAGAGGCGCTTTTCAAGAACAACGGGGTGCCCTACATCCGCACCGGCAGCCACAACCAGGGCGAGATCGCGTCTCGATTCAATGTAACCGTCGCTCCCGCACCCGATTTCGTCGTCTTCGATGCCAATAGCACCCTTCGCGCGATGCTGGAATGTAAGGCGACCAACGACGGCGGCACGGCCCGCGACAAAGCTAACCGCTTCCGCGGCCTCCAGACCGAAAGCGCCAGACTGGGCGGTGTTCCCGTTGTCGCCGTCCTCGGGGGCACCGGCTGGGCACGGGTCAACGACACCCTTGGGCCTGTGCTTCAGTACACCGATGGGCGGGTGTTCACGCTGGAAACACTGGACCAGATGTTGAGCGTGCAACCCTTCCCGCAGCTCCTCGGTCTTACCGACTAGCGGCCCGCCGCCGGAGTTTCGACACGATGGCTCACTTGATGAGCCCACCAGGCCAATGCTTCTGGTGGGTCTTGTTGATGCGGCGAAGGTTGCCGAAGACGACTTTGAGTTCGGTGGTGGACGGCACGTCGTCGTCATGACTGCCGGGATTGAGCACCTTGGGCAAGGTCTTCCACTGGCCCTTCTCTGAATTGCCTTCGACAACAAAGGGATAGAGCAAGGTGAGCAGGTCAGCGAGCTTGGTGGTCTTGGCCTCGACGTCGGTGATCGTCGTGGGGGTGCCGGCGTCGGTCATGCCGGTGGCGATGATTTGCTTGGCGAGCCGTTCAGCGGCCGAGCGCATTGTGTTGCACGCCGAGCGGCGGCCCTTCGCTGTAGGGGCGTGCAAGTTTTCCTCAGCGTCGAGCATCAGCTGTCCGAAGGTGTCGGTGGTCTGGGTGGGCTCGGTGCCCGCCCGGATGTCGATGAGGTCGAGCTTGTAGGCCAGGAAGTCCGCACTGCCGTGGTTGGTGTACGACCATTCAGCGAGCTTGCTGTCGAACGTGGTCAAAATGACTTGCGTGCCGGCCGCCAGCAGGGCACCCAGGGTGTACTGGACGAAGGTCAGTCGGTGGCCGGCGTCGCTGCCGGGGATCGGGTCGTCGAGGACGACGATCGGCGCGCCGAGCAGCTCGGTGCGTGCCAAGAAGATTGACAGTCCCAACGCGTTGAGCTGCGAATCGCTATAGACGCCAAGGGCTTCCCGTTCTACAGGGGTACTGGTGGCGTCGACGCGGAGATCAGCGATCAGGTTGACGAACAGCGCGCCGGCAGCGCGGCGCTTGATGCCACCGAAGCCAACGAGTTCTTCGGGGCGGATGGTGGACCACCATTTGGTGATGGTGTCGCTCATCTGGGCAAAGCGGCCGTCGAGGACCGCTCCTGCACCGTCGCGGAGGGCTTTGTCGGCAGCAGTGAGTCGTCGAATAGTGCGTTGGCGGATGGCTTCGGTGACGACATCGGTAACCAGTTCGGTCCGAACTGCCACCAGATCGGCTAGTTCGGTCAACCCGCTGATGGTGATGCGTTCACGGGCGGCGTCTTCGACGGCGCTGCGCAGCGCCGCGGCTTCCGTGAAGTAGTCCGCGCTGGCTTCGCGGAGTCGACGGGCTGCGCTGTCGATGCCCAGGTAGCGGGTGGCGAGCCCCTCAGGGAGCGGTTGGCGTGAGCCCACGGCGTCGCTGCTCTCTTCAACGGTGCTGCGAGCTGCGGCTACGGCGGTGGCAAGATCGGTGGCGGCTGTGGCCACGGGCGCGGCGGCGGTTCTTGTGGCGGTCAGTAATGCGGCTTCGACTCGCAAGCTGCGCAATGCGTCGTCGGCGGCGGCCACCTGTTCGTCTGTCCACGTCGCGACCGCAGGTGTTGCCGCGGCTGCCGCGGCGGTGAACTGATCAAGTTCGTGACGTTTGGTAGCGAGCGCCTCGGCGGCGGACTTGGCCACATCGCCAAGGCTTCGGGTACGGCGTAAGTGGTCGCGGAGGACGTCGATCCGATCAGGGGTCAACGCGTCGTTGGTGCCGCACACCGGACAGGTTGCAGCGTGATCGAGCTGCGCATACTCCTCGATGCCCAGCAGCGCGTCGAGGACCGGCGTGAGCCGAGCAGTGTGCTGGTCGAACTCGGCCAATGCGGTGGCGTACGGCTCCAGGTCTGGACTGACCGGATTTTCGGATAGCTCAGTCACTGCGAACGCCGAGAGTGGGAACGCGCGCTCGCGCTGCGCGTCGAGTGCCTCCCTGAGGGCGACGGCAAGATCGTCGACAGTCTCGAAGACGGGTTCGGCGCCTTCAGCGTCAGCCAGGATCGCACCCCCCGCGGCACGCAGCGCCTTGTCGACAGCGGTGCGCGCGGCATCGGAGGTAAGTGGCTTCTTCGTCAACGCGCTGATGGCGGAGCCCGCTGATGCTGCAGGCGTGTCGGTGAGCGTGTTGACGCGCTGCAACGCCGCGCCGGGTTGTTCGGCTTCCACCCGGCCGCGTGCTGACCGGACGCGTTCGCGGAAGGAGTCCAGGTCGGTCAGCGATAGCAGCGCCTTGAAGTAACCGACGCGCTGCTTAGGTTCGGTCGATAGGACGTGGCGCAGGATGTGCTGCAGCAGAACGGGCGCACGCACCGGCGGGTCGGCCAGCGCCAGGCCCACGCCGGCGAGATCGGCGGCCTCGACGCCATCGATGAGCAGGCGGCTTTCGCATTCGGTGCCCTGACCAAAGTCGCAGAGCAGTTCCCGGCGCACCTGGTGCGTGTTTCCCGCAGCATCGCGAATGGCGGCCTGGACGTAGACGTCGGTGTCGCTGTCGGCCAGGTGGGCATTGCGCAGACTGTCGTTGTATTCCGCCTTCGCGCCGCCAAGCAGTTCCCGGCGGCTACTGCGGCCGCTGATCAAAAACTCGATGGCCTCCGCAAGGCTGGTCTTGCCCTGGCTGTTTCCGGCGTGGATGACCACCAGTCCAGCGTCGAGGTCGAGCGTGCGGGGTTCGGTACCGAAGGCCCTGAACCCGCGGATCTCCAGTGACACCAATCGCGTCGAGGTGGCGGCATGAGTCACGGCTGCCGCCAGCTGGCGATGACCGCATCAAGGGCGTCGTCGAGGTCCTTCTCGGTCGTAGCCAGAGCAATTGCATCGGCTAGGGCGCGCGCGTCCTGCTGACTGGCCGCGTCACCGGTGAGTTGGCTGCGCAAGGCATCCAGGTTGGGCAGGAGGTCACTCATCGAAATGGCAGCCTACTGACCAACACCGTCAGACCGGATTTCCTCACCGGCGTCGTCCGGTGAGCGCGTCAATGACATCGGCCACTGCGCGGCCGATATCGGTAATGCCCGTCGTCGAGCCGGTGGTGCGGACAACGTAGGCCGCTAGAAGGCAGAAACAGACGATCGCAACGATGCTGACGACGGTGGCGTTGGTACTCATGGACGGGGCTCCATCGGGCGTACACGACCGAAGCCGTTAGACGACTCCGGCGCCGCGCCTTGAGCGCGGTCCATACCTTCGAGGTCGCCGCGGGCGGAAACACAGGGTGTGCAGGGAAACTGCCCTACTCGTTGCATAAACGGGAAGCTAGTAAACCACCGTGCAGCACTTCGCCCGATAACGCTCTGAGCAGCAGTGATAGTCGATCTAACGTGACTCGGAACGTGCAAGGCGGACAGGGCGTGCGTACGTGTCGGATGCCCGTGTGAGCTACCAGGATCAGCCTTACAGCGTTTTAGCCCTATGCCGTTATGTCGTCTTAACGTTGTAAAACTTAAACGTTAAAGCGGTTAAGCGTTTAAGCGTTACAGCGCTATAATTCTGTTGTGACCACTAACATTGCTGTGTGCCATTCCCGCAAGGGTGGTGTGGGCAAGTCTTTCCTGGCCTACGAGCTGGCCCATCTACTTGATGCGGTTCTCGTCGACCTCGAACACGACGGGGGAGGCGTGACCGCCAAGTGGGGGTATCGCCCTCAAGATCACCCACGATCACGACTTCTGGATGCACTGGACGCGGGTGCCGCCCCGCCGCGGCCGCTGCGCGGATTCAAGAAACCGGACCTCATCCCCGGTCATCCCGATCTCTATGACCACCAGCCCGACGCGAACACCATGGCCGATGCCCTCACCAAATGGGCGTCCGAATGGGGCAAACCGTGGATCGTCGTCGACACCCATCCTGGCGCCAGCCCCGCTGCACATGGTGCGTTGGCCGTGGCCAACATCGTGCTGGCTCCGACCGCGCTACGCACCGCCGAACTTGATGCCACTGCCGAGCTGGTCAATGAGGCGGCCGACTATCCGCTGGTCATCGTGCCGAACTTCGTCCCCACAACACCGCCGGCCGCCGAAATTCAGCGATTGCGCACCATCATTGCCGACACACCCGTACAGGTTGCTCCACCAATACCGACCGCGCTGCACGTAGGAACGCGAAAGAAGCGCATTGCCATTACCGCCGAAACACCGCCTGCGAAGTCGCTACAGAAAGTCGCGGCCGCGCTAACCGACCTCAGTACCTTCGTAAAGGAGTACGTCAATGGCTGACGGCCTGGACTCGCTCACCGCCATGCGCTCGAAATCGACCACATCCCGCCGCACTATCCCGCCGCCGCGACACCAACCGCGTCGCACGCCGGTCGACATGCCCGCCGCACCGCCACCAGCAGCCGCACCCGAACCGCCCAAGGCGCAGCCGCCGGCAGCCCCCGCCCCGCCGGCCACCGGCACCGACCTCACGAAAGTATCGATCTACCTCGACGACACCGCGGACGCCGCCCTCGAGGCCGTGCGCGCAGCCGCCCGAGCGACCAAGCCGCGCGTCGACGCCACCCGCAGTGCCGTTGTTCGACTGGCGCTCACCCGGCTCGCTGAGCAGCTCACGCCCGCCGAAATCGTCGCTGAGCTGCAACGCAGCGCCGCCACACATAGCGGCCCCGGCCGGAAACGTGCGTAGAATAAGCGCTTAAGCGTTATAGCGCTATAACGCTTAAGCGTTTCAATCGGGCACAAAAGCTTTTCCTCTGCCTCGATTGTGGCGAAGCGGTGGGCGGCGGCGGTCAAGGCCGGAACCGCCGCTGCGCGGTCGACCTACGGTCGAGCCTGGACAGCCGCCGCCCACCGCGCAAACGGGCCAGTACGAGGAAGCGATGCCAAAGCTGGTCGAGCCGCCGGGGGAGCGCTTCGGGGTTATTCGGCTGTGGGCACCCCGGCCCGGTCCAGGAACTCGTTGAGCGCCGCATCCACGATGTCGGTGACCGCGTACCCGCGGTCCTTCAACACCTCGATGCGCTGCTGGGTTCCTGGCCGCACATAGGTGTTCAACGGGACTTTCTGCTGCTTTTTGCGCAGCGGGAGCGAGCCGCCGGAGCCAGCCGCGGCCGCGCCGTCACTCCCCGCGTCGCCAGCTGAGCCACTCATGCACGCAGCTTACATGCAACACTCTTGCCACTGTGCACGCATATTGCTTGCACATTTGCGTGCACGGCTTTACGGTGGTTCCATGAGACCGGTAACGACAACTCAAGACGACGTAAATACGGTGTGTGACTTCGCGATCCAGGTCCGCACGCTGTGTGCGCAGCTCGTGGACAACCCGTTCAACACTCCCGCCGCCGAGGAGCTGCTCGATGTCCTCACCGATGCCGCGCCCGCGGCCGATCTCGCGCTTGCTCGGGTTCTGCACACGGTGATCTGCGGACCTGCATCCAGCGGCACACACATCCTTCGCGGCATCGCGCAGTGCCGCCGCACTCCCAAGGCCCCGCCCATCGTCTGTGCAGCGGCCTAAAGTCGGCCCTGATGAGCACGCCCGCGACACCGCCGAAACCAGGCTCCACCGAGCACTGGCACGCGTGGCTACAGCGATACGGCGGTGACTACACCACCGACGCCGAGCGCCGCGCCGCCTACCAGGACTTCACGACGAACTCGGCCGCCTTGCAGTCTGTGTTCTCCCAAGCCAATGACATGCACACCGCCGGCTATCTCGAAGCCCACGAACGGGTGGCCAGCGGCGACGCAGACGGCCCCGACGACGCCGAGACGTGGGTTCCCGGCGATCTGAACCGCTACGCGCGGGCCGACTGGCTCGAAGGCTTCCGCTCACACTTCGAGCCATAGGCGAACCTGAGTTACGTCACCGCCGGGGGTTTCAGAGACGCGCCCTGGCGCAGTTGCGCGGCGAACTGGTCGTGAATCGCGCGGCGGTGGGCCTGCTCGTCGGCCGAAAGCCGCTGTTGGGTCGCGTCGAGTACGTCGTCGTGAGTGTCGTACGGAGCCAACTGGATTCGAAGCTCTTGGTCTACTGCGGCAAGTATGTGCATCAGTTCGGGCAGCGAGGGTTGCCGAGCACCCGATTCGATCTCGGCAATAGCAGACTCTGCGAAGTTGGCGGCCTTGGCCAGCTCGCGCTGCGACACGTCATGTTCGAGGCGAGCCAGCGTGAGCAGGTTGCCGGCCAGCCGCTCGACATGACCCCGCCGCGATGGACCCATGCGTGCCACCCCCTTCGTCGACAAGACAGGAACTTCGGTATGGCTCCGAGATTGCGTCAGATCCGGTGCTGGATCGGCCAGACCACGCGTTGTGGTCCGCGCGGCCGACTGTGGTCGAACACCGCTTCGGCCCGAAGTTCTGCGCTCTTGCTCGCGATCAGCTCGGTCAAGTCGTACTGCACGTCGCTGCTGGCTTCATCGAGCAGAACTCGCCGCGCCGAGGTGATCATCGCGGACGTGTCCGCACCGCTGATCTGTGACCGCGCCGCCCAATCGGTCACGCGGTCACCGATCGCGTCGAACTCCGAGAGCACCATGGTCGCCGCCTCGCTGGCGTACTCCTCGATGAACGCGGCCCGCGCCTCGGCCGGCCACCACGGCGGGATCGGCAGCTGTGTGGCGTACACCGCCGCGATGGCCGCCTCCAGCTCCATCGAATCGATCACAACCCAAACGGTAGCCGTGTGAAAGGAGAGACGGGATGTGCGCGTGTCGTTATCAGGTAACGCGTTGTCCCGCTGGCAGAGTCTCCACCATGGCCCAAAGACGCAGCACACATAAGGGCGATCGCGCGCAGATCATGTCGCGGCCCGATCGCGTCGTCTACGAGATCGTCAAACGTGAAGCCGCGCAGCGCGGCATCCCAATGGGCCAGTACGTGGCCGACGTCCTCGCCGTCCACGTAGGCCACCCCGAGCTGGTTCGTGAACTAGACAAGGAGGCCTTGCCGCTGGCGATGTGACCACACCCCGCCAGATCCTCAACTCACTTGCTCTGACGGCAGGGTCTTGGCAGATGTGACATCTGAATAGCTGGTGTGCGGATTTCCGCTGACATGACGAAGGCCCCGCCGTAGCGAGGCCCTTGTCTGAGGTTTTGAACCGAGTTGGCGCTCGGTTCGGGGTCCGCACCCGATATCCCCGAAGGGACTGCTTTTGCAAGGCAGCTCTCACGGTAGCGCACGCCTGTCCGACGTACCAGATACGCCGCGCATCCAGTGTGCGAATCGTGACCTCATCAACGCCCGATCACATCGGGCGAGCAGTACGTGGCCGACACCGCTTGGTTCGGCTACAGCTCCTGTTGCTCCCAGTCCGCATGTCGCGCGCGCGCTGGCGAACGAACGTCGTCGCGAATGGGTGCAGCGCGCCGGGAGCTGCGCACCGCGTGCACCGATGTGGACGAGCCGCATCAGCTGGCTTGAAGGGCTGACACGCTGGGCGCAATCACCGGCCTTCAGCCAGGTGTGTGCTGAGACGCGGGTATCGATCACCACGGCCACGCTGTTGTCGATCGCCACGGTGATGGCCGAGTATGCCGATCACGCCACCGGCCGCCACGTTGCCGTCACGCGCGCGACAATCGCCGACAAGGTGGGTTGTGACGTGCGCACCGTGACCGCCGCCTGGCGGCTGCTGAGGGCCTCCAGATGGGCCATTGAGGCGCAGCGCGGCCACGGCTCGACAAACACCCCCAGCGTCGGCCGCCGACCCTCGGTGTACCACCTGGTGCCGCGCCGCCAAGCCCGTCCAGCACCGCGTCCGGTTGTGCATGATTTCCACCTACCGCCGTCAGGCGGTGTTGGTTGTTCTTCTCCCGTAGGGAGTTACTCACCAAGCGAGCGCGCAAGCGCGCCCGCCAAACAAATCTGCGACAAACCACGACGAACGCCGCCACGGCGCGCTACCGCGCGGCCGCTGGCCACCCAGCGACTTGCCGCTGGACTGGTCGCGATCACGCACGGCCTAGACCGCGCGCACATCGGCGCCATCTGCGATGCACTCAGCCGCGCCGGCATCGACCCCGACGTGTGGTCAGCTCGCGCGGTCAACGACAAGCTCAACGCCGACATGCGCGCCCGCGGAGCGACCTGGCCCGACCACATCGCCAACCCTGGCGCGTTCCTCGCCAGCCGGCTACGACGGCTGTCCTGGACACCCCCAGTTCCAGCTCACTCAAAGGCCGGCGGCTACGCCGCCGCCAGCATCGACCCGACCCCGCCCCCGGAGCCCCTCACCGATGCCGCGCGGGCCCGGATCACGGCCGCGCGAGAAGAGATCCGCCGGGTACTTGCCCAGCGCAGTCAACGCACCCCTACCGAGCACCCCCGCCAGCACCTCAACCCGCGTCCCCGCAGCACCCCGCGGCTTATCGTTGAACGATGGCGACCCCGCCCCCCAGCGAGCCCCGACACGTGATCGAGCCCGACGCGCTGAACGAGCATGGTTTGGATGCCGGATATGCGCAGCTGGCCACGGCGTTCAACACCGAGGACACCAACGCCGAAAGACGCGCGGCACGTGACACTTACGCTCATCGCCGCGCGCGATAGCTTCCCTGCGCGCATCACCCGCGCCCCTAGTGGTTGCCAGCATGGGCCGGAATCTTCACCCTGAGCAGGTGCGCCGATAGCGCGAATTGCACACGAGAACCGTGGGGGTGATGCGTTGTGGATCTGGCCGTTCTGGTGGTGCTGGCCGTGATCATCACCGTAGCCGTGGTACTGGTGCAGCGGAAGCAGCCACGCACACCGTTCACCAACCCTGGACAGTTCACCCATGCGCGGCACCCGAACGCGCACCCACCTGATTCGGTGCAGCGCTGGGTAGCGCTGCACGACTACGCCGTCGCGCACCATTTACGCCTGCTGTACGTGCAGAAGGTGTACGAGCGCCACCCCAAGAAGGGCTGCAAGGCACGGGTGTCGATCTATGGCGAGCCCGGCTCGACATGGCGGGATGCGTGGTTCTGGCATCACCAGGTCCAGCCGGGCTCGGTGGTCGCCGTCGTAGCCAGCCAAGGGTGGGGTTCGCACACCCGCCGTGATGACGTGCTGTTCATCGGCTCCCAGGACCGCCCCGGAGTGCACGCCAGCCTCGACGCCGCCACCGTGCGCCGCGCGCAACGCCACCACCGTCGACCGACCCCACCGCTACAACCACCTCAGCCCTAACCGCCCCTCTTTCCTGCCATCGAATTCCCTTTCTTCTCAACGCCTCTCACCTGTACGCGCTCCACCACCCCGCTGACCTACCCCAGCTCCCCTCGCCCTCACCCCCGTTTCCACAGACCTCAAACACGACACACCTCTTGCATTCAGGTCTAGAAGGTCGCGAATCAACCTGAAGTTGACGCGTATATCTGGCGCATGGGACCAGCGCCGGATGCGCTTCATTGAACCACT
>NZ_JBGGKV020000018.1:0-59823 GCF_041287165.2 Mycobacterium bulgaricum | reverse complement strand
CCATGCAGCCTCACCCGACCCACCCGGGTCACAGCCCAACGTAACAACACGAAGTAACTGCAACTACGAACTTAAGGACGACGATGACTCGTGCGCTGGTGCTCGCCGGAGGCGGACTGGCCGGAATCGCCTGGGAGACCGGGGTGCTGTCGGGCATCCGCGACGCGGCCCCCGAGGTCGGCGATCGCCTCCTCGCCGCCGACGTCCTCCTGGGAACCTCCGCGGGCTCGACCGTCGCCGCGCAACTGGGCAGCGGACTGCCGGTCGACGAACTCTTCGCCCGGCAGCTGTCGGAGGCACACGGCGCCCATGAGATCCATCCGGGTGTCTCCATCGACTCGATCACCGAACTGTTCCTCACCGCGATGATGACGCCGGGCGCAATCAAGGAGCAGAAGCTCCAGAAGATCGGCGGCATCGCGGCCGATACCGACACCGTGCCAGAAGCCGTGCGCCGCAGCGTGATCGAGCATCGGCTGCCGTCACACGACTGGCCGGCGCGCACGATGCGGGTGACGGCGATCGACATCGAGACCGGCGAACTCGTCGTCCTCGATGCGAACTCTGGTGTAGGACTCGTCGACGCCGTCGCCGCGAGCTGCGCGGTGCCGGGAGTGTGGCCGCCCGTCACCGTCGGTGGCCGCCGCTATATGGACGGCGGCGTCGGCAGCACGGTCAACATGTCGGCGGTGCGGGACTGCGGGTCCGCGGTCGTGCTGGTGCCGTCGGGGGCGAACAGCCCGTCCCCGTGGGGGACCGGGACGGTCGCCGAGATCGAGGCCTTTCCCGGTGCCACGCTGGCCGTCTTCGCCGACGACGACGCGCTGGCGGCATTCGGCCCCAACCCGCTCGACCCGGCCTGTCGGAAGCCCGCCGCCCAGGCAGGCCGCGCGCAGGGACGTCGCGAGGCGCCCCGGATCGCAGAGTTCCTGTCAGCCGTCTGACACCTTGTCCTCCAACGCATCGAGCGCGACGCCGGCCATCTCCTGCCCGATCTCGATGACCTCGTTGGCACGGTGGAAATCCAGGCTGCGGCACACCGTCCGGGGGATCTCGATCAGCAGATCGGGCGGATAGGCCGCGAGCGTGTGGCGTGCCAGCGCCGACTGTGCGATGTCGATCACGCGGTTCATCAGCTCGAAGCTGCCCAGTTTCGGTATGCCAGGCTCGTGGATGTCCGCGACGGGTTCGTCGTCAGGCGCCACGAGCCGGCCGAGCATCGCGCGGCCCGTCGGCGTCTCCAACAGCGACCGGGCAGCCTTGGTGTCGAGCAGCGAGGAGGTGCTGCGCCACATGCGGGTCAGCCAATCCGAGGTGGGCACACGGGAATCGCTGATTCGCCTGTCGACGTCGGGGTCCTCGCCCGAGAGGCTCACCGCGATGGTGACGTCGGCCGGCGCCGCGGCGATCGGAGCCATCGGAAGAGGGTCGAGGATGCCGCCGTCGGCGAGGAGCCGCCCGTCGAGAACATGCGGGGTGATGACGCCGGGAATCGCGATGGATGCGCGGATGGCGTCGTCGACCGGACCTCGCTGCATCCACACCGACTTGCCGGTGATCAGATCGGTCGCCACCGACGTGTACTGAATGGGAAGTTCTTCGATGGTGACCTCGCCGAGGATCTCGCGCACCGCGTCGAGTATCTTCTCTGCGCGCAGCACCCCCGCCGAGGTGAGCGACGGATCGAGCAGCCGCAGCACCGCCCGCTGCGTCAAAGAGCTTGCCCACACGGCGAATTCGTCGAGCTTGCCCGCGGCTTCCAGGCCGCCGACCAGGGCACCCATCGACGATCCGGCGATGCCGACAACCTCGTGACCCCTGTCCCTCAGCTCGTTGAGGACACCGATATGGGCATAGCCGCGCGCCCCACCGCTGCCCAGAGCCAATGCGACCCGCATGGACCCATTCTCACTTGTTACGGGCCGCCAAGATCGGCAACCCTGGGTGCATGATCGGAAAACTTCGCTCCGTGGTCTTCGACGCTCGCGATCCGAGGGGGCTCGCAGACTTCTGGGTCCAGCTTCTGGGCGGCAACATCGTCGAAGACGACGACGACTGGGTGGTGGTCGCCGAGCCGAGTGGGAGGCGGCTCGCCTTCCAGCTCTCACCCGAACACCAGCCGCCGCAGTTCCCGGATCCGCGAGGATCGCAGCAGGTCCACCTCGACATCGACGTCGACGACGTGGACGCGGCCGAGGCGGCCGCGCTGAGGCTCGGCGCCACCCGCGTCGACGATGTGCCGGAGGGCAGCGACTTCCGGGTGTATCGCGACCCGGCGGGCCATACGTTCTGCCTGGTGTTCGACGTCTAACCGCAGAGCGCGTCGGCGGCCGCTTCCACGGCGACGATCACCGCGGCCTGCTGGCCCGCGGACAACTCGGACCACCGCTTGTCGAAGGTGCCGGGCCCGACCGACTGGGCGTCCTGCACGGTCTTCAGATACGGCTCGATCTGCGACCGAGGATCGCCGCCCTGCTGGTCCATCCACGTCTTGGCCGCCCGACACGCCTGGAAATAGTCGTCCTCGGTGGACTCCGCGGGGGCGCCGAGCGCTGTCGTCACGCCGCCGGGGGACACACCGACCTCGCCGGGGGCGACCGAGGTCGGGGGTGCTGCGGCCGTGGACGATGTCGGCGTCGAGGTGACCTCGGACGACGACGCCGGTGGCGCATCGGTGCCCGACGAACACCCAGCGGCGATCACGGCGACGGCGGCGAACAGAAGTGGCCAACGCATCCTGCCAATGTAGGCACGTGGCCCAGGGCGCCGTCAGACAGGCAGATGAGTCCCCTCATCTGCGTCTCATGGCCGTCACCGAAGACCCTGCCAGAATCGGCAGCCATGCATCCCGCCCTGCGACCACTGCTCGGTCCCGAAGCCACGGGGTTCCTCGGCGCGGCGCGGCGTTCACCGGGCTCGGATTCGTGGGTGCCGGTTCCGCCGCCGTCCGGCGCCCGGTCTCGGACGCCGGACGGCACCCGACAGTGAACTGCGGTTTCCTAGATTCACCGTGAGGTTAAAGCCCGATGCTGGCGAGGAGCCCGCGCGCTGTGGAACACTCGCCGACGTGACCGACGTGACCTTCAGTCAGGAGTGTTGTCCGGCCTGACCGCCGACCCCTGACCCGTCCGTCTGTCCTGGAGTTCCCTCCCATGTCGCCTTCCCTGTCCCTGGCTCCCGCCCGCCTGCGTCCCGCCGATCTTCTGCACGTCACCGATCGATTCGCCGATGATGTTCTCGCCGGCGGCTACGACCATCTGCTGCCCGTCGGTGGGCCACCCGCCGCTGAACGCTGGTTCACCCGTCTGCACGGCACCGAAGAACTCGACGTGTGGCTGATCAGCTGGGTGCCCGAGCGCTCCACCGAACTCCACGACCACGGCGGCTCGCTGGGCGCGTTGACCGTGCTGTCGGGCTCGTTGCGGGAAACCCGTTGGGACGGTAGCGCTCTGCGTGATCGGATATTGGTCGCCGGGGATCAGGCAGCGTTCCCGCTCGGCTGGGTCCACGACGTCGTGTGGGCGCCGGAATCCCTCACCACCGGCGGGGTGGCGCCGACGGCGCCCACGCTCAGCGTGCACGCCTACTCGCCTCCGCTGACGGCGATGTCCTACTATGCCGTCACCGATCGAAATACGTTGCGCCGCAACCGCACCGAATTGACCGACGCACCGGAGGGCGACTGATGGCCAGCCGTATCGACCGCATCCTCGACGAGGCCCGCGCGAAACTGACCCGACTACCGGCCGATGAGGTCCCCGCGGCCCTCGACCGCGGCGCCGTCCTCGTCGACATCCGCCCGGCCGCGCAGCGCGCCGCCGAAGGCGAGGTGCCCCAGGCGCTCGTCATCGAACGCAACGTCCTCGAGTGGCGTCTCGATCCCACCAGCGACGCCCGCATCCCGCAGGCCGTCGGCGACGACGTCGAATGGGTGGTGCTGTGCTCGGAGGGCTACACCTCCAGCCTGGCCGCCGCATCGCTGAAAGAGCTTGGGCTGCACCGCTCCACCGACGTCATCGGCGGTTACCACGCCCTCAAGGGCGTCCTCGTCTGACCCTACGACGATTCGCCGCTGTGCAGGAGCGGCCGCAACCTCTCCGTCTTCTGCTGCGTCCACCCCGGCGGTTCCATGATCGCCGCCCACGCGTCGGCGACGTTGCGCACGTAGACGTGGCCGTGTCCGTCGGGCACGTCGACCGCGACCGCCATATCCGCGGACACCTGCAGGAAGGTCACCACCGGAATCCACTCCATGTGCGGTGACACGTCATAGCCGCGCGCCTCGCGCAACCAGTCGGGTCGGGAGAACAGCAGATCGGTGTTCCACCACGCGATCGGGTCCGACGCGTGCTGCAGGTACACCACTCGCGGTGCAAGCCACGGATCGGAGGGGCGCTGCAGGTCCCGGGTCTCGGCGACGAAACGTACGTTGGCGCCGTTGTCGTAGATGGGCAGCCACTCCGGCGATCCGGCGTCGCGGTTGCGGGTGAGGTCGGTCCAGATCGTGTTGTTGAACGTCGGACCGCTGAACAGCGCACCGTCGGTGCGTGCGATCAGGTTGTTGAGTGCCAGGAACGGTGCCTCGCCGCCGAACGAACCCAGGCTTTCGCCGAAGACGACGAGCTTGGGGCGTTGCGCCTCGGGCATCTCGCGGATGAGTTCGTCGATTGCTTCGAACAGGTACTGGCCGGCTTGGCGGGCGTTCTCTCTGTCCACCAGGAATGACAACCAACTGGGCAGGAACGAGTACTGCATCGACACGATCGCGGTGTCGCCGTTGTACATGTATTCCAGCGCAGCGGCTTCCGCCGCGTTGATCCATCCGGTCCCGGTGGTGGTCGCCACCGCGACCACGGCGCGGTCCAGTCCGCCCGCGCGCTGCAACTCCCGGGCGGCCAGCGCGGCCGTCGCCTTGATGCCGTCCGCGGAATGCAGTCCGGCGTAAGCACGGATCGGCTCGATCGCCGGGACGCCGTTGAACTCCGACAGTTCTTCGACCGTAGGGCCGCTGGAGACGAACATCCGGCCTTGATGGCCCAGCGATTCCCAGGTGACAAGCGACTCGGGGCCGCCGGAGCGCAGATTGGATTCCGGCGCAGGGTTATCCGGGTCGGTCTCGTCGTTGACCGCGGCGAACGTCTTGTTGATGGTGCTCATCGCGAACCGGACGACGACGCCGTTCAGCAGCGCGATCGTCAGCGCGAGCAGCAGGGCGACCACGACGACGGCCGCGATCCGCGGCGGAGCGAATCTGTCCACCTGCCGAACCAGGAAGCGCACCAGCTTGCCGACCAACTGGCCGACCTCCACGAACAAGAACAGCGTCACCACCGAGATGACCGCGGCCAGTGGGTAATCCCAGAATGTCAGCCGGGGCACGCCCATCAGGTCGCGGACACTGTCCTGCCAGCTGTGGAAACGCCAGACCATGATCACGAGGCCGACCAGGCCGAGGACAGCCAGCGTCGGCCACGCCCACCGCGGGGCCGGGGGACTGGTGTCCTTGGAGCGCATGAAGCGCACCAGCCACACCGCGAACACGCCGAGGCCGTAGCCGATCGCACCGGCGCCGCCGCTGACGAGGCCCTGGAACAGCGGCCCGCGCGGCAGCAGCGACGGGGTCAGCGACAGGAACAGGAAGACCAGGCCGACCGCCGTGCCGGTGAACGTGTACCGGCGGATCCACCATCCGCGCCGCGGCGCCGGCGCCTGCGCGACCGGTGCAGGGACTGCCGGATCAGCGGACGCCCTCTCGTCAGCGGACGCGGTCTCGGTCACGCATGAACTTTAGCGATGCGTGAAGTTCGGCGAACGCTTCTCGGTGAACGCGTTCATGCCTTCGGTCTGGTCGTCGGTGGCGAAGGCCGAATGGAACAGCCGCCGCTCGTAGAGCAGGCCTTCGGCCAGCGTGGTCTCGAACGCGCGGTCGACAGCCTCCTTGGCCATCCGCGAAGCGGACAGCGACATGCCCGCGATGGTCTCGGCGACGGACTTGGCCTCTTCGAGCAACGAATCCGCGGGTACAACGCGCGACACCAGGCCCGCACGTTCGGCTTCCTCCGCGCCCATGTTGCGCCCCGTCAGGATCAGATCCATCGCCTTGGCCTTGCCGATCGCCCGTGTCAGCCGCTGCGATCCGCCCATGCCGGGCAGCACGCCCAGCTTGATCTCGGGCTGCCCGAATTTCGCGCTGTCCGCGGCGATCAGGATGTCGCACATCATCGCGAGCTCGCAGCCGCCACCCAGGGCGTACCCGGCAACCGCTGCGATGGTGGGGGTGCGGGTCGCGGCGAATCTGCCCCAGCCGGCGAAGAAGTCGGAGGAATAGACATCGGCGAACGACAGGCTCGCCATCTCCTTGATGTCCGCGCCCGCCGCGAACGCCTTTTCGCTGCCCGTGATGATGATGGCGCCGACCCCAGGATCGGCGTCCAGTTCGGCTGCGGCCGTGGTGACTTCGGCCATCACCTGGCTGTTGAGCGCATTGAGCGCTTTGGGCCGGTTCAGCGTGATCGTGGCGACGCGGCCGTCGCGGTCGACCAGGATCGTCTCGTAGGTCATGACTACTCCTCGAAGTTGATGTCGGGATCGGCGGAGACGAAGTACGCCTCGATGTCCTCGGTGGTCACCGCGGCGAGCGACCCGGGTTCCCACTGGGGGTTCTTGTCCTTGTCGATGAGCAACGCGCGGATGCCCTCGACGAGATCGTGCGACCGCAGCGCCGCGCAGGACGTCCGGAACTCCTGATGCAGCACGTCTTCCAGGGTGGCAAGCTTGGCCGCCCTTCGGACCGCTTCCAGCGCAACGGACGTGGCGACGGGGGAGCGCGAGGCGATCAGGTCCGCCGCTTTCCCCGCGGGTTCGGCGCCGTGCGCACGCAGCGCGGCGACGATGTCGGCGACCGTGTCACCGGCGTAGCAGCTGTCGATCCATTCTCGTTGCGCCATCAGCTCGCTCGCAGGCGGCTCCTGGACGTGCTCGGCGAGGGCGGCCTCGACACCCTCGACACGGACCTTCTCGGTGAACGCGTCGAGGTCGTCGTGCCGGACGAAGTGGTCGGCGAAGCCCATGGCGATGGCATCCGCCCCGGAGAACGGCGCTCCGGTCAGCGCCGCATGGACACCGAGCAACCCCGGCGTCCTGGCCAGGATGAAGGTGCCGCCGACGTCGGGGATGAAGCCGATGCCGACCTCGGGCATCGCCATCTTGGTGGTCTCGGTGACGACGCGGACACTGCCATGGGCACTCACGCCGACGCCGCCGCCCATCGTGATGCCGTCCATGACGGCGACGTAGGGCTTCGGGTACCGGCCGATGTAGGAGTTGAGCAGGTACTCGTCGTGCCAGAATTGGCGCGTTTCGGCGCCGCCCTTCTTCGCGTCGTGATAGATCGCGACGACGTCGCCGCCCGCGCAGAGCCCCCGTTCGCCCGCGCCGGTCAGCAGCACGGCGTTGACCGAGTCGTCGCGCTCCCACGACCGCAGGGCCTTCGAGATCTCGCCGACCATGTGGTGGGTGAGGGAGTTGATCGCCTTCGGCCTGTTGAGGGTGAGATGGCCGATTCCGTTGTCGACTGTTACTAGGACATCCTCGTTTTCGTCCACAGAATGCAATCTAGATCGTCTCCCGGGTCGAGGGCTGCCCGGGTAAGGTTTCCTGTGAAGCGCCTGGGAAGCTCGCAGTGAGATCTCACTGGGAACTGCGCAGGAACCTCGAACGTTGACCGTGTGATCGTCACAGGTCGAAAGCATTGATACGAGACAGGAAGGAACCGACGGTGCGCGAAAGCAGCAACCCGGTATTCCGCTCTCTGCCGAAAGAGCAGCAGGGCGGCTATGCGCAATTCGGTACCGGAGCCGCCGGCTACGGTGCCCAAGCGGTACACGCAGATCCCTACGTCGCGCAGCAGTACCCGGACCAGCAGCAGGCCGGCGTATCGCGCCCGCTGACCATCGATGACGTCGTCACCCGCACCGGCATCACGCTGGCCGTCGTGACCGCGGTCGCGGCGGTCTCGTACTTCATGGTCGACGCCAACCAGGGCCTGCTGTTCCCGCTGTTCCTGGTCGGCAGCCTGGGCGGTCTCGGCGTTCTGCTTCTGGCGATGTTCGGTCGCAAGCAGGACAACCCCGGCATCGTGATGACCTACGCGGCGTTCGAGGGCCTGTTCCTCGGCTCGGCGTCGTACCTGTTCGCGAACCTGGTCTCCACCGGCGGCCCTGCCATGATCTTCCAGGCGGTGGTCGGCACACTCGGCGTCTTCTTCGGCATGTTGGTCGTGTACCGCACCGGTGCCATCCGCGTCACGCCCAAGCTGACCCGCATGATCGTCGCCGGTATGTTCGGCGTGCTGGCCCTGGCGCTGGTGAACATCCTGTTCGCGGTCTTCACCGGCAACGCGCCGCTCACCAACGGCGGCCCGCTCGCCATCGGCTTCTCGCTGCTGTGCATCGCGCTGGCCGCGTTCAGCTTCCTGATCGACTTCGACGCTGCTGATCAGATGATCCGCGCCGGAGCTCCGGAGAAGGCGGCCTGGGGCATCGCGCTCGGCCTGACCGTCACCCTGGTCTGGCTGTACCTCGAGATCCTGCGCCTGCTGAGCTACTTCAACAACGACTAGCAGTTCGGCCAGAGAAAGGGCGTCCACGAAGTGGGCGCCCTTTTTCGCGCGCTCTGGCGGACGCCGGCCTCTCGCTTGTCCCGAGAGTGCGCCCAGATCGTCGAAAACTGCCATCCCGCGATCTGAGCGCCCTCTCGCTGGCAGTTATCCACAGCTCGAGCACCACGGACTGTCGACTTCGCCTTTCGGCACGCGAACCTCGAACCATGCAGATGCCCTTCATAGGGAGCGAAGCGGTGTCGGCTGGTCTGGTCGCGAAGCACCTACTGCGCACCAGGTTTGTCGCGCTCTATCCCGACGTGTACACCCGGCCCGACGCAGAACTGAGTGTGAAGCACCGGGCGACCGCAGCCTGGCTGTGGTCGCACCGCGAAGGAGTTGTCGCCGGACTCACCGCGGCAGCGCTGCACGGGACGCGATACGTCGACGACGCGCAACCGATCGAGTTGGTCTGGTCGAACGGGCGTGCGCCGCGCGGCATCACGACGCACAAGCAGCACTTGCATCCCGGCGAGATCGCGATGCGCCACGGGCTTCCGGTGACGACCGTGCAGCGGACGGCGTTCGACCTCGGCCGCAGATCGCCGCTCGATGTCGCGGTGGCCCGGGTCGATGCGCTCGGCAATGCCGCGACATTCGACGCCGCCGAACTGCTGCGGTGGGCGAAGGAGCACCATCCCGGTAAGCGTGGGATGCGACAGCTGGGGGAGGTGCTGACGCTGCACGACCCGGGTGCGCAGTCTCCGCGCGAGACCTGGCTGCGTCTGTTGCTGATCCGGGCCGGATTGCCTCGCCCGTCGACCCAGATTCCTGTGTTCAGTGCTGACGGCCGGCGGCGCTACTACCTCGACATGGGCTGGGAGAAGCTGAAGTTGGCCGTCGAATACGACGGCGACCACCATCGCGTCGACCCGTTGCAGTTCGCGCACGACATCCTCCGTGCCGAGGACCTCGACGAGCTCGAATGGACACGGATTCGCGTGGTCAAGTCCAACCTTCCGAGCGATGTCATCCGCCGGGTGAGGCGCGCCTACGACGCGAAAGTGCGCTCAGCGCGCGTCGCTCGGCCGATAGGCGATCTGGGCGCACTCTCGACGCAGGACTAGGGGACCCGGGGCGTGACGCGGCCCGCCGCCTCGACGGCGTTGCGACGCGCGGTGTCCACATCGTCGGCGTAGGCGAGGGCGACACCCATGCGGCGCTTGACGAAGCTCTCCGGCTTGCCGAACAGCCGAATGTCGGTGCGCGGCACCTGCAATGCCGCCTCGACCCCGTCGAACACCACACCTTCGGCGTCGACGCCGCCATAGATCACCGCGCTCGCGCCGGGAGACTTCAGCGTGGTGTCGACGGGCAGGCCGAGGATGGCACGAGCGTGCAGTTCGAACTCGTTCTGCCACTGCGTCACCATCGTCACCATGCCGGTGTCGTGCGGGCGCGGACTGACTTCGCTGAACCAGACGTCGTCACCCTTGACGAACAGCTCCACCCCGAAGATGCCCTGCCCGCCGAGGTCGGCGGTCACCGCTCCCGCGATCTGCCGCGCGCGTTCGAGCGCGGTCGCCGACATCGGGTGCGGCTGCCAGCTCTCGACGTAGTCGCCGCTGACCTGCCGGTGCCCGATGGGTTCGCAGAACCGCGTCTCGACCTCGCCGGAGGCGCCGACTGCCCGCACGGTCAGCAGCGTGATCTCGTAGTCGAAATCGACGAACCCCTCGACGATGATGCGCGTGTTGGTCACCCGACTGCCGGACATCGCGTACTCCCAGGCCGCCTCGACGCCGTCGGGGCCGTCGATCTTCGACTGGCCCTTCCCGGAACTGCTCATCACCGGTTTGACCACACACGGGAACCCGATCTCGGCGGCGGCGGCCTGCAACTCGGACAGCGAATCGCAGAACTGGTACGGGCTCGTCGGCAGGCCCAGCGTCTCGGCGGCCAGCCGGCGGATCCCTTCCCGGTCCATGGTCAGTCGGGCCGCGCGGGCGGTCGGGATCACTGTCACCACGCCCTCGGCTTCGAGCGCTTCGAGCGCCGGTGTCGCGATGGCCTCGATCTCGGGCACCACGAGACCGGGACGCTCGTCCTCGATCAGACTGCGCAGCTGATCGTGGTCGGTCATCGTGATCGTGCGCGCGTGGTGCGCGACCTGGTGTCCCGGCGCGTTCGGGTAGCGGTCGACGGCGATGGTCTCGACGCCGAGGCGCTGCAGGGCGATCAGCACTTCGCGGCCGAGCTCGCCCGAGCCGAGCAGCATGACTTTGGTGGCGCGCGGTGACAGCGGCGTTCCGATGGTGGTCATAGGAACGCCGATTCTAGGGGCGCAACTAGCTAAGGCGCTCCACGACCATCGCCATGCCCTGGCCGCCGCCGACGCACATCGACTCGATCCCGAACGTCTTGTCATGCGTGGTGAGGTTGTTCAGCAGCGTGGCCGTGATGCGGGCGCCGGTCATACCGAACGGGTGGCCCAGCGCGATCGCGCCGCCGGAGACGTTCAGCTTGTCCTCGTCCATCCCGAGCTCGCGCGCCGAACCCAGCACCTGCACAGCGAACGCCTCGTTGATCTCGTACAGATCGATGTCGCCGATCGACATCTTCGCGTTCGCGAGCGCCTTCTTGACCGCCTCGATCGGGCCGAGGCCCATGATCTCCGGCGACAGGCCCGACACACCCGTCGACACGATGCGCGCCAACGGCGTCAGGCCCAGCTCCTTGGCTTTGGTGTCGCTCATGATGACCACGGCGGCGGCGCCGTCGTTCAGGGGGCAGGCGTTGCCCGCGGTGATCGTGCCGTTGGGGCGGAAGACCGGCTTGAGCTGGCTGATCTTGTCGTAGGTGGTGCCGGCGCGCGGGCCGTCGTCCTTGGCGACGACGGTGCCGTCGGGCAGCGTCACCGGTGCGATCTCGCGGTCGAAGAAGCCGCTGTTGATGGCCTCCTCGGCCCGATTCTGCGACCGCACGCCCCAGTGGTCCTGGTCTTCGCGGCTGATGCCGGTGAAGTTCGCGACGTTCTCGGCGGTCTGGCCCATCGCGATGTAGACGTCGGGCAGCGAACCGTCCTCGCGCGGGTCGTGCCACTCCTCGGCGCCCGCGGCGGCCTGCTCGGAGCGGGACTGGGCGTCGGCGAAGATCGGGTTCTTCGAATCGGGTGCGCCGTCGGCGGCACCCTTGCCGAACCGCGACACCGTCTCGACACCCGCAGAGATGAACGCCGAGCCCTCGCCGGCCTTGATCGCGTGGAAGGCCATCCGCGTGGTCTGCAGCGAGGACGAGCAGTAGCGGTTCACCGTGGTGCCGGGCAGGAAGTCGTAGCCCAGTTCGACCGCGACGGCGCGAGCGATGTTGTAGCCGGCCTCACCGGCGGGCTGGGCGCAGCCCATCATCAGGTCGTCGATGTCGCGAGGATCCAGCGACGGCACCTTGTCGAGCGCGGCCCGCACCATCTGGGCGGCCAGGTCGTCGGGTCGCATGGAGACCAGCGAGCCCTTGTTGGCCCGGCCGATAGGAGAGCGTGCGGTGGCGACGATGACGGCTTCGGGCATGGGGAGCTCCTTGGCGAAGTACGAGTCCAGAACGTGTTCCAAGAACCTAGCCCGCGGCCACGACGATGGGCGCGGGGACCCCGGTCGAGCGGCGCCAGAGCCGGCTCAGCCCGCCGACGCGGGACAGCAGTGACGTGCCCTCACCGGTGCGCGACTCCAGCGCCTCCTCGGGAGGTTCGCCGGTGATGAACTCGCCCAACTCGTGGCAGAGCGCGGGCAGCAGCTGTTTGGCGGCGAGTTCGTACCCGGCCGCGGAGGGATGGAACATGTCCGCGGAGAACAGCAGCTCCGGGGTCTTGTAGAAGTGCGGTGAGAGCAGGTCGGAGAAGGGGACGGGGATGCCGCCCGCAGCCCGTACCGCCGCGGCCTGTGCGCGCGCGAGCCGCAGGCCCTGGCTGCGGGCCACCCATCGCAGCGGCTGCGGAATGGCCTTGATGACGCCGAAGTCGGGGCAGGTGCCGACCACGACGACCGCGCCCGCCGCCCGCAGGCGCCGGACCGCCCGGCCGACGCGCCTCGCGGACGGGCCGGTGCCGTTGGGTCTGGTGATGTCGTTGGCCCCGATCATGATCACCGCGGCGTCGGGGGGAGTGCCCGCGACGAACATCGCGTCGATCTGGCCGGCCAAACCCTTCGACGTGGCGCCCACGATGGCCTTGGTGCTCAGCCGGATCCGCTTGCCGGATTCCTCGGCCAGGCCGCGAGCGAGCAGCACCCCGGGCACCTCGTCGGCGACGACGCACCCGTACCCGGTGGCCGTGGAGTCGCCGAAGATCATCAGGTGCAGGTCGAACGGGATGCCGCGGTGCCAGCGTTCAGGCGGTCCGCCGCCGGGCGTGTAGACGCCGTCCGCGCGCGGGGGGACGTCCCAGGCCTTCGGGATGATCTGGCGGGCCTGGTCAGCCTGCCCGCTGAGCAGGTTCCTGGCTCCGACGTAGGCGGTGCCGGTCGACGCGAGCGTGGCCGCGGCCGCCAGGGCGACGGTCGATTTGCGCGGTGCGCTGAGGCGCACGCGGAGAGTGCCCACGGCGGCAAGTTTAGAGGGGGTTTCGGCGGATACGCGGGTGGTCGTGCGCCGAGGGGGTCACAGTGCGGTATCAACTCCGGTACCAAATGCGTTTAACCAATTGTGATAATGGTTACTAGTGCGAAGCTAAGTTACGAGGTTGTCTGACTAACTCGGCTCATCCCGGCTCTACATCGGCGTAGGAAGTGGTGGCGATGACGGCACCCAGCAAGGTTCCAGCAACTCCTCATGCTGCTATCAACGCAGCTCGTGGGCGTAAATCGCGGAAGTTCCCCGTTTCAGACGGCGCGCCGGTCGAGGTCGTCGAGGACGGACCGAGCGTCGCGGGCCGCCTGATGGGCCTGGCCGCGATGACCACGATCAAACCGTTCCTCGCCGTTGGCAGCTACGCCCCCAAACTCCCCTTTCCATGGGGATTGGTGGACTTCGCCGCGCGGGTGCTCAAGCCGGCGCCGGGAACCGTCCGCGCCACCATCGCACTGCCGCACTGCACGGCGCAGCTGGTCCGGGCGGCGGGCGTGCTGCCCGCGGACGGCAAGCGCACCGTGATTCTCTACCTGCACGGCGGGGCGTTCCTGACCTGCGGCGTGAACACCCACGGTCGCCTGGTGACGGCGCTGTCCAAATGTGCCGACGCGCCCGCGCTGGTCGTCAACTACCGGATGATCCCGAAGCACTCGGTCGGCACCGCGCTCGACGATTGCTACGACGCCTACAAGTGGCTGCGGCAGACCGGTTACGAGCCCGATCAGATCGTGCTGGCCGGTGACTCCGCGGGCGGCTACCTCGCACTGGCCCTCGCCGAGCGGCTGCAGGCCCAGGGCACCAACGGCTTCGTCGGGGAGACGCCCGCGGCGATCGTCACGATGTCGCCGCTGTTCGAGATCGACAACACGACGCGCGCCGATCACCCGAACGTCCGCTCCGACGCGATGTTCCCGCCGAAGGCCTTCCACGCGATCGTGGAGCTGATCGAGGATGCGGCGTCCCGCCGGATCGTCGACGGCAGGCCCGAAGAGGTCTACGAGCCGCTCGACCACATCGAGCCCGGGCTGCCTCGGACGTTGATCCACGTGTCCGGATCCGAGGTTCTGCTCAGCGATGCGCGGAAGGCAGCGCGCCTGCTCGCCGCGGCCGGCGTGCCGGTCGAGGTCCGCATCTGGCCTGGTCAGATGCACGTTTTTCAGCTCGGGGCGCCCGCCGTCGCGGAAGCGAGCCGTTCGATCAAGCAGATCGGCGAGTACATCCGAGAGGCCACCTGGTAGCCGCACGCCGGGCCTGAGAGCATGTACACATGCGCATCGCCCGGCACATCAGTGAGCTCATCGGCAAAACCCCTCTGGTGCAGCTGAACTCGGTCGTCCCGCCGGGATCGGGCACTGTCGCCGCCAAGGTCGAATACCTCAACCCCGGCGGCAGCTCGAAAGACCGCATCGCGATCAAGATGATCGACGCAGCCGAGGCCAGCGGCGAGCTGAAGCCCGGCGGCACCATCGTCGAACCCACGTCGGGAAACACCGGCGTCGGCCTTGCGCTCGTCGCCCAGCAGCGCGGCTACAAGTGCATCTTCGTCTGCCCCGACAAGGTGAGCGAGGACAAGCAGAACGTGCTGCGCGCCTACGGCGCCGAGGTCGTGGTGTGCCCGACGGCCGTGGCACCCGACGACCCGGCGAGCTACTACAGCGTGTCCAACCGGCTCGTCCGGGAGATCGAGGGCGCGTGGAAGCCCGACCAGTACTCCAACCCGATGGGCCCGGAAAGCCACTACGAGACGACCGGCCCGGAGATCTGGGCCGACACCGACGGCAAGATCACCCACTTCGTCACCGGCGTCGGCACCGGCGGCACGATCACCGGCACCGGCCGCTACCTCAAGGAGGTGTCCGGCGGGACAGTGAAGATCGTCGGCGTCGACCCGGAGGGTTCGGTGTACTCCGGCGGCACAGGGCGGCCCTACCTCGTGGAGGGTGTCGGCGAGGACTTCTGGCCGTCGGCCTACGATCCGAGCGTCCCCGACGAGATCATCGCGGTCTCGGATGCGGATTCGTTCGAGATGACGCGCCGGCTGGCGCGCGAGGAAGCGCTCCTCGTGGGTGGATCCTGCGGGATGGCCGCCGTCGGCGCGATCAGGGTCGCCGAGCGGGAAGGTCCCGACGCCCTCGTCGTCGTGCTGTTGCCCGACGGCGGACGTGGTTATCTCTCAAAGATTTTCAACGACGGATGGATGTCGTCCTACGGTTTCCTGCGCAGCAGGCTCGACGGTTCGGTCGAGGAGTCGACCGTCGGCGACGTGTTGCGCGGCAAGTCCGGGGCGCTGCCGGACCTCGTCCACACGCATCCGTCGGAAACCGTACGCGACGCCATCGGGATCCTGCGCGAATACGGCGTCTCCCAGATGCCGGTCGTCGGCGCCGAACCGCCGGTCATGGCCGGTGAGGTGGCGGGCAGCGTGTCCGAACGCGAGCTGGTCTCCGCCGTGTTCGAGGGACGGGCCAAGCTCGCCGACGCCGTGTCGCAGCACATGAGCCCGCCGCTGCCACTCATCGGTGCGGGAGAGCTCGTCAGCGCCGCGGCCAAGACCCTGCGGGAGTGCGACGCGGTGATGGTCGTGGAGGAGGGCAAGCCGGCCGGCGTGCTGACCCGCCACGATCTCCTCGGCTACCTGTCGGACGGCACGACGCGCCGCTGACACCCGCACGCGCGAGTCTGGCAAACATCGTCGGGCGGCGCGGGTGCCGCCGGTGTCGGAGGCGCGAAAACGCTGTACGAGCGGCGGTCTCGGGTAGGGTAAGCACGCTTGTTCCCAGCTCTGCGCGACCGGAGGGGCGTGATGACAGACCAACCGCCTGGTGCTGGGCCGCCCGTTTTGTCGCAGCAGACCTCCACGCTCGGGCATCTGCCGTTCCGTACACCGACGCTGGGCGGGCCCCCGCAAACGGGACCGTCTCTGTCGCCGTCGTCGTACATGCCGTGGCCGACAGCGGGCCGCCGCAGCCGTCATCGACCGTCTCGCACCGGTAACCATGGCGCCGCCACGTTCGGCCGGCCGATTGTTGATCTGTGTTGCGCTGTCGATTACCTTCCAGATCTGGAACCACGGCCATCGAACCGGGTTCAGCATCGGCAAGTCGGTCATGAAGTTTCACGTAGCGAGCGAGAAGACTTGGGAACCAAGTGGTTTCGGGCTTTCGACGGTCCGCCGGCTGGGCCACGCCATCGACGGGGCGATCTGCTACATCGGATATTCGTTCCCGCTGTGGGACATCAAGCGTCAAACCATTGCAGACAAGACAATGGGGACGGTCTGCACACCGCTGTGACCACTATCGAGATCAGGAGATATCGATGACAGAGAATCCGCCGCCCGGCGGCTACCCGCCTCCCCCGCCCGGGGGCTACCCGCCTCCGCCGCCGCCCAGCGGTGGTTTCCCGCCGCCCCCGCCCGGGGGTGGGTATCAGCCGCCGCCTCCGCCGCCCGGTGGCGGATTTTCTCCGCAGGATCCCGGCGGCTACCCGCCGCCTCCGCCTGCAGGCGGTTACGGGGCGCCGCAAGGCTTCGGACCGCCGCAGGGCGGCTTCGGACCGCCGCCGCAGGGCTACCCGCCCGTCGGCGGACCGCCCGCCTACAACGTCGGCGAAGCATTCGGTTGGGGGTGGAACAAGTTCACCAAGAACGCTGTCCCGCTCATCGTCGCCACGCTGGTGTTCCTCGTCGTCGTGGCGGCCCTGCAGGGGATCATCAACGTCGTCCAGATGCTGGTCTCGCCCGGCGACACGAGCTATGTCGCCGACGACAGCGGTCTGTCGTTCTCGTATGCGGCCACCGGTTTCGCCGGCATCCTCGTGTCGATCGTCGGCTGGTTCCTCACGCTCCTCGTGACGGCGGCCATCCAATCCGCCTACCTGGGCGGCATTTTCGACATCGCCAACGGCCAGCAGGTCAGCGTCGGGTCCTTCTTCAGGCCGCGCAACATCGGCAACGTCGTGATCGCAGGTCTGATCACCGGTGTCATCTCGACCATCGGCTACTTCCTGTGCGTCCTGCCCGGCCTGATCGCGAGCTTCCTGTTCATGTTCACGACCATCGCGGTGCTCGACCGCAACCTGTCGCCGATCGACGCGATCAAGTCGAGCTTCGAGACGGTGAAGAACAATCTCGGCCCCGCACTGCTGACCGCGCTGGCGATCGCCGCGGTCATGATCGTCGGCTTCCTGCTCTGCGGCGTCGGCCTCCTGGCAGCTGTCCCGCTCGCGACGCTGTTGCTGGTGTACGCCTACCGGCGGCTCAACGGCGGATACGTCGCACCGGTCACCCCGTAACCGCTCGTCTCTGATGTCGGCGTGCTCGATACTTCGGGCACGCCGACATCGCGTTGCGGAACGGCGGATGTGAACAGAAATCCCTATACCCGGTGGCTGACTCGGGTGGGGGCATCGGTGATCGACGGGACGCCCCTGCTGGTGGGGTGGGTCATCTGGGAAGTGGTGGCCGTCGGGAGTGCGCCCACCGATTGCGTGACCTACGACAACGGCGGGGTGTCGTGCACGGCCGTCCACTCACCGGCGGGCGGCATCGCGGGCGTGCTCACGGTCGTGTTCACCGTCGTCTACCTGGGATGGAACTTCGGCTACCGCCAGGGGCGGAGCGGGTCGAGCCTGGGCAAGGCGGTCATGGGTTTTCGGGTGCTCGCCGAAAGAACCTGGCAGCCAATCGGATTCGGAGCCTCGGTGCTGCGCGAGGCTCTTCATCTCCTCGACCTGGCACTGTGCGGCCTCGGCTTCCTCCTCCCGCTGCTCGACCCGAGGCGACAGACCCTGGCGGACAAGCTGATGGGTACGGTGTGCGTGCCGGTGCGGCCTAGCGGAACGCGCTGACGCCGGTCAGTGCCTCGCCGATCACCAGCTGATGCACCTCGGAGGTGCCTTCGTAGGTGAGCACCGACTCGAGATTGTTCGCGTGCCGAAGCACCGGATATTCAAGAGTGACCCCGTTGGCGCCCAGCAAGGTTCGGCACTGACGGGCGATCTTGAGTGCTTCGCGGACGTTGTTGAGCTTGCCGACGCTGACCTGCTCGGGACGGATCCGGCCGTCGTCCTTGAGGCGACCGAGGTGCAGTGCGAGCAACTGGGCCTTGCCGAGTTCGACGGCCATGTCGGCGATCTTTGCCTGCGTCAGCTGGTATCCCGAGAGCGGCTTGTCGAACACCTCACGCGTGCCGACATAGTCGATCGTGGCCTCCAGGCAGTCCCGTGCGGCCCCGACCGCACCGAACACGATGCCGAAACGCGCCTCCGACAGGCACGCCAGAGGGCCCGACAACCCCTGTGCGCCAGGTAGTCTCGCGTCCTCGGGCAAGCGCACGTCGTCGAGGCTGAATTCCGAGGTGACCGACGCCCGCAGTGACAGCTTGTGCGTCATCTCCCTGGCCGAGAATCCGGGTGTCGACGTCGGCACCGCGAATCCGACGATCCCCTCCTTGGATCTGGCCCATACGATCGCGACGTCGGCAATCGATGCATTGGTGATCCACATCTTGGAACCGTTGAGGATCCAGTCCGAGCCGTCGCGGCGGGCCGTGGTGCGCATCCCACCCGGGTTCGAGCCGAAGTCGGGCTCGGTCAGACCGAAGCAGCCGATCAGCTCACCGGCGGCCATTCCCGGCAGCCACTGCTCACGCTGCTCCTCGCTGCCCCAGCGATGGATCGCGAACATGGCCAGCGAGCCCTGCACCGACACCAGGCTGCGCAGGCCGCTGTCGACGGCCTCCAGCTCCTGACACACCAGCCCGTAGGCCGTCGCCGTCGACCCGCCGCAGCCGTAACCCGTCAGGTGCATGCCGAGCAGGCCCAGCTTGCCTATTTCGACGGCGAGCTCGCGGACCGGGACCTTGTCTTCGGGACGGGCGCTCTCGAACCATTCGGCGATGTGCGGGCGCAGCCGCTGCTCGCCGAACTCGCGCACCATTGTGCGCAGGTCGCGCTCCTCGGCGCTGAGCAGGGAATCGAGATCGAGAAGGCTTTCGATCGTCGTGGTTGCAGTGGTGGCCATGTCCAAGTTCTACACCGCTAGCCTTGCGACCATGAGCGAGCAGCGATCAGCAGCCGACCACTACCGCGCCTACGGCCCCGCCACCAAGGCCATTCACGCCGGTTATCGGCCGGATCCGGCCACCGGCGTCGTCAACCCGCCGATCTATGCGAGTTCGACGTTCGCGCAGGACGGTGTGGGCGGGCTGCGCGGCGGATTCGAGTACGCGCGGACCGGCAACCCCACGCGCTCGGTTTTGGAGAATGCCCTCGCCGCCGTCGAGGGAGCGTCCTACGGGCGGGCCTTCAGCTCCGGCATGTCCGCCACCGACTGCGTGCTGCGCGCGGTACTGCGGCCCGGCGACCACGTCGTGATCCCCGACGATGCGTACGGCGGCACGTTCCGGCTCATCGACAAGGTCTTCAGCCTGTGGGGCATCAGCTACACCGCGGTGGCCCTGTCGAACGTCGATCTGGTGCGCGCGGCGATCACCGACCGGACCAAGCTGATCTGGATCGAGACGCCCACCAACCCGCTGCTGTCGATCGCCGACATCGCCGCGATCTCCGCGCTGGGTGCCGAGAAGCGTACGAAAGTGTTGGTGGACAACACCTTCGCATCCCCGGCGCTGCAGCAGCCGTTGTCGCTGGGAGCCGACATCGTGCTGCATTCGACGACGAAGTACATCGGCGGGCACTCCGACGTCGTCGGGGGAGCGTTGCTGACCAACGACGAGGCCCTCGACGACGCGTTCGCGTTCCTGCAGAACGGTGCGGGCGCGGTGCCGGGGCCGTTCGACGCCTACCTGACCATCCGCGGCCTCAAAACGCTGCCGCTGCGGATGCAACGCCACAGCGAGAACGCCGCCGCCGTCGCGCAATTCCTCGACGGACACCCCGCGATCGATTCCGTCCTCTACCCGGGCCTGCCGTCGCACCCCGGACACGAGGTGGCGGCCAGGCAGATGAGCGGCTTCGGCGGCATGGTATCGGTGCGGCTCAAGGGTGGCCCGGAGGCCGCCCGCGACTTCTGCGCTCGCACAGAGATTTTCATTCTCGCCGAGTCTCTGGGCGGGGTGGAGTCGCTCATCGAGTACCCGGGCGCGATGACGCACGCGTCGACGGCAGGCTCCCAGTTGGAGGTGCCCGACGACCTGGTCCGCCTGTCCGTCGGCATCGAGGATGAGGCCGATCTGCTCGGTGACGTCGAGCAGGCGCTGGGCTCGCGGGGTTAGGACAGCTGCGCCAGCGCCTGCCGGACCGCGGACGCGGTGACCGCCAGGTTCACCTCGGGCAGCGCCGTCGGATACTCGTCAACCCAACTGCCGCCGGCGATTTCGCCCGCACGGGCGTGCACCCAGCGCCAGCCGCGGTCGTTGAGACTCAACAGCGCGCCGAGGCCGTCGACCGCGTGCAACACGGTGATGATCGCTGCCGTCACCGGCGCGGGCGGCTTCCGGTCGAACAGCGCAGCCATCAACGCGGCCCGCGCAGAGGCGACCCGGTCGCGATTGGTCAGCGGGAACGTATGGGTCCGCCGCAGAAGCTTGGCGGACGTGGTGGTTCGACGGATCTGTCCCGACCGTTCCAGGTGGGCGACCAGCCGTTCCTGGGTGTCTCTGCCCAGCTTCTTGATCGCCGCATCCGGGCGCAGCGGCTTGGCCTGCAGCAGTGAGAACGCCGGAGCCACCACAGGGTCGATCGGGCCCGCCGCGTCGAGTGCCACCAGGCGGCCGGGTTGCACCTGCTCGCCGTCGACAGCGGGACGGACGCGACAGTCCAGCGCCAGGTCGAGCAGTTCCGCCGCGGCCAGAACATGGTCACGGCGCGGACTGTCGAGCGCGGGCTCGGCAGATGCGTTGTCCAGCAGCAGCAGAAACAGGTCCTCTGCGATCTGGGCCATGCGGGGGAGACTAACCCGGCGTCACCGGGTGCGCCGAATCAGTTGTGGTAGGGCTCGGCGCTGAGCAGGGTGACCTTGACGGTGTTGCCGCTTGGCACGGTGTAGGACCGCGATTCGCCGACCTTGGCGTCGATCAGGGCGCCGCCGAGCGGGGAGTTCGGGGAGTAGACCTCGAGCTTGCCGTCGCTGACGCCCTGCTCGCGGGTGCCGATCAGGAACGTCTCGGTGTCCTTCTCGTCGTCGTCGTAATAGACCTTGACGACGGAGCCGGGCAATGCGATGCCGGACTGCTTGGGGGCCTCGCCGACCTTGGCGTTGTTCAGCAGTTCCTGCAGCTGCCGGATGCGGGCTTCTTCCTGGCCCTGCTGCTCGCGGGCGGCGTGGTAGCCACCGTTCTCGCGCAGGTCGCCCTCTTCGCGGCGGTCGTTGATCTCGGCGGCGATGACGGGCCGGTTGGCGATCAGCTGGTCCAGTTCGGCCTTCAGCCTGTCGTAGGACTCTTCGGTAAGCCAGGTGACCTGGGTGTCCGTCATGTCGCGCTCCTGTCGTCGTTAACTTCCGCGCTTTGCGTTGTAGAAGTGTGGTCTGTACACGGCGCCGGGAACTGCCGACGTGTATTGCCGCGATCGAGCTTCGGTTCTGAGCTCCAAAATGCAGCAATACACGGCCCCAGCAGGAACCGTGTATCGGTCAACCATACCACCGGGGGGCTACCCGAACTTCACGATTTCGCAGGCGGGCGTTTGTTGACGGTGGACCCGCTAGGGCTCGACGAGGTATCCGGGCACGTCTGTCCCGCAGCCGTAGACATCCCCCACGACGGCGGGCTTCGTCGACTTCACGGTGGTGATGACCTGCACCGTTGCCGCATCCGACGGCGGCACCAGCACCTCGCGTCGTCCCGTCTCGTGGCCGTCGTAGGACCGAGTCCGCACGATGCACACCACCGGCCGGGACGGGTCAGCCCTGGTGACGCTGATCGTCACGTCGACGGTGTTCGGGTCGACGATTTCGTATCCGGCCATCTCGCCCTCGACCTCGTTGGACCCGAAGCGGGTGAAGGCGATCGCCGCGACCGCCACGCCGATGACCGCCACCAGCGCGGTCAGCCCGATGGCGATCCAACGGCCGGTCCGCCGGTTCAGTCGCTGCCGCCCGTAGCGGGCGGTGGGACGCTCGATCATCTCGTTTTGCATGCCCGTCGGTCGGATGGGTCTACTAGACCTGGAACTATAGGGCCACTCTCGTGGTTGAACTGATGCGTGAGTGCCCAAGCAGCTGACCAGCTAAGAGGAACCAGGTTGAGCGAACTGCGGTTGATGGCCGTGCATGCGCACCCGGACGACGAGTCCAGCAAGGGTGCCGCGACGATGGCCCGCTACGTCGACGAGGGCGTGCGGGTGATGGTCGTGACGCTGACCGGCGGGGAGCGCGGCGACATCCTCAACCCGGCCATGGACATCCCCGAGGTGCACGGTCGCATCCACGAGATCCGCATCGACGAGATGGCGAAAGCCGCGGAGATCCTGGGCGTCGAACACCACTGGCTGGGGTTCGTCGACTCCGGACTGCCCGAAGGCGATCCGTTGCCGCCGTTGCCCGAGGGGTGTTTCGCGCTGGAGCCGCTCGAGCGGCCGACCGAGGCGCTCGTCAAGGTGATCCGCAACTTCAAGCCGCACGTCATCACCACCTATGACGAGAACGGCGGCTACCCGCATCCCGATCACATCAAGTGCCACCAGGTGTCCGTCGCCGCATTCGAGGCCGCCGCCGATCACGTGCTCTATCCCGATGCCGGCGAACCGTGGAGTGCGCACAAGCTCTACTACAACCACGGCTTCCTGCGTCAGCGGATGCAGGTACTGCAGGACGAGTTCGCCAAGCACGGCGAAGAGGGCCCCTTCGCGAAGTGGTTGGAGAAGTGGGACCCCGACGACGACATTCTCGACAAGCGCGTCACCACCCGTATCGAATGCTCGAAGTACTTCGCGCAACGTGACGAGGCGCTGCTGGCGCACGCCACGCAGATCGACCCCAAGAGCTTCTTCTTCACCACACCGATGGAGTGGCAGCAACGGCTGTGGCCTACCGAGGAGTTCGAGCTGGCGCGGTCGCGGGTACCCGTCACGCTGCCTGAGACCGACCTGTTCGCCGGGATTGAGGGACGCTAGTGAACGACGCGATGATGCTGGGCCTGGAGTTGATGACGCTGGCGCAGGAACCACGCCAGACGGGACCCGACTTCGGTAAGGCCAGCCCCGTCGGGCTGATCATCATCGTGCTGCTGCTGATCGGTGTGTTCCTGCTGGTGTGGTCGATGAACAAGCACCTCAAGCGGCTGCCCAAGAGCTTCGACGGCGACGCCGACGGCACGCCGGACGCCGATCCGGACGTGGCCACCGAGAACCCGGCCGACGGGACGAAACGTGAGTCGCCCTGACGGCAACGCGCTCGCCGAGGCGACCAGCCCGTATCTGAGGCAGCACGCCGACAACCCCGTCCACTGGAAGCAGTGGGGCGCCGATGCGCTCGCCGAGGCAGCTGAACGCGACGTGCCGATCTTGCTGTCGATCGGGTACGCGGCCTGTCACTGGTGCCATGTGATGGCCCACGAGTCGTTCGAGGATGCCGAAGTTGCCGCCGTCGCAAATCGGGACTTCGTCTGTATCAAGGTCGACCGGGAGGAGCGTCCGGACCTCGATGCCGTCTACATGAACGCGACCGTGGCGTTGACGGGGCAGGGCGGCTGGCCGATGACCTGTTTCCTGACGCCGGACGGCAGGCCGTTCTTCTGCGGCACCTACTACCCGAAACCGAGCTTCCTGCAGTTGCTCGCCGCGGTGCACGAGACGTGGCGCACCCGTCGCGCCGAAGTGGAGCAGACGTCGGACAACATCGCCGGCGAACTGCGTTCCATGGCGTCCGGTTTGCCCGGCGGCGGCCCCGCCGTGGCGCCCGAACTCTGTGACCATGCCGTCGCGGTGGTGCTGCGCGACGAGGACGCCGTCAACGGGGGTTTCGCGAACTCTCCCTCCGGCGCGCCGAAATTCCCGCCGTCGGCGCTGCTTGAGGCCCTGCTGCGCAACCACGAACGCACCGGGTCGTCGGCGTCGCTGGCGACGGTGACGCGCGCCTGCACGGCGATGGCCCGTGGCGGAATCTATGACCAGCTGGCCGGTGGCTTCGCCCGCTACAGCGTCGACTCCTCCTGGGTGGTACCGCATTTCGAGAAGATGCTCTACGACAACGCGCAGTTGCTGCGGGTCTATGCACACCTGGCCCGTCGTACCGCAGATCCGTTGGCGCACAAGGTTGCCGACGAGACAGCGCGGTTCCTGCTCGATGAACTGCGGCGCGACGGAATGTTCGTCTCCTCGCTGGACGCCGACACCGAGGGCGCCGAGGGGCTGACCTATGTGTGGACACCGGCGCAGCTGAACGCGGTGCTCGGTGAGGACGACGGATCCTGGGCGGCAACGGTTTTCGGAGTTACATCTGAGGGGACGTTCGAGCACGGAACGTCGGTGCTCCAACTGCGGTCCGGTCCTCACTCCGAACCTTGGAATGCCGACCGGTACGAGCGGGTGCGGTCCGCGCTGCGCGCCGCGCGCCGCGACCGGCCCCAGCCTGCGCGCGACGACAAGGTCGTGACGGCGTGGAACGGGTTGGCGATCACCGCGCTGGTGGAGGCGGCGTTCACGCTCGACCGTCCCGAATACTTCAGTGCCGCAAGCGACTGCGCGCGCGCACTGCTGGATCTGCACCTCGTGGGCGGCCGGCTCCGGCGCTCCAGCCTCGGGGGTGTGGTCGGCGAGAGCGTGGCGATTCTGGAAGACCACGCGGCATTGGCGACGGCGTTGCTGACGCTGCATCAGGCCACGGGCGCACCCGCATGGCTCGACGAGGCCCTCCGGTTGGTGGACATCGCGCTGGATCATTTCGCCGATCCGGAGGAGGCCGGCCGCTGGTACGACGCGGCCGACGACGCCGAGCGGCTGGTGCTGCGGCCGTCTGATCCGATGGATGGCGCGACCCCGTCGGGGGCGTCGCTGATGGCCGAAGCGCTGCAGCTGGCAGCGCATCTCGCCGAGGAAGGGTCCGCGGCGCGGTACGGAACCGCCGCCGACGCGACGCTGTCCAGTGCAACCGTGTTGCTGGATCGCGCCCCGCGTTCGGCCGGGCACTGGCTCGCTGTGGCGGAGGCGGCCGTGCGCGGACCGATCCAGATCGCGGTGGCGTGTGACCGGCCCGATTCCGAGTTGCTGGCTGCCGCCCGCGCGCTCGCGCCGGGCGGGGCCGTCGTCGTCGGGGGCGCACTGGATTCGTCGGAACTGCTGCGCGAGCGGCCCCGCGTTCGTGATTCCGACGCCGCGTATGTCTGCCGCGGACGGGTGTGTGACCTGCCCGTCACCACCGTCGAGGATCTCGCCGCCGCCCTGGGGCCGTCCGTGTAGCGTGCCGCACATGAGCTTCGAGCCCGATGTGCTGCAAGGTTTTGTCCAGCGCTACCTCGACACGGTTGCCGGCGGCAGCGCGGACGACGTCGCCGCGCTCTACGCCGAGGACGCCACCCTCGAGGACCCTGTCGGCGGCGGGGAGATCCACATCGGCCGGCAGGCGATCGCCGGTTTCTACAAGGTCATGGAAGCGGCCGAGATCAAGACGGAGCTCCTGAACTTCCGCGCGGGCGGACACGAGGCGGCGTTCGTCTTCGCCATCACCGTCTCCGGCGCGATGCGGATCGAGCCGATCGAGGTGATGAGCTTCAACGGCGACGGCCAGATCACGTCGATGAAGGCGTACTGGGGCCCGCAGAACATCACCCAGCTCTCCTAACCCTCCGCACCGCGAGCGCGCGTGTCTGCCCTGCGACACGCCAGGCGAGGCGGGGTTTTCCGCGCGCTCGTCGGCGCTGAGGGTGCGTGACATGCGCGAGGGGCCGGGGTGTCGACGGGCAGACACGCGCGCTCGCGGTGCGAGGCGGGCGGTGCGAGGCGGGCGCTCAGAAGACCGCGAACCACATCGCGATGTAGTGGCAGATCGCCGCGACGGCCGTGCACGCGTGGAAGAACTCATGGTGCCCGAACGTCGTCGGCCACGGGTTGGGCCACTTCAACGCATAGAGCACCCCGCCGATGCTGTAGAGCGCACCGCCGACGATCAGCAGCACCACAGCGGCGACCCCGGCGCCCTGCATGATCGGCCCGATGAACCACACCGCGACCCAGCCCAGCAGGATGTAGAGCGGCACACCGAGCCAGCGCGGCGACGACGGCCACAGCATCTTCAGAGCGACACCGGCCAACGCTCCGCCCCACACGATCCAGAACAGCACCATGCCGTCGTCGCCAGGCACGGCCAGCAGCGCGAACGGGGTGTAGCTACCCGCGATGAACACGAAGATCATCGAATGGTCGGCACGCTTCATCCACTTACGCGCCGTGTCGGACGTCCAGTTCACCCGGTGGTAGGTGCCGCTGACGGCGAACATCGCGACGATGGTGAACGTGTAGATCAGCGTCGCGATCCCGGCACGCGTCGACTCGAGTGACCAGGACACCGCGACCAGGGCGGCACCACAGATGACGGCGATGACCGCGGAGTACACATGGATCCAGCCGCGAAGGCGGGGCTTGCCCAGGAACTGAGTGACACCTTGGACCACCGCTTCGGGGAAATCCTCGGGTCCCCGTTCCGGTCCCTTCGAGGAATCTGCGGTGTACCACGGTTCGAGCGATGTCGGCATTTCACCTCCGCTGACTGGCCTTGGATGTCCCTGGCGCCACAGTAGTCTGGACCATCGTGGACCTCATTCCGCGGCGACTCAAGGAGCCGATGTACCGGCTCTACGAGATGCGGTTGCGCCAGGGGTTGTCACTCAAGAAATCCGAACTGCCGCGCCACATCGCCGTCCTGTGCGACGGCAACCGCCGCTGGGCCAGGGAATCGGGCTTCGACGATGTCAGCTACGGCTATCGCGTGGGGGCGCGCAAGATCGCCGACATGTTGCGCTGGTGCCAGGAGGCCGGCATCGAGATGGCCACGGTGTACCTGCTGTCCACGGAGAATCTGCAGCGCGACCGCGACGAGCTGACCTCACTGATCGACATCATCACCGACGTCGTCGAGGAGATCTGCGCACCGGCGAATCACTGGAGCGTGCGCACCGTCGGCGACCTGGAGCTCATCGGCGAGGAGCCCGCGCGGCGGCTGCGGGAGGCGGTCAACTCCACCGGGGGCAACGGCGGGTCTTTTCATGTCAACGTCGCCGTCGGCTACGGCGGCCGTCAGGAGATCGTCGACGCAGTCCGCGCACTGTTGGGCAAGGAGCTCGCCAACGGGGTCAGCGGCGACAAACTGATCGAATCCGTCACCGCAGAAGCCATTTCAGAGAACCTCTACACCTCTGGACAGCCCGATCCGGATCTGGTGATCCGCACCTCGGGGGAGCAGCGACTCTCGGGGTTCCTGCTGTGGCAGAGCGCGTACTCCGAGATGTGGTTCACCGAGGCGTACTGGCCGGAGTTCCGCCGGGTGGACTTCCTGCGTGCGCTGCGCGACTACAGCGCCAGGCACCGGCGTTACGGACGCTGACATGGTTGCCCTCTCCGCGCTGGTGTTCGCACTGAGTTGGTGGCTGGGGCTCTATCTGCTGGCTCGCGACCCGCGCAAGCTCGTGCTCGTCTTCGCAGCGATCGGCCTCACGAGTTTCGCGCTCGTGGTCGCGCTCGACGCGGTGCGCGTCATCAGCGGATCGGATGTGCTGAGCCGCCTGGAGATCTACCTCGTCGCGGTGCCGGGCATCGCATGGTTCGCGGTGCTGCTCGAGCTGTCGCAACCGCGCGATACGTGGCGCAGTCGCGCAGGCGAGGCCGGGCTGGTGGCAGCCGTGGCGGTGGTCGCGTTCCTCGGCGCGGCGATGGCCGGTGGAGTGGAGGGCCCGCTGCGGCTGGGCCACTGGGTGATGTTCGCGGCGGTGTCGGTGCCGTCGGTCGGCGCGATGATCCACGCCGTCGTCCGGCGTTCCCAGCCGCGGCCCGTGGTGCGCTTCATCGTCATAGCCACCCTGTTCTTCGCGCTCGGCAACGCGATCCTGGTGATTCCCCTGGGTCTCGTGCCGAGCTGGCTCGCGCTGGCGTCGACCGGCTTCGACGTGGCGTTACTCGGCATCGCGGTCGCGATCGGCGACGCGTTCGACGAAGGTCACGCGTTGCGCAAGGACATGCTGCGGTCGTTCGTGGGCACCACGGTCGTCGCGGTGCTGTTCGGTGGCCAGGTGCTCATCGGTCTGGCGGTGGCCGGACCCAGCGCGACACTCGCCGTGCTCCTCTTCACAAGCCTGGGCATCGCGATCGCGATCAACGTGCTCGCCGACCCGCTCGCCGACCTGCTGGACCGACTCGCGTTCTCGCGCTCGCCGGACCTGCGCGCTGACCGCGCCGCGCTGCGCAGCACCGAGGCTGCGTTGCCGCTGCGTTCGGCCAGCCCGCTCGACGGCATGGACGAGGAGACGTTCGTGCGGGTGACTCGCCGCGCACTGGGCCACTACGGCGACCTTTCCAAACTCGTCGCCAGCCCGCTGACGGCGCTGCCCGTCATCGACGAGCGTCTTGCACTGCGCGGAGCACCGGACCAGCCGCTGGAACGTGCCAACGAACTCCGCGCGCTGCTCGCCGAGCGCATCGCAGGCCTCAAGCCGCGCGACGGCGCCGACTTCGGGACCACGGAGCAGTGGCGGCACTACAACGCGCTCTATTTCCCGTATGTCGCAGGCGTGCGGGCCTACGCGCAGAACGCCACGGCCGCGGGACTGGACCCGCTCGCGCGGCAGGCCTGGCAGTGGTTCGTCACCGAGGTGCCGCAGCGCTCACTGCACAACTGGCAGAACGCGGCCGCGCGCGTCATCGCCACCGACCTGAGAAGCAACCTGGTCCCAGCGCGCTGACCTGCGGTTGGCAGTACTTGGCAGCGTCGTGTGCAGACCTGGCAGTGCAATCCGCGCACCGTAGGTGACATGACCGCCGTCACCACCCGGCACCGCCCGGCCACCCCCTCCGATCCGCAGTTGCTGCGCTTCGCGATCCGCGCCGACGCCACGCTGTGCGCCGGGCTCGGACTGTTCGTCGCGATGGCCGCCGATCCGCTCTCTCGACTCTCGGGTCTGACCCCCACCGCCGAATGGACTGCAGGCGCCGCGCTCGTCGCCTATGGAGCGCTGCTCTACTGCGCCGCCCGTCTGCGTGACATCCGCCGTGTCGGTGTCGGCGTCCTGACCGGCAACGTGGCCTTCACCGTCGCGGTCGTCATCGTCCTTGCGGCGGGATGGCTCCCTCTGACCCCGTTCGGCGTCGCGGCGACCGTCGCGTTCACGGCGGTCACGGTCGGCTTCGCCGGCCTGCAGTACCTCGGGGTGCGACGCACCCCCGCATGACTGGTCCGGAGTCGTCGCCTGAGAGGTCATGGCGCCGACTCCGGCACCGGTCGCCCGTCACCACACCGAGAAAGGAAGATCGATGACCGCAACCACCACTCCCGCCACAGGTGCCCGGGACGGACTGCTGCGATACGCCATGCGCCTCGACGCCGTGCTCGTCGGGATCACCGGCATCCCGTTCGTCGTCGCCGCCGGCTGGCTGTCCTCGCTGACCGGTGTGCCCGTCGCAGTCGAGTACGGGTTGGGAGTCTTCTTCCTCGTCTACGGCGTGGGCGTCTACTGGCTGGCCGGGCGGGATCGCGTCCGGCCGGGCGGCATCGCCACCATCGCGATGAACGCCATGTTCACCGTCGGCTTCGTGGCCGCGGAGGTGTCGGGAATCTGGCCGCTGACCGGATGGGGCGTGGCGCTGCTGCTGGGCGGCGCCGCCTACACCGCGGTGATCGGCACCGTGCAGTACGTCGGGCTGCGGCGCATCTAGGCCACCGGTAGCACAGGAAAGGAATCGCGAGATGACCACTTCGACGTCGCCGAAACTGAACGAGTCGACGGACTCTCTGTTGCGAATCGCGATGCGTGCGGACGCAATCCTCAGCGGCATCACCGGAGTCGTCCTGCTCGCCCTCGGGCGGCAGGTCGCGGAGTTGTCGGGAACCACTGCCGCGGTGGAGTACGCGACCGGAGCTTCGTTTGTGGTCTTCGGTCTCGTCGTGCTCGCCGTCGCGACGCGGCCGCGTATCCGCGCCGCAGGCTTCGCGCTGGCCGTGGGCAACGCGCTCTTCTCCGTGGCGACCGTCGCCGTCGTCGTCATCGGCGTCTGGCCCCTGACGGATACCGGCGTTCTCCTCGTCCTGGGGACCGGTGTCTACACGCTGGTGATGGCCGCACTGCAGTACGCGGGAGTACGCCGCATCCGCGGGTGAGCGTCAGAGCTTGCGCAGCCGCAACCGGTTGATGGAGTGGTCGGCGTCCTTGCGCAGCACCAGCGTGGCCCGCGGCCGGGTGGGCAGGATGTTGTCGATCAGGTTGGGCCGGTTGATCGAATGCCAGATGTCGCGGGCTGCGAACACGGCCTGCTCATCGGTCAGCGTCGAGTAATGGTGGAAGTGCGAGGCCGGGTCGGCGAACGCGCCGGCCCGCATCGACAGGAACCGGGAGATGTACCAATTCTCGATGTCTTCGATCCGCGCGTCGACGTACACCGAGAAATCGAACAGATCGGACACCATCAGCGCTGGGCCCGTCTGCAGCACGTTCAGGCCCTCGAGGATCAGGATGTCCGGGTGCTGGATGATCTGTTTCTCGCCGGGCACGATGTCGTAGAGCAGATGTGAGTACACCGGCGCACACGCCGCGTCGGCGCCGGACTTCACCGCCGTGACGAAGCGCATCAGGCCTCTGCGGTCGTAGCTCTCCGGGAAACCCTTGCGGTGCATCAGGTTTCGGCGGGACAGCTCCGCATTCGGGTACAGGAAGCCGTCGGTGGTGACGAGGTCCACGCGGGGATGGTGCTCCCACCGGGCCAGCAGCGCCTGAAGCACACGGGCCGTCGTCGACTTGCCCACCGCCACACTGCCCGCCACGCCGATGACGAACGGCACCGGGCGGTCCGGATTCTGGCTGGGCTCGCCGTTGGAGTCCCCGAGGAAGTGCGCGGTCGTGGCGAACAGCGCCTGGCGCGCCGCGACCTGTAGGTGGATGAGGCGGGCCAGCGGCAGATAGACCTCTTCGACTTCGAGCAGGTCGATCTTCTCGCCGAGGCCACGCAGCCGGACGAGCTCGTCCTCGGTCAGCTTGAGCGGTGTCGACATCCGCAGCGCCCGCCACTGAGCCCGGTCGAACTCCACGTAGGGGCTGGGTTCGCTCAGCCGCGCCATGCGCACAGTCTTGCAGTTAGCTTTGTACATATGGAGCCCGGCACCCTGATCCGCGAATACCTGTTGCTCGGTCTGCGCTTCGACAGGGTCGAGGAAGGCTATGTCGATTCGTTCACCGGAGACCCTGCGCTCAAGCGTGAGGTGGCCTCCGAACCCCGGCCCGACCCCGCCGAACTCGCGCGTCAGGCCGACCGTCTGCTGGCCGAACTGCCCGCCGGGCTGGAGCAGCCGCGCGCCGAGTTCATCGGCTCCCACCTGCGTGCCCTGGCGTGCGCGGGCCGCAAGTTCGCCGGCGAGGACGTCGGTTTCGTCGACGAGGTCGAGGCATATTTCGACGTCCGGATCAGCAAGGGCGATCCCGAGCGCTATCGGGAGGCGCACACGAAGCTCGACGAGGCGCTGGGCGGGACGGGCCCACTGGCCGAGCGGATCCAGGCTCACCGCACGTCCGAGGAGATCCCGCCCGAGCGCCTCGAAGAGGCCATCCACGCGTTCTCCAGCGCGCTGCGCGACAGGGTGCGCGCGACCTTCCCCCTGCCGGCCGGCGAGACCATCACCTACGAGGTCGTCACCGACAAGCCGTGGTCGGGCTTCAACTACTACAGGGGCGACTACCAGTCGACCGTCGCCGTCAATGCCGACCTCAAGCAGCAGATGTCGAACCTGCCGCGGCTGGTCGCCCACGAGTCCTATCCGGGGCATCACACCGAGCACTGCCGTAAAGAAGCGGGGCTGGTCGAGGGCAAGGGTCAGGCCGAGCAGACGATCTTCCTCGTCAACACCCCGCAGTGCCTGATGGCCGAGGGGCTGGCGGACTTGGCGCTGTATGCCGCGGTCGGGGCTGGTGGGGCGAGCGGAGCGACGGGGAATGGGCACGGCTGGGGGAGTTGGGCCGCCGACATCTACGCCGACCTCGGGCTGCGGTTCGACGGTGAACGCGCGGAGGCGATCTCGGAGGCGACGGCTGCGCTGGCCGACGTCCGTCAGGATGCGGCGCTGATGCTGCACGACGAACACCGCGACGTCGACGACGTCGTCGAGTTCCTGCAGACGTGGCTGCTGGTCAGCGACGAACGGGCCCGCCAGTCGCTGAGGTTCCTGTCCTCGCCGCTGTGGCGCGCGTACACGAGCACCTATGTCGAGGGTTATCGGCTGCTGCGCGGGTGGCTGGACGCCCGGCCTGACGGCGTCACGCTGACAGAACGTTTCGGCAGGCTGCTCGACGAGCCGCTGATCCCGTCGTCTCTGCGGGCCGCCTGAACGTTTAGGCTCGCAGGCATGACTGCCACGTCTGCTCAGGGTCAGGGCGCCGAGTACGCCGCCACCGCCAGCGAGGCCTATCAGGCCGCGCTGCGGGTCATCGAGTCCGTCGAGCCGCGCATCGCCGATGCCACCCGCAAAGAGCTTGCCGATCAACGGGATTCGCTCAAGCTGATCGCGAGCGAGAACTACGCCTCGCCCGCCGTGCTGCTGACGATGGGCACCTGGTTCTCCGACAAGTACGCCGAGGGCACCATCGGCCACCGGTTCTACGCGGCATGCCAGAACGTCGACACCGTCGAGGCGCTCGCCGCCGAGCACGCCCGCGAGCTGTTCGGCGCGCAGTATGCCTACGCCCAGCCGCACTCCGGGATCGATGCCAACCTCGTGGCCTACTGGGCGATCCTGGCCACCCGCGTCGAGGCCCCCGGCCTCGCTGAACTGGGCGCCAAGCACATCAACGACCTCTCGGAAGCCGACTGGGAAAGCCTGCGCGCCAAGCTCGGCAACCAGCGTCTGCTGGGCATGTCGCTGGACACCGGCGGGCATCTGACGCACGGCTTCCGGCCCAACATCTCGGGCAAGATGTTCCACCAGCGCCAGTACGGGACGGACCCGACGACGGGCTTCATCGACTACGACGCCGTGGCCGCCGCAGCCCGCGAGTTCAAGCCGCTGGTGCTGGTGGCGGGCTACTCGGCGTATCCGCGCCGGGTGAACTTCGCGAAGATGCGCGAGATCGCCGACGAGGTCGGCGCCACCCTGATGGTCGACATGGCGCACTTCGCCGGCCTGGTGGCGGGCAAGGTGTTCACCGGCGACGAGGACCCGGTGCCGCACGCCCACGTCGTGACGACGACGACGCACAAGTCGTTGCGCGGTCCGCGCGGCGGTCTGGTGCTGGCGACCGAGGAGTTCGCCCCTGCGGTCGACAAGGGTTGCCCGATGGTTCTCGGTGGACCGCTGTCGCACGTGATGGCCGCCAAGGCGGTCGCGCTGGCCGAGGCGCGCCAGCCGGAGTTCCGCACCTATGCGCAGGCGATCGCCGACAACGCTCAGGCGCTGGCGGACGGGTTCGTCAAACGCGACGCCGGGCTGGTCACCGGTGGCACAGACAACCACCTCGTGCTGCTGGACGTGACGTCGTTCGGTCTGACCGGGCGTCAGGCCGAGTCCGCGCTGCTGGACTCCGGCATCGTCACCAACCGCAACGCGATCCCCGCCGACCCGAACGGCGCCTGGTACACCAGCGGCATCCGCTTCGGGTCACCCGCACTGACCACACGCGGGTTCGGCGCCGACGACTTCGACCGCGTCGCCGATCTGGTCGTCGAGGTGTTGAAGAACACGCAGCCGGCCGCGGGGCCGAACGGACCGTCGAAGGCCAAGTACACGATCGCCGACGGTGTGGCCGCGCGCGTGCACGCGGCGGCTGCCGAGCTGCTGGAGGCCAATCCGCTCTACCCGGGCCTCACCCTCTGACCGTCGGCGTGTCGGGGATCGGAATTTTACGATTCCCACAGAATTGGGTTACTGTAACCGCATGGCACAGAAACCTGTCGCTAATGCGCTGACCCTCGAACTCGAGCCTGTCGTCCTGGAAGAACTCCGACGCCACCTCGACACCGAGGACATCTGGTACGCGCATGACTACGTGCCGTTCGACCAGGGCGAGAACTTCGCGTTCCTCGGTGGGCGCGACTGGGAGCAGTCCGACGAGACGCTGCCCCGGCACATCACCGACGCTCTCGAGATCCTGCTCATCACCAAGGACAACCTCGCCGGCTATCACCGCGAGTTCGTCGAGCACTTCATCCTCGAGGACAAGTGGGGCCGCTGGATGGGCCGGTGGACCGCCGAGGAGCACCTGCACGCCGTCGCGCTGCGCAACTACCTCGTGGTCACCCGCGAGGTCGACCCGTCGGCCAACGAGGACGTGCGCGTCGAACATGTGATGAAGGGTTACCGCGCCGACAGCTACACCCAGGTCGAGACGCTGGCGTTCATGGCGCTCTGGGAGCGCGCGCACGCCGTGTTCTGCCGCAACCTCGAAGCGCAGATCGACGAGCCGGTGCTCAAGGGATTGGTCGGCAAGATCGCAGCCGACGAGGAGCGGCACGAGCAGTTTTTCGCCAACCTCGTCGCCCACTGCCTGACCTACACGCGTGACGAGACGATCGACGCCATCGCGCGGCGCGCGGCGGGCCTCGACGTCGTCGGCGGGGACATCGACGCGTATCAGGACAAGGTCGCGGTGGCCGCGGCGGGCATCTTCGACCGCGATCAGCTGGCCAAGGTCGTCTCCGACCGCATCGCCGCGTGGGGGCTGGCCGACGAGCCTCTGCTCGCACAGTTCACCAGCTAGTAACGCGCGCGTCTTTCAGTCCCGGCGCGCCTGCAAGGCGTGATTGCCCCACCGGGAGTAGCGTCAAATCCGATGGCTAGCGACATGCTCTGCTGTCCGGGCGGTCCAGATTCGAAAGGACCGGCCCCGGTCCTGAGACCGCTTGTGTGTCCACCGAGTAGTTCGTGTGGGGTCGCATGAACACGCGCAGCCTCAAGGAGCGCTACGTGACTGATTCGCTTCGGACCTACGTGCTCGACACCTCCGTGTTGTTGTCCGATCCCTGGGCCATCACGCGGTTCGCCGAACACGAAGTGGTGGTTCCGCTGGTCGTTATCAGCGAACTGGAGGCCAAACGCCACCACCACGAGTTGGGTTGGTTTGCCCGGCAGGCCTTGCGCATGCTCGACGATCTGCGTTTGGAACACGGACGCCTTGATCAGCCGATTCCCGTTGGGGCAGAAGGCGGTACGCTGACCGTCGAGCTCAACCACAGTGATCCCTCGGTGCTGCCCGCCGGCTTCCGCAACGACAGCAACGACGCCCGCATCCTGACGGTGGCCGCGAACCTCGCCGCCGAGGGCAAACGCGTCACGCTGGTCAGCAAGGACATCCCGCTGCGCGTCAAGGCCGGCGCCGTCGGCCTGCTCGCCGACGAGTACCACGCCCAGGACGTGGTGACCTCGGGCTGGACCGGCATGGCCGAGGTCGAGGTGGCAGGCGAGGACGTCGACATGCTGTTCGCCGAAGGCGAGATCGATCTTGAGGCCGCCCGCGATCTTCCGTGCCATACCGGAGTTCGCTTGCTGGGCAGCAACTCTCACGCTCTCGGGCGCGTCAACCCCGACAAGAAGGTGCAGCTGGTCCGCGGCGACCGCGAAGTGTTCGGCCTCCGGGGAAGGTCAGCCGAACAACGCGTCGCCCTCGATCTGCTGCTCGACGAGTCCGTGGGCATCGTGTCGCTCGGCGGCAAGGCGGGCACCGGGAAGTCGGCACTCGCGCTGTGTGCCGGTCTGGAAGCCGTGCTCGAACGTCGCACGCAGCGCAAAGTCGTGGTGTTTCGTCCGCTCTACGCGGTGGGCGGCCAGGATCTCGGCTACCTGCCCGGCAGCGAGTCCGAGAAGATGGGGCCGTGGGCCCAGGCCGTCTTCGACACCCTCGAAGGTCTCGCCAGCCCGGCCGTCCTCGAAGAGGTGCTCTCGCGCGGCATGCTCGAGGTGTTGCCGCTGACCCACATTCGCGGCCGCTCGCTGCACGACTCGTTCGTGATCGTCGACGAGGCGCAGTCGCTGGAGCGCAACGTGCTCCTGACCGTGTTGTCGCGCCTCGGTGCAGGCTCGCGCGTGGTGCTGACCCACGATGTGGCGCAACGGGACAACCTTCGCGTCGGCCGCCACGACGGTGTCGCCGCGGTCATCGAGAAGCTCAAGGGCCACCCGCTCTTCGCGCACATCACGCTGCTGCGCAGTGAGCGGTCGCCGATCGCGGCGCTGGTCACCGAGATGCTGGAGGAGATCAGCCCCGGCGCCCTGCCATGACCGGGCGATTTCGGCGTGATTATCGTCGCTCAGCGGCGATTTTCACGCCGAAATCGCTGGCGGTGGTGGCTCTGCTGCTCGCGTTCGTCGTGACGACGCCGCCCGCCGCAGCCGACGCCGTCGATTGCGCGCGGGTGAAGTGCGTGGCACTGACGTTCGACGACGGGCCGGGCCCGTACACCGACCGGCTGCTGCAGATCCTGCGCGACCACGCCGCGCGGGCAACGTTCTTCCTGATCGGCGACAGGGTGGCTGCCGACCCCGCCGCCGCGCGCCGCATCGCCGAGGCGGGCATGGAGATCGGCAACCACACCTGGCAGCACCTCGACATGACGATGCTGCCGCCGCAGGACATCGCGGCCGAATTCCGCAGGGCCACAGACGCGCTCGTGGCGGCGACGGGGCGGCGATCCGTGTTGGCGCGCACCGGATTCGGTGCGGTCGACGACGCGGTGCTCGCCGAAGCGGGACGCCAAGGTCTGGCTGTCGTCAACTGGGATGTCAACACGCTCGACTACCGGAACGATCCGGCGGCCACCCGCCACCTGCTGAGTACACAGGTCAGACCGAACTCGGTGGTGCTGCTGCACGACACGTTGGCGCCGACGGTCGACCTGATGGCTGAGCTCGTCCCGGCGCTGACTGCCGAGGGCTACCACCTCGTGACGGTCTCGCAGATGCTGGGCCCGCGCCCACCGGGCAGCCTCTACGGCAGCCGCGACAGGGCCTGACGGCGCGCGTCCGGTTACTGGCGGCGACGACCTTCGACGAAGAACCACCCGGCGGCCGCCGCGCCGGAAACCGCCAACATGCGATCGGCGCCCCAGCCGTGCCTGGCTTTCGACAGATCCACCAGAGATGCCAGACCCAGCATGACAAAACCTGTCCGCAGGGCGGGCTGGCTGGTGGCCGTCGTGACCAGCGCAGCAGACGTGGACGTGATGTCGGGCTCGAGAGTAGCGGTCACCGCATCTCCTGAATTCGTACCTGGCGGCGAGCCGCCGCCAGCCCACAGGGCTGACGGCGAGTCGGATGTGCCCTAATCTTCTGCCCGTCTTGACGATTCGTCAGGCGTTTGGCAGATCTACCGCCACGAAAATTCGCACGCGGCGACGGACTAGTCGCCCTGCTTCACCTTCGCCATCTTCAGCACGTCGAGGCGCTTGTCCAGCTCTTCTTCGGACAGTTTGTCGCCGATCAGGCCGCGGTCGATGACCGTCTGCCGGATCGTCTTCTTCTCCTTGAGTGCCTGCTTGGCGACCTTGGCGGCCTCCTCGTACCCGATCGCCGAGTTCAGCGGGGTCACGATGGATGGTGACGATTCCGCCAGCTCGCGCAGCCGCTCGTCGTTGGCGACCAGGCCGTCGATGCATTTGGTGGCGAACAACTTCGACACGTTGGCCAGCAACTCGAACGACTCGAGAATGTTGCGCGCCATCATCGGGATGTAGACGTTGAGCTCGAACGCACCCGACAGGCCGCCGACGGCGACGGCCGCGTCGTTGCCGATGACCTGCGCCGCGACCTGCGTAACCGCCTCGGGCAATACGGGATTGACCTTGCCGGGCATGATCGAGCTGCCCGGCTGCAGGTCTGGGAGCTGGAGCTCGCCGAGGCCGGTCAGCGGACCCGAGCCCATCCAGCGGATGTCGTTGGCGATCTTGGTCAGTGAGACCGCGATGGTCTTGAGCGCACCGGACGCCTCGACGAGGCCGTCACGCGCGGCTTGGGCCTCGAAGTGGTCGACGCACGGGCGCAGCTCCTCGATGCCCGTCTGTGACCGGAGCACCTCGACGACCTTCTCGCCGAACCCATCGGGCGCGTTCAGCCCGGTCCCGACGGCGGTGCCGCCGATCGCGAGCTCGCCGAGGCGGGGGAGGGTCGACTTCACTCTCTCGATGCCGGCCTCGATCTGACGGGCATAGCCGCCGAACTCCTGCCCGAGCGTGACGGGGACGGCATCCATCAGGTGGGTGCGGCCGGACTTCACCGTCGTCTTCCACTGGCGGGCCTTGACCTCCAACGACTCGTGCAGCACCTCCAGCGCCGGAATCAGGTGCCGCACAGCGGCTTCGGTGGCCGCGATGTGCGTCGCCGTCGGGAATGTGTCGTTCGAGCTCTGCGACATGTTGACGTCGTCGTTCGGGTGGACGGTCACACCGCCCGCTGCCGCGATCGACGCGATCACCTCGTTGGCGTTCATGTTGGAGCTGGTGCCCGAGCCGGTCTGGAACACGTCGATCGGGAACTGGTCGTCGTGCTGCCCGTCGGCGATCTCGGCCGCCGCGGCGACGATCGCGTCGGCCTTGTCGGCATCCAGTAGGCCGAGGTCCTTGTTCACCTGCGCGCACGCCCCCTTGAGCAGGCCGAGTGCGCGGATCTGGGTGCGCTCCAGCGGCCGGAACGAGATGGGGAAGTTCTCCACGGCGCGCTGCGTCTGGGCTCGCCACAGCGCGTTCTTGGGCACCCGGACCTCACCCATGGTGTCGTGCTCGATCCGGTATTCCGTGCTGTCGACCTCTTTGTCGGGCATTCGCTTCCTGTTCGTGTCGGTTGACTAACGGGGGTTACGGCAAGGGGTATGCAGCGGTCTTGTCACCGGTGAAGTCCACGGCGGAGTACTCGTTGAGCTTGGCCAGCCGGTGGTAGGCCTCGATCATCCGGACCGTGCCGGATTTCGACCTCATCACGATCGACTGCGTGGTGCAGCCGCCGCCGTAGTACTGCACACCTTTGAGCAGGTCGCCGTCGGTGACGCCGGTGGCGCAGAAGAAGACGTTCTCGCCCGACACCAGGTCCTCGGTATTGAGCACCCGGTCCAGGTCGTAACCCCGGTCGACCGCCTTCTGGCGTTCGTCGTCGTCGGTGGGCGCCAGCTTGGCCTGGATGGCGCCGCCCATGCAGCGGATCGCTGCGGCGGCGATGATGCCCTCCGGCGTGCCGCCGATGCCGACGAGCATGTCGGTCCCGGATCCGGGGCGGCATGCCGCGATGGCGCCGGCCACGTCGCCGTCGGAGATCAGCCGGATGCGGGCGCCCGCCTCGCGGACGTCGGCCATCAGCTGGGTGTGCCGCGGGCGGTCGAGGATGCAGACGGTCAGATCGCGGACGCTGGACTTCTTCACAGCGGCCACCGCCTTGATGTTCTCGGCGATCGGTGCGTTGATGTCGATGACGTCCGCCGCGTCGGGACCGACGGCGATCTTGTGCATGTAGAACACTGCCGACGGGTCGAACATCGCGCCGCGCTCGGCCACTGCGAGCACCGAGATCGCGTTCGGCATGCCCTTGCTCATCAGCGTGGTGCCGTCGACGGGGTCGACGGCGAAGTCACATTCCGGTCCGTCGCCGTTGCCGACCTCTTCGCCGTTGTAAAGCATCGGCGCGTTGTCCTTCTCGCCCTCGCCGATCACGACGACGCCGCGCATGGACACCGAGTTCACCAGTTCGCGCATCGCGTCGACGGCGGCGCCGTCGCCGCCCTCCTTGTCGCCACGACCAACCCACCGGCCCGCCGCCATGGCGCCGGCTTCGGTGACCCGCACGAGCTCCAGGGCGAGGTTGCGGTCAGGGGCTTCACGTCGCGAGGCGCTCATGCGCCAGATTCTCCCATTAGGGGTTCTGCAATTGAGAGCTGGGATACTGGCTGTCATGACGACGCCGCCCGAGCCGGGCCACGAGGTCGCCGGTGACCCGGGTCGCGAGCCCGACATCGCAGGCCACGACGGTGCCGGCACGCCCGTCGAGGGCTACGCGATGCCGGCACCGAAGGCCGCCAAGTCTCGTCTTCTGCAGGACGGCCGCGACATGTTCTGGTCCATGGCGCCGCTGGTGGTGGCCTGCGTGGTGCTCGCCGGTGTGCTCGGAATGTGTTCGTTCGCGCCGACGGGGCCGGGCCCGGGGCCCGCGCCCGACTACGACGCGCCCGCGGCGCTGCAGGCCGATGCCGACGCGTTGAAGATCCCCATCCGGGTGCCGCAGCTTCCCGAGGGCTGGGCCGCCAACTCGGGTAGCCGCAAGGGGATCGAGGGCGGTCGCCGGGATCCGGTGACGGGCCAGCCCGTGCGCGCCGTCGGCTCCGTCGTGGGCTACCTGACGCCGAGTGGCATGTATCTGAGCATCACCCAGAGCAACGCCGACGAGGACAAGCTGATCGCGTCGTTCAGCCCCGACCTGGTGCCCACCGGGACCCAGGATGTCGACGGTGTCCGCTGGGTGGTCTACGAGGGCGGTGAGGTCGACGGCAAACCGAACGAGCCGGTGTGGACCGCGGAGGTCCGCGGGCCGACCGGGCCCGCGCAACTTGCGGTGACAGGCGCCGCAGGTACGGATGAGTACCGTACGCTGGCTGCGGCGACGCAGTCCCAGCCGCCGTTGACTGTCACCTAGCCCGGGAGACTCGATGACCGACCGCTACGCCGGCCTGACGGCTCCCGAAGCCGATCTCACGGGATGGGCGGCCGCGCCGTTCTCCGCTGCCGGGTTCACCTACGACGTGTATCGCAAGGGCGAGGGCCCCGGCGTCGTACTCATCCCGGAGATGCCAGGCCTGCACCCGGGGGTTCTCGCACTCGGAAACCACCTGGTAGACAACGGCTTCACGGTGGCCGCCCCTTCGCTCTACGGCACCCCCGGGGCGCCGGGGGTCCGGCCGGGCGCGGTTCCGGTGATGGTGCGCGGTTGCGTGGCAAAGGAATTCGCAGCGTTCGCCACGAACGCCGACCGGCCTGTCGCCCACTATCTGCGAGCGCTGGCGCGCGATCTCAACGAGCACTCGCCCGGCAAGGGTGTCGGCGTCATCGGCGAATGCTGGAGTGGCGGTTTTGCGCTGGCGGCCGCGGTGGACGACAGCGTGCTGGCGCCAGTGCTCAGCCAGCCGTCGCTGCCCATCGGGTTGACCGCCAAACAGCGCGCCGACCCGGGGCTCTCGGAAGCCGAGCTGAAGATCGTCGAGAAGCGTGCCGCCGAGGAGGGTCTGTGCGCGCTGGGTCTTCGCTTCAGCGAGGACCCGCTGGCGCCCGGCGCGCGGTTCACGACGCTGAAGAACCGGCTCGGTGATGCGTTCGAGGTGATCGAGATCGACTCGAAGAAGGGCAATGAGCACGCGTTCGGCAAGATGGCGCACTCGGTGCTGACCCTTGAGGTGCGCGAGGTCGACGGTCACCCGGCCTACGAGGCGCGTAAGCGCGTGGTCGCGTTCCTCAAAGAGCGCCTGCTCTGATCAGGCCGCTGCTCTGATCAGGCGGGAGCCGGTTCGGGGTCCTCTTCGGGTTTCGCCGCCTGCGGGGGTTTCGGCTTACCCGGCAGGATCCTTCGCCACCACGGCACCTGACGCTCCGCTTCGTCGTCCGCCGGGTCGGCGCTCGTCCCGGTGAGCGAATCCGTCGACGCGTCCTTGTAGACGACGAGGTAGACGCTGATCGTCGTCACGATCACGATCATCAGCACAGGACCGAGCACGATTCCCCAGAAGCCGAACATCTGCAGGCCCGCGAACACCGCGAGCAGCATCAGCGCAGGATGCAGATGGGCACTCTTGGGCACCAGGAACGGGCGCAGGAGGTTGTCGATGCTCGTCACGACCACGACGTGGAACACGACGACGAAGATGCCGCCGGCTACGTTGCCGAACACCGCCATCAGGATCCCGACGGGGATGGTGACGATGCCGCTGCCGAGCGGGATGAACGACAACGCGGTCAGGAAGATCAGGAACATGAAGAAGCCGTCGTGGAAACCGGCGATGTAGATCGAGATCGCGCCCGCCGCGCCCTGGAACACGGCGATGATGAACTGTCCCTTGACCGTCGCCGAGACCATCGCACCCACCTTCGCGAGGTAGATGTCGGAGACGTTTTCTCCCAACGGATTCAGGTCCCGGAACAGGGCGACGACCTTGTCTCCGTTGGTGAGCAGAGCGAGGAAGACGTAGAGGAAGATCACCAGCGCGGTGACGGTCGCGGCGAGTCCGCCGACGGAATCGCGAGCAACGCCGAGCGCGACCTCGCCGGCGTTCTGCCCGAGCGTGGTGGCCGCCTCGCGCACCGAATCCGGTGTGAGCGTGATGTTCATGAACGGGACGCGGGCCAGCAGCTGATTGGCTGAATCGAGTAGCTGTTGCGCCAGTGCGGTGAAGTCGGTCTGCTCGGCCCAGCGGCTGACGCTGTTCACGGCCTGGTCGATCTGAAGGATTGCGAGGAACACGACGCCGGCCAGCGGCAGGGCCACCGTCGCGATGGCCGCGAGCAGCGTCAGGGTCGCCGATACACCGACGTTCGTCTTCGTGCGCAGCCGCTGATACAGCGGTGCGAACAGGTAGGCGAGCACCGCTGCGATCGCGATCAGAAGGATGTAGCCGCGCAGGAAGTACGCGCCGAACCCGAGCGCGACCACCGTCAGGACTGCCAGCGCCCGCTTCTGGGTGAGGCTGAAGTCGTCCTTCATGTGCGCCCTCCCGGCCCCCGCACGCCTGGAGGCCGTCGCCACATTAACTCGGACCGGCGATCCCCGACGGCGATCGATCGACCTGCCGCGTCCGCTGGCCTGCCACGAAGCGCATCGCCAGGCGGTTCATCAACCCTGGCGCCAGGCGTGCCATCCACCACTGGGTATGGGCGACAGTCGGTTTCACGAGGATCGCCCTGTTGCGTTCGATCGCACGCAGGGTGTCGCGAGCGAGCTGGTCGGCGTCGTAGGGCTTGCCGCCCTGGGCCTGCAAGAAGTAGTCGCGACCGACGAAGCCGCCGACGGCGCCCTTGTCCAGGATCGGGGTCTCCACCGCGGCGGGACAGACCACCAGCACCCCGACTCCGCGCGGCACCGCCTCCGAGCGCAGCGCCATCGACAGGCCCACGACGGCGTGCTTGGTCGCGACGTAGCTGGTGACCTGACCTGCGGCGGTGAGCCCGGCCATCGACGCGGTGTTGACGATGTGGCCGTGTCCCTGCTTGAGCATCAGCGGATACGCCGCCGCGACGCCATGGACGACGCCGCGCACGTTGATGTCGATGATGGCGTTCCACTGGTCGAGGGTGAGCAACTCGGTGTCCCCGCCCCACACGATGCCAGCGTTGTTGAACATCAGATCCAGTCGGCCGGTTCGTGTGACAACCTCATCGATGGCGGCCTGCACCGCGGCGGCGTCGGTGACGTCGAGACGCGCGGCCCGCGCGCGTGAGCTCAGGGTCGACACGACGCGCTCGGCGGCGTCGGGGTCGATGTCGGTGCACAGCACGGACGCACCGGCCAGGTCGAGGGCGCGGCACAGCGCGGCGCCGATCCCGGAACCGCCACCGGTGACGATTGCCTGCTTGCCGGCGAAGCTCACGACTGCTCCACCAGTCGCATCACGTGGCCCATGACATCGGGGTAGCGCTTGAGGTGGGCGCCGCCGTTGATGTCGAGCACCTCGCCGGTGAGCCAGGAAGATCCCGGGGAGCTCAGGTACACAACGGCATTCGCGATGTCCTCCGGTGTGCCCGCGCGCCCCAGCGCCGTGTTGTCGACGTAGTCCTCGACGACACCGGGCACCGATGCGGCCGCCGCGGTCAGGGGGGTGTGGACGAATCCGGGCGCCACGGCGTTGACCCGGATGCCGCGTGGGCCCATCTCCAGCGCCGCCACCTGCGTCAGCATCGACAGCCCGGCCTTGGCCGCGCAGTACGCGCTCATGCCCGCGGCGGGCTGCCTGCCGTTGAGTGAGCTGATCTGGATCAGCGAGCCGCCCTCGCGCAGATGCCTTCCCGCGTGCTTGGCGACGATGAACGCTCCGTTGAGGCAGACGTCGATGACGGCGCGGAAGTCCTCGGCGGGCATGTCGGTGATCAGTCCGACATTGCTGAACCCTGCGCAGTTGACCGCGATGTCCAGCGGGCCGATGCCGTCGAAGAGCTGCTGCACCGAGTCCTCGTCGGTGACGTCGACCGTCGCGTGCGCGGCCCCCAGCTCCGACGCGCGGTCCCTGGCGCTCTCGCCGTTGAGGTCGGCGATCGTGACGCGACAGCCCTCGGCCGCAAGGGCCTGGGCCGTCGCCCACCCGATGCCCGATGCGCCGCCGATGACGACGGCTTCCCTCGGGCTGCGCTCGCTACCGTTGCTCATCCAGTTGGCCTCTCGATTGCGGACTAGAACGCGTTCCAACCTCACACTCGGCCGATGAAAGCGCAATAGCTGATGGCAGACTCGGGCCGTGACCGAATTGAAGCGATCAGAGTCGATATCCGTGGCTGTGTCGCCGGACGAGCTATACGCCATGGTGTCCGACGTGACCCGGATGGGTGAGTGGAGTCCGATCTGCAAGGCCTGCTGGTGGGACGAGGGCCAAGGTCCACAGGTCGGCGCCTGGTTCACCGGCCGCAACGAGCTTCCGGAGCGGACGTGGGAGACCCGCAGCCAGGTGGTGGCCGCCGACCCCGGCCGCACCTTCGCCTGGGAGGTCAACAACGGCTGGGTGTATTGGGGCTACACGTTCGAACCCGAGGGCGACGGCACCCGTCTCACCGAATCGTGGGAATTCCTCGACAAGGGGCTCGAAGGATTCCGGGAACGGTTCGGGGACGACGCCGACGCCGAGATCGCCAAGCGCAGCGACGCGGCGCGCGACGGCATCCCCGCCACGCTCGCGGCGATCAAGAAGGCGGCCGAATCAACCTGAGCATCTGGGTGTGAGGTGCTTCCTGGCCCTGTCGCAGCCGGAGGCCGGAGCCGGCGGGTCGAGGGTGTGGTCCGCATCGGACTTCTCAGGGTGGTTTAGTTAGCCATACCTACCGCGATGTGTCGGAAAACACTGCTGTCGCCAGCGCAGGATGGCCAAACGCACGTTCGCCGGTCGGTATTGGGATAGCGTCAGCGACTAGGAATGCAGTGGTAGGGCATGGGAGCGCCGTGGATGAACGCGGTTTCCGGCTTTTGACGAGGCCGTCGACAGCGGTACCGGTCGTACTGACGGCCGGATTTGCGGTTCTGCTCGTCTTCGCACGTGTCAGTGAGCCGGTCGGCATCGCCTACGAATTCGCGACCGTCGGATTGTCCACGTTCGTGACGACGTGCGCGGTGCTCGCCGCACGTTCCGCCGAGGGGCGACTGCGCACGGCGTGGAGCCTGATGGCCGGCGCCCTCGCCGCCTGGGCGATCGGTGACCTGATCTGGTTGGTCTGCGACTACGTGCTGCACATGTCGCCCTATCCCTCACCGGCGGATTTCTTCTACTTCTCGTTCATCGCGCTCGCGATCTACGCGATCCTGAGTCTGGGATCCTTCGAGACCGGGCCGAGGCGGCAGGCACAGCTGCGCATCGCGCTCGACGGGATCACGGTCGGCCTCTGCGTCTTTCTGCTGGCGTGGATCTTCGCGCTGCGCAGCGTCTACGAGGCCTATCGCGACGACAAGCTGGACCTGGTGCTGGCGCTGCTCTACCCGGTCGCCGACATCGTGGCGCTCGCGGTGGCAGTGGCAGTGCTCGCCCGCGCCGCCCGCGGCCAGCGATCGGTGCTGGCGCTGTTGGCCGTCGCTCTCGCCGTCACAACCGCCAGCGATGTCGCGTTCGCCTATCTCGTGGCCGCCGACCGCTATGAAGCCGGCAGTTTCATCGACATCGGGTGGGTCGTCGCGCTGTGCCTGTTCGCCGCCGCCGCCCTGGTGAGCCGTTCGGCGCCCCCGCTCCGTCCGCGGTCGCTGGTGGTGCCGTCGAACGCCTCGCTGTGGCTGCCCTACATTCCCCTGCTGCTCGCCGGAACCGTGGGCCCGATGATGATCATGTCCGGCGCCGAGAAATTCGTCGTGCCCGTCGTGGTGGTCGCCGTCTGCCTGCGGCAGGCGGTGGCGGCCTGGGAGAGTCGGAGGCTCCTGTCGCACGCTGCGAACCAGGCTCTGCGAGACCCGTTGACCGGCCTGGCGAACCGGACGCTGTTCAACGATCGCCTCGAGCACGCGTTGATGCTGCGTTCGCGCGACGACCGGCGCGTCGCCGTCGTGTCGCTCGATCTCGACGATTTCAAACTGGTCAACGACAGCCTCGGGCATCCCGCTGCCGACAGCCTGCTCATCCAGGCCGGTAGGCGGATCCTCGACTGCGTACGGACCGGTGACACGGTGGCGCGCGTAGGGGGTGACGAATTCGCCCTCCTGCTCGAAGGTGAGGTCGACGACGCGCACCTGATCGCGCAGCGCGTGGTCGAGGCATTCAACGAACCGTTCGTCGTCGACGGCCACCAGATCCTGATGCGGCCCAGCGTGGGCGTCGCTGTGGCGCCGCCCGACGAGGCGGACATCGGTCCGCAGACCCTGATCAAACGCGCCGACCTGGCCATGTACGCAGCCAAGAAGTCGCGCTCGTCGCTGGTGCACACCTACGACGCCGACATGGCATTGCATGTGGGCCACCCCGCCGAGATCACCGGCGAGGTCGAACAACTGCCCCACGTCTCCGGCGCGGCCAAGGTGCAGCTCCTCGGCGAGCTGCGCAACGCCATCGACAACGGCGACCTGACGATGGCCTATCAACCGAAGGTGTGTCTGCGAAACGGCCACATCGTCGGCGTCGAGGCTCTCCTGCGATGGCCGCATCCCCAGCGGGGCCTGCTGGCGCCCGATTCGTTCATGTCCCTGGTGCGTCAGCACGGATTGATGCGGCCCGTCACCAATCTCGTCCTCGACAAGGTGCTCGAAGACGCTGTCCGGTGGCACGCGTCCGGAACGCGAATCCCGGTGGCGGTCAACCTGTTCGCCCCGTTCTTCCGCGACATGCAGCTGCCGGCCAACCTCTCTCGCGCGCTCATCCGGCGTGATCTGCCCACCGACCTGTTGACGGTGGAGATCACCGAAGATCTCGTCCTCAGTGATCTGGCCGCGGTGACCGAGGTGTTGCGCCAACTGCGCGACCGCGGGATACGGGTGGCGATCGACGATTTCGGCAGCGGTTATTCGGCACTGTCCTACCTGCGGGATCTCCCGATCGACGAGATCAAGCTGGACCGCTTCTTCATCGCTCCGGTGCATCGCGACGGCCGTGCCGCCGCGGTGGTGCGCGCCGTCATCGAGCTCGCTCACGATCTGCAGATCACCGTCGTGGCCGAGGGCGTCGAGGAGGCCGCGACGGCCACCTGGCTTCGCGACAGGGGATGCGACATCGGCCAGGGCTATTACTTCGGGCGGCCCATGGATGCCTCCGGTGTGGCAGATCTGGTGCGCATATCAGCCGATCTCACCGAGCCGATGGGTCTCGGCTGATCGTCAGCACGTGACGCACCGGCCACCGGTGTGGCTCACGCCGGCGGGACGGTAGCGCAGGGGCGCCACCGTCAATTTTTCTGGCAAATCCGGATGCCGCGTGGAGTGAGCCTGTGCACACGGGTGCGCCTCGGCGGACACGGTCTGGGCGCTTGCTCCGCGGAGCAACGTGGGATCGGCGTCCATCAGAACGTCGGATGCTGGCTGGACGTACCTTGAAGTCGCAAGAACACGGACGGAGAAGTTTGGTGACTTTTCTCATAGGAAACATGTCGCGACGTGCAGGACCGCCGCGGCAGTCACGTCATGTGCGCGAATTCATCCCGGGTGATCCCGTAGGGTGAGCAAACCCGTGACCGTCCGTTCGAGTGCACGGTGACAGTTGCATGGGGGCGCCGTGAGTATTGGCCAGATGCGGCCTCTGGTGAGGCGCGGATTGTGGATACCGATCGGGCTGGCCGTCGGGTTGGCAGTCCTGCTCACCGTCGACGATGGGGGCGGGCTCATGGTGCGCACCATCGCCAACGTCATCACGCTGATGTTGTCCTGCTACGCAACGATCTACGCGGCTCTGGCCGCCCGGCATGCAGCGGGGCGCCCTCGCCGGTCATGGCTTCTCATCACGTGTGCACTGGCCGCCTACGTCGCCGGCGACCTGGTCTGCCTGGTACGCGAGAGCGCTGCGCACCCGCGGCCCTTCCCTTCGCTCGCCGACGCGTTCTATCTGCTGTTCACCGCGCTTGCGGTGCTTTCCCTGCTGACGATGGCGCGGTACGGGATGGGGTCCACCCGGCACTCGAAGCTGCGGGTCGCGCTCGACGGCGTGACCATTGCGCTGGCGGCGTTCCTGCTCGCCTGGATCATCGCGTTGCAGGACGTCTACGACGACCATCAGGGCGATCGGACCACGCTCGTGATCGCGATGCTCTATGCGACGCTCGACATCGTGGCCCTCGGGGTCGCGGTGTCCGTCCTGGTGCGTTCCGACACGCGCGACCGGAGTGTGCTGATCCTCGTCGTGGCTGCGTTCGCCCTGACCACCGTTTCCGACATCGGATTCGCTCATGCCGTGGTCAACGGCACCTATGCGACCGGCAGCATGCTGGACATCGGATGGGCCGCCGGTCTTGTGCTGCTGGCCGCCGCGGCGCAACTGGCCCGGCTCACCGACGTTCCGCGCCGCCGGTCGCTCTCCGTACCTCCCGGCGTGTCGGTGTGGCTGCCGTACATGCCGTTCATGGTGGCGGGCACGGTCGGGCCGCTGCTCGTCATGTCCGGCGTCGAACGTTTCATCGTGCCCCTCATGACGCTCGCGGTATGCCTGCGGCAGGCGGTGGCGGCATGGGAGAACCGCCACCTGCTGTCGGTTGCGGCCGAGCGGGCCTTGCGCGATCCGTTGACCGGCTTGGCGAACCGGACGGTGTTCCACGACCGGTTGTCACACGCGCTGACGCTGCAGGCGCAGGACCGCCCCTGGCTCGCCGTGATCTCGATCGATCTCGACGACTTCAAACTCGTGAACGACAGCCTGGGACATCCGGTGGCCGACAGTCTCCTGGTCGGGGCCGGACGTCGCATCGTCGCGTGTGTGCGCAGCGGTGACGTCGTGGCCCGAGTCGGAGGCGACGAATTCGCGCTGCTGCTCCAGGGTGACGCCGATGCGTCGGATCTGATCGCGCAACGGGTCGCGGAGGCCTTCGCCGAACCCTTCACCGTCGACGGTCATCAAATTCTGATGCATGCCAGCATCGGCGTCGCCGTGGCCTCACCCGACGAGCCGGCGCTCGGAGCAGAGACTTTGATCAAACGGGCCGATCTGGCGATGTACACCGCGAAGAAGTCGCGCTCGTCGCGGGTCCACACCTTCGACCCCGACATGACGCTGCCCGCGCCCGATGCGGAGTTGATCGCCGACAACCCGGATCGATCGCCCGGTGCCGGCGCGGCCAAGGTGCAGCTTCTCGGCGAGCTGCGTCACGCCATCGATGCCGGCGAGCTGGAGATGGTCTATCAGCCCAAGGTCGCGTTGCGGACCGGCAGCATGATCGGTGTCGAGGCGCTGCTGCGGTGGCCCCATCCGCGGCTCGGGCTGCTGAACCCGGGCGCGTTCATGTCGCTGGTCCGTCAGCACGGGCTCATGCGACCGGTGTCAGAGCTTGTGATCGACATGGTGCTCGACGCGGCCGCGGACTGGATGGCCCAAGGCGTGCGGATACCGGTGGCGGTCAACCTCTTCGCGCCGACCTTGCGTGACGCGCAGCTGCCGGGGCGGCTTCTCGACGCCCTGGGCGAGCGCGGTCTGGCTGCCGACATGCTGACCGTCGAGATCACCGAAGACCTCGTCGTCGACGATCTCGGGACGGTGACCGATGTCCTTCATCAGTTGCGCGGCTGCGGAATCCGGGTTGCCGTCGACGATTTCGGCAGCGGCTACTCGGCGCTGTCCTACCTGCGCGACCTGCCGATCGACGAGGTCAAGCTGGACCGCTCCTTCGTGGCGCCGGTGACCGTGAATCCGCGTGCGGCCGCCGTCGTTTCGGCGGTCATCGACCTCGCGCAGGATCTGGGCATCACCGTGGTCGCCGAAGGAGTCGAAGAGGCCGCCACCGCATTCTGGTTGCGCGACAAGCGGTGTGACATCGCTCAGGGTTATTACTTCGGCAGGCCCGTCGCGGGGGACGGGGTGCCGGCTCTGATCTCCTCGGCCCCCCGGCCGTCACGCCGAGTCGACGTGCTCGCGGACTAGGCGCGGATAGCGGCCCCGCTCGGGCCGGAAGATGTCGTGCGGTGAGTCCGCGAATTCGTGCAGTCGGGCTGACGGGTACAGAGATCGGTAGCGGGCCCAGGTGGCGTCGTCGATCAGCGGCGAGCCCAGGGCGCGCACCGCGAGCAGCGGAGGCTGCCATCGTGCGAGCGGCTCCCAGAACGACTGCGTCCGCGCCGACTGCAAGGTCGCGATGCCGGCCTGGCGGTCGACCCGCTCGTGCACCGGTGTTCCGCGCCAGCGCCCGTCGAGCAGTCCGACGATGATGTCGTCGGTGAGCTCGATCTCCTCGGGCACATAATCACCGATCGCCAGTGAGCGGACCCGACCGGTATTCGCCAGCGCCCACACCAGCGCGTAGGGCGTACCGCGGGAGAACGTCGCGAGGTGCACAGGTCCGTCGGTGATCGTGTCGATGACCGCGCCGACGTCGCGGCCGAGCGTGTCAGAGTCGTAATCGCCTGGCGGAGCGCTGCTTTGACCGTGGCCGCGGAGCTCGATCACAATCGTCCGGCGGCCGAACAGCGGTAGGACCTCGAGGTAGTCCTCGGCGACGCAGGTGAAGCCGGGGACGAACACGATCGGCGCACCGCGGTCGTCGCCGCCGGAATCGAGGAAGCGGATCCGTGCGCCGTCGCTGTCGGCGACGTGATACTGCGGCATGCGCCGTAGTGTGTCAGCCCTTCGGCGGTGCGGGCACCGCGGCCTGGACGGCGGGGTGGCCGGACTCGGACTTCATCCGGTGGAACAGTTCCACGTAGTAGGGCGTGCACTGCGCCAGCGCCTGCTCGGTGGTGAAGAGCGGCGTGTAGCCGAGGTCGCGCTCGGCTTTGGCGATGGAGAAGTAGTTGTCGAGGTAAATCCGTTCCACTGCAAGGGGTTCCAGGAGCGGCTTGGGAAGCCCGAATTTGAAGTGGAGGAACTGCCAGATCTTCATGATGAACCACACCAGCCGTCCGGGTATCCGGACCGTCGGCCACGGCTCGCCGCAGGCCTCGACCACCGGGCGGGAGAACTCGAACATGTTGATCGGTTCGCCGTCGTTGATGAAATACGCCTGGCCGGGCGCGGTTCCGCCCTCGACGAGGTGCTGGGCGGCCAGGATGAAACCGTGCACGAGGTTGTGCACATAGGAGTTGTCCAGCTTGACGTCCTTGCTACCGACCAGCACCTTGACGTGCCCGGCCAGGACGCTCTCGAACACCTTGCGGAACATCGTCTGATCGCCGCGGCCCCAGATTCCGCTGGGTCGGATCGAGCACGTCAGCATGCCCGAGACGCCGTTCTGGGACAGCACGAACTTCTCGGCGACCACCTTGGTCTCGGTGTAGAGATCGTTGAAACGCTCGGTGTACGGCAACGTCTCGTCCCCGCCGGCGATGCGCTGCCCGCCCATCACGACGCTGTTGGAGGCGGTGTACACGAACCGCTTCGTACCGGCCTTCTGTGCGGCATGCACGAGGTTCTTGGTGCCGTCGACGTTCACGGCGAAGCTGCGCCGGCGGTACTCCTGGGTGGCCGAGCCGCCGCCCATCAGGTCGATGATGGCCGCGGTGTGGAAGACGGTGTCGATGTCGTCGACCGCGGCGGCGACGTCGTCGACGCTGGTGATGTCTCCCTGGAAGACCTCCAGGCGGGGGTGGGCGGGAAGAGGCGACGGCACCCGGTCGAAGGAACGCACCTCCAGGCCGCGGTCCAGCAGTTCGCTGACCAGGTTCGCTCCTACGAAGCCTGAACCCCCGGTAACCAGAACCCGGCCGAGGTCTGTCTGCAGCGATGCGTCACCCATGCCGGGAAGAATAACTGAAACGTGTTCCAATTTCGAGATCCCGTCTCCGGGATCTTTCCCGCGTCAATCTTCGGCAGGGTCGTCGGCCGCGATCGCCTTCTCGACTCTCTCACGCGCGCCAGCTAAGTGCTCCTCACAACATTTGGCCAGCTGTTCACCCCGTTCCCACAGCTTCAGCGACGCATCCAGGTCGAGCCCGCCATGCTCGAGACGCTCCACCACGTCGATGAGTTCGTCGCGGGCTTCCTCGTATCCCAGTTCACTAATGGGCTTCACTGCTCACCTTCACTCGTCGCCAGCACCGCGCCGTCGCCCACCCGCACCCGCAGGCGCGTCCCCGGCGGCGCATCCGCGACAGACTGCACCACATGCGGATCACCGGAGGCGGGCACTGCCTGCACCACCGCGTAACCCCGCGCCAGCGTCGCTGCCGGCCCCAGTGTCATCAGGCGGGCCGACAAGTGGCCGACGCGGTCCGACTCGCCGGTGATGAATCGCGTGATGTCGCGCCGGGCGGCACTGCGCGCGCGCCTGATCTCGTCGGCACGCGCGTCGATCGCCGACAGCGGGCGGGCCAGCACGGGCCTGCTCCGCAACTGCGCGACGACGTGCGCTTCCCGATTCACCCAGTTGCGCAGCGCCCGGGCGCTGCGCCGGCGCAGATCGGTGATCAGCGCCTGCTCGGCCGCGGTGTCGGGCACGATCCGCTTCGCGGCATCGGTCGGCGTCGCCGCGCGCAGGTCGGCGACCAGATCGCAGATCGGGTTGTCGGGCTCGTGACCGATCGCGCTGACCACCGGCGTCGTGCACCGGGCGATCTCGCGGCACAGCGTCTCGTCGGAGAACGGCAGCAGATCCTCGACGCTGCCGCCGCCGCGCGCCAGCACGATGACGTCGACCTCGGGGTCGGCGTCGAGTGCGCGCAGGGCTTCGACGATCTGGGGCACCGCGTTGGGCCCCTGCACCACGGTGTTGCGGACGGCGAACCGGACAGCGGGCCACCGACTGGACGCGACGGCGGTGATGTCGTGCTCGGCGGCCGACGCCCGCCCCGTGATCAACCCGATCGTGTCCGGCAGGAAGGGGATGGGCCGCTTCAGGCGCGGATCGAACAGCCCCTCGGCGTCGAGCAGCCTGCGCAGCCGCTCGATGCGCGCCAGCAGCTCACCGATGCCGACCGCCCTGATCTCGGTGACGCGCAGCGAGAAGGTGCCGCGGCCCGTGTAGAAGCTGGGCTTGCCGTAGACGATCACCTGCGTGCCGTCCGACATCCGGACGGGCGCGTTGACGACCAGGTCGCGCGGACACGTCAGCGACAGCGACATGTCGGCTGCCGGGTCGCGCAGCGTGATGAACGCGGTGTTGGAGTTCGGGCGCAGCGTCAACTGCGCGATCTGGCCCTCCACCCAGACCGCGCCGAGCTTGTCGATCCACCCGGCGACGCGGATTGCCACCCCACGGACCGGGAACGGGTTGTCCGCAGACTGCCCGGGCGCCGCGTCGGTGCTCACTTCCCGGCTCGCCGGGTCACTTCGCCGAAGCGCGGGTGATCCTGTTGGCCAGCAGCGTCTGATACGGGGCGCGTGCCTTGGTCGACTCCTCGTAGGCGAGCAGCGCCTCCAGGTCGGGCACGCGCAGCGACGTCAGGCGAGCCCGCAGCTGCGCCAGCGTCAGCGACTCGTATTCGATCTCGGCGACGATCTCGGGGGCATCCTCCGACGGCTCGGCCGTGGTGGACGTCTCGGTGGCCTTCGCCGGCTCCGGGTCGCCGCTGAACAGCGCGAAGCGCCCTTCGGTGAGGCGATCGCCGTCGCGCACGGGCAGCTCCACCACATCGGCCGCACCGTCGGCGTCCACGCCGTCGGCGACGCTCACGTCGTCGTCGAACGTCGCCCATTCCGGTTGTTCGTCCTTGGGTGGGAAGATCGACTCCAGGGTTTCGTCGCCCTTGATCACCAGGACGGCGACGTCCTGCTGCATCTTCATGACCAGCTGCGCGATCTGGCTGGCGATGGTCATGGGGTACATGAGGATCGTCTGGGGGAGCTTGCGGGTCTCCTCGATGGCGGTCACTGCCGCGCCCACGAGCAGGCGGACCCCATACGGTGCAGTTGACATGCTCACAGCCTACGGCTGGGCGGTTGGAGGGGCAGGTAAGTACCCTGGTGTCATGCCGCCGACTGTCAACATGGGGATCCCGGGCGCCGCGAGCTCGGTCGTTGAACGGACGACCGGCAAACGCGTGTTGCTGGCCGAGCCACGCGGATACTGCGCCGGCGTCGACCGCGCCGTCGAGACCGTGGAACGCGCCCTCGAAAAGCACGGAGCCCCGATCTACGTACGGCACGAGATCGTGCACAACCGCTACGTCGTCGACACGCTGGCGAAGGCCGGCGCGATCTTCGTCGAGCAGACCGACGAGGTGCCCGAGGGTGCCATCGTCGTGTTCTCGGCCCACGGCGTCGCGCCGACGGTCCACGTCGAGGCCAAGGCCCGCAACCTGCAGACGATCGACGCGACGTGCCCGCTGGTGACGAAGGTGCACAACGAGGCGAAGCGTTTCGCCCGCGACGACTACGACATCCTGCTCGTCGGCCACGAAGGCCACGAGGAGGTCGTCGGCACCGCGGGCGAGGCGCCCGATCACGTTCAGGTTGTCGACAACCCCGATGCGGTCGACAACGTCACCGTGCGCGATCCCGACAAGGTCATCTGGCTCTCGCAGACCACGCTGAGCGTCGACGAGACGATGGAGACCGTGCGCAGGCTCCGCGAGAAGTTCCCGACGCTGCAGGATCCGCCCAGCGACGACATCTGCTATGCCACGCAGAATCGTCAGGTCGCGGTCAAGGCGATGGCGCCGGAATGCGACCTCGTGATCGTCGTCGGGTCGAAGAACTCGTCGAACTCGGTGCGCCTGGTCGAGGTAGCGCTCAACGCGGGCTCCCACGCCGCGCATCTGGTCGACTACGCCGAGGACATCGATCCGGCCTGGCTGGAGGGCGTCACCACCGTCGGTGTCACCTCCGGCGCGTCGGTCCCCGAGATCCTGGTGCGCGGCGTACTGGATCGTCTCGCCGAGCACGGCTACGGCACCGTGCAGCCGGTGACCACCGCGAACGAGACACTCGTCTTCGCCCTGCCCCGAGAGATCCGCCCGGCTCGCCAGTGACGGCCCTGCGACGCGGCACCGCGCTCGTCCTCCTCGCCGTCCTGCTCCTGGTCTCGGGCTGCAGTGATGCCGAGGACCGCCTCACCTCGACGGTGCAGGGCTTCGCCGAGGCGCTGACCCGCGGCGACGCGCAGGCCGCTGCCGCGCTGACGAACGATGAGACCGCGGCCGCCGACACGTTGGACAAGCTGTACGCCAGCCTCGGCAAGGACGTCCAGTTCGCGGTCACCGGCTCGCAGCGCGAGGAGAACCAGGCGAGCTTCACGGTGTCGGCCACCTGGAAATTCGGTCCCGAGAAGACGATCGAGTGGAGCTACACCGCCGACGGCACAGCGACCCAGCAGGGCGACGACTGGACAATCCAGTGGAACCCCGCCGCGGTCGCCCCCGGGCTCGACGAAGGGCCGCTGTCGTTCAGCACTCTCGCGCCGGTACCCGCGGCCCGGGTGCTGGACCGGACCGGCGCCGAGCTACTGACCCAGCACATCGTCACCCTGGTCGACATCGCACCCGGCGCAGATGTCAATACCGTTGCGTCGCTGCTCAATCCGATCGCCCCGGCGATCACGCCCCAGTCGCTGACCGACGAGCTGGCCGCCGGTGAGCCGGTCACCGCGATTACGCTTCGCGACGACGACCTGGCACCGATCCAGGCACAGCTGTCAGCGCTGCCGAACGTCACACTGCGGCCGCAGACCCGGCTGCTGGCCACCGACCGCGCATTGACGTCGCCCACGTTGGCGGGACTGTCCGACCTGTGGCAGCAGCGCACCGACGGCGCCGCCGGCTGGGCGGTCACCGCGGAAACCGCCACCGGCCCGAAGCGGGTGGGCGGACAGGACGCCGCAGCTGTCGGCGACATCGCCAGCACCCTCGACGCCGGCATGCTGCTCGCCGGCGAGGCGGCGCTGGCGCCTTTACCCACCCCCGCCGCGATCGTCGCGATTCAGCCGTCGACGGGCGATGTGCTCGCCGTCACCCAGAACGCCCCCGCCGACGCCCAGGGGCCGATCGCGCTGACCGGCCTCTATCCGCCGGGGTCGACGTTCAAGACGGTGACGGTGTCGGCGGCGCTGCAGGCCGGCCAGGTCACCCCCGACAGCATCGTGGGCTGCCCGGGCACCGAGAACATCGAGGGCAGGCAGATCCCCAACGACGACAACTTCGAGCTCGGGGACGTCCCGCTGCACACCGCGTTCGCGCGGTCGTGCAACACCACGATGGGCCGCCTCGCGGTCGACCTCCCACCGGACGCGTTGACCAAGGCGGCCGCGCAGCTCGGTCTCGGCATCGACTTCGTCGCCCCCGGCATGACCACCGTCACCGGCTCGGTGCCCGTCGCCGACACGTCCGCGCTGCGCGTCGAGGAGGGCATCGGCCAGGGCAAGGTCACCGCGTCGCCGTTCGGGATGGCGTTGGTCGCCGCGACGCTGGCGCGCGGCTCGGTGCCCGCCCCGACCATCGTCGACGGCGAACCGGGTGTGCCCGACCGCGCGCCGGATCCGGTGCCGGCGGCTGTCGACGAGCAGGTGCAGGCGATGATGCGGGAGACGATCACCGGCGGCACCGCGACCCAGCTGCAGGACATCCCGGGAATGCTCGGCAAGACGGGCACGGCCGAGTACGTCGCCCAGGACGGGGCCACCCACGCCCACGGCTGGTTCGTGGGCATCCGGGGTGATCTTGCCCTGGCCGTATTCGTCAGCGACGCAGGCAGTTCCACCCCTGCGGTGGACGCGGCGGGTCGGTTCCTGCGCGCGGTTCCCTGACGGCCTCGCGCCGACACTGCATTCCAGCAGAGGAAGTGCGAGTGGTTTCAGTCTCGCCGAGCCGTCAGATGTCGTATTCCCAGCGGTCGGCCTCGGCATCGCGGGATGCACGCCTGCGAGGCCGGTACTCACCGCGTTCCTCGGAGTCCTCGCCGCGGTAGCGCACCCGTGAGACCGGATGGTGCGAGGTCGACGACCCGTACGGGTCGTAGGAGTCGTACTCGTCGTACCGGCTGCGCCGCACAGGACGTTCACGCCGGGCACGTTCGTAGCGGTCGTCGCGCTCGTAGCGGGCCCTGCGTTCGCGTGGCTCCCGCTCGCGGGGCTCCCGCTCACGCGACTCTCGCTCGCGCGGCTCCCGCGATGACGGTGGCCGGGGGCGGCGGCGCGGCTCGGACGGTGGCGGCTCGCTGAGCCGTTCGCGGCGCCGGCGCGGCCGGTCGTCGATGACGGGCTCGATGATCTCGGTCTCGGCGGCACGGGGGTGCCGCGACCGCGGAGGAGTTCGCTTGGCCGGCCGTTCGCCGCGTGCCTTCGCAGCCGTCGGCTTCGACTGGCGGGCACGGCGCCGGTCGGCGGCGCGACGCTCCTTGGGATCCTCGTCGGACTCGTCGGTCTTGCCACCGAGAAGCCCCGAGAACGCGGACAACTTCGCGGACAGGCCGGGTCCGGCATCCTTCGGGGCGCGCTCGGGTTCCTTCGCGGGCGCGGTGCGTGCCGCCTTGCCGAAGTACCACCGCGCCAAACCGATCAGCAGCACCGCAGCGGAGGTGAAGAACATCAACGGAAAGCGTTCGATCAGCGGGTAGCCGCAGTTGATCAGGATGTCTTTCAGCCCCTGGATCTCACTGCTGTGCATCAGGAAGTACGCCCCGGGCACTGTGACGAACAACACCAGCGGAGGCTGGATCACCGCGGTGAACAGACCGGACTGTTGGACTGCCAGGACCGCGACCAGGCAGCCGATGACATAGAGCGACGCGAACACGGCGGTCAAGTGCCCGCCGCCGGAACCCGCGTCGAAAGCGAAGCCGATCGCGGCGGCGAAAACGGCGGTCAGAACCGCACCCCACCACGGAATCCCTGCGACATTGGGGTGTGCGGAGCGGTGATCGGCGGCCACTGCCGACCGGGCGCGCTGTCCTGACACACGTCGACCCTACTGGCTTGAGCAACTACTCGTCGCCAGCGCGCGATGGTGTGGCGATCACATTGCCTACACTGTGGACTCCGTGGGCCTCAATCTCGGAATCGTCGGACTGCCGAACGTCGGTAAGTCGACTCTGTTCAATGCACTGACGCGCAACGACGTGCTGGCTGCCAACTACCCGTTCGCGACGATCGAACCGAACGAGGGCGTGGTGGCGCTCCCGGACGAGCGGCTCACCGAACTGGCAAAGATGTTCGGCTCGGAGAAGATCGTGCCGGCGCCCGTCACGTTCGTCGACATTGCGGGCATCGTGAAGGGCGCCTCCGAGGGCGCGGGCCTGGGCAACAAATTCCTCGCCAACATCCGCGAGAGCGACGCGATCTGTCAGGTGGTCCGGGTGTTCGCCGACGACGACGTCGTCCACGTCGACGGCCGGGTCGACCCCAAGTCCGACATCGAGGTGATCGAGACCGAGCTGATCCTCGCCGACATGCAGACCCTGGAGCGCGCATTGCCGAGGCTGGAGAAGGAAGCGCGGACCAACAAGGACCGCCGGCCCGTCTACGAGGCCGCCCAAGCGGCCAACGCGGTGCTCGACACGGGCAAGACCCTGTTCTCAGCGGGGACGGACGTGTCCCTGCTGCGCGAGCTGAACCTGATGACTTCCAAGCCTTTTCTGTATGTGTTCAACGCCGACGAGTCCGTGCTGACCGACGAGGCGCGGGTGACGGCGCTGCGCGAACTGGTGGCCCCGGCCGATGCGGTGTTCCTCGACGCGAAGATCGAGGCCGAGTTGCAGGAGCTCGACGAGGAGTCGGCCGCGGAGCTGCTGGAGTCGATCGGTCAGACCGAGCGGGGCCTGGATGCGTTGGCGCGAGCGGGTTTTCACACGCTGAAGTTGCAGACGTATCTGACGGCGGGGCCCAAGGAAGCGCGGGCGTGGACCATCCATCAGGGCGACACCGCGCCCAAGGCGGCCGGCGTCATCCACACCGACTTCGAGAAGGGCTTCATCAAGGCCGAGATCGTCTCGTACGACGACCTCGTCGAGGCCGGGTCGATGGCGGCGGCCAAGGCCGCGGGCAAGGTCCGGATGGAGGGCAAGGACTACGTGATGGCTGACGGCGACGTGGTGGAGTTCCGGTTCAACGTGTAGCGGCGTGTTAATGTCCGTTCGCGCTTCCAGGTGACGATCACCTGAATCATTGCGGAGAGGCCTGCGCTCGCAGGACATGTCCTCGATGGGGTGCTGCACCCATTGGTGCGCCGACTCCATTGCGCCGATAGACCATCGGCGGACGAAAGGACTCTCAATGAAGAAGTCAAGCCGCGGCGGTGACCGGGGGTGAATCAGGTTGCCAGGTCCGGTTGTCACGGA
>NZ_JBGGKV020000017.1:0-65364 GCF_041287165.2 Mycobacterium bulgaricum | reverse complement strand
CGGGACCACCCGGAGCAGGAGGCGCCACCACCCCGGCCTCATCCACCACCGGCACACCCGGAGCACCAGGACCAGGAGGCGCCACCGCTGGGGCCTCGCCGATCACCGGAGCGCCGGGAATCGGAGGCGGGGGCGGCGGGACGTCGCCCGCTGTGGCGGCGAGAGGAGCTACCGGCGCGGGAGGAGGGGGCACCGCACCGGCAGCTCCCTCGACCGGGGCACCGGGAAGACCCGCGGGGCCGCCACCGGGACCACCACCGATGCCGGACCCACCCGGGCCCGCTGCACCGGCGGCTGCGGCGACGGGAGCGCCCGGCTCGCCCGGTGGCGTCACGGCGCCGCCGACGGGCGGTACCGCACCGGCCTCGCCGATGATCGGCGCATTCGGCGCCGCCGGGGCGGGGGGCAGTGCGAGACCCGCGGGGACCGCGGCGGGACCGCCCGGGGCGGGCGGAAGCGGCGGCAGCGCGGCGCCGCCGTCGCCGACCACGGGCACACCCGGCGTCGGCGGGGCGGGGATCCCGGGATTACCCACCGGCGTGCCGACGGTCGTGCCGGGGACCGGAGGCAGAGGAGGCGTTCCGACGCCGGTCGAGGTGGCGGCGGGTGCCCCCGGGACCGGCGGGGTGGGGACTCCGGGAGTGCCCACCGGCGTACCGGCCGGCGACCCCGGCACGGGGGGAACGGGCGGGGTGCTGCCACCGGTCGACGTCGTCACGGGCACCCCGGGCCGGGGTGGCACCGGAGGCGTCGAGCCGGACGACGGGGTGACGACCGAACCCGGTGGAGTCCCGGGCACAGGCGGCGTGGCCGCAGGAATGGAGGTGCTCGCGGGGGGCACCACGACCGGCGGGCGCGGCTGCCCCGGCGTGGTGAACGAGCGAGCCGAGTCGTTGAGCGCCTGCGGGATGTCACCGGGGCGGGAAACCATTTGCTGGAGAATGCCGACGCACGGCACGCCGCCGCGGGTGGGTGTCGCGTTGGCCGCGGGGCCCAGCAGCGGCGCGCTCAAGAACAATCCCGCGCTGCCCATCATGACGACGACGATGCCCTTTTTCGTGCGAGACATGTTCTCCCAGTCCTTCTGCGTCCGCGTCATGCGAATTACATCCGTGTAGTTACTGGGCTTACTGAACCGATAATTTGAGAATTTGCCGCCGCGACAGATGCGGCGTTACCCAACTGTTGCGAAGGAGAGGCGATCCCGTCACCGGCCGGGCGCGGTGACCAGCTCGGGCATCACAGCCTTACGCTGGCGAAACGCACCAAAGTATCCGTGAAGCGAACACGCGGCGCTCGATTGTCACGGCAGCGGGGCGCGCCACGTGAGCGTCGTTCCGCCCTCGGCGGCCCGGGAGATGGCAAACGAGCCGCCGGCCTCGGCAGCGCGGCGGGCCAAATTGGCCAACCCGCTCCCGGTGACGTCGGGATCAATTCCCCGGCCGTTGTCGGTCACGCCGATCGACAAGTCGTCGTCGACGGTGACGGTGACCGCCAGCGCGGTGGCACCGGAATGGCGAACGGAGTTGCTGACCGCTTCGCGTACGACAGCCTCCGCATGGTCTGCCAACGGCGCGTCGACGACCGACAACGGACCGACGTACTGCACGGACGTCCGCAGCCCCGCCTCGGGAAACGCCGCGACGGCCTCGTCGATGCGCTGCCGCAGCCTGGTGATCCCCGACGACCCGCCGTGGAGGTCGAAGATGGTGGTCCGAATCTCCTGGATGACCTCCTGGAGGTCGTCGACGCTACTTGAAAGTCGTTGTCGCACTTCGTCGGACTTGGCCCGCGCCAAGGTGCCCTGTAGCGACAGGCCCACCGCGAAGAGCCTCTGGATCACGTGGTCGTGCAGGTCGCGGGCGATGCGGTCCCTGTCGGTCAGAATGCTCAGCTCGCGCATCCGGTGCTGGGTGCTGGCCAGCTGCCACGCCAACGCGGCCTGGTCGGCGAAGGCCGCCATCATGTCCAGCTCTTCGTCGCGAAAGGGTTGCTCACCAATGTTTCTCAGCGCAACCAGCACCCCGGGCACCACGTCCGTCGCCCGCAGGGGAAGCACGAGCGCGGGGCCGGCCGCGGTACCGGCGCCGACGTCGGAGCCGGCGAACTTGCCCGGCGTGCGCTGGACGAACGCCTCGCCGATCGCCGTTCCCGCAACAGGTATCGAGGAGTGCCCGGCGTCGATCGGCTCCCCCGCCGACGCGACGACCGTGAGGTCGGCCACCTCGATGCGGGGCTGATCCGGATCCTCGGCGATCGCGACGAACGTGGTCGCCGCGCCGCTGAGCTTCTGCGCCTCGTCGGCGACCCGACGGAAGACTCCGGCGGGATCGATCCCCGACAGCAACTCGGTGCCGATGTCGCGGGTCGCGGCGATCCACGACTGACGGGCGCGGGACTGCTCGTAGAGCCGGGCGTTGTCGATCGCGATACCCGCGGCGGCGGCCAGCGCCTGGACCAGGACTTCATCGTCCTCGCTGAAGGGAGCCCCACCGACCTTCTCGGTGAGGTACAGGTTTCCGTACACCTCGTCGCGGATGCGGACGGGAACCCCGAGGAATGTGCGCATCGGCGGGTGGTCGGAAGGAAAGCCGACAGAGTCCGCGTGCATCGAGATGTCTTCGAGCCGAATCGGTTTGGGGTCGTCGAGCAGAACTCCGAGGACACCGCGGCCCTCGGGCAGATGGCCGATACGCCGCCGTGTCGGCTCGTCGATTCCCTCGTAGACGAACTCGACGAGCTCATGGCCGGCGCCTCGCACGCCGAGGGCACCGTACTGCGCGTCGACGAGGTCGATCGCGGTGTGCACGATCGTGCGGAGGGTGTCGTCGAGTTCGAGGCCCGAGGTGACCACCAACATGGCATCCACGAGACCGTCGAGGCGGTCCCTGCCCTTGATGATCTGCTCGACCCGGTCCTGCACCTCGGTGAGCAGTTCGCGAAGACGAAGCTGCGACAGTGTCGCCCGCAACGGACGCGCTCCGTCTGCGGAATCCGGTCCCTCGATCTGCGCCACGACACCATGGTGCACCACGACAGCGGCGCGGTTGAGGACCATTGGCCCTGTCGGCCCGGGCCTGTGGCGGGCAGTGTCGGTGGTGAACCGAATGGAGGTCAGGATGCCGGCGACGCGGGTGCCCACCGAGACGATCATGGACGCGCTGACGGTGGCCTGCCGGGCGCCGTCCCTGCACAACAGCCAGCCGTGGCGCTGGGTCGCCACCGAGCGCGGCGTCGATCTGTTCGCCGATCCCCGTCGCATGATCCGCGCGACGGACAGCACCGGGCGGGAGGCCCTGATCAGCTGCGGGGCCGTACTCGACCACTTCCGGGTGGCGATGGCCGCGGCCGGGTGGGACACCGTCGTCCGGCGCCTCCCCGACCCGGACAACCCGCTGCACATCGCCTGCGTCGACGTCGCCGCCGCACCGCGGGTGACCGCGCAGCAGAAGGCGCGGGCCGACGCGATCCTGTTGCGCCGCACCGACCGACTGCCGATGTCGGCTCCCCAGGACTGGGACGGGCTTGCCCGCGCGCTCGGCGACGCCGCACAACGCGCCTCGGTGCAAGCCCACCCGCTCGCAGACGACGCGCGCGGGGCCTTGTCCGAGGCCTGCCACCTGGCAGAGACGATGCGGATGTACGACTCCGGTTACCACTCCGAATTATTCTGGTGGACTGCCGATTTCGTTGCCGATGACGGAATCCCGAGAAGTGCGCTGATCTCCGCGGCCGAAAGTGACCGGGTCGACGTCGGACGCGCCTTCCCGGTCACCGGCCACCCCGAACGACGCGGCGAGGTCGAGGACGACCGCGCCGGAATCCTGGTGCTGTCCACGGAGGACGATTCCCGCGAGAGCGTACTGCGATGCGGCGAGGCGTTGTCCGCGGTCCTGCTGGACGCGACGATCTCGGGGCTGGCGACCTGCACCGTCACCCACGTCACCGAAGTTCCCAGCGGTCGCGACACCGTCGCATCGCTGGTGGGAACCACCGCGATTCCGCAGGTGATCGTGCGAGTCGGCGTCGCGCCTGCACTGGCCGCCCCGCCGCCTCCCACGCCGCGCCGACCCGTTCGTGAAGTGTTCGAAATGAACAGAGGTGCACCATGTTAGAGAACCACCGGGCGCAGCGTGTCGTCGTGGGGATCGACGGATCCCCGGCTGCCGTCGACGCCGCGCTGTGGGCGATCGATGAGGCGACGGACCGCGACATCCCGCTGCGGCTCGTCTACGTGATCGACGATCAGGATCGCGACACGATCGACCCGCAGGATCAGGCGCGCCGTCTCGCGACGGCGGACACGGCAATCCGCTACGCGTTGGCCGCGGTGGAGTCCACCGAACGTCCGGTCAAGATCGAAGTGGAGATCCTGCAGGGCAGACCGGTCCGAACCCTGCGCGAGGCCGCCAGATCCGCCGCGATGCTGTGTATCGGCGCCCGGGGTCTCCGGCATTCCACCCGGGGCACGATGGGCGCCACGGCCGCGGCCCTGTCGGTGTCGGCGCACTGCCCCGTTGCGATCGTCAGGACGCACCGGCCCCACCGCCGTCGCGATCGTGTCGTCGTCGTCGAGGTGACCGACAACGCGGCAGGCAGTGCCGTTCTTCACCACGGCCTCGACGAGGCCCGCCGCAGAAACGCGCCGGTGCGGGTGCTGACGCCCGCCCCCGCCTATCCCGAAGTGGAGGCGCAGTGGGAGCGTCGGCTGGCCGAATGGCGGCGCTGCTACCCGGATCTCGACATCGTCTCGGCCGGAAGGCACGGCGGCACCATGGACTATCTGACCGTCCATGGGGAGTCGGTCCAGCTTCTCGTCAGCGGTCGCGACCGGCCGGGCGGCGTCGCCGCGCTCGTCGGGGCACCGGGTAATGCCGCACTCCGCGACACCGACTGTTCGATACTGGTCTGTGCAACGCCCCACGCACTGTGACCGGTGCCGGCCCGGAGGTATGACGTCCGACATGGTGAAGGTTTTCCTGGTAGACGACCACGAGGTGGTCCGGCGCGGGCTGATCGACCTGCTCGGCAGCGACCCCGAACTCGATGTCGTGGGTGAGGCCGGGTCGGTGGCCGAGGCACTGACGCGGATTCCGGCGCTGCAGCCCGACGTCGCGGTGCTCGACGTCCGGCTGCCCGACGGCAACGGCATCGAACTGTGTCGCGATCTGCTGTCCCGGTTGCCCGACCTGAGATGTCTGATGCTGACGTCGTTCACCTCCGACGAGGCGATGCTCGACGCCATCCTCGCGGGCGCCAGCGGGTATGTGGTCAAGGACATCAAGGGCATGGAGTTGGCCCGGGCGATCAAGGAAGTCGGAGCGGGACGTTCTCTGCTGGACAATCGTGCCGCCGCGGTCCTGATGGCCAAGCTTCGCGGCGAGGGCCAGCCCTCTGATCCACTGTCCGGCCTCACCGACCAGGAGAAGGTGTTGCTGGACCTGCTGGGCGAGGGTCTGACCAACAAGCAGATCGCCGCGCGAATGTTCCTTGCCGAGAAGACGGTCAAAAACTATGTGTCGCGCCTGCTTTCGAAGCTGGGTATGGAACGTCGCACGCAGGCCGCGGTGTTCGTGTCCAAGCTCGACCGGACCCGCAGGGGCGACTAGCGCAGCGGCGAACCGTCCACTCGCGTGACGACCTCCGTCAGGTCGCGCCGCGGCGAGGCCGGAAGCGGATCCGCGTTGACCGGAGCCCAGCCGACACGCAACAACATCTGGGGATATCCGTCGGCCCCGAACACGTCGCGGCGCAGACCTTCCCGGGTTTCCGTGATCTCCAGCGGCTCGGTGATGGGGCAGCTCGCCAGCCCCACCGCGGTCGCGGTCAGCAGCACGAGGCTGGTCGCCTCCCCCGCCCGCAGCCACGACAACGGTCCGTCTCCGATGGTGCCCAGCGCCAGCACCGCCGCATTGTCGTCGGCGGCGTCGATGTTCGGAGTCTGAGGCAAGACGCCGCCGGCAAATGCCCGCGCCGAAATCGGTCCTGCCACCTCGCTTTCGGGCACGCTCCTGGCCGGGACCCCGGCCGTGGACGCGTACCGGCCACTCCATGTCGCGAGTTCGGCGAGGTAGCCGTGATCAGACCCGTGCCGCCGCGCGGCCTCGTCGACGAGCCGTTTGAGGCCTGTGACGTCGTCGACGTGCCGCAGCGTGACGCCGGCACGGGCGGCACGCGCACCCATCAGCGCGATGTCTCCGCGCGGTACCGGCCACGAGCTGTAGTGACGGCGGTCGGTGCGGCGCCGCGGGATTGCGGCGGCCAGCGTGATGTCGAGTTCGGCTGCGGGATATCGGTACAGCCTCACCGCGGCAAGGTGATCCGGGTCCGCGGGGTCGGGAAACCGGTGGATCTTCGATTGCCAGCCGAGCGCGGCGAGTGCCACCACGCAGTGGTTGAGCACGGCCCCGCAGCTCAGCATGAGATCGCGGCCGGCCGGGTCGGTGTGCGGAAGCAGCAGGGCCGGATCGGCGTACAGGTGCAGGCTCTCTTCGCCGACGCGCCACCGCCAGGGTTGTGAGTTGTGCACTGACGGTGCCCGGTTGGCCAGCGCCAGGGCTGACATCAGCGTCTCGGTGTCGGGGAACGGACCGTTCATACCCCCAGAGTGCGCTGCCGCGGGCGCTGTGTAGAGGGCACAAAGACCTCTACTCGGTCCTCACCCACACCGCGGTGTCGACCGGCAGCGTCGTCTCCACGCCCGGCACCGAGGCCAGGACCACCACCGCGCCGTGCGGCAGATCGACATCCGCGGTGCTGATGTTGACCCAGCACTGGGAGGCACCGCGCTCGAACGCGACGACTCCGTCGGGCGCCGTGAGCCACTTGAGGTCACCGGCGTCGCGCCACAGTGTCGGCCGCAGCTCCAGCGCGTCGCGGTACAGGCTCAGGGTCGACGCGGAATCGCGCTCCTGCGCCTCCACACTGTGGGGTGCCCAGTGATCGGGCTGCGGCAGCCACGTCACCGCAGCCGGGTCCCCGGCGAAACCGTAAGGCGGCGCAGTGTCCTTCCACGGCAACGGGATCCGGCATCCGTCACGACCGACATCGGTGTAGCCGCTCTGCACCCAGGTGGGGTCCTGGCGGAGATCGTCGGGCACGTCCTCGATCTCTTCGAGGGCGAGTTCCTCACCCTGATAGACGTAGGCGGTACCCGGCAACGCCAACTGGACCAGGGCCGCCGCACGCGCCCGCTTCCGACCCAGTTCGTGGTCGGGTTCCTCGCGCGCCCAGCGGGCACGCTCCCAGTCGGTCTCGACGAGTTGGTCGGGTTGCGAGCGCGAGAAGCGGGTGACGGTACGCGTCACATCGTGATTGGACAGGACCCACGTCGGCGGAGCTCCGACGGAGGCAGCGGAGCCGATCGCGTCGTCGATGACTTCGCGGAGTTTCTCGGCGCGCCACGGTGAGCGCAGGAAATCGAACTGGAATGCGGTGTGCAGTTCGTCGGGCCGGAGGTAGCGGGCCAGGCGCTCGTTGCTCGACACCCACGCTTCGGCGATGAAGATGCGTTCGGGGGTGTAACGGTCGGCCACTGCGCGCCACCCGCGGTAGACCTCGTGAACGCCGTCCTGATCCCAGGCGGGGTGCTGGTCGCCGAAGACGAGCATCGAGTGCGGCACCGCGTCGACGGAGGGGTCGACACCGTCGGGCAGGCCCGGCACTTTGACCAGACCGTGGGCGACATCGATGCGGAAGCCGTCGACACCCCGCTCGAACCAGAACGACAGGACGTCCTCGAACTCCGCACGCACCTCGGGGTGATCCCAGTTGAGATCTGGCTGTTCGGGGGCGAAGAGATGCAGATACCAGGAGCCGTCGGCCACCCTGGTCCATGCCGGGCCGCCGAAGATGCTCTGCCAGTTGTTCGGCGGCTCGGAGCCGTCGTCGCCCCTGCCCGATGTGAAGTGGTAACGATCGCGGGCGCCCGGGTCGTCGGCGAGCGCCGCTTTGAACCAGACGTGTTGATCGGACGTGTGGTTGGGGACGATGTCAAGGATGACCCGGATCCCGAGGTCGTGTGCCTCTGCGATCAACGACTGCGCCTCGTCCAGGGTGCCGTACGACGGCTCGATGTCGCGGTAATCGGACACGTCGTAGCCGGCGTCGGCCATCGGAGACGGGTACCACGGGTTGATCCAGATCGCGTCGACACCGAGGCGGCCGAGGTATGCCAGCTTGGCGCGCAGACCCTCGATGTCACCGATGCCGTCGCCGTTACCGTCGGCGAAGCTGCGGATATAGACCTGGTAGACGACGGCGGTCTGCCACCACGACTGTTCGGGGGCCACGGGCGAACTCCTCGGCAGGGCGAATTGGTTGCGTAAACGTTTGCGTGTCCAGAGTCGGTACAGGGCACTGGTATGTCAATCCCGGATCGCATCACGTAAATAGTTACGCTGAGCTAGGCTCGACATCTGATGATTCCGAAGCAGACGGTCAACATGACCGATGTCGCCCGGCACTCGGGGGTGTCGATCGCCTCGGTGTCTCGGGCCCTGCGCGGCGAACCCGGGGTCTCCCCGACGACACGCGACCGGATCATGACCGCCGCTCGGGAGCTGTCCTATGTCGTCTCACCGGAGGCGTCCCGACTCGCGGGCGGAGCCACCGGCCGCGTCGGCGTCGTGGTTCCGCGGATCGATGCGTGGTTCTACTCCACGGTCCTGGCCGGTATCGCCGACGAATTCGACACCGTCGGCACGGATCTGGTGTTGTGCACACTGCCGGATTCGGCTGCGCGACACCGGTTCTTCGAGGCACTTCCGTTGCGCCGCAAGGTCGATGCCGTGGTGGTGGTCTCGCTGCCGCTGTCCGCGCGCGAACGTACCCGCATCGATCAGCTCGGCGTGCCGAGTGTTTTCGTCGGAGGCCATCACCCCGGCGGCAACCGGTCGTGGATCGGCATAGACGACGAGCTCGCCGCCCGTCAGGCCGTCGGCCACCTCATCCACATCGGGCACCGCGACATCGCGATGATCCAGGCGGCCGACGACACCGACATTCCCTGGGCGACCGATCAAGCGCGGATCAGCGGCTTCCACCGGCAGATCCGCGAGGCCGGACTCGGCGATCCCACCGTGGTGACAGTGAAGTGGAGCATCGAGGGCGGATCGCGTGGCATGGAGATGCTACTGAGCGGACCGCGGCTGCCCACTGCGGTGTTCTGCCACTCCGACGAGATCGCCCTTGGCGCACTTCGCACTCTTCGGCGCGCCGGAGTCTCTGTCCCACAGCAGATCTCGATCATCGGCGTGGACGACCACCCTTCTGCCGACCTGAACGACCTGACGACTGTCGCACAGCCGGTGCGCGATCAAGGTCAGATCGCCGCGCGTGAAGTTCTTCGCCACCTGGTCGGCGAAGCCGCACCGGTGAGCGCCCCGAACACCGACGCGCTGACGACCCTGCCCACCCGCCTGGTGATTCGCGGGTCTACCGCCTCGCCGCACTGACACCGCTGCCCCACCCGACCTGTGAGGTGTGACACACTCAGACCGTAGGTGAATGTGCTGCAGGTGGCCCTCTTCGGAGACCACAACTTCCTTACACGAAGGCAAACTTCATAGACGAGGACGTGATGAAACGAAATCAGTTCGCCCGCGGGCGACGACGTCGCGCAATCGCGCTGGCCAGTGCGCCTCTGGTCGCCGCGTCGCTGTTGTCCGGTTGCGGTAGCGAGAGTGGACCTCCGACGCTGACCTGGTACATCCTTCCCGACAACGGCGGCTCCGTCGCACGCGCCGAGCAGTGCGCGGAGGCTTCCGACGGCGCCTATCAGGTACGCATCGAATCACTTCCGAGCACCGCCACCGCCCAGCGCGAGCAGATGGTCCGCCGCCTCGCCGCGGGCGACTCGTCGATCGATCTGGTCAGCATGGACGTGGTCTTCACCGCCGAATTCGCCAACGCAGGGTTCCTGCGCCCCTACACCGACGAGGAGTCCCGCCGCCTCACGGCCGGGATGCTCCCGGCGCCCATCGAGACGGGGATGTGGGAAGACACGCTCTACGGCGCGCCCTACAAATCCAACGCCCAGCTGCTCTGGTACCGCAAGTCGGCTGCCGCCGCGGCCGGGGTCGACCCCGCCTCGCCGACGTTCACGTGGGACGAGATGCTCAAAGCTGCTGTGGGCCAACAGAAGAAGATCGCCGTGCAGGCGCAGCGCTACGAGGGCTACACGGTGCTGATCAACGCACTCGTACTCTCGGCGGGCGGCGCGCTGCTGGAGGACGTCGAGGCCGGCCGCAACGCCAAGCCGTCGCTGGCCACCCCGCCCGGAGAGAAGGCCGCCGAGATCGTCGGCAACCTGGGCCGGTCCCCCGCGGCTCCCACCGACATGTCCAACGCGTCGGAGGAGCAGGCCCGCGCCAACTTCCAGTCCGAGCAGGGCATGTTCATGGTCAACTGGCCGTACGTGCTGGCCGCGGCCCGTAGCGCGGCCGAGGAGGGCACGCTCCCGCAGGAGGTGGTGGACGACATCGGCTGGGCCCGCTACCCCAGGGTGTCCGCCGATCGTCCCAGCGCGCCGCCACTGGGTGGGGCGAACCTCGGCATCGGCGCCTACACCAAGTATCCGGACCAGGCGATCGCGCTCGTCGAGTGCATCAACGCCGAACCGAAAGCCACGCAGTACATGCTCGACGAGAGCGAACCGTCGCCCTACGCCGCCTCCTACGACGACCCCGAGATCAGGGAGACCTACGAGAACGCCGACCTGATCCGCGAATCCATCGGCGACGGCGGCCCGCGGCCACCCACGCCCTTCTACACCGACATCTCGGGCGCGATTCAGCAGACGTGGCATCCGCCCGCCTCGGTGAATGCCGAAACACCGGAAAGGACAGACCAGTTCATGGCTGACGTGCTGGCGGGGAGGCGGCTGCTGTGACCGCGATCGCCGACGCTCCCATCCAGAAGGATCCCGGTAAACCCTCGGTCAGCGAGCGCGCCAAGGGCGAACGCAGGCTCGGGCTCTACCTCACCCTGCCGTCGTACGTGGTGATGCTTCTCGTCACCGCCTACCCGCTCGGCTACGCACTGGTGTTGTCGCTGTACAACTTCCGACTCACCGATCCGGAAGGGCGCAGCTTCGTCGGGCTGAGCAACTACGGTGTCATCCTGACCGACCCGATCTGGTGGAACGACTTCGTCACCACCTTGGCGATCACCGTCGTCACGGTGGCGATCGAATTGGTGCTCGGCTTCTGGTTCGCATTCGTGATGCTGCGCATCGTCCGCGGCCGCGGCCCACTGCGGACCGCCATCCTGATCCCCTACGGCATCGTCACCGTCGTCTCGGCATTCATCTGGCGATACGCGTTCGCGATCGACTCAGGCTTCGTGAACCAGTGGCTGAATCTCAGTGAGTTCGACTGGTTCGGCGACCGGTGGTCGGCCATCTTCGTCATCTGCCTCTCGGAGATCTGGAAGACGACACCGTTCATCTCGTTGCTGCTCCTCGCCGGACTGGTCCAGGTTCCCGAGGACATGCAGGAGGCAGCCAAGGTCGACGGCGCCACCGCCTGGCAACGGCTGTGGAAGGTCACGCTGCCGAACATGAAGGCCGCGATCATGGTCGCCCTGCTGTTCCGCACGCTCGACGCGTGGCGCATCTTCGACAACCCGTATGTGATGACGGCGGGCGCGAACAACACCGAGACGATCTCGTTCCTGGCCTACCGGCAGAACGTGACACTGGTCAATCTCGGTATGGGATCGGCGGTCTCGGTGCTGTTGTTCCTCTCCGTCGTCGCCATCGCCTGGGTATTCATCAAGGTCTTCAAAACCGACCTCTCGCAAGTCAGGGGTGACCAGTGACCAAGAGCACGAAATGGTGGACCATCGCCGGGATCGTGATCGTCATCTACAGCTTCGTGCCGATGCTGTGGATGATCAGCCTGGCGTTCAAACCGCCGTCGGACATCGTGTCGGGCCAGCCGTCGTTTTTGCCGAGCACCTTCACCCTCGACAACTTCGCCCAGATCTTCAGCCAGCCGCTGTTCACCAGGGCGCTAATCAACTCCATCGGCATCGCGATCATCGCCACGATCATCTCGGTGATCATCGCGATGTTCGCCGCGTACGCCATTGCGCGCCTTGAGTTCCCGGGCAAGAAGCTGCTGTTGTCACTGGCGCTGGGCATCGCGATGTTCCCGCAGGCTGCGCTGGTGGGCCCGCTGTTCGACATGTGGCGCGGGCTCGGCATCTACGACACATGGCTCGGCCTGATCATCCCGTACCTGACCTTCGCTCTGCCGCTGTCGATCTGGACGATGTCGGCGTTCTTCCGTCAGATCCCGTGGGAGATGGAGCATGCCGCGCAGGTGGACGGCGCCACGCAGTGGCAGGCGTTCCGCAAGGTGATCGTCCCGCTCGCCGCACCAGGGGTGTTCACGACCGCGATCCTGACGTTCTTCTTCTGCTGGAACGACTTTCTGTTCGCGATCTCGCTGACCTCGACCGACAGCGCACGTACGGTGCCCGCCGCGCTGGCGTTCTTCCAGGGTGCGTCGTACTTCGAGTCGCCGGTCCCCTACATCATGGCCGCGTCGGTGATCGTGACGATCCCCGTCGTCATCTTGGTCCTCATCTTCCAGCGGCGCATCGTCGCCGGTCTGACCTCCGGAGCAGTGAAGGGATAACCCCATGGCAGCAATCACCATGAGCAACATCGTCAAGAAGTACGGCGACGGTTACCCGGCCGTCAACGACGTCAGCCTCGACATCGCCGACGGCGAGTTCATGATCCTCGTCGGACCGTCGGGCTGCGGTAAGTCGACGCTGCTGCGGATGATCGTCGGCCTCGAGGACATCACCTCCGGCGACATGGTCATTGGCGACAAGCGGGTCAACGACAAGGCGCCGCGCGACCGCAACCTCGCGATGGTGTTCCAGAACTACGCCCTGTACCCCCACCTGTCGGTGTTCGAGAACATCGCCTTTCCGCTCCGGCTGTCGGGCAAGCTCTCCGACGAGGAGATCCGCACGAGGGTCAACGAGGCCGCCAAGACACTGGAGCTCGGCGAGCACCTCGACCGCAAGCCGGCCAACCTGTCCGGTGGTCAGCGCCAGCGGGTGGCCATGGGCCGTGCGATCGTGCGCGAGGCCGACGCGTTCCTGTTCGACGAGCCGCTGTCCAACCTGGATGCCAAGCTGCGCGGCCAGATGCGCACCGAAATCCTGCGCCTGCAGCGCAAACTCGGGGTGACGACGGTATACGTCACCCACGACCAGACCGAGGCGATGACGCTCGGTGACCGCGTCGCTGTGCTGAAAAAGGGTGTGCTGCAACAGGTCGCGAGCCCACGTGAGCTCTATGACCAGCCGGTGAACCTGTTCGTCGCCGGCTTTATCGGCTCTCCGCCGATGAATTTCGTGCCTGCCCAGGTGCGCGGCGACCAGATCGAGTTGCCGTTCGTGAAGGTCCCGCTGCGCGACGAATGGCGCGGCGCCGTGGAGGACGGAAAGATCTACATCGCGGGTATCCGCCCCGGCGCCTTCGAGGACGCCGAGTTCGTCGATCAGGAGAAGCGTTCGCGCGGAGTGACTTTCGATGTCACCATCGACGTCACCGAATGGCTGGGCAACGAGCAGTATGCGTTCGTGCCCTTCGAGGCATCCTCGGAGATCGCGGGCCAGCTCGCCGAGCTCGCCAATGACCTCGACAGCGAGCAACTGCGTACACAGATCTGTGTGGAGCTCGACCCACTCAGCCGCGTTCGGTCCGGCGACAAGGCCACCCTGTGGCTGGATGCCGAGCGGCTGCATCTGTTCGACCCGCACTCGGGTGACAACCTGACCCGTGCCGCGACGTCGCAGGGGCGCCATGCGGCTGCCGCCGGCTAGCTGACGCTCACCCGGCATCGTCAGGTCAACCATGGCCGCTCCGGAGTTGCGGCTACGGGCTCCGTGCCCGGGGCTTCTGGTGCTGCCGTGGGATCGGCCGCTCGCCGAATGGGCAGCACCTGAGGTCCGGCTGCGCGACATGCCGGTGGGCCCGAGTAGGCATCTGGTGCGGTTCGTCGAATCCGACGGCGAGCTGTGGGCACTCAAGGAGCTGCCACCGCGTATCGCCGCGCGCGAATACGACGCACTGAGTCGGCTGGAGGAATTGAGCCTCAACGCGGTCCGGCCCGCGGGCCTGGTGAACCAGCCCGACTTCGACACCGCAATTCTGCTGACGCGTTACCTGGTGGGATCGTGGCAGTACCGACGGCTGTTCATGCGGCTACCACCCGATGCGCCGAAGCATCGCGCACGGCTGTTCGACGCGATGGCCACGCTGCTCGTGGAACTACACCGGCACGGAGTGTTCTGGGGCGACTGCTCGCTGGCCAATACCCTCTTCTCGCGGGACGGCCAGGTGCTGCAGGCGTTCCTCGTCGACGCGGAGACCAGTGAGATCCACCCCGGCCTTTCCGACGGGCAGCGCACCCACGACATCGACATCACGGTGGAGAACGTCGCCGCGGGGTTGCTCGATCTCGCGGCCAAACTCGAAAGACCGGATCTGGAACCAGGTTTCATCGATGAAGCACTCGGCATTCGCAGACGCTACGAGGGGCTCTGGGAACTGCTGCATTCGAAGCCCACGTTCGGGTTCGCCGACCGCTACCGCGTCGAAGGAACCATCCGCAAGCTGAACGAACTGGGCTTCGCCGTCGATGAGGTCTCGCTGCAGCCGGTTCGTGCCGGCGCGGACGAGTTGCGCCTGCACGTCGCGGTCGGCGACCGTCGCTACCACGCGACGCAGCTACGCACGCTGACCGGCCTCGACGTGGGTGAGGGTCAGGCCCGCATCCTGCTCGGTGATCTACACGCCTATCGAGCACAGTTGTGCCGCGAGGCCGGACACGATGTCGACGACAGAACCGCCGCCCAGCTCTGGGTGATGGAAGTCGCCACTCCGACGATGCACCGCGCGCACGCTGCGGTGGGTGCGACGGGAACACCGATCCAGGCGTATTGCGACCTGTTGGAGGTGCGGTGGCTGCTGTCCGAGCATGCCGGCCACGACGTCGGCACCGACCGCGCGCTCCAGGCGTTGTCCCGCAATGTCGTTCCGTCGGAATCAGCTGCTCAGCTGGTGGTCGTCGAGGACCCGACCGAGCCGTTCTCGGTGCTCGATGACGTCGAATGATCAGCGCTGTACGGCTCGCAGCGCCTCGTCACGGGTCCGGCACAGCGTCATTTCCGAATCCAGGCCGACGAGCATCAACGGTCTGCGCGTCGCATTGCCCTCGGCGACCACGGCGAAGCCGGCGCCTACGTCCTCTCGCGCTTTGATCAGGATGGTCATTCCGACCGAGGCGAGGAAAGTGACTCCGGTGAGGTCGATGACGAGCGCCTGCGGCGATCCGGCCAACGCGTCGTCGACCGCGGCACTCACCTCGTCCGCCGTCGCCGCGTCGATGACGTCGAACACCGACAGGATGACCGCCCCGTCGACGATGTCCTTGCGGACAGTGACCTCGCTGCGCGCGGGCGCAAACGTGGAGTTATCGATTTCGTCAGCCATGTTCGTGCCTCACTAGCGGTCGTGAACCCACTTCTGGACTCATCTCAGCACACCCGCGCGGTTCTTTGCCGGTTCGCCACGGGCGGCCGGCGTGGTCGCCCCCGACAGGCACCCCTTCGCTGGAAGACATCATGGTCACGGCGATGACGGTCACGCTGAGCACCATGCCGCTCGCCGGACGCCTTCGCAGGCAGATCGAAGATGAACGCCGCGGGCGCGACAAGGCCGATTTCCGCGAATTCGGTCCCAGATGACTCTGGTGCCCGCTGACATGGTTTGATTGGCAAATCGGATCCGCAGGTGCGGAATGCTACCCGAAGGAGCACCCGGTGCCCGCCATCCGGATCAGGGACGCAGCGATCCTGCTCGGCGTCAGCGATGACACCGTGCGACGCTGGATCGACAGTGGCAGCCTCGCCGCCTCCAGAGACGACTCCGGGCGGATGGTGGTCGACGGCAAGACGCTCGCCGAGTTCGCCCGTGACCACGCGACACCGCCGCCTGACCCGCTGGGCGGGGGCAGTTCGGCCCGCAACCGGCTGGTGGGTCTGGTCACCCAGGTGACCGCCGACAAGGTGATGAGCGAAGTGCAGATGCAGTGCGGCCCGTTCACCGTGGTGTCGCTGATGAGCACCGCGTCGGCCCGCCAGCTCGGGCTCGAACCGGGCGTCGTCGCCGTCGCTGTGGTCAAGGCGACGACGGTCATCATCGAAACGCCGGCAGGCCAGTCATGAAGCGCATCGCCGCGGCCATGGGCATCGCCTCGTTGATAGCGGGCTGCTCACCGTCTCAATCAGAGTCGAGCACCGCCGCCGGTGACCTGACGGTGTTCGCCGCAGCCTCACTGAAGTCCACATTCACCGAACTCGGCGCCCGATTCGAGGACGACAACCCCGGCACGACCGTGACCTTCAACTTCGCGGGATCCTCTGACCTCGTTGCCCAGCTCTCTCAGGGCGCTCCGGCTGACGTGTTCGCCTCCGCCGACAGTGCCAACATGACCAGAGCGATCGACGCCGGCCTCGTGTCCGGGGCCCCCGTCGCCTTCGCCACGAATACCCTGACGATCGTGACACCACCCGGAAACCCCGCGCGCATAGCGTCTTTCGCCGATCTGGCCCGGCCGGGCACCCAGGTGGTGGTCTGCGCACCGCAGGTTCCGTGTGGTTCGGCGACCGAGAAGGTCGAGGAAGTCACCGGTGTGACGCTGGCGCCGGTGAGCGAGGAATCCGCCGTCACCGATGTCCTCGGCAAAGTCACCTCGGGTCAAGCCGATGCCGGCCTGGTCTACGTCACCGACGCGGCCGGTGCGGGCGACAAGGTCACGACGGTCCCGTTCCCCGAATCGGTCTCGGCGGTCAACACCTACCCGATCACCGCGCTGAACGCGTCGGCCGACCCCGCGGCCGCGCAGAAGTTCATCGAGCTGGTCACGGGTCCGCGAGGTCGAGACGTACTGTCGGCAGCGGGCTTCGCCGCGCCGTGACCCGGGCGGCCGGACGGATCCAGGTCGGGATACCGGCCTGGATCTACGCACCTGCCGCGGTGGGCGCATTGTTCGTGATCACTCCGCTGATCGCGATCCTGCTCAGCATCGACTGGGCCCGTTTCATCCCGCTGATCACCTCCGAATCATCCCGTGCGGCACTGCTTCTGAGTCTGCAGACGGCGGCGGCCAGCACCGCGGTATGCGTGCTGCTCGGCGTGCCGATGGCCCTGGTGCTCGCGCGCGGGGATTTTCCCGGCCGATCGGTGCTGCGCGCCCTGGTCCTCCTTCCGCTGGTACTGCCACCGGTGGTCGGCGGCATCGCCCTGCTGTACACGTTCGGCAGGCAGGGACTGCTCGGGCATCAACTCGATGTTCTCGGGGTCCGGATCGCGTTCTCCACGACCGCGGTGGTGCTCGCGCAATCCTTTGTGTCGCTGCCCTTCCTGGTGGTGAGCCTGGAAGGTGCGTTGCGTTCCGCCGGGGCCGGATACGAGCACATCGCAGCGACTCTGGGCGCCCGACCGACGACCGTGATGCGAACCATCACGCTGCCGCTGGTACTGCCGGGCCTCATCTCGGGCGCAGTGCTCGCGTTCGCGCGGTCGCTCGGCGAGTTCGGTGCCACGCTGACGTTCGCGGGGTCCTTGGAAGGCGTCACCCGAACCCTGCCGCTGGAAATCTATCTACAGCGCGAAAGCGACGCGGATGCAGCCGTTGCACTGTCGTTGTTGCTGATCGTGGTTGCGGCGCTGGTCGTCGTCGCATCGGCGACCAGACGCCTGGCGGGACCGTTGTGAGCACCGTCCGTGTCCGGGCCAGGCTCGCTGAGCGCGCCGTCGACCTCGACGTCAGCGTCGGCGACGGCGAGGTGCTTGCCGTGCTGGGACCGAACGGCGCCGGAAAGTCCACCCTGTTGTCGATCGTGGCCGGTCTGCTGCGCCCCGACGAAGGGCGGGTCGAACTCGGCGACACGGTCGCCACCGACACCTTCTCGGGGACGTTCGTTCCTGCGCACGCCCGCGGGGTGGCGATGCTGAGCCAGCAGGCGATGTTGTTCCCCCACATGTCCGTCACGGCGAACGTCGGCTATGCGCCGCGATGTAAAGGCCAGTCGCGCAGCGACTCCCGCGCCACCGCGCGCCGGTGGCTGGATGCTGTCGATGCAACCCACCTCGCCGACCGCAGACCCGCCCAGCTGTCGGGCGGGCAGGCCCAGCGGGTAGCCGTGGCCCGCGCGCTGGCGGCCGAGCCGCGTGTGCTGCTGCTCGACGAGCCCATGGCAGCACTCGATGTCACCGCCGCTCCCGCATTGCGGCGCCTGCTGCGCGACGTCTTGCGCGGCCAGGGCCGCACGGCGATCATCGTCACCCACGACGTGCTGGACGCGCTGGCCATCGCCGACACCGTGGTCGTCATCGACGGCGGCCGGGTCGTCGAACGCGGCCCGGCGCGGGACGTGTTGACGGCGCCGCGCAGCGCCTTCGCCGCCCGTATCGCGGGGGTCAATCTCATCCCGGGCGTCGCGACCGCGCCCGGCGTCATCCGGACTGCCTGGGGCGCCGACATCTTCGGCACGGGTGACCTCGCGCCGGGTGCGCAGGCGATCGCGGTGTTTCCCCCGAGCGCGGTGGCCGTGCATCTGGACACACCGCACGGCAGCCCGCGCAATGTCATTCCTGTGACCATCGGTGAGCTCGACATGCGCGGCGCCGTGGTGCGCGTCCGCGGCACCGATCAACCTGACGGCGGCACGGGGCTCGCGGCCGACGTCACACCCGCCGCCGTCGCCGATCTCGATCTCGCGCCGGGCCGCCCGGTTCATTTCGTCGTCAAGGCGCAGGAGGTGGGGCTCCATGCGGCGCTGCCTCCGCCCGGTGCTGCCGGGCCTCACAATTGGCCGTCGTGACGCAGCGTTGGGTAAATTCTCGGCAAACGCCGGCCGGTGTCCCCACCCGGAGGCGCGGAATGCGGTGGTCAAAAGGCGGTGAAGGTGTCCGGCGGGTTGCATCCAGCGGCGGCAGCGGCCCCCAACGCGCGCCGTGACGACCTCGACGGTCTCCGCGGTCTGGCGATCGCACTGGTCGCGGTGTTCCACATCTGGTTCGGCCGGGTCTCGGGCGGCGTCGACGTCTTCCTCGTGCTGTCGGGATATTTCTTCGGGGCGATGGTCCTCAATCGCGTGCTGACGCCCGGCGCGGCACTGTCGCCGCTGCCGCTGCTGCTGCGGCTGGTCCGGCGGCTGCTGCCCGCCATGGTCGTCGTGCTCGGGGCGGCCGCGCTGCTGACCGTCGCGCTGCAGCCCGAGACGCGTTGGGAGTCGTTCGCCGATCAGAGCCTGGCGAGCCTCGGCTATTACCAGAACTGGTACCTGGCCGGGACCGCGTCCGATTACACGCGCGCCGGGGAGGCTGTCAGCCCGCTGCAGCACCTGTGGTCGATGTCCGTGCAGGGCCAGTTCTATGTCGCGCTGTTAGGCGTTGTCACCGTGCTCACACTGGTCTTGCGGCCCGTGCTGGGCGGCCGGTTGAGGGTCGCCCTCGGTGTGGTGCTGGGCGCGCTGACGGTTGCGTCGTTCTGGTACGCCATCGTCGCGCACGGACAGGATCAGGCCGCGGCCTACTACGACAGCTTCGCCAGGGCATGGGAGCCGCTGGCCGGTGTGCTCGCCGCGCTGACACTCTCGCGTGTGCGGCTCCCCGCCTGGCTGGCCACGGTAGCCGCTGTGACCGGTCTCGCGGCCATCCTGTCCTGCGGTGCGCTCATCGACGGGGCGCGGTTGTTCCCCGGGCCGTGGGCGCTGGTGCCTGTCGCGGCGACGATCCTGCTCATCGCATCGCCGCTGCGACTGCTTGCCGCGCGTCCGCTCGTGGCCCTGGGCGGCCTCGCCTACTCGCTGTACCTCTGGCACTGGCCGGTGCTGATCTTCTGGCTGGTGCACACCGGCGCTCCGCGGGTCGGCATCCTCGACGGATTCGGCGTCCTCGCAGCCTCGCTGCTGCTCGCCTATCTCACCCACCGCTTCGTCGAGAATCCGCTGCGCCACGCACGTCTGCCCCTCGGAGCGCCACGACGGCCGGGGCGGGTCCGGATTCCGGTGTCCATGCCGAGGTTCGCGCTGGGGTCGGCGGTCGTACTGCTCGCGGTGTCGCTGGCGGTGACGTCCTTCAGCTGGCGCGAACACGTCGTGCTGCAACGTGCCAAGGGCCACGAGCTGGCATTGCTGCCCGCCGGCGACTATCCGGGGGCCCGCGCTCTGACGAGCGGCGTCCGGGTGCCGCAACTACCGATGCGTCCGACCGTGCTCGAAGCCAGGGACGACATCCCGGCCACGACCAAAGACGGATGCATCAGCGACTTCGTCACCGCGGAACTCATCAACTGCGTCTACGGCGACGTCGACGCCGAGCGCACCATCGCGTTGGCCGGAGGGTCGCACGCCGAGCACTGGATCACCGCGCTCGACATGCTCGGCCTCGCACACGGATTCCGGGTCGTCACGTACCTGAAGATGGGATGTCCGCTGACCACGGAGATGGTGCCGACCATCGCGCTTTCGGACAATCCCTATCCGCAGTGCCATGAGTGGAATCAGGAGGCGATGGCCAAGCTGGTCGCCGACCGCCCCGATTTCGTGTTCACCACGACCACCCGGCCCAACCTCGACGGCCCGGGCGACGTGGTGCCCGACGGTTATCTGGGGATCTGGGACACGTTGTCCAGCAACGAGATCAGCGTGCTCGGCATGCGCGATACCCCGTGGCTGGTCCAGAACGGATGGCTCGCCGATCCGGCCGACTGCCTGTCGCGCGGTGGGGATGCCGTCAGCTGTGGGGTGCAGCGGTCATGGGCGCTGTCCGAGACCAACCCGACGCTGGACGCGGCGGCGGGGTACCGACTGCTGTATCCGCTCGACCTCTCGGATGCGGTCTGCGATGCCACGGACTGCCGGGTGACCGAGGGAAACGTCCTCGTCTACCACGACTCGCACCACCTGTCCGCCACCTACATGCGCACACTGGCAGATGAGCTCGGTCGTCAGATCGCCGCCGCGACGGGATGGTGGTGACGCTCAGCGGCCTCGGGCGCAGGGTCACCAACGCCCGCGGTGGACCACCTCGTCGAAAGGCCTGCGATCGGGCTTGCTGATCGGCTTCAACGGCCGGTCGGCCGGATAGCCGACGCCGAGCAGATAGGCCACGAAATGGTCGGCGGGCACGCCGAGGATCTCGCACGCCCTGTCCTGCTCGCCGACCGACGAGTGCGCGGTCCCGATGCCGAGATCGGCGGCAGTGATCGCCATCGCCATGGTCGCCTGCCCGAGGTCGTACTGATCGACGACCTTGCGACGCTCGTCGGGCGGCTCGGGGGCGACGATCGCGATGGCGGCGGGGGCTGAGGCGATGTGCTTTGCGCCCGCCCAGACCGTCGAGAGTTCCTGCAGCTGAACAGGATCGGTGACGATCACGAAATCCCACGGCTGCCGGTTCTTCGCCGACGGCGACCGCCAGCCCGCCTCGACGATCCGCAGCAGATCGTCGTCGGCAACTCCCTCGGGCTTGTAGGTCCGGATGTTGCGGCGCGCGCGAACGGCATCCCAGGTTTCCATGTGCTCGTTTCCTTTCACATCGTTCGAGGCGTCCGAGGTCGGTACCAGGTACCAGGCGTGGCGTCAGAGACCGCCACCGGACTGTGACATCGGCCCCGTCACTCGGGGACGCCGGTGTCGAACACCGCCATCAGCTGCGCCAGTGTGCGGTAATACCCGACGAGCGTGGTCAGCTCGATGATGGCCTCGGTGCCGAGGATGTCGGCATATCGGGCGTACTCCGCCGAGCCCACCGGTCCACCGCCCAGCAGGGCCGTGCACAGATCGGCGGCGGTCTGTTCGAGCGGATCCGACGTGCGAAAAGCCCCGCGCGACAACTGGTCCAGCTCGTCGTCGGTGAAACCGATGCCGCGCGCGACCCGCGAATGTGCCCACCACTCGTAATCCGATCTCATTGCGGCACCGACAAGCAGGATGCCGATTTCACGGACCCGGGCCGTCAGGCTCGTGCGATAGCGGATCGCGGCACCCAACTGCTGCAGGATGTCGCCGACCCCCGGTGCGTGGAGCATGATCCCGAACGGCCCGGTGAGGGAGCCGTCCGCTGCGACCACCGGAAAATGCTGGGTGCCTTTGAGCCTGTCGCCACCGGTGATCCCGTCGTAGACGACGCGCTGTGCGTCGGTGAGCTCACCGGGTTTCAGTGATGGGATCCGTTGGCTCACTGCGGCCCCGGAGGATACGGGTATGGCATGTAGGGGTACCGCGGCCGGCGCTCGACGCGGCGGCCGAACACCAACCAGCTCAACGCGAATCCGAGGAAGCCGCCGATCAGAGCCTGCCCGTAGCGGTCTTTGATCATGGGCAGCAGGAACTCCAGTGGGTTCAAGCCTGCCTCGGCGGGCGCCGGCGTGAAGGCGGGCGCGGCGCCGTTGGCCGCTGCCGGTGCAGGCGCACCCCCCGACCCCGCGGCCGGCTGCGCCAGCAGACCGGAGATGTTGGTGACGAACTGACCGATCAGCCGGTTGCTCACATCGGCGATGGCGCCGCGGCCGAATTGCGCCATGCGGCCGCTGATGTCGAGGTCGGTGTCGATCAGCACGCGGGTGCGCGTCTGTGTCACGGCTTCGAGCCGGGCGTGGATCTGCGCGTTGGCCGCGGCCTGTCCCTTGGGATCTTTGCCCGCCGCGGCGATCACCGCGCTATATGTCGCATCGTCCTTCTGCGTGAACCGGGCGGTCCCTCGGAAATGAGCTCCGATGGGGCCGACCTTGATCTTGACGTTGCCCAGGTAGTTGTCGCCTTCGATGCCGTCGAGGGCGGCCCCCGGCATGCAGGGCATGATCCGTTCCAGATCGGTGAGCAGGTTCCAGGTCTGGTCCAGATCCGCGTCGATCTCGAACTGGTTCTTCAACTGCATGGCCATGAGCGGGGCCTTCCTCTCCGAGAGTGCGGTCAGCCCGCGAATCCTTCGATGACCTCGTCCTCGCCGCAGTCGAAGAACGCCATGATGCGGCACGGACACGCCTCGCCGCCTTCGATCTTCCACGGGAAGGCGCCGATGATCGCACGCTGGTTCAGCACGGTCTTGAGGTCGCCGCCGACGTTCTCGGCGTGGATGCAGCCGTCCTGGAACGCGAGGTGATGCATCGGGAAGATGTCGGACTTGATCTCACGACCCGACAGATGGTGGGTGTATTCGTACTCGCCGCCGAAGAACTCGGTGTAGGTCATGCCGACGTGCTCCTCGAACTTCTTCAGCAGATCGGGACGCATGTTGCGGATGGTTGTGTTCATCGGGTGGTCGCCGGAGCCGGCATCGATTCCCCACCAACGGATTTCCATCTCCGCCATCCAGCGGGCCAGCCGCACACTGCCGCCGGGGTGCATCGTGAAGTACCGCACCAGGTCCTGCTTGGGCATGCCCTGGTAGTAGTCGATGAACCCGGTGTGGATGATCAGGATGTCACCCTTTTTGACCTCGACCTTGGACGTGATGTGCTCGGGCTCGATGAGTTCCCAGTCGGTGACCGCGTCGGACACGTCGACGATGACGCCGGGATGGATCAGGTAGTCCAGGGGCAGCGAGGCCATGTCGAGGCCGCCGTCGGTGCCGTGCATCGGGCCGTCGAGATGCGTGCCGGAATGCAGGGAGGCCTCGATGCGCTGCGAGACGATCTGATTGGTCTGTAGGTTCTGGGTGTAGTACATCTTGTTGCCCGGATACCCCACCCAACCCGGAGTGTGGAGGCCCCACGGGTGGGTCAGATCGACAATGCGCATGGGTTCTTCTCCGCTCCGGCTAACTCAACAGTATTGAACTAGATTCTATGTCACTGAAATTGATTTGACCAGACGGCGGAGGAGGTCGGGTCGGATCGGTACGGCGACAATGGAATCCGGGATACGAAGAGCATCGTCGACGGCCGAGGCGATCGCGGCGGCCACTGCCGTCGTACCACCCTCGCCGGCCCCTTTGACGCCCAGAGGATTGATCGGACTGGGAGCATCCTCGGTCACCAGCGTCTCGACGTCGGGTACCTCGAGCACCGTCGGAATCAGGTAGTCCATGAACGTGGTGCACTGCGGAGTGCCGTCCTCGCCGTACAGGAACTCCTCATAGACCGCGCCACCGATGCCCTGCGCCACCCCGCCGGCTATCTGCCCTTCGACGAGAGTCGGATTCAGCGCACGTCCCACGTCGTAGCCGACGATGAAGCGCTCGATGCGGAGGTTGCCCGTTCCCGGGTCGATGGACACCAGAGCGGCGTGCAGCCCGTAGGGGTAGGTCATGTGATCGGATCGGAACCAGCCGTCCGCAGACAGACCCGGATCCTCCTTCATCTCGCCGGCGCCGACGGGTTCGAGCAACCGTGCCACCTCCCCCAGGGTCAAGGTGCGCGACGGATCGGCCACGACGGCCACCGCACCATCGCGGATCGCCACCTCCTCGGTGCTGACCTTGAACTGGTGCGCACCTACCCGAAGAGCCTTCTCCGCCAGCGCATCCGCGGCATGCTTGGCCGCCGAGCCCGCCATCACGGCCAACCTCGTCGCGAAGGCGCCCCGCCCATATTCGAACTGATCGGTGCGGCCGCGCACCACTCGGATCGAATCATGCGGGATCTGCAGTCGCTCGGCGACGACCTGCGCCAACACGGTGTCGACGCCCTGCCCGACCGACGACGCCCCGCAGCTGATCGTGACTTTCCCGCTCCCGTCGACCGATACCCGCGCACCCTCGAACGGGCCGATGCCACTCTTCTCGACGAAGAACCCGAACCCGAATCCGACGAGTTCGCCTGCGGCGCGCCGGTTCTCGACCTCGACACGTATCTTTGCGAAGTCGTACCGCTCGGACACCTTGGTCAGCAGCAGCTCGTAGTTACCGGAGTCGTGGACCAGATGTGTGCCCATCGCCTGGATCGGCCGCTCGTAGGGCATCTTCTCGACCGGGATGAAATTGGTGCGGCGGATGTCCGAGGGGTCGAGATGAAGCTCCCTGGCGATCTTGTCGACGAGCCGTTCCCGAGCGAAGGTCCCCTCGTAGCGGCCCGGTGACCGGTAGGTGCCCGCCGGGGTCTTGTTGGTGAGGCGCACATGCGCCGTCGCCCGGAAGTGTGGGATCACGTAGGGCCCCGGCAACATGGAGGCGGTCAGCGAGGCCACCGTCGCACCGTGCGTGCGCACGTAGGCGCCCTGGTCGAGGATGAAGTCGGCGTCGAGGGCCTCGATCCACCCATCCGAGACTCGCACGAGCGCTCGCAACCGATGATGTTGGCCGCGTGAGTGATTCGTGGCCACCAGGTGCTCCTGGCGATCCTCGATCCACTTCACGGGGCGTCTCAGGCGCATCGCGGCGATGGTGACGAGAACGTCCTCCGGGTAGAGCTCGCCGCGCGGGCCGAATCCACCGCCCACATGGGTCTCGCGGACCAGCACCTGATGCGGAGGGAGGCCCGCGATGGCGGCGATCGCCTCGCGGTTCCAGAACGGGACCTTGGCGGCCCCGTCGACCACCAGCAGCTGCTCGGTCTCGTCGAACCGGGCCACCAGCCCGCGACACTCCATCGGCACGCCAGTGTGGCGCCCGATCCGGGCGTCCATCTCGACGATGCGGTGCGTACCGGTGGCGACCAGTTGCTCGGCCGAGGCGAAGGCGGAGTCGACGTCGCCGTACTCCTCGACGAAACACGTTGCCTCGGAGTCCTGTGCAGGGAGCTCTTCTCCCGTTCCGGCCGCCCAGGTGGCCTGCTCGCCGTCGACCCATCCGATGGGGTCGAGGTCGGCGTCGGTCCGGGCATCGAGCGCCTCGATCTCGATCTCGACGAGTTCCGCGGCGTCCTCTGCGAGGTAGGCCGATGTGGCGAACACGACCGCGACCGGCTCCCCCACGTAACGCACGAAGCGCCGGGCGAGCACCGGCTGGCGGTAGGGCAGCAATTCATCGCGGGGGGTGAGCCGGAACGCGATGGCGGGCAGGGTGGCGATGTCGTCGTAGGCCCATGCCGCCACGACCCCGTCGAGCAGCAGTGCCGCCGACACGTCCACCGACACCACCCGCCCGTGGGCGATGGGCGACCGGACCACCCGCATGTGCAGTTCGCCGGCGTGTGTCGTGTCCGCGGCGAATCGGCCCGCTCCGCGGAGCAGCACCGGGTCTTCGATGCGCCTGGCGCGGGCACCGATCATGTCGTGATCTCGGCAGGGGTCGATCCGGGTTCCGGTTCGTCGCCACGCATGACGCGCTGGGCGCACAGCGTGGACTTGAGGATGTTCTGGTAACCGGTGCAGCGGCACAGGTTGGAGGACAGCATCTCGCGCAGCTCGTCCTCCTCGGCGTCGGGATGCTCCTCGAGGTAGCCCGCGATCAAGGTCAGGAACCCGGGTGTGCAGAAACCGCACTGCAATCCGTGGTTGTCCCAGAAGGCCTGCTGCACGGGATGCAGCGTGGTGTCGTCGGGGGCTAGGCCCTCCACGGTGCGGATGGACGCCCCTTCGGCCTGGACCGCGAACATCAGGCAGGCCCGGATCGGCTGACCGTCCAGCAGGACGGTGCAGGCCCCGCACACGCCGTGTTCGCAACCCAGATGCGTTCCGGTCAGCCCGCAGTCGTCGCGCAGCGCATCGGCCAACGTGCGCCGCGGTTCGACATCGATGTCGTAACGGTCGCCGTTGACATAGAGGCGAAGTGAGGTCATCGGGGAATCTCCTGCCGGTGGACGAAATCCGAGGGATGTGGGGCCGGTGAGATGTCGCGGCCCTCACGGATCGCCGAGCGGATCCGGTGGGGCGTCGCCGGAAGGTGGAACACCCCGACGCCGAGCGGGCTCAGCGCATCGCTGATGGCGTTGGCGATCGCGGCGGGCGCCCCGATGGTCCCGCCCTCGCCGACGCCCTTGGCGCCGGTGAGCGACGCGGGCGACATGGTGTAGATGTGGGCGATCTCGATGTCGGGCACCTCGGCGACGGTCGGAGGCAGGAAGTCCATCAGCGATGTGGTCACGAGGACGCCCCGGTCGTCGTAGATGAGTTCCTCGAACAACGCATTTGCGATTCCCTGCACGACACCGCCGTGGATCTGGCCGTCGACGATCGCCGGGTTGATCAGCTTCCCCGCGTCCTCGGCGACGAGGAATCGGGTGATCTCCACCCGTCCGGTCAGCGGGTCCACCTCGACTTCTGCGACATGGCACGCGTTGGCAAACGTTCCCGACGGGTCATAGGTCCCTACGCTCTCCAGCGCAGGTTCGCCCTTGTCCGGGATCAGGTGGCTGGAATGGTATGTGTCGCGGGCGATCACCGCGAGGTCGACGGCTTCATCCCCGCCCTGCAGCCTGGCCTTGCCGCCGTCGAGGACGATGTCGTCGGGCAGCCCGCCGAGCCGGTCGGCGGCCAGGCCGCGGATCCGCTCGGCAAGATCCTTGGCGGCCAGCAGGGACGCGCCACCCGCGATGACCATCGCCCGGCTGGCGTAGCTGCCCCATCCGTACGGGGTGGCGTCGGTGTCGCTGGAGATCACCCGGACCTGGTCGGGACGCATGCCGAGCTCGTCGCAGACCACCTGCGCCAGTGTCGTTTTCAGACCCTGCCCATGGGGCGAGGCCCCGATGCGCAGCGTCAGTCCGCCCGACGGGTCCATCGTGAGGACGACGCGTTCGAAGCCTGGTGTGATGACGGGGGCCTGCGTCGTGGGCTCGAGCGCGAACGGACGCGACCGTGCCGCGAAGGCCGGGGTGCCGTAGCCGGTGCGCTCTGCGAAGCAAGAGAATCCGATGCCGAGGTAACGCCCCTGCTTGAGGGCCTCGGCCTGGCGCACCGCAAAGCCGTCCAGGTCGGCGAGTTGGGCTGCCGCCGAGAGTGTTTCGCGGTGCGATGCCAGATCGAGCACCAAGCCTGTCGGCGCACGGTGCGGGAATTCCGAGACGAGGTTCCTGTCGCGGATCGCGACCTTGTCCAGCCCGAGCTGGTCGGCGGCACGGTCCATGAGCCGTTCCATCGCCAACACCTGCATGGGTCTGGACACGCCGCGATACGGGGCTATCGGGCACTTGTTCGTGGCGACCGCCCGCGAGCGGACGTCGTACTCCGACACCTTGTAGGGCCCGGGAAGCTCGGCGAGCGCCATCAGCGGCTCCACCGCCCACGTGACCGGATAACAGCAGTATGCGCCGACGTCGCAGATCAAATCTCCACGCAGAGCCAGCAATTCACCCTCGGCCGTGAAGGCGCCTTCGATGTCGTAGACCTGCTCGCGGCTGTGCCAGGCGGCCATGAAGTTCTCTTCCCTGGTCTCTATCCAGGCAAGGTCGCGACGCAGGTGACGGGACGCCCAGACGAGTGCGACGTCCTCTCTGGCCAGCGTCATCTTCGCCCCGAAGCCGCCGCCGACGTCGGGCGCCACGACGCGCAGGCGGTCCTCGGCGATCCCTAGGCAATCGGCGATGCCGGTGCGGGTGACGTGAGGCATCTGCAACGTGGCGTGCAAGGTGGTGCGTCCGCTGGTCCGGTCATACGCGGCGTGGGCGGCCCTGGCCTCCAGAGGCATCGCGCTCTGACGTCCCGAGCTGACCCGCACCGAGACGATCGCATCGGCCGACGCGAAGGCGTCCTGCGCCCCCGGGGTCGTGATGCGGCCGTCGACCATCGTGTTGGGCGCGTTCTGGTGGTCGGCGGGGACGCAGTCGTGCACGAGCGGCGAGCCGTCGGACAGCGCCGACACGGCGGAGAGAACCGCGGGCAGCGGTTCGATCTCGACGTCGACGAGCTCGGCGGCGTCCTCCGCGGCGGCCTCGGTGTCGGCGACCACGAACGCGATCGGATCGCCGACGAACCGCACCACGCCGGTCGCGAGAATGGGCGTGCCCACCTCGACGAAGTCGGGCCGGTGCAGTGCCGCGCGGATGGGTTGCACGGCCTCCAGATCACTCGCGGTGAACACGGTGACACCCGCCGGCGCGCTGACGGACACGATCCGTCCGGATGCCACCGTGCTGCGGATGAACCGCACGTGCGAACACGCCGCATTGCGGGAGGCGATGTCGGCGACGTAATTGCCCCAGCCCCGGACGATGGCGGGGTCTTCGAGCCGGGGCAGCGCGCGCCCGGTCCAGGTGGTGGGTTCACTCGGTGCGACGGACATCAGGCCCCGACCGTCGTCGCCCTGCCCAGTGCCCGCGGAAGGAGGGCACGCACGAGGTCCCGGCGGTACGCCGAGTCACCGTGGGTGTCGGTGGGCGGGTCGACCTCGTCGGCGGCCGCCTCGGCAGCGGCCACCAGCAGGTCGTCGGACAGCTCCTCGCCCACCAGGGCCTGCTCGGCGGCCGCACTACGGAACGGCACCTCGCTGACACCACCGAGGCTGACCCGCGCCTCACGGACGGTGCCGTCCACGACGCTGATCGCGGCGGTGGTGGTGACGATGCCGAAATCTCCTGCGCGTCTAGCGAATTCCGCTATGCCCGCGTGCCAGGTGTCGTCGAGCGCAGGCAAGGAGACCCTCAGCAGGATCTCGTCGGGCTCCAGCGCGGTCGTGAAGATGGATCGGAAGAAGTCCGCTCCGGCGATCGTCCTCTCGCCGCGGGCCTGGCTCACCGCGGTCATCTCGGCGTCGAGCAACGATGCGACCAGACACCACTCCGACGCCGCATCGCAGTGGGCGATCGAGCCGCCGAAGGTGCCGCGGGTCCGGATCGGTAGATGCCCCACGTAGGCAGCCGCTTTTCGCAGCAGGGAACCCAGGGGCCCCGGCACCGAGTTGTTCTGCACCTGGATGTGTCGGGTCCTGGTTCCGATGACGACGCGGTCGCTAACGGTCTGGATACCGGTCAGCCCCGGGATGCGGTTGATGTCGACGAGTTGCGCCGGGCTCGCGAGGCGGAAGTTCATCATCGGAACGAGACTCTGGCCGCCCGCCAGCACCTTGCTGTCGTCGGGGTCGGCGGCCAGCAGGGCCAGCGCTTCCGGCAGGGTGGCGGGTGCGTGGTAGTCGAAGGACCGCGGTTTCACCAGGCATCTCCTCCATAGGTCAAGGCGTAGACATCGGTACGCCGGTCCTCACGCGGCCGTATCCGTTCGCCGCGTACACGCGAGGCGCGCACCGCGTCCAGATCGACCTCGATCAGTGCGCAATCGGCGGCCGTGCGCGACAGCGGACCGGCCAGCAGTTCACCGTAGGCGTCGCAGGCCACCGATCCCCCGAGCGTCGCGGGGCCGCCCCGTGCCGCACCGGCGACCTGCGACACCGCGACGACGGCCACCTGATCCAGGTTGGCTTGTGCGAGAACAGAATCGACGTGCCGGGTGCTGCCGGTGGCAGGCACCGTGCGGTCGAAACCGCCGACCCACGCAGCGGGCGCGAGGACCAGCTCGGCGCCGCGCAGCGACATGGCCCGCAGCACCTCGACGAACCTCAGGTCGTAGCAGATGCAGACACCGATCCGGCCGACGGCCGTGTCAGCGACCGGAAGGCCGAGATCCCCTGGTGCATATGCGGTTTTCTCCAGGTCGAACAGATGCAGTTTGCGGTAGTGCAGCACGGGCCCAGAGCCATCGACGACTACAACAGTGTTGAACAGATCGTCGCCGGCCAGCTCACAGAACCCGTAGGCCACCAGGGAATCGAACTCGCGCGCCACAGCGATGAATTCGGCGGCGGTGGGTCCGTCGACGGGTTCGGCGACCTCGCGGGCGAGACCGGGGTCGACCACATATCCGCTGATCGCGAGTTCAGGGAGAACGACCAGATCGGCGCCGGCCGTGAACGCGGCGCGGGTTCGGTTCAGTGCGGTCTCGCGGTTCAGGTCGACAGCACCGACAGAGACGTCGATCTGTTCCAGGGCGACGGTGAGCGTCGGTTCACCGCGCCCAGACCGCGTCCGTTCGTCCGTCACTCCACGAGCGTAACATTCAATACAGTCGAAAGCATTAAGTGGAGTTGAAAGACCGCATCAGCTCTCGTCGACGTTCACCCACACCGCGACGGCACGTTCGTCGCCGGTGTTGGCGATGCGGTGCGGGCGCTCCGAGGAGTAGGCGATCACGTCGCCGGGCTCCAGCACATGACTCTGCCCGTCGAGCTCGATGGTCAGCTGCCCGGAGATCAGCACACCGAACTCCCGGCCGTCGTGATGGGTGGCAGAAGGGCCGCTGGCGCCGCCCAGTTCGTATTCGTTGACCGCCAGCTCCAGACCCGCGGCGGCGTCGTTGTGTGCCACGCGGCGGGTGGTGCCCTCCCCCATTCGCACCACCGTCTGCTCGGCGAGCCTGGTCACCGGCGAACCGTCCGCACCGTCCTTGTGCGCGAACAGGTCGTACATGTGGACGCCGAGGGCCGACGCGACCGCCACCAGTGTGCCCACCGAGGCGGTCGACACACCCCGCTCCAGCATGCTCAGCATCGACACGCTCACCCCGGTGCGTTCCGCGACATCTCGGAGCGTCAGCTGCTGCCGGAGTCGCATGGCCCGGATCCGGGCGCCCACGAGCATCATGGTCTGTTCAGCCGCATCGGAATCGCGGTCGGGCGCCCCGGCGGTGGCCGCGGGTGTGTCGCCGTTGCGCTTGGGCGTCTTTCCCGGTGCCCGATTCTTGTCCGTCTTCGCTGTTTTCCCCACTCCTGTGGTCGCCGCGGCGGTGCGCCTACCGGCAGGTGCAGCAGTTCGCGAACGCGTCATGAGGGCTCTCCGATGGGCTTGTTGGGCGGAAAACTGTTTCAGCGTACGTGAACCACCCCGACTTGCATGCCATTCGATCGGGTGACACCCACCTGAAATCGTTGCCGATCGGGAGCCCCGCCATCGAAATACGCCGGCAGCAACGCACTGCCGGTCGATTTCGAGGACCAACCCGCCTCTCGGCTACCGCAAAACGCACAAACCGCACCTCCGCTGTCGCTCGGCGTCTCAGGCGCCGTAGGGGCCGAACGCCTCGACTTCGGCCAGCGCCGACAACCGCTGCCGGTACAGCAGACTCGCGGCGTCAGGCACCTTGATGTGGAGCTCTTCGCGCAACGAGTCCGGAAGCTTCTCGGGTCGTTGACTCTCCACGATGGTCCTGTCCTGCTTCATGATCGTCGTCGTGAAATCGCCGAACGTGCTGTCGGGTGCGTCCAGCGAATGGTTGCGCACGATGAACACGAAGAGTTCGGTCGTCGTCTCGGTGCGCGGCAGGGTGAACTGCGTGATGATCGTCTCGCGACCCGTCCCGATCTCGATCTTCTTCAGATGGATCGTGAAGGGCACCACCAACGTGTATTCGTAGCGGACCTTCTGGCTGCCGCCGGCACCGTAGAGGTCGCTGGGCTCTTCCTGTTCCAGCCAGTAATGCAGTCCGTTGTCTAGATTTTCGACCGTGTACGGGGCGATCTCGGCAGTGTCCTCGGTTCCGAGCAGCCCCTCGTGGACATAGGGGAAATGGGAGAAGTCCATGAAGTTCTCCACCGCACGAGCGGCGGAGGTGTTCCACACCGCGCGATAAGAGATGAAGGACTTCCACCCGGGCAGGCCGTAGATGTCGTTCGGGAACAGGGGTATCTCGTCACGCGGCTCCTCCATCGCCACCCAGACGAGACCGTATTTCTCGCGTACCCGGTAGGCCTGTGCCTTGGCAGACGACGGGATCGACGAGTCGACGGGGCGTGACGGGATCCGCACACACGCACCTGTGCGGTCGTATCGCCATCCGTGGTACGGGCACACGAGATTGCCGTTGCGCACCCAACCGAGGGACAGGGCCGCCCCTCGGTGGATGCAGAGGTCGCGGAAAGCGGCCACACCGAACTCATCGCGGAAGGCGACGACATAGTCGTCGAGCACCTCGAATCGCTTCGGTTGGTCGGTCACATCCTCGACGGTGGCGATGGGATGCCAGAAGGCGGCGAGTGCCTGCTGTGCCATGGGTTGAGCTCCGTTCAGCGGGAAAGGTCTGTGGGAAAGGGATCTGCGGGGTGGCCGGGCCTGCGTATCAGCCGCCAGTCCCCGCCGTCGATCAATCCACGGCGAAACAGCGCGAATCGCGGAACCACCCGCATCTCTCTCACCTCCCTGCACCACCGGTCTCAGCCTGCAGTGCTCCGGATCCGGAGAGCGCGAAGCCGGCAGCCCCCCGAGTTTCAGTGTGGTTACAGACAATCCGTCAGCGCGGGCCGAAAACACCGCGGAATTCAATTTCCTTGAATTTTAAGCGAGTGTGATCTACACCGCAACAGATCCGCCGAAACGAAGTTCGTCCAACGAACGGATCAGCCCGTACTCCTCGGGCGCGGGTCGCGCGGGTCCGTACCTGTCGAGCAGTACCGCGGGTAGGCCCGCGTTGAGTGCCCCCTCGATGTCGTTGAGCAGGGAGTCGCCGACCATGAGGCAACGTGCGGGGACTACTGACAATGCACGACAGGCGAATTCGAAGGCACGCCGGTCTGGTTTCGCGCCCGGGAGTTCCGACGAGGCGAACATGGGCAGCCCGAACCCGGCCAGGAAGGTCGCCTCGACCTTACGCCGCTGGTCCCTTGCGTCGCCGTTGGTCAGCAGACCCACGCGCAGGCCCGCGTGCACGGCGCGCCGAACCGCGCCCTCGGCATCAGGAAACGCCCGCCACGCACCGCGGTAGAGACGCCAGTACGCCTCGAACATGCCGTCGGCGTCCTCGTCGCTCAACTCCACGGGTCGCAGGATCTCGCGCACCCGGGCGCGACGCTGCTGGGTCTTGCTGAGTTCCCCCCGCTGATATCTGTCGTAGTAGTGCCGCTCGTGAAGCTGCCAGGCGGTGGCGAGTTCGTCGGCAGCCATGGTGAGGCCCGCCTGGACGGCCCAGGCCCGAAGCGCATCCTTGGCGGCGCCGCGGTGATCGAGCAGGGTGTCGTCGAGATCGAACAGCACCGCCTCGCACCCGACGGCGCGCGCGGTCACCTCTTCGACGCCAACGCGAGAAACGGCGTGATGGCGTCGGGGTCCTGCAGGGCCTCCTTGCTGACGGCCTTCTCCGGGTCCTTGCCCGCGAGGATCTTCTTCACCGGGACCTCGCACTTCTTGCCGCTGAGCGTCTTGGGAACGGCCGCGATCTCGATGAACTTGTCAGGGACGTGGCGTGGCGACAACTCCCGACGCAAAGCCGAACGCAATGCGGGTTCGAGAGCGGACAGTTCGGCGTCCTCGGTGAGAACGACGAAGCAGAGCAGTTCGCCTTCCGATTCGTCGCCCAGTTCGGTCGTGTCGATGACCAACGCCTCGACGACCTCGGCGAATCCCTCGACGACGGCGTAGAAGTCGGCGGTACCCATCCGGACGCCGCCTCGGTTCAACGTCGAATCCGAACGCCCCTGAATGACGAATGAACCCCGGTCGGTGGCGATCACCCAGTCGCCGTGGCGCCAGATCCCCGGGTAATCCTCGAAGTAGGCTGCGCGCAGGCGGGTGCCGTCGGGGTCGTTCCAGAACTTCACCGGCATGGACGGCATCGGCTGCGTCAGCACCAACTCCCCCACCTCGCCGTGAAGGTCGCGACCGTCCTCGTCGAATGAGTGCACGTCGGCGCCGAGGGCGGCGCAGGACAGTTCTCCGAGCCAGACGGGGACAGTGGGCGCAGCACCGAGAAACGCCGTGCACACGTCCGTGCCGCCGGAGATCGAGCAGATCTGGACGTGTCCTCCGACGTGCTCACCGATCCAGCGAAAACCGTTGACCGACAGCGGCGAACCCGTCGACCCCAAAGCGCGCATCGCGGACAGGTCGTAGGTGGCGCCCGGGCTGATTCCGGCATCCATGCAGGCATGGACGTAGGGCGCAGAGACCCCGAACAGCCGGACGCGGTGCTTTTCTGCCAGGGACCAGAGCGCGCCCAGGTCCGGATGGCCAGGGCTGCCGTCGAAGAGCACGACCGTCGCACCCACCAGCAGTCCACCCACGAGGAAGTTCCACATCATCCAGCCGGTGGTGGTGAACCAGAAGAACCGATCGCCCGGTCCGAGGTCGCTCTGCAGCCGCAATGCCTTCATGTGCTCCAGCACGATGCCGCCGTGCCCCTGCACGATCCCCTTGGGCAGGCCGGTGGTGCCCGACGAGTACAGGACCCAGAGCGGGTGGTCGAACGGCACCGGGTCGAATTCCAGCGTGCCCGTGCCGGAGACGAAGTCGGCCCAGCTGGTTGCACCGGGCAGTTCGGCCGCGGCGTCGAGGTACGGAACGAAGACCGTCGTCCGCACGGTCGGCAGCTGATCTTTCAATGCGGTGAGCCGCTCCCGGATGTCGAAGCTCTTACCCCCGTAGCAATAGCCGTCCACGGCCAGGAGCACACTCGGCTCGATCTGGACGAACCGGTCGAGTACCGCACGGGGTCCGAAGTCGGGTGAGCATGACGACCAGATCGCGCCCAGCGACGCGGCGGCCAGGAACATCACCAGTGTCTCGATGCTGTTGGGCGCCAGGGCGGCGACCGTGTCACCCCGGCCGACGCCGACCGCGATCAGGCCGGCGCGCGCCCGCCCGACCAGATCGCGGAGTTCGCCATAGCTGACGGAGCGTTCCAGGCCGTCCTCGCGGGCGAACTCGATGGCGGTGTCGTGATCATGTCTGCCGGGACCATCGGACAGTGCGTGCTCGGCATAGTTGAGCGTCGCCCCGGGAAACCACTGCGCGCCGGGCATCTCGGTACTGCCGAGGGTGCTCTGCGGAGGGTCGTGGAACATGACCTCCAGGAACCCGGCCGCTGCCGACCAGAAGCCCGCCGGGTCCCGCACGGACCAGGCGTGCAGGGCCGCGTAATCGACCTCATCGGCGATCTGAGTGTCGCGGCACATCGTGGCCCATCGCGCGAACCGGACGATGGCGGTGTCGTGGACATCACCGGGATCCGGGCGCCACAGCACCGTCGGCGCGGAACCCGGGGTGCTGGACGAGTCCATCGAGCGTTCTCCTTCGCGGCCGCAGCAGTGTCAAGTAAGTGGAACGGAACAGGATTCAATTTAAATGAACGGCCCGCGGTCCGGTAGCACGCCTCCCCGGAGAGGTCCGGACCACGGGTTGACAGATGCCGCGGGAGATGACAACCGCCGATTCCCGCAACCCGTCGGTGCGCGCGTCGACGGGGCCTCGTTCGGTCAACGCCGCCTTGGGATTTGGAGCGTCCTTCTGGCGTGGCCGACTCCGGAGGACTGAAGGCGGACGGGCAGGTTCAGCAGTCCTAGAAAATGTTTGATTGCGTTGAAATCAATGTTAGGCTTACATTGTGGCTGAACAGCGGAGGACGACTGCGGGAATGAGGGTCATTTCCCGCGACGAATGGGGACCCGACCAAGGGTTGCTCACGGGCGGCACGTGGCGCGAAATCGTCGGCCCTCGATCGGGTGCCGAGTGCCGCGGCCTCTACGACCTGCAGTTCGTCGACGACGGCGCCTCGCAGTCGCTCTGCCACTCCTCCGAGGCGGCCTACTACGTCGTTGGGGGCGCCGGCTCGGTCGTCCACGGAACGAGCGGAAGCCCGCAACGCCTTCTTCCCGGGTCGATGGTGCATGTTCGCCCCGGCACGCCCTATTACGTGGAGGCGTCGGCGGGAACACGCATCGTCGGCGGTCCCTGCCCCGTGCAGTCGTCGATCACCGGCGCTCCCGTCTCGCCCGCCGCCGCCACCGACACCTGGCCGGACATCGCCGTGCACCATCGCGACAACCCGGGTCTGCTGGTGCCTTTCATCTCCCAGGACGCGCGCCTGGTGATCTGGCTGGGCATCGGCGCCGTCGCCGCCAACATGAACTACGTCGTCCTTCAACCGGGCGAACGCAACAGAGAACACGTACACGCCTACTCCGAGGACACGATCCACATTCTCGAGGGCCGCGGCACGGCCGAGAACGTGACCACCGGCGAGAGGCTGCAATTCGGTCCGGGCGACACGATCCATATCGAGATCGGTTTCTGGCACGCGGTGGCGGCCGACCGAGGCGAGCGTGTGGTCAGCGTCGGAGGTCCCTGTCCCGCGGACGTCGACATGCTCCGTGCTGCCGGTGTCGACGTCGAAGAGATCGAATTGCCCCCGGGGACTTCGCTTCCGAGCGCCGGCGGCGTCTTTCGGCGCTGACCGCCGTGCGTGAGGTGCTCGACGACCTGACACGGCGGTGGGAGGCCGGCGAATCGGTCGGGATCGGCACCGTCGTCGCGACGTTCAGGTCGGCACCGCGTCCGCCGGGCGCCTCGATGCTCGTGGGGCCCGACGGCACCGCTGTCGGCTCGGTGTCGGGCGGTTGTGTCGAAGGTGCGGTGTACGACACGGCCCGTGACGTCGTCGCCTCGGGCGAGCCTGTCCTCGAGCGTTATGGCGTGTCCGACGACGACGCGTTCGCCGTCGGGCTGACGTGCGGGGGCATCCTCGACGTCTTCGTCGAGAAGGTGAATCGCGACTGCTTCCCCGAACTCGGCGAGCTCGCGGCCCTGGTGAGGGCCGATACTCCGGTGGCTCTGGCAACCGTGATCGCGCACCCCGAGCGCGCCCGCGTGGGTCGTCGGCTTATCCTGCCCACCGGTGCCGCGGCGATCGGCTCGCTGGGTTCCCGCCACGTCGACGACGCGGTGGCGGCCGACGCCGCAGGGCTGCTCGCGGCGGGTCGCAATGCGACGCTGACGTACGGTCCGGACGGCGAGCGCCGGGGTGAGGGCATGCAAATCTTCGTCTGGTCGTTCGCGCCCAAACCCCGGCTGCTCGTTTTCGGCGCAATCGATTTCGCTGCGGCGGTCGCGCGGGTGGGTAGCTTCTTGGGCTACCGCGTCACCGTGTGCGACGCCAGACCGGTGTTCGCGACCAGGGCCCGGTTCCCGGAAGCCGACGAGGTCGTCGTCGACTGGCCGCATCGCTACCTGGCCACGGAGCACCGTGTCGGACGCATCGACCCGCGCACGGTGATCACCGTCCTCACCCACGATCCGAAGTTCGACGTGCCCCTTCTCGACGTCGCATTACGCCTCCCCGACGTCGAGTACGTCGGAGCGATGGGCTCACGGCGGACCCACGACGACAGGCTCGTCCGGCTTCGCGAGGCCGGCCTCGGCGACGACGAACTCGCGCGGCTGTCGAGCCCGATCGGCCTCGACCTGGGAGCGCGCACGCCTGAGGAAACGGCGATCAGTATCGCGGCTCAGATCATCGCGGCCAGATGGGGAGGCACCGGTCATCCGCTCACCGACACGCGTGGGCCGATTCACCGTCCCGTGGATGCACGGTAAACGGCTTCGGCCCAGAAGATCTCGTCTGCGCGGCGGCGTCGTATGGTGTGGCGGCCGAACGCGAGCCAGCTGAGCACGAAGCCGATCAATGCCCCGGCAACAGCCTGCCCGTAACGCTCTTTGAGCACCGGACCGACACGAGGCTGAACGTCGATGTCCGCGCCGTCCGCCGCCGCGGCTTCGGGCACCGAACTGGTGGCGGTGGATGCGGGTGGGGCGAGCAGAGGCGCGATGTCGACCACGAACTGAGCGAGCAGGCGGTTACCGGCGTCGGCGAACGCGCCGCGACCGAACTGTGCTGTGCGCCCGTTGATGTCGAGGTCGGTGTCGATCAGAACCCGGGTTCGCGCCGGGGTGATGGCTTCCACCCAGGCGTGGATCGTCGCGTCGGCCTGCCCGTCGATCCCCCGGCTCGACGCTGCGATGACCGCATGCCGCGTGGCATCGTCTTTGTGGGTGAACCACATCGAGCCCTGGAAGCACGCGGTGACCGGACCCACCTTGATGCTGAGACCACCGACATACTCGTCACCGTCGACCCTGTCGAACGTCCCACCCGGCACGTGAGGGGCGATCCGTTCGACGTCGGTCAGCAGAGCCCACACCTGTTCGGGATCTGCGTCGATGACGAACTCGTGCTTCAACTGCATGGCCATGGCACCATCTTCCCCCGGGGACGGTGCCGGGGCCTCAGTGCGAGACGCCGAAGAAGAGCTCTTCGAGCGCGCCCTCTTCGAGCAGCGCGCCCGCGGCGACGGCCGGACCGAGTGTGCCGTCGGACATGAAGTGCACCTTGTCCACGGCCGGCAGGCAGATCCGCGGGTGTTCCTCGATGATCCACAACACACCTGTGCCCCTGTCGCGCAGGCGCTGGATGTCCGCGATGCGCTCGCGCACGATCAGAGGCGCCAGCCCGGTCGTGGGCTCGTCGAGCATCAGTAGCGACGGTGAACTGACCAGAGCACACGCGATCGCGAGCATCTGTCGTTCTCCGCCCGACAGCGTGGCAGCCGCCTGCTTGATGCGTTCGTTGAGACGGGGGAACTGTGTCAGAACCTCTTTCGTGATCGTCCGGGCTTCGGCGAGGCTTCCCCGGCACGAGACCTGGAGGTTCTCCTGCACCGAGAGCTCGGGAAACACGTTGCCCTGCTGGGGCACATAGCCGATCCCCAGTTCGGCGATGTGGTTCTGGGGAACAGTCGCGAGGTCTTTGCCGTCGAATCTCAGCGATCCACCCTGCACCGGCAGGGAGCGCGCGATGCACTTCATGAGCGAGGACTTACCCGCGCCGTTGGGCCCCACGACGGCGACGATCTCGCCGGCGGCAACGGTGAGGGTCGCATCGCGCACGACGGTCAACGGACCATAGCCGGTGCTCAACCCGTCAGTCTCAAGCAACATCGGATTCCTCTTCTCCGCCAAGGTAGATCCGCTTCACGTTCGGGTCGTTGCCGACCTGCTCCGGGGTGCCCGAAGCGATGACGGCACCGTGCTCGAGCACGTGCACCCTGGCCGCCAGCTCCAGCACGAAGCTCAGGTTGTGATCGATGACCAGGACGCCGATTCCGCGTCCCGCGATTCCGCGAATGATGCCGGACAGGGTGTCGATCTGGTTGACCGTCATCGCGGCGGCGGGCTCGTCGAGAAGCAGCATGCGCGGCGCAAGCGCGAGCTGCCGCAGGATCTCGACCAATTTGGCATCGCCGGGTGACAGGTCGCTCATCGCGCGATCGCCCAGGTGCGCCGCATCGGCTTGCGCGAGTTGGGCCCACGCCGCCTCGTTGGCCACCTGCCGCTTCCGTCGGTCCTTGCGCCAGTTGAGGAACGGCGACCACGGGTGGTCGAGCTCGGTGCCGGCCAGCGCCAAGGCGACGTTCTCGACGACGGTCATCGAGCTGAACCCGACCGGCGTCTGGAACGTCCGGACCAGCCCGGCGCGGGCCACCTTGTAGGCCGGCAGCCCGGTCAGGTCCTGCCCGTCGAAGACGACCTTGCCGGTGTACGGCGTCCCGAAGCCCGAGATGACGTTGAACAGCGTGGTCTTCCCGGCGCCGTTCGGTCCGATCAGCGCGGTGATCTCGGCGCTCGAGATCGTGATGGTGACATCCTGCAGCGCGCGGACGCCACCGAATGTCTTGTTCACATTGATCACCTCGAGGTCAGGCATTTCGGTCATGCGCGCTCCCGGTGAGAATCGGAGTGGAGGCAGTCGCCGTGTCGCCGACTCCCTGTGCCGGTTTCGGCGTTGGCCGGGTGTAACGCCGTCGCAGCCGGGCGAATGTTCCACCCTCGCTGAGCAATCCGTCCGGACGCCAGCGCAAGACGATGATCAGCAGCAGGCCGACGAGCATCGGGTGCGCCGCGGCATGCAGGTTGGCCAGCTCCGGCGGGACGTGGACCAACCTCACCATCTCGCTCACGCCGGTGAGCAGCAGGGCGCCGACGATCGGCCCGAACCGGCTGCCGAGACCACCGATCACCAGCCCGGCCCACAGCGTGAACGTCAGATGCGAGCTGAACACCGACGGCACCAGTGCACCGAGCATCCAGGCATACGCGGGCCCGACGAACAAACCGCACATCAGCCCGACCGTCGCGTAGGTGGACAGCCGGAGGGTCTTGATCTTCTTGCCCATGGCCATCGCCAGCGGTTCGTTGTCACGGGCCGCGCGGAGCGTCGCCCCGTAGGTGGACGTGGCGATCCGCGAGCAGACCAGCCAGACCACCGCGGTGAGCAGAACCGTCATCGCAAGACGCACATAGGGATAGCCGTCGATGGTGAACTGGAACTCGAAAGGCTTCACGATGGTGGTGAGACCGAAAGTGCCGCCGGTGATGTCACGCTGGATGACGATGATCTGGCGCAGAATCTCGGCGAACGCGAAGGTGGTGATGAGGAAGTACTCACCGCGCAGTCGCAACGCCGGCCACCCGATCACGATCGCCACCAGTCCGGTGATCAGTCCCGCGCCGAGCATGCCGACCGGCCAGGGCAGACCGAGGCCGGGCATCAGTGCGTCGGGTGCGGTGGTCAGCAGGACATAGGAGTACGCCCCGACACCGATGAGTCCCGCGATACCCAGGTCCCACATGCCGCCCCAGGCGGCCTCGAGGTTGAGCAGCTGTGCCGCCATTGCGAAGACGAAGGCCAGCGTGGCGATCGTCACGAGGAATTCGATGGAGATCATGCTGCGGCCTCCTTACGCGACTGGAACGAGAAGAGACCCTGCGGCCGGATCAGCAGGACGCCGATCAGGATGGCGAACGCGACGATCGGGCGGTAGGCGGTATCGATCACCAGCGCGCTCATGTCCATCACGATTCCGAGAACGAGCGCTGCTGCGATGACTCCGAGGATGTTGCCCGTGCCGCCCAGCACGGCGGCGGCCAGCACGAGAAGGATGTAGCCCCAACCGGATTCGGTGGACACCGAGCCCAGGATGCCGGTCATGATTCCCGCGACCGCGGCGAGTCCGCCGGAGATGGCCCACACCGTCGTGCTCACCCGCCCGATGGCCACACCGCGGATCTGGGCAAGTTCGCGGTTGGAGGCCACCGCGCGGATGTCGCGGCCGACCCCGGTCCGCCCCAACAGCAGCCACAGCCCGCCGATGACGACGACCGCGACGAGCAGCATGACGATCTCGCCGGGCGCGACGTTGAAAGGTCCGATGTGGCGGGCCGCGCCCAGTTCGACGGAGAAGACACGCAGATCGGTGCCGAAGACCGCGATCATCGTGCCGTAGGTCACGAATGCCAGGCCGACAGACGTGAAGAGCAGAACGTTGCCGCCGCGGTGCTTGACCGGATCGAAGAGCAGCTTGCCCGAGATCACCGCCAGGACAGAGGTGATGCCGACGGCGAACGCGATGCCGGCAACGAGGCCGAGCATCTCGCCGAGCGCGACGGCCAGGAGTGCGCCGAGGGCCATGAACTGCCCGTGCGCGATATGCAGGAATCGCTCGGTGTTACGTAGCAGCGCGAACCCCGACGTCGCGACTGCCAGCATGCTGCCGGTCAGTAACCCGAATAGCAGGTTGTCCAACGATTTACCTTTCCATCGGAGAGACGGGGCCGGGGCGGTGGTGAGGTGGGGTACCGCCCCGGCACCCGGGTCATTCTGGGCGCAGTGCAGGGTCGACCTCGACCTGCTCACCCGGCGTCCAGACCCCGTCCTTGACCGTGAGTACCGCCAGGATCGGCGACTGCAGATTGCCGAACTCGTTCATGTCGAGCGTGCTGGACGCCCCGTCGAAGTCGATGTCCTCGCCGTTGGCGAGCGCTTCTTTGCCTTCGGCGAAGGAGTACACCTTCTTGCCGGGTGCGGTGGCGACATCGATGATCTTGCCTGCGACGTCGGCGCCGTTGCTGCTCTTGGCCGCCTCCATCGCAAGGGCGAACAGGATGTACTGGTCGTAGTTGTTCGCGTCGTACATGCCCGGTTCGGGATCTCCGCCGGTCGCCGCGCGGAAACGCTCCGCATAGGACTTGTAGGCCGGGCTCTCGACGTCGAAGGCGATCAGGGCCGCCGTCAGCTGACCGGCGTTCGGCAACGCGGCCACCTCGTCTGTGATCAGGTCGGGCGACACGTAGATGGGGATGTCGTAACCGCGCCTGGCGATTTCGCGCAGGATCGGAATCCCTGCCTCGACACCGGCCGCGAGGTAGAGCGCCTCCGGCTGCGATTCGAGGGCCTTGGCCACCTCGCTGTTGTAGGAGGATGCGCCCGGCTCGATGGTGACCGAGTTGACCGTTCCCCCCGCCTTCTCGAACGCTTCGGTAGCGACCTCGGCAGGACCGGACGCGCCCTCGGTGTTCTGCACGATCATCGCGAGCTTCTTCACGCCGGCGTCGCGCGCCACCTGGGCGACGATGATGCCGGCGTCGCTGTCGGATGCAGTCACACGGAAGGAGAACTTGCCTCCCCGCTCGTCGAGGAACGTTGTCCCACAGGACGAGCAGATATTGGGCAGTTGCCTCTGCTGGACCTGGTCGAAGAGTGCGACCTGGCCGTCGGACTCCAGACTGCCCATCACCGCCGCCTTGTCGACGGTCGTCAGTTTGGAGAAGCCCGCGACCGCACCGTCGACGGTGGACCGGTTGTCCTCGGTGACCAGTACGACGTTGCGGTCCATGATGCCGCCGGCGTCATTGATCTCGTCGACGGCGATCTTGGAGGCGGCGATGGCCGGCGGGGTGAACGGCGCGTAGTCTCCGGTGACCCCGATCAGCTGACCGAAGACGATGTCACCCGTGGAGGATTGCGTACCGCGATCGCCGCCCTCGGCGCACGAGGTGAGGACCAACCCGAGCGCGGCCCCGGCTGCAACGATGCGACAGCAAGATTTCAACTTCACTTCATGACCTCCGACACTGGTCCTATTCACGGCTGGTGGTGAACCGCAGCCATCTGCGATGTGGCCGAGCGTACAATGTGATTGAAACTCTCGCAGGGTAACGAGTTACGACTGCATTGACGCACTGCTGGACAGAGGCCTAGAAAGTTCAAACCAATTGAAAGAATAGGTGAGTGTGATCCAGATCGCAAGAGTGGCGCGCGGCGCGTACTGTCCGGCGTTCTGATGGCTCTCAGCTGCTGAAATGCTGCCGGTCCTGCGCCTCTACACGAGTACGGCGTTGATTCGCGACAGTCGCGGATACCGGCTCGACCGGCTGACGCCGCGTCTTCATCTCCGCTGAAACACGGTGGACAACCATCAAGGGCCGCGGACGGTGCGTCGCCGCCGGGGACTCGCCAGGGGCGAATCCGGCGTCCGCTCAATGACGGCCCCGACCCGCCACAACGGTGTGCAGAGAAGCTTTTTGTCTCACGTTGGTTGGCGCACTTGCTATTTGACCTTCGCCGCGCGCTGCATGTGACGGCGCACCCGCGCCGTGTCCAGGCGTGATGTATAAGCTACAGTGAAACTGGGCCGACAAAGTTCAGCGTGAATCAACTGCGGGGGAAAATGGTGAGAGTCCCTGATGAGGGCTCTTTTCTCGATGTCCATACAGCGTCCGAGGTGACGAATCGGAGGCTGGGCGCCGAGATCCGGCGCATCCGGATGGACCGGGGTTTGACGCTCGTCGATATCGCGGCGGACACCGGACTGAGCGCGTCCATGTTGTCGATGCTGGAGCGCGGCAAGACAGGCGTGTCCATCGGATCGCTGGTGGCGGTGGCGTCTGCCCTCGGCGTCGCGGTCGGTGATCTTTTCCAGCCGTCCAAGGCTCCCGAACTGTTCCTGGTTCGCTTCGCCGAACAGCAGGAGATCACCATCGGGCCCGGCGTGACCCGCCGCCTGATCCAGCGCAGCCGGACGCATGGGCTCGAGGTCGCATCCTTGCGGCTGGCTGCCGGCGCACACACGGGTACGGATCTGGTTCGCCACGACGGCCAGGAGATCGTGGTGGTCCAATCCGGAACGCTCACCGTGCAGATCGGAAGCACGCGAAACGAACTGGGTGCAGGCGACTCGATCCGCCTCGACGCGGACCGTCCGCACCGTTTCGCCAACGATGGCGACGAGGTGTCAGAGGCCCTCCTCGTGGTCCGTGTGTCGACGTCGGCACAGCGCGGCCACTGATCTCAAAACTTCTGCACTGCATGCTTTTCGGCAAGGAAGGGTAGCCCGGTGTCTCAGACGGCGCGTGGGGTGATTTCTCGTTCGAAGGCTCAACCTGTCGAGGTGGTCGTCGACACCGACAACCGCAAGCGCTACCCCCTCGATGAATTCGTCTCCGAACGCATCGCCCCGGTGGTCCTGTGAGCGCTCGCGCGAAGGACGGACAACCCTGACCGTCGACCGCAGGCACGCGGCGCTCCTCAGCACTCCCCTGCTGCTGGTCGGAGTGGCGCTCGCGGCGTTCAACCTCCGGCCCGCTGTGACGAGCATCGGCGCGGTGCTCGGCGAGGTGCAGGGCGACCTCGGGGCGACGCTGGTGTGGGCGAGTCTCCTGACCGCCATCCCCGCACTCTGTTTCGGGCTCGCTGCGATCGCTGCGCCATGGCTGCACCGCCGACTTGGTCTGGCCCGAGCCATCGGTCTGGCATTGGCGGTTCTCACGTGTGGTTTGGTGCTGCGAGTCATCGCCGGCCCATGGGTGGTTATGGGTGGCACGTTCGTTGCGACCTCAGGTATCGCGATCGGCAATGTGCTGATCCCGGTCGTGGTCAAGCAGTCGTTCCCGAATGCGGTCGGACGCGTGACAGGGATGTACACCTCCGCACTCGCCGCCGGGGGCGGGTTGGGTGCGGCGATCACGCCGGTGCTCGAACCCGCTCTCGGGGGCTGGCGGGGCGCTGTCGGCGCGTGGGCGGCGTTGTCCGCGGCTGCCCTCGCGCTGTGGGTGGCCGGAGTCCGGCACGGCTCCGGCGGTCCGGCGGCTGTCGACGTCCCCCGGCGTTCCCCGCTGCGCAGCCCGGTCGCCTGGACGGTCACGGGATTCTTTGCGATGCAATCCTGTTCGGCGTACACCCTGATGGGCTGGCTCGCCGAGTTCTTCGTCTCCCATGGCGTCGCCCGCACCGAAGCCGGGCTCATGCTGGCGCTGATGAATGTGATGGGAATCCCGCTGAACCTGATCATTCCGCTTATAGCTCTGCGGCGCGCATCCCAGTCCGGCTGGATTCTCACCGTGACCGCATCGTCGATGGTGGCTGTCGTCGGGGTGGCAGTCGCCCCGACGGCCGCGCCGTGGCTGTGGACGGTCCTTTTCGGAATCGGCACGGCCACCCTGCCGATTGCGCTGGGTGTCATCGCACTTCGTACCCGTAGCCCTTCGGAGACTGCCGCGCTCTCGGCGATGGCGCAGGGCTTCGGTTATCTCATCGCCGCTGTCGGTCCGTTGGGATTCGGAATTCTCCACGCGGTTTCCGGGAGTTGGGGGGTGCCCATCGCCGTGCTGGGGGCGGTCACCATTGCGCAAGGGGTGCTGGGATGGCGTGCCGGGCGTCCCCGATTCGTCTAGAACGAATCACGAAGCCCCGGCACTGGAGCCGGGGCTTCGCACCTTCGGAGCATGCGGGGTACTCCGAGGTTCTAGGACGAGGAGTCGGCCGAGTCCTCGTCGGTGCTCGCGGTGTCCTCGGTGGAATCGGACTTCGTCGACTGCCTCGACTCCGTGGACCCGGTCGCTTCGGAATCGGTTTCCGGGGTCAACGCGGCCGTGCCGTCCTCGTCGGTCGCACCGGTCAACTGCTGGGAGACCGATTCCAGAACCGAGGTGATCGTGCTCGTCGTCGGCTGCACCTCGGCCTGGTCGCCCTCCTCGACGCCGGCGGCATCGCTGATCTGGTCACTGAGGCTGGAGGGAGCCTCCTGGTCAGCCTTGGTGGTGGCGTCAACCTCAGCCTCCTCCTGCAGCGTCGCGGTGGTGGCCAGATCGACGTCTTCCACCTCGTCGGCTTCGGGCGTCACGATGTCCCGAATGCTCTCGGGCACATCGGGTCCGGCCAGGCGCGCAGCCACGTTCGCCGGGTCGTTACGGCTGTAGGCCCTGTCAATGGCGGCTCTCAGTTCGGCCTCGCGCGGCGCCAGGCTCGGGTTGGCCTGCACGAGTGGCAGCGGTTCGGTCGGCACCAGGTACCGAACGGTGGTGCCCCCCAACGAGTTCTCGGTCACCGTGGTGTTCTCCTTCGGTACCTCTGAGATGTTCGAGAACATCATCGGTACGTGGACGAGCGTCGAACCCAGCAGCGCGTTCTGAATCGCCGTGAAGCTGAACCGGTCCGGGAAGTCGGCCATCCCGTCGTACTCCCCGGTGATCTCGACTGTGTCGTAGACGGTCTCGGGCGGTTGCCGGTAGGTGTAGTCGTACTCCTCGTTGTATTCCTCGGTGTCGTCGATGATCTCCTGACGACTCGAGTCCGCCACCACCACGAAGTTGATTTCATCGGCGGCGGGATCCTGCTCGCCATCGGTCTGCCACGCGCGCAGTGTCTCTGTGACGACCAGGGATCCGGCCGACAGCCCGACCACCGTGACCTCTTCTCCGTCGAGCAGGTTGCCGTCGGCGTCACGCTCGAGTTGGGCGAGCGCATCGTCGATCTGGGCATTAAGGTTGGCGCGGCCGATCTCGATGGACTGGCCCAGCGTCATGTCGTCTGCGCCGGTGTACGGCCTCGCCTCTGCGGGCCAGTTCACCGAGACGCGCTGGTCGTAGTCCTGAAGCGCTCCGCCGAGCAACTGTGACATCACCACGTCGTGTAAGGCAGGCGTGCCGATACCACCGATGACGATCGCAGTAGAGACGGCCCCACTCTGCGTGGCTCCCGTCATGGCAAGCAGTGCGGAAGCAGCTGCTGCGCCGCACGCAATCCCTGTAGTACGCATTCCTTGTTTCGTGACTCGCATCCGAATCATCCCCCAAAAATGATGTTCTTTATCGAATTTCAGCGCGTAACCGGCGCGAATGTAGGATGTGCCGCAGCAAAATCGACAAAACTTCTAATTCTCATCAACGCGATGCCAGCAAAGGATCGCTCGATTATCCGCAAACCCCGTCGCCTACGCGTTCGCCTCGGCAGCACGGCAGTTTCTCCGTCATTGCTTTGCGGGGCTTAGTTGCCGAACATGCTGTGAGTAAAGATTTTTCGGTGACTGCCGAGGCTGACGAGCAGTGCAGCAAGGCTTCTGAGGGCAGTTCGCGACTCACGATTCGCCAGCCGTATTGGAGGCAGCGTCGATCGCGGACAGAGACCGACCGCACTGCGATCGGCACAGCACCGAACGCGGTCAGGCGGGACGGATCAGATCAGACGACGACGGGCTCGTCGTGGCGCCGCAATCGTTTCGCAGCAACCGCCGCCGCGCCGAGCGTGAGGACGCCGACAGACAGTGCAACGGGCCAGAGCAACGCCTGGGCCACCGCGACTCGACGTTGGATGCGCAATCCGCGCCCGACCGCAGTGCGGGTTTTTCCGGCAACACTCACTGTGTCACGTCCTTTCAGACGGTTGTGTGGGTCTCATCGTGCTTTCGTCGTTGTCGATCTGGGTTTCGCTGTCGGCCTCCGAACCTCCGAAGGACACATCGACCTGTTGAAAGCTCTTGGCGCGCTGCGCTTCTGCCTGCCCTGCGTACGCCTTGCGGTCGGCCGCGGTGAGGTCGACGTTGTCGGTGAACGGAGTGAGCAGCGCCCTGGGATGGAGGCGGTCGACCCGTACGACGTTGATCTCCGCGCACAACATCAGTGCGGTGGATACCAGGTAAAGGAACGCAAGGAGGCCCAAGACGATGGCGAACACGCTGTTGGTGACGCTTGCCGACGCGACGACGTGGGAGACATAGGTGGCACCGAACCACTGCAGCCCCTGCCACACCACGGCGGCGAGCACCGCTCCCGGCATCACCTGCGCCCACGTCAGGGGGCGCACCGTGGTGACCCGGAAGGCCACCGCGCACACCGCGGTGTTCAGCAGCACGGAGCACACGACGACCCCCGCTGTGCCGACGACCCCCAGGTTCGCCCAGTTCCTGCCCAGCCCCGTCAGCAGGGTTGTCGCCACGAGTGCAGATCCCAGAACAACCAGCAACAGCAAGCTGTGCACCCGCGATTTGATCGGGTCGCGGCGATCGAACCTGGGAACCGACCACAACGTGTTCATGGCGTTCTGCAGGGCCTGACCGACGCCGAGGCCACCGTAGAGCGCTCCGAGGATTCCGATGACGACCGCCGTCGTGCCGCCGCTGAGAGACTCGGGCCGACTCAGTTGGTCCCCGATCAAAGGAAACTGACTGATGGCGGAATCGACGATCTCAGCACGCCATTCCGGCCGGTTCCACAGCAGCACCCCGAGCGTCGTGGTCAGAAGTAACAGCAGCGGGAACAGCGAGACGAAGGCGTAGTAGGTGAGCAGCGCGGCCAGGTAGCCACCCTGGTCGTCGAGGTATTTGTAGACGACTGCGATGACGAAGCCCGCGAACCGGCTGCGTTGCTGCAGGCGATCCAGCCACTCCACCATCGTGACCTCCCGCGTTTCTGGCAGCCCTGCGCCACCGCGCGTAGGGAGTACCCCGTCACCTGCGGATTCACGCGACTGCGCGCACTGACGCACGGATCTGGTGCGCACCCCGATTTCAGTGGCGGCGGAAATTCGCGTTTGGATTTGACGAAGCGGGCAATACCTCGGTGACCAGCGTCCCCCTACGCAGTGGATTGGAAAGACCATGATTGTTCTCGGCATCATTCTCTTGCTGATCGGTTACTTCACCAGCCTGTCGATTCTGTACACGATCGGCGGGATTCTCATCGTCGTCGGTGTCGTGCTGTGGATCCTGGGCGCGGTCGGACGTCCGGTGGGCGGGCGAAAAGTCTGGTTCTAGCGCCCGAATACAGTTCACCGAATGGCGAGGCCGCGCTTGCGGCCTCGCCATTCGGCATTCTGCGATGAATTCGGAACGTGCACTCCCGACGTGGCTACAGCAGCCGCAGGACCCGGAAGCCGTGCAACGAGGGCAATTCGCTCAGCCAGTCACCGCGGGCAATCGCCGCGGATATCCACCGGGGCAACCCGCCTGGCCGGCGCGCCTGGCACGTCATCTTACGCAGGGCGAAACAATCAGGTCAGAAAGGGTTTTCGCGGAGATAACACCGGTCGCCATCGCGCCCTTTGGCTTGCTTTCCCCGCAGAGCGACGTATTGTCGGAGACAGGCCATATTGTGTGACCCAGCCCGTGACGAACAACCTGGTGAAAGCCATCGACACGGACAGTTACCTGCCGCGGCAAGCGCATGTCGAGAATCTGGCGTGATTGTTATTGGTCCGTATGCCAATCTCTTGCCGGCGGCCCATGATGTGACGCGAGTGAGCACAGCCCCTTTCGTAGATTGCCTCGTCAGGAAAGCGCGAGCGACCTCGACACTTACGCGTCACGGCACTTCAGAGAGCCGTGATTTCAATGCAGACCCTCCAAGAACGAACTCAGACCCCTCCCCAGCCCCTTCCAGAGCGAACGCCTCGTACCCGTCCCGCGCGTGCGCGAGACGGGTACGACGACGTCCTCGACATGTTTCGTGAACTGGCGCTGTACGACAGCGGATCGACGGCCTTCCAGAGGCAACGCGACATCATCATCGAGCGATGCCTCCCTCTGGCCGATCACATCGCGCGCCGCTTCCGCGGCCGCGGCGAGGCGCACGAAGACCTCGTGCAGGTCGCTCGAGTCGGACTTCTCAATGCCGTCAATCGATTCGATGTCGACACCGCCAACGATTTCCTGGCTTTCGCGGTGCCAACGATGATGGGCGAGGTTCGCCGCTACTTCCGTGACCACGGCTGGTCACTGAAAGTCCCTCGCCGTCTCAAAGAACTCAACGTGCGACTCAATTCGGCCCGAGCCGAGCTCACTCAATTGCTCAACCGGGCGCCCACCCCCACGGAGCTCGCGGCACACCTCGGGATCGACCGTGAGGAAGTCGTCGAGGGACTCGTCGCCGCCAATGCCTATTCGACCCGGTCGACCGAACAAGCGACCCAATTCGGAGGCGAGGGCGAAGGACTCACCCTTCAGGACACATTCGGCGATCTCGACGACAACATCCAGCGCGTCGTCGACGTGGAGACGGTCTATCCCCTACTGGCCGGCCTGCCCGAACGTGATCGCCTCGTGTTGAAACTGCGGTTCTTCGACGACAAGACCCAGTCCCAGATCGCCGAGGAGATCGGTGTCTCGCAGATGCACGTATCGCGCCTGCTCTCGCGGGCGCTCGCGACGCTGCGAGAACAGGTCAACGCGTGACCGGCGGCCGTCCCGACATCTGAGGTTTCTCCGATGCCGGGCCGGGGTAAACAGCGCCATCAGGTTCAGAACGAGCCGGCCAACCCACCGATATCGATGTTTGGGAGCGCTCGTTGTCGTCTGAACTGCGCGTTGACTATGCCGATGTTCCGGTCATGATCCGCGAACTGAAACAGTTGAAAGTCGGCTCGATCGAACACCGCCGTCTGCACGAAGCGATCATCGAGCGCACGCTGCCGCTGGCCCACCACACGGCCCGCCGATTCCGCGGACGCGGCCAGGCACATGAAGATCTCGTCCAGGTCGCAAGCGTGGGTCTGCTCAACGCGGTCAGCCGGTTCGACCCGGACAGCGGTTCAGAATTCCTCGCGTACGCGGTGCCCACCATCATGGGAGGAGTGCGGCGCCATTTCAGAGACTATGGGTGGGCGGTCAAAGTCCCGCGCCGCCTCAAGGATCTGAACCAGCAGCTGGGGCGGGCACGTTCGGAGCTGAGCCAGCAGATCGGCCGAGCGCCGACTGCGAGCGAGATCGCGACGCACCTCGGAATCGATCGCGAGGAAGTGGTACAGGCGACGATAGCCAGCGCCAACTATTCGACCATGTCGACCGACGCCGCCGTCGGTCCTGACGGCGAATTCCTGACGTTGCGAGAAACATTGGGCCAGCCAGATCACCGCTTGGACCAGATCGTCGACGTGGAGACAATCCGTCCGTTGATCGAGAAGCTACCGGCGCGTGAACAGGCGGTACTCAAAATGCGCTTCTTCGACGAGCTCACCCAGACCCAGATCGCCGACCGCATCGGCTATTCCCAGATGCATGTCTCCCGGTTGCTGGCCAAAGCCCTGAAAACGCTGCGCAGCCAGGCGCTCGACGACGGGCCTGTCAACCCCATTCGACTCCGGGGCGAACGCGTGGCCTAGGGTCGCCGAAAGTTCGGCGTTACAGCCTGATTTCGCGTCACAACTCGGTCACGTTTTGCCGGTCCGGGCGAGGGTACGCAGCGGCAACAAGGGTCGCACGCGCCCCGCGAGAACTCATCCACCCGAAGGAGGGCGTCCTGTTGCGTGTCGCATCCGTGCCTGCTTCCCACGTCTACGTGCGTCACCTCTCCGACCCACGCGGACGCGATGGCGTGTCGCGGCTCCCGGATCCGGCGCCCGCCGACGGTCGAACCGTTCCCGGCGGGTGGTGGCCACCGATGATGCTCGAGCCGGGATGGGTGAGCGACAACCACGCCCTGTTCGACGTTTTCCACGTTCATTTCGGTTTCGACGCGATCGACGCCGACGTCCTGACCGCGGTCATGCAGGAACTCAAGTCCCAGCACAAGCCGCTCGTCTACACCGTGCATGACCTTCGCAACCCCCACCACCGGGATCCCGAGGCGCACATCCTGCAGCAGGACGTGCTCATCGCGGCTGCAGACACGCTCATCACGCTGACACCCGGTGCCGCGCAGGAGATTCGGCGTCGCTGGGACAAGGACGCGACGGTGCTACCCCACCCCCATGTCCTGGGCCGCCAACACATCGAGGCTCGTCGCCCGCCCACCGACCGATTCGTCGTCGGTGTCCACGTCAAGAGCCTGCGCGCCAACATGGACCCGGTACCGGTCCTGGAATCGCTGACCGAGATCACCGCGAAACTACCCGGCGCCGAACTGTCGATCGACATTCACGACGAGGTCTTCTCTCCCGACAGTCACTGGTTCTCACCGAAAATCGGCGATACGGTACGGGACTTCGCCCGGCACGACCACGTGCGGGTCACCGAGCATCCGTATTTTTCGGATGACGAGCTCTGGGACTATCTGTCCTCGCTGTCGGCCTCGGTGCTGCCCTACCGGTTCGGCACCCACTCCGGATGGTTGGAGGCGTGCTACGACCTCGGTACCGCGGTCATCGCCCCCACCTGCGGTTTCTACAACCAGCAGCGTCCCTGCCACCAATTCACGTTCACCGAACACGAATTCGACGAGACATCGTTGCGCGTGGCGGTCGAGAGCCTCCACGCCGAATGGCTCAGCGGAGTGGACCCTCCACGCTCGACGTGGCACCAGCGGCGAACGGAACGGCAGATGCTCGCCGCCGCGCACCGGCACATCTACGAGCGGGTGTCTGCATGACCGAGAGCCTGCGCATCGCGTTGATCGCCTCCTCGCGGTTCCCCATCCGCCAGCCCTTCGCCGGCGGGCTGGAGGCCCACGTATGGCACCTCGCGAGGGCCCTCGCACAGCAGGGCCACGCCGTGTCCCTGTTCGCCGCGCCGGGATCGGACGTCGATTTCGATTGCTCCTCGCTGTCGGTGTGCCCGTTGCACCTGTCGTCGACGGCGCAAGCGGACATTTCCATGCCCGCAGCGGACTTCATGGCTGAACACCACGCATACCTGACACTGATGCTGCAACTCGGTGGTGCCGACGCGCACACCTTCGATGTCGTACACAATCACAGCCTGCACTACCTGCCGGTCGCGATGGCGTCGACGCTGTCGACTCCGATGCTGACCACCGTCCACACGCCGCCCACGCCCTGGCTGGAGTCGGCGATCCAGGCTTCACGTGGGCAGGGGACGCGGTTTGCCGCGGTGTCGCAGCACACCGCGGGGGCGTGGGTGCACAGCGGACAGCGGTTCACGGTGGTGCCCAACGGAATCGACGCCCGGGGCTGGCCACTGGGGGCGGGCGGCGACGGCGTCGTGTGGTTCGGACGAATCACCCCGGAAAAGGCCCCCCATCTCGCGATCGAAGCCGCCCGCGCCGCAGCGCGCCCCATCACGCTGGCGGGCCCGATCGCCGATCGGCGCTATTACGCCGAGCGTGTTCAGCCCCACCTCGGCGCCGATGTCCACTACGCCGGGCATCTCACCCAGCACGATCTGGCACGGCTGGTCGGGTCCGCGGCGGTCGCGCTGGTCACCCCGGTGTGGGATGAACCGTACGGGCTGGTGGTTGCCGAGGCTATGTGTTGCGGCACACCGGTTGTCGCCTTCGATCGGGGCGGCATACCCGAGCTGGTCTCGGAGCGTTCGGGCTGCCTCGTCGCGCCCGACGACGTCGACGCGCTCGCCGCCGCCATTCCCGTGGCGGAACGACTGTCTCGCCGGCAGGTACGCGAGCATGCCGTGCGGCGTTGCTCGTCGGCCGCCATGGTCGAGGCCTACCTGTCCATCTATCGGCAGATGATCTCCGCCAGGAATGACGACATCGATGATCGGCTACTACATTCACCACCACGGCTACGGACATCTGGCGCGAGCCGTCAGCATCAGCGCACATCTGCAACGGCCTGTCACGGCGCTGACATCCCGGACCGTCCCTCAGTCCCATCCGTTCGCGGAGATCATCAAGCTGCCTCGTGACGACGATGCCCTCGTCGTGTCCGAGCCCACCGCCCACGGCGCGCTGCACTGGGCTCCACACCACGACCCCGGGTACAGCGCCCGCATGCAGGCTCTCGCCCGGTGGGTCGCCGACGCCCAGCCGGAGGCCTGCGTCGTCGACGTATCCGTGGAAGTCGCAATGTTTCTGCGGCTGTTGGGTGTTCCCGTCATCGTCGTCGCGCTCCCCGGCGAGCGGACGGATTCCGCGCATGTTCTCGTCCACCGGGTCGCCGACCACATCCTGGCCGCATGGCCGGGGGCACTGAACTCGCCGCATTGGCTGCTGCCCCACGCCGGCAAAACGAGTTACGTCGGAGGGGTCAGCCGTTTCGAAGGCCGTACGCGACCGCCGAAGCGACATGACTCCGACGAGGGGCGGGTACTCGTGCTCGGCGGTGCCGGCGGGGGGTTCGGCGATCAGACGACGCACCTGCCGGACGCCACCTGGCAGGTCCTCGGAGGCGAGACGGGTCCGTGGGTCGAGGACCCGTGGAGAGAAATCTGCGCAGCCGACGTCGTCGTCAGCCACGCGGGGCAGAACAGCATCGCCGACCTTGCCGCGGCGGGCAGGCCCGCGGTGGTGATCCCGCAGCCGCGGCCGTTCGGCGAGCAGCAGGCCACCGCCGAAGTGTTGAGCCGACACGGGCTTGCGGTCACGTCCGCCGGGTGGCCGTCGCCGGAGGATTGGCCGCAAATGCTGCACCGCGCCAGAAGCATCGACACCACGCAGTGGGGACGGTGGCAGGTCCAGGGCGCAGCGGCGCGTGCTGCGGACGCAATCGAGGCCACGGCGGCGCGCTGTCGCATGGCGACGTCGTGAGAACCGCGGTGGTGACGGTCGTGCACGGCAGGCACGACCATCTGCGCCGGCAGATCCGCGGTTTGCGGCGGGGTGTCGCGGCGCCGGATGCGCATGTCGTCGTCGCTCTGGGTGATCCCGACGTCCGCGACGTGGTCCGTTCTGAGAAGTCGGCGACAGTGGTCCTCGACTGTCCTTCGGGCCCGCGGCTGCCGCTGGCAGCAGCGCGCAACCGCGGCGCCGAAGCCGCCCTGGACGACGGCGCCGAACTACTCGTTTTCCTGGACGTGGACTGCATACCGTCCACGGCGTTGCTGCAGCGCTATCGCACCGTGGCAGGTCAGGTCGACCATCGTGACGCGCTGTTGTGCGGCCCTGTCACCTATTTGCCGCCGGCCGGCGAGTCCGGATACGACTTGACCGCGCTGGATGACTGCGTCGACCCGCACCCCGCGCGGCCCTGGCCGCCCGAAACCGCCACCGTAACCAGTGACGACTACTCGCTATTCTGGTCTCTGTCGTTCGCTCTGAGAAGGGTCACCTGGGAGGCGATCGGGGGCTTCTGTGAGGAGTACGAGGGTTACGGCGGTGAAGACACCGATTTCGGGCGCACGGCGGCTGCGTGCGGCGTGCCGATGCGATGGGTGGGCGGCGCCCACGCATTCCATCAACACCATCAGGTCAGCGACCCGCCCGTACAGCACCTTGAGGACATCGTGCGCAATTGCGTTGTCTTTCACCGGCGTTGGAGCCAATGGCCGATGGAGGGGTGGCTGACGGCATTCGAGTCGAAAGGGCTCATCGAGCGTGACGATGACGGCACTCCCCGCCTACTCCACCGACGCCCGTCCGCGCAACCGTTGCGCTGATCGCGACCTTAACGCTGCGTCGCGGCGTAAACGTGTGCGACAATTAGCCGCCACCGAGCGTCCTTTTCAGCTCGGCGGCAAAGCCCACTTCGGGTTGTCGTTCAGCATTCAGCGCCAACACGACTGCGCGACCGTCGTGACAGCGACGCCCAACCTGAAGGAATCTGATGACGACCCCTACCCGAACGATCGACGTCCTACTCGTCGAAGACGACGCCGGCGACGAGCTCATCACCCGAGAAGCGTTCGAACAGAACAAGATTGCGAACACTCTGCACGTAGCGAGGGACGGCCAGGAGGGCCTGGATTTCCTCTACCGCCGCGGTGAGCACGAGACGGCGCCTCGTCCCGACCTGGTCCTGCTCGACCTGAACCTTCCGAAGTACGACGGCAGGCAACTTCTCGAGCAAATCAAGTCCGACCCGGAATTGTGCGACATCCCGGTCGTCGTGTTGACGACGTCGTCGGCCGAGGAAGACATCTTGCGCAGCTACAAGCTGCACGCCAATGCCTACGTGACCAAGCCCGTGGATCTCGACCAGTTCATGAGCGCCGTCCGCCAGATCGACGAATTCTTCGTCCAGGTGGTTCGACTGCCGGGTCGCTAGGAACAACGAAATCCGTCGTCCCGGTCTCGACGGTTGACGCGCACGTAAGCCGCGCTCACTGGGGCTGATACCGAATGGCCAGTTATATGGGCTAAATGGAAAACTTTGCCGAGCCGTTCACAAGCTACGAAATCCGTACTATTCTGGACCACGGTTGAGCTACCAGCCCGCGGAGACCTGTCTACGGCTGGCACCTCCGCAGTAAGCCTTTAGCGTGAGGATGTAGCTATCAGATCTGAGCAGATCTTCCGGCCGAGAATCGCCTCGACCGACGATCAACAACGTTGCGGCAGTGCGGTATTCGATGTCAGGCACTGCTCCTCCCACCGTGTCGCGGTCGCAGTGATCGGCGAGGTCGACGCCGTTAACGGCAGAGAGCTCGGCCGCTATGTGGAGCGCCACACCGGCATCTCCCGGCAGCTGGTACTCGATCTGCGGGCCGTCGACTTCTTCGGAAGCTTCGGCTTCACCGCGCTGTACTACATCAGTGTGCACTGTTCTCGCAACGACGTGGACTGGGCCATCGTCGGAAGCCCGGCGGTGCGACGGTTGCTCTCGATCTGTGACCCCGAGGGCGAGTTGCCCCTGGTCGACGACCTGGCGACGGCACTGGGCCGCCTCGACCGACTCGCCCAACGCCGCCACCAATTCGTGTGGAGTTCCAGGACCGGCTGGCGCGCGGGCTGATCCCCTGACCACCTGCGGCGTGGTTTGACCGTGCGAGCTCTGGGGCAACTGTAGGGCCATGACGCACGCGAAAGTTCTTCTGATGTCAGCTCTGGCCGCGACCGCAGTTCTGAGCGGCTGCTCCCAGGTCACCAATGATGGCGGTGACACCACGTGCGCGGACTTCCAGTCGGCAGAGGAGAAGGAGCAGAACGAAGCAATCACCAAGATGCTGACCGACGAGGGTAAGAACGAGCCAAGCAACGCCGAGCTCACGGGTACACGGCTGTCCATCACCGCGTTCTGCCAAACCGTCGGCAAGCAGGACAGCACGATCAAGGAAGCCCCGCATCTCTGAGCTTCGTTCCATGACCTGAGTCACACCGGGATAGATCCATAATGCGAAACGGGTAATAGTCACTCACCTCGACAATGGAGACGGAAGGAATTCCCGTGGGCGACAGCGGACCTGAGAACGCCATCGGCGGCGTGGTGGAAGATGTGAAGGGCAAGGCCAAGGAAGTCATCGGCATCGTCACCGACAATGACGGGCTCCGCGAAGAGGGTCGAGCTCAGCAGGACAAGGCAGAAGCCGAACGCGACGTGGCGAAGAAGGAAGCCGAGGCCGAGGCGGCCCGCGCCGCCGCCAGCGCCGCAGAAGCACGCCAGGAAAGTGCCGAAACCGCCAAGTAAGATCTCGCCGGATCGGGCCTCACCTCTGACGGGGTGGGGCCCGATTTGCGTATTGATGTCTGCTGCGGCTCCCCCTGTTTGACCGCATCGCGGCCGGGAATCCTGCGGTGCGCGCGCGTAGCCCCGCGCTCGTTTCAACGTTTTTACGACAACACCCGAAAACAGAGGTAACCGCCGTGGTTGAAACCTTCGTCCAGTCCACCGATGACGTGGTCGAGTTCCTTCGAGGACAGCACAATCTGATCAAGGACATGTTCGACGACGTGCTGCACGCATCCGGTTCCAAGGCCCGGGAGGAAGCATTCGTCAGTCTCCGACAACTGCTGGCCGTTCACGAGACGGCCGAGGAAATGGTCGTTCACCCTCGGGCCCGGAGGGACATCGAGGGCGGTGACACCATCGTCGACACCCGGCTGCGCGAGGAGCACGAGGCCAAGGAGTTGTTGTCCGCGCTCGAGAAGATGGACATCGATTCACAGGAATTCCTCGATGCCCTGACCGTGTTCAGGTCCGCGGTGGTCGATCACGCGGAACGGGAAGAGACCGAGGAGTTCAATCGCCTCCAGCGCGACCTCGACCCGGCCGATCTCAAGCGGATGGTGGCCGCGGTGCAAGCCGCGCAGGCCATCGCCCCGACGCGCCCCCACCCTGGTGTCGAATCGGCCGCCCTCAACTTCGCCGTCGGTCCGTTCGCGTCAATGCTCGACCGCGCGCGTGACGCAATTTTTGCAGCCCTGCGCTGAACCCGTCGCAGACGAATGCCCCCTTGGTGATCCAAGGGGGCATTCGTCTGCGGGCGTCTGTTGTCAGGCGTCAGTTCCCGCCCTGTCGGCCTGCCGCTTCTCCTTCTCGTTGTCCGCCAAGTCGTCGAGCTTGTCGGCTCGCATTCGACGGCTCGCGGCCTCACCACGTTTGGCCGCGGCATCTTCCATCTTCGATCGCGCCTCATCAGCGGCGGCCTGCTCCTCGGCGCGGATCGCTTCTCGCTCGTTCTTCCTGGCCTTCTCGACGGCTTCGGCCTGCTTGTTGGCCGCCACATCGGCGTCACGCTTCGCCGCCGCGGTGCGCTTCTGAGCCGATTCGGCTGCATTGCGGGTGCGCTGCTGCGCCGACTCGCGCGCGGCTTGTTCTTCCTTCTGCCGCGTCTCGCGAGCCTCCTGGAGCTCTGAGGTGGCCTCGGCACGGGTGGACCTCAGCTGTGCATCGGCCTTTTCGCGTTTGGTCTCGGCGGCCGCATCCAGCCTGGCGGCCCGCGACAACGCGTCACTGCGCTCTACGAGCGCGGCACCACTGCTCTGCAGGTTCGCATCGCCCAGCGCCCCGCCCACGACTGCGTCCACGGTGCCCAGCGACCGCTCGTAGAACAACCGCGCGGGGGTCTCCGAGTCGAGTCGCGTCATAACCGTGTCCGCGACCACCTGGAAGGGGAAGCGTGCGATCCGGTACTGCAGCCGCAGGAGTGCTACTGGCACTTTGATGATGTTCATTGTCCGTTCCTGTGTCTTGTTGGCGTTCAGGGCAAGTCGGCTTGGGCCGAGATCTCGTCGGCGTGCCTACGGAGACGCTCCGCTTCGTCTTTGGCATTGTTGGTGACCTTGACCGCGGTGTCGTGTTCGGCGGTGGCCTCGACCAGATCCTCCTGCGCGGCCTCCTTTTCGGCCTCTTCGCGGGCCTTGGCCTCCGTAACGTCGCGCTGCGCCTCGACTTGAGCCGTGGTTGCCGCGGCGGCGACCTCCTGCCGCTTCTGCTGTTCGGCGATTCGCTTTTCGTCCTGTTGTTGCGCTTGAATCGCGTTCTTTGCCGCTGCCGCGTCGGTGTCGACCTCGGTGCGCGCACGCGCAGTTTCGGCCTTGGCCTCGGTGAGCTCCTCGCGGGTCTCGTCTATTTCGGCCTCGGCGACGGCTTCGGTGATGTTGGCTTCCTTGCGCTCGCGCGCCTGGGCCTGTTCGAGCTGCCCTTCCTTGGTCAGCGAATCGTTGCCGATCACCGCCCCCGCAACTTCTTTCGCCTTGCCCTTGACCGAATCGAGCAAGCCCTCCCGGGCTTGGTCGGCCTTGTCGCTACTCATGGGAACTCCTTTGACGAGTTTGATGGCCGCTCGGCGGCGGCCTCTTTGCGGTTGTCCTCGGCCGGCGCAGCGCGCCGACCGAGGACCGAGAGGCGCGGGTCCTGCCCTACGCCTGTGGGTGTCGATTGTTGCTGGGTGGGCGATTCCTCCTCCGCGTTCTCACGTCCACTCGGGTTTTATTCGCCTTCTGCCGAACGGATCTCGGCCTCTGCGGTTGCCTGGATGAGTGCGAGCAGCTCCGGGTCGAGCCCGGGCGAGAATTCTTCTCGCCGCTCCGGCGAGATGGTCAGCGGGAATCCCTCGGGCATGACGGCGGTACTGAGTTCTGTTCCGTCGTCGGACGGAGACGCGCCGCGGTACAGCTTGTCCGCCTGACTCTTGTCATCGGCGCTGAAGGTGAACTGGATGCTCTGCAGACCCTGATCGAGAAGCTTCTTCACCTCGGGGAACTGCTCGGCATTGGTCTTCGGGATCGGCAGCACCGAACCCCAGTTCACGCCAAGGCTCTCGAGGGCTTTCGCGAACGCGTTCTCGTGGGCCTGATCGCGGACGATCAGGTAGGCGATCGTGGACCGCGCGGCCTTGTTGTCGGTCATCTCGTAGATCCGGCACTTCTGAAGTCGGCCAGTGGATTCCAGCATCAGGTTATAGAGCAGATCGAGAACGAGGTTGCCGCTGTTGTAGACATACGAACCGGACCAGGGATTGCCGGCCGCGTCGACGGGCAGAGCGCCTTGCGCGCCGACGAGATAGTGATGGATGTTGCTGGTGTCCAGAGCAATTTTCAGCGGGGTGGCACCCTTCGCGCCGGGCTGGTCGACGGGGTCGGTGCGTTTCCCGTTGTATCGCGGTGACCCGTCCAGCAACCGAGAGATCGTCGTTCCGATCAGCTCGACATGGCTGATCTCTTCGGTACCAACGCCTTGAAGGAGGTCCCGGTACGGTTGCGCACTGGCGTCGCCGCGAAAGTTGATGCTCTGGAACAGATATTGCATCATGGTGCGCATCTCGCCGAACTGTCCGCCCAGGCCCTCTTGAAGCGCGTTGGCCGCAGCGGGGTCCGGCTCATCCACGACGATCTCGTTGATGAGTTGTTGAGTGTGCAGGTACATGTTTCTCCCTCAGGAATACGGGTGTGCCGTGCGGTCGACGCGCGGCTATCGGGTGTGAGTTGTCGCGGCGGTCGTGCCGGGTCCGGCGACCTCGCGGCGACGGCGACCGAGCGCCACCCCCAGCGCGATCATCACGATCGCGAGACCGAGGTGCAGCCAGTTGTCGGCGTCGTTGACCGGCACGAAGTTCGCTGGGCTGCGGTGGTCGATCAGCAGCCCGTAGACGAACAGGACCAGGTAGACGGCGCCACCGCCGATCAGATACCAGCGCGCGCTGTCGAATGCACGTGCCAGGACAACCCCTGCCACACCGAACGCCAGGTGCACCAGGTTGTGCAGAACAGAGACGTTGAAGATGCCGAGAAGGGCGGCTTCGGAGTGATGCCCGGCGAACGTCAGCTGGTCATAGTGCGCCGTGATGCCGGGGACGAACCCCAGAATGCCGACGAGCAGGAAGACAGCGCCGACTGCGAGCGCGGCTTTTTGAACCGCCGCAGGATATTTCGACATGGTGGTACGCCGGGTGGCTGGGTGGGATGCAGACATCTAACTCTTCCATCGAGGGTTCACCGACGGTGCTCCACGGTCTGGAAGCGAAGGCGATCCTGACGTACCCCGCGCGCATCCGGACAAACGCTTTCTCGTGCGTCACCGACAGGCCGCGGCGGTCGGCACCGTTTCACGGGCGGGTTCATCCGAACGTCAGCGGGTAGCCGACCACGACCAGACACCGGACGTGGGGACTACATGACAATGCTCAGTGGAAGCGACCTCGCTGCGCGAATGGCCGACCTGGCCAGGACTGCGTCTGCAGCGAGATCGGCAGCCGACATCTTGGACTCGGTCACTGCGGCTGCGGTCGAACTGATCCCTGGCGTGGATACGGCCGGGATTCTGCTGATTCGCGGTAGCGGCCACGAGTCCGTCGCCGATACCACCGAGATACCTCGGCAGCTGGACGCGCTGCAGATGACGCTGAACGAGGGCCCGTGCATGCAGGCGGCGCTCGCCGACACCGAGATCGTGACCGACGATTTCAGGTCGGAGACGCGGTGGGCCCGATATTCGCCGGCTGTGGTGGACATCGGTGTGCTCAGCGGTTTGTCCTTCAAGATGTTCACAGGTGAGCGGACAGCGGGCGCACTCAATCTCTTCGGATTTCGGCCGCGAACGTGGAATGACAACGACATCGCCATCGGCGGTGTGCTGGCCGCGCACGCCACCGCGGCGATTCTGGCTTACCAGCAGGGCGAGCAACTCAGAGCCGCGCTGCTGACCCGGGATCAGATCGCTCAGGCGAAAGGCATTGTCATGGAGCGCTACAACGTCGATGACATACGCGCCTTCGAAATGCTGCGCCAACTCTCCCAGGAGACCAACACCAAGCTTTTCGAGGTGGCCCGCAAGGTGATCGACACTCGCTAGGTCATCCGCCGTCGTCGTGGACACGGGGGGTGGCTCTGCGGCCGGCGGGGGAATCGTCGACCCGAACCTCGGCAACCGAACGCCGCCGGAAACGTCGATCACATCGGCATTCGGACGTCAGCAATCGGACACCCGGTGTTCAGCCGAACACGAGGAGGTGCTGCCAAGCTGACGTGATGCTTGAACACATTCAGGGCGCCGACCGGCGCACCTTGGGTCGAGACCGCGGCACCGAAGGCCGCCGGACGATCGATCTCGCGCAGGGGATCCTGATCGGGCAGCGCCGCTGCTCGCCGAATGCGGCGTTCGCCGAACTGCTGGCGGTGTCGCGGCGGCACGACATCACGCTCACCGCCGCTGCCGAAACCCTCGTCGATCTGGCTGTCCATGTAGACGACGATCCCCGCCCTACGACCATGGAGGCTGTGATCGCCGAGTTCGAGTGGGGCGAGCTTTTCGGCAGCGCTGCTCGCGCGGATGCGAATCAGTGTTTCGATGAGAGACGAGCATCCCGCCCGCAGATTGGGGACTTCGTCGGGCGGACTGTTCCGGGGGCCACGGAACAGCCCTGACGTCCTGCTCAGGGACGGTGGCCCTGAGTTTCGCTGCACGGATCACCTGGTTCGGAATACGATCCGTACACGCTTGCGTTAGTTAAGCGCGACCGCAGTTAGCTTCGTAGACCAAAGTAAAGGACCGAGAATGGCATCAGTTCGTCTTCGTCGCATCGCGTCAGTGATCGGCGGTGGTGCTGTCATTGCGATGATCGGCTTCACCGCGGGATGTAGCACCGACAGCGAAACCCCCGAAGAGTCGAGCACGACGACCACCACCACGACCACGACCACCCCGCCGCCGCTGAGCCCCACCGAGAAGGCCCCCACGCCTGACGGGCCGGGCATCTTCACTCCCCCGGTGACTGCACCTCAGCCGACGGTCAACCCGGGCCGCGACGACTACGGTCAGTGACCGAGGCGTGCCCGGACATGGCCCGGGCACGCTCTGAGTTGCTGTGGGAATGACGAATTTGGCTGCCCTGCGCCCGCTTGCCACCGTGCTTCTCATCGGAGCCGTGGCAGCGGGCGTTGGTCTGTCGGTCACCGACCACCACCCCGACGACAAACTCATCGACGGTCCCTACGCGTCGCTGTTGGACGCATCCACCGATCTCGGGCCGGCGCAGGAGCAGAGCATCGAGATCACCGCCAGCCTGACGGACCCGTCTCGGCCGACGGCTCTGATGGACTGGGCGCGCGGTCAGTCTCTGTCGGTGCGGTGGCGGCCGGGAGACGACTGGGCGGTGGTGGAGGGGCGGCCCGATGCCGTCGAGCGGGCGTTCGATGTCTCCGTGCGCGACTACCGGGGCAGGAAGGGACAGCTCTTCTATGCCTCACCACACCAGCCTTCGGTACCCGAACATCTGCGCGCCGAGGTGTCCGAAATGGGCCGGATCCTCAGCTACACACCCCACCACATGTCGCGACCCGATCACATTCCCCTCGATGTGCCCGACCGCGGGTTGGGGCCTTCTGCGCTGCTGAACTCCTACAACGCCGATGATCTCGCGCGGGCGGGGTTCACCGGCAAGGGTGTCACCATCGTGATCTTCGCCTTCGACGGATTTCACCAGTCGGACCTCGACACGTTCACGACGACGTTCGCCCTCCCGCCGCTGGTCCCGGAGGTGGTCGGTGGGGTTCCGGACGAGGTGCGTGGCGAGTTGTCGATGGATTTGCAAGTGGCACATGCCATTGCGCCCGGTGCGCGCAAGGTCGTCGTCAACGCTCTGCAGACCGTCGGCAGTGACGGCGGCTACCGCAAGATCGGCGAGATGCTCGAAGAGACCGACCGCCAGTTCCCGGGAGCGGTATGGAGCTTCTCGATCGGTTGGGGCTGCGACAAACTCATCACCGCCGCCGACCTGGCCCCGGTCCGGGCCGCGCTGCGCACCGCGCAGTCGCACGGGACCACGGCCTACAACGCCAGCGGCGACCTCGCCGGCATGGAATGCCGTGGAGGACAAGACTGGTCGTCGCCTCCGAGCGATCAGGACATCGGACTGGACTCGATCGCATCCTTGCCCGAGATGACGAGCGTCGGGGGCACGACGCTGTCAACAGACGCCGACGGGAGGTGGGTGTCCGAACAGACGTGGTTCGACGTGCCCCTGTCTCAGGGCACGGGAGGAGGCACCTCGGCGTTGTTCGACATGCCGGCCTGGCAGCAGGTCGCGGCGGCCGGGGTGACACCCGAACGGCACAACGGCAAGCGTATGACCCCGGACGTTGCCGCGGTTGCGGACCCGTTCACCGGCGTGAAGTTCGTACTCAACGATCAGGTGCTCGTCGGAGGTGGCACGTCGCAATCGGCGCCCATCTGGGCCGGCTTGACCGCGGTGATGAACCAGTACCTGTTGGACAACGGCGGAGCGCTCATCGGCGACATCAACCCGCTGCTGTACCGCATCGCCCAGGGTGCACCACGACCCGCCTATCGCGATGTCACGTTGGGCGGCAATGCAATCGACAATGCCGGCCCGGGCTATGACCTGGTGACCGGATTGGGTACGCCCGATGTCGACAATCTGGTGCGCAACATCGAGTTGGCTCAGAAGGTGCAGGCCTGATGAGCGCTTGCGCGAAGAAGCGATGGCACTGATGAGCGCTTGCGCGAAGAAGCGATGGCACTGATGAGCGCTTGCGCGAAGAAGCGATGGCACTGATGAGCGCTTGC
>NZ_JBGGKV020000016.1:0-80022 GCF_041287165.2 Mycobacterium bulgaricum | reverse complement strand
ATCCGTGACAACCGGACCTGGCAACCTGATTCACCCCCGGTCACCGCCGCGGCTTGACTTCTTCATTGAGAGTCCTTTCGGTGGCATGACCGCGGCTCTGTTGTTGCGGGCCGTCGAGAGCCATCCGGACCGCACCGGCGACCCGATCGCGCTCACGGTCAACTTCACGGCGCCCGTCGCCGACGGCGAGTTCGACATCGCGACGACCCTCGTGCGCACCAACCGCACCAACCAGCACTGGCAGGCGCAGCTCTGCCAAGGCGAGCCGGTCAGCACCACCGCCACCGCGGTGTTCGGGGTTCGCCGGGACACCTGGTCGGACACCGAGCTTGTGGCCCCGTCGGTTCCGGGCGCTGACGAAATCGAGCCGGGTGGCCTGCCGGACATGATTGCGTGGGCGCGCAACTACGATATGCGTTTCGTCGAGGGCGCGCCGCCATCTGACGATGCCGATCCTTCCGCGTCATCCACCACGACTCTGTGGGCGCGGGACCGGCAAGGGCGGGATCTGGACTTCGCGTCGCTCACCGCCCTCAGTGACATCTTTTTTCCGCGGGTGTTTCTCAGACGCGGTGCGATGTCGCCCGCGGGCACCATCTCGCTGACGACCTACTTCCACGTGGACTCCGCCGAATTGGCCACTGTAGGAGGCGATTTCGTCCTGTGTCGAGCGCGCGCCAACCGGTTCTCGCGCGGTTATTTCGACCAGTCGGCCGAAATTTGGAGCCGCGCCGGCGACCTGCTGGTCACCACGCACCAGCTGGTGTATTTCAAGGACTAGCGGTGCGGGCCCGCTGCCGCCCGGTAGCCGGCCATCTGCTGTAGTGCCGGCGACGCCGCCCTGGCCGCGTAGAGGGCGTAGGCCTCCTCGTTGAGTAGCTGCGTTACCCGCGGGTCCCCGAAACCGCGGTCGATCCGGTCGCGCACGAACGCCAGCTCGACCACCTGCTGCGCGAAGCGCTGCACGGACTCGCCCGCCTGCTTGCCACCGAACCGGGTGGCCTCGGCAACTGCCTGCTTGCGGGCCGGCAACGATCCCAGCCAGGTGGCCTCATTGGGAGTCACGATCGCCGCGGCCACCATTCCCGGCAGCTTCTCGGCGACCACACGCTGCTCCCTGCGCCGGCTTCGCACGGCAAGGACGATTGCCAACGCGAACACCGGCATCATCCAGAACACGTAGGTGCCGAAGTACGCGCCGGTGCCCAGGAAGGAGGAACCGTTCCACATCGCGTGCAGGATCACCGCGCCGAGGTAGCCGAGCAGGATGCATCCCGCCTTGGCGAGCGCACCGCGCTTCTGTAAGGCGAACCAGACGCCCAGGGCGAACATGGTGGTGAACAGCGAGTGCGCGAACGGGCCCATGATCAGCCGCAGCGCCGCGGTGAACAGCGATTCGGCCAGCGATTCGCCGTTGGCGATGTAGAGGATGTCTTCCAGCCAGGCAAAACCCGCCCCGACCAGACCCGCATAGACCAGGCAGTCGGTCAGCGAGTTCATCTCGTTCCGGCGTGCGCCGGTCATCATGAGCAGCAGGAACAGCCCTTTCGCGGCTTCCTCGGTGACCGGAGCTCCGATGATCAGGGTGAACGCGCTGACGCCGGTCTCGGCGGCGTCGACAGCGGGGTTGAGCCAGGCGTCGAGGATGATCTGCAGGATCGCCGAGACGATGACCGCCACCGACGTGCCCCAGATGAAGGCGAAGATCAACAGCCGCGGCGGTTCGGGCTCCCATCGGTCGAGCCACAGATAGGCCAGTACGACCGCCGACATCGTGATGCTCGACAACACGAAGCCGACGGCTGCCCCGACGGGGTTGGCCAAGGTCAGGAAGATGACGATCAGACCTGCGAGCGTTCCCAGCGCGATGAGAACGCCCAGCGGGGCTCCGACCTTGCGGATACGGCGTACGAACGGCGTACCGTACTGATGAAATTGATGCTGCCCCCCGGGAGCGCCTGCGTAAGACACGCCTGCAGGCTATCCGGTGGGGGAGGTGGGTTTGTCCTGCATGGACCCCGTCGAGTAGCCTTGACCTGTATCTGTGTGCGCCATTCGCGGGTGCAATCAAGAAAACTGCTTTTTCATCCACAAACACTGTCCCTACGATCAAACCTGTCCGGAGCAACCCACCACATGCCAAGTCCCTCCGTCACCTCCCCGCAAGTAGCCGTCAACGACATCGGCTCAGCGGAGGATTTTCTCGCCGCCATCGACAAGACCATCAAGTACTTCAACGATGGCGACATCGTCGAAGGGACCATCGTCAAGGTTGACCGTGACGAAGTCCTGCTCGACATCGGCTACAAGACTGAAGGCGTCATCCCTTCCCGTGAGCTGTCCATCAAGCACGACGTCGACCCCAATGAGGTTGTGTCCGTCGGCGACGAGGTCGAAGCTCTGGTCCTCACCAAGGAGGACAAGGAAGGCCGCCTGATCCTGTCCAAGAAGCGCGCTCAGTACGAGCGTGCCTGGGGCACCATCGAAGAGCTCAAGGAAAAGGACGAGGCCGTCAAGGGCACCGTCATCGAGGTCGTCAAGGGCGGCCTGATTCTCGACATCGGGTTGCGCGGCTTCTTGCCCGCCTCCCTCGTCGAGATGCGTCGAGTCCGCGATCTGCAGCCGTACATCGGCAAAGAGATCGAGGCCAAGATCATCGAGCTCGACAAGAACCGCAACAACGTGGTGCTCTCGCGCCGCGCATGGCTGGAGCAGACCCAGTCCGAGGTGCGCAGCGAGTTCCTCAACCAGCTCACCAAGGGCGCCATCCGCAAGGGTGTCGTGTCCTCGATCGTCAACTTCGGCGCCTTCGTCGATCTCGGCGGCGTCGACGGCCTGGTGCACGTCTCCGAGCTGTCCTGGAAGCACATCGATCACCCGTCCGAGGTCGTTCAGGTGGGCGACGAGGTCACCGTCGAGGTGCTCGACGTCGACATGGATCGCGAGCGGGTTTCGCTGTCGCTCAAGGCGACCCAGGAAGATCCGTGGCGCCACTTCGCCCGCACCCACGCGATCGGCCAGATCGTCCCGGGCAAGGTCACCAAGCTCGTCCCGTTCGGTGCGTTCGTGCGCGTCGAGGAGGGCATCGAGGGTCTGGTGCACATCTCCGAGCTGTCCGAGCGTCACGTCGAGGTCCCCGACCAGGTGGTCCAGGTCGGCGACGACGCGATGGTCAAGGTCATCGACATCGACCTGGAGCGTCGCCGGATCTCGCTGAGCCTCAAGCAGGCCAACGAGGACTACTCCGACGAGTTCGAGGCCTGGAAGTACGGCATGGCCGACAGCTACGACGACCAGGGCAACTACATCTTCCCCGAGGGCTTCGACGCCGACACCAACGAGTGGCTCGAAGGCTTCGAGAAGCAGCGTGACGAGTGGGAGGCGCGCTACGCCGAGGCCGAGCGCCGCCACAAGATGCACACTGCGCAGATGGAGAAGTTCGCCGCGGCTGAGGCGGCCGCGGTCGCCGAGTCCGCGACACGTCCGTCCAACGGTTCGTCGCGCTCCGATGAGTCGTCCGCCGGCGGCTCGCTCGCCAGCGACGCACAGTTGGCGGCACTTCGCGAGAAGCTCGCAGGCAACGCGTAATTCGCTTCGACGGAGGGAAGCCCCGGCTCTTGAGGGAGCCGGGGCTTCCCCCTTTCTGCGACCACTTCCGCCCTACTGACACACTGGTGCCGTGCTGCGCATTGGATTGACCGGAGGAATCGGAGCAGGCAAGTCGACGGTGTCCGCCACGTTCAGCGAGTTGGGCGCGATCGTGGTCGACGGCGACGTGATCGCCCGCGAAGTCGTCGAACCGGGTACCCCCGGCCTCACGAAGCTCGTGGAGGCGTTCGGGGACGGCATCCTGCACCCAGACGGGGCACTGAATCGGCCGGCACTGGCGGCGATCGCGTTCAGCGACGACGAGAAGCGCCAGACGTTGAACGGGATCGTGCATCCCCTTGTCGCACACCGCCGTTCGGAGCTCATCGATGCGGCGCACGAAGACGCCGTGATCGTCGAGGACATTCCGCTGCTGGTGGAATCGCAGATGGCATCGATGTTTCCGTTGGTCGTCATCGTCCATGCGGACCCCGAGCTGCGCGTCAAGCGGCTGATCGAGTACCGCGGCTTCACCGAGCAGGACGCGCGGGCGCGCATCGCCGCGCAGGCCACGGAGGAACAGCGCCGGGCGGTGGCCGATGTGTGGCTGGACAATTCCGGCAGCGCAGGTGCGCTCGTCGACGAGGCGCGGGCGTTGTGGCACGAGCGGATCCAGCCGTTCGCGCACAACATCACGACCGGCCAGCCCGCCCGCCCGGCGCCGGAGTTGGTCCCCTCCGACCCCGATTGGGTGGCAGAGGCGCAGCGGATATCGGCCCGACTGCGAACCGCCTGCGGACACCGGGCCGTGCGGATCGATCACATCGGGTCGACCGCGATCCCGGGCCTGGATGCCAAGGACGTCATCGACGTTCAGGTCACCGTCGCCTCCCTGGAGGCCGCCGACGAGCTTGCCGATCCGCTACTCACCGCGGGGTACGTGCGAACTCCGATCACCCAGGACACCGTCCACGCGGGCGATTCCGATCTCTGGCAGAAGCGGCTGTTCTGTTCGGCAGATCCCGGGCGGCCAACCAACGTCCATGTGCGCGTAGATGGTTGGCCAGGGCAGCAGTTCGCGCTGCTGTTCGTGGACTGGGTGACGGCCAACCCGGCGGTGCGCGACGACTATCTGGATCTCAAGCGGCGGGTCACCGCGCAGGGGCACATGACGATGAGCGACTACGCGCAGGCCAAGGAGCCGTGGTTCCTGGACGCCTACCGCAGAGCGCAGATGTGGGCGGACACGACAGGATGGCGCCCCGCCGATCAGGCCGGCGGAACTGGCTCGACCGGCTGATCGGGCGGCACCGCGGCGGACTGGCCTCCGACGGGCGCCTCACACGTCAGTGCTCCGTAATCGGGGTCGTCACGCTGCGGCAGGACCCGGGGCGCGATGAAGTCGTCGGCCTGAGCGGCCAGTGCATCGTCGATGAGGATCTCGCAGTGGAGATTCGCGGAGTAAGGCCACTCGATCGACACCCGCATGTTCGCGATCCCGGATTCAGGCAGCACCGTCATGACCTCGAAAACGCGGCCCGGCACCATCGTCGGGTTGGCGAACTGGATCTGATCACCCTCGGCCTTGTAGGTGATGGTCGCGCCACGTGAGACGCCGTCCACGCGGGCCCGATATGTGATGTTGTGAAGCAGCTCAGGAGTCTGTGCCTCGACCTCGGGCTGGGGTTCGGGCTGAGCAGCGGCCTGGGCGGGAAAAACCACCACACCGGCCAGGGAAAACGCAGCAGCGCAGATCGCCGCGCCGGCGGTACGTGTCCGTCTCCTCGCACTCACATGCAGAGTCTATGCGTCGCGCCACGTCAAGATCATCCCGATGGTCGCAAGCCAGCCGTTGAGGTCGTAGTCGTGCCTTGCCAGAGCGTCGACCGTCCGTACCGCGGTGTGGATCGCCCGTTGCGCCGAAGCGGGATCGAGCACGCCCGATGCGGCCGCTGCCAGCAGTTCGTCGATGTCGGTGACCTGCACATCCCTGCCTGTCCGCGTGACCAGGTCGAGGTAGTGGTCGACACCGTGCCAGCGGTCGCCGTCACGGGTGTATTCGCCGATGTCGAGGTAGTAGTCCTGCTCGCGCTCGTGGCCGGGGTTGAAGTGGAACACGGTAGCCCGTAGGCACAGCGACGGCAGCAGCCACGACTCGATGTAGTGGAACTGGGCCCGTCCGGGCGTCGGACGCGCCATGTAGAGGCCCCACGGGCGGACGGTGTACACGTCGACGGCGCGGACGATGCCTTTGGGATCGGTGTTGGTCGCGGCCGCGACGTCGAAGATCTCGTGCTTGGGAGGATGGATGCGCCCAGGATAGGACCTCGTGGTCTGTGCTGGAACAGAACATGTCGGCCCGGGGTTCTAACCTGGTGAACATGGCTTTCGCGACTGAATACCCCGTGCTTGCGCACTCGGAGCACCGCCCGGTGGACGAGTTGGTGCGCAGCGGTGCGCGCTTCGAGGTGGTCAGTGAATACGAACCCGCCGGCGACCAGCCCGCAGCGATCGACGAGCTGGAACGCCGCATCCGCGAGGGTGAGCGCGACGTCGTGCTGCTCGGCGCCACCGGAACCGGCAAGTCGGCGACCACGGCGTGGTTGATCGAGCGTCTGCAGCGGCCGACGCTGGTGATGGCTCCGAACAAGACGTTGGCCGCCCAGCTCGCGAACGAGTTGCGCGAGATGCTTCCGAACAATGCGGTGGAGTACTTCGTCTCGTACTACGACTACTACCAACCCGAGGCGTACATCGCGCAGACCGACACCTATATCGAGAAGGACAGCTCCATCAACGACGATGTCGAGCGGCTACGGCACTCGGCGACGTCGAACCTGCTGTCGCGCCGCGATGTCGTCGTCGTGGCGTCGGTGTCGTGTATCTACGGCCTTGGCACGCCGCAGTCGTACATGGACCGCTCCGTCGAACTCAAAGTCGGCGACGAGGTGCCTCGGGACGGGCTGCTGCGGCTGCTGGTCGACGTGCAGTACACCCGCAACGACATGGCGTTCACCCGCGGGACGTTCCGCGTTCGCGGTGACACGGTCGAGATCATCCCGGCCTACGAGGAGCTCGCCGTCCGGATCGAGTACTTCGGCGATGAGATCGAAGCGCTGTACTACCTGCATCCGCTGACCGGAGATGTGATCCGCAAGGTCGACTCGCTGCGTATCTTCCCCGCCACGCACTACGTGGCCGGGCCGGAGCGGATGGCGCAGGCGATCTCGACGATCGAGGCCGAACTCGAAGAGCGCCTCGCCGAGTTGGAGGGGCAGGGCAAGCTGCTGGAGGCGCAGCGGCTGCGGATGCGGACCAACTACGACATCGAGATGATGCGCCAGGTCGGTTTCTGCTCGGGCATCGAGAACTACTCGCGCCACATCGACGGTCGAGGTCCGGGTACCGCGCCGGCCACGCTGATCGACTACTTTCCGGAAGACTTCCTGCTCGTCATCGACGAGTCCCATGTGACGGTCCCGCAGATCGGCGGCATGTACGAGGGTGACATGTCGCGCAAGCGCAACCTTGTCGACTTCGGATTCCGGCTGCCTTCAGCCGTCGACAACCGACCGCTCACGTGGGAGGAATTCGCCGACCGCATCGGTCAGACGGTCTACCTTTCGGCAACGCCGGGCGCCTACGAAATGGCGCAGAGCGGAGGGGAGTTCGTCGAACAGGTGATTCGGCCGACCGGTCTGATCGACCCGCAGGTCATCGTCAAGCCGACCAAGGGACAGATCGACGACCTCATCGGCGAGATCCGCAAGCGCACCGAACGCGACGAGCGTGTGCTGGTGACGACGCTGACCAAGAAGATGGCCGAGGATCTCACGGACTATCTGCTCGAGATGGGCATCCGGGTGCGGTATCTGCACTCTGAGGTCGACACGCTGCGCCGTGTCGAGCTGCTGCGTCAATTGCGCCTGGGCGAGTACGACGTGCTCATCGGCATCAACTTGCTCCGTGAGGGACTCGACCTGCCCGAGGTGTCGTTGGTGGCGATCCTCGACGCCGACAAGGAAGGCTTCCTGCGTTCGCCCCGCAGCCTGATCCAGACGATCGGCCGCGCCGCGCGCAACGTCTCCGGCGAGGTGCACATGTACGCCGACACGATGACCGATTCGATGAAGCAGGCCATCGACGAGACCGAACGACGCCGGGCCAAGCAGATGGCCTACAACAAAGAGCACGGCATCGATCCGAAACCGTTGCGCAAGAAGATCGCCGACATCCTCGACCAGGTCTACCGCGAGGCCGACGACACCGAGTCGGTCGAAGTGGGCGGTTCGGGCCGCAACGCGTCCAGAGGCCGGCGCGCGCAGGGTGAGCCGGGCCGCGCCGTCAGCGCAGGGGTGTTCGAGGGCCGGGACACGTCGAACATGCCGCGGGCGGAACTGGCCGATCTGATCAAGGATCTGACCGCGCAGATGATGGCGGCGGCGCGCGATCTGCAGTTCGAGCTGGCGGCGCGGATCCGCGACGAGATCCAGGATCTCAAGAAGGAACTGCGCGGCATGGATGCCGCCGGGATCAAATGACTTGATCTCAACCACTGTTGAGGTTCTACGGTCGTCGACGTGACCGACACCGAGACCGCCGGCTCGACCGCTGCCGGCGCATGGCGCGCGCTGCTGGGTCCGAAGCACCTCGGCGCCTCGCTCGTGCTGGCCGGTGGTGTGGCGTTGTATGCGACCAATGAATTCCTGACCATCAGCCTGATGCCCAGTGCCGTGGCGGACATCGGCGGCCACCGGTTCTACGCGTGGGTGACCACGGTGTATCTGGTCGGATCGGTGATGGCAGCCACCACAGTGCACGCGGTGTTGATGCGCCTGGGCCCCAGGTGGGCATACTTGTTGGGGCTCAGCGTGTTCGGGCTCGGCAGCCTGGGATGTGCGGTCGCGCCGAGCATGGAGGTCCTGTTGGCTGGGCGCACCGTCCAGGGCGCCGCAGGCGGACTGCTGGCCGGTCTCGGTTACGCGGTCATCAACACCGCGCTGCCCCGCGCGTTGTGGACGAAGGCGTCTGCACTGGTGTCGGCGATGTGGGGAGTCGGCACCCTTGTCGGCCCCGCCGCGGGCGGCTTGTTCGCCCAATACGGTTCGTGGCGTTGGGCTTTCGGGGTCCTGGTGGCGATGACGGCAGCAATGTCGATGTTGGTGCCCGTCGCCCTGCCCGCGCGCGGCGGCGCCGGAGCGCCCGCCGGCAGGATCCGAATTCCGGTGTGGTCGTTGGTGCTCCTCGGAGTGGCCGCCCTGTCGGTCAGTGTGGCCGGCATTCCGCACGACGGGTGGGCTACCGCCGGACTGGTGGCGGTCGGTGTCGCGCTGGTGGGTGTCTTCCTCGCGATCGACAAGCGGGCAAGCGCAGCTGTGCTGCCGCCCAGTGCCTTTCGACCGGGACCGCTGAAGTGGATCTACCTCACGCTGGGTGCGTTGATGGCCGCAACGATGGTCGACATGTATGTCCCGCTGTTCGGCCAGCGGCTGGGTCATCTCACGCCGGTCGCGGCGGGCTTCCTCGGCGCCGGCCTCGCGATCGGGTGGACAGCGGGGGAGGTCAGCAGCGCATCGTTGAGCCGAGAACGCATGATCGTGCGGATCGTCGCGATCGCCCCCTTGGTGATGGCGACGGGGCTGACGATCGGAGCACTCTCGCTGCGCGCGGACGCTTCGCCGACATGGGTCGTGGTGTGGGCCGTCGGCCTCACGATCAGCGGCGCAGGCGTCGGTATCGCATGGCCGCACCTGTCAGCGTGGGCGATGGGCAAGGTGGACGACCCCGCCGAAGGCCCCGCCGCGGCGGCCGCGATCAACACAGTGCAGGTAATCTGCGGGGCATTCGGCGCGGCCCTGGCCGGCGTCATCGTCAACGTGACCGACACGGGCGACGCCACGGCCGCCCGCTGGCTGTTCGCTTGTTTTGCACTCCTTGCGGCGCTCGCCGCCGTGGCGTCCACTCGAAGCGGACGCCCGGCCGTCGCAGGATCACGGTGATCCGAATCCTGGGCACCGGCCGGCCGGGGTGGCAGCCTGCAACACAGTGCGGGTGTGGCTGAGTGGCTAGGCACCGGCCTGCAAAGCCGTTTACACGGGTTCGAATCCCGTCACTCGCTCGCAGGGGAGCCGCCCCACCCAGGTTGGGTGGGGCGGCTCAGACCTGCTTGCGTCTGAACGCTGACCTGCTTTACAAGCGAACAAACACTCCCGTGTCCTCGTTGAAGACACCCCAGGCCTCAAGGTCGGGATTCCAGACCACCGAGAGACCTTCAGCCCAGTCCGGCAGCTCCGGTTGCAGTGGTGCGCCCTCGGGCGGCAGAACCGGGGTGATGACCCACGACGGCGTCTCCGGCAGCACGATCGTGTCCTGCGGCGTCGGGCCACCGTGTCCCGGAGGGGGAAGGTAACCAAGGCCCGGGGGCAGCGGGTTGCCGGGTGCGCCAGCATTGACGCCGGGGCCGGTCACGACGTCGGGACGCGGCCCGTTGCCGTTGCCCTGCCCGTTGCCATTGCCCTGCCCGTTGCCCTGGCCGTTGCCCGGGCCATTGCCGTTGCCCTGCCCGTTGGAATTGCCCGGGTTCGACGGCGGCTCTGCCTGCGCGAGGCCGGCCGCTACGCCAAGACCGCCCAGGCCCAGCAGACCTGCGGTTGCCACACTGGCCGTCAGCTTCTTCATATCCATCGACATGTCCTCCTCAATCTTGTTCCCAGCTACTGCCCTGCGAGCGGTAGTCAGGTGGATCTCCGTACTACGACCGTTGCCGCACAATACTGCGGTATGGCCGCGACCCCCGTCCGAGCAACATTGTCGCCATTGATCGTTGAAGCTAAACCCAAGTAAGACAAGCTAAACGGAGGATCTTGCAAAACTGCAGCACAGCGTGCCTTTGCCGAAGATGCCAAGTTTCGAAGTTGCTGTGAACGTTAGGAAGGCTGTAACAAACGAGCGACAGCAACCGATAGGCCGCCCGCAACCCGGTGACACGCTTTACCATCCGAAAGGTAAAGTGCTCGCATGTCTGCCACCATCCACCGCCGGCGCCCGTCCTCCGCCGTGCTGATCCTCGATACCGCCCGGGGCCTGCTCGACGAAGGCGCGACCGTGTCCCTGGACTCCGTTGCGCAGGCCGCAGGCCTCACCAAACCGGGCCTGATGTACCACTTTCCGACGAAGTCGGCGCTCATGGACGCTCTCGTCGACCACGTCGTCGACTCCCAGGAGCGCGAACTGTCGACATACCTTGGCGTTCCCGTCGAGCAGGCATCGCCCCGGCAACGTCTCGGTGCCTATGTGCGCTGGGCCCTGCAGAGTCAGCACCGCCGGTCCGACCTCGTCATGCTCAGCGATCCCCGGTTGGCCGACCGGATGCTGGCACGCTGGACGCAGCGATTTCACCGGTGGGTCGAGGTGCCGGCAGACGCACCCGAAGCAGACAGAGCACGACTCCATGCGGCGCGCCTGATCGCCGACGGCGCATGGCTCGCCGATTCGTCGCGGACCTTTCCGTTGCGTAATGACGAACGGCCGCAGGTGCTTTCGGTAGCACTGGAGTTGCTGGGGGACAGCGCGCGATGACCTGGGTCCTGCTCCTGCTCGCCATCACCAGTGAAGTCGCGGCCACGCTCTCGCTGAAAGGCTCGGCGAGTGTGCCCGCGCTCTACGTCGTCGTGGTCCTCGGGTATCTGGCTTCATTTGTCTTTCTCGCGCTCGTGCTTCGGCGGGGCATGGGACTTGGTGTGGCGTACGGGATTTGGGGAGCCACGGGGGTGGCTTTGACCGCGATCCTCTCAGCGGCGATCTTCGGCGAGGCGTTGACCGCGTTGATGATCGTCGGGCTGGTCTGCATCATCGGCGGAGTGGTGCTCGTCGAGACCGGATCCCACGTGGCCGACGAATGATCCAGTACCTGCTCTTGGCCGCGGCGATCGCTTGCGAGGTGACGGGGACGCTCGCGTTGCGCGTTGCCGCGCGGGGTCGTGCGCCGTTCTATGTCGTGGTCATCGTCGGCTACGTGCTGGCATTCACGCTGCTGTGGGCGTCGCTGAGGCACGGCATGCCGCTCGGGATCGCCTACGGCATCTGGGCGGCGGCCGGCGTGGCGCTTACCGCCGTGCTGTCCCGGTTGCTGTTCGACGAGCCGCTGACCCGAAAGATGATCGGCGGGATCGGCCTCATCGTCATCGGAGTGCTCCTCGTCGAACTCGGCGCCGTCCACTGACCGGGCGCGCATGATTATCCACACGGTCACAGCTGCACACCTTCTGATGCAACACAGATCGGCATCTGTTGAATCACCATTGCGTCGCGGCGCGGTTCAACTTTGCTGTAACTGTGTCAGCGTTGTCGGGTGTTCGCACGCCAGGTGGCCCGTTTTCTCGCGATTGCAGTGGTGACAGCGTCGGCGCTGTCGTACTCCACTGCGACTGCATCCGTTGCTGCCGCTGCAGAATGTCCGGACGTCGAGGTGATCTTCGCGCGTGGAACCTCCGATCCGCAGGGAATCGGATTCGTGGGCAGACAGTTCGTCACCGCACTCAAGAAGAATCTGCCGAAGAAGACGGTCAACGTCTATGCCGTCAACTACCCGGCCAACTGGAACTTTTCGAAGTCCACGAGCGCAGGAGCCCTCGACGCCAACAAACAGGTGCAGTACATCGCCGGAATGTGCCCCAGGACGAAGATCGTCCTCGGCGGGATGTCGCAGGGCGCGGGTGTGATCGATCTGATCACCATCGGCAAGCGAACGATCTGGTTCTTCACGCCGGCACCCCTGCCCGACACGATGGTCAACCATGTCGCGGCGATCGCCGTGTTCGGCAACCCATCCCGGGACATCTCGACGCTGGGCCCGTTGACGAAGATCAGCCCGCTGTACGGGAGCAAGGCGATCGATCTGTGCGCGGACGGTGACCCCTACTGCTCGAAAGGGAACAACTTCTTCGCCCATTTCGCCTACCCGTGGAACGGCATGGTCACCGAAGCCGCCACCTTTGCCGCTGGGAAGGTGCTCGGATCCATCAGCTGAGCGCCGGCATGAAATGACGTTGCAGGCATGAGTTTTCCCGCCGATGCGCCGACGCGATCCAGTCGCGCACTCGTCTGTTCAAACCCCTCGAAAGACCGCTGCGCTCAACGGTGTTGTGGCTGAACGGCCTTTGGCCGTGCGACCGTTGCCGCCGCGGCAGTGATTCGTGCTCTCATTCCTCTTGGCAGAGTGCGTGTTTGCGGGCATGTACCCGTCGTCACGTCGAGAGGGCAAGGGTGATCCTGGCTTCGCATGAAGCGTCGGATCCTGGGTAAATGCGACGCGTGTGTGGTGAATCGCACCCATCTTCGCCGCTGAGCGGGTTACTGTCTCGGTTGGCGTTGCAACCGACACGGGAGGATATTGATGACCGGCTATCAAACGGTGGTGGTTGGTACGGACGGATCTGATTCGTCGCTGCGAGCCGTGGACCGCGCCGGTCAGATCGCCGCGGGCGCGCACGCGAGGCTCATCGTGACGACGGCGTACTTCCCGCAGAGCGAGGATGCGCGGGCCGCCGACGTGCTCAAGGACGAGGGCTACAAGATGTCTGGCAATGCGCCGATCTACGCGATCCTGCGCGAGGCCAAGGAGCGCGCGAGGGCCGCCGGTGCTGAGAACGTGGAAGAGAAGGCCGTCGTGGGCGCACCCGTCGACGCCCTTGTCGAATTGGCCGAAGAGGTGAACGCGGACCTGCTCGTCGTCGGCAACGTCGGTCTGAGCACGATCGCGGGTCGTCTGCTCGGCTCGGTGCCCGCGAATGTGGCGCGACGGTCGAAGACCGACGTGCTCATCGTGCACACCTCCTGAGAGACTTGACCACAAAGAACCCTGGGCCGGCACAGCCGACCCAGGGTTCTCGTGTCGTCAGGAGTTGGACGCCTTGGCGATCATGGTGATCGCGGCGTCCAATGCGGCGTCGAACTCCTGGTCGCTCTGCTGAGCCGTGAGGCCCTCGGTCAGCGCGCGAGAGAAGCTGGCGATGACGCCTTGGTTGGCGGCGAGCTTCTCGCAGGCATCCTCACGGTTGTAGCCGCCCGAGAGGGCGACCACCCGCAGCACCTTCGGATGCTCGACGAGCTCGCGGTAATGGTTGTCGGCGTCGGGCAGCGTCAGCTTCAGCATCACGTCCTGACCGTCGCCGAGCTTGTCCAGTTCGGACAGGATCGCGGCCTTGAGCTGATCCTCGGCCTTCGCCTTCTCGGGGCTGTGGATGTCGACCTCGGGCTCGATGATCGGAATGAGGCCGGCGGCAAGGATCTGCTTACCGACCTCGAACTGCTGGGCGACGACCTCGTCGAGGCCCGCGCCGGGCAGCTTGATGACCGAACGCATCTTCGTACCGAAGACGCCCTTGTCACGAGCGCGGGCGAGAAGGTCGTCGAGGCCGGGGATCGGCTTCATGACCTGAGCGCCGTCCTTCTCCTCGGCGAGACCCTTGTCCACCTTGAGGAACGGGACGATCTGCTTGACGTTCCACAAATAGTCGGCGGTGTCGCGCCCCTCGATCTGACGGTCCATCGTGTCCTCGAAGAGGATCGCCCCGAGGACGCGGTCGCCGTCGAAGCTGGGGCTGGTGATGATGCGGGTGCGCATCTCGTGCACCAGGTTGAACATCTCCTCGTCGCCCGAGTAGGCGTCCTCGGCGATGCCGTACAGCTTCAACGCCTTGGGTGTGCTGCCACCGCTTTGGTCCAGCGCCGCAATGAAGCCGGCGCCGCGCTGCGCCTTGTTGAACTGATCGCTGCTCATGATCCCTTTCTGACTTTTCTCAATTGACCGCAGGTCACCAACCTCGCTCACGCCATTCGCCCAGGTGAGGGCGCTCGGTCCCGAGCGTCGTATCGTCGCCGTGCCCTGGATAGACGACGGTCGAATCGGTGAAGACGTCGAACACCCGGCTGTTCACGTCGCCGAGTAGCTGTTCGAAATCGCCTTCCTTCCAGGTCTTGCCGACGCCGCCGGGGAAGAGGCAGTCGCCGGTGAACAGATGCACCCTGTCATCGGTGGGCGCGCCACCGAGCGCGAGCGCGACCGAGCCGGGTGTGTGCCCGCGCAGGTGGATGACGTCGAAGGTGAGCTCGCCGATGGTGAGGACATCGCCGTGAGCCAGCAGCTGGTCGGGTGCCACCGGCAGCGGTTCGGAGTCCAGACTATGTGCGGCGGTGGGTGAACCGGTGGACGCCACCACCTCCTCAAGTGCCATCCAGTGGTCCTGGTGCTGGTGGCTGGTGACGATCAACGACAGCTTCGGCGCGTACTTCTCGATGAGCTCGAGCAGGATGGCCGGTTCATTGGCCGCGTCGATGAGTAGCGTCTCGCCGGTCTGGGAACACGTGACGAGGTAGGCGTTGTTGTCCATCGGGCCCACGGAAACCTTGACGATCGACGCGCCGGGAAGGATGCGTCGGGCTGCGGTGTGGTTTTCGACGTGACCCGTGTAGTTGTCGTCGACGGCGGTCATGGTGACTCACGTTACTTCCCTGCTGGAGCGGGCCGTCGGGGCCATCAGCTATCTCGGGAGGGGACTTGTCGGTGGGCGGACCTAGCATGGGTCTGTACTGCGCCCGGAGGACGGAATGCGGGCGTGTGTGACTGGAGAAATCAGAAGGGGCATCGGTGGCTGACCGCCTAGTTGTCAAGGGTGCCCGGGAGCACAATCTTCGTGGCGTCGACCTGGATCTGCCGCGCGACGCGATGATCGTGTTCACCGGGCTGTCGGGCTCCGGCAAGTCGTCGCTGGCATTCGACACGATTTTCGCCGAGGGCCAGCGCCGCTACGTCGAGTCCTTGTCGGCGTACGCGCGGCAGTTCCTCGGACAGATGGACAAGCCGGACGTCGACTTCATCGAAGGACTGTCGCCGGCGGTGTCGATCGACCAGAAGTCGACCAACCGCAACCCGCGGTCGACGGTAGGCACGATCACCGAGGTCTACGACTACCTGCGTCTGCTGTATGCGCGGGCGGGAACGCCGCACTGCCCGGTCTGCGGTGAGCGGATCGCCAAGCAGACGCCGCAGCAGATCGTCGACCAGGTTCTCGCGATGGACGAAGGTCTGCGCTTCCAGGTGCTTGCCCCGGTGGTGCGCACTCGCAAAGGCGAGTTCGTGGACCTGTTCGACAAGCTCAACACTCAGGGCTACAGCAGGGTGCGCGTCGACGGCGTGGTGTATCCGCTGACCGACCCGCCGAAGCTGAAGAAGCAGGAGAAGCACGACATCGAGGTCGTCGTCGACCGCCTCACGGTCAAAGCGTCCTCCAAGCAGCGTCTGACCGATTCGGTGGAGACGGCGCTGAATCTCGCCGACGGCATCGTCGTCCTCGAGTTCGTGGACCGGGAGGACGATCACCCGCACCGCGAGCAGCGGTTCTCCGAGAAGCTCGCCTGCCCGAACGGGCACCCTCTGGCTGTCGACGATCTCGAACCCCGGTCGTTTTCGTTCAACTCTCCGTATGGCGCCTGCCCGGAATGTGTCGGCCTCGGCATCAAGAAGGAGGTCGACCCCGACCTCGTGGTTCCGGATCCCGAGTTGACGCTGGCGGAAGGAGCCGTTGCCCCGTGGTCGATGGGTCACACGGCCGAGTACTTCACCCGGATGCTGTCGGGACTCGGCGATCAACTCGGGTTCGACGTCAACACCCCGTGGAAGAAGCTCCCGGCCAAGGCGCGCAAGGCCATTCTGGAGGGCTGCGACGAGCAGGTGCACGTGCGGTACAAGAACCGCTACGGACGTACCCGGTCCTATTACGCCGACTTCGAAGGCGTGATGGCGTTCCTCCAGCGCCGCATGGAGCAGACGGATTCCGAGCAGATGAAGGAGCGGCTCGAGGGCTTCATGCGGGACGTGCCATGTCCTGAATGCCAGGGGACGCGCCTCAAACCCGAGATCCTCGCCGTGACGATGACCGCCGGGGACTTCGGCGCGAAGTCCATCGCGCAGGTGTCGGAGCTCTCGATCGCCGACTGCGCGGCGTTCCTCAACGCGCTGACATTGGGCACCAGGGAGGCGGCGATCGCCGGCCAGGTGCTCAAGGAGATCCAGTCGCGCCTGGGCTTCCTGCTCGACGTCGGCCTCGACTACCTTTCGCTGTCCCGCGCGGCCGGCACGCTGTCCGGCGGTGAGGCACAACGTATTCGGTTGGCCACGCAGATCGGCTCAGGTCTCGTCGGTGTGCTCTACGTGCTCGACGAGCCGTCGATCGGGCTGCACCAGCGTGACAACCGCCGCCTGATCGACACCCTGGTCCGGCTGCGCGACCTGGGCAACACGCTGATCGTTGTCGAACACGACCTCGACACGATCGCTCATGCCGACTGGGTGGTCGACATCGGCCCCGCCGCCGGCGAGCACGGCGGCCAGATCGTCCACAGCGGCACCTACCAGGATCTGCTGAAGAATCCCGAATCGATCACCGGCGCCTATCTGTCCGGCAAGGAGGAGATCGAAGTACCGACGATGCGGCGCGTCGTCGACAAGAAGCGCCAGCTCACCGTCGTGGGCGCCCGGGAACACAATCTCCGGGAGATCGACGTCGCCTTCCCGCTGGGGGTGCTGACGTCGGTGACGGGTGTGTCCGGTTCGGGCAAGTCCACGCTGGTCAACGACATCCTGGCGTCGGTGCTTGCGAACAAACTCAACGGCGCGCGCCTGGTGCCCGGCCGGCACACTCGCATCAACGGTCTCGACCATCTCGACAAGCTCGTGCGCGTCGACCAGTCACCGATCGGGCGCACCCCGCGGTCCAACCCGGCCACCTACACCGGTGTCTTCGACAAGATCCGGACGTTGTTCGCGGCGACCACGGAGGCCAAGGTCCGCGGCTATCAGCCCGGCCGATTCTCGTTCAACGTCAAGGGCGGACGCTGTGAGGCCTGCTCCGGCGACGGCACCATCAAGATCGAGATGAACTTCCTGCCGGACGTGTACGTGCCGTGCGAAGTGTGCCAGGGTGCGCGCTACAACCGCGAAACGCTGGAAGTGCACTACAAGGGCAAGACCATCGCCGAGGTGCTGGACATGTCGATCGAGGAGGCGGCCGAATTCTTCGCCCCGATCACCTCGATCCACCGCTACCTGAAGACCCTTGTCGACGTCGGCTTGGGCTACGTCCGGTTGGGTCAGCCGGCGCCGACGTTGTCCGGTGGTGAAGCGCAGCGCGTGAAGCTGGCATCGGAACTGCAGAAGCGCTCGACCGGCCGGACGATCTACATCCTCGACGAGCCGACCACCGGTCTGCATTTCGAGGACATCCGCAAGCTGCTCGCTGTCATCAACGGCCTTGTGGACAAAGGCAATACGGTCATCGTCATCGAGCACAACCTCGACGTCATCAAGACATCGGACTGGATCGTCGACATGGGGCCCGAGGGAGGTTCCGGTGGCGGCACCGTGGTGGCGACCGGTTCGCCCGAGGATGTCGCAGCCAACCCGGACAGCTACACGGGGCACTTCCTCGCCGAGACCCTCGGTGTGTCGCGGCCCAAACCGAAGCCGCGCAGCAGGCGCGCGAAAGTCAGCGCCTAGCCGGCAGAGCCCTTGCTGAGCGGCGAGGGAAACCTGGGGTTGATCCGCACGCCGTCGAGCCACGACGTCAGCTCATCGGCCTTCGCCTGCAGGGCTTTCGACGCCTGGCGGCCCACGTCTTCGAGCAGCAGCAGTTCGACGCGGGCGTCGCTGTTCTGACGCCACGCCCCGACCACTCTGCCGTCCACCCAGACCGTCGGTCCGGCATTGCCGTTGCGGTCGAACACCTGGCTGCGGTGCTCGCCGACGTACCAGTCGCGGTCGACCCACCCCATCGTCGTCACATCCAGCCCCGGAAGCAGAGCGCACCACGGCTCGACTGCCTGCTCCGGTTCCTCGTCGCCTGGAAGCACGAAGCCGGGCGTGCCGTGCACGTCGACCGCAATCGCGTCGAGATCCGCAAGAGCCTGGCGTGCCCACCCGAGGGTGTTGCCGAACCACCACTTGATGTCGGTGACCGTGGCCGGGCCGAACGCAGACAGCCACCGTCGGACCATGTCGGCGCGCGCCTGCTCCGGCGTGATCGGGCCGGCGGGAGCCAGCCAGTGCGAAGTCGCGACCCAGCGGGGCCGGGATGTGGTCCATCCGCCGTCGTTGGGGCCACGCACGATGTGGCCACGCGCCGACAACACCGTCAGGACGCGCGGCGCGAGGTGCCCGTCACCGCCGTACGCCTTGCCGGGCGCCGGGTCGTAGGTGCCCGTCAATTCCGGCAACGCTTCACGCAATTGCCGCGCCGTGCAGGGGCCTTCCCCGCCCAGATGGTTCAGCACCGCAGCGCACGCGATCTCCAGCCAGGCGGCGCCGTCGGGGGCCACGCCGGCCTTCTGGGCGTCGGCCGCCAGCCTGCGCGCCTCGTTGGCGGCCACCCGGTCGCTGGCCGCCGCCTGGATCGACGGCAGATCCTCGGCACGCACCACCCACAGCGTGCGCCGCATCGCCAGATGCTTGACGACCGAATGCTCTTCGTAAAGCGCGGTATTGAGATCCGCGGTCGTGAAATCGGGCACCCGCGCCCACAGCGATAGATGGGGCGTACTCGGATCGGTGGCGTGGAGCCCCACCAGCCGGGCGGTCAACGCGCTGACCGAATCGGCATCGTCGGGGCTGCTGAGCAGCCGGTGGCGCCGGGCCAGTCGTGCGCGCCGCTCGTCGACGGTGAAGGACCTCATCGAGACCGAACGGTACCTGCGCCAACCGAAGAAATTGGGATCGGTAGCGGATGCCGCTCGATTCACTTCATCCCGACGACGCCACAGGGGCGAAGCACGACGAAGGGAAACATCATGAAGCGAGTTGTCGCAGGCGTGATCGGGTTGGCCGCGGGCGCCGCGATGCTGGTCGGCTGCTCGGACGACACGGGCACGAGCGCCGAGAGCCCGGCCTCGCAGACCTCCGCGGTCGCCGACGGCGGAAAGACCGAGGTCAAGGTCGACGGCGCTGATCTGGCCGGACTGGACCTGAACTCGGTGACCTGCGTCAAGCAGGCCGGAAAGATCAACGTCGCCAGCGGCGCGATCGGTGGCCAGCAGGGCCTCGGCATCGTGATGACCGACGAGGCAACCCCGGTGGTCGAATCGCTCGGCATGGTGGTCGACGGAAACGCACTGGCCGTCGCCAACGCGATGGGAGCCAAGTCCGGCAGCGCCGAGGTGAAGGTTGACGGCGACAGCTACACGATCACCGGCGAGGCCGTCGGGGCTGATATGAGCAATCCGATGGCAGGAATGATCACCAAGCCGTTCACCGTCACGGTGACCTGCAGCTGATCGCGTGAAATGTCCTGAAGCGGCGGGCGTACCCGACACGCCCGCCGCTTCCTATGATTGCGCGGTGACCCCTCCTGCCGGTCATCACGGAATCGAGGACGACCTCGAACGGGCGCGCCGCCTGGCTTTCGCGGCGGACGAGCTCGCAGCGAAGGACCTGCTGCTGTCGCTGATGCCCCGCATCGAGGACGTGGACCGCGACGACCTCATCCTCGAGGTCTACGCCCAGCTCGGCGAGCTCTACCTGGTCCGCACGGCCTATGACGGGGTGACCGAATGCGTGAAACGTATCGAGGACTGTCTGCAGATCTATCGCGAGATCCGAACCGGTCAACGACCGGACGACGCCGCGAAGGTCGTTCTGTCGCCGGTCGAGGTCGACCGCATGATCTGCCGCTACAGCAGAAGGGCGCTGTTCCTGCGCACGGGCATGGCAGCAGCGCACGGCGAACACGAATCTGCTGCGTTGCTCCTACAGACTCTGATCGAGGAGCCGGGCATGGTCGATGACCTTCACGGCGAACATGCCTACCTGATCACCCACGCGCGGATCCTGTGCGCGGTGGGGCTGTGTGACGACGATCTGCATGTCCAGTCACTTCCTCTGTGGGAGAGCGTGTTCGACGCCATCGAGGGCCCCGGGGACGGCAGCGAATCCGACGACAACCTCCGAGTCCTCGCCGGCACGGGTTACGGCCGATTCTGTGTGGAGACAGGCCGGCTCACCGAGGCCGAGCCGTGGCTCAAGCGCGCCGGCGCCCGGGCGCAGGCGCGCGATTGGCGTCTGGCCACCGCCCGCACGCAACTTGAGCGCGCCACCGCGGCGTGGTCAGCCGGTGACCGGGCTCGTGCGCAGGACTTGGTCCACGAGGCCTACCCGGCGATCGCCGAGGGCAATCGAGCCCACGACGTGTCGCGCAGTTGGCTCTACTTCGGCCTGATCGCAATCTCGGTCGGGGAGCTCGACGACGCCGATGAACGACTCGGCCACGCCGAGCGGCACTGGCGTGAGATCAACAAACCCTTGCACATCCACCGGATCTTGTTGCAGCGCAGCTGGGTCGACATCCTGCGGGGCGACTTCGCCGCCGCCACCGACCGCGCGACGCAAGCGCGCGAGCTCCTGGACAGTTGGCCCCGGCACAGCTGGCTGCAGTACGCCAGACTCGACGACCACCTCGGGTCGATTCTCCGGGCGGAAGCGCTGGCCGACCCAGCCACGGCACACGCGAAGTTCGAGCAGGCGGCCGATCTGAAACTGCCTGCCGCCCTGGCTGTCGATTCGGTTCGCTACGCCATCGGCGACGCCGACGCGCGGATGCGGTGGGCCACCCATGTGTCGTCGCGGGTGCTCGCCGGCGCCTTCGCGGTGGCCTGGGAGTGGGGTAATACCGCATTGGTCAGCGAACTGATCGAATATCACAGCGCCCGAGGAACATTCAGCGTTCCTGCGTCACCGCAGACTGCGGACTGGGCCGACGCGGCAACGGCCGCGGTCCCCGTCGACGATGCCGACGAGTACGCCCTCGTCGCCTCCGGACCGGGGACAGTGGACGGTGCCATGCTGACCAAACTCGGTGCCCTGCCACCACTTCGGATGCACCCGAACGCCGAACCGGTGCTGAAGTATTACCGCGATCTGGCGCAGCTGCGCTACGGCCGGACCGTGACGTCCGCGGAGCCCGAGTGGAGCACCTGGCCATGACCTCGCCGACCCTGGTGCTGCGCTACGCCGACGTCGGCGTCGCGACCTATGCCAGCCTGCGCGTCGTCGGACATCCGGAGACCACCGTGACGTGGGTGGTCGAGGAATCCGCGCTCGCCACCGTGCGCAACCTGCTCGCCGACGCGCTGCCCGACCCGCGCCCGTCCGAGGATGTGCGGCAGGCCCTCGAACGTGCCTTCACTGCCGGCTCTTTCGCAGCGCCCGCGGCCGAACAGCACCTCGCCGATGTCCTCGGCGATCGGCTGATTCCCCCCGAGGCGTGGCAGTTGATCGGCCAGCAGACCGGCGCTGCGCTGTTTGTCGCCCCCACCGGCCGGCTCGCGCAGGTGCCGTGGGCGCTGCTGGCACGCCCGGGCGCACCGGGGCAGCGGCTCATCGAACTCGCCGACATCCTTCTCGCCGCGCCGCCCAACATCGCCAACGCGCCACGCAAATCCGAGAACTGGGACGAGCGCCGCAACAGCGCCGCTCTGCTGATCCTGGACCCCCGGGTCCCGGGTCAGCGACCCGACTCGGCGCTGGGCTCGGTACTGGGCCGGCCCGACCCCGACGGGCGTCTGACCCGTCATTTCGCCGAGGTCAGAGCCCAGCGCGATGTCCTGCCCGAGGTCGCTGCCACCGTCGAACTGTTCCGGTCCACCCAGGCCGATCGCGGGTGGCTGGCGGCGCAGCTGACCCGATCGCCGAGCCGGCTGCTGTTCGTGGGCCATGCCACCGCGGCCGACGGCGATGGGGGGCACGCCGACCGTGCCGCGGTGCACCTGGCCGACGAATGTCCGCTGGCGGCAGGCGATCTGATGGCGGCCCAACTGCCCATCCCGCCGCGCGCGGCGCTTCTGGCGTGCTCCTCGGGCGGCGACTACCGGTTCGACGAGGCGACGGGACTCGTGGCCGCGCTCATCCTCGGTGGCGCCCAACTCGTCACCGCCACCCTGTGGTCTCTTCCCACCGCAGCGGGATATCGCCACTTCTGCAGTGCCGCAACCGATTCCTCCGACCCCATGGCCGAAGCCGTCATCGCGGTCGACATCGCACACGAGGCTCCGGACGCCGGTCGCGCCGTCAACGCCTGGCAGCGGAGCCAGCTCAACCATTGGCGTGACGGAGATCTCGGAGCCAGCCCGCTGTACTGGGCCGCCCTGGTCAGTTTCGCGGTGGACGGTGCGCGGTGAGCATCACCGTCGCGGTACGCGCACCGCGACCGAGGACTCGTCCCCCGGGCGGTAATACATGTCGATGATGCTGCCAGGCGTGAAGTCGGCGAGAGAGGTCTCGGGGATCAGCGTGGTCTCGCGAGCGGGGAACTGCCCGCCCTCGGGTCGGCTGACCATGACGTCGAGTTCGACCTCATGGCAGTCAGCGCTGAAACCTCCTGTCAGACGCAACCCCACGACCACGCCGCGGGACCTGATCACCGTGCTCGTAGGCACGCACAGCACCGCCAGCGTGCCGGCGAACAGGAAGCTGAAGAACATCAGGGTCAACAAGCTGGGCATGCCATCAGCGTCAACGAGGCCCACAGCTACCGAACCCAACTTCTATCCTGATCCGGTGAGCACGGGAACGGACACCTCGGTGGCGGTGCGGCAGCCTCGCCGCGCGGTCATCGAACGGGCCTGGCGGGCGATCGGTCCCGGGGTCGAGGTGCTCAGCGCCGACGACGGCGGACCGTTGAGCCGCACCGTCAAACGGATCATCGACCCGCTGGTGCTGCGGTTACGCTCCAACACCAAGTTCTCGGCGCCATTCGTGACCGCCGATGTCGCCGCTGAGATGCATGACGCGATCCTGGGGCGGGCGGACGTGCTGCGGGCGACCGCACTGTGGTTCGAGCTGCTCAAGCGGGGCCGACGCAGGCTGCGCATCACCACCGGTAATGCGCAGGAGCTGTACTTCCCGCTGTGCTTCGAACTGGCCGTGACGCGCGGGGCGCCGGGAGAGCAGAACACCGACGCTGCCGACGCGATCCTGCGGGACATCCATTCCGACCGCGACCGCACCGCGATCGAGGTGCTCAACCGCCACGTCGACGACGAGGACGTCATCGCGGTGCTGTCGGCACAGGTGGCGGACAGCTGGCGCGATGTTCGGCCGGGCTCCGAGATCACCGGCCCGTTTCTGGCCGGGCTCAGCACCGTGCTCGGCCGCGCCGACGGGCACAACGCCTCGGTCGCCCGCCAGCGTGTGTGGTCGGCGTTGGTGGCGGACGCGACGCCGTACAACCTGGGTGCATCTGCGCGAGACAACGACTCGAGCCTGCCGTGGTCGATCGTGGCGCTCGGGCTGAGTTCGGCTGAGCCGCAGGAACCTCCGGTGATCACGGGCGGTGAGGGGGCTCGTCCCCTTGACCGCAGTGTCGTCGAGCGGGTGCGTGCCACGCTGCGCCGTGCGCTCGCGCGGGACGAGCTGCCCGACGTCCCGCTGCTGTGCGCCGAAGAGGTGGACAGGTCGTGTGCGCCGTGGGGATTGATGGGCGAAGACAAGCAGGCAACCTTGATCGCGGGCATCGAGGTCGCCGTCGACCTCGCTCCGCTCGACGAGGCGGCGCAATGCCGCACAGATCTCGCGCGTCAGATCCAGGCGCGGTTGCGCAAGGAAGCCTACGTCCTGCACGCCCGCCGCTATCTGGCCGACGGGGGCCCGGTCCACCCGCGCCAGCAGGCGATCGTCGACGACCTCGCTGCGTTCTGCCGTCCCTACCTGAGCCGGTTGTGGGCGCGCCTGCACGGCCGTGACGTGTGGCAGGAGCCGTGCACGGACGTCGATGATGTCCGCGAGCTTCTCGAGGGTGTGTCCCGTTCGGTCAGCCTGGACCACCGCCAGCGCATCAAGGCGATGCTCGAAGCCCAGGACGTCCGATGAGGTTCGTCGCAGAGTCGGGACTGTGGACCACGGAGGCGCCGCGTGACGCCGTCCCGCTGACAGCCGTCCTCGAGGTGTCGGGCGCCGTTCTGTCGTGGACGGTGGACGGACCGGATGCGGCGGTGCACATCGCATTCACCGATCCCGTCCGCGCGGAATGGCTTTGGCGGATCGCCGGCGACGAGGGTCACAGCGCGATCGTGACCGCGCTGGACGCCGCGCCAGAAGGCCGGCTCGAGGTCGAAGGCGTCACCTTTGACGCACATGCGCTGGCTCAACTGCGGCGTCTTGCACTGGGCCACTGGCTGCGACGCTGGTGGCCGGCGAGTTACCGAGACGGCATCGCCGAGCTCGACGATGCGCTGCTCGCCGGAGAACTCGCACTACTCACGGCTTCGGCGGAGGGCTACTTCGCCGACGACACGTTCGACTCGGACGTGGCGGAGCTGTTGGCACCCCATGCCGAGAATCTCACCGCGCTGGCGCGGCTGGGCGATCCGCGCGTCGGCGAACTGGTGGCGGCCTGCGCCGAGCTCGCCGAGGACACGGGGGTCTCGTTCGAGACTCCGGTCGTTGCGGCTCAAGCGGGTACCCGTGACGACTATGCGCTGGTCGCGGGAGCCGGCGCGGCCGGCGGCGCGGCCGAGGCCGTGGCACGAGGTGTGGCGTCGGTGAACTGGGCGGCGGTGCCGCCGCGGGTGTTCGACGCCGCCGAGGGAACCATCGACTGGCAGGTCGAGACCGACGGTGCGGTGGCCACCGCGGTGGTGCGGACGCAGTTGAGCGGTCCTGCTTCGCCCGCGGGCATCGCGGTGCACGTCCGCTCGGGCGCGATCACCGGTGTCGGCCACCTCGACAGCGCGGGTACCGCGACTGTCGCGCTGCTCGACGAAGACCATTCCCCGGTGACGGAAATGACTGCCTGGAGCCGTGATTGGCGGGAGACGGCCGTGCGGATCGGCGTCGATGTCGGCGAATCGCCGGATATGCGCGACCGGGTGCGGGCATTTGCGCGCACGCGACTACAGCGGTTCGGCGCCGACACCTTCCTTGCCGAGGTGCTCGCGGCCGAGTCGGACTACTGATCGGGCTTCGTGCCCATCGATTCGCGGATCTGTGCCAGCCGTTCGGCCGCCGCGCGCTGCCGGGCGTCGTACTGCTCGGCGATGGTGCGTCCTTCGGGCGTCTCGGCGTCCAGTTCGGCGGAACCGATAGACGTCGTGTACCGGTTCTCGATCTTCTCCCTGACGGAGTCGAACGTCGGGACGCCATCGGGGGTGTAGCCGGTGTCGACCGGCGTGATCGGGTCGGCGGGCACGACTTCGGCGTCGATGATGGGCTCGTCCGGCATGCCACCACGCTACCCGCGGATGGCTTCGGGGAAGCCGACCTGCGCGACACCGGGGGTTCCGATCTTGCCTGCCAGCCAGGGCAGCGCGGCGGCAAACGCATTCGACGCGAACGGCCAGTCGTGGTTGCCGGGCTGGCTCACCACCGCGCACTCGATACCCGACTGACTCCCGAGCCCGCACAGCGATCCGGCGGCGACCGCCTGGTCGTTGGGCTTGGCGCCGGGGGCGGTTGCGGTGTTGACGTCGAACCATCCGGCGATCCCGCGATAGGGCCCGTGCCTGGCAATCACCGCGGTGGGGTCGAACGACGCGTAGGCCGCGGTGTTGCCTCCGAAGAGGCGATCGACAGTCTCAGCCTGCGAGCCGGAATTCGGCGCAGCGTCGCCGGCGATGTCGACGAACGAACTGAACGTGTCCGGATGCATCACGGTCAGATCGACGGCGCAGGTGCCGCCCATCGACCAGCCGACGACACCCCAGTTCGCCGGGCTCGCACTCACGCCGTAGGCCGATTTCATCCAGGGCACAACATCTTTGACGAGGTGGTCGGCAGAGTTGCCGCGCACACCGTTGACACACTCGGTGTCGTTGTTGAACGTGCCGCCAGGGTCGACGAATACGAACACGGGGGCATAGCCGCCGTGGGCGGCCGCGAAGTCGTCGAGGACCTGGATCGCGCCGCCGGCACGCAACCAGTCCGCCGGAGTGTTGAACTCTCCGCCGATCATCATCACGGTCGGCAGGGCCGGCGGCGGGTCGCTCGCGTACCAGGCCGGGGGCAGGTAGACGAATTCCTGACGGTGCTTGAAACCTGATGCCGTGCTGGGGATGTCGACAGGGACGACGCTGCCCTTGATCGGGATCGCATGCTGCTTCTGCATCGCTGCGACGGTGACCGGGTCGGTCTGGTCCGGCAGCGGTCCTGCGGTGAGCTGATTCCACGCCGTCTGCACGGTGGGGAAGTAGCCGACCCACAGGTTGAGCGCCAGGGCCGCCGACAGCGCGCACAGCGGGACCGCGATCAGCGCGGCGATGCGCGGCCACCACCGGCTTCCGCGCCATCCTGACATGAGCACGCCGAAAGCCATCCCCGACAACGCAATCCACAGCCACAGCGTGGTGGGGGCGGGATTGGAGTCGTCGGCCACCCCCGCCGAGTCGATATAGAGATAGGTGCCCAGTGCGAGGATTGCCCCGATGAATACCGACCACGGCAGCCAGATCAGCCGCCAACGCCTCGTGCGCCACCCGAGGGCGAGAACGACGGCGACGGCCGCGAGGATCTGCACGGTCAGGGGTAGCCACCCGTGCATCAACGAAAGGGGGTGGCGCAGGGCCTCCGGAAAAGTCCCATGCAGCGTCACGCCCCCACTGTGGCCGCCGATCCTTGGCGCTGGCTGTGACCCCGCTGGCAACTCCTGCCGAGGTTTGGCCTCGTTGCCGAAGACCGCTCGTTCGCGGTGGTGGTCACCGTCGTACTCGAGGGGTCTGTGTGCGCGGCCTCGGATATCCGGCGCTGATCGAGGACCTTCGGTAGTCGTGGAACGCCCGGCGATCCCGCGTGCCTGCCGGCCGGCTGAGGATGGACTCGCGCACTGGGCGCGCAGACCTAGCGAGGTTTGGCCAGCGGGAACGGCAGCGTCTCGCGGATGCTGCGCCCCGTGATCAGCATGACCACGCGATCGACACCCATGCCGAGCCCACCGGTCGGGGGCATCGCGTATTCCATGGCCTGCAGGAAGTCCTCGTCGAGTTCCATGGCCTCCGGGTCGCCGCCTGCGGCCAGCAGTGACTGGTCCGCAAGCCTGCGCCGTTGCTCGACCGGGTCGGTGAGCTCGCTGTATGCGGTTCCGAGCTCGACACCCCACGCGACGAGGTCCCAGCGCTCCGCGACACCGGGGATGCTGCGGTGCGGCCGGGTCAGCGGCGACACCGACGTCGGAAAGTCCTTGTAGAACGTCGGTTCGGTGGTCTGGTCCTCGACGAGGTGCTCGTACATCTCCAGAACCACTGCGCCGGCGTCCCAGTGCGTCAGGTATGGGATGCCCGCCTTGTCGCACAGCCGACGCAACGCCGGCAGTTCGGTTTCGACGTCGATATGTTCGCCGAGTGCCTCGGACACCGCCTCGTGCACCGTCTTGACCGCCCACTGGCCGGAGATGTCGACCGGTTCCAGCGCGCCGTCCTCACGCGGACGCATGAACACGTGGGAGCCGTTGGCGGCCTGGGCGGCGTTCTGGATCAGCTCGCGGCAGCCGTCGATCCACACGTTGTAGTCGGCGTGCGCCTGATAGGCCTCCAGCAGCGTGAACTCCGGGTTGTGGCTGAAGTCGACGCCCTCGTTGCGGAAAGCGCGGCCCAGCTCGAAGACTCGTTCCACACCGCCGACGCACAAGCGCTTCAAGTAGAGCTCCGGCGCGATCCGTAGATACAGGTCGAGGTCGTAGGCGTTGATGTGCGTCAAGAACGGACGCGCGTTGGCGCCGCCGTGAATCTGCTGCAGTATCGGCGTCTCGACTTCCAGAAAGCCTTTCCCGACAAGGGTTTCGCGGATGGCATGCAACACACCGCTGCGCGCCCGGATCAGGTCGCGGGCGTCGGTGTTGACCGCGAGGTCCACGTATCGCGCGCGGACCCGGGCTTCCTGGTCGGTCAGGCCTTTCCACTTGTCGGGCAAAGGGCGCAGGCACTTGCCGATCAGTCGCCATTCGGTGACCAATACCGACCAGGTGCCCGAGCGGGTCCGGCCCATCGTTCCGGTCACCTCGATGAGGTCGCCCAGATCGATGGTGCGGGTGAAGTCGGCGGTGGAGCCGTCCCTCAGTCGCGAATTATCCAGCGACAGCTGGGTTTCCCCGGACCAGTCGCGCAATTGCGCGAACAGCACTCCGCCGTAATCGCGCACCCGCAACACCCGGCCGGAGACAGTGACCTCGGTCCCCTCGGGTGTCGCCAGCGCCTGCGCGACGGTGTGGCTGGGCGGGCTGCCCACCGGATAGGCGTCGATGCCGCGGTCCTGCAGTGCTTTCAGTTTCGCCATGCGGACGCGAACCTGCTCGGGAAGTCGCGGGCCCGCGTCGTCGGGTTCGTCGCCGCCGCGGTTAATGACATCGGGCGCCGTGCCGTCGCTGTGCAGCAGCCCCGTCGCAACGAGGGATCCGGGCGCGGCGATGTGGTGACCGGTGTGCGGCTGGTCGTGGCGGCGTGAGAACGGAAGCACGAGAAAGCCTTCCGCGATCACGGAGGCAACACCGACCCGGGGGATCAACCTGGCGTCCTCGTAGCACGCGAAGCGGGGAACCCATTCCGGCTGGTACTTCATGTTCGATCGGTAGAGCGTCTCCAGCTGCCACCACCGGGAGAAGAAGACCAGCAACCAGCGCCACAACCGCGCGACCGGCCCCGCGCCCAGTTGGGCGCCCTGCTCGAACGCGGAGCGGAACATCGCGAAGTTCAGCGAAATCCGCGTGATGCCGATGTCCTCGGCCTGCAGGCACAGCTCGCTGACCATCAGCTCGATGGTTCCGTTGGGGGATTCGGGTGCTCGGCGCATCAGGTCGAGCGACACCCCGTTGCTGCCCCACGGCACCAGCGACAGCATCGCGACCACGGTGCCGTTCTGGACCGCTTCTACCAACAGGCAGTCGGCGTCGGCAGGATCACCCAACCGGCCCAGGGCCATCGAGAAGCCGCGTTCGTCCTCGGTGTCCCGCCACGCGTCGGCGTGCGCGATCACCTCCGCCATCTCCTCGGTGGACAGTTCGCGATGCCTGCGGAACCGCACGCTGACCCCGGATCGACGGGCGCGGGTGACCGCCTGCCGCACGGCGCGCATGTCGGGACCGGACAGCCGGAAATCGTCCGGATGCAGGATCGCCTCGTCGCCGAGCTGCAGCGCGTTCAGCCCCGCCTCGCGGAACGCCTGCGCCCCTGTGGCGCTGGCGCCCATCACGCCCGGCGCCCAGCCGTAGGTCTCGCACAGTTTGAGCCACGCCTCGATGGCTTGCTGCCACGCCTTCGGATCGCCGACCGGGTCGCCGCTGGCCAGGCAGACACCCACCTCGACCCGGTAGGTGATCGCGGCGCGGCCGTTGGGCGCGAACACCACGGCCTTGTCGCGACGGGTGGCGAAATATCCGAGTGAGTCGTTCTTCCCGTAGATCTCGAGCAGACCGCGGATCGCCGACTCGTCTTCGCCGGTCAACGCGTTGTCGGCGCGTTGCGACTGGAAGAGCACCACAGCCGTGACCATCAACGCCATCGCACCGAACAGGCCGAGCAGCGCATTGACGAACACGTGTGGATGACCGGAGAACGCACTGGCATCCGCCCCGGCGAAGGCACCCACCCGGTTCAGCGCGTACCAGAAGCGGTCCGGCCGGGCCAGCGACCCGGGAAAGAGCTCCAGCAGCGCCCAACCGACAAGGGTGCCGACGGCCATGCCTGCGACCAGCGTCGCGGCGGCCTTGAGGAGCGCGGCACGGCGGACCCGGGCCCAGAACTCCTTGCGGGCCAGAAGCAGGAAGGCGATCGCGGCGAGGTGGAAGACCAGGCCGATGACCTCGCCGATCTCTTCGAACCACCGCTCTTCGCCGTCCACCAAGTCGGCGATGTTCACGAAGACCGCGGCGGTCATGTAGCCGATCAGGATCCACCAGGCGATGCGTTTGCGCGCGGCGAGGGCAGCGGCCAGCAGCGCGAGCACGAACGCCCAGGCGAAGCTGGTGTCGGGGAAGTTGAAGATGTAGTCGTCGACGAACTCGCGGGGGACCCTGATGACCTCGCGCACCAGCGGCGAGATGCTTGCGACCAGCGACAGTGTCGCGATGACACCCACGATCCAGCCCGCGGCCGCGGGCACCCACCGGTAACCGGACTTCGGATGTGCCCTGACGAGACTGGTGGGGGTCATAGGCCGCGAGGATATTCGCTCGCAGCGCTCGAGCGTTGGAGGTTCGGCTCCGCCGAGGTGGCGCTACCAGACGGGTCCGGTGTATTTCTCTCCCGGACCGTGACCAGGCTCGTCGGGAGCCGCACTGGCCTCGCGGAACGCCAGCTGTAGCGTCTTGAGCCCGTCGCGCACCGGGCCAGCGTGCGGACCGAGGTATTCGGCAGACGCCGTGACGAGCCCGGCCAGGGCGGTGATGAGGCGCCGCGCTTCGTCGAGATCCCGGTTCGGGCTGTCGTCGGGATCGTCGTCCGAGAGGCCCAGCTTCTCCGCGGTGGCGCTCATCAGCATCACAGCGCACCTGGTGATGACCTCGACGGCGGGAATGTCGGCCAGTTCGCGAATGTTCGGATCATCCGTCACGGGTGCTAGACTTTCACGCGCGACCGTCCCGGCTTCGGCCAGGGACAGCAAGTGGAGTCCCACTCCCACCGCGGCCACGATTCGTTCGAAGGTACCGCGGTCCGGTCACAGACATCGACGATGTCTGTCCTGGTCGGCTTTGGGCCCTGCTGTGAGCAGGGCTTATCTGTTCTTTGTGGACAGTTGCCGATGGTGTGGACTCCTGAAGACAACATAGGAGGCCCCATCAGCACTGAGACCCGCGTCAACGAGCGCATCCGCGTACCTGAAGTCCGCCTTATCGGACCGGGCGGTGAACAGGTAGGCATCGTGCGCATCGAAGATGCACTCCGCGTCGCCGCGGATGCCGATCTCGACCTTGTCGAAGTTGCCCCCGACGCCAAGCCGCCGGTGTGCAAGATCATGGACTACGGCAAGTTCAAGTACGAGACGGCACAAAAGGCGCGCGAGTCTCGCAAGAACCAGCAGCAGACCGTCGTCAAGGAACAGAAGCTGCGTCCCAAGATCGACCCGCACGATTACGAGACCAAGAAGGGTCACGTCATCCGCTTCCTCGAAGCAGGGTCCAAGGTCAAGGTGACGATCATGTTCCGCGGACGCGAACAGTCACGTCCCGAACTGGGCTTCCGCCTCCTGCAGCGGCTGGGCGCCGACGTCGCCGATTACGGCTTCGTGGAGACGTCCGCCAAGCAGGACGGCCGCAACATGACGATGGTGCTGGCGCCGCACCGCGGCGCGAAGACTCGCGCCAAGGCGGCGCACGATGCAGACGCACCGGCGGCACAGCGCGCCACCGCGCAGCCCGCCGAGCCCCCCACCGATACACCACAGAACTGAGGACACCATGCCCAAGGCGAAGACCCACAGCGGCGCTTCGAAGCGGTTCCGTACCACGGGAACCGGAAAGATCGTGCGCCAGAAGGCCAATCGCAGGCACTTGCTTGAGCACAAGGCCTCCAAGCGCACCCGCCGGCTCGAAGGCCGCACCGTGCTGGCCCCTGCCGACAACAAGCGCGTCAAGAAGCTGCTGAACGGCTAGACCCGCTTCACCTGAAGCCCCTGACCTGACCACACCGAGATAGGACTACCCCATGGCACGCGTGAAGCGCGCACTCAACGCGCAGAAGAAGCGGCGCACAGTACTGAAGGCCTCGAAGGGCTACCGCGGACAGCGGTCACGCCTGTACCGCAAGGCCAAGGAGCAGCAGCTCCACTCGTTGACCTACGCCTACCGCGACCGTCGTGCCCGCAAGGGTGAGTTCCGCAAGCTGTGGATCTCGCGGATCAACGCCGCCGCCCGCGCCAACGACATCACCTACAACCGGCTGATCCAGGGCCTGAAGGCCGCGGGCATCGAGGTCGATCGCAAGAACCTCGCCGAAATCGCCGTGAGCGATCCGGCCGCCTTCGCCGCGTTGGTGGAAGCCGCCAAGGCTGCGCTGCCCGCCGATGTGAACGCTCCGTCGGGCGAGGCTGCCTGACCCTCACCGAGCGATCTGCCCGGGTGGCGGCCGCAGTCAAACTGCACCGCCACACCGGGCGCCGCCGCGCCGCACGCTTTCTCGCCGAAGGTCCCAACCTCGTCGAGGCAGCGTTGCGGCGCGGACTTGTCTCCGAGATCTTCGCCACCGAAACCGCCGCGGAGAGGTTTGCCACTCTCCTCGGTGAGTCGCCGGTGCAACTGGTCACCGACAAGGCTGCAAAAGCTTTGTCGGACACCGTAACTCCGGTCGGACTGGTCGCTGTCTGCTCGCTCCCGGTGGCCCACCTTTCGGACGTGCTCGCCAAGGCGCCGTCCCTTCTGGCGGTGCCGGTCGGCATCTCCGAGCCCGGTAATGCGGGCACAGTGATCCGCGTGGCCCACGCAATGGGCGCCGACGCGGTCGTGCTCGCTGGCGACAGCGTCGATCCGTACAACGGCAAATGCCTCAGGGCCTCGGCCGGCAGCATCTTCTCGATACCCGTCGTCAGCCATCCCGACGCCGTCGGGGCCGTCGGGCAGATCGGCGACGCGGGCCTCCAGGTGCTCGCGACCGTGCTCGATGGCACCGTCAGTCTCGACGACGTCGATCTTTCCGGCCCTACGGCCTGGTTGTTCGGACCGGAGGCGCACGGACTTTCCTCCGCGCTCGTCGATCTCGCGACCTCCCGGGTTCGGATCCCGATGCCCGGCGACGCGGAGAGCCTGAACATCGCGTCCGCCGCCGCAATCTGCCTGTATCAGAGCGCCACCGCGCACCGGCTTCGCTGAAACCCCGACACTGGATCGGGGTGGATGCGACATGGGTGCGGAAATCAAGGCAAATTTGCTAGTTTTGTAACTTGCTGCACACCCGGTGCACGGCCCGCTGGCGAGGTGTGCCGGCCTGGCGGGGCGGTATTGCTGCACATCGTGGGCATTTACTCTTTTCACGGGTCGAACGGCGGCGATCGGCACAGGCCAAGACGGTGCAGGGCGAGCTTCTCCGACGCTTCGGTACTGGTTGCGTCACGGTGTGTTAAGTAATAGCCTGTGCGAAGGTAGCAAAGTAGTTAGCCATTGAATCGATGTGGATGGACGGGCATGAAGCGGTTGTGTGCAGCAGTGGGTGTCCTTGCCGTCGGGTGCGCGCCGGGGATTGCGAGCGCCTCGACCGCGTTGATCCTCGGCGGCGCGGGGCGATATGCCGACCTCACGGACGAGGAGCTGGCGAATGCCCTGGGCGGGTACTTCGCGAACTACGACGACCGGGTCAATGTGCCGTTCGCGGGCACCGATGACTTCGGCGAATCCATCGACGCCGCGGCCGACAGCATGTACGACGCCGTGTACAGCACGCCGGGCAAGAAGACCATCGGCGGTGTGTCGCAGACCGCGCCCGCGATCGCCGAAGTGTTGCGCCGGCTCGAGAACGATGCGGAGGCGCCGCCCCCGAGCGAGCTCGACGCCGCGATGTATGGAGCACCGAGCCCTTTCTTCTACCGGCTCAGCGGCGTCGAGTATCAGCCCCTGCCCGAGACTGCCTACAACCTGCTGGTGGTCACGGCGGAATACGACGGTGTCGCCGATTTTCCCGACAATCCGTTCAACCTGCTCGCCGTGGTGAACGCCTTCATGGGCTACAACCAACTGCACTATCCGGCAGCGTTCACCGACATCTCGCAGGTGCCCAAGGAATACATCTCCACGACCACCAATTCAAAGGGCGGAACGACGACGACCGTTCTGATCCCCACCGAGGTCCTGCCGCTGCTGAAACCGTTCGCGGACAACGGAATGTCCGACGAGACCGTTGCCTACCTGGACAGGATCCTGCGCCCGCTCATCGACTCCGCTTACAAGCGTTCGCACGCCGAGGCAACGGACACCGCTGTGCCGGAATCGAATCTGCGCAATGTGACGGTTGTCGCCGAGGCTGATCCCGACGACGTCGACGACGAAGACACCGCCGATGCCGGCGAAACGACACCGCGTACCGGTAAGCATGCCAAGCCCGACGACGAGACGTCCGACGACGCACAGGCCATCCGGCAGTCCACGAAGAAATCGGGCGGCCAGGACGTCGCGCGCGGAAAGCATGCCAAGGCCGACAGGGACGACCAGGACGACAGCGCCGACGAAGGCGCCAAGGACATCGCGAACGACAGGGACATCGCGAACGACAGGGACATCGCGAACGACAGGGACATTGCGAACGACAAGACAGACGGAGCCGAGGACGGCAGCGACGACAAGGATGGGTCCCGCACCGGAAAAGCAGGTGCATCAGACGCCGCGGCCTGAGTACCGTGGCGCGGTGACCGAGCATGGTGTCCCCGCCGACCGCTGGCGTACCGAACTGCGCGGGCGTCTCCTGGCGGCGCGTAGAGACCGCGATGCACTCCGCACCTCTGTGCTGCGGTCGGTGCTGAGCGCGATCGACAACGCCGAGACACCCTTCGGGCCGGTCCCGTCGGCCGGTGCCATCGCCGACAGCGCGGCAGGTCTCGGCGTCGCCGAGGTCACCCGTCGCGTCCTGACCGACGACGAGATTCGTCGCCTCGTCCAGCGCGAGATCCGCGATCGACTCGAAGCCGCCGAGCAGATCGGTTCGACGCAGCCTGAACGCACCGTCATGTTGCGCGAAGAAGCGGACGCGCTCACGGCGATCCTTGCCGAGGTTTAGTCGTTCTCGACGAACGCCCTGAGTCGGTCGATAGCGGTGTCCCAGCGGCGCGACAAGGCGTTCAGATAGTCGCCGGCATCCGTGAGCGGCTGCGGCTGCACCGTCCAGATGCGTTCGCGTCCACGCTTCGAGCTGCTGACCACACCCACCGCCTGGAGAACCTCGAGGTGTTTGGTGGCGGCCTGGCGTGTCAACGAGATCGACTGCGCCATCTGGAGAGTCGATCTCGGTCCGGAATCGCACAGCTGCACGACCATCCGCAGACGGTGTGGATCGCCGAGGGCATCGAACACCGACGCGGTCGCCGCGACGGCGGTCACCGTGCGGCCTGGACGGAGACGTACTTGCCGATCAGTCGCGCCTGCAGAGACCATCCCTGGCTGTTGCCGTCGAACGTGGCGTCGCGATGCTCGTCGGGCAGGGCGTCGAAGCCGGACTCGACGATGACCAGCGACGTGCCGTCGCCCTGCGGAGTCAGCGTGAACTCCACCAGCGTCGTGAGGTCTTCGAACTCGGTGCCGGGCAACGGGTTCCAACGAAATGCGAGGCGGCGCATTGGCTCTAGGGCGACGACACGCAGCGTGACAGGCGCGCCGACGTAGGGCCGCTGCATGGCGGCGACCTCGTCATCGACCTGCGTCTCGACGATCTGGCCGGTCACCGTTGCTCCTTCGACGAAGGGTCCGTCGACACGCATGCCGAACCACGTCCCGAACTTCGTGGAATTGCTGAGGGCCTCCCATACGCGTTCGAGGGGAGCATTGAGCAGAGTGTGCTTTTCGATGCGGCCGGAAGACATAGGCAACCCTTCTGTTGCCTGTACTGCACCACGAAAACGGCTCAAAAGCAACTATCGGGTTGCCTTTATCGGCTGGCTTTGAGCATGCGCTCCGACACCGCGAGCAGGAGTCTGCGGGGCGCCACGCGGTAGCCGGACGCCAGGATGCTGTTGCGGAAGCCGGAGATAACGGTCGGTGACGACTTGTCGAGGGCGGCGAACGCGGTATCGACGACCTGCTTCGACGTCTGTCTGCCGTCGGTGAGGAACTCTTCGCCGGTGCGGTTGAAGAACTCGGTTTCCGTCGCACCGGGGCACAGGGCGAGCACCTTGACGCCGGTGCCGCGGCACTCCTGCCACAGCGCTTCGGTGTAGGACAGCACGAACGCCTTGGTGGCTCCGTACACCGCCATCCCCGGCGTGGGCTGGAAGGCCGCGGTCGAGGCGACGTTGAGCACGACGCCGCGGCGGCGTTCCACCATGGCAGGCAGAAACCGCGCGGTCAGATCGACCAATGTGCCGCAATTCAACTGGATCTGGGCGGCATTGGGCTCTGGCGGCTGCTGCACGAACTTCCCGTGCAGACCGACGCCGGCGTTGTTGATGAGGACGTCGACCGAGCGGCCCAGTTCACGCACCCCCGATTCGAGCTCGGCGCCGGAACCGGGTACGGCGAGATCGGCTGTGAGCACGTCGACCGCGATGCCCGGATGCCGTGCGGTCAGGGTCTCCCGAAGTGACGCCAGTTTCTCGGCGCGACGCGCCACGAGGATGAGATCGGCTCCGCGACGGGCGAGCTGAACGGCGAATTCCTCGCCGATCCCTCCGCTCGCCCCGGTGACCAGTGCAGTGACGTTGCTGAATTCCACGCGAGGCTCCTTCATCGGCGCCACCCAGGCTAGCCGTTGAGCAGGCCTCTGGCCACGTGCGTGATCTGCACTTCGTTGCTGCCCGCATAGATCATCAGCGACTTGGCGTCGCGCGCCAATTGTTCCACGCGGTATTCGGTCATGTAGCCGTTGCCGCCGAACACCTGCACCGCGTCCATGGCGACGTCGGTCGCGGCCTGCGAGCAGTACCACTTGATCGCCGATGCTTCCGCGAGCGAGATCGGATGACCGGTCTCGGCGGCTTCGATGACACGAAAGAGTATGTTGCGCACATTCATTCGCGCGACTTCCATCGACGCGAGTTTGAGCTGGATGAGCTGGAACTGGCCGATCTCCTTGCCCCAGAGCGTGCGCGACTTCGCGTAGTCGACACACAGCCGCAGACATTCCTCGATCACGCCGAGCGCCATCGCCGCAACCCCGATACGTTCGGCCGAGAAATTGGAACGCGCGCTGTCACGCCCGTCGCCCGCACCGTTGTCCTCGGTCTCGCCCAGCAGGCGATCCCGGCCGAGCCGGACATCGTTAAAGAACAATTCGCCGGTGCGCGAGGAGTGAATTCCCATCTTGCGGAACGGTTTCGATTGAACGAAACCCTCCATGCCCCGGTCGAGCACGAACGTCAGCACCTTGCGATCGCGCTTGCTGATGCTCGTGTCACCCTCGTCCAGCTTCGCGTAGACGACCACGACGTCGGCGTCGGGACCATTGGTGATGAACGTCTTCTGACCGTTGAGGATGTAATCGTCACCGTCGCGGACCACATAAGACTTCATGCCGCCGAATGCATCCGAGCCGGAATCGGGCTCGGTGATCGCCCACGCCCCGATCTTGTCGTAGGTGACCAGGTCGGGTAGCCAACGCTCCTGCTGGGCCAGGGTGCCGCGCCCCTGGATCGTCGGCACGGTCAATCCCAGGCTGACACCCATTCCGGTGACGACACCCATCGACACCCGGCACAGTTCGCTGATCAGGACGAATCCCATGCCGCCCGAGCCGCCGAACATCCCACCGCCGCCGGAGGGCTTGGAGGTCTCGCCGGTCCGCAGCCTCGTCAGTCGCTTGTCGAGCGATTCTCGCGCCATGTCGGCGATGCCGAATGTGGCGAACAGCTTCCGGATGATGGGGTAGGGCTCCATCTCGCCGCTCTCGAGCGCGTCGACGTGCGGGCGGATCTCTTTGTCGACGAACTCGCGAACGGCGTCGCGCACGGCAATATCGACGTCTGACCAATCAAGCATGCGTTCAGGCTGCCTTATTGCGGCCGCGCGCGGGACGCACCCCCGCCAAGGAGAACGTCGTGTGCACCAAGGACCCCACCCGGTCGAGCAACGACTTGTGCGGCGGGAGATAGTGCATCGGCATGTCGCGGCGATCCCGCGGCGGCGCCATGAAGGCCGGTGCTTCGACCAGCGGGGCGTCCTCTGGGAGCTTACCGTCGGCGCGGCGGTAGGCCGCCACCGCCCGCGGATGCAGCCGAATCTCGTCGGGCACCGCCACGAAGGCCAACTCAACCAGCTTGCCGAACAGTCGGAGGACGACCTCGTCACCGGGTGTCCAACGCATACCGGCTCGTTCGCGCACCACGGGGTCGAAAATCCCGGCGGCGATCCAGCGTTGGGCCCCCACCATGGGTTTGAAGATCTGATCCCACAGTGGCGTCGGCATCAGCACGAACCACGGCTTCGGGATCCGAATCGAGAAGATGTCCGTCGTCGCCTGGTTGATCTCCAGCTCGTCGCGGCATGTGCGATCCCAGTACTCCTGGAAGTCCTGCCATGACTCGGGCACCGGCTTCATGCTCATGCCGTACATCCGGTACCACTGCACGTGCTCGTCGAAGAGCTGTTCCTTCTCGGCTTCGGTGAGGCCCCCGCAGAAGTATTCGGCGGTCTTGATGATCAGCATGAAGAACGTGGCGTGCGCCCAGTAGAACGTCTCGGGATTGAGCGCGTGATAGTGCCTGCCGTCGGCATCGACGCCTTTGATGGTCTTGTGGTAGCCGCGGATCTGGGCGCCCGTCTGTGCCGCGCGCTCGCCGTCGTAGACGACGCCCATGATGGGGTACACGGATCGCGCGACGCGCTGAAGCGGCTCCCTGAGCAGAATCGAATGGTCTTCGACCCCGGCCCCCAGCGGGGGGTACATGTTCTGGATCGCGCCGATCCAGACACCCAGCATGCCGGTTCGTACGTCGCCGAAGTATTTCCACGTCAGTGAATCCGGACCGAGCGGAAACGGCTTGTCCGCTCGAGGAGCCACCGCCGTTTCCGCAGCGTCGGAAGGGGACGCGGGGCCTGCCATCGCCGTTGATCGCACTCTCCGAAGATATGCGGTGACAACGCCTGTTGTCTACGGTTCTGGCGCCATGGCGGGCCGGTGTTACGCAGACTCCACCGCGGAGCCATCCAGCTGTGACCTGCCGGTTTATTGCCGCCACGGCGCTCGATTAGGCTGGGCTGCGTGGACGACGCCCCCCCAGGTGAACCGGGAAGCCGCCGTTCTTCAGGCCCGATGGGCTGGTTCAAGGACGTCAACCACAACGACGGCGTCATCTCATTCCTCCGTCGGGCCCGCCGCGCGTTGCCCGGCGACCCCGAATTCGGCGACCCCCTGTCGGTCAGCGGCGTCGGTGGCCCTCGTGCTGCTGCCCGCGCGGCCGACCGGTTGCTGGAGCGCGAAGCCGCGACGCGGGAGGTCAGTCTCGGCGCACTGCAGGTCTGGCAGGCGCTCACCGAGCGGGTCTCCGGCCGGCCCGCCAACGCCGAGGTGACCCTTGTCTTCACCGACCTCGTCGGGTTCTCGGCGTGGTCCCTTCGCGCGGGCGACGATGCCACCTTGCGCTTGCTACGCCGAGTCGCCCAGGTGGTGGAGCCGCCGCTGCTCGAATCCGGCGGGCACATCGTCAAGCGCATGGGGGACGGGCTCATGGCGGTGTTCGCCGACCCCACCACCGCGGTGCGGTCGGCGATCGACGCCCGCGAAGCGGTCAAGGCGTTCGATGTGGACGGCTATACGCCGCGCATGCGCGTCGGCATCCACACCGGCCGTCCCCAGCGCATCGGCTCGGATTGGCTCGGTATCGACGTCAACCTGGCCGCACGAGTTATGGAGCGTGCCACCCGCGGTGAACTGGTGGTCTCGGAGGCGACGCTCGAACGGATCCCGGACGAGGATTTCGAGACGCTCGGCGTGACGGCGAAGAAACTGCGCAGGCAGGTCTTCGCGGCCAAACAGGACGGTGTGCCTGCCGATTTCGGCATGTACCGGTTGCGAACTCGCAGGCAACTGCCAGCAGACGAGGACGACGGGGAGGCACTGGCCGGCGGATAGTGGGCACGGTGCTGTCCGGTTGGCTCGCCCACATCGCCCGAGTGCGCGTCACGCTGTGTTACACCACAGCCGTCGCGGCGGTCACCACAGTGATGGTCGACATGACGCCGAGCGGGCAGGCCACCGTGATCAGGCACATGAGCACCAACCTGCACAACCTGAGCCACGGCAGGATCGGGACGCTCGTCGGCAGCGCGTTCGTCGTCGACGCGGGCCCGGTGTATCTCTGGCTGCCCGGTTTGATCTGTCTGCTCGCGGCCGCCGAACTGGCCTGGGGCAGCTGGCCTGTCATCGTCGCGGCGGTACTGGGCCACGTCGGGGCCTCGCTCCTGGTGGCGGCGGGACTTGCCGTCGCCGTGACGTTCGGATGGATGGCGCGTTCGGTGACTCGAGACCCCGACGTCGGCATGAGCTACGTCGCGATGGGTGTGCTCGGCATGCTCACCGGTGCCGTGCCGCCACGATGGCGTGCGTCATGGGCGGTGTGGTGGGTCATCGTGGCGCTGGTCGTCATCGCCGGCAGCCCCGGCTTCACGGATATCGGCCACGCGCTGGCACTGCTTCTCGGGATGGCGGCGTCGCTGCGATTCGGGAGCGCGCAGAGCTGGACCGTCCCCATGATCCTGCTGCTGATGGTCGGCGCGTCGTTCGGCTTCCTCATCCTGGCAACCGACGTGGTGTCGATGGTCTGCGGCGCAGCCTGGGGGACACTCGGCGCGCTGGCCTGTTGCGGGTTCGCGCGGCTGCGCTCAATCCCCATCGCCCAGTAAGCCACCACTCCGGCGGGATTGGCGGACGACCCCATCACCTATGATCGCCGGGTGGCTGAGCAGCCAGTAGACCTATCAGACGAAGCGTTGGCCGCGGCGGTCAGCGCAGCAAGGCGTGCGTTCGGCGAGGCCTCGACCCTCGACGAGCTCGCCAGGGCCAAGACCGAGCACCTCGGCGACCGTTCCCCGATCGCGCTCGCGCGCCAGGCACTCGGTTCGCTGCCGAAAGCCGAACGCTCGGACGCGGGCAAGCGGGTCAACGTGGCGCGCACCGAGGCGCAGGCCGGCTACGACGATCGCCTCGCGGTCCTTCGCGCCGAGCGCGACGCCGCCGTCCTGGTCGCCGAGCGCATCGATGTCACGTTGCCGTCGACGCGGCAGCCTGTCGGCGCCCGCCATCCGATCACGATTCTCGCCGAGCATGTCGCCGACACGTTCATCGCGATGGGATGGGAGTTGGCCGAGGGCCCTGAGGTCGAAACCGAGCAGTTCAACTTCGACGCGCTGAACTTCCCGCCCGATCACCCGGCCCGCAGTGAGCAGGACACCTTCCATGTCGCGCCCGACGGCTCCCGTCAGGTGCTGCGCACCCACACCTCACCGGTGCAGATCCGAGCGCTGCTCGAGCGCGAACTACCCGTCTACATCATCTCGATCGGGCGGACATTCCGCACCGACGAACTCGACGCCACCCACACGCCGGTCTTCCATCAGGTGGAGGGTCTCGCCGTCGACAAGGGACTGACGATGGCGAACCTGCGGGGCACGCTGGACGCGTTCGCGCGTGCCGAGTTCGGCCCGCAGGGCCGCACCAGGTTCCGTCCGCACTTCTTCCCGTTCACCGAGCCCTCGGCCGAGGTCGACATCTGGTTCCCGAACAAGAAGGGCGGGCCCGGCTGGGTCGAGTGGGGCGGCTGCGGCATGGTCAACCCGAACGTCCTGCGCGCCTGTGGAATCGATCCCGAGGTGTACTCGGGATTCGCGTTCGGCATGGGACTCGAACGAACGTTGCAGTTCCGCAACGGGATTCCCGACATGCGCGACATGGTCGAGGGCGACGTCCGGTTCTCGCTGCCGTTCGGAGTGGGAGCCTGATGCGCGTTCCGTACAGCTGGCTCCGCGACATCGTGCAGGCCGGCACGCCGGGATGGGACGTGTCGCCTGAGGAGCTCGAGCATGCGCTGATCCGCATCGGCCACGAGGTCGAGGAGATCATCCCGGTGGGCCCGGTCAGGGGCCCGCTGACGATCGGCCGGGTCGCCGAGATCGAGGAACTCACCGAGTTCAAGAAGCCCATCAGGGCCGTCAAGGTGGACGTCGGAGAGCCCGCTCCGCGCGACATCGTGTGCGGTGCAACCAACTTCGCCACCGGAGATCTCGTCGTCGTCGCATTGCCCGGCACGGTGCTGCCCGGCGACTTCACCATCGCCACCCGCAAGACCTACGGCCGCACCTCTGACGGCATGATCTGCTCCGTGTCGGAGCTCAACCTCGGTTCCGACCATTCCGGGATCCTCGTCCTGCCGCCCGGCACCGCCGACCCGGGAACGCCCGCGGCGCAGGTCCTCGGCCTCGACGACGTGGTCTTCAACCTGGCCATCACGCCGGACCGCGGATACTGCCTGTCGCTGCGCGGGATGGCCCGCGAGGTCGCCAACGCCTTCGATCTCGAGTTCGTCGATCCCGCCGACGTTCCGGCGCTGCCCGCCGACGGAGATGCGCTGCCGGTCACGATCGACGTGGGCACCGGCGTTCAGCGATTCGGGTTGCGACCGGTCACCGGGATCGACCCGAAAGCGGTTTCGCCGTGGTGGATTCAGCGCAGACTGCTGCTCAGCGGTATCCGCGCGATCTCGCCTGCCGTCGACGTGACCAACTACGTCATGCTCGAGCTGGGCCATCCGATGCATGCCCACGACCGCAGTCTGATCACCGGTGGGTTCCGGGTTCGATTCGCGGAGCCGGGGGAGACGGTCGTGACGCTCGACGACGTCGAGCGCAAGCTCGACCCGGCCGATGTGCTGATCGTCGACGACGTCGCGACCGCGGCGATCGGCGGAGTGATGGGCGCGGGCACCACCGAAGTCCGCGCGAGCACCACCGACGTGCTGCTCGAAGCCGCGGTCTGGGATCCTGCCGCGGTCTCGCGCACGCAGCGGCGCCTCCGCCTTCACAGCGAGGCCGGACGCCGCTACGAACGCACCGTTGACCCTGCCGTGTCCGTGGCGGCCTTGGATCGGTGTGCGGCACTGCTGGCCGAGATCGCCGGTGGCACAGTGGAACCCAGGCTGACCGACTGGCGCGGCGATCCACCCCGCGAGGAATGGTCGCACCCGCCGGTCAGCATACCCGCCGATCTGCCTGACCGCACCGCGGGTGTCGAGTACGCGGCGGGTACCACCCAGAAGCGGCTGACGCAGATCGGCGCCCACGTGGTCGTCGACGGTGACCGGGTCACGGCGACGCCCCCGAGCTGGCGGCCGGACATCCGCCAGCCTGCCGATCTCGTCGAAGAGGTGATGCGCCTCGAAGGCCTCGACGTCATCCCGTCCGTATTGCCGACCGCACCCGCGGGCCGCGGCCTGACCGCCGTTCAGAAGCGCCGACGTGCGGTGGGAAAGTCGTTGGCGCTCAGCGGTTTCGTCGAGATCCTCCCGACACCGTTCCTGCCCGCCGGAATTTTCGACCAGTGGGGGCTCGACGCCGACGATCCGCGCCGCAACACGACGAAGGTCCTCAATCCGCTCGAATCGGACAGGCCGAGCCTGGCGACCACGCTGCTACCCGGACTGTTCGAGGCGCTGAGCCGCAACGTCTCCCGTGGCGCGGTGGACAGCTCGTTGTTCGCCATTGCCCAGGTGGTGGAGCCGACCGCCGAGACCAGGGCCGTCGACCGGATCCCGAACGACCGCAGGCCCACCGACGACGAGATCGCCACCCTCGATGCGTCGCTACCGCGTCAGCCCCAGCACGTCGGCGCCGTTCTCGCCGGGCTTCGCGAGCCTGCCGGCCCCTGGGGCGCGGGTCGTCCTGTCGAGGCCGCGGATGCCTTCGAGGCGGTCCGGGTGATCGGGCGTGCGGTCGGGGTGGAGTTCACCTTCCGCTCCGCGCAGCACCTGCCGTGGCATCCGGGCCGGTGCGCCGAGGTGTTGATCGGCGAGGTCGCCGTGGGCCACGCCGGACAGCTGCATCCGGCGGTGATCGAACGGTCGGGGCTGCCCAAGGGAACCTGTGCGCTCGAGATCAACCTCGACGCCGTCCCCATCACCGAAACACTTCCGGCACCGGGGGTTTCGCCCTTCCCGGCCGTGTTCCAAGATGTCGCCCTCATCGTCGGCGATGACGTGTCGGCACAGAGCGTCGTCGACGCGGTCCGCGCGGGCGCCGGGGACCTTCTGGAAGACGTCCGGATCTTCGACGTCTACACGGGTCCGCAGATCGGGGACGGCCGTAAGTCGTTGGCGCTGGCGTTGCGCTTCCGGGCGTCTGATCGCACGCTGACCGAAGAGGAAGCCAGCGCGGCGCGCGATGCCGCCGTCGCGGTGGCCGAGGAACGGGTCGGCGCGGTTCAGCGCCGCTGAGCGCACCTTCGGCGTTCAGTCGCCGCCGAGTGCGACGGCGCGGCGTATGCCGTCGGCATACTCGCGGGGGCATTCCCACGCGGCGAAATGACCGCCGTGGTCGTACTCCCGCCAATCCCGCACGGTGAAGAACCGCTCGGCGAACTCACGTGGGGCGTTCACGAGATCGTGCGCGAAGACGGTGAACGCCGCCGGTGCCTGGACCCGACCCCATGGCTTGGCTCCGCTCTCGGCGTAGGGCGTGAACGACGTCCCGATGGCACCGGTCACCCAGTAGGCGGTGACCCAGGTCAGCAGATCGTCGCGCGGGAACACTGTTTCGACGTCACCCCGGCAGTCGGTCCAGCTCCGCAGCTTCTCGACGATCCACGCTGCCAGACCCGCGGGAGAATCGCCGAGTGCGGCCGCGATGGTCTGCGGCTTGGTCGACTGCTCGTGCATGTAACCACCCTCGGTGGCCTGCCAGCGTCGCCCGTACTCCATGTATTCCGCCTCCGCGGCCGACAGATCCGTCGGCGGATCCACCAGGAAGTGGTACTGGGACACATCGGTCAGGTGTAGTGCCGACACGTGCTGCGGATGCCCGGCCGCGAGTGCTTCTGCGACGTCACAGCCCACATCACCGGCGGACACGACGTAGCGTTCGTGGCCGAGTTGCCGCATGGCCGCGGCCACCGACTCGGCCATCGACGTCGCCGACTGCCCACCGCCGTCGACCGGCAGCGCGAACGGAAATCCCGGTAGCGCGGGCGCGACCACCGTCATGTCGGTCAGCAGCGGGAGCAGCTTCTCGAAGCGCAGCACCGAGTCGGGCCATCCGTGCAGCAGCAGCACGACGGTCGCGGACTGGGTGCTGCGCTGGTGGATCGCGCGGATCGGAGTCGGGCCGCCGTTCAAGGAAACCCAGGGCAGCCCTCTGATGCGCTGCTCGTGAGTCCGCCAATCGTAGGTCTGCGCCCAATAGTCCATCAATGCGCTCAGATAGCGAGGTTCGACACCGCGATCCCAGCCGGGCGACGTCGCGGTGCTCACCTGACGGAACCGGCGAAGGCGGCCGCGAAGGTCATCGAGGACGTGCTGGTCCACTCTGGGCGGTGCCGCAGCGCTCGAGCTCATGCCTCCATGATGGCCCGTCGCTATCCGACCGGGTTCGTCAACTCCGCGAAGCCGGTGCCCAATTCGCAGCGCACGACATCACCGGGTTCGATGCCGACAGCTCCCGGTGTGCCCGTCGACAGGATGTCACCGGGGTAGAACGGCATCACCTCGCTGTGGAAGCTGAGCAGTTCGGCCGGCGAGAAGGTCATCCCCGAGACGGTGTCCTCGCGGTGCACCGCACCGTTGTGGACGGTGGCGACCCGCAGGTCTTCCAGCGGGCCGTAGGCGAGGGCCTCGTCGAGGGTGATGAGATCGGGTCCGAACGCGAAGAAGCCGGGGTAGTTCTTCACGCGGGTGAGGTAGCGCGGGTTCTCCAGCAGGATGGCCTCGGCGGTCTGATCGAGGATCGGAACCACCCCGGCCACATACGACATCGCGTCCTCGACGCTGACCTGGTAGCAGAGCTTTCCGATGACGAGGCCGAGTTCGGCCTCCGAGGTCACCTTGCCGATACCGGGCGGGACGACGATGGGTTCCCCGGGCCCGACGATGGTGTGGTCACCCTTGAGGAACGACGCCGGTGTGGTGCGCGGCGCCGTTTCGCCGAGATCACCTGCGTGTGCACCGTAATTCAACCCGATGCCGAAGATTTTGCGCGGGTGCTTCCACGGTGCCAGCACCGGGGCGTCCGCCGGTACACACGCGTCGTCGGCCACGCCGGCGGCGACCGCCGTGGCGAGCTCGCCGAGGCTGCCGGCTTCCAGCAGTGCCATCAGGTCGGCCGGGACGCCGGGAAGCACCTTGTCGACGCGGGCGAGCCGCCCGTCGGTCAGTGCGACGCAGGCGATGGGGTGGTCGTCGATCAGGACGGTGCGTAGTCGCACGAGATCTCCTTGTTGTGAACGGTTTCGAGGGGGAGTCAGACGATGCTGCGGATGAGGCCGCCGTCGACGCGCAGCACGACGCCGGTGATGTAGGAGGCGCGGTCACTGCACAGGAACGCCGCGGCGTCGGCGTATTCGTCGGGGGTGCCGTAGCGGCCCAGCGCCATCGTGGCCGCGCTGGCCTTGGCGACCTCGTCGACGCTGGTCTGCTCGCGCGCGGCCCGCTTCTCGTCCAGAAAACGGGTGCGGTCGGTGGCGATACGCCCGGGCACGATGACATTGCTCGTGACTCCGTCGCGGCCCACCTCGTCGGCGAGGGACTTCGACCAGGCGTGCAGGCTCGCCCGCAAGGTGTTGGACAGCCCGAGGTTCGGGATCGGGGACAGCGCCCCCGATGATGTCGAGGTCAGCACCCGGCCCCAGCCACGTTCCCGCATACCGGGCACCACCCTGTCGGTCAGCGCGATGACCGACAGGATCATCGCCTGAAAGCTGTCGCGCCAGGTGTCGGTGTTCTGCCCCGCCACAGGAGTCGGCGGCGGGCCACCGGTGTTGTTGACCAGGATGTCGATTGAACCGAACGCCGATTCCGCCTCTGCGACAGCGGTTTCGATGCGCTGCAGGTCGGCGAGGTCCCAGATAAGCGGCAGTGCTTTGGCGCCCGCCTGCTCGATCCGGCCCACCGTGGCGGCCAGTCCCTCTTCCGAGCGCCCCGCGACAGCGACGTTGGCGCCTTCCTCCGCGAGCCGCACCGCGATGGCGCCGCCGAGCCCGCCGCTGGCGCCGAGTACGAGGGCGGTGCGGCCGGCGATACCGAGATCCATGAATACTCCTTACCGGGAAACGTGGTCGACGACAGGGAGCGTCGCGAGATGTTGGTCGAGCAGTGGAACCAGCGAGGCCGGCAGCGACAGAGCCGGGGGTCGGACCCGTGCGCAGGCGATGATGCCGCGTCGCCGCAGCACTTCCTTGCGGATCGACAAACCGACCCGCAGCTGACCCTCGAAGTTGGCCAGCGGCAACCACGGTGCGAAAACGTCACGTGCAGCGGTGAACCCGCCATCGTGGTAGGCGCGCAACACCGATGCGAGTACCGCGGGATGGCTGAACCCGGTCATCGCCCCCGCCGAACCCGCAGCGAGTTCGTCGAGCAGGCCGACCCCGCCGAGTCCACCGAACACCGGGACATCGAGTCGCGGCGCCAGATGGGCGACCGCCACCGAGGTGGGCGGAGTCTCGGATTTGACGCCCACCGCGAACGGGCACGCCTGCGCCAGTGCGACGACCTGTTCGTCGGTGACGCTGACACCCGACACCACGGGGTAGTCCTGGATGAGCACGCCGATCCCCGTCTTCTCGTGGAGCCGCCGCAGCGATTCGGCCGCCACCGCCGGGTCGGCATCGCCGATCTGGGCCATCAGTGCCGCGGGCGGTCGGGGTACCGCGTCGAGCAGTCGAAGCGCTTGCGCCACAACCGCATCGGGGTCACGCTCGGACAGCCCGAGCACATAGGGCAGTTCCGTCGTCGAGGCGACCGTCTGCGCGACCGCGGCAGCCTCCGCCGGCTGCAGCGACGCCGCCTCGCCGAAGACGCCGAGCGCCACCAGGCCGCCACATCCGTCTCCGGCGAATCCGGAGACCTCGTTACGCAGCGACTCGAAGTCGACGTTGAGTTCCCGGTCGAACGGTGTGGCCAGGACTCCCCACAGACCTCTGTCGAGAGTGCCTGTCATGCTTGGCTTTCCAGCGTCGAGACGACGTGCTCGGCGATGGCCAGGGCAGAGGTCGCGGCGGGGGACGGGGCGTTGCGCAGCACGACGATGCGGTCGCGGACGCTGATCCGGAAGTCGTCGACGAGGCCGCCGTCGGCGTCGAGGGCCTGAGCCCGGATCCCGGCGGTGCCCGGTACGACATCGTCGTCGTCGAGTTCGGGAACGTAGGCGCGGGCGGCCGCGACGAATCGCTTCTTGCTCAGCGATCCGTACATCTCGCGGATGCCGGTGCGCCAGTGCCGGCGGGCGAAGCGCCAGAAGGCCGGGGTGCGGGCGACGCCCGCCAGATCCGCGGGGGAGGCGTTCTTCCACGTGTAGCCCTCGCGCGCCAGCGCCAGCACCGCGTTGGGCCCGATGAGGACCTCACCGTCGACGCGAGGCGTGACATGCACGCCGAGGAAGGGGTAGCGCGGGTCGGGAACCGGATACACCAGCCCGTTGACCAGTCCGCGCCGGTGCGGCTTGAGCGCGTAATACTCGCCGCGGAACGGCATGATCACCGGATCCGGTCCGTCCCCGGCCATCTCGGCGAGCCGGTCACTCTGCAGACCGCCGCAGGCGATGACCTGATCGAACGCCTCTTCGCCGGAACCGCCGCCGTTGCGGGTGTTGACGATCACCTCGCCGCCGTGCACCCGCAGTCCGGTGACCTCGTGACCCAGCAGGATCTTCGCGCCGGCCGCCGCTGCGTCCGCGGCCAGCGATTGCGTCACCTCCGCGAAATCGACGATCGACGTGGACGGCGAGTGCAGCGCGGCGATGCCCTGCACGTGCGGCTCCAGCTCACGCAGTTCGGCCTGACCGATCACCCGGATGCCGGGCACGCCGTTCGCCCTCGCGCGGCCCTCGATGTCGGCGAGTCGCGATCGTTCCACCTCGTCGAGCGCGACGAGCACCTTGCCGCAGGCAATCCGCGTGATCCCTCGCTGCGCGCAGTAGTCCTCCAGCAGCCCGACGCCGCGCCGGCACAGCAGCGCCTTTGCCGAACCCGGCTGGTAGTAGAGCCCTGCGTGGACGACGCCGCTGTTGCGGCCGGTCTGGTGCGACGCCAGGCGGTCTTCCTTTTCGAAGACCGTGACCAAGGCGTCCGGTTGACGCGCGAGCAGCTCCCTGGCGACTGCGACTCCGACGATCCCTCCGCCGATGACTGCGACCCGTCGACTCACCGGGCACCTCCTGTCGATGCGTAGTCCGCGAACACCTCGTCCTGATCGGCGCCCAGCCCCGGAGGGGCCTCCGCCCGGCGCTGCGCAACCTCGGAGAGGTGCAGAGGCGATGCGGGCATTTCCAACTCTCCCAGTGTCGGGTGCGGCACGGTCATGATCATCGATCGACGGACCTGCTCCCAGTCGTACACCTCCGGCACCGTCCGGATGCGTCCCGCGGGAACTCCGGCGGCATCGAGTGCGGCGATCACCTCGTCGGCGCGCCGTTCGGCGAGCAGCGCGTTGATCTCCTTCTGCAGTTCTCCCGCTCGGCCGACCCGCGCGATGTTGGTGGCGATGTCCTCCCTGTCGGGGTCCACGCCGACGATCGGGGCGAATTTGCGCCACAGCGCCTCTGAACCGACCGCGATGACGATGTCGGCGTCGCTGCACTCGAACACCCCGTACGGCGCGATGGAGGGATGGCGGTTACCGGTGAGGGCGGGTTCCGCGCCGGCCGCTAGCCAGCCCACCCCGTGAAAGACGTGGACTCCGACAACCGCTGCCAGCAGCGATGTTTCGACGTGTTGCCCGCGACCGGTGCGTTCCCGGGCCTGAAGCGCCGTCATCACCCCGAACGCACCGAACATCCCGGCCAGGATGTCGCACATCGGGATGCCGACGCGCTGCGGCCCCGTGGTGGGGCTGCCGGTCAGCGTCATCAGACCGCCCTCGGCCTGCACGATCTGGTCGAATCCCGGCCGCCTGCCGTCCGGTCCGTCTTTGCCGAATCCGGTGATGGACAGGGTCACCAGGCGGGAATTGCGCTTACGCAGCGTGTCCAGGCCGAGGCCGAGCCGGTCCAGCACACCGGGCCGGTAATTCTCGACGAGCACGTCGGCCCGTGAGACGAGCCAGCGCAACCTGTCGGCACCCTCGGGATCCTTCAGGTCGAGGACTACAGAGCGCTTGTTGCGGTTGGCGCTCATGTAGTACGCCGATTCGCGGTGGCCGTCGCGGTCGACGTAGGGCAGCCAGTTGCGGCTGTCGTCGCCGCCGGGCGGCTCGACCTTGATCACCTCGGCGCCGGCGTCGGCCATCATCATCGTCGCGTAGGGCCCCGCGAGGGCGCGGCTGAGGTCGACGACGCGGATGCCGGCGAGTGGGCGAGCAGTGGTCGGGATTGTTTCCATCAGCGACCTCCCATGAGTTTCAGGCCGACCGTCATGAGCACGATCACGGAGGTGATCCGCAGTACATGGATGGTCAGCACGATCGGTACGTTGGCTCCCGCGGTCGCCGACATTGCACCCATCTGCGCGATGCCGCCCGGCGCGGTGGCCAGTAGAGCGGTGATCGAGTCGAGATTGGCGAACTTCCACAGCAACACTGCTGCGACCAATCCGAAGACCAGAAAGGCAACGACCGTGACGACGATCGGTACCGCCGCGGACTTCAACTGCGACAATGTTTCCCGGCTGACGGTGGCGCCCAGCAACCATCCGATCAAGACGTAGACGATCCACTTGCCCGTCGACGGGATCTCGAAGACCGAGCTGTGCAGGATGTTGACGAGGGCGACACCGACCATCGCGCCCAGCAGCGGTGCGGCGGGAAGGTGCAGCAGCGTCGCCACCGCCGCGCCCGCCACCGCCGCTGCCGCGGTGAGCAGCAGTGTGCCGATGTTCATCAGACGTGTTCCCGCTCTTTGGTGTCCTCGGCCTTGGCGCGGCGCTTCAGTGAAATTAGTTGCAGCGCACCCTGACTGGCGCGGCGGATGGGGGCCTTGATCACCGGGATCAGGAACAGGAACGCGATGAAGCACAGGATGCCCACCGATGTGCCCCGCTCGACGAACACGTCGAGACTGCCGCCGGAGATCACCATCGTCTGCCGCAGCGTCTCCTCGGCCAGCGGACCGAGGACGAGCGCGATCACCAGGGCCGCGGGGGACAGTCCGTAGATCCGCATGAAGAATCCGAGGACGCCGCACACCAGCATGATCTGCACGTCGAGCAGGCTGTTGTTGACGGCGAAGGTGCCCAGTACGCAGAGCACGATGACGATCGGGCCGAGCACCCGGAACGGCACGCGGGCGATGCTCGCGAAACCGGGGATGCAGAACACGTTGACCAGCAGCAGCATGATGTTGCCCAGGAACATGCTGGCGATAAGGCCCCAGGCGAATTCCGGGTTCTGCTCCATCAGCAACGGCCCGGGCTGCAGCCCCCACATCAGGAAGCCGCCGAGCAGCACCGCGGTGGCGCCGCCGCCGGGGATTCCCAGTGTCAGCAGCGGGGCCAGGGCCCCCGACGACGCGGCGTTGTTGGCGGCTTCGGGACCGACGAGCCCCGCCATGGCGCCCTTGCCGAACTTCTCGGGCGTCTTCGACACCGATTTCTCGACGTTGTAGGCCATCAAAGAGGCGATCGTCGCTCCGGCGCCCGGCGTGACGCCGACGCCGAACCCGAGGAACGATCCGCGCAGTGCCGGACCTGTCGATTCGCGGATGTCCGTCTTCGTCGGCCAGAAGCCGCGGCTGCGTGCCGAAACCCCGAAAAAGTCCAGCTTTTCGAGGTGCCCGCCACGCCAGAGCGTGTGCAGGACCTCGCCGACGGCGAAGAGGCCGATGGCGACCGGAATGAAGTCGATGCCGTTGATCAGGTTCACCGAACCGAAGGTGTAACGCTGCTCACCGCCCCCGATGTCGATGCCCACCGTGCCGATGGCGAACCCGATCAGGGCCGACAGGGCGCCGAGGAGCTTGTTGCCCTTCAGGATCACGATGACGGTCAGCAGGCCGGCGAGCACGATGAGGAAGTACTCGGGCGGTCCGAACGTCTTCGCGAAGTCGGCGATGGTGGGTGCCGCGAACGCCAGGAGTACCGCGCCGATGGTGCCGGCGACGAAAGAGGCGATGGCGGCCATCACCAGCGCCGGGCCCGCCCGCCCCTGTTTCGCCAACGGATAGCCGTCGAATGTGCTTGCCACCGTGGCGGATTCGCCGGGGGTGTTGATGAGCACCGAGGTGATGGTTCCGCCGTACATCGACCCGTAGTACACCGCGGCCAGCATCACGATCGCGCCGGTGGGATCGAGCCCGAAGGTCAGCGGCAGCAGAATCGCCAGGCCGGCCGACGGGCCGACACCGGGGATCACGCCGACGACCATGCCGATGAGCACACCGCCGAAGAGCAGAAGCAGGTTCTGCAGCGTGAGGATCGCGTAGATCCCCTCCAGTAACTGACTCATGGACGTTCCTTAGCCGATCGGCACGATGCCCTGCGGCAGACCGACATTGAGGCCGGACTCGAACGCAAGGTAGAGGAGGACAGGTACGGCGACGGCGACGATCACCGCGCGCACGTGGTGCTCGCGGTCGAGGAACCACAGCGTCGCGCCGAGGAACAGGATCCCGGACAGGGCCGCGCCCAAGATCCCGAACAGTCCGACGAACAGCGTTGCGGCGACGACGAATACGAGGAGTGCCACCGGGTGCCGGCCGAGGTCGGGCTCGGCGGCCTCCTCGGCCGCTTCCGCGGCATCGACGGGTGCGTCGGCGGCAGGCCTGCGCAGCAATTCCCGGACGATCGCGAAGACGGTGATCGCCATCGCCAGGAATCCGAGCAGCCTGGGGAAGTAACCGGGCCCGATCCGCCCGGCCACGGTGCGCCACTCCATGCCCATCGCGATCTCGGTGTAGACGGCGAAGCCCAGCAGGATCAACGCGAGGAACGCCAGCTTCGGCCAATCCACGTGTCGTTTGCCCTTATCGGCCTTGGCTACGGCCACATTCATGGCGGGCACGGGGTCGGAGGCTGCCGCTCGCGGGACAGTCGTCACAATGCCCCCTGGTCTTTGAGCGTCTCCTCGAACTCGGTGGTGGTCTGCTCCAGGTACTTGGTGAAGTCGTCGCCCCATTTGAGATCCTCGGTGAGGTAGTTGTCGGCCAGGTAGGTCTGCCACTGGTCGCTCTTCACCACTTCCTGCATCGTCGTGATCCACCAGTCCTTCGCGTAGTCGGGGACATCGGGCGGCAGGATCAGCCCGCGCGGCATGGACGGCAGATCGCTCATGCCCTTCTCGGCACCTGTCGGCACGTCGGGAAGCGCTTCGAGACGCTCGGGGCCGGTGAACAGCAGCGGTTGCATGTCTCCGGCTTCGATCTGTCCGAGAATGGAGCCGGGATTGGAGATCATCGCGTCCAGTGCCCCCGACAGCAGCGAGGTCTGCACCTGGCCCTCTTCGTTGTAGGGCACGTACTCGATGTTGTAGCCGGCGTGTTCGGCGATCAGGGACTGCAGGATGAAATCGACGTTGACCGTGCCGATTCCGCCGACCACGACGGTGCCCTTGTTCTTGGCGAAGCCGACCCAGTCCTCATATGTCTTGATGTTGCTGTCGCCGTTGACGAGCAGCAGTGCGTCGTCGGTGGCGAGCAGACCCACGTGGGTGAAGTCCTTGTAGGTCCACCCCGGGTTGGCCTGCAGCGGGGTGGTCAGGAACGAACCCGACGTGGTGGAGACGTTGTAGGGATCGCCGCGCTGCGAGAGCAGGTAACCCCATCCGGTGGCACCGCTGCCGCCCTCGCGGTTCTCGACGGCGATGTCGCTGGGATATAGGCCGTCCTCCTGAATGATCTGCACGAGCTTGCGGGCCATCAGGTCGTTACCGCCGCCGGGGCCGAAGGCCACCGTCCAGTCGAGGGTTTCCGACGGGTAGTCCTCGGCCGAACCGGCGTTGGTCGAGCCTCCGCTGCAGGCGGGAACAACGAGCGCCACAGCGGAGAACGCCGCTGCCAGTGCGATTCTCAGTCGCATGATGATCTCCTCATTGAGTCAAGGTGTCGGGTTGTCGATTCAGTTGTCTGCGTCGTGGCGGAACCACGAACCGTTGGCGGTGGCCACGAGACGCCCTGTGTGGTCGTGCATCCGGGATTCCAGCTGAACGATGCGCCGGCCGGGGTGGATGATTCGTCCGGTGGCCGTGACGTCGGAACGGACGGGACGGACGAATCGCATCTGCATCTCGATGGTCGAGCCGGCCGACAGGTAGCGGTGGCACGCGTGACCCATGGAGATGTCGAGCACGGTGGACAGCACGCCGCCGTGCACTCCGCCGCCGGCGTTGCAGAGGTGCTGCGCGAAAGGCAGGTGCACCGTGCACGCCTGCTCGTCGTCGAGATACCCGATCGCCAATCCGAGGAAATGGATGAGGAAGTACTGGCCGAACTTCGGCTCGGCCACCTCGGAGGCATGCATGGCCGCGGCGACCGGGTCACCGCTGGTGCGTGGTTGATCAGTCGTCGTCATGACCAGGTGAACCTCGGAGGACGCTTCTCCAGGAACGACCGCACGCCCTCGGCGTAGTCGTCGGTGTCGAACGACGAGTTCCGGATGTCGATGGTCACGTCGTCGTCGACGGTCTGTCCGCCCAGGACGAGGTCGACGATCCGCTTCGACGAGCGGACGCTGAACTGCGCGCGCGTGGTGACCAGACGGGCGAACTCGTAGGTCTGCTTCTCCAGATCCTCGGCCGGGATCAGCTCGTCTATCAGCCCAAGTCGCAGCGCGTCCTCGGCGTAGACGTGCTGGCCGGAGAACAGGATCCACTTGGCGCGCGACGGGCCGACCACGTCGACGAGCCGTTTCGTGGACTCGAGGCTGTAGACCAGGCCGAGCTTGGCCGGGGTGATGCCGAAACGGGACCGCTCGTCTGCGAAGCGGATGTCGCAGGCCAGCGCGAGTCCGCAGCCTCCACCGATGCAGTAGCCGTGCACCATCGCGATGGTCGGCTTGGAGCAACCCTCGACCGCGTGCTCGGCCGCGGCCACGTCCTCGTTGTAGGCCTTCGCCGATGCGCTGTTGCCGCGGACTTCCTCGAACTCGCTGATGTCGGCGCCGGAGGCGAAACTGCGGGTGCCGGCACCGCGCACCACGATCACCTTCACCGTGGGGTCGGCGTCAAGCTCTGCGAACACCTCGGGAATCCGGCGATACATGTTCAGCGCGATCGCATTGTGGCTGTCGGGGTTGTGCACCTCGACCGTCGCGATCTCCGGAGTCTCCGCGTCTCGTTCGACGCGAATCTCTTTGCGGCTCATGCGGTCTTGTCCTCCTGCATCTCGGGGTGGGCGTCGTAGAGGACGCCGTCGGCGAACAACGTGTCGACCTCGTCGCGCGCGATGCCGAGTTCGGCGAGGACATCGGCGGTGTGCTGGCCGAGCCACGGGGCGGGCGAGCGGACACTGAATTCCAGATCGGAGAACCGCGTCGGCGGCGCAATGGTCTTCATCGGCCCGATGATCGGGTGCTCGAGGTCGACGATCATTCCGCGCGCCCGGACGTGGGGATCGTCGAGCGTCTCGTCGTAGGTCAGCACCGGACCTCCGGGCACACCGGCGGTATCCATCCGGTCGACCCAGGCACTGGTCGGCAGCGTGGTGGTGATCGCCTCGATCTCCTCTTCGAGGTCGTCGAGATGCGCCATCCGTGCCGGCAGGTCGGCGAAGCGCTTGTCGTCTGCCCAGTCCGGACGCTTGAGGACGTCGTTGATCAGCCGCAGCCAGAGCCGGTCGGTGTTCGCGCCGATGGTCACGTAACCGTCGGCGGTCCGGTAGGCCTGATACGGCGCCGAACGACGGTGGCGGGTGCCCGTCTGCGCCGGTGTCTCGCCGCTGCCGAAGTAGGCGCCCGACTCCCACACCGTCCACGCCAGCCCCGCGTCGACCAGCGAGATGTCGATGTACTGGCCTTCGCCGGTCTGGCGGCGGTGCAGCTCGGCGGCGAGGATCGAGTAGATCGCGGTCGCCCCGGCGGCGATGTCGTTGATCGCGATACCGACCTTGGTGGGCTTGCCGTCGGGTTGGCCGGTCATCCGCAGGAAACCGCCGATGCCCTGAGCCATGATGTCGAAGCCGGGTCGATCACGGTAGGGGCCGGTCTGGCCGAAACCGCTGATCGAGCAGTACAGCATGTCGGCTCGCACGCCGCGCAGCGACGCATAGTCGATGCCGAGGCGTGTGGCGACACCCGGGCGAAAGTTCTCGATCACCAGATCGGCATCGGCGGCCAGCTCCAGGAAGAGCTCGCGGCCGCGGTCGGATTTCAGGTCGACGGCGACGGACCGCTTGCTGCGGTTCGGCATCGCGAAGGGGTAGCTCTCGCCGTTGACCTTCGGCGCCATGCGCCGCGAATCATCACCCGTTCCGGGCTGCTCGATCTTGATGACATCCGCGCCGAGCTCCGCCAGCACCATCGTGCAGTACGGGCCCGACAGAAATCTGGTCAGGTCCAGGACTCGGAATCCGCTGAGTGGTCTCATTGATCCTTCCCGCATTGTGGGATATGTTTTGCGCTGTGCGGAAAGCGTAAATCCGTGATCGGAGTCACGTCAAGCGTCGAGTGCGAGGCGTGTCACGGCGTCAATAGCGATTCGGCCCCCGGGGCCAGGTGGGAGCAGTGGAAGATGTTGACCGTGGATTCGGGCGGAGAGGCAGTCTCGGAGCGGGTCGAGCGACGCAACGGCGTGCAGTCGATCGACCGGGCCGTGGCGATCCTGCGATGCTTCGACGGGCGCAGGCCCGAGCTCGGTATCAGCGACATCTCGCGCTCGACCGGGCTGTCGACCAGCACCGTGCACCGGTTGTTGAACGCGATGCAGGAGAACCATCTCGTCCGGCAGACGGGCACCAAGCGCTACGGGCTCGGGCCGCTGCTGATGCAGCTGGCCAACTCGGGCGCGATGCCCCGCACGCTCCGAGAAGCCGCGCTGCCGTTCATGACCGAGTTGCGCGACGAGTTCGACGAGACGGTGGGGCTTCACGAACTGCTCGGGACGGGCCAGCGCATCGTGGCCGCCCAGGTCGAAAGTCATCAGGAATTGCGCCGCACCTACACCGACATCGGGGTGCCGATCCGGCTCGCCTACGGGGGCCCGGGCAAAGCGATCCTGTGTGCGTTACCGGAAGCCGAGCGGGCGAAACATCTCGCCGAGCCGATCGCCGCGCTCACGACGAGCACCACCGTCGACCCGGTCGCTGTGGCGCGGGAGCTCGACGAGGCGCGGTTGCGCGGTTATGCGGAGTCGAACGGTCAACGCACGGTCGGCATTTGGGCTGTTGCCGCTCCCGTGTTCGACCACACGCAGCGGGTCGTCGGCGCCATCGGCGCGTCGGTTCCCGCGGTGCGCATGACGCCGGAGCGGCAGGCCGAGATCGGTACGCGGGTGCGAGATGTGGCCTGGCAACTGTCGACGGCACTGGGGGCGACGGCCGACGGTGTTCGTGCGCTGGTGCCCGACATCAGGTTGGGCTGAGTCACATCCGGCCCGCTATGCCGTAGCCGCCCGTGATCTGATCCTCGAAGAGCCGAGTGTGCGGCGGCATGAACGTCGTCACCGCGAAGACCGCCACGGGTGCCAGAAGCAAGAAAAGGCCCACGCCGAGCGGTGCGGCGCCGAGCGTCTCGAGCATCGCATGGCTGCAGAACTGGCCGGCGGAAACCGCGACGACGAAGATGATCCCGTCCAGCGCCAGCCGCGTGCGCATGCCGGCGTCGGGTGCCAGCGCGTCGGTGACGTAGTACAGGCCCAGGATCAGCGCACCCATGACAAGGAACCCCGCCGCCCGCGCGGCGGGCAACTGCTCGACGCAGGCACCGGCAAGGAATTGTGCTCCCGTGAGGATCAACACCGGCCAGTAGGCCATCTTCAGGTGTTCCCAAACGCTCTCGTTGATCGGGCAGAACACGGCCAGCCCGCGGCGCTCGCCCGACCACTCGAAGCAGAAATGCAGCAGTGTTCCTGCGATGATGATGGCCGGAATCGCTGCCACATCCCAGGCCAGGGCGTGCTGCGGCACGCTCTCGACATTACGCCGATAATTGATTTGCATATGGTTGCATAACCATGCATGATCGCTGTATGACTTCCGTCGCCGTTGCCGGTGCTAGTGGCTATGCCGGGGGAGAGATCCTGCGGCTCCTCCTCGGCCATCCCGCCTATGCCGACGGCCGCCTGACCATCGGCGCGCTCACCGCCGCGGCCAGTGCCGGAACTGCGCTGACCGAGCATCACCCGCATCTGTTGCCGCTGGCCGATCGCCTCCTCGAACCCACCGAGCTCGGTGTGCTGACCGGCCATGACGTGGTGTTCCTGGCCCTGCCGCACGGGCACTCGGCGGCACTGGCCGAACAACTCGGGCCCGACACCCTGATCGTCGACTGCGGCGCCGACTTCCGCCTCACCGACCCTGGCGACTGGGAGCGCTTCTACGGATCCGAGCATGCAGGCAACTGGCCCTACGGTCTACCCGAGCTGCCCGGCGGGCGCGACAGGCTGCGCGACACCAAGCGCGTCGCGGTCCCCGGCTGCTATCCGACCGCGGCTCTGCTCGCGCTGTGGCCAGCACTCGCCGAAGGGCTCATCGAGCCGGCCGTCACGGTCGTCGCGGTCAGTGGCACCTCCGGTGCGGGCCGAGCCGCCAAAGTGGATCTCCTGGGGTCCGAGGTCATCGGCTCCGCGCGCGCGTACAACATCGGCGGCAAGCATCGGCACACCCCGGAGATCGCCCAAGGGTTGCGCGGCGTCGCAGGCGGCGAGGTCACCGTGTCGTTCACCCCGGTCCTCATCCCGACTTCGCGGGGCATCCTGGCCACCTGCACCGCCAGGACCGACGCGCCCGTGTCCCAGTTGCGCGCAGCCTACGAAAAGGCTTATGGCGACGAGCCTTTCGTCCATCTGCTGCCCGAGGGGCAGCTGCCGAAGACCGGCGCGGTGATCGGCAGCAACGCCGCCCAACTCGCCGTCGCCGTCGACGAGGACGCCTCGACCTTCATCGCGATCGCGGCCATCGACAATCTTGTGAAGGGAACCGGAGGAGCGGCAGTGCAGTCGATGAACCTCGCCCTGGGTTGGCCTGAGACGGAGGGCCTTTCGATCGTCGGGGTCGCACCGTGAGCACGCTGCTGCGCACTCAGGGCGTCACCGCACCCTCGGGCTTCCGGGCCACCGGCGTCGCCGCCGGCATCAAGGCGTCGGGAGCGCTGGACCTCGCGTTGGTGTTCAACGAAGGCCCCGACCATTCCGCGGCGGGCGTGTTCACCCGCAACAAGGTCAAGGCGGCGCCCGTGCTGTGGTCGCAGCAGGTGCTCACCACAGGCAAGCTCCGCGCGGTCATCCTGAACTCCGGCGGCGCCAACGCCTGCACGGGGCCCGGCGGCTTCCAGGACACCCACGCCACCGCCGAGGCGGTCGCCGCCGCGCTGTCGAATTGGGGCACCGAGACGGGCGCCATCGAGGTCGCGGTGTGCTCCACCGGTCTCATCGGAGACCGGCTCCCGATGAACAAGGTGCTCGCAGGCGTCAGCGAGATCGTCCACGAGATGGCGGGGGGCATGACCGGCGGTAAGGAGGCCGCGCGGGCCATCATGACCACCGACACCGTGCCCAAGCAGTCGGCCCTGCACCACGACGACAAGTGGACGGTCGGCGGCATGGCCAAGGGTGCGGGCATGCTCGCGCCGTCATTGGCGACGATGCTCTGCGTCATCACCACCGACGCCGTCGCCGGTCCGGAGGCTCTCGATGCCGCGCTGCGACGCGCGACGTCACGCACCTTCGACCGGCTCGACGTCGACGGCAGCTGCTCCACCAACGACACCGTGTTGCTTCTGTCGTCGGGCGCCAGTGAGGTCACCCCGAGCCAGGCCGAGCTCGACGATGCCGTGCTGCGGGTGTGCGACGACCTCTGCGCCCAGCTGCAAGCCGACGCCGAAGGCGTCACCAAACGAGTCCTGGTGACGGTGACCGGCGCCGCGGGCGAGGAGGAAGCGCTGACCGCCGCCCGGGTGATCGCCCGCGACAGCCTGGTCAAGACCGCACTGTTCGGTTCCGACCCGAACTGGGGGCGGGTGCTGGCCGCCGTCGGTATGGCTCCGGTCGCACTCGATGCCGATCGAATAACAGTGTCCTTCAACGGTTTCCCGGTCTGCGTGGACAGCGTCGGTGCGCCCGGCGCACGTGAGGTCGACCTGTCTGGCGAGGACATCGCGGTCGTCGTCGACCTCGGTGTCGGAGAGGCGTCGGCCTCGATTCGCACGACAGACCTCTCCCACGCCTACGTCGAAGAGAACTCGGCCTACAGCTCATGAGCCCGACAACCGCCGACAAGGCCCGGGTCCTCGCCGACGCCCTGCCGTGGCTGACCGCACTCAACGACAAGATCGTCGTCGTCAAGTACGGCGGCAACGCGATGACCGACGATCGGCTCAAGGCGGCATTCGCCGCCGACATGGTGTTCCTGCGCAACTGCGGCATCCATCCGGTCGTGGTGCACGGTGGCGGACCACAGATCTCGGCGATGCTCAAGAAACTCGGCATCGCAGGTGACTTCAAGGGCGGCTTCCGCGTCACCACTCCTGAGGTCCTCGAGGTAGCCAGGATGGTGCTCTTCGGTCAGGTCGGCCGTGAACTGGTGAACCTGATCAACGCCTACGGCCCGTACGCCGTCGGAATCACCGGGGAGGACGCCCACCTGTTCACCGCGGTGCGCCGTACCGTCCTGGTCGACGGCGTGGCCACCGACATCGGCCTGGTCGGCGACGTCGAGAAGGTCAACACCGACGCCGTCCTCGATCTCATCGACGCCGGCCGGATCCCTGTCGTGTCGACGATCGCCCCTGACACCGCCGGGTTGGTCTACAACATCAACGCCGACACCGCTGCTGCGGCCCTTGCCGAAGCGCTGGGCGCCGAGAAGCTGCTCATGCTGACCGACGTCGAAGGTCTCTACACCTCCTGGCCTGACCGCGATTCGCTTGTCAGCCAGATCAATTCAGCCGACCTGACCGAACTTCTGCCCACGCTGGAGGAGGGTATGGTGCCCAAGATCGAAGCCTGCCTGCGCGCCATCGAGGGAGGCGTGCCGAGCGCCCACGTCATCGACGGCCGCGTCGAGCACTGCGTGCTGGTCGAGTTGTTCACCGACGAAGGGGCGGGCACGAAGGTGGTCCGCGCATGACAGGTCTACTGGACCGCTGGTCGGCGGTCATGATGAACAACTACGGCACCCCGCCGTTGGCGCTCGCGAGCGGACACGGAGCGGTGGTGACCGACGTCGACGGCAAGTCCTACATCGACCTGCTCGGAGGCATCGCGGTCAACGTGCTCGGCCACGGTCACCCGGCGGTGATCGAAGCCGTCACCCGGCAGATGGGCACGCTGGGGCATACGTCGAACCTGTACGCCACCGAGCCTGGCATCGCGCTCGCCGAAGCGCTTGTCGGCCATCTGGGCGTACCGGCGAAGGCCTTCTTCTGCAATTCCGGCACCGAGGCCAACGAGGTCGCCTTCAAGATCACCCGCCTTACCGGTCGGACGAAACTCGTTGCGGCACAGAATGCGTTTCACGGACGCACGATGGGTTCCCTGGCCCTGACGGGTCAGCCCAGCAAGCAGGCGCCGTTCGCGCCGCTGCCGGGGGACGTCGTCCACGTCCCCTACGGTGACGCCGAGGCTCTGCGTGCCGCCGTCGACGACGAGACCGCCGCCGTCTTCCTGGAGCCGATCATGGGGGAGGGCGGCGTCGTCGATCCACCGGCGGGCTATCTCGTCGCGGCGCGTGAGATCACCGCGCAACACGGTGCGCTACTGGTGCTCGACGAGGTCCAGACCGGCGTCGGCCGTACCGGCGCCTTTTTCGCCCATCAGCACGACGGCATCACCCCCGACATCGTCACTCTCGCCAAAGGACTCGGCGGTGGCCTGCCCATCGGCGCCTGCCTGGCCATCGGCGACACCGCGGACCTGCTGACACCCGGCTTGCACGGCAGCACGTTCGGCGGCAACCCCGTCTGCACCGCGGCGGCGCTCGCTGTGCTGCAGGTGCTCGCCGACGACCAGCTCATCGAGCGGGCCGACGTGTTGGGCAAGACCATCGCCCACGGTGTCGAAGCCTTGGGCCATCCGCTGGTCGACCGTGTCCGCGGCCGCGGTCTGCTGCGCGGCATCGTGCTGACCGCCGAGGCGGCCAAGCCGGCCGAAACCGCCGCGCGCGACGCCGGTTTCCTGGTCAATGCGGCGGCGCCCGACGTCCTCAGGCTCGCTCCGCCTCTGGTGATCACCGAGGCCGAGGTCGAGTCGTTCCTCGCGGCGCTGCCCGCGATTCTCGACAAGGCTCAGGAGGGCACACGATGACACGGCATTTCCTGCGCGACGACGATTTCTCTCCGGAAGAGCAGGCCGAAGTTCTCGCTCTGGCAGCTGAACTCAAGAAGGACCGCTTCAGCAGGCGCCCCCTCGAGGGGCCCCGTGGTGTCGCGGTGATCTTCGAGAAGAACTCGACCCGCACCCGGTTCTCGTTCGAGATGGGCATCGCCGAACTCGGCGGCCACGCGGTCGTCGTCGACGGTCGCAGCACCCAACTCGGGCGCGAGGAGACCCTGGAGGACACCGGCCAGGTGCTGTCGCGCTACGTCGACGCGATCGTGTGGCGGACGTTTGCACAGGAGCGGTTGACCGCCATGGCGTCGGGATCGACGGTCCCGATCGTCAATGCCCTGTCCGACGAGTTCCACCCGTGCCAGGTGCTCGCCGACCTGCAGACCCTGGCAGAACGCAAAGGCGATCTGAAAGGGTTGCGGCTCACCTACTTCGGCGACGGCGCCAACAACATGGCGCACTCTCTGATGCTCGGCGGCGTCACCGCCGGCATCGACGTCACCATCGCCGCGCCCCACGGCTTCGAACCGCATCCGATGTTCGTCGCTGCCGCCGAGACCCGTGCGCATCAGACCGGCGCCACCGTGGCGCTGACCGATGACCCGGTGGCCGCGGCAACCGGCGCCGACGTCCTGGTGACAGACACCTGGACCTCGATGGGGCAGGAGAACGACGGACTCGACCGGGTCCGGCCGTTCCGCCCGTTCCAGGTGAACAGCGAACTGCTCGGCCACGCCGACTCCGACGCTGTTGTGCTGCACTGCCTTCCGGCCCACCGTGGGCACGAGATCACCGACGAGGTGATCGACGGGCCACAGAGCGCGGTGTGGGACGAGGCGGAGAACCGCCTGCACGCGCAGAAGGCGCTACTGGTGTGGCTACTGGAGCGCGCATGACGGCGGCGACCACGCGCGCGGGACGGCAGGCCCGGATCGTGGCGCTGCTGTCGGCGCAGTCGGTGCACAGCCAGACCGAGCTGGCGGCGCTGCTCGCCGGTGAGGGTATCGAAGTCACGCAGGCGACCCTGTCGCGCGATCTCGAAGAACTCGGTGCGGTGAAACTGCGAGGCGCCGACGGCGGTGTCGGCGTGTACATCGTGCCCGAGGACGGCAGCCCGGTGCGCGGAGTCGCGGGCGGCACGGAGCGAGTCACCCGGTTGCTCGGCGACCTCCTCGTGTCCACCGACCACAGCGGCAACCTCGCCGTGCTGCGCACACCGCCCGGTGCGGCGCACTACCTGGCCAGCGCGATGGACCGCGCAGCGCTGCCCTACGTTGTCGGTACTGTCGCCGGCGACGACACGATCCTCGTCGTGGCACGGGAACCGATGACCGGCGCCGAGCTCGCCGTCACCATCGAGAACCTCTCCAAGACCTGACCAGCATCCACTAGAAGGAGTTTCGATATGTCCGAGCGCGTCATCCTGGCCTATTCCGGTGGCCTGGATACCTCGGTGGCCATCAGCTGGATCGGCAAGGAGACCGGCCAGGAAGTCGTCGCCGTCGCCATCGATCTGGGGCAGGGCGGCGAGGACATGGAGGTCGTGCGGCAGCGTGCGATCGACTGTGGTGCCGTCGAGGCCGTCGTCGTCGACGCCCGTGACGAGTTCGCCGAGCAGTACTGCCTGCCCGCCATCAAGTCCAACGCTCTCTACATGGACCGCTATCCGCTGGTGTCGGCGCTGAGCCGACCTCTGATCGTCAAGCACCTCGTCGAGGCGGCACGCCGGCACGGCGGCAGCGTGGTCGCGCACGGCTGCACGGGCAAGGGCAACGATCAGGTGCGCTTCGAGGTCGGATTCGCTTCGCTGGCACCCGATCTCAAGGTGCTGGCACCGGTTCGAGACTACGCGTGGACCCGCGAGAAGGCGATCGCATTCGCCGAGGAGAACGCGATCCCGATCAACGTCACCAAGCGCTCGCCCTTCTCGATCGATCAGAACGTGTGGGGCCGCGCCGTCGAGACCGGCTTCCTCGAGCATCTGTGGAACGCTCCGACCAAGGACGTCTACGACTACACCGAGGACCCCACCGTCAACTGGAACACCCCCGACGAGGTGATCGTCGGGTTCGAAAAGGGTGTGCCGGTGTCGCTGGACGGCAAGCCGGTCACCGTGTTGGAGGCCATCGAGCAGCTCAACCGCCGCGCAGGCGCGCAGGGTGTGGGCCGCCTCGACGTCGTCGAGGACCGACTGGTCGGCATCAAGAGCCGCGAGATCTACGAGGCGCCCGGCGCGATGGTGCTCATCACCGCTCACACCGAGCTCGAGCACGTGACGCTGGAACGCGAACTCGGCCGGTTCAAGCGGAGCACCGACCAGAAGTGGGGCGAGCTGGTCTACGACGGGCTCTGGTATTCGCCGCTGAAGGCCTCCCTCGAAGCGTTCGTGGCCCACACCCAGGAGCACGTGACGGGCGAGATCCGGTTGGTGCTGCACGGCGGGCACATCGCGGTCAACGGCCGCCGCAGTGCCGAGTCGCTGTACGACTTCAACCTCGCGACCTACGACGAGGGCGACACCTTCGACCAGTCGTCGGCGAAGGGGTTCGTGCATGTGCACGGCCTGTCGTCGAGTCTGTCGGCGCGGCGGGACCTGGCCGGCAAGTGAGTACCAACGAGGGGTCGCTGTGGGGCGGGCGGTTCGCCGACGGTCCGGCCGATGCCCTTGCCGCGCTGAGCAAGTCGACGCATTTCGACTGGGTGCTGGCACCCTACGACGTTGCCGCGTCGAAAGCCCATGCGCGTGTGCTGTTTCGCGCCGGTCTGCTCACCGCGGAGCAGCGTGACGGACTGCTCGCGGGGCTGGACAGCCTCGGCTCGGACGTCGCCGACGGGAGCTTCGGGCCGCTGGTCACCGACGAGGACGTGCACGGCGCGCTGGAACGAGGCCTGATCGACCGTGTCGGACCCGACCTCGGGGGCCGTCTACGTGCGGGCCGCTCCCGCAACGACCAGGTGGCGACCCTGTTCCGGCTGTGGCTGCGCGACGCGGTGCGCCAGGTCGCCGACGCCACACTGGAGGTCGTCGCCGCCCTCGCGACGCAGGCGGCCGCGCACCCGACCGCGATCATGCCCGGGAAGACGCATCTGCAGTCCGCGCAGCCGGTCCTGCTCGCGCATCACCTCCTGGCGCACGCCCATCCGCTGCTCCGCGACGTCGACCGGCTCGCTGACTTCGACAAGAGAGCCGCGGTGTCGCCGTACGGATCGGGGGCGCTCGCCGGTTCGTCGCTCGGCCTTGACCCCGATGCCATCGCCGACGAGCTGGGTTTCGATGCAGCCGCGGACAATTCGATCGACGCCACCGCGTCGCGGGATTTCGCGGCCGAGGCGGCGTTCGTTCTGTCGATGATCGGGGTCGACCTGTCGCGGCTGGCCGAAGACATCATCCTTTGGAGCACCACCGAATTCGGGTACGTGACGCTGCACGACGCATGGTCGACGGGCAGTTCGATCATGCCGCAGAAGAAGAACCCCGACATTGCGGAGCTGGCGCGCGGCAAGTCGGGCCGGTTGATCGGCAACCTCACCGGGCTGTTGGCCACCCTCAAGGCGCAACCGCTGGCCTACAACCGTGACCTCCAGGAAGACAAGGAACCCGTCTTCGACTCGGTTGCCCAGTTGCTACTGGTGCTGCCTGCGATGGCCGGGCTCGTCGGCACCCTGCGCTTCGACGTCGACCGCATGGCTGAGCTCGCCCCGCTGGGATACACGTTGGCCACCGATGTGGCCGAGTGGCTGGTGCGGCGCGGAGTGCCGTTCCGCGTGGCGCACGAAGCGGCAGGCGCGGCGGTCCGGGCGGCCGAGGCGCGCGGCGTCGGGCTCGAAGAACTCGCGGACGCCGACCTGGCTGACATCCATCCGGAGCTGACGCCGGAGGTCCGCGACGTGCTGACCACCGAAGGGTCGGTCAACTCGCGCGACGCGCGCGGCGGCACGGCGCCGATACAGGTCGCCAAGCAGCTCGGCGCGGTGCGAGATACCGCCGACAACCTACGGATCCGGCTGCGCCGCTAGCATCCACCGGTATGGACACCCAGCCTGCCGAGCCGGCGGCCGCCGGCCGGAGGGCCCGCGCGCGGCAGTTTCTCGCCCAACGCAGGGTGAGCCAAGTGTGGAAGGCGGCCGTGGTCGCGATCCTGGCGGTCGCCGCCCTGTTCGGCGGCCTGGACCGTGTCGACACCGGGGCCACCGCGTTCGCGCCCGGCGAAGAGTTCAACGACGGGCAGTTCATGGTCACCGTCGAACGGGCGAGGCTCCTCGTGAAGATCGAAGGCGGCGGGCGCGTCGTCGCCCCCGCAAAGCCGGGTCGGATGTACCTGGGCGTGGTGGCGACCTTGCGTAACGACAGCACGCAGCCGGGGACGCTGCGTGACCAACTCGACCTGCGCGACGTACCGGCGGCGGAGTTCTACGGCGTCTACCGTTTCCGGGACAGCTCGGCGATCACCAACCTGGGTCCGGGGCTGACCGAACAACTCGTGTTCCTCTGGAACCTTCCGGCGGATGTCCTCAAAGCCGACAGCGTCATCTCGATCCGGGTGTGGAAAAAGGCGTTCCGGCAGTTGATGGTCACCTACGGCGGCAAGGAATGGCTCGACACCGACGACTACGGTGTGACGCAGCTCGTGGTGGGAGCGCCGAAAAAGTGAGCGCACCGAAGGATCGACTGAAAGCCGCGTGGTCGCCGATCGCCGCCGTCGTCGTGATCGCGGCAGCTGCGCTCGTGTGGCACAACCTTCCGACCCCGACCGACGTCTACGGGCCGTTCGAAGTCCGCGGTCGCCCGGACGGACCGGTCGAGGGCCGCGCGATCACGGCCACCGTCACATCGGTACGCATTGCACCGCAGGTGAATTCGGTGGAGGCGGCGGGCATCTGGGTCGTCGCGGACGTCACACTGGAGGCCCGCGGCGCGACCGAACTGCCGCGCGCCGATCTGGTCGTCGGCCCCAACACGTACGCTCCGTCGGACCGATTCTTCCTCGACACCCTCGGCAACGAGATCTCCCCGGGGATGACCGAGCGCGGCAGCTGGGTGTTCGACGTGGCCCCGCCGCTGGTCGCACCGGAGGCAGCTGACCCGATGTTGTTGCGGGTCTGGGCAGGCAGCACGATCCTGGACTCGCGGCTGGTCATCGAGATACCGGCCGGTGACCCCGCGGTCACCAGAACCGATGAGGTGGAGCTCGTCGAAAGCGAGGTCAGTGCGCGATGACCAGGCTCTCGGCGCTGTGGCAGCGCAACGTTGTCGGCGCGGTCGTGGTCGTGTGTGCCGTCGGCGCCTACATCGCCATCGACTTCGGGCCGTACTGGTCGTCCTATCGGAACACCTACACGCCCCAGCTGGTGGTGCCCGACGGCGAGAGCGGCACGTCGGACGGGCAGACCTGGAAGATCGAATCCATCCGATATTCCAACAGAAGTCCGCTCAACTTCGGGCCGCCGCTCCCATCGGGAACGGTGTTGACCGTGATCGTGGTCGACTGGTCGGGGACGGCCCTTCCGGGGATGTGCGACGCGGTCCTGACCGACGGAAAGCGACGGTGGGACGCCGAGGGGGTCGGCGGCTTCACACCCATCCCTCCGGACGGCATGCAGTCGCTGTGCCACGAGCCCGGCCGCATCCAGTTCGGCTTCGTGGTGCCGTCGGACGCCGTGCCCACTGCGGTCGACATCACCCACGACGACGAGATCACGGCGCGGTTGCTTCTGTAATGTCCTTCGGGCGAACATTTTCCACGCAGTAGGCGACGGTCGAAGCGATCAGGCACACCCGCAGCGGCTCGATGATCAGATGTGAGGCGAAGACCATCGCCGGTTGCGCCCAGTCCCAGAACGCCTTCGGGTGCGGCCCGATGACCGATGCCGCGCCACGGAACAGATATCCGGTACGCATCTCGGGCCGATAGAAGCTGCCCGCCATGTCCAACCAGGCAAGGCCGAGATAGCCCAGTACATAGAGAGACAGTGCCAGCACCCCGCCGTGCAGGATGAGCCTCGCCGCGTCGGTGATGGTGCGGTAGTTACCCAGTCGTGACAGCATCCAGTCGCGTGCTTCGTCACGGCGGACGTCCGGCAGTTGTGACCACCGTTCCCGCACCCGCTTCTGCCTGGCCGCGGCGCGTTCGAAGACCCAGTCGGCTCTCTGCCCCGCGACGCGGCGGGCCGCGCTTCTCCAGTCGTCAGGCATCGTGACCCCGTAGACGATGGCCGCGACCGCCAGCCACAACAGCGGGATCGTGGCGCCGCCGAAGACGGTCGACACCGCCCACGTGACGGTGTCCCACATGACCTCGAGCGGCCGCAGATGGGAGAACAGATCGGCACGGGTTTCGCTGAACCACACGACGATCCGGCGCTCCGACAGCCATCCGGTGGGGTTGAGGATGAACGTCAGGTCCTTGCTGGCAGCAAAGCTCACGCCCAGGAACACCCAGAGCGCGTCCACGTAGACGCGGACCGCGATCATCCAGCCCGGCAGGCGGTCCTTGAATCGGCTGAGCACGGACCGCGCGGCGAGCGCGGTGAAGATCAGCGCCCACGTGAGATTGCTGACCGGCAGGGTCTCCGGATGCAGTTCGACCTCACCGGGCGTCATCATCGCGTCGCCGATGCGGTAGTCGAGGGCTTGCGCCTCGAACGCGATCCAGTCCTCCGCGAACATCTTCCACGCGAGGTAGATCGCGAAGAACGGCACGATGACCGTCGAGAACACATCGACGCCGCGTGCCGACCGCGACGGCAGCGCGGCGAGGGCGGGGATGGCTTGCCGGAGGATGAAGAACATGGCGACATAGGACCCGAGGCGGGCCATACCGGCCAGCGGCATGATCAGCGACGCCCAGACGTCGTTGTCCCACCCGGCCCAGGCGGCCAGTTCGATGGCGCCCCGGCGGCCGAGAAGCCCGAGCAGGTAACACGCGGCCAGTTGCGGCCAGTAGCGAAGGCACAGCACGAACGGCCGCAGCAGGTACGTCATTCGCGGGCCACCCCCTCAACAGTCCTGCGATCAGCGTATAGGCTAGCCCTCGAGGCGTTCCGAGAGCTCCATCCAGCGTGACTCCTGTTCGGCCACTTGCTTTTCCAGATCCCGCAACTCGCCCGTGAGACGGCCCAGCCCGACATGGTCGGACTGGTCGTGAGCGGCCATCTCGTCGTGCTTGGCGCCGATACGCTCGGCGAGCTTCGTCAGCGACCGATCGATGGAGGCGATCTCCTTTTCGATGGCGCGTAATTCGGCACCGGACGGTGCTGCCGAGGCGGCCGGCTTGTTCTGCTGTGCCGGCGCTTCGGGTCGTTTCTCCGCCAGCCGCAGGTATTCGTCGACCCCGCCGGGCAGATGCCGCAGCCGGCCGTCGAGGATCGCGTACTGCTGGTCGGTGACGCGCTCGAGCAGATAGCGGTCGTGGGAGACCACGATCAGGGTCCCCGGCCAGGAGTCCAGCAGATCTTCGGTGGCCGTGAGCATGTCGGTGTCGACATCGTTGGTCGGTTCGTCCAGCACCAACACGTTCGGCTCCGACAACAGGACGAGCATCAGCTGGAGTCGACGCCGCTGGCCTCCGGACAGTTCACCGACGCGTGCCGAAAGGTGTTCCCGCGGAAAGCCGAGCCGCTCAAGCAGTTGCGCCGGCGTGACGTCCTTGCCGTCGATCTGGTAGCTGGTCTGCAGACGTCCGAGCACCTCGCGGACCATGTCGCCCGACAACGGCTCAAGCTCGCGCGACTCCTGGTCCAGCACGGCCAGCTGCACCGTCTTGCCGCGTTTCACCCGACCGGCCGTCGGCGTCACCGTGCCCGCGATGAGACCGAGCAGCGTCGATTTTCCCGCACCGTTGGCGCCGAGAATGCCTGTGCGCTCGCCGGGCGCGATACGCCATTCGATGTCGCGCAACACTTCTCGCTCACCAGTGGCGCTGGAGTAGGTGACCGAGATGTCGAGCAGGTCGATGACGTCCTTGCCGAGGCGCGCCATCGCGGCCCGGGACAGCTCGACACTGTTGCGCAGCGGCGGAACATTGGAGATCAGCGCGTTGGCGGCATCGATGCGGAATTTCGGTTTCGACGTTCTCGCCGGTGCGCCCCGACGCAGCCACGCCAGCTCTTTGCGCATCAGATTCTGGCGCTTGGCCTCCACCGCGGCGGCCTGGCGGTCGCGTTCGACCCGCTGAAGCACATACGCGGCGTAACCGCCTTCGAAGGGTTCGACAACGCTGCCCAGCGTTCCGCGTGCACCGGGATGGACCTCCCACGTCGTCGTCGCGACCTCGTCGAGGAACCAGCGATCGTGGGTCACGAGCAACAGGCCACCCGATCCCGGCGCCCATCGCTGCTTGATGTGCGCCGCAAGCCACGTGATGCCCTGGATGTCGAGGTGGTTGGTGGGCTCGTCGAGCGCGACGACATCCCAGTCGTCGATCAGCAGCGCGGCCAACTGCACGCGCCGCCGCTGCCCACCCGAGAGTGTGCCGATCATTGTGTCGAATGCGATGTCGGCGACCAGTCCGCCGATCACGTCGCGGATCCGTGGATCGCCGGCCCACTCGTGGTCGGCTCGGTCGCCGACCAGAGACCAGCCCACCGTGCGGTCGGGATCGAGCGTGTCCTTCTGGTCCAGAGCCCCGACCCGCAGGCCTCCCCGGCGCGTCACCCGTCCGGCATGTGGCGTGATCTGGCCGGTGAGCAAGCCCATCAGCGTCGACTTGCCGTCCCCGTTGCGGCCGACGATGCCGATTCGGTCGCCGTCGCTGAGACCGACGGTGACAGCGTCGAACACGACCCCGGTCGGGTACTCCAGGTGGAGGTTCTCGCCCCCGAGCAGGTGTGCCATCGCCCGCCGAGACTAGTGTGCCCACGCTGATTACCAGAAACCGGCAATCGCGCCTGTGCCATCATGACGTCGACGATTCCGCGGTACGACAGCAAAGAGGGGAGCGCGCAGTGGTGGACCTCTCGGCGATCACACGGCCTGTGGGACGGTTGGTTGCCACAGCGCAGAACGGTCTGGAAGTCCTGCGCTACGGCGGACTCGAGACCGGCGCGGTGCCATCGCCGTTCCAGATCATCGAGAGCGTTCCGATGTACCGGCTGCGCCGGTACTTCCCACCCGACACCCGGCCGGGCGCCAAACCGGCGGGCCCGCCCGTGCTGATGGTGCACCCGATGATGATGTCGGCCGACATGTGGGATGTGACCCGCGACGAAGGGGCGGTCGGCATCCTGCACAAGGCCGGCATCGATCCGTGGGTGATCGACTTCGGTTCACCCGACAAGGTCGAGGGTGGGATGCAGCGCAATCTCGCGGACCACGTCGTCGCGCTGAGTGAGGCCATCGACACCGTCAAGAAGGTCACGGGCCGCGACGTCCACCTCGCGGGATACTCGCAGGGCGGCATGTTCGCCTACCAGACCGCGGCCTACCGCCGGTCCAAGGACCTTGCGAGCATCGTTGGCTTCGGCTCACCCGTCGACACTCTCGCTGCGCTCCCGATGAATCTGCCTGCCAGCCTGGCGCCCGCTGCCGCCGACTTCATGGCCGACCACGTGTTCAGCAGGATCGATATTCCGGGATGGCTGGCGCGCACCGGTTTTCAGATGCTCGACCCGATCAAGACCGCGCAGTCGCGGGTCGACTTCCTGCGGCAGCTGCACGATCGCGAGGCGCTGCTGCCCCGCGAGCAGCAGCGTCGCTTCCTCGCCTCAGAAGGCTGGATCGCCTGGTCGGGCCCGGCGATCTCCGAGCTGCTCAAGCAGTTCATCGCGCACAACCGGATGATGACCGGCGGGTTCTCGATCCACGGCGACCTCGTCACGCTCTCCGACATCGACTGTCCGGTGCTGGCGGTCATCGGTGAGGTCGACGACATCGGTCAGCCGGCGTCGGTCCGCGGTATCAAGCGGGCGGCCCCGAAAGCCGACGTGTACGAGTTCCTCATTCGCGCAGGCCATTTCGGTCTCGTCGTCGGCTCCAAAGCGGCGACGCAGACGTGGCCGGCGGTTGCCGACTGGGTGCGCTGGCTCGACGGCGGCGGATCGATGCCCGACGGCGTCACCCCGATGGCCCTGCAACCCGCGGAACCTACCGAGAGCGGTGTCTCACTGGCCTCGCGTGTGGCGCACAGCACGGCCGCCGCGACGGAGATGGCGCTGAGTCTGGCCAAGTCCGCCGCCGATGCGCTGGTGGCCGCGAACAGATCCGCCCGCACCCTGGCCATCGAGACCGCGAGGACCCTGCCGCGCCTGGCACGCCTCGGCCAGGTCAACGATCACACCCGTATCTCGTTGGGGCGGATCATGTCCGAGCAGGCTCGCGACCTGCCGCACGGCGAGGCGCTGCTTTTCGACGGCCGGGTGCACACCTACGAGGCCGTCGACCGCCGTGTCAACAACGTCGTCCGAGGTCTGATCGAGGTCGGCGTGCGGCAGGGGGCTCGCGTGGGCCTCTTGATGGAGACCCGCCCCAGCGCGCTGGTCGCCATCGCGGCGCTGTCACGCCTCGGCGCGGTGGCCGTGCTGATGCCGCCGGATGCCGACCTGAAAGAGGCGGCCAGGCTCGGTGGGGTCACCGAGATCATCGCCGACCCGAGCAACCTCGACGTGGCGCGCACGTTGAACACCAGGGTGCTCGTGCTCGGCGGTGGCGAGGCGCGCGACCTGCATCTGGACGAGGATGGCGACGTCGCGTCCGTGATCGACATGGAACAGATCAATCCGGATAACGTCGAACTGCCCGGCTGGTACCGGCCCAACCCCGGTCTTGCGCGCGACCTGGCGTTCATCGGATTCAGCACGATCAGCGGCGAACTCGTCGCCCGGCAGATCACGAACTACCGGTGGGCGCTGTCGGCGTTCGGGACCGCCTCGGCGGCCAACCTCAGCCGCAGCGACACCGTGTACTGCCTGACACCGCTGCATCATCAGTCCGGCCTGCTCGTCAGCCTCGGCGGAGCCGTCGTCGGCGGCGCCCGCATCGCGCTCTCGCGCGAACTCCGTCCGGACCGCTTCGTCCAGGAGATCAGGCAGTACGGCGTCACCGTGGTGTCCTACACCTGGACGATGCTGCGCCAGGTCATCGACGATCCGGCGTTCTCACTCAACGGAAGTCACCCGGTTCGTCTGTTCATCGGGTCGGGGATGCCCGCGGGATTGTGGGAGCGCGTCGTCGACGTGTTCGCTCCAGCCAACGTCGTCGAGTTCTTCGCGACCACCGACGGGCAGGCGGTACTGGCCAACGTCAAAGGCGCCAAGATCGGCAGCAAGGGCAGGCCGCTCCCCGGCGGCGGGGAGATCGCGCTGGCCGCCTACGACCCGGAGGACAACCTGATCCTCGAAGACGAGCGCGGTTTCGTCCGCCGCGCCGAGGTCGGTGAAGTCGGTGTCCTGCTTGCCCATCCGCGCGGGCCGGTCGATCCGCTCGCCTCGGTCAAACGTGGTGTATTCGCGCCTGCCGACACATGGGTGTCCACGGAGTACCTGTTCCGCCGCGACGAGGACGGCGACTACTGGTTGGTCGACACCCGCAACGCCGTGATCCACACCGCCCGCGGGCCGGTTTTCGCCGCAACGGTCAACGATGCGGTCGGCAGGCTCGGGGCCGTGGACATGGCGGTGACCTACGGCGTGGAGGCCGACGGGCACACCCTGGCGGTCACGGCTCTGGCTCTTCGACCTGGCGGCAGCGTTCCTTCGGCAGATCTCTCCGAGGCACTGACCGATCTTCCGGTGGGCAATGCGCCCGACATCGTGCATGTGGTTCCCGACATGACGCTGACGGCCACATTCCGGCCGCTGGCCGGTCCACTGCAGAAAGCAGGGATACCGAAGGCCTCGCGTAACGCCTGGTACCTCGACCCCGATACCCATCGGTACAAGCGGTTGACCGTTGCCGTGCGCAGCGAGATCGCGGGCAGTCAGCAGTGATGCCCGCCTCGCGGTGCACTGTTACGCTCGCCGGGTCGGCCGTCCCAACGCGCTGGAGGATCTCGATGACGTCGCAGAACAGCACCAAAGGCCTGTCGCTGCCCCGCGCGGCTTCGGGAGCACTGCTGGGTGCCGCACTCGCTTTCGGGCTGGTCAACGGCGTATCCCCGATTGCCTCGGCGCAGCCGACGACGCAGAAGGAAGAGCCGCCGGCACCCCGCATCAACCCCGATCAGATCCTCGCGATGATTTCGAACGAGTACCAGACGGGCAGCAGCGGTGGCCAGGTGTCGAAGTTGATCGAACAGGTGATGACTCTGCGCGCCCGCGGCATCCGGCCGTCGTTCGGCAACACGCAGGCGCTGGCCGCCGCCCTCGACGACCGCCCGAACCAGAAGCCGCTCATCGACGCGCTGAACGCGACGCTCGTCTACCAGCGCAAGGTGATGGCGCAGGGCGCCAATCAGATGCCGGCCCAGAGCGGTGGCGCACCGCCGGTCGCCACCCCGGGCAGCCCCGGTGGGGGCATGGGCCCGAACTGGGGCCCGGGCAACCCGATGCAGCAGGATGGCGGAACCATCTTCCCGATGCCCGGCCGCTGACCGGATGGCCCTGGACGAAACTCTGCTCGCGATCCTCGTCTGTCCCGAAGATCGCGGCCCGCTCCTGCTCGTCGACGACTTCCTCTACAACCCGCGGCTGAAGAGGAAGTACCGGATCGACGATGGAATCCCCGTCCTGCTGATCGACGAAGCCGTCACCGTGGACGACGACGAGCACCGGCGCCTGGTCGCCGCGGCGGGTCACTCCTGAGTCAGACCCGGAAGGTCGCCGGTCAGATACCGCTGCAGGTTCGGCCCGACGGTCTCGGCCACCTGCTCCACCGGCAGTGACTTGAACGGCTCGAGCTCCAAGATGTAGCGCGCCATGACGATCCCGACCAGCTGGGAAGCGACGAACTGCACGCGGATCCGTCCTGTGCCGGGCGGGTTGTCGACGCGGCTGCCGACCTCGACAGCGATCACTTCCTGCAGGAACGAGCGCACCATCGAGACGTCGGCGGCGCTTCCACCCAGCATCGAGCGCAAGGTCGCGATGAATCCCTTGCCGATCTCGGAATCCCAGATCGGCAGCAGCAAGGTCGGAAGTACGTAGCCGATCCGCTCGACCGGTATCTCGCGCAGGGGGCCGATAATCGTCAAAGGATCGATCGGGATGTGGATGGCCGCGGCGAACAACTCGGTCTTGGTGCCGAAGTAGTGGTGCACCAGAGCGGGGTCCACACCGGCTTCCGCAGCGATCGCTCGGATCGACGTGTTGTCGATGCCGTTGCGCGAGAACAACTCGCGCGCCGAGGACAGGATTCGATCGCGGGTGTCCGAGGGGCCGGGCGGCCGACCCGGCCGCTTGCGGTCCGGTGTGGTGGTCAATCTACCTAGGGTGTCCTTCGCCGTAGGGTTGCCGCGGCAAGGCCGAGTGCCAGCACCGCGAACCCGACGACGATGGCGATGTCGCGCACGGCGGTGGACGTCAGCTCCGCGTGCGCGCCGACTTCCTGAAGTGCCTCAAGAGCGTAGCTCGCCGGTAGCACGTTGCTGATCCACTGCAGCCACTCCGGTAGGTGGGCGCGCGGGACGATGATGCCGCAGAGCAGCAGCTGCGGGGCGATCACCAGCGGCATGAACTGGACGGCCTGAAATTCGGTGCGCGCAAAAGCGCTGCACAACAGGCCGAGTCCGACACCGAGGACGGCATTGATGATCGCGATGACGAACACCCACACAGGACTTCCCGCGGTGTCGAGGCCGAGGAGCCAGAAGGACACCAGGCACGCCAGGCTGGCCTGCGCTGCCGCGGCGACGGAGAACGCGGTTCCGTAGGCGGCGAGCAGATCGAGCCGGCGCAGCGGTGTGGTGAGGATCCGCTCCAGCGTTCCCGATACGCGTTCGCGCTGCATCGTGATCGAGGTGATCAGGAACATCACGATCAGCGGAAAGACGCCGAGCATGATCAGGCACGCGTTGTCGAACGGCGATGGGGCACCGGGTCTTGTCGGTACGTCCACGAACATGAAGTACATCAGCGCGATGATCAAGCTCGGTGCCACCAGAATCATCGCGACGCTGCGGTGGTCACCGACGAGTTGACGCAGGATCCGCGTCGTGGTCGCGAGGTAGGCCCTAAGGCTGAGCGGATTTAGGCGGTTTGGGCTACGGTGCCGCGCCGGATGATCGACAGGAATGCTTCCTCGAGTGACTGACATCCTGTGTCCTCTCGCAGTTGATTCGGCGTGGTGTGTGCAAGGACCCGGCCGTCGCGCATGAGCAGCAGATCGTCGCAGTGGTCGGCCTCGTCCATCACGTGGCTGGACACCAGCAGCGTGGTGCCTGCCCGGGCCAACTGGTCGAATCGCTCCCAGAGGTCGGCGCGCAGAACGGGGTCGAGGCCGACGGTCGGCTCGTCGAGCACGAGCAGGTCAGGATGGGCGACCAACGCACACGCGAGCGACACCCGGGTGCGCTGTCCGCCGGAGAGGTTGGCCGCGAAGGCTTTCCGGTGGTCGTCGAGGCCGACCGTCGCGATTGCGTCGTCGACGTCGGACGGGCCGCAACCGTAGAGCGCCGCGAAGTAGCGCACGTTGTCGACCACCCACAGATCGCGATAGACGGTGGCGTCCTGAGTGACGTAACCGACCCGGTGCCTCAGGACGGGGGAGCCGGCCGGGCTGCCCAATACGGTGACGGTTCCGCCGTCGACGATCTGGGTGCCGACGATGCAGCGCATCAGTGTGGTCTTTCCACACCCAGAAGGCCCGAGGAGACCGGTGATGGTTCCGGCCCCCACCCGCACGGTCACATCGTCGAGAGCGCGGTGGCCCCCACGGGTGACCTGCAGATTCGCGATGACGATCGCCGGCTCTGACGCCGACCCGGGTAATTCATCATTCGATGAACTCATCATCTGATGAATACTGCGCGCACCGCGGGGCGACTGTCAAGGCCATCCGTAGGATGTCGACGGTGACAGCAGCTGACCTGGCGATTGATCCCCTCAGCGCCGCCCGGCTGCTGCTCGGATCGCAGTTGACGGGCCGCGGGGTGACCGCGTCGATCGTCGAAGTCGAGGCCTACGGCGGTCCTGCCGACGGTCCATGGCCGGATGCCGCCGCGCACTCCTACCGGGGCCCGGGCCTGCGGAACTCGGTGATGTTCGGCCCGCCCGGCACGCTCTACACGTATCGAAGCCACGGCATTCACGTATGCGCGAATGTCGTGTGCGCCACAGGCGGGGTAGCCGGTGCAGTTCTGTTACGCGCGGCGGTCATCGACGTGGGCCTCGAGGTGGCGTGGGGACGGCGAGGGTCCTCGGTGCGGGAGACGTCACTGGCCCGAGGCCCGGGCAATCTGTGCTCGGCACTCGGAATCACCATGGACGACAACGGGATCGACCTTTTCGACGCATCGTCTGAGATAAAGCTCACGCTGGGGGAGCTGCGCGTGGGTGAAACCGGTCCGCGCGTCGGAGTCAGCAAGGCCGCGGACCGGCCGTGGCGCATGTGGCTACCGGGATACCCCGAGGTGTCCGCATACCGGCGCAGCCCGCGGGCACCGGCTCTAGGCGATAGCGACTAGTACGGAAAGATCGGCGCCATGGGCGATTCGATCCTCGATGAGTTGGAGTGGCGCGGGCTGATCGCACAGTCCACCGATCGCGACGCGCTGGCGGAGGCGCTCGGCGACGGGCCGGTCACTGTCTACTCCGGCTTCGATCCGACCGCGCCGAGCCTGCACGCCGGCCACCTGATCCCACTGCTCACGCTGCGGCGTTTTCAGCGGGCCGGACATCGTCCGATCGTGCTCGCCGGAGGGGCGACGGGGATGATCGGCGACCCCCGCGATGTGGGGGAGCGCACACTCAACACCGCCGACACCGTCGCCGACTGGGCCGGCCGCATCCGCGGCCAACTGGAACGTTTCGTCGAGTTCGACGACTCACCGACGGGCGCGGTGGTCGCCAACAACCTGTCCTGGACAGGCGAGCTTTCGGCCATCGAGTTCCTGCGGGATGTCGGGAAGTACTTCTCGGTCAACGTCATGCTGGACCGCGACACCGTACGCCGCAGACTTGAGGGCGAAGGCATCTCCTATACCGAGTTCAGCTACATGCTGTTGCAGGCCAACGACTTCGTCGAACTCAACCAGCGCTACGGCTGCACGTTGCAGATCGGCGGATCCGATCAGTGGGGCAACATCATCGCCGGGGTACGACTGGTCAGGCAGAAGGCGGGCGCCGCGGTGCACGCCCTGACCACGCCCTTGGTCACCGACTCCGAGGGCAAGAAGTTCGGGAAGTCGACCGGCGGGGGCAGCCTCTGGCTGGATCCCGAGATGACCAGTCCCTATGCCTGGTACCAGTACTTCATCAACACCCCCGACGCCGACGTGGTGCCGTATCTGCGGTGGTTCACGTTCCTGTCTGCCGACGAACTCGCCGAGCTGGAACAGGCGACGGCCGAACGACCCCACGAAAGGGCCGCGCAACGCCGGCTTGCACGCGAGTTGACCAACCTCGTCCACGGAGAACAGGCGACGGCGTCGGTCGAGCATGCGAGCCAAGCGCTTTTCGGCCGCGGAGAGCTCGACGCTCTCGACGAGTCGACGTTGTCCGCGGCGCTCCGCGAGGCATCCGTGGCCCAACTTGTGCCGGGTGGGCCCGATTCGATCGTCGACCTCCTTGTGGCCAGTGGGCTCTCCGACAGCAAGGGCGCCGCCCGCCGAACCGTCTCCGAAGGCGGCGCGTACGTCAACAACGTGAAGATCGCCACAGACGCGTGGGTTCCGCAGACGTCCGACTTCCTGCATGGGAAGTGGCTGGTGCTACGTCGCGGTAAGCGGAACATCGCCGGCATCGAACGCGTTGAGTGACACCCGAACGGCGAAAGCTCTGGTCAGGCGGCGGCTCCGCCGTCTGGGAACAATCCCCGAATCTATGACGTTGAGCTTGAAGCGAGTCGACGCAACCTGCCGGTTGCGCGCCGGGTAGGGGTCGAAAGACACGCTCTACCAGGCGATTTGACTCCGAGTTATCCCTGACGTAACTTATCGAAGTCGCTGCGACACGGGCCCAAAACCCGGAGAGCGCGGCGGCCTCCAGAGAGAAGTCCGCTTCGGCGGGTATCCTCGACTGTCCGCACTAGAGACCACGGCCTTTCGGCCGAGGGATCTCTGCGCGGTCAGACTGGGTGTGTTGTTTGAGAACTCAATAGTGTGTTTGGTGGTTTTTGTTTGTTGTTTTTGTCGTGCCCCGGATTTTCCCGTTTGTGG
>NZ_JBGGKV020000015.1:0-101171 GCF_041287165.2 Mycobacterium bulgaricum | reverse complement strand
GATGGCACTGATGAGCGCTTGCGCGAAGAAGCGATGGCACTGATGAGCGCTTGCGCGAAGAAGCGATGGCACTGATGAGTAGCCCTGGTGCCACGATGGAATGTCCGGTCTGCGAGACCGACGTTCCCGCAGGCGAATTCTGCGGGCTGTGCGGCGTGCCCTTGGCAGAACACCGCAGCGGAGACGGACCACACTGGTTGCGCGCCCGCGCGTTCAGTGCGGCATCAGGCCAGCGGCTGATCACACCGGCGCTGACCAGTTCGTTGTTCCCGCACCTGACGCCGCGAGCACGCAGGGTGTTCCTGATGGGCCTCGGCCTGCTGGTGGCCTGCTTGACGATCGCCACCCTGTGCCGTATGCCGGCTGCGCTGATCGCCGTCGCCTCGCTGGGCCTCCCCCTGATTTTCGCCCTCTACTTGCGTGAATCCGGTGTTTCCCATGACATTCCGTGGCGCACTCTGCTGCTGACGGTCTCCCTTGGGGTGATACTGGGAGTGGGCTGGGTGCTGCTCACCGGGGCCGCGGTTGCCCGCGCGTACGGCGTCCCCCTCGGTGCCGGTATCGCCGGGGGACGCATTCTGCGCGACGGCATCGGGGTGCCGTTGGGAAGCATGCTGCTGATGCTCGTTCCGGCTCTGGCGGCCCGCTTCACTTGGCGGGGTCGGCGAGAAGCGTTGGACGGCTATGCCATCGGCGCGCTGGGTGCCCTGACGTTCACCGCGGCGGCAACGCTCACTCGCCTGGCACCCCAGTTCACCACCGGGATGATCAACCGGGTCCGGCCCCTGGAGGGGTTACTTGTCGAGGCCGGCATCCGGGGTATCGCGATGCCGCTGACCGCCGCGGCTGTGGGCGGCCTGATCGGAACGGCGTTGTGGTTCACCCGCCCGGCCAACAAGGTCGACCAGGGTCGCGGATTCGTTCGCGCGACTCTTGTGCTGATCGCGGTCGTGGTGGTTGCCGTCTACGCGGGTCTGGGCTTGATCGACGTCGTCCGTTTACCGCAGTGGTTCCAGTTGGCGTTGCATCTGACACTCACCGGCCTCGCCCTCTTCGCGCTCCGGGTGGGTCTGCACCTTGCCCTGTTGCACGAGGCGCACGACGAGGTGCGTACCGGCGAACCCATCCTGTGTGTCGAGTGCAATCACGTCGTGCCCGATGCACCGTTCTGCGCCAGATGCGGAGCTGCCATGGGGGCATGCTCGCGGCGGTCACGGCAGACGCGCAGAGATAATCGCCCCGTCCGGATTTCCGAGGAGCCGGCGACGGGTCAGATCGTCGTCGGACTGTTGCCGGGGTATTCGACACAGACCGGCACGTTCGAGGCGACCCAGCCACCGAAGACGTCGTTCCGCACGGTGGCGCTGGCTCTGGGTGTCACCATCGTCGTGGTGGCGGTCGGTCTCATCGGCCTCTCCGGGCTCATCTCCACGCCTGCGGCCAAGTACGTCTGCCCGCCCGAGTGCGGCAGCCCGCCGATGAATCGTGCCGTCGAGATCAACCCTCGCTTCACGTCGGCCGACGGGGCGTTCTCGGTGTCCTATCCCGTCGAGGGGGCCGCCTACAAGGTTTCGAGGCGGGCAGACGGTGTCACCGCGGTGCTCGAGGCGGGCGACGGCGGCACGATGCAGTTGTTCAGCCGCCCGGCCGAAGGCCGGAGTGCTGAGGAGATCGCCTACGCGCTGCTGAACCAGACCTACCCCGACACCAAGACGGCCTATGAGATACCGAACACCATGGTCGGCTATCAGCCCGGCTACGGTTTGGCGGCCGACGTCTGGCCGCAGGGTGCGATGAGCAGTTCAACGCGAATGCGCATCATCGTGATGGTGGCCGTCAAGAACGACCTCGCGCTGATCGCGGGGGCTGTCGGCCCATACCGCGCCTTCGGACCGGATTTCGGGTCCGGCAAGCCCTCCGCCGCCAATCTTCAGCTGGCGCTGGACATGGGCAAATACGTCAACAGCTTCAGTTGGCGCGGCGATCCACCCCGCTAGACGGTCCAGCCGTCCGAGATCGTTGCACAAGCAATTTGCCTGTTTGGAGGACTTCGATTTCAGCAACCGCGCATATTCCCCCGGGAGAAGCACATAGCCCAAGAGTGAGTGCGATCTCCCACACTTGGGAACCTCTCAACGGCTAATTAGCTCGTCTGCGCAGGCCTGTCGCCGCTGAGGCCTTTTCGGAAGTTACTGTGCGCCTTTGGTTTTCACCGCCAACCGCCAGGGAAGACGTGGCTCGGGAAGCAGTGGCGTACGTCACGTCAGGCAGGCCGATCCTGCCGCCGGGTAGGCGTTTCAGTCCATGTCGGGGGCCGGAACGCTGCGTCCTGAACCGGATAAGGAGAAACCCCATGACGTCACGCTTATCGAGGCTGCTTGCCCTCACGGTCAGCGTCACGCTGATCGCCTTGATCGGCAGCCTCACCGCCGGCACCGCCTCGGCGCAACCGCGCCCGGGAGTCGGGAAACAGAACACAGTTCAGGTACAGGGCACGGGGCCGAACGGAGCGAAGTTCAACGGCCAGTTCACCGCCCAGAGCGCCAAAGAAGGAGAGTCCGCGACAGGCGCCGTCGTGTCCGGCCAGCTCACAGGAAAGCTGATCAATCCCGGGCAGGGACCGACGACAGCCCAGGACGTCGCGCAGACCGTTGACATGCCGGTGCAGAGCCTGCAGGCGACGTGCCAGGTTCTGAATCTGGTTCTCGGGCCGCTCGACCTCAACCTGCTCGGCCTCAACATTCACCTCGACCAGGTGGTCTTGGATATCACCGCTGATCCCGCAGGTGGCCTGCTCGGCCAGCTGCTGTGCAGCCTCGCTGGTGGCATCGGTGGTCCGCTGGCGCCGATCATCAGTCTGCTCAACCAGATCCTCGCCGCACTCGGCGGGCTCTGACCGCTCTGACGCCACCGTCTGTACCCCTCGGGGTGCAGACGGTGGCTCAGAGCTCCACCTGCGGTGCCGCCGATCGGCGGCGACGGTCACTGTCTCGCATCGGCGACTTCGATCCGGTCTCCACCCGCGCGTTTCGCAAGGTACATCGCGTGGTCGGCAACATCGAGCAGGCGTTCGGTGAGTCGAATGGAGTCAACCGCAGCCTGCGGCGGCAGGGTGATGGTCGCGACGCCGAAACTGGCTGTGAAACCGGCGGGTTCGGCGCGAAGTGCCTCCCGCAGGTCTTGGGCAACCCGCACCGCGCCGCCGGCGTCGCAGAAAGCGACGATCGCGAACTCCTCACCCCCGATCCGCGCGATGACCGAATCATCGGGGCTGACTGCGCGCAGGGTGTCGGCGAGATCCACCAGGACACGATCACCGGCCGCATGCCCCCGCGTGTCGTTGATGGATTTGAAGTCGTCGATGTCGATCATCGTCGCGCAGACCTGGCTGGGACCGTCGGCCGGCACGGTGCCCGCCAGTTGCCGGACCGCCCGTGTCAACCCACGCCGGTTGGCCAACCCCGTGAGCGGGTCGATGTCGGAGACGACCGCGGCTTCACCGAGCAGGTCCACCAAGGTCCGTATGGTCATCGGCACGACTGTGACCGATGCGAGCCGAAGTAAACCGTCTGCCAAGCCGCTTGCCGGGTCGCCCGCCATCCCGACCGTCACGATTCCGACGATGTTGATCGCGGACGCCAGGGTCAACAGGGCCACCAACTGGGGCAGGGTGTGGACACATGCGACATAGCTCGCCGTGACGGCGAAGGCCAGCGTGCCGGTGACGGGTCGGCCAGCGAGCGTGTACGCGATGCAGCAGATGGCGATGCCGGTGTTCAGTACGACGACAATGAACGTCGACTGCCTGCGGGTGGGCCACCCGACAAGCCAGCAACACCCGAACAGCAGCGCGAGAACGCCGCAGATGACGGTGACGATGCGCGTGGCGGTGTCAGGCACTCTCTCAGGGCTCACCGCCAGCAGGATCGGCCACGCGCCGATTGCCACGCATGCCATCGCGACGCCATACCGGGTCAGCCGCCCGTACCCGTTGGCCTCGACGAGCTGTATCAGCCAGTCATAGCGACCAGGTTCGCGCCAGGACCGCGCCAGGGCGGCGAACAAAGAAACACGGCCCCCCACCCGGTCCCCCCATCCCGACTCGACTGCCCATTCCCCGCGGAGTCATTGGAGCACGCGTCACCGGTCACGTTCCGCAGAAATCTGTATCCCAGTACCCGATATGCCGGAGGTTGCGCTATCGGAATCCGATCCGCGCTGAGGCGGACCATGTGCAGGTGGCGACAAGAACGGCACAGGTGACGGAGCCGTCTCGGTCGGGTGGCGATGTGGTGTCGCAGAGTTTCTGGCCGGCCCGCCTGCTGCCATCATCGGACGAGTGGCGCAGCAGACGGTGGAGAAGACCGACAGCAGACTGGCGGCCCGCCTCGCATCGCTGGCTTCGCTGGGCGCGTCGGTCATTCATTTTGCGGTGGTTCCGGCCCACTGGCAGGAGTGGGCCCCCGCGGGCGTGTTCTTTCTGTCGGTCGCGATGTTCCAGTTGGCGTGGTCCTGGATTGTGCTCGTCCGGACGACCACTGCGGTACTCGCCGCAGGAATTCTGCTCAACGTCGGCGCCATTGCGCTTTGGGCACTGTCGCGCACCGCGGGTGCGCCCGTCGGCCCGCACGCCGGACAGGTCGAACTCGTCGCAGGCGCCGACCTGTGCACCCTGATGCTTCAGATCTACGTCGTGATGGGCGCCGGCTGGGTGTGGTATCGCGGACTGCGCGGAGGATCGGTACCGGCAGTAGCCAGTGCGGCGATCCTCCTGGTCGCGGTGGGCGTTGTCACGTTGGCTTCGACGGTCGGCGCTGCATCAGGACTCCGCCACGGCGAGAACGGGCACGGCGAGCACGGGCCGGGGGGCAACCACGCCGACGATCATCACGGTCACGACGCCGAACCCGCCGCTCCCCCGGCCACCATTCGCCGCGTGGAAGTGGCGGTGCCCGCGCCTGCCGGGGCCTCGCCGACGCCTGTCGGCGAGCCGATTCCGGCGGCGGATCCCTTGACCGGTCACGAGGACCACGACCACGCGCACTGACGGCCCTGTCGTCCCGGAGAACTCGGTGGCGGTTCGACGTCGGTGCGAACTCCCGTTGATACACCGTTCTCTTAATTCAGATATTGCTGTACTTTGAGTCCATGGAAACGCTGGTTCAGCGGGATGCGCTCGCCCGGTTCGGTTACGCGCTGTCGGACGCAACGCGGGCGTCGATTCTGCTCAGCCTCCGCCGCGGCGGCCGCTACCCGTCCGACCTCGCCGACGAAATGCAGGTGTCGCGCCAGATCGTGTCCAATCATCTGGCCTGCCTCCGCGGCTGCGGTCTCGTGGTCGCGGTGCCCGAGGGCAGGCGCAGCCGCTATGAACTGGCAGACGCACGGATAGGACACGCGCTGGGCGATCTGCTCGGTCTGGTACTTGCCGTCGACCCGAACTGCTGCCCGGCCAGCGGTGCGCAAGGTTGCTGCTGATGACCTCCCACCAAGGCCTGCCTTCGGGGACAGCCGTCTCAGTCGAGCGGCGCCGCCTTCTGGCGAGACGAATCCGCCTTTTCGTGGCGCTCACCATCAGCTACAACATCGTCGAAGCGGTCATCGCGCTGACCGAAGGCGCCCGCGTCTCCTCCACGGCGCTGGTCGGCTTCGGACTGGACTCGGTCATCGAAGTGTCCTCGGCCGCGGCTGTGGCGTGGCAGTTCGCCGGGCGCGATCCCCAGGCACGCGAGAAGGTCGCGCTGAAGATCATTGCCGCCTCGTTCTTCGGGCTGGCCACGTTCGTCACGGTCGACTCGGTGCGATCACTGCTCGGTTACGGGGTCGCCGAGTCCTCGACGATCGGGATTGCCCTGGCGGCAGTGAGTCTCGCGGTGATGCCGGTGCTGTCGTGGGCACAACGCCGCGCCGGAACGGAGCTCGGTTCGTCGTCGGCGGTCGCCGATTCGAAACAGACACTGCTGTGCACGTACCTGTCCGCCGTTCTGTTGGTCGGACTTCTGTTGAATGCGACGTTGGGATGGTCGTGGGCCGATCCCATCGCTGCGTTGGTCATCGCCGTGATCGCGGTACGGGAGGGCATCAACGCGTGGCGGGGCGATCTGTGTTGCGCTCCCCCGTCAGCCGTCGCATCCGCCGGCGATGCCTGCGATTGCTGCCGGGAGCGAACGGAGCTCATGTGATGCGACTCAACACAGAGGCCAAGCGCCTCTACCAATCCGAGATGACCGCGGCACGCGTGGCGCCGTCGGCTGACCTGCGATGGCACCACCTCGAGCGGGCACACATCGTGTCTCAACCTGACCCCTGGCTGCATACGTGCAACCACGCGGCGATGCTCAAACTCGCACTGGCGCAACGTGACCGCCGCGAATCGGTCGGCCAGGTCCTTCGTTTGATCCTGGCTGCGCCCGGCTCATTCACGGGGCGCTATCCGGAAGGCAACAGCGGCCGGGTAGCCGCCGGACTCCTGACGCCGATGCCGGTTCCGGCCGATCTTGCCGCAGGACTGCGGGACGCCCAGCGCTAGGGACCGGCCTGCAGCGTCCGAATGACTTGCTGCAGTGGCTCTGGAACTGTGGAGACCGCGCCGACGTACGGGTGGGACAGTTCGACGACGAGAAACAGTTGTGCCCCGACGAGCGTGCCGATGATGGCCACCATGGCGTAGTGGTTGGCGGCCTTTTCGACGCCGTAGATGATGGCGCAGCCGAGCAGGAGTCCGCTGGTGACGAAGATGACCGCCCACAGCGACCACGGCGGTCCCGTGTCGGTGCGGGCTTGGAGGATGCGTTCAGCGCGGTTCTTGCTGACATCGTTCAAATTGCTGAATGACGTTGACAACAAGGTCTTCTGCGTCTCTGTGCGCGGCTCTATCGCTTCGTAGAAGGCATACAGTCGGTTCAGCGCGTCGTCGGCCGCCGGATAGGACCGGCCTTCGTTGACTTCGTCCCACTCGGCGATCGCCGCCTGCTCGTACTCGAGCAGGCTCTGGCGAATTCGGTCCCTGTCGGACGGGTCGAAAATGTGGGAGTCCCTGGCCAGTTGGGCGCCGGCGGTCCCCTCGGTGCGCACCAGGTCGTCTGCGTGGCTGATCTGGCCCCACATGGCCGAAACGACGAAACCGATGAAGAAGGCGAAGACGAAGCCCACGACGCCGAAGGCGAACTTGGTGACGTCGTTGTGTTCCTCACCGCGTAGACCGGGAAATCGACGGCGCACCACGATCTGGATGAGGATGGCTACACCGGCGGTGAAGGTGACGATCAGTATCAGCAGCAGCCAGGACGGGACGTGCGAAACCAACCACTGACTCACATGCCCCCCTGGTTTCCTGCGCAGTCGTCCGCTCGATCGACGTGCGGCGTTCCGACTCTAGACGCGAGGCGTCCGTAATCAGAGGCAATCCCGTCTTCTCGGGCGGCAGTCCTGGCGCGGCACGGTCATCGAGGCGGCGCCGTGACCCCGAGTTCGGACAGCAGTCTGCGCACTCGTTCTTCGATGTCGTCGCGAATGGGCCTGACATCGTCGATGCCTCGCCCGGCCGGATCGCTGAGTTCCCAGTCTTCGTAGCGCCTGCCGGGGATGTAGGGGCATTGATCCCCGCATCCCATGGTGACCACCACGTCGACCGCTTCGACGACCTCGGCGGACCAGCGCTGTGGTTGTGCCTCGGAGATGTCGATGCCTCGCTCCGCCATGACGGCGACGGCGGCGGGATTGACGCAGCAAGCGGGCTCTGAGCCTGCCGAGTAGACGATCGCCCGATCACCGGCGAGGTGGCGGAAAAAGCCCATCGCCATCTGGGAGCGCCCCGCGTTGTGCGTGCACAGGAACAACACCGCGGGCAGAGGGTCAGTCACGGGTCAGCGTCCATCCGCGGTCGCGTTGACATCGAATCGTGTTCGTAGACGAAGTGATACGTACACCAGCGCGACCAGGACAGGAACCTCGATGAGCGGCCCGACGACCCCGGCCAGCGCCTGGCCGGAGGTGGCGCCGTAGGTTGCGATGGCCACCGCGATAGCGAGCTCGAAGTTGTTGCCGGCCGCGGTGAAGGCCAGCGTGGTCGTGCGCCGGTAGCCCAGGCCGAGGGCGGCACCCAGGAGGTATCCCCCGCCCCACATGACGGCGAAATAGAGGAGCAGCGGCACGGCGATACGCACCACATCGATTGGGCGGTCGGTGATCTGCTGCCCCTGCAGGGCGAACAGGATGACGATCGTGAAGAGCAGGCCGTACAAAGCCCACGGTCCGATCGCGGGGAGGAACCGCGTCTCGTACCACGAACGCCCCCTGGTCTTTTCGCCTATGCGCCGCGACAGATACCCGGCCAGCAGCGGGAACCCGAGGAAAATGAGCACCGATTGTGCGATCTCCCAGGGGGAAGCGCTGATCGAGGCGGTCTCGAGCCCCAGCCATCGCGGCAGGACCGCGAGGTAGAACCAGCCGAGCACGGCGAACATGACGACCTGGAACAAAGAGTTGAGTGCGACGAGGACGGCGGCGGCCTCGCGATCACCGCAGGCGAGGTCGTTCCAGATGACCACCATCGCGATGCAGCGGGCCAGGCCGACGATGATGAGGCCGGTTCGGTACTCCGGAAGGTCGGGGATCAGCAGCCAAGCCAGGGCGAACATCAGCGCGGGGCCGACCACCCAGTTCAGAACCAGCGAGCTGACGAGGAGCTTACGGTCGCTGGTGACAGTGTGGAGACGGTCGTAGCGCACCTTGGCCAGCACCGGATACATCATCACGAGCAGGCCGAGCGCTATCGGGATCGAAATACCCTGCAGCTGAGCGCTGTTGAGCGCCTCATCGAAGCCGGGGACGAGCCGACCGAGCAGCAGACCGGCGACCATCGCGAGGCCTATCCACACCGGCAGGAACCGGTCGAGCGTCGAGAGCTTTCCGACGACAGCGGTGTCGGTGCCCAGACCTGCCGACCGGCTCATCGCGTGGCGCTGGGCGGGGCGTCGACCGCCGACGTACAGCAGGGTCCGTCGGAGGCGTCGTCCTGCAGGGCGGTCGGCCCGCCTCCGAACGTGTCCGAGTCACCCAGGACGGTGTAGACCTCCCACTTCTCCCCCGCGGGGCCGGTGACCCACACCTTGTCCTGGGTGGCAAAGCAGCATGTAGTCCCGATCTCCTCTTCGGTGAACATGCCTTCGGAGGTCAGGCGGGCGATCTCGGCATGGACTGCATCGCTGGACTCGACCTCGATGCCGAGATGATTGAGAGTGCCGCCGTGACCGGGGTTTTCGATGAGAACCAGCTTCAACGGCGGCTCGGCCACCGCGAAGTTCGCGTAGCCCGGCTTGATCTTCGCAGGGACGACGTCGAACAGTTTCGAATAGAACGCGATGGCCTCATCGAGGTTGTCGACGTTGAGGGCGAGTTGTGCGCGGGACATGGCAACCTCCGTGAACCTATGCGACGTATATCGAATTGGCACGACCCACAATGGCAACCTCTTCGATATATGTCAACAATGTGTGGCAGACTGAGGCAATGCCGAAGGCACTGCCGGTCATGGACATCTCCGAACCTGTCTGTTGCTCGCCGGTGGCTGCCGGCCCCGTCGCCGACGACGCCGCCCTGGAGATCGCGCTGCGATTGAAGGCGCTCGCCGATCCCGTCCGGGTGAAACTGGTGTCGCTGTTGTTCAGTTCACAGGAGGGCGAAGTCTGCAATTGCGACCTCGCCATTGCCGTTGGCCTGAGTGAATCGACTGTCAGCCACCATGTTTCGCAGCTGCGCCGCGCCGGGCTCGTCGAATCGGAACGTCGCGGGATGAATGTCTATCATCGCCCGCGCAGAGAATCCCTGATCGCGCTCTGCACTGTGCTCGACCCGAACTGCTGCCGCTGACGCCCGCTGCGTCGCAGCATGGGCGTTACGGCTCTATCGGTGATCATCGGCGGTTGGGAGGATGGCGACCGTGACCGCAGATCTCCCCGACGACGACGCGCCGTGCCCGACTTCCGCCCCAGCGGGCTTCGGCGCGGCGGCGGCGGCAGTTCTGGTGTTCACCTCGTCGGCCGCCGTCCTGGTTGTCGAGATCACCGCTTTGAGACTTCTGGCGCCGTATCTCGGCTTGACGTTGGAAACCAGCACGCTGGTGATCGGGATCGCCCTGTCGGCGATCGCGCTCGGCTCGTGGGCGGGAGGACGCATCTCCGACCGGGTCGATCCGCGACGGCTCATCGGCCAGACTCTCGGAGCCTCCGGGGTGGTCGTCGCCTTCACTCCGGCCGCGGTGCGGGCTGCCGCGGAGTGGGCGCCGCCGACCTTGTTGCTGGTAGCGACGCTCACGATATTGTTGCCTGGCGCCCTGCTGTCAGCGGTGACGCCGATGGTGACCAAGCTGCGCCTGACCGACCTGACCGAGACGGGCACCATCGTGGGTTCGCTGTCCGGGGTGGGCACCGTCGGAGCCATCATCGGCACCGTCATGACCGGCTTCGTCCTGATTGCACGGGTGCCCGTCAGCGCGATCCTCGTCGGACTCGGACTGGCACTTGTGTTGAGCGGCATCGTCTTCGAATGGCGGCTGCGGGCGTGGAATCGTCTCAACGCGGTCGGGCTCACGGCGGCCGTGGCACTGGCGGGACTCGCGGCCTACAGCGCACCGGGCGGATGTGATGCCGAAACTCAGTATCACTGTGTGCGGGTCGTTGCGGATGCCGACCACGAGGGCGGACGCACCCTCGTCCTCGACGGCATTCGCCATTCGTATGTGAACATCGAAGACCCGGAAGTACTGCAGTTCGCCTACGTGCGCGCGATCGCCTCAGCCGTCGAGACTGCATTCCCCGGCGCCGACCCGCTGCAGGCCTATCACCTCGGCGGCGGCGGGATGACGTTTCCCCGGTATCTGTCCGCGACGCGCCCGGGCACCCAGAGTCTCGTGTCGGAAATCGATGCCGGTGTGGTGAGCATCGACCGGGAGGCATTCGGGGTGGAACCAGACAGCGGGATCGCCGTCCGGGTCGAGGACGGCAGGATTGCCCTTCGCCGGCTCCCTTCGGAGAGTCGCGATGTGGTCGTCGGCGACGCGTTCGGTGGAGTGAGCGTGCCGTGGCATCTGACGACGCGGGAAGCCTTGGAAGACGTCCGCCGAGTGTTGACGGATGACGGCGTGTACGTGGCGAACCTCATCGACCACGCGGATCTGGAGTTTGTGCGCGCCGAAACAGCAACCTTGGCAACAGTTTTCGCGAACATCCTCGTCATGGGCGAGCGCAGGAACCTCGGCATCCCCTCGCAGACCGGAGTCGACGGCGGCAATTTCGTGATCCTGGCATCCGATCGTCCCGTGGATCCGGTGGCCGTCCAGTCATCGCTCGATGCGCGATCGACGGCATGGGGCGTCCTTTCCGGCGACGAGCTCACCGCGTGGATCGACGATGCGGCGATCTTGACAGACGATTTCGCCCCGGTCGATCAGCTCCTCACGCCCAACCGGCCACAAACGTAAGGCGTCGATCGCGCCCAGTTCACGATGTCGCGGCCGGCCCGTGAGAGTGCGTCACCGGGCAGGCTGCCGGCAGCGGGCCCCGTCGTCAGCCCGACAACGCCTTTTCGATCGCGGAACCGAGGTCGGAGTACGACCGCAGCTGTAGCTGTTCGCCGTTGACGAAGAAAGTAGGTGTGCCCTGCACCCCGAGCGCGGTGCCGTCGGCTATGTCCTCACGAATTCGGTCGAGCGTGGCCGGGGAGTTGTACGCCTCTTCCCATGCCGCCATATCAAGGCCGAGCTCGGCAGCGAATCCGCGGAAGACATCATCGGCAGGTATCTGCTTTTCACCCCACTCGGCCTGGGTTTCGAACATCTTCTCGTACATCGCTTCGAACTGACCTTGCTGGGCTGCTGCTTCGACGGCGCGTGCAGCGCGCTCACCGTTGAAGTGGCCTGGCATCGGAAAATACCGAGCGACGAAATTGACTCGTTGGCCGTACTCGGCCCGCAGCTTCTCTACCTCCGGGAAAGCCGCCCTGCAACCTTCGCACTCGAAGTCCAGGAACTCGACGAACGTCACTGCGCTTCCGGGCGCCGAATTGAGCCGGTGGCTGTTGTCACGGACTACCTGCGGCTCGCCCCCGGCCTGAGAGCTCGCGGCCCCCTGCCCGTCCCGCGCGGAAAAGTACACCCCGGCTCCGATGGCCACCGTGGCGGCAATGAAAACAGTGAGCAAGATGCGTGTCATCGGATTCATGCGCGCAATTCCTTTCCGGTCCGCGGACGTTCGCACCCTGGCAGCGATCTACGGAGTTGCTACGTAGTTACAGCCACCATCATGCCCGAAAGTCATGGCCGGGCGATTTTCGGTTCCTCACCTTCGTGGCCGTCGTCGCGCCGAATACCGCGTCGGGCGTGATCTGCAGGCCTCGATCACGGGGGCCGCCACCGGTGCCCATCCCGGGGCTGCGAAGCCGGCGCCCGTCTCGAAGGCGTGGTCCGTGCTTCGATGGCCTGGCGCGAATGACAACGACCCAGCCTCCGCGGGAAGATGGCGCACTAAACAAGTCTGGATCGGTGGCGGAAACTTCGGGCCCCGTGGCGCGGACTATATCCCTCCGCACCACTCGCGTATCCCCGACACAATCTAGCCGTCGCCAACGGCCGTCAGCTCGCCGCGGAACTCAGATCCGTTCGCGACGAGCGGAACTCAAGAATCGCCGCCCGCCGCGACTCAGCGGTGCATCGCGTCGCAGACTTGCTCATCAAGTACCCGGTCTTGAACGCGCTTCCTCCAACGCGAGCTGGACATCAGAACTGGCCACGCGCGCCGATACATCGACCCATTAGCAGAGGCAGGGATAATCGTCGAGTTCATCGACCACGCACGCAATAGAGCTTGGCGTGCGCCCGAAGTGCTCAGTGCGCTCGACTCATTCGCGGCGAGGGCTGGGAGTCGGAATCTCCCCCAATAGGCATGGGTTCGTCTTGCGTTGCTCACTTCCGCCCGGCTCTCAGCGATACCTTCACCAATACCTAGTCACTGTCGCCCGCGTCAGGTCGCGACGGAGCGACCAGCCCAAGCGCGACTCCGAGGGGCCCTAGCAGCAAGAACGTGCACCAGAAGAAGTGCCAGGGGCGATAGTCAGGCGCCACTATGAGCGCAATCGTTTCAGCTATGCGAAGGCTGCACTCTTGACGCAACGCGGATGCCAAAGATTACGGGGTGGCGGCCGGCGAAGGCGCTGCATAAGCACTTCTATATAACGGGAGGGTCATTTTTCCTTCGCGAGCTCGACAGGGGCTGCATCCTGATGCTGCCGCTTGAGTCTGGGGTGGGGGTGAGCCACTGAATGCGCTCTGCAACCCTTTTCGTCGTATTTCCGCTCGTCTATGCCCTGTCTGTAGTAGCTGGGCGGGCGACGCGGCTGGGTGGCGGCGAGGTCGCGCTGTTGTGGCCGGCGGCGGCGGTCGGGGTCATCTGGTTGCTATCGGCGAGGCAATGCGGCAGGTGGGAACGGGTAATGAATATCGCCCTTCTGGCTGGCGTTGCGTTCGCGACCAATTTGGCAACCGGCGCGTCAACACCTCTGAGCTTGTGGTTCGTCCTTGTCAACGTTGTCTTGTCGGTTGTCACCGTCGAGATATTGGCTCTTGGCCGGGGCAAGGTCGCGCTTCGCGACCCCGCCGACTTCGCCCGTCTCGTCGTTGCCGTAGCAGCTGGCACCTGTTCGGCCGCGGTGCTGGCGACGGGGTACTTCACACTCGTTCTCGATGCGCCGGTGTGGGAGACGTTCGGTCTCTTCGCGGTACGCAATGGGGCGACAGCGCTTCTCGGACTGTCCATTTGGTTGAGTTTGCGCAACGAGCCCACCCGCCCGAGACGCTACAACCTGGCATCGGCCGGCGAGGCACTACTTGTGGGCAGTGGGCTGGCGGCTGTGTTCTTCTGGACGTTCTGGTTGAATGCCGGACTTCCGATAGCTTTCATATCGTTGGTGCCTGCCATGTGGGTAGCGCTGCGGTACACCACGACGGTAAGCACCGTGTTCCTCCTGATTGCAGGCGCGTGGATCGTATACGCGACGCTGTCAAATAGGGGGTTCGTCGCCGATGATGTTCAAACGCGGGCGCTGCTGGCACAAGGGATGGTCTGCAGCCTGACTCTTGTTGTGCTGACGCTGTCGCTCTACCGCGACTCGCGTGCACGACTGATCGCGCAACTCGAACAAGCACGCGATCGGGCAGATCATCTCGCCACCCATGACTCTCTGACCGGACTGGCCAATCGCGCACTATTCACCGAACGGGTAGAGCACGCCCTGGCGCAAGTACGCGAAGGAGTTTCGGGTGGCGTGGGCTTGATCTTCCTCGACCTCGATGGCTTCAAAGCAGTCAATGACACCTGGGGACATGCCGAAGGCGACGAAGTGCTCTTAGAAGTGTCAGCTCGGGTGGAGGCGGCAATCGAACCGACTGACACCGCGGCCAGGCTGGGCGGCGACGAGTTTGCGGTGCTGTGTCCTGCGACATTCGATATTGAGCGGTTAGAAGTTATCGCACAACAGCTTCGAGTCGATCTACGCCGACCTATCACGCTCAGCACTGGAGACACCTATGACCGACTTTCGGTCAGCGTGGGCGTCGTGACGGAACACGCGTGGTGTGACGCGGAGACCCTCCTGCGTCGGGCAGATACGTTGATGTATCACGCGAAACGAAGCGGCAAGGATTGCGTAAGTATTGACCCTTCATCGGGCAGGGGTTTCCAGCCACGAACAATGGCGCCGAGTCGGCCCGACGTGCCGAGGTCATGAAACCGGCTCTGTCGCCTACTATTTGCCGCCCGCGCAACCGGCACGTTTGCGCGAACCGCGATCGGCAATGACCGTGGCCGACGGCTTGGTCCCACACGTTTAGCCCCATCATGAGGCGACAGCGGCTTCTGCCATGCCGTAAGAGGGGGCCGATTTGACCACTGACCTGCGATTGCTTGTGGTGGTCCCGGCTGGGTTCGAACCAGCGACCTTCCGCGTGTGAGGCGGACGCTCTCCCACTGAGCTACGAGACCGGGATATTCGACGAATCGAACGAGGCAGAAGATTAACACGCGGCGGCGTGCTGCCGAGAATCCGGAGGCCGACCCGCTCAGGATCCTCCGGCAACATCGGCCGAGTCGGCTGACCACAGTCGCTGCCGGAATGGCCGTCCTTCGCCTTCCCCATCGCCCTCGTCAGCCGTTTCGAGCAGCGGCACGCCAGGCGAGCAAGTGATTTGTGTCTGCCCAACTGCGTGGACTATCGTTCTGCTTCGCGACGGGCGACGATCTCGCCCGTGGCGCGCGGATGTAGCGCAGTTGGTAGCGCATCACCTTGCCAAGGTGAGGGTCGCGGGTTCGAATCCCGTCATCCGCTCGAGGATGCAGTGGCATCAACCCCAGCGGTGGAGTGGCCGAGTGGTGAGGCAACGGCCTGCAAAGCCGTGCACACGGGTTCGATTCCCGTCTCCACCTCCAAGGATGTACCCGCGCGATTAGCTCAGCGGGAGAGCGCTTCCCTGACACGGAAGAGGTCACTGGTTCAATCCCAGTATCGCGCACCAATACCGCCACAGCTCAGACCCGGTAAACCCGGGCAAGAACATTCCAAATGGGCCAGATATGGGCTAAGACAGTGCAGAGCTACCGGCTACACGGAAGGTAGCTCGCCTCATTCGCCCACCACACGGTCCACGAGGTCCAGCACCCCGCCTCGCGTGTCCAGCGTCGAGCGCGGGGATTCTGCTTTCCGCCCAGATGACGGGTCCGCGGATTCCCGAACTCAGATTTTCACTTGAGGGTGACGACGCGTCACGCTCAAAATTGAAGGCGGCTGCCCTGCCAGGGAACCGCCCTCGATGACCTTCACCCTCTGCCAGGGGTTTCAGTATCAGTCACAGGGAAAGTGCCTCCGTGAGAAATCAACGCACAGTTCACCCATTAGAAGTCCCCATGCCAGCCGGAGCCACCCCGGTCAGCGATTGGGAGAAGTGCAATTCAGATCCAATCCTGTGGCGCCTGATTGAAGGCCCCCGGCGCACCATCACCGATAGCAATATCGACGTGCGCGTCTTCACGACGCATCTCGCCGACGGCACCTTCGACAACGGCGACGTGCTCGGCGAAGGCCCGGACATCCACATCGCCGGGTATGTGACCAACTCGGACCAGGCCCGCGAACGCGCTGCGGCGCTCCTGGAAGCCGCCGCTGAGGCCGATGCGTAGGTGACTCGGTGAGCAAGCCGACTCGCGCCCTCTCGTGGTGCACGAACGATCGACGCAACCGCCGAGAACACACCTGGACCGGCGGAGTCGACGGCACAGACGTGTGCGACCGTCCTCGACGGCGCGCCTTCGTATGGACGTCCCTCCAGGACGGTCACGACAAACCCATCCTCGTGGGCGTAGAAAGCGCCGAAGAGGACATTGGCGGCGAGGCGTGGCTCAGCGTTGCGGCTGCGGAAGACCTTCGTGATGCACTGTCTATCGCCATACGGAACGCCTGAGAGGGGGCCGGAGCTGATGCGTTTACCCCACGTGCGCCGGGTTGAACGTTGACCCGGGTCAAGGGTCGCGTTTGAAACGCGACACTCTGCTCCCCTTCGGCCCGTCACCTCATCGGAGGGAGGCGGCGGCCGAACCCTTAGCGCTTCGGTGACGACGTGGTTTGACCCGCTCAGGATGCAGCTGAGTACACGAAACAGTCACTCCGCATGATTCGTGGAGGGCGGTTCCGAACGGTGACCTCCCCGCGTACCCGGTCGGCAAGGCGGGCCGTCCTACAGGCTCACCGCAGTCGACGTCGATAGGTGGATGATGTCGCGTGCTTACGAGCCGCTGATCGTTGAGCCTTCGGCGACTAGTCCGGGTAAGGCTGGACAGTCGTAGAGGCCCGGTGTTGTGGGCGACGCGTGACACAGCGAATGTCGACGGCGCCTCGGCCACCGGTCGCTGCAGCGTGATGGCGCCCTGGATGTCTTCCTGGGTCATCTGCCACCGTTCGGCCCGCTCTGAACCCGGAGAATCGCGTGGTTGAGCCGCCGCGGAGGTGGCGGTGAAGCCACTCCAGGTCAGAACGGGCTGCGGAGCCGCGCAGAAGCAAGGCGGCTTCCTCGTCGGAGAAGGTTCGGATGGTCGCCCGGTCATTGTTTAGTGTGCTGACGGTAAAGGGACATCTCAGATGCACGTCCAAGGAGCACAATTTGCTAGCTGCAGCCACCGAAGCCGCTCCGGCCACAGGCGCCGCTACCACGATCGCAATCATTAGCCTCGTGACAGCTCTGTTCGGCACGTTGGCTGTACCAATTATTCAAGGCATATTGACGTCGAAACGTGAAGCGCGGGTGCGCGTCGAAGAGCGTCGGCACGCTGCCTACTTGGATGCGATGACCTTCGCGCAAATCGTCGAGGAAACGGTCGACGACCTGGTCGAAGATCCGGTATACCGATCGAATCGCAAGCTGCCTGAGGCACCGGATCGTCTCCTCGTGCGTGCTCGCCTCGAGTTAGTTGCACCAGTAGGCGTGACCAGAGCATTCGACGCCCTCACCCGCGCCTGGGATGCGTTTCGCTTCAATCTGAATGAAGCAGGTCCAATCGAGGTAATCGGCGATGAACCTACATGGCAGGTCAGTGATGACGCCGAAGACGTTAAGCGACTGCGCCAGGCCCTTACCACGCTCAAACTTGAGCTGAAGACAGCACGATGACGTAAACGGAACGCCTCGCAGGGGGGCTAGTTGGCGGGCAGGTTGTGCATGAACTGTCCACAGTTCGGGCAGACCAGCGTCAGTCGGTCCGGCTTGGCCTGGCGCCCCCCGAACGTCTGGCCGAACGATTGATGATCGTGGATTTCAGCCTCGGCGCCACAACCCTTCGGGCAAGTCATCGTCTCCATCTACCAATAGTGCGCCGCGTAGCCAGGATCGAGGTTGGATCAAGCCAACGGGATGGGAACCGTCTGGGGGAGAATGACTGTTTGGTTGACCGCGAAGCCGCCGTGGAGTGCGCGACGGTTTCTGCGTGGACGATCCGCCACGCCGTGAAAGACGGTGACCTGCCGTCGTATGCGGTGGGTAAGGGTGGCCCGCCGTAGCGTCTGACCGCTGGGGATGTGGACGCGTGGATGAGAAGCAATCCGCACGAACCATGGCAGTACCCACGGCGACTGGACTAGCTCGATAGTCCCGTCCATCGGCGGCCCCCAAGTGCACGCCGCTCAGCTTGCCGGGCTGCGGGTCCGGCCGGTCAACTCACGCCCATCTCCTTGGCTTCGATGCAGTAGTTGACTTAAGCCTCCTGGTCGTCACCCTTGAGGTTCAGGTACGCGGCTTCCCGTTCGCATGCATCTTGGTAGGGACTCTCAGATGCCCCGGCGATGGCGGTGATGACGAGTATCACTGCCGTAATTGAGCCGATGATTATTGCGGTTCGCTTGTTGCCGGTGGCGTTGTTCCAAAACGCACGCCAACCTTCGTAAAGTCCTCCGCCCGTAGTTGGCAATGCCGCAAAAAGGTTGTCCCGGCGCCGATGTCGGCGGCCGTTTGGCTCCGCTCTCGCGCCTTTCGCGTCGGCCGTGCCACTCCGCTGCGTCCCAATACACCTCTCTTGATTCGTCGTTTGGGTCCGGATACCAGCCGACTCGATTTGGTGCCACTTCAAACCCCCGTGCTGTTCCCGTCGCCACGCTTGGCGCTTTGGCAACGATTCCATCCGAGACAAACACCGACAAGACCGTTACGGTTCGCCCTTGTGGTTCGGTGGGCGACAAAGGCGGAAGCAGCGGTGCACGTCCGCATCTCAGAGCTGATCGCCGAAGCTATCCGCGATGGAGATCTTCCGGCGTATCGGGTCGGAAAAGGTGCCCGCGACTATCACCTGGACCACGAAGAGGTTGACGCGTGGCTCAAGGCACGCGCCTGGGAGCCACAATGTTCCCTACCATGTACCCATTGGCGGAGGCCGCCCGGATGCTGCAAGTGTTTAAACTATCTGCGGTCGAAGCTGCGGGACGGCACGTTCGCGTGGGTAAAGATTGCAGGCCGCTGGCGAATGACCGAAGAGCAAATTCTGGCCGCCATCGAGACGTGCGGCACCGCCGTTCGCCCACCGGCGCCCATTCCGCCATCAGGGCTGTCTCGACGGTCCCGCGCCTTCCGTCGGCAAGGACGCGGTGAATGACAACCAAACCGTGCGGCCGCAATGAAAGACGAGGACCCCTGTGAGCCCACTGCTCGTTCAAAACCTCGTCGGTCGAATACACCTCTATTCCGCAGCAGCGATCACCGCCCAGTTCTACAACAGAAGCTCAGGCGCAACGCTGAAACCGCGGTACGGCACAACCTTTCACTTCGTCGGCCAAACGCGCAGCTACTTCGTGACCAACCGACACATACTTGACTACAACTATCGAACGACCAAGCCCCTACTGTCATCCGCCCTCGAATCCGTAAGCATTAGGGGGTTCACCCAGCCCGAGGACGCCGGGAGAGACACCCAGCCGTGGACTTACTCCCACGCGGATCCGAGCATCACCTTCCCCGATGACGACGACATTGACCTCGCTCTCATCAGCATTCCCCTCTCATCAAAGGAAGCGTCCGTCGCACCCGTCGGAGGCGGCGCAATCCCACACAGTTTCGCGGGGCGATGGCTAGCAAAGACACACGAAGTAAACTCGCTTCTTCCTGGCGACCAAGTATTCATTGCGGGCTATCCCGGTCTAGAGGGCGAGATAAGTGAACGACCCCTGATAGTGAGTGGGATCGTTTCGAGCGACCCACGCTATCCAGCAACCTTCGCGGGTAGCAGGATTTCGCGGAGTTCCGTGCTGTGCCACTCGTTTAGTTGGGGAGGAATGTCGGGTGCACCCGTATTCGGCTTCTCCAAGGAAATCGGCCGTACAGCGATAGTCGGCGTCAATGCCGGCCATATCGCAAGCAACGACGTCAGCGGCGGCGTTATCTCACACTTTGTTCGGTCAGATGCCTTGGTCGCTCTGCTCGCTACAGCTGACGGTTCGTGAAGCACGCCCGTTAGATTGTCGGTGTCGACCGCTACCTTCACCCTCTATGAGTGATACTGCCCGGACGGCAATCACTGCGGCGGCGTATGCAACTCCTCCAGGTTGTCTTCCAGTTTGGGATAGGGCTGCATCATCACTCCGGGTATGCCCTGAACTCGACCGGACAACAAGTACAGCTCAGATCTGACAAACGGATAAAGATCATCCGAGACGCGCTGAGCAAAAATCTTCAGCTCATCCACTGACGCCCCGGCAAGTGTCGAATCATCGACCTCGGCCTTCGCGCCCGCTTCCTGCGCCGCCTCCTGTTCCTCGGACATATAAAGTCCGAGCACCGAAACTCGCGCAAAGTACGCGTCCCGCTCTGCTTGAGCGTGCATCGTGGCCAGCACCGTGCCGCCGATCCAAGGAGCGAACGCGATCCCGCCGCTTCTATCGGTCGCCAGCCACTCGGGTCGCTCGACAGAGAAGGCCGGGTGGCGCAGTTGGAAAAGCAGTTGGCTGGGATCGACATGCCGCAGCGTTAAGGCGTCAAGCTTCGTAATCTCGGTCATGCCATCAACTTCTGAGTTGCGAGGCTGCGCACGCCCGCTCCGTCGTCTGATGTCTCATCGCCGGTCCAGCCAGCTGGGAAGACCAACTGGTCCTGAAAAGGACTCTTGCCGCTGAAGAAGTTCGCAGCCGAGATGAACCAGATTGCCGGTTGAAATCCTTCGTGCAGGGAGAGGCGGCGCGTCGCGCTATCGCGTTCACCGGCGCGATAGCTGAGGAAAACGTTGGGCGAGACCCTGAATTGCACATTAAATTCGCGGACCGGGGCGCTGTCCTCCCAATTCATCTCAAGGTAGGCGAATCCGTCCTCAATTCGTCGGACTGTCCCCGTGAACTCCATGTCCTCTGCCGAGTCAATGGCCAGCACCTCATCGCCGACAAGCAATTCTTCCGACGCGCGCCGCAGATTTGCGCGGACGAGCCCGCCTTGCAGGCCGCGGCTAAAATCTACGTTTACCGATTTCATCGATCGCTCACCTCGGCTTCCTCTTGGGCGTTGGGTTCGGGATAGGTTCATCAAAGCACCGGATGAACTTCTCTAGTTCTGATTCTTCCACTGGCTCCGTGAACGTGAGGCTGTGGTGCGTGGCCGCCTGGTCATTCGACACGTCCAGCGCGATATCAAATCCTGAGTTTTGGAGTCTTCCAGCGGTAGAGACTTGGATCTTGTTGTGCGGTATCTCACTCACGCGGCAAAGCTCCTGCAGCGACATCCCGTCCTCCTCCCCTGTCTTGCTGATATCAGCGAACAAAGAGATGCACGCCCCATCCCCGTCCTCGATAGCTTCTTGAACCTTTCCAAGAAGAGTCGCCACGTCACGCACGCTGCCGGCACGAACGACCGTCGCCGCCGGGTGAAGTGCCATACAGGGAATCTACTAAGAAGCAACCGCCTGCTTGTCCGCTTAGCGGCGCTATGGGCAAGACTCCTTGAAGGAGCTCAAGCCACAGGTGGCCAGTGGTGTCGCCGCGGACCGTGCACCCATTTGGGGTGGCCCAGTAGCGCAGCATCGCTGCCAGATCGGTGGCGCTGGCGTGGGCTTGCGCTTCCGAGCGCGGCGTTTAGCGTCCCGCCCGACGTCTGCGGGGAAAGCCGTCATGATGTCGCGCCAATCCATCGGGACGGCACTGTCGATCGCACCAGACTGCTGGAAGTACGTCGCGAGTTCGGGGAGGGTGCGGTCAGTCAGGAGGCGAGTCCGAACAGGTTGGGGCAGGACTCTCAGTCGATGATTTCAGCGATCATTACCTTGTTCCGGTCAATTGGGTTTGTCACTTCGGCACAGGCCTTAAGCTTCGCCGCAGCCGTGGGATATTCGCGTCACGGGCAGCTCTGAACGCGTCCTGGGTGAACCGCCAGGGCGTTGAAGTTGATGCTGTAGTCGATGACATCGCGAAATGTATCGGGTCGCCCACAGCGCGCCACTCTCTCACCGGTCCGAAACGTTCCCCACGCGTAGCGATCAGTTCAAATACGATGCGGCGTCCGCTCGCGCGGCCAGATACCGCTGCATCGCCGGCCCGGTCTCGACTCGGACCCGCAGCATCCGCCTGTACCCGCGCATCCACAGCTTCGGCAGCACCAGCGATTCGCCCTCGGCGTAAGGGGTGGGATCGCCAGGTTCAGCGAGCGACCCGCAGTAGAGCGCGTACATGTACTCAGCGCGCTTCGACGTCACCCGTCAAGCTTGCAGCCCCGTCGACCCGGTCCGTCGGACCCACGCCGACGGCGAGGACCACGAGTCGACCGCCGTCCGGCACATCGCCCGCAGCATCCGGCACGTTCCCCCGTCCACAGATTCGCCAGGCCCAACGACCCCCCTGTCCAACACCGCTCCGCCACAGCCATTCTCGGATCACGCCCGCCCACATGACCCGACCCGTCCGGGCGCGTCGACAGCCGCGTCGCGAAGGACCGCGAAGCACCCCTGGAGCTCGCTCCTATTCGAACATATGATCGATGGATGGCGATGCAGGAGATCGGGCACGGCGGCCAGCCCCTCCGCACCGTCTTCCGCCGCGTCCACCCGCCCCGCGTCGTGCTCGTCGACCTCGTCGCCCTGTTTCCGCGCGAACCTCACTGCGACGGCAAGTACCACCCGAAGGGTTTGCAGATGGACTCCATCGTCGAGGGCCGGCTCGCCTGTTGGGGCTTGAGCGAACAGGGACGGTGGTGGGGACTGGTGACGTACCGGGTGAAGCACGGAATCGAGAAGGATCCGGTGACGCACTGGGTTCCGGCGTCCGTGCTCAAGCTGAAGTGAGCGCACGTCGAGCGTGAACACAATGGTCATTTGACGTCTGTCACACGTTCACCGAGTTGTCGCTGGATCGCGGTCAGGCGGTGCTAGTTCGGCATTGACGGGGACACTCGATTGCAGCACGCTGAGCTCCGTGATCGCGTTGAGTGAACAGCAGATCATCGACCAGCTCGCGGAGCGCCTGGCCGATGCACATGACAAGGTCGAGCCGGCTCAGGTCGCGCGCGTCGTCCACGAGCAATACGCCCGCTTCGAGGGCCGCCCCATCCGAGACTTCGTTCCGCTTTTCGTCGAACGGCGCGCCACTGCCGAACTGGTCAAGCTGAGCCTCTGACGCGCGCCACCCGCGCCCGCACGGACCGCTCCTTCGCCGAATCGTTGCCGCTTTCGCAGCACAGACCTAAGTCGCTATTAGGTCATTCTCAGGTTCGGCCCATAACTTCGGTGGTGTTCGGTTGAAAGACCGACCTCCAGACGAACCCGATACGCTCGGCCCGCCACCAACCCCCCCGGGTGGCGGGCCGAGATCGTTGTGGGGCCTGAAAGCTTCCGGCACCCCCGTCGAACCAGCTAATGTCGCAAGACGCCGGTACGGTTTCGACGACGCAGGGGTGGACGATGATTCGCAAGATGCTCGCGGCGACCGCAGTTGCTGCAGCCGCACTGTGTTCGGCTCCCCCCGCCGCCGCAGACCCGGGCCCGATCTACTGGGACGATTCCGGCCGCTACGACACCGACGTGCCGGGAATGAACTACGACGCGCACCTGACCGGCCCCTGCACGAACATGGACCGCTTCACCTACGGCCGTGGCCCCGGCGGCGAGGCATTGCAGTGCCGGTGGATTCCCAACCAATGGCCGCCGGTTTACACAGGCTTTTGGCAGACCAGCTACGAACTGTTCGGGGTTCGCGAGATCGGCAGTCGCTGCCCGAAGCCGCAATCGGCGGCACAGGCCCCCGACGGTCGCCCGCTCGTGTGCATGGGTGACCAGGGCTGGCAGGCCGGCAAGTTCAACGGGGTCGGCTTCACGCCGATGTGACAGCGCTAGGAGCTGCGCAGCGTGCGACTCGGTTCGGTGCCGAACACCTCTTTGTAGGCGCTGCTGAACCGGCCGGGATGGCTGAAGCCACAGCGTCCCGCGATGGATGTCACGGTGTCGAACGCCGGGTCGGCTGACAAGAGCTCTCGGTGGGCTCGCTCCAAGCGGATCCGCCGGAGGTATTCCAACGGCGTGGTGTCGAGGTGCTCGCGGAACGAATACTGAATTGCCCGCGGCGTGACATCGGATGCCGCGGCTATATCGCGGATGGTGATGTCGTATTGGGCGTTCTCATGGATGAAGTCCAACGCCCGGCGCAGCATCCGTGGCTGCATCGTGGTTCTTTCATTGCCCCGCATCGTCTGCTGGTTTCCCAGAACCGCAGCAGGATGAAACCCTTCAGTGACTCAGACCACTGCATGGCACCATCGGTGCATGACAGAACGCATCGAGGTGCCTCGAACAATTTCCGCGTCAGCTGCCGACATCTTTGCTGTGCTGTGCGACCCGCAGGGCCATGTTGCCATCGACGCCACCGGGATGTTGCAGGACGCCGACGGTGAACCCGCCGCCGCGGTCGGCGATTCCTTCGTGGTCCACATGGACCGCGAAGCGCTCAATGACTACCCGGAACTCGGCCGCTACGACGTCACCGTCCAGATCACAGAGTTCGAGCAGGACACGCTGATCGCCTGGACGATCCTGGGGCAGATCCGGCCCCAGATCGGGCATGTCTACGGCTACCGTCTCGAACCCGCCGAGACCGGCACCCTCGTCACGTCGTTCTACGACTGGTCCGGCATCGATCAGCACTGGCGTGACGCCGACATCTTTCCCGTCGTCTCGGAACTGGCTCTGCGCGCGACGCTGGGCATCCTCGACCGAACTGTCCGGCGCGGATACCCCCGCGGGCCATCGTCAACCAGAGGTTGACGAATACTTGTCGTCAACCTACGGTTGACGCATGAACGATTCGGCCAAGATCAGTCACCCCGTCCGCCTCGACGACCTCATCGAGGTCATCAAACGCGTTCACGACGAACCACTGGAACAGCTGACGGATGCGGTGTTGGCTGCCGAAGCCCTCGGCGAGGTGGCCGACCACCTCATCGGCCACTTCGTCGACCAGGCACGCCGCTCGGGAGCGTCCTGGACCGAGATCGGTAAGTGCATGGGTGTCACAAAGCAGGCGGCGCAGAAGCGGTTCGTCCCGAAAACGCCTACCGATGCGGCCGCGCTGGATCCCAGCGCGGGGTTCAGCCGCTTCACCGAACGCGCCCGCAACGTCGTCGTCCAGGCGCAAAACAAGGCTCACGAAGCCGGGAACGCCGAGATCCTGCCCGCCCACCTGATCCTCGGCCTCTTCCACGACCCGACCGGGCTTGCGGCGCGACTGGTTGCCGACCAGGGCATCGATGTCACCGCCGTCGGCGATCGCGTCACGCTGCCGCCCCGCGGCGACCGCGTGCCGGCGCTGATCCCGTTCGACAGTCGCGCCAAGAAGGCGTTGGAGCTGACGTTCCGGCAGGCACTTCGATTGGGGCACAACTACGTTGGCACCGAGCACATCCTGCTTGCCCTCTTCGAGGAAGAGGACGACGACGGCGTGCTGCACGGCCTCGGCATCGACTTCGAGCGTTTCGAGCGTGAGCTGGTGACGGCGCTGGAGGCTCTGACCAAGAAGTGATCTCACGTCCGGGCCCGTCTGAGCGTCTTCATGATGTGGAGGTGCGTCCGTTCGAAGAGGTAGTGGCCCGCCACGGCGCCACGGTGCTGCGGGTATGCCACGCAGTCGTCGGTCCCGTGGAGGCAGAGGACGCATGGTCTGAGACCTTCCTGTCGGCGTTGAAGGCCTATCCCGAGCTGTCCGAGGACGCCAACGTCGAAGCATGGCTGGTGACGATCGCACACCGAAAGGCGCTCGACGCCGGCCGGGCGCGATCACGGCGGGCAGTGCCGACGGACTCACTGCCCGAGCGCCCCGACGCGCGCGCCGACCCGCAGGCACGCGATCCCGACCTGTGGACGGCGCTGCAGCGGCTGCCTGACAAACAACGCCATGCGGTGGCCTATCACCACATCGCCGGCCTGCCTTTCGTCGAGATCGCCGTCATCCTCGGCAACTCCCCCGACGCCGCCCGCCGGGCCGCCGCTGACGGCATCAAGACCCTCCGCACGCACTACCGCAAGGACGAAACATGATGATCGACATCGCATTTCAGGCACCCGTCCCCGACGAGGGCGATACGCTGCGGCGTCTGCACGACCAGCTGGTGGTATCCGCCGATCAGTCCGGACTTCTCGACGTCGCCTACCGCACCATCGACAGCCCCGTCGGGACGCTGCTCCTGGCGGCTACGCCGGCTGGTCTCGTCCGAGTCGCCTTCGACATCGAGGACCACGACGCCGTGCTCCACCGGCTCGCGAAGGCCCTCAGCCCGCGCATCCTGCACGCACCTTCGAAGCTGGATAGCGTCGCCCACCAGATCGACGACTACTTCGCCAAGCGCCGCAGGAGTTTTGACGTCGCCGTCGACCTCAGCCTCGCTGCGGGATTCCGGCGCAGCGTTGTGGAGCACCTGCGCGACATCGAGTACGGCCGGCGCGAAAGCTACGCCCAGGTCGCCGCCGCGGTCGGCAGCCCGCGTGCGGTGCGCGCCGTCGGAACCGCGTGCGCTCACAATCCGCTGCCCGTGGTGGTCCCGTGTCACCGCGTCGTGCGCTCCGACGGGACGGCCGGCCAGTACATCGGCGGACCGCTCGCCAAGGCTGCCCTGCTGGAGTTGGAGGCGGGGTGAGGGAATGAATCAGTGTCCGCCGCGGTAGAACCTGCCATGAGACTCAACGACGCCGCCCGCGAACTCATCGGCAAGGGCGCCGACGCCACCCTCGTCACCGTGAACCCCGACGGCAGCCCGCAAGTCACCCTCGTGTGGGTCGCGCTGCAGTCGACCCCCGACGGCGACGAACTGGTGACGGCACACCTGTCGGAACACAAAAAGGTGCGCAACGTGCGCCGCGACCCGCGCGTGGGTGTCACGATCATCTCGCCCGACGGCCCCGGCGAGGTGATGCGGCCGTACCTCGCGATTAACGGCACCGCCCGAATCGTCGAAGGCGGTGCACCCGAAATACTCGCCGAGCTCGCGCAGACCTTGGCCGCGCCGGGCATCGAGTTCCCGCCTGCGGATGCGCCGGGCGGGTTCGTAACCCGTATCCGGATCGATAAGGTCGGCGGCGTCGGTCCCTGGCAGCCCTGACACCCAAGACCATCCAGCGGCGCTGCGCGGTGTGCGATCATGCCAAGCATGCGTCGCTGGCTGGTACTTCTGACCGCAACCCTGGCAACACTGGCTGGTGTCACCGCGGCTCCGGCCTCGGCTGCCGAGATCCCCATCGGTCGACTCGGAGAGACGTTGCGGGTCGAGTTCGAAGGCCTGATCGCCGATGTGTCGGTCAACAACATCGTGCCCACCGCCCCGCCTCCTGGCTTCGGCTATCCCCCGCGCGCTCCGCGCTATCAGGTGTTCCGCGCCGACGTGACGATCACCCCGGTCAAGGTGCCGACGCCCTATGCGATGGCGATCACGTTCCAGTTCCGTGGCGTGACACCCACCGCTGATGCCTACGAACCGCGCAACAGCGACGCCCCTGACGCGTTGCAGCGCATGATGCAGACCGCGGTCCCCGGCCAGACGTTCACCGGCGGCGTCTGGTGGGACTGCTACCGCGACCTCGTCTCCAACGTCGTCCTGCTCGACAAGATCACCGGACTCCGCCTGGCACAGTGGAACGTGGCCTGAGAGTCGTCCGGGCCGAACCGTCCCACGTAAGCGAACTCGCCGACGTCGCAGCGCGCACCTTCCCGCTCGCGTGTCCGCCGTCGGTCGGGCCCGACGACGTCGCAGCCTTCGTCGCCGAGAACCTGTCGCGGCCGCGGTTCGACGCCTACCTCGCCGACCCACACCGCGCCGTCCTCGTCGCCGTCGATGACGGTCGAATCCTGGGCTACGCAATGATGATTCGCGGCGTTCCCGATGACCCCGACGTGTCCCAGGCCGTCGTGGCGCGTCCGGCGCTGGAGCTGTCGAAGATGTATGTCGTGCCCGAATCGCACGGCGGCGGCGTCTCCGCGGCGCTGATGACCGCGGCGCTGGAGCACGCGACGACGCTTCCGGTGGCGTCGGTCTGGCTCGGCGTCAATCAGCGCAACGCCCGTGCCCAGCGCTTCTATGCCAAGTACGGATTCACCGTGACAGGCACCAAGACCTTCCGCCTCGGCGAGCACTACGAGCAGGACTACGTGATGGTGCGGCCGGTCTGACCGGCTGCCGTCAGAGCCAGCAGCCGCGACGTGGCGCGTAGATATTTCTTGCGGAAGCCACCAGCGAGCATCTCCTCGCTGAACACGGTGTCGAGCTTCGCGCCGGAGGCCACCACCGGAATGCCGGCGTCGTAAAGCCGGTCGGTCAGCGACACCAGCCGCAGCGCCACGTTCTGATCGTCGAGTGGATGCACGCCGGTGATGAAGACGTGCGTGACCCCCTCGATCAACGTCAGATATCGCGACGGGTGCATCGTCGCCAGATGCGCGCACAACGCGTCGAACTCGTCGAGCGTCGCACCGCTGACCTCCGCCGCCCGCGCGGTGACCTCGTCATCGCTCGGTGGCGTCGGGGCCGGCGGCAGATCACGCTGCCGGTAATCCGGACCCTCGATGCGCACCGTCGTGAACATCGCAGCGAGCGTGTTGATCTCGCGCAGGAAGTCCTGCGCGGCAAACCGGCCCTCCCCCAGCTGCTCGGGAAGCGTGTTCGACGTCGCCGCCACCGACACCCCGCGCTCCACGAGCGCCGACAGCAGCCGCGAGATCAGCGTGGTGTTGCCGGGGTCGTCGAGCTCGAACTCATCGATGCAGAGCAGCACATAGTCCGACAGCAGCTCGATGCACTCGACGAAACCGAACACCCCGGCCAGCTGCGTGAGTTCGCCGAACGTCGCGAACGCGCGCTTGTATTGCGGGGCCGCGCCGACGGCGTAGTACGACGAGGCCAGCAGGTGCGTCTTGCCGACCCCGAACCCGCCGTCGAGGTAAACCCCGACACCGGGCAGCACTTCGCGCTTGCCGAACAACTTCTTCTTGCCCGACCGGCGCGCCACCGCCTGCTCGGCGAATCTCCGGCATGTCTCCACCGCCGCCGACTGGGAGGGCTCCGAGGGGTCCGGCCGATAGGAATCGAAGCTGACATCGGCGAATGTGGGCGGCGGGATCAGCTGAGCGATCAGTCGTTCCGGTGTGACGCTGGGATGCCGATCGACCAGATGTTCGACATCGCTGGACCCTTGCATGCAGGCACCATAGCGGCGTGCTGTGATTTGACGTATGTCCGGCGACGATGACGGGACGCACTTCACATTCCTGGGGCGAGCCGGGGAGCTCACGGCGCCCGAGCTCGCGCAGCGCTACCGCTACCCCGACGGTCTGCAGTCATGCTGGGTGCGCGCCAACATGATCACGTCGGTGGACGGCGGCGCGACCAGCGACGGCAAGTCCGGCGACCTCGGGAGCGCCGGGGACCGCGCCGTCTTCGCCGCGTTGCGCGAACTCGCCGACGTGGTCGTCGTCGGCGCGTCGACGGCGCAGGTTGAGGACTATTCCGGCGTGCAGTTCGGTGCCGCCGAACGGCTCGCCCGACAGCACCGCGGCCAGGCCGAAATCCCGCCGATCGCCGTGCTGAGCCGGTCAGGCCGGATCGACAGGGACGCCAAATTGTTCCACCGCACCGAGGTGACACCACTGATCCTGACGTCCGCGGCCGCCGTCGACGACACCCGGCAACGTCTGGGCACGCTCGCCGAAGTACTCGATGCGTCCGGCCCAGAACCGGACTCGGTCGATCTGTCCACCGCGCTCAGCCTCCTCGCCGACCGTGGATTCCTGCGGGTACTCACCGAGGGCGGACCCGGCATCCTCGGGCTGTTCACCGATGCCGATCTGCTCGACGAGCTGTGCGTGACCGTCGCTCCGCTGTTGCTCGGCGGCAAGCCCGCCCGCATCGTCACCGGGCCCGGCGAAGTGCGCAGCAACCTGCGACTGCAGCACGCCCTGACCGACGACGAGGGCTATCTGTACCTGCGCTATGTCCGTGAACGCGCGGCGCGCGGGGACGAAGCGTTCTGATCGCCAGTCAGTACTGTGGTGCCCATGCGTCGAGTGGTCCTGGCTGTCGTGCTGTCGCTGGTGCTGGCGGCCTGCTCACCGGGCCTGGCCGCCAACCCGCGATACGCCACCGACTCCGGGGCCGGCCCCCAGGGCGCTCCGGAGACCAGCGACCAGCCCGCCGGTCCGCCCGCCGTCGAGGTCCCCAAGAACGATCTGTCCTGGCGTGATTGCACGGGCCGGATGTTCGCATCGGCCTCGCTCCAGCCGCTTCCCGGCGTGAAGCTCGACTGCGCCAGCTACGACGCCGACCTCGACCCGATCAACGGCGCCTCAGGGACCGTCAGCATCGGCGTGGTCCGTGCGACCTCGGCCCAGACACCCGCCGACGCCGGGCCCCTGGTCATGACGACCGGATCGGATCTGCCGTCCTCGGTTCAGCTTCCGGTGTGGCTGTCGCGCGCAGGAGCCGACGTTCTCAAGCAGAACCCCGTCGTCTCGGTCGACCGCCGAGGCATCGGCATGTCCGGCGAGCTGGACTGCCGTGACCTGTTCGACCGTCAGGAGATGTTCGAGCAGGCCCAGTTCCAGTCCGGCGACGACCCCGTCGCCAACCTCGGCGCGATCACGATGACGGCGACGACGAGCTGCACCGACACCATCGCCCCCGGCGACTCGGCCTACGACAACGCTCACGCGGCCGAGGACATCGAACGCCTTCGCACCACCTGGGACGTGCCCGCACTCGCCCTGCTCGGCGTCGGTAACGGCGCGCAGGTCGCGCTCGCCTACGCGGGATCGCACCCGAACAAGGTGGCCCGCCTGGTGCTCGACTCCCCACTGCCGCTCGGCATCTCCGCGGAAGCCGCCACAGAACAACGCGTCAAGGGTGAGCAGGCCGCACTCGATGCATGGGCCACCCAGTGCCTCGCCACCAACTGCCCCCTCGGGCCCGACCCCAAGGCTGCCGTCGACTCGTTGCTCGCCGACGCCCGCGCCGGCCGCGGACCCGGCGGCGCCTCGGTGGCCGCCGTCGCCGATGCCCTGTCGACGGCGCTGGGCTTTCCGCGCGGGGGCCGTGTCGACGCGGGCAACGAGCTGGCGCTGGCCATCGCCGACGCCCGCTCCGGCAACACCAACCGGCTCAACAACCTCATCAACCAGGCCGAGACGCTGCGCCAGACCGACGGACAGTTCGTCAACACGTGCAGTGACGCGCTCAACCGGCCCACCCCCGACAGGGTCAGAGAGCTCGTGGTCGCCTGGGGGAAGATGTATCCGCAGTTCGGCACCGTCGGTGCACTAGACATGGTCAAGTGCCTCAACTGGCCCAGCGGCAGCGCCCCGAAGGAGCCCAGCGAGCTCACGATCCCGACCCTGCTGCTCGGCGTCGCCAACAATCCGATCGTCGGCAACGAGGGCGTGGCCGCCGTCGCCGCCACCGCCATCAACGCGGGCTCGTCCAACCGGCGGGTGATGTGGCAGGGCATCGGGCACGGTGCCAGCATCTATTCGTCCTGCGCGCTTCCCCCGGTCATCGAGTACCTCAAGTCCGGCGAGCTGCCGTCGACCGACACGTACTGCCCGGCCTGACGGCATTCTGGGAACGCTGAGGTACCGTGCGGGGCGTGCGTGATCTTGTGCTGACCGCGTTCCGGCCCCGCACGGCCCCGCCGAGCACCGCGTCAGTGCTGCGGTCGATCCTGTGGCCGCTGGCCATCATGGCGGTGATCCATCGCAGCTACGTGCTCGTCTTCAACCGCTACATCACCGACGACTTCGCGCCCGTCTACCGCGCCGTCATCAACTTCAAGTTCGGCTGGGACATCTACAACGAGCACTTCAACCACGTCGACCCGCACTACCTCTACCCGCCGGGCGGCACGCTGATCATCGCGCCGTTCGGCTACCTGCCCGAGGTTGCGTCGCGGAACTGGTTCATCTTCTTCAACGCCGTCGCGATCATCCTCGCCGGCTATTTCCTGTTGCGGCTCTTCAACTTCACGCTGTCTTCGGTGGCCGCGCCCGCACTTCTGCTGGCGATGTTCTGCACCGAAAGCGTCACCAACACTTTGGTGTTCGGCAACATCAACGGTGTCATCCTGCTGCTGGAGGTGCTGTTCTTCCGCTGGCTGCTCGACGGTAATCGCAGTCACGAATGGTGGGCCGGTGTGGCCATCGGGCTGACTTTGGTGGTCAAGCCGCTGATCGCACCGTTGCTGCTGCTGCCGCTGCTCAACCGGCAGTGGCGGGCCCTGGTGACAGCGTTCGTCGTTCCGGTGATCTTCAATGCCGTCGCGTGGCCGTTGATCAGCGACCCGATGAGCTTCGTCACCCGCACGGTCCCCTACATCTTCTCGACCCGTGACTACTTCAACAGCTCCATCCTCGGCAACGGCCTCTACTACGGCCTGCCGATGTGGCTGATCATGACACTGCGCATCCTGTTCGTCGTCCTCGGCGTGATCGCTCTGTGGCTGCTGTACCGCTACTACCGGACCCGCGACCCGTTCTTCTGGATGCTGACGTCCTCCGGGGTGGTGCTCACGACGTCGTGGCTCGCGCTGTCGCTGGGACAGGGCTACTACTCCATCGTGTTGTTCCCGTTCCTGATGACGGTGGTACTGCCGAACTCGGTGATCCGCAACTGGGTCGCGTGGCTGGCCGCGTACGGGTTCCTGACCATGGACAAGTGGCTGCTGTGGCAGCTGCCGTCCACCGGGCGGGCGTTCGAGTACCTCAAGATCACCTACGGCTGGTCCCTGATGGTCGTCGTGATCTTCTGCGTCCTGGTCTTCCGCTACCTCGACGCCAGGAACGACGGCCGCCTCGACGACGGCATCGATCCCCCATGGATGAAAGAGCTCACGCCCGCGGGCCGGCCGGCCGAGTAACCTGGCAGCATGACAGCTCCCAAGCTGGTGCTCAGCGACGACCAGTGGCGCGAACGGCTCACCCCCGAGGAGTTCGCGGTGTTGCGGCAGGCAGGCACCGAGCGTCCCTTCACCGGCGAGTACACCGACACCAAGACCGAGGGCGTCTATCAGTGCCGCGCGTGCGGGGCCGAATTATTCCGCAGCACAGAGAAATTCGAATCCCACTGCGGGTGGCCCTCGTTCTTCGACCCCGCCGACTCGGAGTCTGTGATCCTGCGGGCCGACGATTCGATGGGCATGCGACGGGTGGAAGTTCTCTGCGCGAACTGCCACAGCCATCTCGGGCACGTGTTCGAGGGCGAGGGTTACCCGACGCCGACCGACCAGCGCTACTGCATCAACTCGATCTCGCTGCGCCTGGTACCCGCAGGGTCGTAGTCCGCGCACACACTGCGCTTGTGCGATTCGAGCAGCTTCTCGATCCCCGATGCCGGTAGCGGAGGACTGTAGAGAAAGCCCTGAGCGACCTCACACCCGTACTCCAGCAATTGATTTGCCGTCTCGGCGTTCTCGACCCCTTCGGCGACAGGCGTGACGCCCAACGCATGCGCGAGGTCGACGACGGCGCGCACGATCGCCGCCGACGCCGGATGCGTCAGGACAGGTGCGATGAACTCCCGATCCAGCTTCACCTCGTCCACGGGGAATTCGCGCAGGTACCACAACGCCGAGTAACCGCTGCCGAAGTCGTCGATGGCGACCCGAATTCCCTTGTCGCGCAGCTTGTTGAACACCATCCGCGTCTTCCCCAGATTGTCGAGCAGCAGATCCTCGGTGATCTCGACGGTCAGCGCTCCCGGCGGCAGATGCCGCCGGTCCAGCGCATCGATGATCTGCTCGGGGAGTTCGGGGTCGCTGATCGAGGGCGCGAAGACGTTGACAGCCACCGGAACACCCAGTCCCTTGCGGTACCACCGCGCCGCGTCGTCGAGGGCATGCTCGAGTACGACCGATGTCACCGACCGCATCAAGCCGTGCTGGCGGACCAGCGGCAGGAATTGATCGGGCGTCAGCAGACCGCGCCGCGGGTGCGGCCACCGCACGAGGGCCTCGAGCCCGCACACCTCATAGGTGCGCAGATCGAACTTCGGCTGATACACCACGCTGAGCTCGAAATGCTCGATGGCATGACGGAGTTCTTCCAACAGCCGTTCCGACCCCTGCTCGGCCGGCTCGCCGTTGTGTCCGGCAGGGTCGCGACGCTGCTCGGCCGTCAGCGAGCCCATGTCCAGGCTCGGCTCGAACACCACCAGCTCGTGCGACAGCGCCCGCTTGGCGGTGTTCATCGCGATGTCCGCCTGGTCCAGCAGTTCGTCTGCCGTGATGTCGGAATCCTCGGCGGGCGCGATGGCCAGACCCACGCTGGGCCGCACGACGAGGTCTTCCCCGGCGATGTGGAACGGCCGCTCGAAGGCCCTCATCACCCGGCGGGCGAGGGCGCGGGCCGTGTCGGCGTCGCCCTCCAGCAGCACCGCGAACTCGTCTCCGCCGAATCGCGCGACCGTATCGGTGCTGCGGACCGTGCTGGCCAGACGTTCGGCCACCCTCACCAACACCGCGTCTCCGGTAGGGTGGCCGTAGTTCTCGTTGACAGCCTTGAAACGGTCGAGATCCATCACCAGCACGCCCACTGCCATCGAATGCCGCTGATGCAGGCGCACCGCATACGACAGGCGCTCCTGGAACATCGCCCGATTCGCCAGGCCGGTCAGCGGATCCCGCAACGCCTGGTCGGCCACCTTCCCGAGGAGGCGGCCGTTGTCGGCGAGGACGAGGAACTGCCGGATCATGACGGCGAACACTGTGACAGCCGCACCGATGAACACAGGGCCGAGCCCGGCGATCAGCACCGGTGTGCAGATCGCCGCCGACGCGATGACCGGCACGTAGGGCAGCCAGACCGCGGCACGCGACATGGGCGCTTCCGCACGGTTGCGCTGGAATGCGCTGCGCGGGGCCACCAGCGCCGAGACGCCCAGGCACAGGAAGCCCCACGCCCATCCGATCGCGATCGCGTGGTGGGCGTCGTAGCCGTCGACTGCCGTCAGATACGCAAAAGCGGTGTCCGACAGCATGATCAACACCAAGCCGACGGTCAACGCTGCAAGCATCGGCCGCTTCGCCGCCGGCGCCCGGGAAAGCAGGAGCGTCGCCATGGTGATGAGCGCGATGTCGACCACCGGGTACGTCAGCGCCATCGCCACCGCCGAGGATGACGCCGAGCGCGCCTCGTACACCGGCGCGAGGAACGTCACCCACACCGGGCAGAAGACCGCGGCGCCGACGATGAGCCCGTCGAGGGCGATCCGCACCTGGATGCCCGGCGGATGGGCGGACAGCAGCAAGACCAGACACAAGCCGGCGCCGACCAGGAACAGGGTGTATCCGGCGTCGGCCCACGACGGGAACGGCTGCTCGGCAGAGACGACATCGTAGTAGCACCAGGCTGCTTCACCGGCGGCCCACCCACCGGCTCCGACCGCCATACCAGCCCAGCCCGCGCGCGCCCTGCCGCGGGCCTTCACCGACGCCAGGGCAGCACACACCGTCGCGAAGGCGGCGAAGAACACCAGGCCCGCGTCATCGACGATCCGGATGACAGGTGGTCCGCCCCAATCGTTGAGCAGCCATGTGGCATACCCGACGCCAACGATCGCTGCGCCCGCCGTCACCCCCCGTAGGTTCGGCATGCGGGGAGTTTAGCAACCAGAATTCGTCGACCGAACCACGGCAGATTCTGCTCGGCAAAATTTGCCAGTTCGTTCGCAATCCGTACTAATGCGAGTTCAAAAACGGATTATTGTCGCGAGTAAAGATTACGGATATTAGCGGGAGCGTAAGAATGCGACTTGATGGCGCAAAACTGGCGAAGGTCACGGCAGGGCGGTGACGAGCTGTTCCACCGAGACGCGCGGCCCCGTGAAGAACGGCGTCTCCTCCCGGACGTGGCGTCGCGCATCCGTGGCACGCAAGTCCCGCATCAGATCGACGATCCGGTGCAACTCCGGCGCCTCGAAAGCCAACAGCCACTCGTAGTCGCCCAACGCAAAGGCCGGCACCGTGTTGGCGCGAACGTCTTTGTACCCGCGGGCGGCCATCCCGTGCTCGGCGAGCATGCGGCGACGTTCCTCGTCGGGCAGCAGATACCAGTCCAGGGACCGCACGAACGGATACACGCAGATGTAGGCTCCCGGTTCCTCGCCTGCCAGGAAGGCCGGGATGTGGCTTTTGTTGAACTCGGCGGGACGATGCAAAGCCACATTGCTCCACACCGGTGTCGATGCGCGACCCAATGTGGTAGTTCGGCGGAAATCCGAATAGGTGGCCTGCAAAGCCTCGACGTTCTCGGCGTGCGTCCAGATCATGAAGTCGGCGTCTGCGCGCATCCCGGCAACGTCGTAGAGCCCACGGACGACGACGCCCTTGTCCTCCTGGTGTTTGACGAAGGTCGCCGTCTCGTCGACGACGGCCGCCCGCGCGTCCTCCTCGGCGCCCAGGACACCGGGCTGCACGGCGAACACCGAGAACATCAGGTAGCGGATCGTGGAGTTCAGTTCGTCGTAATCGAGCTTGGCCATGCGCCCATCGTGCCACCGCGGCACGTTCAGGTGACGACCAGTGCCGCCGCCGCCCTGGCGGCCGATGCCAGACAGGCGGGCACGCCGATACCGTCGAGATAAGCACCGGCCACCGCGACGCCTTCCGGAAGACCGGAGCGCACCTCGGACACCAGTTCGGCATGGCCGGGGCCGTACTGGGGCATCGCGTCGATCCAGCGAGCCACCCGGGAGTCGACCGGCTCCACCGAGATCCCGAACAGGGCCTCCAGATCCTGGCCCGCCCACGTGAGCAGGTCCTCGTCGCCGGTGCTGCGCGCGAGGTCGTCACCCAACCTGCCGTAGGACAGGCGCACCATTTCGGCGCTGCCCCGCCGGCCCCATTTGCGCGACGACAGCGTGACCGCCTTCGTACGCAGCCTCCCCCGCCCCGCCACCAGCACGCCGGACTGCTCGGGCAGCGGAGTGCCGCCGGGAAGCGCAAGCGCCACCACCGCCGCCGAGGCGACGGGGATTCTGCGCGCCGCCGCGGCGCTGCGCGGCGCCAGCTCGGCGACCAGCGCAGGCAGTCGCGGCGCGGGCACCGCGAGCACCACCGCGTCCGCCGACCACCGACCACCCTCGTCGTCGACGAGTTCCCAACCGCGCGCCGCGCGATGCAGTGCCCGAACCGCGACCTGGGCCCACTCGATCCCCGACCGGCGCACGAGTTCGTCGATCAGCACCTGGTAGCCGCCGTCGATCGCCCCGAACACCGATCCCGGCTGGGGCGGCGGCAACGCCGCCGCGACGGCCTGGGTGAGGCTCTGCGCCCCGCCGTCCAGCGCAGCGGCCACGGTGGGCGCGGCGGCGCGGATGCCGATGGTCGCCGCGGACCCGGCGTAGACGCCCGCCAGCAGCGGGTCGACCGAGCGCACCACGACCTGTTCGCCGAACCGGTCGCCCACCAGGTCGGCGACCGAGGGATCGGCGCCTGCGCGCCAGGAGAACGGCCGTCGGGGCTCGTCGAGCATCCACCGGATCGTCGCGTCGTCCACCAGGCCGGCCAGTGCCGAAGGGCGCGACGGGATGCCGTTGACAGTGTCCTTCGGCAGTTGATGGAGGCGGCCCTCGCTGTAGATCAGCGGCCGCGCACCCGTGGTCGTGATCTGCCTGCCGGCCAATCCCAGCTCATTGAGTAGCGCCGGCACCTCGGGCCTGCGCGCGACGAACGCCTCCGCCCCGACGTCGAGAGGCTGGCCGCACAGCCGCTCGGTGCGCAGCACACCACCGAGCCTGTCCGCGGGGTCCAGCAGGGTGATGGACGCGTCGGGGCCGGCGGCCACGCGTAGCCGGTACGCGGCCGCCAGACCCGAAATACCGCCGCCGACAACGCAATACCGTGCGCGGCTAGGCGCGTTCACAGCTGGTGCACCAACGCGACGGCGTCGGTGATGATCGCGGGATCGGTGGCGGGCAGCACACCGTGACCGAGGTTGAACACGTGCCCGTTCGCGCCGGCGTCGACGGCCCGCCTGCCGTCCTGGACGACGGCGCGCACGGCGCGCTGCACCACGGGCCAGCCCGCGAGCAACACGACCGGATCGAGGTTGCCCTGCAGGGCGCTGCCCCGCTGGACTCGCGCTGCGGCGTCGGTCAGCGAGGTGCGCCAGTCCACGCCGACGACAGCGGGCACACCGTGCCCGACGACCGCTTCGGACATCGCGCCGAGCAGCTCGGCCGTGCCGACACCGAAGTGGGTCATCGGAACACCGAAGCTCGCCAGCGATGCGAACACCCGGGCACTGTGCGGCAGCACATAGGTGCGGTAGTCGGCCAGCGACAGCGTGCCCGCCCACGAGTCGAACACCTGGATCGCGTCGACCCCGGCCTCCAGCTGCGCCCGCAGGAACGCGATGGTGACGTCGGTCAGCGCTGTCATCAGTGCGTGCCAGGTGTCGGTCTCGCCGAGCATCATCGCCTTGGTGCGCTCGTGGTTACGGCTGGGCCCGCCTTCGACCAGGTAGGACGCCAGCGTGAACGGGGCGCCCGCGAAGCCGATCAGCGGGACGTCGCCCAGTGCGGAGGTCAGCTGTCCGATCGCGGTGCTCACCGGGGCGACCTGCTCGGGCTCGAGCGGACGCACCGTGGCGACGTCGCCTGCCGTGCGGATCGGATGCGCGATCACCGGGCCCACGTCGGGGACGATGTCGAGGTCGATGCCTGCCGCACGCAGCGGCACCACGATGTCGGAGAACAGGATCGCGGCGTCGACGCCGTGCCTGCGCACCGGCTGCAGTGTGATCTCGGTGATCAGATCGGCATCGAAGCAGGCCTGCATCATGGTGTTCTTGGCCCGCAGTTCCCGGTATTCGGGCAGCGACCGGCCGGCCTGCCGCATCATCCAGACGGGGACCCGCGCCGGCTTGCGACCGGCGACGGCGGCCAGGTAGGGGGATTCGGGCAGCTCGCGGCGCGTGTTCATCGCCCACCATGCTGCCATGCCCCGTTCTGGCCGAATCGGCGCGCCATGAGCACAGACCTGCCCAAATGGGCTAGCGTCAAACGCCGTGACCACCGCCGAACCGGCTCAGTTCCGCGACGCGGTGGCGGCGATGAATGCCACCACCGTCCGACCGGAGATCGAGCTCGGCCCGATCCGGCCCCCGCAGCGTCTGGCGCCCTACAGCTACGCGCTGGGCGCCGAGGTCAAGCATGCCGAGACCCCGATCATCCCGGAGCGCTCCGAGGGCGACGCGTTCGGCAGGCTGATCCTCCTTCACGACCCCGAGGGCGCCGAGGCCTGGGACGGCACGATGCGCCTCGTCGCCTACATCCAGGCCGACCTGGACTCCACCGAGGCCGTCGACCCGCTGCTGCCCGAGGTGGCCTGGAGCTGGCTCGTCGACGCGCTCGAGCAGCGCGCCGAGCACGTCACCGCCCTGGGCGGCACCGTCACCGCCACCACCTCGGTCCGCTATGGCGACATCTCGGGGCCGCCGCGTGCGCACCAGCTCGAGCTGCGCGCCTCCTGGACTGCGACCGACATCGAACTCGGCCCCCACGTCGAGGCGTTCTGCGAGGTCCTCGAACATGCCGCGGGGTTGCCGCCCGCCGGGGTCACCGACTTGGGCTCACGTACCCGCGCTTGATCCCGATGTCCGAATCCGAAACAGTTGGCTCGTCGCTGGGAATCGACGCCCCCGAGGCGGCCGAGCCCGAGGCCGAGCCGCTTCTCGCGCCCCGCGACGGGGTGCCCAACGTGTCCTCGAGCAGACACGAAATCGCCCGCGCGGCAGAACTTCTCGCGTCAGGCACCGGACCGTTCGCGGTGGACGCCGAGCGCGCCTCGGGATTCCGCTACTCCAATCGCGCCTACCTGGTACAGATCCGGCGGGCCGGCGCTGGCACGGTCCTGATCGACCCTGTGAGCCACGGCGGCGACTCGGTCGAGGTGCTGGCTCCCGTCGCCGAGGTTCTCGCCGGAGACGAATGGGTGCTGCACGCCGCCGATCAGGACCTTCCCTGCCTTGCCGAGATCGGCATCCGCCCGTCCGCCCTGTATGACACCGAGCTTGCGGGCCGGCTCGCCAACTACGAGCGAGTCAACCTGGCGGCCATGGTCCAACGACTTCTCGGATTGCAACTGACCAAGGGCCACGGCGCGGCGGACTGGTCGAAACGGCCACTGCCCGAGGAATGGCTCAACTACGCCGCACTCGACGTGGAAGTTCTCGTCGACCTGCGTGACGCCGTCGCCGCCGTCCTCGCGGAGCAGGGCAAAACCGAATGGGCCAGACAGGAATTCGAGTATCTGCGCACCTTCGAAGCGGCCCCCACCCGGCGCGACCGATGGCGCCGCACCTCAGGCATCCACAAGGTCCGCGACCCGAAAGCACTGGCGGCGGTACGCGAACTGTGGACGACGCGTGACCAGATCGCGCGACGGCGAGACATCGCGCCGGGGCGGATACTGCCCGACAGCGCGATCATCAGCGCCGCGACCGCGAATCCCGACACGGTCGAAAAGCTCACCGAGCTACCGATTTTCGGCGGAGCCAAGCAGCGGCGCAGCGCCCAGGTGTGGCTGGACGCGCTCAACCGGGCCCGCACCAGCGAGCCGCCCGATGCGCAGGAGCCGTCGAACGGACCGCCTCCTGCGTCTCGGTGGGCCCGTCGCAAACCTGAAGCCGCCGCGCGGCTCGAGGCGGCGCGCGCCGAACTGACCGAACTCGCACAACAGGTTTCGGTCCCCGTCGAGAATCTGCTGTCACCCGAGCTGGTGCGCAGGCTCTGCTGGGACTGGCAGGACAACGACGATCCGGCAGCTGCCGTCGACGCCTTCCTGGCCAGCTCGACGGCACGGCAGTGGCAGCGTGAGCTGGCGGTGCCCGCACTGGCGAAGGCGTTAGCCTCCGCCTGAAGCGAGTTTGATCGCTGCGGCCTCGACTGTGTCCTCGGAGAGCAGGACCTCCAATGCCGCGTCGCCGAGCGGAATGAAGCTGTCATGGCTGGCAACCCGAGCCATCGCGCCGGTGTAGCCACTGTCGACGAGCGCGGTCAGGACGCCCTCGCTGACCCCGCCGGCGGCTCGCGTCTCGTCGACGACGAGAACCCGGCCGCTCACCTCCGCCTCCGCGAGGATGTCCGCCACCGGAAGGGGCGACAACCAGCGGAGGTCCACCACCCGCGCGGCGATCTGCCTGTCGGCCAATCGACGCGCGACGCGCAGGCTCATACGCACGCCGTTGCCGAATGTCAGGATCGTCAGATCCCGACCGTCGCCGTACGTGCGGGCACGACCGATCTCCGCGACTGTCCCGCCGTCCGGGGTGAGCCAGAGGTCGTCGCCGTCCTCGTACAGGTCGCGGGTGTGGTACAGCGCGATCGGCTCGAGGAACAGGCAGACGATCCCAGCAGCGCGTGCGGCGCAGACGCACGATCGCATCATCGCCGCGGCGTCGTCCGGACGGGCCGGTGAGGCGACCACCACTCCGGGGAGGTCGCGGATCGCGGTGACGCTGTTGTCGTTGTGGAAGTGGCCGCCGAAGCCCTTCTGGTAGCCGTAGCCGGCGATGCGGACCACCATCGGGTTGCGGTACTGCCGGTCGGAGAAGAACTGCAGCGTCGCGCCTTCACCGCGGATCTGGTCCGCCGCGTTGTGCAGGTAGGCCAGGTACTGGATCTCCGGAATGGGCAGCAGGCCCGAAACACCTGCGCCCAATGCCAACCCGAGGATGGACTGTTCGTCGAGGAGGGTGTCGAACACCCGGGCGTTGCCCGCCTTGGCCTGAAGGCCTCGGGTCACGCCGTACACCCCGCCCTTGCGGCCGACGTCCTCGCCGAAGATCAGCGTCTCGGGATGATCGGCCAGCACCTCGCGCAGCGCACGGTTGATGGCCTGGGCGACCGTCACCGGGGTGGCGTCATGGGCACGCGGCGGGGAGGCGGCCGCGGCCCTGGTCGCGCCGACCGCGTCGTCGAGGGTGTCGCGCAGTGGTGTCATGACCGCGCCCGGACTGTCCAGTTGCGCCGATTCGGCCACGTCTTCGGCGAGCGCCAACACTTCTGACCGCTTCGCCTCGTAGGCGTCGAGAACCTGCTGCGGTGTGAGTACTCCGGCCGCGATGAGAATGCGCGCCGAACACAACACCGGATCGCGGCCGTAGTCGGCGGTGATCTCGTCGCCTTTGCGGTAGCCCGGCTCGTAGTCCGAGCCGGCGTGGCCCATCAGGCGTACCGTCCGAAGATGGAGGAACGCCGGACGGCGTTGTGAACGAACATATTCGGCGGCCTCGGCGGCAACAGCCAACACCTTGGGCAGATCCGCGCCGTCGGCGGTGAAGTAGCGCAGGTCGGCGCGGCCGCTGTAGGTGCGGGCGATCCAGCCCTGCGGAGTCTTGACGCTGATGCCGATGCCGTTGTCCTCGCAGACGAACAGCAACGGCAGCGGCATGCGCTGATATGCCGTGTGCATCGCGGTGTTCACCGCGCCGACCGCAGTCGAGTGATTGGCCGACGCGTCGCCGAAACTGCACACCGCCAATGCATCGGCGGGCCACGGGCTCTCGGCCCCGATCTTGCGCGCCCGCGCGATCGAGAACGCGACGCCGACCGCGCGCGGCAGGTGCGAGGCGATGGTCGAGGTCTGCGGGATCACCGCGAGATCGTGCCTGCCGAACACCTTGTGCCGCCCACCCGAGATCGGTTCGTCCGTGGCGGCGACCAGACCGAGCAGGACGTCGCGCAGCGGATCACTGCCATCGACCTGACCCGCCCGCGCGAGGAAGAACGCGCCGGACCGGTAATGCAGCAGCGCAGGGTCGGTGGGGCGCAGTGCCGCGGCGACCGCGGCGTTGCTCTCGTGACCCGACGATCCGATGGTGTAGAAACCCTTCCCCTGCGACCGCAACCAGCGAGCCGCCAGGTCGAGGTGCCTGCTTCCGAGTTGCGCGTCGAAGATCTCCAGGCAGCGTTGCGCCGAAAAACCCTGCAGTGCGTCTGTTTCGGCGTGTTGCGGCGGGGAAAACGACCCGACGGTCGCGCGGAAGTATTCGTCGATCGGTTCTGCCACGGCGACTCCTCGGTGTCAGCGGAACGCGCCGGTGCCCGTGAGGGCCTGCCCGATCACCAGGGTATGCATCTCGCTGGTGCCCTCGTACGTCAACACCGATTCGAGATTGTTGGCGTGACGCATCACCGGATACTCGCCGGTGATGCCGCTGGCCCCGAGAATTGTGCGGGCGGTCCGGGCGACGGCGATGGCTTCGCGCACGTTGTTCAACTTGCCGAGGCTGACCTCCTCCGGGCGTAGCCCGGTGGCGTCCTTGGCTCGACCGAGGTGCAACGCCAGCAGATATGCCTTGCCGTATTCGAGTGTCATATCTGCGAGCTTTTGCTGGGTCAACTGGAATCCGCCGATGGGCCGATCGAACTGCTGACGTGACTGCGCGTAGGTCAGGGCGGTCTCCAGGCAGTCTCTGGCAGCACCGACCGCACCGAACACGATGCCGAAACGGGCTTCGTTGAGGCAGCTCAGAGGTGCCCGCAGACTGGTGGCCCCGGGCAGTCGGGCGCTGTCGGGCAGGCGTACCCCGTCCAGCACGAGCTCGCTGGTCACCGAGGCACGCAGTGACATCTTCGACTTGATGGCGTGCGCGGTGAAGCCAGGCGTGTCCGTGGGAACGGCGAATCCGCGCACGCCCTCGTCGGTGCGCGCCCACACGACGGCGACATCGGCCACCGAACCGTTGGTGATCCACATCTTGCTGCCGTCGAGAATCCAGTCGTCCCCGGAACGCACGGCGCGGGTGCGCATCCCCGCGGGATTGGATCCGAAGTCGGGTTCGGTCAGTCCGAAGCAGCCGATCTTGCGTCCTGCGGCCATATCCGGCAGCCACTGCTGCTTCTGCTCTTCGCTGCCGAATGCGTGCAGTGCGAACATCGCCAGCGAGCCCTGAACAGAGACGAGGGAACGGATGCCCGAGTCCCCGGCCTCGAGTTCCAGACAGGCCAGACCGTAGGCGACTGCCGACGTTCCGGCACACCCGTAGCCGTCCAGATGCATGCCCAGCAGCCCGAGTTCGCCGAGTTCGGCGGCGAGCTCGCGGACGGGAAGCTCGCCCTCCTCGTACCAGCGCGCGACCTCTGGCGTGATACGTGATTTGACGAGAGCCCGGACGGCATCCCGGATCTGGCGTTCTTCGTCGTCGAGCAGTCCGTCGAGGCGCAGCAGCACATCGGGAGTGGTCGGACCGGTGTGCGGCATCGGTTGGCCGGACATGGCGTCTCCTAGGGTCGTCGGTGGATGGTCAGCAGCAGCCGGAGGCGTGCGCCCCGACAGGAAGGGCGCGGGGCGGTTGGGGCCGCGCCGGCGCACCCCGCCAGGTGACGGAGCGGCTCGGCGGTGGCGTCTGCTCGCTGCGCTGCGCCACCAGCGGGACGCCGTCGACGAGCACCGACGCAATTCCCGGCAGGTCGCCCAGCGCGAAGGATTCCAGCGCATCGGTGGCCATCGAGCCCGTGATCGGGCCCAGCACAACGAGATCAGCGGGCATGCCCTCGGCGATCAAGCCGGTGCCGAGCCCATGGGCGCGGGCTGTTTGTCCGGTGGCCGCGGCCACCGCGGCGAGCGGGTCGACGCCACACACCGAAGCAAGGAAGCAGACCGCCCGCAGCATGCCGCGCGGGATGACCCCGGTGCCGCCCGGGGTGTCGGTGCCGAGGGTGAGACGGTCGAGCCTGCCCCGGCGGATCAGTTCCTCGGCGACGATGGTGGTGGCGCGGTAGTTGTTCGAGCTGCACACCTCGACGTGGGTGTCGGGCAGGCCGTCGATGATCGCGATGATGTCGGCGTCGGGCGGCGGGATGGGACCACCGGAGATGTGGCCGACGACATCCGGGCGCACGGCCAGGACCACATCGGACCCGGCGACCTTGCTCGACCCTGACCGCGACACCCCGCCGGAGTGCAGCTTCACGGTCATCCCGCGTTCGTGGGCCCACTGGACGTAGCGCTGAGCCTCGCCGTCCCCCAGGCGGTTCCAGTCGTAGAAGATGAACTTGAGTTGATCGATCCCCTCGCGGTGGGCGCGATCGAAATGCTCTTCGGTCATGCCGGGCACCAGCAGCACCGTGCCCGCGTTGACCTTGACACCGGACGGCCGCATCCGGCCGGTGGTGTGCTTGGACGTGATGGCGATGCTGAGCACCAGCTCGGGCGTCAGGGCGTCGAAGGCGAGCCCGGGAATGTGGAGCTCGCCTGCCGACACCATCGACGTGGTGCCACCGTGCAGGTAGTTGTGTATCCAGCCGATCGCATCCTGGGCCGGCGTCCACTCTCCGAACGTCGGGTGCACGTGACCGTCGACGAGGCCCGGCATCACGGTCAGGCCTCCCGCGGACAGCACCTGATCGGGCGCGGCCGCATCCACGCCGATGCCGACGATGATCCCGTCCTCGATGACGAGCGTGGTGTCTCGCAGCGGCGGGACAGCGGCATCTCCGTGTACCAGGAGGCCGATGTCCTCCACGAGCAACGTCGTCACCTGAGCCTCCTCGATTGGATTTTGTATACACTATCCGACCCGTCTTTCTCGCGAAAGCCGGTAGCGCCACCACGGTTCCTGATCCACGCCAGCGCTGCCGGGCTGAACACCACCAGGACGACGATCACGGCTCCCGCGACGTTCATCGCCAACCGCACACCGCCCTCGTACCACGGGAACAGATCGGGATATTCACTGATCATCAGCAGCACCGGCGGGCCCGTCACCGCCCACCACGTGTAGTTCACCGGCCGCAGCGCCATCGCGAGCGTGAACAGCACGACGGTCAGCACCGCGACCACCGGCACCGACGGATGCGCACCGAGCAGCACCGCGGCGATGAGCGCGCCCACCGTGTTTCCCGAAAGTCGCTGCGCCAGGCGAACTCCGGTGTCGATGGCAGCAGGCTGTACCGTCAGGACGACGCTGGTGACGAGCCAGTGCCCGCCGACCAGGTCGTCGGGCAGCAGGCCGGCCAGGGCCACCGCGACGGCGACTGCGACACCGACGCGCAGCGCATGCGGCCACGAATCCCGCCAAGTCGCACCGCGAAGCGCTTCGGATTGCACCTGCTCGCCGCGACCGCGACGGATCGCCTCCGCGCACAGGAACCAGCCCGTCCACGCGATCACAACGACGACCGCACCCACCAGGTAGGGCACCAACCAGAGCGCTCCGGCCCCATCGGGCATGTCCACGGCAATCAACACCACCGCGAGTCCGGCAGTCGGGCCCACTCGGCTGAGCAGGCCCCCACACAGCGCGGCGGCCACCGTCGCGGTCGCCAGCAGGAGCGGGTGCCCGGCCGTCGACAACGCCGCGCCGGCGCCGGCGAGAACGGTCAGGCCGCGGATCCCGAGAACGGTCACCGCCGGCCGCCATGCCACCGGCAGCGACGGCACCGCCGTCAGCACGAACCCGAGCCCGATCGCCGACCCGAGCTCGGCGTGACCGAACGCCGCGGTCAGGACCAGGATTGCGCCGAGCGCGCCGGCAAGCCACGCGGCCATGCCCCAGCGGCTCTGGCCGACGGGCCGCAGCAGGTCGACAGCACGCCGACGGTCAGGAGTCCGCACTGTCTGCGCCGTCCGCCGACGCCGCGGCATCCAGCACTGCCGCCACGATGCCCTGATAACCCGTACATCGACAGATGTTGCCCGACAACGCCTCTCGTACAGAGTCGGCAGTCAGCGGTTTTTCGGCGTCCGGATCGCGCAGCAGTTCGACCGCGGTCACCAGAAATCCAGGTGTACAGAAGCCGCACTGAAGTCCGCCGCGCTCGGAGAACGCCCGCTTGAGCCGCGCAGCCTCCTCGAACTGATCGAGACCTTCGACGGTGTCGACGCGCAACCCGTCGGCCTGTACCGCGAACATCAGGCACGCACGCCCCGACCGGCCCTCGATGAACACGGTGCACGCCCCGCAGACCCCGTGCTCGCACCCCAGATGTGTTCCGGTGAGCCCCAATTCGTCTCGCAGGAAGTCGGCCAGCGTGACCCGTGGCGAGACCGAACGCACGACCTGCCTGCCGTTCACGACGAGCGTGACGGTCACCGGCGGCGGGATGTCAGCGGACATCGCGTCCGCCCTGAGCCGCATCGGCGCGACGGTGGGCGTCCGTCAGCGCCTCGGTCAGCGCCGCCGCACAGAGACGGCGTGCGTAGTCGGCGTCGTCGGCAGGAGGCTCGGTGTCGCGGGCCCACGTGTTGGCGAGGTGGCGCCACAGCCGGTCGGACGGAACCTCCCCGACGGCGTCCTCGCCGACGAAAAGCAGCGGGCGGTCGGCGAGGCTCAGCACCCCGGCGCGTACCGAGGCGATCCGCCCGTCCGGTCCGAGGGTCACCACGCAGCCGGCGCCGGCAAGTCCGTAATCACCGTGCTGGTGGGCGTATTCGACGAAGCCCCACCCCTGCTCCGGCCTGATCGCGGGTACCGAGATCCACGTGATCATCTCGTCGGGGGCAAGCCCATTGGTGTAGAAGGAGACGAACATCTGGTCCGCCGGCACCCGGCGGCGCCCCGACGAGGCCGACTCTACGTAGAAGGTGGCGTCGAGAACCAAAGTTGCCAAGGGCATCTCAGCCGCCGGGTCGGCGTGGGCGATCGAACCACCGAGAGTGCCGCGGTTGCGGATGCCGACGTGACCGATGTAGCGGGCAGCGTCGGCGAGCAGCGGCGCGCGGGCTGCGATGAGCGGGTCGACTTCCACTGTCCGGTGCGTGACGAGCGCGCCGAGCACGAGATCGTCGGTGTCGTCGAAGATCCGGCCCAACTCGGTCAGCCGCCCGATGTCGATGACCGCAGAAGGCCGGGCGAGGCGAAGGTTCATCAGCGTCATCAGTGACTGCCCGCCCGCCAGCAACTTCGCGTCGGGGTCGTGCGCCAGCCGTGCGAGTGCCTCGGCGACGGAATCCGGTCGGTGATAGGTGAACGGCGCCGGCTTCACGATGCGTCCCTGAGCAGCCATCGGCACAGGTCCCCGGTGCGCACGGGTGTGCCGGTGAGATGGAAACCGCCACCCATCGCGTCGTCGACGGCGCTCGCAACGGCCGAGTACACCGCAATGGTGCCGCTCTCCCCTGCACCGCGCACGCCGATCGGATTGACCGGGGTGTCGACATGCAGATGGTTCACGATCACGTCCGGCAGGTCGGTGGTCAGCGGAAGGTGATAGGCGGCGAACGTGGTCGACGTCGGCTCGCCGGCGGGCGAGTACCGCCACGCCTCGAACAGCGCGCCGCCGATCCCCTGCGCGACACCACCGACGATCTGGCCCTCGACGATCCGCGGGTTGATCTCGCGTCCGCCTTCGTGAGACACCGCGTAGCGCAACACCTTCACGATGCCGGTGCGCCGGTGTACGCCGAGCACGACCGCGTGCACGCCCATCGTCCACGTCACGGTCTCGACCCGGTAGACCGTGCTCACATCCAGCGCGGCACCTCCCTCGTCGGCACCGCCGACACGAGCCGCCGCGGCGAGTTCGTCCCACCCGATGACCTCGTCGCCGGCGGTGAACCGCCCGTCGGCGTACTCGGCCTGATCACTGCCCAACAGGATCGCGGCCCGGCGCGACGCGAGTTCGACGAGTTCGCCGCAGGCCTGGTGCACGGCCGATCCGGCCAGGATCGCCGATCGGCTGGCGAATGTCCCGACCCCGTCGGGGAGTCGTTCGGTGTCCGACGCGACGTAGCGGACCTGCGACAGCGGCACGGCGAGTGCGTCGGCGGCGACCTGCGCGAAGACGGTCTCGTGCCCCTGACCGGCCGACGCCGCACCGGCGGTCACCTCGAACTGGCCACTGGGCAGCACTCGGGCCCGCGCGGTCTCGTGCGGACCGCGACCGGTCGCCTCCAGGTAGGACGACAGCCCGAAACCGACGTGAAGGTCCGGGTTTTCCCGTGCGCACACTTCGACCGTCGAGGGCGGGAGGGCTTCGAGCACCGACTCCAGGCACGCGGTGTAGTCGCCGCCGTCGTAGGCGATCGGCACACCGTCGCGGTACGGGATCGGGCGTCGGTAGGGCATGTCCTCGGCGGTCAGCAGGTTGCGCCGCCGGATCTCGACTCCAGAGATACCCACGGCCTCGGCGGCGGCGTCGAGGCTGCGCTCGAGTGAGAACGTCGCTTCGGGTCGGCCCGCACCGCGGTACTGCGCCACGAGTGTCTTGTTGGTCAGCGCGGCGCGCCCGCGCACGGAGATCGCCGGGACCCGGTACGGGCCCATCAGATGCACCGCCGTGTTCGCGACAATCCCTGCCACCCACAGGCTTCCCGCGCCGATGTCGACGACGAAATCCACCTCCCAGGCGAGGATGCGGCCGGCGTCATCGACGGCCAGGCGGGCCCGGTGCGTCTGATCTCTGGCCTGCGCGCTGGACACCAGGTGCTCCTGCCTGTCCTCGACCCAGATCACGCGGCGCCGGATGTGTTCGGCGAGCACGGCCAGTACGATCTCTTCGGCATAGACGTTGGCTTTGGTGCCGAAACCGCCCCCGACGTCGGGCACGCTGACCGTCACCTTCTCGCGGGACCAGCCCGTCACCGAGCAGATCGCGTTGCGCACCATGTGTGGAACCTGCGTGGAGGTGTGCAACTCGACGCGGTGCCGACGGTCGTCGAAATCCGCCAGCACGCCGCGGCATTCAAGGGGTACCGCGCCGTGCCGTTCCATCCGGTAGGTGTTTTCGACCACATGCGGCGCCGTGGACAGCGCAGCGGCCGGATCGCCGAATTCGTACTCCAGCCGCGCAGCCTCGTTGTCGGGCAGATGGTCGAACAGGACGGGTGCATCCGCGTCCAGGGCCGCCTCGGCGTCCACCACCGGCGGCAGCGCCTCGTAGGACACCGCCACGTTCTCCGCGGCGTCCTCGGCAACGTACCGATCGTCGGCGACCACGACGGCGATCGGCTGACCCACGTAGTGCACACGCTCGGAGGCGAGGATCGCCAACCGCTGCTCGGCGAGGACCAGCGACGTCGCTGCGGTGAAGCCGGGATCCGGCGTCGTCAGCGACGGGATCGGGGTGCCTTCGAGTCCCAGATCGGGTGCGGTGAACACCCCGTGGACGCCGGGCATGCGGCGAGCATCCGCGGTGTCGATCCCGGTGATCCTCGCGTGCGCACGCGTCGAGCGGATGAACACGACATGCCGCGCTCCGGCCGCCTGATCGGCGAGGAACCGCCCGTTCCCGTCGAGCATGCGGTCGTCTTCACGACGCCGCACCGAGCTGCCGACCCATCGCCCGGTGCCCGGGGTCGCTGCCTCAGAGGTCAATGTATCCGTTTCTCCCACTGCCACAGGGCAATCGAGATGGCGAACGAGATCGTGATGAGCAGCATGATGGTCGCCACCATCGACGGATAGTCACCGTGGCTGTATGCCTGCAGCACCACGCGTCCCAGTCCGCGCCGCGTCGCGAAGAACTCCGAGAGCACCACGCCCACCACGGCGAGGCTGACGGCGAGCCGGATACCGGTGAGCATGGGGCGACGGATGGCGGGAAAGATGATGCGGGTCAGCATCTGCCACGCATTGGCCCGCACCGAACGGGCGAGCTTCCAGTAGACCTTCGGGATCTCCTGCACACCGGTCGACACATTGATGAGCACCGGGAACAACGCGAACAGCACGCCCATCACGACCTTCGAGCCCGACAGGCTGAAGATGGGCAACAGTACCGGGTACAGCACGATTTTCGGGATTCCGTTGAGCATGATGATGAGTGGCTCGAAGATCGTGCGCAGTGTGGCGGACAAGCCCAGCAGCAATCCGATGCCGCCGCCCACCGCGGTCCCGATGACGAAAGCCATCAGCACCGACTGCGCGGTCACCTGCAGATCGAACAGGTAGGCCGGGTCGGAGAGGTTCGCGAACAGCACGGTGATGGTCTGCACCGGCGACGGGATAACGAACGTCAGGCCGGACATCACCTCCCACGCGACCAGCACGACGACCGCCAGCACGCTGGCTCCGAAGAGCTGGCTGGAGAGGATCTTGTGTGTCGAGAAGCGTTGCAGCGCAGCGGTTTCGGTGTCTGACGAGCTCGGTGCCGGGGCCGGGACGGTGGCGGTCATGCGTTCCTCCCCCGCAGCAGCACGCGCTCGACCGCGGCGAGCGCGACCGTCAGCAAGCAGGACAGCACGAGCACCACGGCGATGTAGGCGAACATCTGAATGTTGTCGAAGATCTCGTAGAGGTAGCGGATCCGGTAGCCGAGCCCTGCCTGGGCGGTGGTGAACTCCATGGCGATGGTCCCGATGAGCGCGTAGACAACAGCCAGGCGCAGACCGGCGACGATGTACGGGCCCGCGGCGGGAATGGCGATGGCGAACAGCATCTGTCGCGGTGAGGCCTTCAGCGACCGGGCCAGCTTCAGGTAGACGGCCGGCATCTGGTTGAGTCCGACGGCGGTGTTCAGCGCCATCGGAATGGCGGCCATGATCGTGGCAAGGATGATCACCGACATCGCGTTGATACCCACGAGCACGATCATCACCGGGTAGAACAGCACCAGAGGCACCGCGTAGAAGGACACCAGGTACGGCTCGAAGACCCGCCCGAGCAACGGGACCTTCCAGAACAGCAATCCGGCGGCGAATCCCAGCAGGCTTCCGAACACGATCGACACGGCCACCTCGACGCCGGTGCGCTGCGCGTCGATCCAGAACTGCGGCTCGGTCAGCAATTCGCCCAGCGCGGCGAAGATCACCGACGGGGCGGGCAGCACGTGGTCGTTCCACCAGCCCGCGGCGGATCCGAGCTCGGCGAACGCGGTGAAGAGCGCCAGCAGCCCGATCGTCGAACCCACGCTGTAGGCAGACCTGCCGAACCGGCGCCTCGCGCGGCGAGGCGCGTCGCGATCGGCTCCGTGCGGCGGCATGCTCTCGGTCGGCAGGTCATCGGTGGCCGCGAACGAGGTGCTCACGTCGCTGCGCTTTCCTGCTGCTGAAAGCCTCGCATCGACTCGGCTTGGAGGGAACCCCAGACGCGGTTGTGCAGCTCGTTGAAGCGCGGAGTGGAGACCACGCCGGCATCGCGCTCGCCCGGCAGGTCGATGTCGACCACGTCGATGATCGTGCCGGGCCGGTAGGACATCACCCAGACCTGTTGAGACAGCAGGATTGCTTCGGAGATGTCGTGGGTGACGAACATGATCGTCTGCTTCGTCCTGGCCCAGATCTGGCGGACCTCGGCACCGAGGAACAACCGCGTCTGCTGGTCGAGCGCTGCGAAGGGCTCGTCCATCAGCACCACCTCCGGCTGCACCGCCAGGGTGCGGGCCAGCGCGACACGCTGGCGCATGCCGCCGGAAAGCTGTGACGGATAAGATTTTTCGAACCCACGCAGGCCGACGAGTTCGATCGCGTCCTTGGCCCGCTTGCGTCGCGCGTCTTTCGAGGTACCGATCATCTCCATGGCGAAGCTGACGTTCTCTTCGACCGTGCGCCACGGCAGCGTCGAATCCTCCTGGAACACCACACCGATCTTCGGGTCCGGCCCCGTGACGGGCTTGCCCGCGACACTGACCGTGCCGGTGGTGGCCTTCTGCAGGCCAGCCACCACGGCGAGCAGCGTCGACTTCCCGCACCCGCTGGGCCCGACGATCGAGACGAAGCTCGAATGCGGAACACTCTGGTCGATATCGGTCACCGCTGTGACCCGACGCGCCGCAGTATCGAAAACCACTGAGACGCCGTCCATCTCGATGCCTGGTGAGTCCAAGACGCTACCTTTCGGTTCGATCGGTGGGAGGAGGGTGACTTAGAACGTGGCTCGGTCGTCCTCGGGCAGGTACTGCTGATCGAGCATGGTGGCCCAGTCGACGGGGGTATCGATCTGACCGGCCGCGACCATCAGCTCGGACAGGTTGTTCAAACCTTCGGGGTCCACCTTCAGCGAATACGCCTTGGCGAGATCCGGATTGTTCTTGAGCGCGGCCTGCATGGTTTCCGGTGCGACGCCCACCAGCGGCCCGATCTCGGCGCCGGCTTCGTCGGGGTTCGAGACCACCCACTCGTTGAGCCGGTCGGCAACCTTGAAGAAAGTTTTGATGTTCTCCGGGTTGGCGTCGGCGTACTGGGTGTTGACCGCCACCAGGTCGGCCGGCAGGTCCCCGAGCACGTCACGGGAGTTGACCAGAACTTCGGCACCCTCGCTCGCCTGCTTCTCGGCGATGAAGGGCTGCATCGCCCAGCCCGCAGTGATCTGATTGGCCTTGGCCGCGGTCCAGTTGTCGCCCATCTGGCCGACCGCCTGGGCCCGGACACCTTGACCGAGTTCACGTTCGAGGCCCTTGACGATCAGTTCGGTGGACGAACCCGCCGAGCTGAATCCCAGGACCGCGCCCTCCACGGTGCGCCCCGGGGGGCTGATCCACGAGAAGTCGTTGATCTGGAACCACGGCGCGACGACCTTCAGATTCGAATTGGGCTGCTGCGCCGCGAGGAGAACCGACGTGTTGCCCGCGATCGCCATGTCGGCGTCGCCACTGGTCACCACCCGCAGCGTGTTCCCGCCACCACCGCCGGAGAACAGGTCGACCTTCAGGCCCTCCTCCTCGAACCACTTCTTGTCGATGCCCGCCTGCAGGATGGCCATGAACGGCAGACTGTCGACGCCGGTCGCCGAGATGCTGAGCGTGTCCGTCGTGGCCCCGCCCCCGCCGCCGCCGTCGCCCGACGGCCCCGCGGACTCGTCGGCGCATGCGGTGGCGCCCACGAGGAGGGCTGAAGTGGCGACGATCGCGCCGATGACCTTGGGGAACCGTGACATCCGAGAAGCCTCCGTAAGCCGTTGAATATTGGATACACTATACGAAGGCAGTGTGATCTACGTCAACGTTTAGCTGTTACGACGGTGTGAAATTATCGCCGCCAGTTCCAGGCCGAGGGCCATGCCCAGTAATGCCGCGGCACCCAGGAATCGCGTGACCCCGCGCGAGGGCGTGATCATCGAATCGCACTGCGCCACTGGCGATTCCGACAATCCCCTCGGCGGTGGCGGTGACGCGACGAAAGTCCCGTCGGCGGGCGTCAGCGCCCGTTTCAACGGCGGCGGGGCCCCCGGTGTCGCGCTGCCCGGGGCCGGGTACGAACGCGGGTCGGGGACACCGGACACTGTCACGCCAGGCGGCCGCTGACGATGTCGGCGAAGGCGCGGATGGTGGCCTCTCGGCTCTGGCCCGGCCTGACGAAGGGAACGATGGACACCTGGTCCACCCCGAGAGACTCGATCTCTTTGAGCCGCTGCGCACACTCGGCCTTGGTGCCGGCGAGAGCGAAGAGATCGACCAGCTCGTCGGGCACCAGATCCGCGTGTGCCGCTTCGGGATTCATGTGCTCGTAGTAGTTGTACTGCTCCCGGATCCGGTCGATCGCCTTCTCCAGCGACGGGTCGACCTTCGCCGGAAGTGGTCGGATCGCGACCCGCGACACGTGGGCACGGACCAGATCGCGCGCTTCGGTGCTGTCCTCGCCGATCGCCGTCGGCGTCCAGAGCACGATGTGCAGATCGTCGAGGGAACGACCACTTTGCTCAGCGCCGCGCCCGATGGTGTCCAGGGCACCCTTGATGAACTCTGGTGCCGTACCGACCAGGACGATCACCCCGTCGGCGATGCGTCCCGACATCTCCAGAATTTTCGGCGCCGACGCCGCGATGTAGATCGGGATGTCCACCGGGCCGTCGAGATAGTTCAGGTGGTACTCGGCCCCACTGGTGGGTTCGGCCACCTTTTCGCCGCGGAACAGCGCACGCAGGTCACCGATCGAATTCTCCAGTTCGGCGAGCTTGAGCGGCTTGAGACCCATGGTTCGCAGCGACGAGTCGCCGGTGCCGATTCCGAGAGCCACACGGCCGCCGGTGAATTCGGCCAGGGTCGCCCATGTCGACGCCAGCAGGGACGGGTGCCTGGTGACCGCGTTGGTGACACCGGTGCCGAACACGATGCGTTCGGTGCCGACCGCGGCCGCACCCATCACGGTCGACGACTCACGCCAGATGTTCTGTGAATCCCCGAACCAGACGTGGTCGTAACCGAGGTCCTCGCACAGCCGAACGTAGGAGCACATGACCCCCGTCGGTTCGGTGGGGAACAGTCCGACGCCCATGCTCAGCATCCGGCAAGCCTCCTTGGGCCTCTGCGCGATCAACGGTTGATGTATATCGTATCCAATCGTAAGGTGATGTGGTCCGATCCACAACAGCGAAGGCAGGCCAATGCAGCTCGTCAACGAGTTCACGGTCGATGCGCCGCTGGCGGCGACATGGGCCGTGCTGACCGACATTCCCACCGTGGTGCAGTGCATCCCGGGAGCCCAGCTGGAGCGCCGTGAGGGCGACGACTACTACGCCAACGTCGGCGTCAGGGTGGGGCCGATCGGAATGACGTTGGCAGGCAAGGCAACTCTGGCCAGCCAGGATGACGACGCCCGGGAGATGGTGGTCCGCGGCATGGCCAGCGACCGAAAGGGCAACGGATCCACCGAGGCGACGGTGCGCCTGATCGCCCGCGACGCCGCGGGTCGATCGACCGTCACCGTCACCACCGACCTCGAACTCAGCGGTCGCATCGCGCAGTTCGGCAAAGGCGCGATCGTGCCGGTGAGCAACCGCATCGTCGGCCAGTTCGTCGACCGACTCAACAACGTCATCGTCGGTGGCGACCCACCGCCGCACACACCGACCCGCGACGTCGGCCGGAATGCCGTGGCGACAATGCCCGGGGACTGGATCGCCTTGATCTGCACGGGTTTTGCCGGTGTGGCACTCGGAATTGCAGTCGGCCGCTGGTTGGATCGCCTCAGACCTGCGTCGCGATACTGACGACGAGGTCGAGTTCGACACACGCCCCGCCCGGCAGGGAGGCGACACCGATCGCGGTCCGCGCGTGGGCGCCGACATCGCTGCCGAATGCGTCGATCAGCACCTGCGATGCCCCGTCGATCACCGACGGATGCGCATCGAATTCGTCGACGGCGCGGACATAGCCGCGCAGCTGGATCACCGCGGCCACCGCGTCGAGTCCGACTGCGGCGTCGACGGCCGCCAGCAGGTTGATCGCCGCCTGTCCGGCCTGCTCGGCGGCTTCCCCGAGACTGACGCTGTCACCGACGACACCGCGCAGCGCGGGTATGCCGGCCCGACGGGCCGTCGCCCCGGACACCCAGAGCTGATCACCACAACGCCGACTCGGCGAATAGGCGCCTTTCGGCGGCGGTGGAGCGGGAAGTTCGATCCCGCGTTCCCGCAGCCGTGCGGCGACCGTCATGCCGACGCGTCGGCTTCCGTCTCGAAGATCCGATGGATCGGATCGATGGCATGGGAACGGTGCTCGTGATTCAGCGCGACCATGCGTTCGACGTCGCGGGCAGCCATCGCGTCGATCATCGCGACGTGCTCGTGGCAGACCTTCGGCATGTCGAGCAGCGGGGAGTACATCGGCCGATAGGCGTCGGCGGTGTTCCACAACTGCGTGACGATGCGCTTGGTGCGCGCCATCCCGCTGGCATGAAAGGTCAGGAAATGGAACTGACGGTTGAACACGCCGACCGCGATGGTGTCGCCATCGGCCAGTGCGGCATCCATTTCGGAGTTGCACGAACGCATTTCGTCGACGATCTCGTCGGTGACCCCCGGCATCGCGTCGCGGATCAGCGCTTCCTCCAGGATGGCGCGCAACGTGAAGACCTCGACCAGATCGTCCAGGCTCAGCTTGGTGACGCGGTATCCGCTGTGGGGCACATAGGTGATGTACTCCTCGGCCTCAAGCGTCTTCAGCGCTTCTCGGATCGGGATACGCGACATCCCGAACTGTTCGGCCACCGCCTCCTGGACGATCCAACTGCCCGGAGGAAGCTTGCCGGTGGTGATGTCGTGCCGTAACGCCTCGGCGACGGCCTGCTGCGCGGTCTTCGGGCGCACGAAGTCCGACCGGCGGCCACGAACGGCCTCGCCGCTCAGGCCATTTGGTTTGGATCTGTCGGCATCCCGGGGCCCGGGACGCTTGGCTGCGGTGCGCGGTGGCATCGGCTCTCGCTTTCGCTGATATTGGATACACTATGCGATCACCGTGGCCGCGAGTCAACTACGCCGCGTCTTGAGCCTCTTTGATCCCCCGGTCGACAGCGACGCCGATCCGACGATCACCCGCGCTGAAGCCCATGATTCAACCGGAGGCCGCCTGCGTCAAGCCAAGACGCGCGCGAGGAACGCCGTCGAATCCGGGATCGATTCGAGCACGGTGCCGCTGTGGTCGGCATCCGGATACACCTTGAGGGTCACGTCCTGACCGTTGGCTGCGAGTTCGTCGGCGAACCGCAGCGTCAAACTCGGTGGCACATCGCGGTCCTGCATCCCGACACCGAGGAACACCGGCCGGTCGTAGCCCGACGCCGGGATGCCCATGAAGCGGTCGATGGCCTCCGCGGCACCGGGGATCGACACGACCGGCGCGGTGAAGAACTCGGGCATGGTGATGTCGCTCAGTGCACCGGCCAACTGCGCCGCGCACAGCGTCTCGGCCTCGTCGGCGGCGGACGCGCCTGCCTGCGTCAGCACCTGGTCGAGACCGAGGTCCGGCCGCGCATCACGAAGCGCCGCAACGATATAGGCCGTGTAGACGCTGACCATGGGTCCGAGCTCGGCAGGCACCGCCATGTCGGGTCCGGCCTGCTTGACGATGGTCTCCACACCCGCCGGGGTGCCGGTGGCGACGACCCCCCGAAAGTCCAGATCCGTGCCCCGGCTGAATTCCGTTGCCCATCGCGCGGTCGCGACGGCCGCTCCCCCGCCCTGAGATTGGCCGACCACCGCCCATTTCGGCGAGAGGTCGAGGTCCATGTGCTGCGCGGCTGCCACCGAATCGACCACGCCGCGGGCGGTGGTGATGCTGTTGAGATAACTCATCAAGCCGGGTGTGCCCAACCCCGCATAGTCCGTGCCGACGACCGCGTACCCCTCATCGAGCCAGTGCGACAGGTACTCGCCGTCGCGCCCGCTGCGCGACTGAGTCGACGGAGCGCAGTCGTCGCCGAGGCCGACGGTTCCGTGAGCCCAGGCAATGACGGGCCAACCACCCTGTGGCGGAGGGCTTTTCGGGGTGAACACGGCTGCGGTGCTGACCGCCGGACGGTCATGCTGGTCGATCGTCGAGTACAGGATCCGGTAGGCCTCACCCGCACCTGCGACGGAAAGCCCCTCGTCGAGTGGGACGGACCCGAGGAGCTCTCCCGGCGGCGGAATGGGACCGTCGAAGTCGCGGGCGTCCATTCCGGACCATGCGGGTTCGGTTTCGCGCGCGCTGGGCGCGCACCCCATCAGGGCAACGGCTGTCAGCAGCAGAGCGGCCAGGAGGCGAACGGCGCCGGCGGTTCTCACGCGTCAGTCGACGGGCTGGCTGACTTCGCGTTCCCCGGCCGAAGCGCCCAACGCGGCCACCCAGCCGGTGATCTGGCGGGCGACGTTGCGTTCGGTGAGCCCCACGGCGTTGAGCACCTCGCCGCGCGAGGCGTGTGCGAAGAACTCCTGCGGCAGCGCCGCGTCCCGGCAGGGCACGTCGATCTCCTCGCGCCGTAGAGCCGCCGAGACCGCCGAACCGATGCCACCGTGCCCGCCGTTGTCCTCGAGCGTCACGACGAGTTTGTGCGACGAGGCCAGCGCGCCGATGTGCGCGGGAACGGGCAGCACCCAGCGTGGATCGACGACGGTGACGCCGATTCCCTGATCTCGCAGCCGTTCCGCAACCGCGATCGCCATTCCGGCGAACGCGCCGACGGCGACGATCAGAACGTCGTCGGAAAGACCCTCGGCCGGGACCGCGAGCACGTCCACCCCGTCGCGCCGCTCGATCGCCGGAATGTCCTCGCCGACATCGCCCTTGGGGAAGCGGATGGCGGTGGGACCGTCCTTGATGTCCACGGCCTCGGCGAGTTCTTCACGCAGCCGGGCACCGTCACGCGGCGCGGCGACCCGCATCCCCGGCACGATGCCGAGGATCGACAGATCCCACATGCCGTTGTGGCTGGCGCCGTCGGGACCGGTGATGCCCGAACGGTCGAGCACCAGGGTCACCGGAAGCTGATGTAGGGCAACGTCCATCAGCATCTGGTCGAAGGCGCGGTTCAGGAAGGTCGAGTAGATGGCTACGACGGGGTGCATGCCGCCCATCGCCAAACCTGCCGCCGACGTCATCGCGTGCTGCTCGGCGATCCCGACGTCGAAGAACCTGTCGGGGAAACGCTTCCGGAACGCGCTGAGGCCGGTGGGGCCCGGCATCGCCGCCGTGATCGCCACGATGTCACGCCGCTTGGCGGCGAGTTGGATCAGTTGCTCGGAGAACGCCGACGTCCACCCCGGGCCGGGAATCGACGTGGCCAGTCCGGTTTCGGGATCGATGACGCCGCAGGCGTGCATCTGATCGTCGACGTCGTTCTCGGCGGGCGCATATCCCATGCCCTTGCGGGTGACGACATGGACCACGACCGGCGCGTTGAACGCGCGGGCATGCCGCAGCGCGCCCTCCACCGCGGCCTCGTCGTGGCCGTCGATCGGGCCGACGTATTTCAGACCCAGATCGGTGAACATCACCTGCGGCGACAGCGCGTCCTTGATGCCCGCCTTGATGCTGTGCATGCACTGGTAGCAGAACTCGCCGACCAGCGGAACCCCGCGGACGGCCTTACGACCCTCCTCGAGTACGCGCTCATATCCGGGCTGCAGACGCAGGCCCGCGAGATGCTCCGCGAAGCCGCCGATGGTCGGGGCATAGCTGCGGCCGTTGTCGTTGACGATGATCACAACCGGACGCCGCGACGCGGCGATGTTGTTGAGCGCCTCCCAGCACATGCCGCCGGTGAGGGCGCCGTCGCCGACGACGGCAACGACATGGCGGTTGCGGTGGCCGCTGAGCTCGAAGGCCTTCGCCAAGCCGTCGGCGTAGGACAGCGCCGAGCTGGCGTGGCTGGACTCCACCCAGTCGTGCTCACTCTCGGACCGCGACGGATACCCCGACAGGCCGTCTTTCTTGCGCAGCGAGTCGAAGTCCTGGCAACGGCCTGTGAGCATCTTGTGCACGTAAGCCTGGTGGCCCGTGTCGAACAGGATCGGATCGTGCGGCGAGTCGAAGACGCGATGCAGCGCCAGCGTCAACTCGACGACACCGAGGTTGGGTCCCAGATGTCCACCTGTCGCCGCGACCTTGTGGATCAGGAAGTCGCGGATCTCGCGAGCCAACTCGTCGAGCTGTGCCCGGGACAGGTGCTGCAGATCAGCGGGACCGCGGATCTGTTCAAGCATCAGGCCAGTCTACGCACGGCCGTCACTGTGGGTCCTGTCGAGTCTGGTAGACGTCAGGGATCCCATCGCGGTCCTCGTCAGCCGTTTCCGTGCTGTATATGCGCCGGTAGGCGGCATTTCGCGTGAGCAGGACGACCGCGGCCAACAGAGCTGCGAGCAGCGATCCGGACAACACGCCAATCTTTACGAATTCGTCACGTTCTGACCCGAGTCCGTAGGCGAGGTCACCGATCAGCAGCGAGACCGTGAACCCGATCCCCGCGAGCATCGACACACCGATCACGTCGACCCACCGCAGCGACGAATCGAGGTTGGCGCGCGTCACCGCAGACAAGACCCTGGTCGTCAGGAAGATGCCGATCGGCTTGCCCGCGACCAGGCCGAGCACGATCCCCAGCGTGATCGGGTCGGTCAGCGCCCGCCCCAGCCCATCCAACCCCCCGAGGCTCACCCCGGCGGCAAAGAACGCGAAGACCGGTATCGCGACACCGGCGGAAATCGGACGCAACCGGTGCTCGAAGTGCTCGGCCATCCCCCCGTCGAGTTCACGCCCGTCTCGCAGCTCTGAACGCCGCACCGGAACCATGAAGCCCAGCAGCACGCCCGCGACGGTGGCGTGCACGCCCGACTCGTGCATGAGCACCCAGGTGGCTATCGCGAGCGGCGCGAGCACCCACCACGCCGAGACGCCACGCTGCACACACACGCCGAACAGAACCAGAGGCAGAGCAGCGAGCGCGAGCGCCACCAGGTTGATCTCCTCGGTGTAGAACACCGCGATGACGGTGATCGCCAAGAGGTCGTCGACCACGGCCAGCGTGAGCAGGAAGGTGCGCAGCGACGACGGCAGATGGGTCGAGATCACGGCGAGTACCGCGACGGCGAAGGCGATGTCGGTCGCCGTGGGGATCGCCCATCCCCGCAGCGCCCCGTCGCCGGTGTTCAGGTTGACCAGGACGAAGATCAGCGCCGGCGCGACCATGCCGCCCACCGCCGCAGCGATCGGCAGCGCCGCACGGGCAGGGTCCCTGAGGTCGCCGGCGACGAACTCGCGTTTGAGTTCCAGTCCGACCACCAGGAAGAAGATGGCGAGCAGACCGTCGGCGGCCCACTCACCGATGCTGAGGTCGAGGTGCAGACCCAGCCACTGACCGCCGACGACGAAGTCCCGCAGGCCGAAGTAGTGTTGCGACCACGGCGAGTTGGCCCAGATCAGCGCTGCGGCGGCGGCGACGAGAAGGATGGTCCCGCCGACGGTCTCCTTGCGCAGAATCTCGCTGACCCTGCTGGTCTCGGCCCAGGAGCCGCGAGAGAAGAGTGCGCGCCGGATGCGTCCGGACGAAGGGTCTGGGGTCACGGCCTGCCTTTGTCGACGTCGTCAGATGACGCCGACCAGACTTCCCGGCACACCTGCCGAGCATCCTATCGGCCGCCAGGGGCTCGCCGCAGCGCGGCCACGCACTCCACATGGTGCGTCAGCGGGAACGAGTCGTATACCGTCAACTGCTCCACCTCGTAGCCGTGGCCGCGATACAAGCCCACATCCCGTGCGAAAGAGGCGGCTTCGCAACCAATGTGAACGATCCTGGGCACCTCGGCCGCGGCAAGCAGGTCGATCACGTCGCGGCCGGCCCCGGTGCGCGGCGGATCGAGGACGGCGACGTCGGCGCGCTCGCGCTGTCCCGCCAGTGCGCGCCGCACCGAATCCGTCACGACGGAGACGTTGCCCAGGTCGGCCAGTGCCGACCGGGCCGCGCGGGACGCACCCCGCGACGTGTCGACGGTGAGCACGCTGCCCTCCGGACCGACGGCCTGGGCGAGCGCCGCGGCGAAAACCCCTGCGCCGCCGTACAGATCCCACGCCGACATCCCCGGCTCCACATTCGCCCATCGCGAGACGAGCTCGCTGTAGAGCGCGGGCGCATCCCGGTGCGCCTGCCAGAACGCTGTCGCGGGCACCCGCCACGTGCGTCCCGCCACCCGCTGCACGGTCTCGTAATCACCCTCGGTCACCGTGGTTTTCCTGCCGCGCCCCGCCACCACGGTGTGCCGCTTCCCGTCGTCGTCGACCACGACGTGGACCGCGGCCTCGGCCGGCCACTGCGTTTCCGACACCCCGTCGAGCATGCCGGCGGGCAGCTGCGCGCAATCGAGCCGGTGCACCAGTTCGGCGCTGTGGTAGCGGTGGAAGCCGGCGCGCCCGTCGCCGGATGTGGCCAGCCGCACCCTGGTCCGCCAGCCCGTGGCGTCGCCGTCGCCGACCGGTTCCGCCGTCGCCTCGGATTCGTCGACCCAGTGGTAATTGCCAAGGCGCGAAAGCTGATTGGCGACCACCGCGCCCTTGATCCGGCGCGCGGCCGAAGGTTCGGCGAACGCCAGATCGCAGCAGCCCGCCCCGTCCACCCCAGCGATCGGGCACAGAGAGTCGACGCGGTCAGGCGCCGGTTCGAGGACCTCGACCACCTCGGCGTTCCAATACGAACCCTTGCCGCCCACCAGGCGGGCCCGCACCGTCTCTCCGGGCAACGCGTAGCGCACGAAGACCACCCGGCCCTCGTGTCGCGCAACGCAACTGCCCCCGTTGGCCGCCGCGGTCGCCGTGAGCGTGAGCACCTCGTCGCTCAATCGAGGAAACCCTTGCGCGCATCGCCAGGCGCCGACTCCGGCGCCAGCTTCTTGAGCCGTTCGGACGAGGACAGCTGCCAGGGCACCGATGTCACCATCACGTTGGGTTCGAACAGCAGCCGGCCCTTGAGCCGCAGCGCACTCTGATTGTGCAGCACCTGTTCCCACCAGTGCCCTACGACGTACTCCGGGATGAACACGGTGACCACGGTGCGCGGCGAATCCTTACCCACCCGCTTGACGTAGTCCAGTACCGGACGGGTGATCTCGCGGTACGGCGAGGCGATCACCTTCAACGGCACGGAGATGTCGCTGTGCTCCCACTTGTGCACCAGCTGGCGGGTTTCGGCATCGTCGACGCTGACCGTGATCGCCTCCAGCACGTCGGGACGGGTGGCCCGCGCGTAGGCCAGCGCACGCAGCGTCGGCATGTGCACGTTGGACACCAGCACGATCGCGTGGTTGCGGCTGGGCAGCACGATGTCCTCGGTCTCGGCGGCCCGCGCTTCGAGTTCGCGGCTCACCGAGGCGTAATGACGGTGGATCATCTTCATGATCACAAACAGCGCACCCATCGCGAGGATCGCGATCCACGCTCCGACAAGGAATTTCGTGACCACCACGATGATGAGTACCGTGCCCGTGCAGACGAAGCCGATGGTGTTGATCACCCGGGCCCGCACCATCCGCGCCCTGGCCGCCGCGTCGGTCTCCGTGCGCAGCAGGCGCGTCCAGTGCCGGACCATACCCACCTGGCTGAGCGTGAACGACACGAAGACACCGACGATGTAGAGCTGGATCAGCGCCGTCACCTCGGCCTGGAACGCGATGACGAACGCAACGGCCCCGAACGCCAGAAAGAGAATGCCGTTGGAGAACGCCAGCCGGTCGCCACGGGTGTGCAACTGGCGTGGCAGGAAACGGTCCTGAGCCAGAATCGATCCCAGCACCGGGAACCCGTTGAACGCGGTGTTGGCCGCGAGCACCAGGATCAGTGCCGTCACACCGGCGATCAGGTAGAGCCCGACCGGGAAGTCGTGGAACACCGCGTCGGCCAGCTGCGCCACCAGGGTGCGCTGGTGATAGTCCGCCGGTGCGCCGACGAGCTGTTCCTGCGGACGCTCGGCGATCTGCACGCCGGTCGCCTTGGCCAGCATGATGATGCCCATGAAGAGGGAGATCGAGATTGCGCCCAGCAGCAGCAGTGTGGTGGCGGCGTTGCGCGACTTCGGTTTCCGGAAGGCGGGCACACCGTTGCTGATGGCCTCCACACCGGTGAGTGCGGCGCTGCCGGACGAGAATGCCCGGGCGACGAGGAACACCAGAGCGAACCCCAGGATGTCGCCGTGCTCGGAGTGCATCTCGAAGTCCGCCGACTCCGCACGCAACGGCGTTCCCAGCACGTAGATCTGGAAGAAGCCCCAGCCGAGCATCAGGAACATGCCGATCATGAAGGCGTACGTCGGAATCGCGAACGCGGTGCCGGACTCCCGGATACCGCGCATGTTGATCGACGCCAACAGCATGATCGCGATGACGGCGAACAACACCTTGTGGTCGTTGACGAACGGCACCGCCGACCCGATGTTCGACATCGCCGAGGACATCGACACCGCGACCGTCAACACGTAATCGACCAGCAGCGCGCTGGCGACGGTCAGGCCCGCGGTCGGCCCCAGGTTCGTCGTGACCACCTCGTAGTCGCCGCCACCCGACGGATACGCATGCACGTTCTGCCGGTAGCTCGCGATCACGATCAGCATCACCCCGGCCACCGCGAGGCCGATCCACGGCGCCATCGAATAGGCGGCAAGGCCCGCCACCGACAGCACCAGGAAGATTTCTTCGGGTGCATAGGCCACTGAGGACAGGGCATCGGAGGCGAAGACCGGCAGTGCTATCCGCTTGGGGAGCAGCGTGTGCGACAGCTTGTCGCTGCGGAACGGCCGGCCGAGTACCAACCGCCGCGCGACGGTCGAAAGCTTGGACACGAGTGCCAAGGGTAAGCCCGTCGGCCACCGGCCGTCGGAAAGCGGTAGCGTTCCGGGGACGCGGGTTTTGCGAGAGCCTCGGCCGGGAAAGGACCCTCAGGTGCGTGTAGTGGTGATGGGGTGCGGCCGCGTCGGCGCATCGTTGTCCGACAGCCTGGCCAGAATCGGCCACGACGTCGCCGTGATCGACCGTGACGGCACCGCCTTTCACCGGCTCTCCCCCGACTTCCCCGGCGAGCGGGTCCTCGGCATGGGCTTCGACCGCGACGTACTGATCCGGGCGGGCATCGAAGATGCATCCGCGTTCGCGGCCGTGTCTTCCGGTGACAACTCGAACATCATCTCCGCACGTGTCGCCCGTGAGACCTTCGGCGTGCAACGCGTCGTCGCACGCATCTACGACGCCAAGCGCGCCGCCGTCTACGAACGGCTCGGCATCCCGACCGTCGCGACGGTCCCGTGGACGACCGATCGGCTGCTGAACGTTCTGACCCGCGAAACCGAGACCACCAAATGGCGCGACCCGACGGGCAACGTCGGGGTCACCGAACTGACGCTGCACGAGGAATGGGTGGGCCGCCGGCTCACCGACCTGGAAGCCGCAACCTCCGGACGGGTCTCGTTCCTGATCCGGTTCGGCGCCGGAGTACTGCCCGACGCCAAGACCGTCATCCAGGCCGGCGATCAGGTCTACCTCGCCGCGATCTCCGGCCACATCGCCGAAGCGCTCGCGATCGCCGCGCTGCCGCCGAGCGAAGACGCGGAGGGATGACGATGCCTCGGACGCCAGGAGCACTCCGATGAAGGTCGCCATCGCCGGCGCCGGCGCCGTCGGCCGGTCCATCGCCCGCGAGCTCGTCGACATGCACGACGTGACGCTGCTGGAACGCAACCCCGACCACATCGACGTGGACGCCATCCCCGCCGCGCACTGGCGGCTCGGGGACGCCTGCGAGCTGAGCCTTCTCGAATCGGTGGGCCTGCAGGAGTTCGACGTCGTCATCGCAGCCACCGGCGACGACAAGGCCAACGTCGTCCTAAGCCTGCTGTCGAAGACCGAATTCGCCGTCCCCCGCGTGGTGGCCCGCGTCAACGACCCGCGCAACGAATGGCTTTTCGACGAAGCGTGGGGCGTGGACGTCGCGGTGTCCACCCCCCGCATGCTGGCCTCGCTCGTGGAAGAGGCGGTGTCGGTGGGTGATCTGGTGCGGCTGATGGAATTCCGCAAGGGCCAGGCCAATCTCGTCGAGATCACGCTGCCCGACGACACCCCGTGGGGCGGCAAGCCGGTCAAGCGTCTCGAGCTTCCCCGAGACGCCACGCTGGTGACGATTCTGCGGGGGCCGCGCGTGATCGTCCCCGAACGCGACGAACCGCTCGAAGGCGGTGACGAGCTGCTCTTCGTTGCCGCGGAATCGGCAGAAGACGAACTACGCGAACTGCTGTTGCACCCCCAGCAGCGCTGAGGGCTTCGTCAATTCGGCTTGCGCACCGGGTCGTTCGTGTCGTCGGTGTCAGTCTCTTCTGCTGCTGTCGGCTCGGCCGTCTCACTGAGGCCCGACTCGCGCACGGCGCGCTGCGCCTTCCTGATGGCCAGGTAGGTCACCAGCGCCGCGACCGCAGTCAGCGGCCATCCCATCGCGATACGGGCCACACCGAGCCATCCGGTCTGGTCGGCGTCATACAGGTGGTGCTGCACCACGAAGCGGGACGCGAAGACCGCGACCCACACCATCGTCGCGACGTCGAAAGCCAGCACGGCACCATGGACTTCGCGCCAGCGCCGGTCGTGGGTGTTCACCCAACCCCAGATGTAGCCGACCACGGGCCGCCTGATCACGACCGAGACCGTGAACACCACGGCCCACAGCAGCGATGTCCAGATGCCCAGCAGGAAATAACCCTTCGAGGCGCCCACCAGATAGGCAATCAACGCGCTGATGCCGACACCCATGAAGCCGGAGATCGCGGGCTGGACGGATTCCTTGCGCACGAGGCGCCATATCAGGATCAGCGTGGCGACACCGAGTGCGGCGGCGATGGCGGGCATGAGGCCGAAGGCCGAAGAGACGGGGACGAACACCAGCACCGGAAGCGATGAGTAGATCAGGCCGCTGATGCCGCCCATCTGCTCCAGGACGGCCGCGCCTCGCGCCGGTGAGCTCTGCGTGCCCGGATCGGAACCGGGGTCGCTCACTTCTGAATCTCGTAGTGGGGGTTGTAGATCGCCTTGGTGCCGTTGTCGAGCTTGCCGACACGACCGTGGACCTTGAGGGTGCGTCCCGACTCGATGCCCGGGATGCGGCGCTGACCCAGCCATACCAGCATCACGGTGTCGGTGCCGTCGAACAGTTCGGCTTTCACGCCGCCCGCGCAGCTCTTGCCGTTACACTCGACGCTGCGCAGGGTGCCGATCATGGTCACTTCCTGACCACGCTGACAGTCGATCGCCTTCTGGGCGCCCGTACTCGCAGCCTCATCGCTGAGCTCTTCGACGTCGAGCTGTTCCGGATCTTCGGTCAACCGGCGGGTGAGCCGGCGAAGATATCCCTCGGCCGTGGCCATGGCCTCTCCTGACCTTCTGCCAATCGTCTGTGGACCTCATTTGACCAACGCCACGGTAGACCTCTTGGTTCCCGAGCGCTAACCGCAGGCCGGGTGTTGCGCGAGTCGCAGGGCCCGGACTTCCCTCAGCAGGCACGATCGAAACATGGCGGTCAATCTCCGCGGGATCACCACCGTCCTGCTCCCCGGCACCGGATCCGACGACGACTTCGTCTACCGCGCGTTCTCCCCAGCGCTCCACGAGGTGGGCGCGGTAGTGGTGACGCCGCCGCCGCAGCCGCACCGACTGGTGGCCGGCTACCGCGAAGAACTCGACAACACCGCCCGCGCTGCTGCGCCGCTTCCGATCGCGGTCGGCGGTGTCTCTATCGGCGCCGCGGTGGCGCTCGAATGGGCGCTGACCCATCCGGGGTGTGCCGCCGTGCTGGCAGCGTTGCCCGCGTGGACGGGCGACCCTGAGACAGCGCCCGCGGCGCAGGCAGCACGGTATTCCGCCGACCTGCTGCGCCGCGAAGGCCTGGTGTCCACGACCGCGCAGATGCAGGCGTCCAGCCCGAAATGGCTCGCCGACGAGCTGACCCGCTCCTGGCTGGACCAATGGCCGGCACTGCCCGACGCGATGGACGAGGCGGCGCGGTTCGTCGCGCCGACGAGCGGCCAACTGGAAAGCCTCGCCGCGCCGATGGGCGTGGTGTCCGCGACCGACGATGCGGTGCACCCGCTGGAGGTGGGCCTCGAATGGGTGTCGGCCGCCCCGCGCGCCGCGCTGCGGACCGTCACACTCGACGAGATCGGCGCGGACCCCGCCATTCTGGGTGCCCAATGCCTGGCGGCACTGCGGGACGTCGAAGGGCGCGAATGAGCGCTATCCGCCCGGTCTGATGGGCGGATTCCTCACCGCTTGATCGTCATCCGCCGGCCCGATTGGCGGATTCCTCAACGCGGCTCGTCCCTCACCGCTTGATCGTCATCCGCCGGTGATGGTCCGCAGCTGCTGCATCGCCGAGCCCAGCGTGCTCCGGCGCGCGTTGGGCGCCGGGGGCTCGTCCTGCAGCTGCGGAGGCGCCGGCTGGGGCGGAGCCGGCTGCTGCGGGGCCGGCGCCTGCGGCCGGCCCGCGACCTGTTGCGCGGCCTGCTGTTGCGCGGCCTGCTGTTGCGCGGCCTGCTGCTGAGCGGCGGCGAGCTGGGCTGCCATCGGCTCCGGTAGTTGCACCGGCAGCGGCGTGCGCACCGGCAGCGGCGTATCGCCGCGTCGAACTACCGTGTCGGCCAACGCATTTCGCGCCTGTTCCGCCAGTTCTGCCATGCGCTCGAAGGGCCCGTTGACCACGCACCGGACCATCCAGCGGTACCCGTCCACACCGATGAACCGCACGACGGCGGCACCCTCACCCGCGGAGCCGACCACCTCACGGCCCCACGGGCCGTCCTCGATGCTGACCTTCGGCGCGTCCTTGCGCAGCGAGTCGGCGAGCTCGGAGGCGACCTCGCGCCACAGGCCCGCGGACTTCGGCGCCGCATACGCCGCGATGGTGAACCGCCCGTTGGCCGTCACCACCCACACGGCGCTGGGAGTGCCCGCCTCATTGAGCTCGACCTGCACCTGTCCGGCCTCGGGCATCGGGATCAAGACCGAGCCCAGGTCGAGCCGCGCCAGCGTCGCCACCGACGGATCGTCGAAATCGTCGATGTCGAACGGGCCGTCGAGTTCCTCGTCCTCGATGTCCACCGACGTCACCTCCTCGGGCTCTGCGGCCCTGTCGCTGCGGTGTCTACTCATGCTTTACCCCGCGTCACGCGCACCTCCACCTACAGACTGGCATGTCCACCCGAAGATCCGTGGCCACCGTCGCCCCGGGTCGTGTCGGCAAGCCCCGCCTCGTCGAATGATGTCACCTCGACCAACTCAGGCAGTTCCACGCGCTGCACCACGAGCTGCGCGATCCGGTCTCCGCGCGAAATCACGATGGGGACCGCGGGGTCGAGGTTGATCAGCGACACCTTGATCTCGCCGCGGTAGCCCGCATCGATGGTGCCGGGGCTGTTGACAATCGAAAGTCCAACGCGCGCAGCGAGTCCCGATCGCGGATGAATGAGGCCGACCATCCCGTGCGGAATGGCGACGGCGACGCCGGTCGGCACGAGCGCCCGCGCGCCGGGCGCCAGTTCGACGTCCTGCGCACTGAACAGATCGACCCCCGCATCACCGTCATGCGCCCTGCTGGGCAACGGAAGGTCGCGGTCGAGACGCACTACCGCCAGAGAGGTGGACACGACGTCAGAGATTACTCTGGGCCGCGTGTCAGAGACGCGCGCCACCGCTCAACGGGTTCGCTACCGAGAGCGGCTGTGGGTTCCGTTGTGGTGGTGGCTGCCCGGCCTGGGCCTGGCCGCCCTGATCGCACTCGAGGTGGGCCAGGGCGTGCAGGCGCTGCCGGACTGGCTGCCGTATGCGGTGTTGCTGCCTGTCGCGGCGGTGGTGCTGCTCGGGTTCGGCAGAACCGAGCTGCGCGTGGTCGGCGACGACGGCGGGCCGGCCGAGCTGTGGATCGGCAACTCGGGACGGGGCGCCCACCTGCCCGCGTCGGTGATCGCCCGCTCGGCAGCGGTGCCCCGATCGGCGAAGTCGGCGGCGCTGGGCCGTCAGCTCGATCCGGCGGCCTACGTCGTGCACAAGCCATGGGTCGGTCCGATGGTCCTGCTGGTCCTCGACGATCCGGATGATCCCACCCCGTACTGGCTGATCAGCACCAAGCACCCGGACAAGGTCCTCGCGGCCCTCGGCTAGAGCGTCAGGCGGCGCAATCGGTGCAGATCATCATGCCGTTCTTCTCGCTGGCGAGACGGCTGCGGTGGTGCACGAGGAAGCAGCTCGAGCAGGTGAACTCATCGGCCTGCTTGGGGATCACGCGGACCGACAACTCTTCGCCCGACAGGTCCGCACCGGGCAGCTCGAAGGATTCCGCGGATTCGGACTCGTCGACGTCGACGACAGCCGACTGAGCTTCATTGCGCCGTGCCTTCAGTTCCTCGAGGGAATCCTCCGAAACGTCGTCCGTTTCTGTGCGCCTTGGGGCGTCGTAGTCAGTGGCCATGCCAGTCCCCTCCATGAAGCTCGTTGCAGCAGTGCTTTGTACCAGCGTCGAACGCATCCACCAAACGATTCGTGCCCGGATTGACACCAGTTCTAATGTGATTTGCGTCACATCAGAGAAACCGCTGCTTGACGAGCCGGGCGGTGAGCGGGCGACGCTGCCTCTAGAGTGCTGTGCGTGGTCGCGCAAATCACCGAGGGCACGGCCTTCGACAAACACGGCCGGCCGTTCCGCCGCCGCAGCTACGTGCCGGGCGCTGCGATGTTCGCTTGCCTGGCGGTCGCGGCGCTGCTGGTGTGGGTGATCGCCCTGTCACGTCCGCCGGAGGTACCCCAGGCCGCGATCTGCAACCGGCCGCCCCCGCCGGCCCAACCGGGCGCCCCCGTTCCCGACCTCGGCGAGCAGGTGACGCGATCGACGATGCTCGACGTCACGCCCGCGAAACTCGCCGATACCAAGATCCGGGTGCTCAACGCCAGCGGGCAGGGCGGACAGGCCGCCGAGGTGGCCGGCGCGCTGCGGGACATCGGCTTCACCGAGCCCGAGGCGGCCAACGACCCCATCTATGAGACCGCGCGCCTGCAGTGCGTCGGCCAGATCCGCTTCGGGCCATCCGGCCGGGCCGCCGCGGCGTCGATCTGGCTTGTCGCGCCGTGCACGGAACTGTTCCAGGACGGCCGCGCCGACGACACCGTCGACCTGGCCATCGGCACCGACTTCACCGAGCTGACCCACAGCGACGACATCGACGCGGTCCTGGCCAGCCTGTTGCCCGACGCCACCGCCCCCGCCGACCCCGACCTCCTCACCCAGGCGCACACCGGAACCTGCTGAGCTCAGCGCTGATCGGGCGCGGGCTCCGACACCCCGCAGCGCACCAGCGCCTCATCGAAGGCCGCGCTGATCCCCGCCGCAGCGGCCACCATCAGACCCGCGCCGTCAGCGGTCGCGGGGGGACGCACCCCGGCGCCGGCTTCGGCCGCTATCAGTGCGCCCGCGGCCCAGTCCCACAGGTGCACACCGTCTTCGTAGTAGGCGTCGAGCCTGCCCGCGGCCACCATGCACAGATCGAGCGCGCAGGATCCCAACCGCCGGATGTCGCGGACATCCGGGACGAGCTTGGCGAGACTCTCGCCCTGGCGCCGCCTGCGGTCGCGCTCGTAGGCGAACCCGGTACCGACGAGCGCCATCGACAGGTCGGCCACCTGGCTGCAGCGCAGCGGCGTTGGCCCATCCTCCGTCCGGAGAAGCGCCCCGTGGCCGACGGCGGCCGAGTAGAGCTCTCCTGCCGCGACGTCGGCCACCGCTCCGGCGACCGGTACGCCGTCGCGGAGCACCCCCACCGAGACCGCGTAGGCCGGAATTCCGTAGAGGAAGTTGACCGTGCCGTCGATCGGGTCCAGTACCCAGGTGAGTTGCCCCGGCTCGACCCCGACCGGTCCGCCTTCCTCCTCACCAAGGATCGCGTCGCCGGGGCGTAGCACCGCGAGCCGCTCCCGCAGGAGCCGTTCGGTCTCGGTGTCGACGACGGTGACGGGGTCGGTCGGGGTGCTCTTCACCCGCACGGCGGGCTCCCCGCTCCCGGGCACCGCGCCGCTTGCATTCCCTCCGAACACCTCGATGCGGCGGCTGCGGACGAACGCCGCGGCTTGCGCGGCCAATTGCTCGGCCACCTCGCGCAGTTCGACGGGGTCGGGGGCCGGGTTCGCAACGCTCACACACCTATCGCAGCACACGGAGGCACACCGCACGCGATCCGGCCGGGCGGGATGCGGGACTGACACGCATCGCAATTGGCGAGCCGATAGGGTGTCATCGCGTCCCGCCCACCTCCGCAGAGGAGCCTGCATGACCGCCGCTGCCACCCCCGATTCGGGCCCAGGCCGACCGCGCCGCGGTTTCGGCATCGACGTCGGCGGGAGCGGCGTGAAGGGCGGCGTCGTCGACCTCGACACCGGAATGCTCATCGGCGATCGCTTCAAACTGCTGACACCGCAACCGGCCACCCCCGAGGCCGTCGCCAAGACCATCGCCGATGTGGTGGCGCACTTCGACTGGAAGGGTCCGCTCGGCGTGACGTATCCGGGCGTCGTCGCCGATGGCATCGTCTGCACGGCCGCCAACGTCGACAAGGCCTGGATCGGGCTCAATGCCAAAGACGTCATTGGAGGAGCGCTCGACGGACAGCCGGTGACGGTGCTTAACGACGCCGACGCCGCCGGACTCGCCGAGGAGAAATTCGGCGCCGGCCGCGACAACACCGGTGTCATCGTGTTGCTGACATTCGGCACGGGCATCGGCTCGGCGGTGATCCACAACGGCATCCTGTTGCCCAACACGGAGTTCGGACACCTCGAGGTGGGCGGTAAGGAGGCCGAGCACCGCGCCGCGAGTTCGGTGAAGGAACGCAAGGAATGGAGCTACGAGCGCTGGACCCAGGAGGTCACGAAAGTGCTGGTAGCAATCGAAAATGCGATCTGGCCCGATCTTTTCATCGCCGGCGGCGGGATCAGCCGCAAGGCCGACAAGTGGATACCGTTGCTCAAGAACCGCGTGCCGGTCGTCGCGGCGGAGTTGCAGAACACCGCCGGCATCGTCGGTGCGGCGATGGCGGCCGAATTCAACGTCACTGCTACCGGCAAGTAACCGGCTGGCGCGGCGCGCGGGCGCGTCAAATTTGCCGCCGTGGACAGCGCCGACCCACACTGTCGTTACAATGGTCGACGGCGGCCACCGACCAGACAGCGACGGGGAGCAAACCACCCCGAGATGACGCTTTGAGATCGACGCCGACAATCGACATAGCCGACACTTTCGGTGGCGCACGTGTGCGTGCCGAATGACCCGCAGACCGAAAGGGTGTACGTGGCAGCGACCAAGGCAAGCCCGGCAACCGACGAGCCGGTGAAGCGCACCGCAGCCAAAGCCCCCGCGAAGAAGGCGCCCGCGAAGAAGGCGGCGACCAAGACTGCCGCCAAGGCCGCCAAGCCGCGCGCCGCCAAATCCGGTGACGCCCCCGCGAGCCGCAGCCGCGCCAAGAAGGCGACCTCGCCCGAGGCCGGCGGCACCGACGAGGAGCTCACGGGCGAAGAGCTTGAGACCGACGGCGACATCGAGCCCGGCGAGGACCTCGAAGACGACACCGACCTCGAGCTCGACGACATCGAGGTCGACGACGACGCGTCCGCCGACGGCGACGACGACTCAGACGACGAGTCCGACGAGGTAACCGTCGAGGGCGAAGCCGAAGCCGCGCCCAAGGCGGCCGCCAAGCCGGCCAAGGAGGGCGACGACGACTCGCTTCCCGAGCCGTCGGAGAAGGACAAGGCTTCCGGCGATTTCGTCTGGGACGAAGAGGAGTCCGAGGCGCTGCGGCAGGCCCGCAAGGATGCCGAGCTCACCGCCTCTGCCGACTCGGTTCGCGCGTACCTCAAGCAGATCGGCAAGGTCGCGCTCCTCAACGCCGAGGAAGAAGTCGAGCTCGCCAAGCGCATCGAGGCCGGCCTCTACTGCACGCAGCTGATGGCCGAGCTCGCCGAGAAGGGCGAGAAGCTCACGACCGCGCAGCGCCGCGACTACATGTGGATCTGCCGCGACGGAGACCGCGCGAAAAACCATCTGCTCGAAGCGAACCTGCGACTGGTGGTGTCGCTGGCCAAGCGCTACACCGGCCGCGGCATGGCCTTCCTCGACCTGATCCAGGAAGGCAACCTCGGTCTGATCCGCGCCGTCGAGAAGTTCGACTACACCAAGGGTTACAAGTTCTCGACCTACGCCACCTGGTGGATCCGTCAGGCCATCACCCGCGCCATGGCCGACCAGGCCCGCACCATCCGCATCCCGGTGCACATGGTCGAGGTGATCAACAAGCTGGGCCGCATCCAGCGCGAGCTGCTGCAGGACCTGGGCCGCGAGCCCACGCCCGAAGAGCTGGCCAAGGAAATGGACATCACGCCGGAGAAGGTGCTGGAGATCCAGCAGTACGCGCGTGAACCCATCTCGCTGGACCAGACGATCGGCGACGAGGGCGACAGCCAGCTCGGCGACTTCATCGAGGACTCCGAGGCCGTCGTGGCCGTCGACGCCGTCTCGTTCACCCTGTTGCAGGACCAGCTGCAGTCGGTGCTGGAGACGCTGTCGGAGCGCGAAGCCGGCGTCGTACGGCTGCGCTTCGGCCTGACCGACGGCCAGCCCCGCACCCTCGACGAGATCGGCCAGGTGTACGGGGTCACCCGTGAGCGCATCCGCCAGATCGAATCGAAGACGATGTCGAAATTGCGCCACCCCAGCCGTTCTCAGGTGCTGCGCGACTACCTGGACTAGCCGGTTCGACGGCTAGCACCGTTGACCTGCCGAAACACGGGTATTTTCACGTTCCCTGGACGTGAACAACGGTGCTAGTCAAGATAGTTATGTGCCCAGGAATTTGCCGCCGCTCGACCTCGCTGCCCTTCTGACGTCGTGGCAGTTAGCTCTGCGCGCCGAACGGAAGTCCCCCTCGACGCTCAAGGTCTACAGCGACGGCGTGAACGGATTCCTCCGCTGGTGCGACACCAACGGCGTCGACCCGGTGCTCGATCGGACCACTGTGCAGGCGTTCACCGCGGCCCTGCTCGAGGCCGGTGCGGAGGCGGCCACGGCGCGGTCCCGGCAGCTGTCACTGAAGCGGTTCTCGGCGTGGCTGACCGACGAGGGCGAGTTCAACACCGATCCCCTACTCGGCCTCAAACCGCCGAAGCTCGACACGAAGGTCACCGATGCTCTCACCGACGACGAACTCAAGCGGTTGATCAAGGCGTGCGCCGGGCGCGACCTTCGGGAGCGGCGCGACGAGGCGATCGTGCGACTGATGGCCGAGACCGGGATGCGAGCCGGTGAGGTCGTGGCGCTACGCGTCGCCGACGTCGACCTCACACGAGGGCTGGCGACGGTGTATCGCGGTAAGGGCGGCAAGGGTCGGATCGTTCCGTTCGGGCCGCAGACCGCCACCGCGCTGGATCGCTACATCCGTGTGCGGCGCGGGCATCTTCGCGCGGACTCCCCCGAGCTGTGGGTCGGCGATCGCGGGAAGGGATTCAGCTACGACGGACTGCACAAGGCGTTGCAGTTCCGTGCCCGACAGGCCGGTGTCGACCGCTTCCACCCGCACCTGCTGCGGCACACCGCGGCGACACGCTGGCTGGCCGCGGGCGGATCGGAGGGCGGGCTGATGGCCGTCGCCGGGTGGGCGAGGCGGGACATGATCGACCGCTACACCGCGGCCACGGCGTCGGAGCGCGCTGCGGCTGAGGCCCGCGGGTTGGGTCTGGGAGATCTGTGACCGGCGGGCTGGTGCAACCGATGACGGCTGCGACGTGGGCCGATCACCGCGACGAGATCAAGGCGCAGGTGGCGAAGATCCGCGCGTGTGACCGGTCATCGCCCATTCGGCGACGGACGCTCCGGTTGTCGGTATTCGGCGATGCCAACGACGCGCTGGTCGCCGAGGTTATCCGCACCACATTCGGCGATGTGGTCGTCACCTACCGGCGCGGCGGTGTGCGCGCAGTCGCACCATTGACCGACGATGACCCCGCACGAACCTACCCCGTGGACGGCTACCAACCACTCACCGCCGCCGTGCTGCGTAACCGAATAGGCAACGGTGCCAAACGATTAACGCTGCTGCTGCCTACTCAGGCCAACCAGGAGCGGATGGTCCTCGGCCACCGCGCCGACGCCGACCCCGAGGTGGTTGCGCGGTCACAGGTGGCCCGACTACAGGCCGCGGTCGCCTACCGGCGCGAGCAAGGCCACGATGACGCCCAGATTGCAGGCACTGCCGAGTATCTCGCGGCGGCCGAGGCCAACCTCGCTGCGATCCGCGCCGAGCGGTCGTCTGGGCGCAAACGCCGTTGATCGTGCTAGCGTCGTTCGTGTAGTCCACCTGACCGGCCACGCCGGGTTTAGGTAACGCTCCCACTGGCATGGGCTGGAGCCGACACCCCGAAGGGGGTCCGGTACCCCATGCCCGAATATGAATCCGAAGCCGCCCGCACCGAAGCGTCGTTGCGTGGCCGCCTGGCAGTCCTGTCGTCGTGGGCACAGACCGAGGACCGGCAAGCCCGCACCAAGCCCGGCCGCGACGCCATGCTCGCCAAGTTCGAGGAGCAGGTGGACCCGGACGGGAAGCTGTCCCCCGCCGAACGCGCGCGGCGCGCCGAATACGCCCGCAAAGCCCACTTCACCCGCCTCGCGTTGAAGGCCGCGAAGGCGCGGTCGGCGAAGGCCGCAGCCCGCCGCGCCGCCGCCGACGCCGCAGCCGCGCAGACGACCGCGCAGCGGCTTGCCGAACTCGACGCTCTCGCTGCCGGGGTGGACGGCGGCAACGGGTGATTGACGACGAACGGCCCGGCGCGGAGGCCGGGCCGTTATCCGCGGGAACGGATGCCTGCCAGGGTAACGCGGCGATCCGGCAGCAGCTGAGTCGACTTCGGACCGCGGCCGCGCGATGCGTCCCACTCGACTGCGGCTGCCGCGATCCGTGGCGATGCACGTGCACAGAGCCGCCGCTATCGGAGGTGGTCGTCGACGGGTGGCGCGATAGCGCGGTGCACATCCTGTCCGCCGGTCTGCTGCCACGGTTGCCGATCGAGGTGCTTCGCGCCCTGTATCGCCGAGGCGGCCGTGACCGGGTGCTGGCCGAGATGCTGCACGACGCGATCGGCGGCGAAGCGACGTGAGCCGATCACCCGAGGAGGTGCTGCGCGCCTTCCACACGTACCCGGCCGCCGACGTCACCGACCGCAACGGGCACACGCCCGACCCCTACCGCGACGTGCCGCCACCCGACCGGCCGCCCGGAGAAAGCGGCCCTCGCGCAACACCTGTGGAGGCGCTCGACGTCGCCGTCGACGGTGCCCGGTTCATCCTCGACCAGCCCGGTGGCATCCCGGCGGTGTGGGGAACCGGCGCGCGGGTGCTGTGGGCCGAGGGCGAGGCGCTGATGATCGCTGGGCCGCAGGGCGTCGGCAAGACCACGCTGGCCGGGCAGCTGGTCCGCGCGTCGCTGGGCATCGGTGACACCGATGTCCTTGGCCTGCCCGTCGCCGATCGTGGCGGCCGGGTGCTGTATCTGGCGATGGACCGGCCGCGGCAGATCGCCCGATCGTTGGGCCGCCAGTTCGGTGAGAACGACCGCGACGTGCTTGCCGATCGGCTGGTGGTGCGGCCGGGTCCGCCACCGGCCGACCTTGCCGCCCAGCCGCTGCTGTTGGTCGGCATGGCCGAAACCTACGGCGCTGACGTCGTTTTCGTGGACTCCCTCAAGGACGCTGCGGTCGGGTTGTCCGAGGACGAGGTGGGTGCCAGCTACAACCGCGCCCGCCAGCACCTGCTGGGGTCGGGCCGCCAGATCGCCGAGGTGCACCACGTGGTGAAGCGCGGCCAGCAGGCGGGTGGGCCGCCGACGTCGATTGACCAGGTGTACGGGTCGACGTGGCTGACGTCGGGGTGCGGGTCGGTGGTGCTGCTGGCGGGCGAGCCGGGCGATCCGATCGTGTCGTTTCGGCACCTGAAGCAGCCTGCCGATGAGGTGGGTCCGTGGCGGTTGTTGCATGACCCGGCGGCCGGGGTGCTGACCGTCGAGCACGCCGTCGACTTGGTGGCGTTGGTGCGGGCGTCGGGCGTGGACGGGTTGACCGCCCGCGGTGCGGCGCAGGCGATCACGGAGAAGTCGAACCCGTCGCGTGCCGATGTAGAGAAGGCCCGACGCCGCCTGACCGCGTTGACCGACGAGGGCGTGCTGGTCCGTATGGAGGCCGGGTCGAACGGTGGCGCCGACGGCGGCAGCCCGGCGGTGTGGTTTCAGGCCGAGAACCGATCACGGGAGCCGCAGTGATGGCCGCGAATTGGACGCACAGACCGATCACGCCCGATCACGTTTTGAGCAATAACCGCAGGTCAGGAGCGATCACGCGACTTTTGCGCCGGGCACCGATCACAGGCGGTCACGGCCGGTCACGTTCGCGGCATCACCGCAGGTCACGCGATCACGCGACCGTTCACGCCGTTCACGCGGCCAGCGTTCACGAAACCCACCACCCCTATAAGGGGTGGGTTTCTGACGCCCCGCACGCCGGGGAGGTCGGGGGTGTCCCGTGCGGCTGAACGGAGACGGGAACATCCGGCCCGTGGTGGTCGGCAAGCGCAAGCCGCCGCGGGTGCAGGTTCGGGCCGGGCCGCTGCGGTTGACGTTCACCGTATCCGAGGCCATTGCCCTGGCCGACGCGATCGTCGACGCCGCCGAACGCATCGAACACCCACCGAAGGAGCGCACACCGTGATTGCCGCCCTGGCTGATTCCGTTCGCCTGCTGATCGGGTTCGCGGTCGGCTACGCCACCGCCCGCGCCGCCGACCCGTGCCCGGTGTGCGGGCAGCCCACCAGGACCGGCCTGTGCGCCCGCTGCGCGCCGGTCGTCCACCCACGCAAGGAGATCCCATGACCCACCACCCGAGTCGGCCACACGACGACGACCCGACCGAAGCCGACGCGCTGGCGCGCGTCAACCGGATACGGGCCGCCCGCGGCCTACCGCCGATCGTTGAACGCAACCCGCAGATGGTGCGCCGCGACCTGATCGACGACCGCGACGCCGCCATGATTGCCGTCGCGGTGCTGCGGCGCGAAGGTGCCGGGTTCAACGTGCCGGACGCGATCGACACCGCCACCGCCGGGTTCGGCCCGGAGGTGTTCGACGCGATGCCGCACGCCGTCGCCGTCGCCATCCGCGACCGGCTACCCGCCGAACACCGACCCGCCGTCATCGACGCGCTCGACGAGGTGCTCGAACGGTTCGAAGCTGGTCCGGGCGGGTGGGCGCACGCCCAACTGTGCGTGCACCGGATCGCCGACACCGTGCGCGGCGCGCTCACCGCCAGCATCGCCGCCGAAGGGTCCGGCGCGATCGACCACATCACCGGACTGCCGGTGTCCGAACCCGCCGACCAGCTCGCCGCCGCCGCGGACTTCGCCGCCGGGATCGTCTACGCCGACCTCATCGCCGCCCTCCGGGACTACCTCGCCGCAATGGCCGGCCTGCCCGCCGCGGTCGAGGTGGACGACACCGCCCACGAAACCCGGTGCCTGCGCGCGTCGGTGATGAACGCGCTCGCCCAGATGCGCGGCGACAGCGACATGCAGGACGAGGCCGTCCGGTTGGCGCTCATCGTGTGCCACGACCGGCCCGGCATGAAGATCAGCGACGTGTTCCGCGCCGGTACACCGCTTCTGCTGCTGCCTGCCGACGCCACCCGCGCCGACATCGAAGCCGCGCTGGTGGCCGAACTCGCCGCGATCGCCGACACCGACGACGGCGGCGCGCCGTGATCCGGTTGCCGCCCGGCGCGGTGCTGCTCGATCCGGCCGAGGCCGCCGACGTGGCGCGCGCGCTCGACCTGCTCGGCGACGTGCTGGGCCGGTTGCGCGACGCACGCGGCAACCCCACGCCGTCTACGCCGTCGCCGCGCCTGGCCGCGATCACCGCCAAGCTCCGCAAAGCGTCACGGATCGCTGACGATTCACCCCGAACCGACAGCGGAACCGTCAGTTTGTTTGCGCTACAACAGGTTCCCGTGGACGCTCGCGGTCATGCGGCAGTCATGGGCACCGGTGCGGCCGCCCGCACCCTCGGCGTCACACCCGGCGCTGTCCGCGACCTCGCCCGCCGTGGCCGCATCCCCGCGACCTACACCGGCACCCGGTGGCAGTTCGACGCCGCCGCGGTCGTCCACCTCGCCGAACACCGCGCACGTAAACGGGACCAACGCCGCGGGTGATCGCCGTGCCTAACGTGCGCACGATCCGCGGCGTGGAGTTGGTGCGCGTCGGCACGTGGGAGATCAGCACCGGGGAGTGGGCGGTCACCGCCGACGACCTGCGCGCCGCTGTCGCCGCCCACGCCGCCGGTGTGCTGCCGCGGCCGCGGTTGAAGATCGGGCACACCGATCCCCGCTTCGACGGCAGCCCGGCGCTCGGCCGCGTCGACAACCTCCGACTCGCCGACGGCGACGCCGTGCTCGTCGGCGACTTCGTGGACGTGCCCGCCGCCGTCGCGTCGCTGCTGCCGCACTCCTACCCGTCCCGGTCGGTCGAGGCGTTGATTGACTACACCGCGCCTGACGGCACCGTGTGGCCGCTGGTGATCCAGGCCGTCGCCCTGTTAGGCGGCACCGCGCCGGGCATCGAAACACTCGCCGACATCACCGGCCTCTACGGCGTCGCCGCCTCGGCCGCGCGCCGCGTCGTGGTCGCCGCGACACCACGACCCGGTGACCGCTCCCGCGCCGTCGCCGTCGCCGTCGCACGCGCACGCCGCACCCGCACCGCTCGAACCGTCTCCTACGAAAGGACACCCTCGTGAGCACCACGATCACCAACCCGTCGGTCTATGACCCCGGCAAGGACATCACCGCCGAAGCCACCGTCGCGGTCACTGCGCGCCGGTTCGTGAAGATCAGCGGCAACCGCACCGCGGGCGGCAATATCGCCGTCGCCCCGGCTGCCGCCGGTGACCGGCCGTGCGGCGTCGCGGGCAACGACGCACCCACCGGCGGCCTGGTCCGCGTCGTGCGCGGCAACTCCCGCGTCGTGCGCGTGATCGCCGCCGGTGCCATCGCCGCCGGTGCCGAGGTCCAGGTCGGCGCGAACGGCACCGCCGCCACCAAGGCCGCCGGTGTCGCCGTCGGCTACGCCGTCACCGGGGCGGCCGATGCCGCTACCGCCGAAATCTCGCTCTATTAGGGAGGATTCACTCAATGACCAGCCCACTGATCCCGACGCTCAACGGCCGCACCCTCACCCTCGACATCGCGCTCCGGTCGCCCACGATCATCCGCGACCGCATCGCCGCACTCGCCGACGACCAGATCCTGCTGCCGCGGTTCTTCCGGCAGTTCGGCGCACGGGTCGAAGGCGGCGCGCTGGCCTACAGCGTGGTGGCGGCCTCGGACCTGTTCACCAGCGACGTCGAAAAGCGTGCACCCGGTAGCGAGTACCGCGTCGTCGAAGGTGTCGACCCCGACGTGCGCCTCGCACTCGTCGAGGACTACGGCGGCCGCTTCCAGGTCACCGACGAACAGTTGACCCGCAACGCCGTCAACTACCTCGACCAGCAGGTGACGCAGCTCGCCAACACCATCGCCCGCAAGCTCGACACCCGCGCCGTTGCGGCATTGCAAGCCGCAACCATCGGCAGCCTCGTCCCGGCGACCGGTTGGGACGACCTGGTGATGGTCGGCCCGCTCGACGCCATCACCCCGTCCGCGGACCGGCCCACCGCGCACTTCGCCGAAGCGCAGGAGATGGCCGACCTCGAGGAGCGCGGCGTCCGCCACAACGTCGTCATCGTGCACCCCGAACAGGCCCGGCAGTTGCGCACCGCCTACGCCGAGAACCTCGACGACATGCTCGCCTCGGCCGGGTTCACCAACGGCATGTTTGCCAACCCGCGCATTCCCGCCGGGGTCGCGTTCGTCGCCGAAGAGGGCGCGGTCGGCACCATCGGCTTCGAGGTGCCGCTGACCGTCGAGGTGTACGACGACCGCTCGACCCGCTCCAAGTGGGTCCAGGCTTACGCCGTGCCCGCGTTCGCCGTCGACCGGCCATACGCCGCCAAAAAAATCAGCGGACTCAGCGCCTAAGCGCACGGAAAGGATTGCAGTACAATGGCACTCACGCTCAACGATGACCAGGAAGCCGACCTGTTGAAGCTGCTCGGCCTGCCCGAAGCTGCGCCGGGTGACACCGACGCCGGGCTCGTCATCGACACCATCGTCGACCTCGCCGCCCAGGTCGAGGCCCTCGACCCGGCCAAGCCGTCGACCGTGGCCGCCGCCGCGAAGCGCAACGGCATGGAGGTCATCGACACCGCCACCGCCGACGCACTGCGCCGCGACGCCGCCGAAGGCCGCAAGATCGCCGCGGCCGCCGCACGTGCCAAGGTGGAGGCCTCCGTCGACGACGCGATCGACAAGGGCAAGATCATGGCCTCCCGCCGCAAGCATTGGGTGACGCTCATCGAGGCCGACCCCGGCATGGCCGACGTGCTCGCCGCGACACCCAACGAAACCGCGGTGCCGCTGTCCCAGATCGGCCACGCCGCCGACAACGCCGACCTCGCCCAACCCGCCGGGTGGTTCTACTGACCCGCTAACCCCTGGGCGTCGCGTTCGGTGCTGTCCGCGTGATGCGCCCAGGCCGTGCCGGAACCCGGAACCCGGAACCCGGAAGGAATGCCATCCGGGTCGGGTCCGGCGCAGCGGCACCCCGGCCAGGAGGGAACCTTCGCCCCGCGGCCGGGCCGGGGTGCCGCACCACCCGACACCCCCGAGAGGTTCGACATGCCGTCACGCGCCGGACGCGTCCAACCGCCACCGAGCGGGAAACGCAAGCGCACCAACCGCGAACGCGGCGTCGGATGGCAACACACACAACAGCGCGAACGACTCCTCACCCGGCACCGGGACGGCCGCCCCTGCTGGTGGTGCGGCAAGCCGATGTGGCGCGACGCCGACCGCAACCCCGACGGGGAACCGCTGCACGCCGACCACACCAAAGCGCGATCCAAGGGCGGCACGACCGCCGATCGGCTACTCCACGCCACCTGTAACCGGACCCGCGGCGACGGCAGCCGCGACCACGAACGCCCGGCCGCCCACACGCCCGCAGGCGACCCCGATCACGACCTCGGCCACCTGGCCATGAACTGGCCGAACTTCGACCGCTGACGGGCACCCAGCCCCACCACGCCACACCCCGACCCCACCCCCGGAAATGTTGGAGGGGGCGGGTACCGAACTCCCCTCGCGGTAGTTCGGACTTTTTTATTGCGCGGCCGCGAAAACGCGCCCGACCTGGGGCGGGCGGGGGTGTTAGCGGGGTATCACGTTGTGTCACAACGCTTCTGAACGCAGCGCATCGGGTGTCGACCGGGGCGCTTAGAGCAGGTGCGCTTGCCAGTGCCGCCACACCTTCGACTTCTGGTCGAGCGCCGCGCGGTGCGCCTCGATCCGCTGCCGGTTCCCGCGGCGGCTCAGCAGCTTCGATACGAAGCCGGGGATGCGTCGGTGGGAGGCTTGGCGGTCCCACGGCCACACGCGGCGGTAGTCGACGCTGATTACCTCGCCGGTCGGGATGTCCCGGACGTCGAGCATGAGCGATTGGTCCCGGTGGAGGCTGCGCCAGGTCGCGTCGGCGGCTGCGTCGGCGGTGCGCAGTTCCGCCCGGTGGAACACGTACACCACCCGGATCTGGACAGCGGGTCGGCGGGTGCGGGTGAGCTGCACGACGTCGCCGCGTCGCTCGCTGAGCCGGAACGGATGCCGCTCGCGGGCCGATAGCCAGGCGAGTAGGGCGAACACCGCGCCAACGGTGCCGACAGCGACTTCAATCACGCAGGTGTGCCTTTCCGGTGTCGGGCGCTTCGATCAGGTCGCATTGGTCGACCCACCGTGCGAGCAGGCTGAGCACCGATAGGCGTTCGACAGCCTCCTGTTGAGTCATCTCGCCCGGCCCGTGGGTGGCAGGGTTGCGGATCGTCATTTGTGTGCCGGGAGCAAAGCGGCGCAGTCCGTCATTCATCGAGACCACGGTTCGGTCGGTCTGGTCACCCGGCCACCGAAGGCGCGGCCTGCCCGGCTCGGGGTCCTTCTCCGAGAACGCCTGATTCCACCGCGCGGTGTCGTCGAGTTCCGGCCCGCCGACGCGTGACTTCAGCAGCTGCACGACGCCATCCGCGCCCGCCTGCACCGCCTGCCGGTAGTGGCCGTCCCGCCACAATCGCGCGGCAAGACCCCACACCGCGGGATGCATCTGCGCGACGTCGACCGTCGGCGGCAAGTCGGCTTCTGCTTGCGCGGCCATGTCCTCGAGCGATCCGATCATCTGGTCGCACGCGTCGATGATGTTCTCCGGTTCGAGCAATGGCTTGGGCTGGAGGACGGTGCCCCACGCGGCTATTGGATCGACTTCGCCGAAGCCCGCGACGCCGAAGCGGACACCGGTCAATGCGGGTGCCCGGCGGGCGCGGCCAGCGGCGGTCGACACGCGTGCACGCCGCTCATTCAGATCGGCCTGGTCGACGTCGTCCAAGGGCGACACCGCAGGGAACATTCCGCGACCGGTACCTGTCCAGGTGGGCGTGTGCAGTTCGAGAAACGACACGAACGCGGCTCGGAACTCCGCGACGTCGCCTGCGAGGGTACGGAGATAGGTGGGGTTACGGTCAGCATCCGCCATGGCCACCGACGCTACTTCCGGCCGGGCCGGGTTCCGCGGCGCGACATGCCGGATGCAACCGTTCGCCGGAAGCGAACCCATCAGAGATCACTGAGCGTGTTTGCCCATTACAGGATATTGACGACTACAGCGGTGCCGCACGACCATGTTCTTGCCGGTTCCGTACGACGCTCAGTCGTCCCTAGTGCGCGACTACCTGGACTAGGTCTGGCGCAAGAAAAATTTAAGGGGCCTGACCTACATTCGTCGGCGACGAGATCAACGCCGACGAAAGCAGACTTCCGATGTCCCCCACCCCGAAAAGGGTCCCGCCGGTCCGGCTCATCAAGGCCGTCGAGCGCGTGCGCGCCGGACTGCAGCGGCTGCACCGGTCCTCGGCACCCGGCAACATCGCCCTCCTGGAGCTCGCGACGGGGGCATGGACGACCCAGGTGCTCTACGTCGCCGCCAAGCTCGGAATCGCCGATCGCTTGGCCGGCGGACCTGCGCATGCCGAGAAGGTCGCCGAACAGATCGGCGCCGACCCCGACGCGGTGTACCGGCTGATGCGGGCGATGACGAGCCGCGGGGTATTGCGCGAAGGCCGCGACGGCCGGTTCGCCCTGACCCCCGTCGGCGAGGCGCTGCGGTCGGATTCGGAAGGATCGCTGCGCGACATGGTGTTGTTCATCGGGCATCCGTCGCGATGGGCCGACTGGGGAAGTCTGCTCTATTCGGTGCAGACGGGTGAGCCCGCCTCCGACAAGCTGCGCGGGATGCCGTTCTGGGACTACCTCGACACCGACCCGGACTTCGCGGCGGTGTTCAACAAGGCGATGACGGCGGCCAGCGGGCTCTCGAACGACGTTGCGCTGCAGGCGTATGACTTCATCGGAGCCCGGCTGGTGGTCGACGTGGGTGGCGGGCACGGCGCGGTGCTCAGCACGATCCTGCGAGCAGCGCCCGCCGCCAACGGAATCCTCTACGACCTTCCGGCGGTGGTCGCCGGTGCCGCGCCGCTCCTGGAGGAGGCCGGTGTGGCCGGGCGGGTCACCGTCACCGGCGGCTCGTTCCTGGAGTCGGTACCTGCGGGCGGGGATGTGTACGTGATGAAGAACATCATCCACGACTGGAGCGACGCCGACTCGACCACGATCCTGCGGAACATCCGCACCGCGATCGCCGACGGGGGCCGCCTGATTCTGTTGGAAATGGTTCTGCCGGAACGGGCTTCGTCATTCATCGGCCACATGCTCGACCTGGAGATGCTGATCACGCTGCACGGAAAAGAACGCACCCGGGCGCAGTACTCGCAGCTTCTCGGCGCGACGGGCTTTCAGCTGACGCGGGTCATCCCGACGGTGAGCCCGCTTTCGGTCATCGAGGCCCGGGCCGTCTAGCCGTTCGGGCGTCGTCAGTCGTCGGCGGGGCGACTGCCGTTGCCCGCGTCACCACCGCGGCCGCCTGCACCCCCGTTGCTGCCGTCCGGGCCGCTACCGGCCGAACCCGAGCCGCCGGACTGGCCTGCCGTGCCGTCGCCGGCAGATCCGCCGTTCCCGCCCTTGCCGCCGGCACCTCCGGAGCCGCCCGCGCCGGTCCCGCCCCGCGTACCGTCGGCGCCCGCTGATCCCTCGACGCTGCCCGCGCCGCCCTTGCCCGCGGCGCCACCGGCACCGCCGTCACCGCCGGCACCGCCCGCACCGCCGAATCCGCCGAAGCCGCCCTGGCCGTCTTTGACGTCGCCGCGGCCTGCGTCCGAAACGTCGGTTCCGCCCGTGCCGCCGTTGCCGCCGTCACCGCCGACCGCACCGTTTCCTCCGGCACCGCCCGCACCGCCTGCACCGCCCGCGCCGCCGTTCCCGGTCTGCGACCCACTGCGGCCGCCGGCGCCGCCGGCTCCGCCACTGGTGCCCGTCGCGCCGGCCGCGCCGGTCCCGCCGTTTCCGCCCGTGCCGCCGGGCCCTGCGAAGCCGACGCCGATGCCCATCTTGACGTTGCCGCCGGCCCCGCCGTCGCCGCCGCGGCCTCCCGCGGCACCGCCGTCGCCGCCCTTGCCGCCGTTGTTGCCGAAGACGGCCACTGTCGGTGAAATGCCTTGGCCCAGGCCGCCGTCGCCGCCGTTACCGCCTGCGCCGCCGCCCGCACCGTCGCCGCCGTCGCCGCCGGCCCCGCCGATGGCGAAATTGTGCGACGGGGCGAACAGAGGCGTGACGCCCTGGCCGTGACCACCGTTGCCGCCGGATTGATTCGTGCCCGGGGCGCCGTCGGCTCCGCGGCCTCCGATGGATCCGATCAATGCGCCATCGACGACATTGGTCGACGGCGGCAAACCGCTGGATCCGAGATAGTTCGGTGAGCCGGTCGCGGCATTTCCCGCCGCGGCCGGGTTGACCCCGTCCTGTCCCCTGCCGCCCGCTCCACCGCTACCACCTGCGCCGCCGTCGCCGTGAGTGCGGCCGGCATTGCCGCCCGCCCCGCCGTTGCCGCCTGCGATGCCGAGGGCGCCGTCGGCGCCGTTCCCGCCGTCGCCGCCATCGCCCGTCGAGGCCAAGCGTCCGGCATTGCCTCCGTCGCCCCCGTCCTGGCCCGGGAAGTAGCCGTCGCCCCCGCGCCCGCCGTTACCGCCAAACAGCCCGGCGTTGCCACCGTTGCCGCCTCGCGCACCGTTTCCGCCCGATCCCCACAACAGACCGCCGTTTGCGCCATTGCACGCCGAGCCCGCGCAGTCCGCCGCGGCATCCACACCGTCGCCGATTAGCCAGCCGCCGGGACCGATCATCGGCCGAGGCGCCAGGGCGCTCGGCGCCGCGGTGGTTGCCGACGACGCTCTGTCGTGGTCCCGCGATCCGGCGTAGCCGAACCACAAAAGTTCTTCTGGCACAGGCGCATTCGGTACCCAAACGGAGTCGAAGGAAACGAGCCGGACATCCTGGTCGGCGATTGCGGGCTCCCCCGTGTGCATGCCGAACAGCACCCCGACACCGATCATCGCCACCCCACCGGTACCGATGGCGAGCAATTGCCGCGCCGGCACGACACCGCATGCCGCCTCGTTCTCGATGGTCGATTTCCGATGTTTGCCACCACGCTGTGCCACGCGGACGTCCCCTCGTCAGCTTGTCTTTCGGATTAGCTGAAATGTAACACGGCAAACAAACTGCACATCAAGGAGACTTTCGGCGCCTCGCGCCGGCATACCGCGCGACGGCCGTGTCAGCGCTTACGTTCGCGCACCTTGTACGTCGACGGCCACGATTCCCTGGTGTCATCTCCGACCAACGGGACGCCCTTCGAGCCGATCCTGATGTCGTAGGCCTCCTTGCCCGCACCGACCTCGCGGTTGGCGTGCTCGGTGGCCAGATAGATGAGCTGATCGATCTCGGCTTCGGCGAAAGCGACGAACGTGGTCTTGCGGACGATCTCCTCAGCGGGAGGCACCATGCGGTCGGGAAGTATGCGGGTCAGCAGCGCTGCGACGCCCAGCAGCGAGAAGGGCACCACCCAGTAGCAGATGAAGGACAGCGGGGTCCTGGTGTCGAGGATCGTCGCATCGCCCTGCGCGATCGGCGGGATCGCCGATGACACCGTCATACCGCCGAAGGCGGCGATCCAGATCCACGTGAGCACCGAGGTGATCTTGGCGAACGGTTCGCTCTCGACCACCTCCTTGGGCTGGCCCACCTCGGCGAACTCGCGCACGAACGGCCGGCCGATCAGCGCGCTCGTCAGCGCCGCCAGGAACACGCCCGCATTGCTCAGCGGCTGCAACCACTGCTCCATGAACGACTCACTGACGGTGAACGTGACCGCCGTCAATACGAGAAACGTTGCCAGAGCACCGATTTCCAGCGTGCGACCCGGTGAGCCGGCCATCCGCGCGACGACGAACGCTGCGACGGACACGGCAAGTGCAACCAACACCGCAGTGTGGAACGGGACGTTTCCGACCAGGACCCAGTAGATGATCCACGGTGCAAAGCCAAAGATGATGCCCACGGCAGGTCAGTGTATTGAGTCGGAAGGCGCCACGGCAGCGGCCTATGTCGATTGTGAGAATGGCGCTCTTGTCGGCTAAGAGCGCAACGGGGCGAAACCACCGTCCCGGCCCGGCCGGTACGCAGTGACGCGTATCACAGCCTCCGCAGGCAAAGGTCCATACAAATGTGGGAACTCCATGCCATCGGGATCGGACGGAACGCCCGGTTCCCAGCGAACAGGAGAAGTCAGCCGTGCAGCGTCGATGCGGAGCAGCACCAGATCGGACCTCCCGGCGTACAGCCGGTTGGCCGGGAGATGGACCTGCTCCGGAGTCGACAGGTGCACGAAGCCGACGGCCCTCAGCGACTCCGGCGAGTGCTGACCCATTCGCTTCGCCTGCTCCCACTCTGCGGCTGTGCACAGATGTACGAGCACCTCGCCTCCACTCTCGTCCGGCATATCGGCACTCTCCCCTTGTCGCAACGCGGGCGCCCGTGAGACACGACACACCCGTGAACCCCCGGGGAACAAGGCCGGAACCCCAAGCGTCTGACACAGTAGATGTACGTCGCAACCACCCTATGGAGGTGCCATGACCGCAACGCTCACCAGTCCTGAACTCACCAAGGCTGACCGCTGCGACCGTTGTGGGGCTGCAGCTCGCGTGCGGGCGACACTTCCGTCCGGAGCCGAGCTGCTGTTCTGCCAACACCACGCCAACGAGCACGAGGCGAAACTCGTGGAATTGGCGGCCGTGATCCAAGTCAGCCCGCTGGAGCCCTAGAACCACGAATCGGCGATGCTGGACTGGTCATGAGTGACCAGTCACAGCGTCTGCCGATGCGGCCTTCGGTGAAGCCCAAACCGTCACGCCACCACGTCCGGCACATCGCCTTGCGAACGCTGGGCAAGAGTTGGGACGACTCGATCTTTTCGGAGTCGGCGCAGGCTGCATTCTGGTGCGCCTTGTCGTTGCCTCCGCTGTTGCTCGGAATGCTCGGCAGTCTTGCCTACATCGCTCCGCTGTTCGGACCGGAGACGCTGCCGACCATTCAGGACCAGATCATCAACACGGCCGAGAGGTTCTTCTCCTCCAACGTCGTGAACGAGATCATCGAACCGACGGTCCGTGACATTGTTCGGGGCGCCCGCGGCGAGGTCGTGTCCGTGGGCTTCATCATCTCGTTGTGGGCAGGCTCCTCGGCCATCTCGGCCTTTGTCGACTCGATCACCGAGGCGCATGACCAGACGCCGCTGCGTCACCCCGTACGGCAGCGGTTCTATGCACTGGGCCTCTATGTGGTGATGCTCGTGGGCGCGATCATCACGGCTCCGTTCCTGGCGCTGGGGCCGCGCAAGATCGCCGAGTACATCCCCGACAGCTGGGATCACACACTGCAATTCGCCTATTACCCCGTGCTGTTCGTCGCACTGGCAGTGGCGGTCAACGTGCTCTACCGCGTCTCGCTGCCGAGGCCGCTGCCCTCCCACCGACTACTGCTCGGCTCGGTCCTGGCCGCCGTCGTCTTTCTCATCGCGACGTGGGGGTTGCGCCTCTATCTGACCTGGATCACGAGCACCGGCTACACCTACGGCGCGCTGGCCACGCCGATTGCTTTCCTGCTCTTCGCGTTCTTCCTGGGGTTCGCCATCATGATCGGCGCCGAGTTGAACGCCGCCATCGAGGAGGAATGGCCGGCCCCCGAGACACACGCCAAGCGCTTCCGCTGGTGGCTGGAGGCCAAGGCCGAATCGCTCAACGGCCGCAACGGCTCCGTGCCGCCGGCGGCGCCCCCGTCGGCGCCCGGTGTGATCGCACCGCAGGCGCCCGTCACCGACGGTCCGCCCGGCGGCGGACCTGCTACTTCTTGAGCTGCTCGTAGATCCGCTTACAGTCCGGACACACCGGCGAACCGGGCTTCGCCGACCGCGTCACCGGGAACACCTCGCCGCAGAGTGCGACGACGTGCGTTCCCATGACGGCACTCTCGGCGATCTTGTCCTTCTTGACGTAGTGGAAGAACTTGGGCCGGTCGTCGTCGGTCCCGTCGTCGACGCGTTCGTCGGTCTCGGTGCGCTCGATCGTCTGGGTGTCCATGGCGTCCATTCTGCCTGGCAACCGATCCGTAAGAAACGGGACGGGCGCAGAGGTGACCACGTGTGGAACAGTGGAGGTATGAAACAAGGCCCAGAGCTAAGTTTCGACGACGAGGGCCGTCCGGTCCTGATCACCCGGGCCGCCCCGGCGTACGAAGTGCAGCACCGCCGCCGCGTCAAGAAGTACCTGTCGCTGATGGCATTTCGTATCCCCGCGCTCATTCTCGCCGCGGTGGCCTACTCCGTGTGGGAGAACGGGCTGATCTCGCTGGCCATCATCGTGGTCTCGATCCCGCTGCCGTGGATGGCGGTTCTGATCGCCAACGACCGCCCGCCGCGGACCGCCGAGGAGCCCCGCCGCTACGACACCCCTCGACGCATCCCGCTGTTCCCGACCGCCGAACGGCCGGCAATCGAACGCATGCCTCGCACCGCGCCGCAACATGGCGGCGACGATGTGCGGGGCGATGTTCCTGGCTGAGCGCCTTCTTCGGGCATTCTCAGCACATTCTCAGGTCTTCGACCAATAACCGCTGATCAGAACGTGTGAACCTCCGAGAACGTGGGAACTCTCTGCGCGCCTGGGGCGTTGTAGTCCGTGAAAGTTCCACCCGATCAGGAGGCCGCCATGGCAAATGCCACCACAAGCCGCATCGACCAAGACCTGGACGCTCAGAGCCCGGCCGCCGACCTGGTGCGCGTGTACCTGAACGGCATCGGCAAGACCGCGCTGCTCAACGCTGCCGACGAGGTCGAGTTGGCCAAGCGGATCGAGGCGGGCCTGTACGCGCAGCACCTGCTCGCCACGCGGAAGCGCTTGGGCGACAACCGCAAGCGTGATCTGGCGGCGGTGGTGCGTGACGGTGAGGCGGCGCGGCGGCACCTGCTCGAAGCCAACCTGCGTTTGGTGGTGTCGCTGGCCAAGCGCTACACCGGCCGCGGCATGCCGCTGCTGGACCTCATCCAGGAGGGCAACCTCGGACTGATCCGCGCGATGGAGAAGTTTGACTACACCAAGGGATTCAAGTTCTCCACGTACGCGACGTGGTGGATCCGTCAGGCGATCACCCGCGGTATGGCCGATCAGAGCCGCACCATCCGCCTGCCCGTGCACCTCGTCGAGCAGGTGAACAAGCTCGCCCGCATCAAGCGTGAGATGCACCAGAACCTCGGGCGCGAAGCCACCGACGAGGAGCTCGCGGAAGAGTCGGGCATCCCGGTCGAGAAGATCACCGACCTGCTGGAGCACAGCCGCGACCCGGTGAGCCTCGACATGCCGGTCGGCAGCGACGAAGAGGCCCCGCTGGGCGACTTCATCGAGGACGCCGAGGCGATGTCGGCGGAGAATGCGGTCATCTCCGAGCTGCTGCACACCGACATCCGCTATGTGCTCGCCACGCTCGACGAGCGTGAGCAGCAGGTCATCCGGTTGCGGTTCGGCCTCGACGACGGCCAGCCGCGCACGCTCGACCAGATCGGCAAGCTGTTCGGCCTGTCGCGCGAGCGCGTCCGCCAGATCGAGCGCGAGGTGATGGCCAAGCTCCGCAACGGGGAGCGTGCCGACCGTCTGCGCTCGTACGCCAGCTGAGCCGACCCAGCTCAGCCCACCTCGCGAAAACCCGCCGGGCGACCCGGCGGGTTTTCTGCTGGGAGCAGGCGGTGGGCCCGCAGTGTGACCGTGTCGCTCCGGGAAGGACCGCAGTCGGGCCACATCGGCCGGTAGACTCACCTCAGACGGAGGGTGTGCAATGAACGATCTTGTCGATACCACCGAGATGTATCTGCGAACGATCTACGACCTCGAGGAAGAGGGCGTGATCCCGCTGCGCGCGCGCATCGCAGAACGTCTCGACCAGAGTGGACCCACCGTGAGCCAGACTGTGTCGCGCATGGAGCGCGACGGACTGCTCCACGTCGCAGGTGACCGCCACCTGGAGCTCACCGACAAAGGCCGCGCGCTGGCAGTCGCGGTGATGCGCAAGCACCGCCTCGCCGAGCGCCTTCTGGTCGATGTCATCGGCCTGCCGTGGGAAGAGGTCCACGCCGAGGCCTGCCGCTGGGAACACGTCATGAGCGTCGACGTCGAGCGTCGACTGGTTCAGGTCCTCAACAACCCGACGACCTCTCCCTTCGGCAACCCGATCCCGGGCCTTTCCGAACTCGGCGTCGGCGACGAGTTCGCCGACGAGGCCTTCAGCCTGGTGCGCCTCACCGAGCTCCCGGCGGGAATGCCCGTCGCCGTCGTCGTGCGTCAGCTGACCGAACACGTCCAGGGCGACGTCGAACTGATCGCCCGCCTCAAGGACGCCGGCGTGGTGCCCAACGCCCGCGTGACCGTCGAGGTCAACGATCACGGCGGTGTCATGATCGTCATCCCCGGCCACGAGCAGGTCGAGCTGCCCCACGAAATGGCGCACGCCGTCAAGGTCGAGAAGGTCTGACTCAGCCCGCCCGGCTGCGGAGCCACCGCTTGGGCGGCAGCCGCACACCCAGCTGTGTAGCCAGCCGATAGCCCGTGTCCGCGAGTTCGCGGATCTGGTCGGGCCGCATGCCTGCCTGCAGCGCCTGATCGAGCATGCCTGCCATCCTGTGCGGGCCGCACCGCAGCGCCGCGTCCAGCGAGATTCCCGCCAACGGCCCGTCGCCGCGCACATAGGCCGAGAAGGCCAGCAGCACAAGGGCTTCCACCCGCCAGGGCTCGGGCAGCGTTCGGGAGAGCTGCACCCACAGCGATTCCGCCGATGCGGCCTTGTCACCGACGGCCAACGCATAAAGAGTGTCGCGCACCCGCGTGTCGGTCAGCGCCCAGGCCAGCCGGGTCAACTCCGCGTCGGTCAGCACTGCCCCGTCGTCATCGCGTTCGGCACAGGCCAGGACGTGCTCGATGTCGCCGCGGGCCGCAGAATCCGGCCGCTCGCGGCCGCGCCCGCCACCCTGCTCGATGACCTCGACGAGCGCCGCGGTGCGTGCAGGATCGGCGGTGGCGACGACGGCGAGCAACTCCTCGCGAGTGGCGTAGAGGCGCCGACCGTCCAGCACCGCCGCCACAGCGGTGGGTGACGACATCGGGTCATCGACCACGCCGGTTCGGCCGCAGCCGTCCGCGCAGTACCACCGGGCCCCCGCGGCGACCTCGGGGACGACGTGCGCGGCGATGAGTTCCACGTCGTTGTCGGCGAGTTCGCCGGCGAGCGTGCGCACCAGCCAGCGATGGTCGTCGAAGCACGCGGGGCAGTCGGCCCCCTCGTCGTCCACGATGACGGCGATGACGATCTCGGCTCCCGAGGCTGACGCCAGTTCGGCCAGTTCGCCCAACCGCTGCGGGGTGGCGTCGTACAGATCGCCACGCAGCACGGCGCCCATCTCGCCGCGGGCAGCGGTGACAAGGACCACGGATTTCGCAGGGACGAAACCGAGGACGGCGGGCAGTGCCGCGATCAGCGCTCCGGGGCAGTCGGCCGAGAAGTCGGGATGGTTTTCGGCGTTGTTTCCGAACTGATGTAGTGAGGCCATACCGCAAACTTGGCAATCGCCTCCGACGTCGCGGCCCCGTCGGCGCCGTGGCGCCGCGCAACTGGGGATGAAATCGGGTTTGGGGATCGATCGCGCGCCGACGTCTGTTCACCAGTTGTTGACGCGCCTCGGCATGCGGGGTCCGGGCAACCGGCGTAGACCTGACCCATGGCTTCGATGCTGGAGTACGACCTTGTCGTCATCGGTTCCGGCCCGGGCGGGCAGAAGGCTGCGATCGCCGCTGCGAAACTCGGGAAATCGGTCGCCGTCGTGGAGCGTGGCCGCATGCTCGGCGGCGTCTGTGTCAACACCGGCACCATCCCGTCGAAGACGCTGCGCGAGGCGGTCGTGTACCTGACCGGTATGAGTCAGCGAGAGCTGTACGGTGCCAGCTACCGGGTGAAGGAGAAGATCACCCCGGCCGATCTGCTGGCCCGCACGACCCATGTGATCACCAAGGAACAGGACGTCGTGCGTTCCCAGCTGATGCGCAACCGCATCGACCTGGTCGAAGGGCACGGCCGGTTCCTGGATCCGCACACCGTCCTCGTCGAGGAGCCGCGGCGGGGCGAACGCACCACGGTCACAGGCGAATACATCGTGGTGGCCACCGGCACCAAACCGGCGCGCCCGGCGGGTGTGGAATTCGACGAGAACCGGGTGCTGGACTCCGACGGCATCCTCGACTTGAAGTCGCTGCCCTCCTCCATGGTGGTCGTCGGCGCGGGCGTGATCGGTATCGAGTACGCGTCGATGTTCGCCGCGTTGGGCACCAAGGTGACCGTTGTCGAGAAACGCGACACCATGCTCGACTTCTGCGACTCCGAGATCATCGAGTCACTCAAGTTCCACCTGCGCGACCTCGCGGTCACGTTCCGCTTCGGCGAGGAGGTCACCGCCGTCGATGTCGGCTCCGCCGGCACCGTGACGACGCTGGCCAGCGGTAAGCAGATCCCGGCCGAGACGGTGATGTACTCGGCCGGCCGGCAGGGGCAGACCGACCACCTGGACCTGGAGAACGCAGGCCTGGAGGCCGACCACCGCGGCCGCATCTTCGTCGACGACAACTTCCAGACCAAGGTCGATCACATCTACGCCGTCGGCGACGTCATCGGCTTCCCGGCCCTGGCGGCCACGTCGATGGATCAGGGGCGGCTGGCGGCCTATCACGCCTTCGACGAACCGCGGCACGCCATGACGGAGCTGCAGCCCATCGGCATCTACTCCATCCCCGAGGTCTCCTATGTCGGTGCCACAGAGGTCGAGCTGACCAAGGACGCCATTCCGTACGAGGTCGGCGTCTCGCGCTACCGCGAGCTCGCCCGCGGCCAGATCGCAGGCGACTCCTACGGCATGCTCAAGCTGCTGGTCTCGACCGAGGACCTACGGCTGCTCGGTGTGCACATCTTCGGCACCAGCGCTACCGAGATGGTGCACATCGGTCAGGCCGTCATGGGGTGCGGCGGTACCGTCGAATACCTCGTCGACGCGGTCTTCAACTATCCGACATTCTCCGAGGCCTACAAGGTCGCTGCGCTCGACGTGATGAACAAACTGCGGGCTCTCAACCAGTTCCGCGCGTAAGGGCGGTCATTCGCAGCCGTCGGTGAACGCCTCCGGCGGCCGGTCGCCCGGCGCCCCGGCCAGCGCACGCGAGACCAGGTCGGTGACCGCGACGCCGAACGGCGGTGAATATGAGATCTCGTCGACGCAGCCGCCGCCGTCGAGCCCGCCGACCAACCCCGACACCGTCGTCCCCGACATCCATGGCGCCCCGGAGAAGCCGCCGACCACGCCGTCGCAGTGCAGCGCCGGAAACCCGTGGTGTGCGACCGCCACGGGGGCCCGGCACGCCGATGGCCCGCCGCCGACCCCCGCCGGATAACCGACGACGGTGATCTCGTCACCGGTCCCGGGAGCGCCGCCGAGCATCAGGCCCTCCCCTGCCACCGACTGCAGCCGAGCACCGTCGGCGCGCTCCACCCGAGCCACCGCGAAGTCGGCCGCCGGATCCTGCTCGGCGACCCACCGCGAATCGAGGTAGACCGCCGCGACGTGCCAGGCGGCGTCATCCCCCGCTTCGTCGGCTCCGCTTCCGAAGCCGGGAACGAACCGCGTGTCGACGTCCGCGACGAGGCAGTGCGCCGCTGTCAGGATGAGGTTCGACGACCGCGGGGCCAGCACCGAGGCGGTGCACACATGCAGATCCCCCGCGCCCACGAAGACCGCACCCACCCGTGGGTCGGGGGCTATCGGGCGCGCGGCGGGCAGGCCCTCGACAGGCACCGGCCGCTCCACAGCCCGCGGTGTCGAACAACCCACCACCAGGGGCAGGGTCACCAGCACCCACACGCAGGCTCGCCGCACCCGGGCGACGGCGAAGGGTTGCATACCCGCCCATCCTCCCCCACCCGGCGTCACCGTGCGTTCGCCCGGCGTTTCCGCAGCGACGCAGCAGGGTAGAAGGCGGGTCATCATCGAGGAATGTCACGTCGGCGTGTTCGCGTTCGAACAACTGGGTGACGCCCGCCCGGGCAGGCGCGGTGACGTTACCGTCGTGCGAGACACTGGTGCACACGGTCAACCACCCATCAGGTGAGACCGCACCGAGGCGAGGAGGCGAGACTAGTGACGGACGAGACACAGGATCCCGGCCAGCGGTATCAGCCAGAGCAGACCGGGATGTACGAGCTCGAGTTCCCCGGCCCGCAGCTGACCTCCCCCGACGGACGGGGCCCGGTCCTCGTCCATGCGTTGGAGGGCTTCTCCGACGCCGGGCACGCGATCAAGCTGGCCGCACAACACCTCAAGAACACGCTGGACACCGAACTGGTCGCGTCGTTCGCAATCGACGAACTGCTCGACTACCGCTCGCGCCGGCCGATGATGACGTTCAAGACCGATCACTTCACCGCCTACGAAGAACCCGAGCTGAACCTCTACGCGTTGCACGACAACGTGGGCACGCCGTTTCTGCTGCTCGCCGGACTGGAACCGGACCTGCGCTGGGAGCGCTTCATCACCGCCGTGCGGCTGCTGTCCGAACGGCTCGGGGTCAGGCGTGTGATCGGGTTGGGCTCCATCCCGATGGCCGTCCCCCACACCCGTCCGATGACCCTGACGGCTCATTCCAACGACAAGGAGCTCATCGCCGACCATCAGCCGTGGGTCGGCGAGGTGCAGGTGCCCGGCAGCGCATCCAATCTGCTGGAGTTCCGGATGGCGCAGCACGGCTACGAAGTCGTGGGTTTCACCGTGCACGTGCCCCACTACCTGGCGCAGACCGATTACCCGTCCGCCGCGGAGACGCTGCTGTCCGAAGTCGCCCGGAACGGTTCGCTGGAGTTGCCGACCGCCGACTTGACCAAGGCCGCCGCGAACGTGTTCGACAAGATCAACGAGCAGGTTGCCGCCAGTGCGGAGGTCGCTCAAGTGGTAGAGGCACTGGAGCGACAGTACGATGCATTCGTTGCCGCACAGGAGAACAGGTCTCTGCTGGCGCGCGACGAGGATTTGCCGAGCGGAGAGGAGCTGGGCGCGGAATTCGAGCGGTTCCTTGCCCAGCAGGCCGGTGAGAAGAAGCGGAAGGACGGGGACGACCACCCGCGGGAAGGTCTCTGACTTCTGCCGGCCCCCAGCCGGCCTGACGACGAAGTGGGCGACATGACCGAACGCACGCCGAAGCTGCGTCCCGTACGCGAACTGACACCGACGCTGCAGTACTGCACCATTCACGGCTACCGGCGGGCGTTTCGCGTCGCCGGATCCGGCCCCGCGATACTGCTGATCCACGGCATCGGCGACAACTCGACCACGTGGAGCAGTGTGCAGATGCAGCTGGCTCGGCGGTTCACCGTCATCGCGCCCGACCTGCTCGGGCACGGGAAATCCGACAAGCCGCGTGCGGACTATTCGGTGGCCGCCTATGCCAACGGCATGCGCGACCTGCTCAGCGTGCTCGACATCGACAGTGTCACCGTGGTCGGCCATTCCCTCGGCGGCGGTGTTGCCATGCAGTTCGCCTACCAGTTCCCGCAATTGGTCGACAGATTGATCCTGGTCGGCGCCGGCGGTGTTACCAAGGACGTCAACATCGCATTGCGGGTGGCATCGTTGCCGATGGGCAGTGAGGCACTCGCGCTGCTGCGCCTGCCGCTCGTGCTCCCCGCGCTTCGGCTGATAGGACGCATGGGCGGACCGTTCCTGGGTTCGAGCGGACTCGGCCGTGACATCCCCAACATGATGCGGATCCTGGCCGACCTACCCGAGCCCACCGCGTCATCGGCATTCGCGCGCACGCTACGGGCTGTCGTCGATTGGCGCGGTCAGGTGGTGACGATGCTCGACCGCTGTTATCTGACGCAATCGGTTCCGGTGCAACTCATCTGGGGCAGCCGCGACTCGGTGATCCCCGTCAGTCACGCAGAGATGGCGCATGCGGCGATGCCCGGATCACGGCTGGAGATCTTCGAGGGATCGGGCCACTTCCCCTTCCACGACGACCCCGACAGGTTCGTCGAACTCGTCGAGACGTTCATCGACACCACCGAACCCGCTGTCTACGACCAGGAATATCTGCGCGGACTGCTGCGCACCGGCATCAGCGAGCGGGCCATCTCAGGCGATGTCGACACCCGCGTCGCCGTCCTCGATGCCATGGGCGCCGACGAACGCAGCGCTACCTGACCCGCCCGGTACCCACCACGTAGCATCGGGCGCATGGCCATCGACGTGACAGTGCTGCGTGTATTCACTGACAGGGACGGCCGATACGGCAACCCGCTGGGCGTCGTGGACGCCGCCACGGTGGATCCCGGCGATCGCCAACGCATAGCCACCGAATTGGGTTACAGCGAAACGATTTTCGTCACCCCGCCGGCTGCGGGCCTACACAACGCGCAGGCGCGTATCTACACCCCCACCACAGAACTACCGTTCGCCGGGCATCCAACGGTGGGCGTGTCATGGTGGCTCAAAGACCGTGGCATGCCCATCAGGACACTGCAGGTGCCCGCAGGCATCGTGCAGGTCACCTACGACGGCGACCTCACCGCGGTCAGCGCCCGAGCAGAGTGGGCGCCGGCCTTCTCCATCTACGACATCGCTTCGCTCGAGGATCTCGCCGCTGCCGACCCCGACGACTACGCCGATGAGTCCGAGCATTATCTGTGGACTTGGCTCGACAAGGAAGCGAACACAATCAGGTCCCGGATGTTCGCGCCACACCTCGGTATCCGGGAGGACGAGGCCACCGGCGCTGCTGCGGTGCGAATCACCGAGTATCTGAGCCGCGACCTGACCATTGTCCAGGGACAGGGATCAATCATCGAGACCACCTGGAGCGCCGAAGGTTGGGTGCGGGTCGCCGGCCGGGCAGTCGATGACGGGCAGCGGCAGATCGATTAGGGCCAGCTAGCCTTTCGCCGGGACCTCGCGATGCGCGCGCAACGCCTGTATCTCGCGTTCGAAGTCCTCCGCGGAGGAGAACGAGCGGTACACCGAGGCGAACCGCAGGTAGGCGACCTCGTCGAGATCTCTCAGCGGCCCGAGTATGGCGAGCCCCACCTCGTTGCTGGGCACCTCGGGTGATCCGGTGGCACGCACCGCATCTTCGACCTGCTGGGCGAGCAGATTCAGCGCATCGTCGTCGACCTGGCGCCCCTGGCACGCTCGCCGTACACCGCGGATGACCTTCTCGCGGCTGAACGGCTCGGTGACCCCACTGCGTTTGACGACCGCCAGCACCGCGGTCTCCACCGTGGTGAACCGCCGCCCGCATTCAGGGCACGACCTGCGCCGCCGTATTGCCTGGCCTTCATCGGTCTCGCGAGAATCGACCACCCGGGAATCAGGATGGCGGCAGAACGGACAGTGCATCACTGCTCCTTCGCCGCACCGACAGACAACCGCTTCGAACGTCTTTGAGCGTACCTGCGCCACCCACGGGCGGCCCAATGCCGGACCCAAACGCGCGTACGTCATCACAGGACTTCCGAGAATGCTTGAGCAGTATGTCTTTTGACGTCGGCGACCGGTCAGGCGACCGGCGCGATCAGCGTCTGCCCCGCATCGAGCACCACGGACTCGAGCTTGTTCAGTTCACGAATCCGCTCGACCACCTCGGACACCGGGGCATCCGGGGCCACCCGCTGCGCGACGTGCTGCAGGGACTCGCCGCTGTGGACCTGCACGACCGCAAGGCGGCTCGGAATCTCCGCCTCGACGCCGGACACACCGCCGGACTGAGCCACCAGGCCGAGCCACAGCGTGATCGCTGCGGCCACCAGCGCGAGCGCCACCGTGGTCACAGGAGTGATCGGGCGGCGCCGATGGGATGCACGGCTCACGAGCACACCGGTCCCGCGGTGGTTCATCGGGGCGCCGGCGGGCCGACGGGACTGCGGCCTGCGCGTCGGGGACACCGTCCTGAAGTGGCCCCCACCGACCTCCAGGCGAGGGGCGCGCTCGAACTCGTTCCAGGTCTCACGATCGTCGATGAGGGTCATCTGTCGGCCTTTCCGTCAGGGGTCGCATTCGCTCTTGTGTTCGAACCGTACTCGATCATCTGTTCGATTGATAGAACACGTGATCGAACTGTTGTGAACCGTAACGACGCCCACTGACATTGATTCTGTTAAGCGGGTTCGGGTGAGGATGGTCTTGCTCGTTCGCCGCCGGTGATGACTCGTCCTCCGACTGG
>NZ_JBGGKV020000014.1:0-102122 GCF_041287165.2 Mycobacterium bulgaricum | reverse complement strand
ATCAACTCACGATGGGACAACTCGTCACAGGCCTTCGACAGGATGGCGATCTGCTCGCCCATCCCCGCCAACGCCTCCGACACCACCTCCACACATCGAACACTAGTTCGGACCACCGACACCTCCGACCGCCAGTGTGACCAGAGAAACCCAAGTGACAGAAGAAAATCCAGTGACTCACACCGGTGCGACAAACCAGCGTTCGAGCAGTCTTTCCAGCGCACGTACATCACCGGCATCGCCTGCCGCGGCGAGGTATCCGTCCGGCCGGACAAGCAGCCAGCCGCCGCCACGGTCAGCACGTGTCGACACCACGCCGTCCCACCGTCGCGCCACGTCGAGGGCGGCGCCGTCGTCGGTGAACAGTGTCAGCGCACTCAGGTCCAGTGCGTCATACAAACCGTCCACATCCGGCACACGATCACCCGCACCGAACTCGCCACCTCTATAGTCGGCCGACAACTGACCGAACATCGAGGCCGCCGTGTTCTGAATCCGATTCCTCCCGAGGGCCTTTGGCGCGATGCGAATCCGGATCGCGTGCACCAGAACGTTCGTCGAGTTGAAGATCCGCGTACCGATCTCGGTGAAGCGAATGAGCTTGCGGATCACCGGTAGACGTTCTGACGAATATGTATCTAGGAGTTCAGGTTTCGCCCGACCGTCGAGTACCATGGCCAGCTTCCAGGTGAGGTTGATCATGTCCTGGATACCGAGATTCATCCCCTGGCCACCCGCCGGACTGTGCACGTGGGCGGCATCGCCACCGAAGAACACCCGCCCCGATCGCAGCGTCTTCATGTGCCTGCTGTTGATCCGGAAGCGCGAACTCCAGTTCATCGAGTGCAAGCGCGCGGGGATATGCGCAACGCGGTCGTAGAGCAGCTGGATGTGCTCCACCGTTGGCTCGCCCATCTGCCCGGCGACCTCGTCCGGGTCGGTCGCCATCACCCGGAAGCGACCCTCACCCATCGGGAACAGCGCGATGAATCCGTTGCGCGCCAGGAAGATCGACACTTGATCCTGTGCGATGTCCCCGTCCACGTGCAGATCGGCGAGCACGTAGTTGTGGGGGAGCGTTCGGCCCGGGAATTGCAGGCCCAAACTCTTGCGCAACGTGCTGTGCGGACCGTCGGCGGCGATGACGTAGGCCGCGCGCACCGATTCCTCGGAGCCCCCGGAGCTGCGCAGCGTCACCTCCGCGTGATCCGCCAGCCCACGCACTGCGGTGACCTCGACGCCGCGTTCGACCTTCACGCCTTGGCACTCAATCCGCTCGGCGAGCAACCGTTCCGTCTCCGATTGCGCAAGCATCAGGATGTAGTTGAAGTCGCTTGCCATCCTGTGCAATTCGATGGGAGCAAGCTTTCGACCCCCGGCGTAGAGCGCGGCGGCGCCGGCTTTGTTGCCGAGCGGGAGCATCTCCGTGCCGACACCTCGCACGCGCAGGAGTTCCAGTGTGCGGGCCTGTACCGCGAGGGCGCGCGACTCGGGCGACGCGGCGGCTGCGCGGTCGACGATGCGCACCGGTACGCCGAGCCGGGACAACTCCAGCGCTGCGGTCAGGCCTGTCGGTCCGGCACCGACGACCAGGACGGGTATCTCAGCCGGCGCGTTCATAGCCGCTCCTCCACTAAGTCAACAATTGGTGACTCAAACGATAGACCGATGAGACCGGAAGTCAACAGTTGGTGACTTATGCAACGCCGAAGCGACGCGCGTCGACCCAGCGCTCGTCATCCGCTACTTCGGAAGCGAACAGCGGTTGTTCGCCACCGCAGCAGAGTTCACGCTGCACCTGCCGGACCTCCGCGGCATGGCGCCCGACGGCATGGCCACGCCGCGCTACGCGCTGGAAGTCCCCGCCGCCAGATCGCTCGGCCACGACGAACTCGCCCGGTGGGCACGGCCGCTCATTCGCAGGCTCCTCGTCGGACCACCCCAGGAGTGACACGAAAGTTGACGCGTGTTCTAGTCGAGGGGTGCTGGACTACACCCACGTCGACGGATTGAGTGCCGAGGACATCGAGCGGCTACGAGCCGTCTACGAACCGCTGACCGGTTCGGTGCGCGAGCTGATCGACGCGACGATCCGGACCGAGGTCGACGCCGACGTCGTCGCCACAGCCAAGGCCGAGATCGAATCCGCGACCGCTCGGCTCCGCGGCGTGCAGCGCGACGGCGCGTTCGGGATCCAGTTCGGCGCGGAGGGCGAGTCGATGCCGTGGGGCAACGCGGTGATCGGCGTGCGCAACCCCACCGCGCCGCCGCTGGTCATCCACAAAGAACCTGACGGATCCGCCTGGAGCGACTTCTATCTCGGCGCGGCCTTCGAGGGCCCGCCAGGACACGTGCACGGCGGGGTGTCGGCCAAGATTCTCGACCACGTGCTCGGCGACGCTGCGAGCAAACCGGGCGTGCATCGGCTCACCGGAACGATCACCGTCCGCTATCGCCGGCTAACCCCGCTGGGCCGGTTGCACTCCGAAGCACGCATCACCCACACGGACGGTTTCAAGACCTACGCGACGGGCCACATCGCCGACGACACCGGCATCACCGTGGAGGCTGAGGCTGTCTTCATCGAGCCGCGGTGGGCGAGGGGCTGACGGAGATCCCCGACAGACTGCGGGTGATCGCGGCGACCTCGGCGACGAGTACGCGGGTCGGACCGTCGTCGGAGCCGTGCCGCGGCATGGCCTCACGCAAGCGCTGCTCGGCGGCCCCCAATTCCGCCGCGTCGACGGTCCACGGCGACGCGGCTGTCGGTGGATCGCCACACAGCGCTTCGACGTATTCGTCGACGGTGAGCACGAACTCGCGCTCGGCCGTCGCCGGACGGGCCGGCAGGTGCGCCTCCAGCGTCGTGCACGAACTGGTGACCGCGTTCAGCGCGGTGCGGTAGGAGCGAAGCCAGTGGCGTAGGTCGCGGGACTCCAGCCGCATCGCACCGGTGGTCGCCTCGAACGCCGCCCTCGCCCGGTAGGCCCGCTGCCACGCCGAGGTCACCTCGTCGGCCGGACTGTCGAGTTCGTGCACGTAGCCCTTGATCACCGTTGCGGCATAATCGATTTCGGTCTTGAGCAGTTCACCGGCACGCTGGGCAAGCCGCGTCAGCTCGTCGTCGGGCAGCACGACGTGGGCGATCACGGCCAACCCGCCGCCCACGAGGGCGGCCAGCAGGGGATCGCTCATCGCCGGCGGCACATCGGCGCGGCCCGCGTCGAGGAGGAAAACCGCCGATGTGGTTACCGCCGCCGATACCGCGACGTAGCCGAACCCGGAAACGACATAGGTGATACCGATGACGACAACGGCGAGCACTGTCGATACCGCGACAGAGAAGTCGACGACGAACAACAGGGTAGAGGCGATGACGATCCCGGCGACGGCGCCGGCAAGCCGTCCGACACAACGGGTGTAGGTGTGCGCGGTCTCCGGACGCAGCACCATCAGCACCGTCAGCGCTATCCAGAAGCCGTACGGACCGCCGGCGTAACGGTCGATACCGCACGCGAGCGCCACCGCCACCGACAGCCGCACGGCGTGCCGAAGAACGGGCGAGTGCCACATCAGATGACTGCGCACACCGCGAATCGCCGAGCGGACCGAGGTCGGCAGCTCGGGGCGCCGCAACCGCACGGCGTCAGGTGTCGACGGCACGAAGTCACCGAGCCTCATCGCCACAACCTCGTGTAGGAGTGCCGAGAGCCGTTGCACCACACCCGATTCAGAACCCGTCGCATCCTTGGCGACACTGTCGAAACGACCGATGGCCACGTCGGTGCCGACACGCCCCGAGCGGCCGGTGTCGGCCACCGCCGTCATCGTGTCCGCAGCTTCCTGCAGCACGCGGGACAGCGCCTCCGACCGCGGGACGCCGGCCGCGTCGGTCAACGTTGCGGCGATGCGCTCCGGCAGCGCATACCAACCGCGGTACACCGCGGGACGCCGCCGGTTGGCGCCGTCGCCGGTCGTGAAGGCTTCGCGCAGCGCCACGAGCGGCTCGGGGTCTACCGTCCACCCGTCACCCGCGCTGCCCTCACCGAGCTTTCGGGCGTCGGCCGCCAGCGACCGGTATGCGGCCACGAGCGCGTCGCGCTGCGTACGCCAGCGCTGGGGCGGCCAGACCGCGATCACCAGCGCCTGGATCAACCCACCCGTGACCGCCAGGACTGTCGTGACAACTGTCGTCGCCGGCGTCGGCGCCACCGGTGGTGCCACCACCAGCAGTGCTGCTGACGCCGCGCCGATCAAGCCGGCGTTGGGTCCGTGCGCCCACAGCATCGCGGCACCGAAACACCACAGTGCGACCACGGCGACGAACAGCACGGAGTACGCGGCCGTCAACGCGCCGAGCAGCACCGCGATTCCTGACAGTGCCGACACCAGATAGACCAGGGGCACCCGTGAGCGCGGACTGTCCTGGAACGCCGTCGCGGCTGCGAACGCCGCCGTGCCCACGACCGCGGGCACCGACCCCGGCGGCCCCCACAGCACCGCGACCGCGGCGACGACTGCCACGCCTGCCAGACTGCGAGCGAGCGCAGCGAGGTCCGGCAGCAGCGGTCGTAGCGCCAGACCTGTGATCATGACTCCATTCTGACCCGGCTATGTTCGGCGAGTGGAGAAAGTCATCATCGCCCTGCGGGGCGCGCCCGGCGACGACGCCTGGTGCACCCGGCTGCGCACCGAGACTGCGGAAGCTCTGCTCGGCGCCGGTGTCCCCGGGTTGAGCGTGAACGTGCGCGATGCGGCCGTCACCGATTCCCTGATGACCCTGACGACCCTCGAACCCCCGGTGATCGCTTTGGTCAGCGTGTGGACCTCGCAGTACTACGGCGATCAGATCCGCACCGCGACAAGAGTGTTGAGCGACGCGTGCGAACAGGTGGCGGCATACCTGGTCACCGAGTCGGTGCCGCTGGCAGCACCGCCCACCGAGCCCGGGCAGCGCACCCCCGGTTTCGCAAATGTCGCCTTGCTGCGCAGGCCCGACGGGCTCGACGAGCGGACGTGGCTTCACCGCTGGCACCACGATCACACCCAGGTCGCGATCGACACCCAGTCGACCTTCGGCTACACACAGAACACCGTGGTGCGGGCGCTGACAGAGGACGCGCCCCGGGTGGATGCGATCGTGGAGGAATTGTTCCCGATCGAGGCGGTCTCCGATCTGCACGCGTTCTTCGGCGCCGCCGATGACGCAGATCTCAGCGACCGAATGACGAAGATGGTCGCCAGCACAACAGCATTCGGCGCCAACCAGAACGTCGACACCGTGCCCACGAGCCGCTACGTATTGCGTGACCCGTTCGCCGCGCAGGATACGCTGCGGCCGTGACTCTGCAGATCAGCGACGACAACCGGGTCCGCACCCTGGTCCTCAACCGTCCGGAGGCGCTCAACGCCTTCAATCAGGAGCTCTATCTGGCCACCGCGACGGCGATTCGCGAGGCCGCCGACGACCCCGAGGTCGCGGTCGTGCTCATCACCGGAGCGGGCCGGGCATTCAGCGCGGGCAACGACCTCAAGGAGATGCAGGCGGGCATCGCCGACGGATCACTGACCTCCGAAGGCAGCCACTTCACCACCATGATCGACGCGCTCACCGAGCTGCCGAAACCACTGATCTGCGCGGTCAACGGCGTCGGCCTCGGTATCGGCACCACGATCCTGGGTTACGCCGACCTGGTGTTCATGTCGACGGCAGCCCGGTTGAAGTGCCCGTTCACCAGCCTGGGCGTGGCGCCCGAAGCAGCCTCGTCCTATTTGTTGCCACAGCTGGTCGGCAGGCAGAACGCGGCATGGCTGCTGCTGTCGTCGGAGTGGGTTGACGCCGAGGAAGCGCAGCGCATGGGCATCGCGTGGAAGGTCTGCGAACCCGACGATCTGTTGCCGGAAGCCCGTAGGCACGCCGAAATCCTTGCGGCGCGCTCGATTCCGAGCCTCGTGGCGGTGAAGAAGACGATCGTCGCGCCGTATCGCGCCGAGATCGCCGCGGCTACCCAGCGGGAGAATGCACACTTCCAGGAACTGCTCGGCGGGGTCGCGAACGCGGCCGCGCTGGCCGAGTTCACCGGGAAGAGCTGACGGTCACCGACGGGGTGGTCAGCGCACGCTCTCGCGCTGTTGATCGACGACCTTGAAGTGGGCCTCGATCATCGCCCGCAGCGTGCGCCTGCAACGTCCGCAATCGCCGCCGGCGCCGCAGGCCTCGGCGATCTCGCGAGAGGTCCGCGCTCCTTTGGCCACGACCTCGTTGACCACGTGACTCGTGGTGCCGGTGCACAAGCAGACGAACACTGCTAATCACCCCCGCCGACGCTCATGAGGTGCGCGAACCGGCCGACGAAGCGCGTCGGGTAGGCACCCATCCCCGCATTGGTCATCCACTCCGCGGCAGCGTCCGGATGTTCGATCCACTGCCGCGCGCTGGTCTCGTCGGCGATCTCCTGCAGGATCAGCACCTCGTGACCGTCGTCGAGGGCACGGTAGACCCAGATCTTGCGCACGCCGCCGCGCTTGAATCGCTCGAGACCGTCGTGGACCTTCTCCATCAGCGTCGCGACGTCCTCGACAGACGACATCACCCCGACGACGACCCGCCCGACGTGACCCTCGGGGCTGTTGCCGTAGAGGTCGATCTTCTCGACGACCTCGCCGCCGAAAATCGGGGGGATATCGTCCGCGCCGGAAATATTGAACCATTCGAAAATCGCCGGCGAACGCAGGACATCCCGAATGGAGCGCGCCTGCCGAATACCGATTGTGACGAGTACACGCCGGGGTTCCCAAATCGATTCATACAGAACAACATGGTGGGCGCCGATCGAAGAAAGGCCGTCGCGATGCTTGTTCAGCCATTCCCACATGACATCGAGATCGTCGACGCGGAAATCGCAGGCAAGGATGAATGAGTGGAGGTCGTACTCACCCATTGGTTACCCTTACCTATAAATGCGGCCTAACGGTTAGCGCAGTCTAACCTTACTTAGCGTAGCCAGTCCAGAGTGGGGGCCTGATCTGGGCGTCACGGCCGGCAAACTTCCGCAAAACCCATGCTCGACAGGCCTGAGGACGAGCTCGGAACCCCGTTTATGGACTAGATTGAAAGTGCTTGTACGCAGCCCGTGCAGATAGCGCACGCCATCAGCCAACGATGTTCTTAGGAGCAAGTCATGCAAGGCGATCCCGAAGTTCTGAAATTGCTTAACGAGCAATTGACGAGCGAATTGACGGCGATCAACCAGTATTTTCTGCATTCCAAAATGCAGGACAATTGGGGCTTCACCGAATTGGCTGAACACACCCGCAAGGAATCATTCGAAGAAATGGTTCACGCGGAGAAGATCACGGATCGAATCCTTCTTCTCGACGGCCTCCCGAACTATCAGCGACTCTTCTCGCTGCGTGTGGGCCAGACCGTCCGCGAGCAGTTCGAGGCGGACCTGGCGATCGAGTACGAGGTGGTCGGGAGGTTGAAGCCCGGTGTCATCATGTGCCGCGAAAAGGGCGACGCCACGTCGGCGAACCTGTTCGAGGAGATCCTTGCCGACGAGGAACTGCACATCGACTACCTCGAAACGCAGCTGGAGTTGATGAACAAGCTCGGGGAGGAGCTCTACCTCGCCCAGTGCGTTTCCCGGCCCCCGCACTGACGCCGAGAGAGGTTCGGGTCCCGCACCCGCGGGAATCTCCTGCCTGAGTACCGTAACTTCCATAGGCCATCTAACGATGTTCTAGGGGAGTCACGGTTCACCAGGAAGGCAGGTATGACAGCGACGCCGGCAGCAGGTCCTGATACCAGCACACCCTCAGCCCGTTCCGAGCCCGCGCCCGTCAGCACCCACCGCAGAAACGTCATCTTCGTCGCGGTGGTGCTCGGCATGCTGCTGGCGGCGCTGGACCAGACCATCGTGGCGACGGCGCTGCCGACCGTCGTCGCCGATCTGGGCGGTGCCGGCCATCAGTCGTGGGTCGTGACGAGCTATCTACTCGCATCCACGATCGCGACCGCGATCGTGGGCAAGCTCGGTGACCTGTTCGGACGCAAGGTCATCTTCGCCGTCGCGGTGCTGTTCTTCCTCGTCGGCTCCGTTCTGTGCGGAATCGCGTCGTCGATGGAGATGCTGGTCGCCGCGCGCGCCCTGCAGGGCATCGGCGGCGGCGCTCTGATGGTCACGGCGACCGCGCTCATCGGCGAGGTCATCCCGTTGCGGGACCGCGGCCGCTACCAGGGCGCCCTCGGCGCCGTCTTCGGCGTCACCACGGTCATCGGGCCGCTGCTGGGCGGATACTTCACCGATCACCTGACCTGGCGATGGGCGTTCTGGATCAACGTCCCGATCGGCATCGTCGTGCTCATCGTGGCGCTGGCCACGATCCCGGCGCTGAGCCGGCGCGGCAAGCCCGTCATCGACTACGCAGGCATCGTGCTCATCGGCCTCGGCGCCTCGGGCCTGACACTGGCCACCAGTTGGGGCGGCAGCACCTATGCCTGGTCGTCGCCGATGATCATGGGACTGTTCGTCGGCTCGGCCGTCGCCCTGGCCGCCTTCGTGCGCGTCGAGTTGCGTGCCGAGGAGCCGGTGCTGCCGATCCGGTTGTTCGCCAGCCCCGTGTTCACCGTCTGCTGCGTGCTGTCGTTCATCGTCGGTTTCGCGATGCTCGGGGCGTTGACATTCCTGCCGACCTTTATGCAGTTCGTCGACGGCGTCTCGGCGACCGAATCGGGCTTGCGCACACTCCCCATGGTCGGAGGGCTGCTGCTCACCTCAATGGGCAGCGGTGTGCTGGTGAGCCGGACCGGCCGCTACAAGATCTTCCCGGTCGTCGGCACCGCGGTGATGACACTCGGCTTCGTGCTGCTGTCGCAGATGGATGCCACCACCCCGGTGCTGCAGCAGAGCCTGTACCTGTTCGTCCTCGGCACCGGAATCGGCATGTGCATGCAGGTTCTGGTCCTGATCGTGCAGAGCACCGCGAGCTTCTCCGACCTCGGTGTCGCGACTTCGGGCGTCACCTTCTTCCGCACCATCGGAAGTTCCTTCGGCGCAGCCATCTTCGGTTCCCTGTTCGCGAACTTCCTCGACAGCCGAATCGCGGGTGCGCTGGCCGCCGGTGGCGCGCCGCCGGAGGCGGCCCAGTCCCCGCAGGTGCTGCACCGGCTTCCCGACGCGGTAGCGGCACCCATCGTCGAGGCGTATTCCGACTCGCTGGGCCTGGTGTTCCTCTGCGCGGCGCCGGTCGCGGTGATCGGCTTCATCGTCGCGCTCACCCTCAAGCAGGTGCCGCTGCGGGACATCGAGACCACCGCCGCGCTGGACATGGGGGAGGGCTTCGGAATGCCCTCCTCGGATGACCCGGAGAAGCTTCTGGAGACGGCTGTCGGCCGCCTCGTCCGGCACTCACCGGAGATCAAGCTTCGCAGCATCGCAGGGACCCACGGCTGCGAATCCGACATCGCGCTGCTCTGGGCGCTGATCCAGACCTACCGTCAGAGCCAGGTCTTCGGCTCGGCTCGGCTGACCGAGATGGCTGAACGACTGCGGGTACCACCCGAAGTGCTTGCGCCGACATTCGACAGGCTCGTCGAGTGCGGCCACGCGCTGCGCGCAGGCGACCAGATCTGGTTGACGCAGTCGGGTGCCCAGCAGGTGGCGTGCGCGACCTCGGCTCTGGTGGGCAGGATCGTCGAGAAGCTGGAGACGTCGCCGACCTTCGAGGGGAGGCCCGACCGCAACGAGGTGGAAGCGGCACTGGAGCGCATTGCGCAGCGACTCCTGGTGCAGCGCGACTGGAACGACGACCGCGCGGAACTCGCCACGGCCGGAAAGTGAAACACGTTACAATTTTTGCCCATGAGCCGCATTGGAGATTTCGCCGACGACGACGTGACCGCATTCGCGGTGAAGTCACCTGAACTCGGCACGGCCATGGCCCAGTTCACGAACGCGGTGTACACGAAGAGTCGCCTTCCGATGCGGACCAGGGAAGCAGCGCGCATCGTCATCGCCTACGCCAACGAGTGTGTGGTGTGCCAGAACACCCGCGACTCCGAAGGCGAGGCCAATGGCATCAGCGAGGAGTTCTACGACTACGCCACCCAATGGCGGACATGGCCGGGCTACAGCGACGCGGAGCGCATCGCGATGGAGTTCGCCCACCGCTTTGCCACCGACCACACCGCGCTGCGCGAGGACGAGGACTTCTGGGAGCGCGCCGCCGTGCACTTCGACGACGAATTGCTGACCGACCTCGCGATCTCGTGTGCCATGTGGGTCGGCATGGGCCGAATGCTGCGCACCCTCGACATCGGGCAGACCTGCAAGATCACGCTGTAAGTCGAGTCGGTCGGCGGCACAATGGCTGACATGGCCGCCAAACCTCTCGCCGCTGCTGCCATCGCCCAACTCGAAGCAGACGGTGTCGCCACCCTGATCGGTACGGTGGTGAACCCCGCAGGGCTGACCCATGCCAAGACCGTTCCGCTGCGCCGGATGGGCTCGTTCGCCGATCCCGGACTCGGGGCCAGCCCGGTGTGGCACGTGTTCACCATCGACCAGACGGGCATCGTCTTCGGCGATTCGACCGGCGTGGTCGGCGACCAGCGCATCCGCATCGACCTCGGGGCCTTGCGCATCCTCGGCGATGGATTGGCCTGGGCGCCAGGATCTTTCCACGACCAGGCCGGAAACCCCGATCCGTACTGTAGCCGCGGCGCGCTGCGCAGGGTGGAGAACAGGCTGACCGAGGCCGGCATCAGCGCCGCCGTGGGCCATGAGATCGAGTTCGTCCTCGTCGGGCCAGACGGCGCCCGGCTGCCCGCGCATCTATGGGCGCAGTACGGCCTGGCCGGCGTGCTCGAACACGAGGGGTTCGTACGCGACGTCACCGCGGCGGCGACGGCATCCGCGGTCGCCATCGAGCAGTTCCATCCCGAGTACGGGATGAACCAGTTCGAGATCTCGCTCGCGCCGCAGCCGCCTGTGGCCGCCGCCGACCAGTTGACGTTGATGCGGATCATCATCGGCCGCGTCGCCAGAAAGTACGGTATGCGCGTCAGCCTGTCTCCCGTGCCCTTCGCCGGCAGCGTCGGTTCCGGTGCGCATCAACACTTTTCGCTTTCACGCGACGATGTGCCACTGTTCTCCGGCGGTGATGGCCCCGCCGGGATGATGTCAGAGGGCGCCGCCGCGGTCGCCGGCGTGCTGGCGGGCCTCGAAGATGCGCAGGGCGTGCTGAGCGGATCGATTCTGTCGGGGCTGCGCATGCAGCCCGGGAGTTGGGCGGGAGCCTATGCCTGCTGGGGCACCGAGAACCGGGAAGCCGCTGTGCGGTACCTGACCGGCGGCGAGGCCAACCCGTACGGCGCCAACGTCGAGGTGAAGATCATCGACCCGTCCGCCAACGTTTACCTCGCGTCGGCGGCAATCCTCGGACTGGCGCTCGACGGTATCGAGAGCGAGCTCACCCTGCCCGGCGAGGTCGCCGTCGATCCGTCGAAGCTGACCGACGCGGCGCGCGCCGAGGCGGGGATCACCGTGCTGGGCACAGACCAGTCGGCAATCCTCGACACCCTCGACGCATCGACCAGAATGCGCGGCATCCTCGGCGACGCCGTCGTCGACGCGGTGCTGGCGGTGCGCCGCTACGAGACCGAGACGTACGGCGAACTGCCGCCCGAAGAGCTCGCCGACAAGTTCCGGCTTGCCTGGAGTGTGTGAGTGACGGCGCTGCGCGACTACGTCGAGGCGGTTCCGCTGATCGACCATCACGTGCATGGCTGCTGGCTGAACCCGGTGGACCGCACGCGGTTCGAGAACGCGCTCAACGAGGCCAACACCGAAGCGCTGGCCGACTTCGATTCCGCATTCGACACCCAGCTGGGGTTCGCGGTACGGGCCCATTGTGCACCTGAGATCGGCCTCGCCCGGCATGCCGATCCCGACGCGTACTGGGGTGCGCGCAGCGCAATCCCGGAAGCAGACCTGGCGCGGCGACTACTCGGCGGTGCGCGCGTCTCGGACTGGCTGGTCGATACCGGATTCGCCACCGGCGTAGCAGATCCCGCCGAGCTGGCCGGCCTCGGCGTCGGCCGGGTGCACGAGGTGGTGCGGCTGGAGACGATCGCCGAAGAGGCCGCCCGGGCGCCGGGGGACTATGCCGCGGCATTCGACCAGATCCTGTGGCGGCGCGCCCGCACCGCCGTCGGCACCAAGTCGGTGCTCGCCTACCGGGGCGGATTCACCGGGGATCTCTCCGAGCCGTCTCCGGCAGAGGTCGTCGCCGCGGCGGCACGGTGGCGCGATGCCGGCGGCACGCGGCTGACCGACCGTGTGCTGCTTCGCTTCGGTCTACACCGCGCCCTGCGGCTGGGAAAGCCTCTGCAGTTCCACGTCGGCTTCGGCGACCGCGACTGCGACCTGGATGCGGCGAATCCGCTTCACCTGCTCGACTTCCTGCGTGTCAGCGGTGACACCCCGGTGATGCTGCTGCACTGCTATCCCTACGAGCGCGAAGCCGGCTATCTGGCACAGGCGTTCAACAACGTCTACCTCGACGGCGGGCTGTCGATCAACTACCTCGGCGCACGCTCGACGGCGTTCATCGGGCGACTGCTGGAGATGGCCCCGTTCCGCAAGATCCTGTATTCCTCCGACGGATTCGGACCCGCCGAGCTACACCATCTCGGAGCGCGCCTGTGGCGCAACGGGATCGGCACCGTACTGCAAGGTTTCGTCGACGCGGACGAATGGAGCGAAGCCGACGCGATACGGGTGGTCGATCTGATCGCCCATCAGAACGCCAGGCGTGTCTACGGAATCTGACCCGACGAACGAACTAGCGCACGCCGCGCAGCAGCCGGCCCGGCCGTGCACCGGTGTCGGCCCCGTGGCGCCGCGTCACCACACCACTGACCACGGTGGCGTCGTACCCGGAAGCGCCCTGGATCAGCCGGCGACCTCCCGCGGGCAGGTCGTAGACCATCCGGGGCACATCCAGGCGCAGGGCGTCCATGTCGATGACGTTGATGTCGGCCTTCTTGCCGACACCGATGACGCCCCGGTCCGACAACCCGAAAAGCGTTGCGGTGTCCAGGGTCTGCTTGCGCACCACAGACTCCAGCGAGAACTTCGGGCCGCGGTGGCGGTCGCGGGCCCAGTGCGTGAGCAGGAAGGTGGGGTAGGACGCGTCGCAGATCAGCCCGCAGTGGGCGCCGCCGTCGGACAAACCCGACACCGTGCCCGGATGCGACATCATCTCGTAGATGGCGTCGTGGTTGCCGTCGGCGTAGTTGAAGAACGGCAACATGAGCATCGCGGTCGCGTTGCCCTCGAGCATCAGGTCGTAGAGCGTCGCCAGCGGATCCTCGCCCCGGCGCGACGCGATCGCAGCGACGGTCATGTCGGGCGTCGGTTCGTAATCGGGCGGATTGCCCATCGGATAGATGCGGTCGAGAGCGTTCTGCACCAACGCGAACAGAGCGTCGAACATCGGCACCGGTTGCGGCGGCAGATCCGTCTCGCCCAGGATGGCCGCGCGCACCGCCGGTTCGGCGAGTTTCGCGGCGAGCTCCTCGGATCCGTACTTGGCCTTCAGCGCCCGATAGGTCGGACGGTGCGTGAAGGCGTGATATCCGGGAAAGCCGAACAACATCCCGAACGGGCGGGCAGCGAACTGCCCGTATACCGCGAGCCCGTTGTCGTGTGCCTTCCCGATCCGATCGAGTTGTTCGCGGTAGAGCGTCGGAGCCCCACCGGTTTGCAGGAGTGTGAACGACACCGGCCGGTCGATGTCCTCGGCGATACGGGTGAGCAGGTCCAGCTCGGTCAGCGACGCCGCATCGTTCTCTCCTGCGGTGCCGGCGGGCGAACACTCGAAAACCGCCTGTCCGCCGGCGGCCATCGCGCGGCCGAGACCGAGCAGTTCCGCCTCGACGGCATAGGTACCCGGCATCACGGTGCCGTCCAGGGCACGGTGCGCTTCGGTGCGCGACGTCGAAAAGCCCAGTGCCCCAGCCTCGATGCCTTCCCGGACCAGGCGCGCCATCGCATCGATGTCCTCGGCCGTGGCGTCCTCGTTGCGGGCGCCGCGGTCGCCCATCACGTAGCCGCGGACCGCGCTGTGAGCGATCTGCGTGCCGTAGTCGATCGCCAGTTCGCGCTTGCCGATCGCGTCGAGGTATTCGGGGAAGCTTTCCCATTCCCAGGTGATGCCTTCGGCGAGCGCGGAGCCGGGGATGTCCTCGACACCCTCCATCAGCTCGATCAGCCACTGCTCCTTGCCCGGCCGCACCGGGGCGAAGCCCACGCCGCAGTTTCCGCTGACCACCGTGGTGACCCCGTGCAGGCTCGAGGGTTCCAGCGTCGCATCCCAGCTGACCTGTCCGTCGTAATGGGTGTGGACGTCGACGAATCCGGGGGCGACGATGCGTCCCGTCGCGTCGATCTCCTGCGCTGCCTCGGTCTGGAGCGCGGATTCGCTGCCCTCTCGGCGCCGAATCTCGACGATGCGCCCGTCCTTGATGCCGATATCCGCCTGGAAACGGTCGGCGCCGGTGCCGTCCACGACGGTGCCACCGGTGATCTTCACGTCGAGCATGCGTCTCTCCTCAAACCAGTCCGGTCGCGTCGAACACCCACGACATGTCGGCGTTGGCAAAGTCGGCCAACCAGGTGGGCGGGGCGTGGTTGGCCAGTGCCCCCATGTCCCAGTAGTCCTTCCACAACGTGATCTTCCCGCCCTCGACACGGTGCACCGTGACGAACTGCAGGACGGCGGATTCACCTGTGGCCCAATGCCATTCCTCGTGGTGCTCGTACATGACGTCCACGCCGTTGCTGACCATCAGGCCGGTGAAGTTCTGGTAGGAGGTCAGCGGTTCGATACCGATCTTGAGCCGCTTCACGATGTCTTCAGGGCCGCGCGCCGCGGCCGTCGGCCCCACCGGCATGTCCAGGTAGATACACTCCGGCGCGAGGAAGGTCTTCAGCGAGTCCCAGTCGCGCGCCGACAGCGCCTCCCACATGCCGTATACCGCGGCTTCGACCTCGCCAGTACGTGCCATCTGGTCAACCGACATGTGCCAGCACCTCTTTCTGCGCCTGTGAGCGCGCGGCGAGCGCCGGGGCTCGGTGGGCGGCGCGAAGGAAGCGACCGGTGCGTTGCGTTCCCACGACCGGGGTGAGTCCACCGTCGAGGAACACCGCCTCGCCACCGACGAACACCGCGGTCACGGTGTCGTCGTTGCGGTTCACCATTCGCGACAGCCCGCCGTACTGGTCGACCCGTTCTTCGGCGTAACCGTCGAGCGACGCATCGAGCCGCTCCGGGTCGAGGATCACGATGTCGGCTCGGTCGCCCAGGCGAAGGTGGCCCGCATCGATCCGGTACCAATCGGCCAGCTCACCGGTCAACCGGTGGACAGCCTGCTCAATGGTCATGAATGGCTGGCCGGATCTCCCCGAATCCCGGACGTGGCGCAGCAGGCGCAGACCCATGTTGTAGAAGGCCATGTTGCGCAGGTGGGCACCGGCGTCGGAGAAGCCCATCTGGATGCCGGGGTCGCGGGCCAGCTTCTTCAAGACCTCGGGGCGATGGTTGGAAATGGTGGTGCGCCAGCGCAACCCCTTGCCGTGTTCGAGCACCAGATCGAGGAACGCGTCGACCGGGTGCACGCCGCCTCGATCGCGGCCGACCTCGCCGAAGGATTTCCCGACCACCGACGCGTCGGGGCAGGCGACGATCGTCGCGTCGAAGAAATCGCGATGCCAGACCCGCATGCCGAACTTCGCGTCGTAGTCCTTGCGGAAAGCGCGCCGGTAGTTCTCGTCGCGCAGAAGGTCGTTGCGCTCCACCTCGTTCTTGAGATGCAGTGCGGCCGCTCCCGACCCGAATTCCTCGAAGATCACGAGGTCGATCCCGTCGGCGTACACCTCGAACGGCACCGGCAGATGCTGCCAGCGGAAATCTCCGCCGAACCGGTTCGCGAGGCGCGCCAGGGGACCCATGAGCTTCACGGCGAACGGATTGGACTTGACGTCGGCCGCCGAAAGCAGGCTCGTCTTGAGCGGGTTACGGATGACGCCGAGAGACTGGAACACCTGCGAGGCGATGTTCAGCGGGTTCTCGATGTCGGGGCCGGACTGCAGGACGCGCCCGGACCGGCGTAGCAGAGACTTCAGCCGCCGCAGCTCGCGGGGTTTCGCATAGGTGGACGGCAGGGTTCTCGACCGGCAGACGTCACCGTCGAGCTTGTCGAAAAGTAACTGCTGCGAGGACATTCCGACAAAGCCGGCACGCAGCGCCTCGGTGAGCATCTGCTCCATCTGCGACTGTTCGGCCCTGGTGGGGCGCTCATCCTTGCGAGTGGCGCGATCGAGGCCCATCGTGGCCGCCCTCATGTCGGAGTGGCCGATGAACGCGGCCACATTGGGGCCGAGCGGGCGGGCCTCGAGGGCCTCGATGTACTCCTCTCCGTTGGACCACGTCTTGTGCTGATCGACCGCGGCGATGACGTGTTCACGAGGAATGGCCTCGACCCTGCCGAAGATGTCGCCGGCGTCGACACCGTCGATGTAGACCGTCGACAGCGAGCACGATCCGAGCAGCACGGTGGTGACACCGTGGCGTAGCGACTCCGACAGCGACGGCCCTCCGAGCACCTCGACGTCGTAGTGCGTATGGATGTCGAGCATGCCGGGCAGCACCCACTTGCCGTCGGCGTCGATCACCTGCGGGCATCCTGTCTCGTCGAGGTCGCCGTCGGCGATGGCGGCGACGTGGCCGTCACGGATGCCGAGAGTGCGCACCGCAGACGGGGCACCCGTGCCGTCGAACCAACGGCCGTTGCGGATGATCGTGTCGTACGTCACTTTTGTGCCCACAAGGCCCAATCGAACAGTCCGCGAAGTCACGTGTCAACGAAATCGGTGAACAGATTTTCGTGTCTGTCTACTCGCGGCCGCCGGTGGGGTGTTCGCGCGTACTTTCAAGACGTGACGCCGCTGCAGCGCTATATCGCAGAAGAGATCGCCACCGACCACGTCGACGGGCTCCTGTCCAGACGGGAAGCGCTCCGCCGACTCGCGCTGCTGGGCGTCGGGACCGCGGCCGCCACCGCGCTGATCGCCGCGTGCGGCCAGAACGAGGACCGGGCCGAGAACACGGCAGCCGAGTCGCCGTCCCCGCCTCCGTCGACAGCCGACGCCGCCGGTCCGCCGCCCGGAATGGACAAGGCGCTTCCGACCACGCCGATCACGTGGGCCGGGCCGAAGGGGGAGTTGCAGGGCGCGTGGGCCTCCGGGGCGAGCGGAGCGACGGGAGATGGTGCGACGCCGAATGCCAGGGGCGGGATCCTGGTGATCCACGAGAACAAAGGCCTCAACGACTGGGTGCGGTCCGTAGCGGGCCGTCTGGCGGGGGCGGGGTACTCCAGCCTGGCCATCGACCTGCTGTCGGAACAGGGCGGCACGGCGACCTTCGTCGATCCGGCCGAGGCGACAGCAGCGCTGGGCAACCGCGACCCCGAGGACATGGTCGCCGACCTCAGGTCGGGCATCGCCGAAGTCCAGAACCGCACACCCGGTCTGAAGGTGGCGGTAATCGGGTTCTGCATGGGCGGAGGTCTCGTATGGCGGCTCTTGGCCGCAGGCACCCCCGAGCTGGCCGCGGCTCTTCCCTATTACGGCCCGACACCGGACGACCCGGATTTCGCAGGGTCCGAGAACGTCGCGGTGTTGGGCTTCTACGGGGAGCTCGACCAGCGGGTCAACGCCACCGAACCGGTCGCCCGAGCCGCGCTCGAGGAAGCAGGGCTGGTGCACGAGCTCGTCACCGAACCCGGCGCCAACCACGCGTTCTTCAACGACACAAGCGACCGCTACGACCCCACCGCCGCCGCGGACGCGTGGACACGCACGCTGAATTGGTTGAGTACCCACGTGGGCTAGTGGTGGACCGGCCACCTGCTGTTCGACAACCCGCCGACTCGTCGTTGCGCTACGAACATCCCGGCACGTTGTGATGCAGCCATGCGGGTCGTTCAGGTGGCGAACTTCTACGGCCCGCGTTCCGGTGGACTGCGCACGGCGGTCGACCGACTCGGTGCCGAATATTGCGCCGCGGGCCATACCGTCTTCCTGATAGTGCCGGGTCGGCAACACGAACGGACCACACTGCCCTCGGGTGTCATCCGGGTCAGCCTGCCCGCGCGCCTCATCCCCTTCACAGGCGGCTATCGCGCGGTGCACCCGCGCCCCGTCACTGCTCTGCTGGAACAGCTCAAGCCCGATGCGCTGGAAGTCTCGGACCGGCTCACCCTCCGGTCGCTGGGCCCGTGGGGGCGTCGACATGGCGTATCCACCGTGATGATCTCCCACGAGCGATTGGATCGGCTTGCGGCGCAGATACTTCCGATGCCTGCCGCCCGCGCGGTAGCCGACGTGGCCAACCGCCGTACGGCGGCCAACTACGACGCCGTCGTGTGCACCACCGCGTTCGCGCGGGAGGAATTCGACCGGATAGGCGCGACCAATCTGATGACGGTGCCCCTCGGTGTCGACCTCGATCAGTACCACCCCCGATGGCGCTCGACCGCCGTGCGCGAGCAGTGGGCCGGACCGAACCAGCTGCTTTTGGTGCACTGCGGCCGGCTCTCGGTGGAGAAGCATCCCCATCGCAGCATCGATGCCCTTGCCGCACTTCGCGATTCGGGGGTCGACGCCAGGCTGGTCATCGTAGGCGAGGGACCGCTGAGGGCACGTCTGGAGCGGCAGGCAGTCCGACTGCCCGTCGATTTCACCGGCTACATCGGCTGCCGCGACACCGTCGCGGGCATCCTGGCCAGCGCCGACATCGCGCTGGCGCCCGGACCCCACGAAACCTTCGGCCTGGCGGCTCTGGAAGCACTGGCCTGCGGCACCCCCGCGGTGGTCTCACGGACCTCGGCGCTCGCCGAGATCCTCACCCACGACAGCGGCGCAACCGCCGACAACGACCCCCGCGCCATCGCGCACGCCGTCGCGACGGTGCTGACCCGCCCCGAAACCCAGCGGCGCCATTCCGCGCGGCAACGGGCAGAACAGTTCACCTGGCCGCGCTCGGCCGCCGGAATGCTCGACGCACTACAGGTCCGTTGAGCCAGGTCCGTTGGGCCGAAACGCAGGCGGCACTGCTCTACGATCCAGGGATGTTCCGTACGTTCGCCGTCCTGGCCGCCACCGCGTCCCTCCTCGGAACCGCGACGGCAGTCGCCGGCGCGCAACCGGAGCCGACGCCGCAGAACGTCGAGGGCTGCAATTACAACCTGTCCGCACCCAGCGTCGTGACCGTCTCCGGCACGACAATGGTCACCGCAGTCCTCACCGTCGGGGCGTGCAACGGTGCCACCACCTTCGAAACCGCGGCCTGCATCCAGATGCAGGGGAGCAGCGGGGCCGGTCAGTGCACGCAGGGCCGCGGCATCCTGCCCGCGCAGATCTTCTTCCAGCCCTACCGCCCGGGTGCCACTTATACCTCCACCGGCCGCGGATGCGCGTCGAAGGGAAACCCGCCCCGGAAGATCTGCCAGGAGAACGGACCGTTCACCGCCACCCTGTGACCACGACGGTTTAGGCCGATCAACCCTCGGGCATCCGAGCAATCAACGGGGTCGTCAACCGTGGCCGCCCCCGCGATCGAAGGAACCGGCATGGATACCAACACCATCGTATGGATCGTGGTCGCAATCGTCGCGATCCTACTCATCGGCGCCGTCGTGTTGGCGGGGCGCAAATCCAGGAACCGCCGCCGCGCGCAGGAGGCCGACCGCATTCGGGAAGAAGTCCACCACGACAGCCAGCGTGTGGAGCGCCAGGCCTCGATCGTGGAGGAGACCGAGGCCAAAGCCCGCGCCGCACAGGCGGAAGCAGAGGCCAAGGCAGCCGAAGCTGCCCGCCTCGCCGACACCGCGTCCAGCCGTCGCGATGCGTTGACGAGTTCGCAGGAGCATCTGAACGAACGCCGCCAGCACGCCGACAAGCTAGACCCGCGGGTGAAGCACAACGACCCGAACGGGCAAAACGACGCTCGACATGACGTCCGCGGGGGCGCCACCCACGGTGCCACCCTGGATGCCACCCATGACGCCCGCAACGACAACGTGCCGCAGGGCAACTACCCGAACTCGAACACCGAGGGGATGCGCCCGGACGTCGGCACCCGCTAGCGAGGCGGCGTCCAGGTCACCGGCAGCCGCTTGATGCCGTGGATGAACGCCGAGTGCAGCAGGTCAGGCTCGCCGGTTGCCTGGATGTCGGGCACCAGCCGGTGCAACTCCTCGAACGCCACGGTGATCTCGCGGCGCGCGAGGTTGGCCCCGAGGCAGAAATGAGCGCCGCCACCCCCGAAACCCACATGAGGGTTGGGGTGGCGGCCCACGTCGAACCGCCAGGGATCGGCGAACTTCGACTCGTCGCGGTTGGCTGAGCCATACCACAGCGAAACCTTGTCTCCGGCAGCGATTTTCACTCCGCCCAGTTCGATGTCCGCCGTGGCGGTGCGCCGCATGTACGCGACGGGGGAGGCCCACCGGACGATCTCTTCCACCGCCGTCGGAGCCAGGCCCGAGTAGTCGGACCACCACCGCTGCCGCTCCTCGGGATATCGACTCAGAGCCAGCACGCCATGGCTGATCGCGTTGCGCGTGGTCTCGTTGCCCGCGACCACCAGCAGGATGAAAAACGACGCCACTTCGGCAGACGTGAGCCGTTCACCGTCGAGTTCGGCCTCCACCAGCGCAGTCGTGAGATCGTCGCCCGGGTTGACTCGCCGGTCGTCGGCGAGTTCGGTCGCGTAGGCGCCGATTCCCATTGCCACGGAGACGAATTCGTCGAACTCGGTCGCGATGTCAGGATCTCCGAAGCCCAGGATCACGTTCGTCCAATGAAAGATCTTCTGGTGGTCCTGCTCGGGAATGCCCATCATGTCGCAGATGATCTGGAGTGGTAGCGGACCAGCCAATTCCGCGACCAGCTCTCCGTGGCCATCGGGATGGGCGGCGATCATGTCCTCGACCAGGCTGCGCGCCCGCAGCCGCACCGAATCCTCGATCAGGGCGAGAACCTTGGGCGTGAACGCGCTGCGGACGATGTTGCGCAACCGGGTGTGCCGGGGATCGTCCATCGCGATCATCGAACCGAAATACTCGGCAAGCTCCGGGGACTGATCACCTACCGTGATGCCGAGCGCCGAGCTGAACAGTTCGGGATGCCTGCTGGCGTAGAACACGTCGTCGTAGCGGGTCAGCGCCCAATGTCCTGCCACCTCAGACTCGGGATCGGCGACGTAAGACTGGTGAAAAGAGATCGGCGCCTCTCGGCGCAGCGTGGCGAACGCGCCCTCGCGCGCGTCGTCGTCCAAGCCCCAGAAGTCCCACGAGCCCAGATCGACATCCCTCAGCGGCACCTCCGGCGGGGCCACCCCGTTGACACGGGTGACATCGCCCAACTCCAAGCTCATCAGCCAAAGCGTAGGCCTCAGGGCCGGGCTTCATGCCCCTTTCTGCCGTGTGTTCGGCGGTCTTCTTTCATCCGCGCCTCGTGCAGATGACGGGCGCCCGCGACGAGCTCGTCGCGCACCCGGCGCTCGTGGTCACGAAACACCGACCAATAGGAATCATCGAACTCCTCGACGACCTGAAACGTCCACCTGCCTTGCAGCACATTGCGTCCGACGAGTTCTGTGCTCAACCGTTCGGCCACAGCGTCTTCGCCCGCCTCGCGCAACGCATCACACGCCTCGCCCAGCAACAGGTCGGCGTGCCCCATCAACTGATGAAACGAATACAGGTGACCTCTGGCCCGCTCCACGAACTCCAATGCTTCGGTCACCTTGCCGACGGCCTCCACCGTGGCGTCACTCGCGTCGCTCACCGAGGCGAAATACCCGCCCCGAAGGGGCGGCAATCACCCGGCTCCGCCCGCTCGATCTACGGTCGGGCTCCGCCCTCTCGATCTACGGTCGGGCTCCGCCCTCCACCGCCGCCCTTATGCGTTCCAGCGTCTTCCCCATATCCCTGAGATTTCGCCGCCTGCGCAACTGGCCGCCCAGCATCCCGTAGACCGCCATGAGGGGGCTCTGGTTCAGCCGGAAGGACTCGGTGACATCCGTGCTCGCACCAGCGGGTTCCAGCAGGTAATGCCAGTTGTTCACCGCCCGGTCGCCGAGGAGGACCTCGAACCCGAACTCGCGTCCGGGTTGGCACGCCCTGACCCGGCACGTCGTCCAGTAGACGGGCCCGATCTCGTTGCGACGCACGTGCCCGCGAAAACGCGCGCCCAGCGCCGGTCCGGTGGCCCCGTCGAGCCACTCGGCCTCGAAGGTCTCGGGAGAGAACTTCCCGATGTTGCGGACGTCGGCGATCAGATCCCAGATCTGCTCCGGGGCAGCCGCCATCGACACGGTCACCGAGCCGTGCATTCCCTGCATCTGTTGCGCTCCTCCGCTTTCAACCGTCGCGTACACGTTGCCGGGGTCTGCACCGTCGAGTGTCGGTGTCGACGAAGACGACGAGGGGTCGGCGTGCGGACACCGCCTGCTCGTCAGCGATCGAACTCCCCGTCGTCATCAGGGACCGCGAGGGACTGCTCGACGAGATCTGCTTCGTTGGCCTGCCAGTCCCGGTCCGGACCGACGCGCTGGATGTCACTCCAGGTTTCCTCGTCGACGTCGCCGACGGGGCGCTGCTGTTCGGCGAGATCGGCTTCCGAGGCGTCCGGCGCGTCGCCGAACGGGCGGCGGTCAGGAGTTGTCATCGGGAACCTCCTGGGTTCGGTCGGCACTCTCCACGATAGGCGCGCTCCTGTCCGGCAATACCTCCGGAAAGTCGGGCAACCTCTCCCATTAATCGTCTCCTGTCGTTGCTACGCCGTGTGAGCCGGGGATTCACCGGTTCACGTACCTCTCGGGTACGCTGCGTAAACTGCGCGACAGCGGGACTTCGGCCCTCCAAACCGGGTGGGGCCCCGTCCACCGACCAGTATCTTCGAATCTCAAAGGCCAGTACTTTGCCAGAAACTCCGAGCGGCCCCGCCGATCTGCAGCCTCATTTCGAGGACGTCCAGTCGCATTACGACCTGTCAGACGACTTTTACCGGCTGTTTCTCGACCCGACGCAGACCTACAGCTGCGCCTATTTCGAGCGTGACGACATGTCGCTCGAAGAAGCTCAGCGGGCGAAGATCGACCTGTCGCTGGGCAAGCTCGGACTCCAGCCCGGCATGACGCTCCTCGACATCGGTTGCGGCTGGGGTGCGACTTTGCTGCGCGCCATCGAGAAGTACGACGTCAACGTCATCGGCCTCACGCTGAGCCGCAACCAGCAGGCACACGTCCAGAAGGCACTCGACGCCAGCGACAGCACGCGCAGCAAGAAGGTGCTGCTGCAGGGCTGGGAGCAGTTCGACGAGCCCGTCGACCGGATCGTCTCGATCGGTGCATTCGAGCATTTCGGGCGTGACCGCTACGACGAGTTCTTCAAGCGGGCCTATCAGGTACTGCCTGATGACGGCGTGATGATGCTGCACACGATCATCAAGCCGAGCGACGAGGAGTTCGCCGAGCGCGGGCTGCCCGTGACGATGAAGCTCCTGCGGTTCTCGAAGTTCATCATGGACGAGATATTCCCCGGCGGTGATCTGCCGAAGCCCACCACCGTCGCCGAGCACGCCACCAAGGCCGGTTTCCGTCTCACCCGCGAGCAGCGGCTGCGTGAGCACTACGCCAAGACCCTCGACATCTGGGCCGACGCGCTGCAGAAGCGCAAGGACGAGGCCATTGAGATCCAGTCCGAAGAGGTCTACGACCGGTACATGAAGTACCTGACCGGTTGCGCGGACCTGTTCCGCGAGGGCTACACCGACATCTGCCAGTTCACTCTGGAGAAGTGACGCCCCCGTCCCGATAGGACTTGGCGGGCTGACCCGGTTCTGCGCCGGCGGCGTCACGGCGTCGCGCCGCCATCCCGGCGAGCGCCTCGAACGCCACCCGGTGCGCGGCGTTGACGGTCAGTTCGGCGTGGTCGTAGGCGGGTGCCACCTCGACGATGTCGACGCCGGCGACGTCGTGGTCGTAACAGAGCTGACGCACCATCCGCAGCAGGTCGGCGCTCGTGATTCCGCCCGGTTCCGGCGTGCCGGTACCGGGGGCGTGCGCGGGGTCGAGGACATCGATGTCGACCGAGACGTAGAGCTTGTCGGCCTTGGCCAGCGCCTCGCTCACCGCGTCGGCCATCACCGCCTTGAAACCGCGCTCCCAAATCTCCTGCATCGTGTGCCACGTCATCTTCTGTTCGAGCATCCACTCGAACGTGTCCTGCGGAGGCCAGTAACCGCGCAAACCAACCTGCACGAAATGCGAACCCGGGACGGCGCCCGATTCGATGAGCCTGCGCATCGGCGTTCCGTGGCTGGCGAGGTTGCCTTCTATCTCGTCGGCGGTGTCGGCGTGGGCGTCGAAATGGACGATGCCGACGTTGCCGTAACCGTGGTGATCGGCGACCGCGGTGGCTGCGGGCCAGGTGATCGAATGATCGCCGCCCAGGATGACCGGGACGATGCCGCGGGAGGCGATGGTATGGACGCGTTCGCGGATGTTGTTGTGCGACACCTCGGTCTGGCCGTGCGGACAGTAGGCGTCACCGAAATCGACGACCTCGAGCCAATCGAAGATCTCCAGCCCGAGGTCCATGTGATAGGTCCCGGGCTCGTACGTGGATGCGCGGATGGCGCGGGGCCCGAAGCGCGCCCCCGGACGGTTGGTGGTGGCGATGTCGAACGGCGCGCCCACGATCGCGACGTCGGGCTTCCACGTATCCAGCTGCTCGGCCTCGGTGAGGAACGGCCGATGTCCGAAGGAGGCCACGCCGGCGTAGGCCAGCTCCAGCTGTTCGAGCATCCCCGGCGGTAGATCCCTCTGGTGTCCGTGATCGCCGTGGTTGTGGCCGCCCATGGGCACGACCCTATTCGCTCACCGGCCTCCGGGACGCTCTAATGCGAGTCGCAGAGCGTCGGGAACCGGACGCTTCTGCCAATCGTCGGTCGACACCACCACGTACACGTTGTGGCCGCGGACGGCGACGTGCTCGCCCGTGCCCTCGCGTCGGGTCAGCACCTCGAAGCCGATCGTGAAGCTCGTCGTCCCGACCCGCGCGCATTCCGCGGTGACCCGCACCGTGTCCCGCCAGCGCACCGAGGCGACGAAGTCGATGTCGCTGTGCACGACTTGGAAGTCGTAGCCGCCGGCCATCAGATCCGGATAGGCGACCCCGAGCGCTTCGAGCAAACCGGTGCAGGCCTCGTCGAACCATGTCAGGTAGTGGCCGTTGAACACGACGCCCTGCTGGTCCACCTCGGCGTACCGGGGCACGATCGGTAGCGAGAAGGGGCTTGGGAAACCGCTCATCCGCAACACCCTAGACATCGACGCTCCTGGCGGGACGGACCAGGCGCCGCCATCTGGACCAGTTCGAGGCCCGCCAGGATGGTGCACCAGACTGAGGCCATGGAACTCGTGACGATCGACGATGTCCGGTCGGCGGCGGAACGGATACGCCCACACGTGCTGCGTACGCCGCTGCTGCCCGCCCGATGGGGTGACGCCGAGCGGCCGTTGTGGATCAAACCCGAGAATCTGCAGGCCATCGGCGCGTTCAAGGTGCGGGGTGCGTTCAACGCGATCGGCGCGGTGACAGAACGGACCAGCGGCCCGGTCGACGTGGTCGCCTACTCCAGCGGCAACCACGCCCAGGCGGTCGCCTACGCGGCGGCGACATTCGGGTTACGCGCCCACATCGTCATGCCCGAGGAGACGCCGAACGTCAAGGTGCAGGCCACCCGCGACCTCGGGGCGCGCGTGGTCCTGTGCGGCGCCGGCGAGCGGGAGAAGGTCGCCGACGAGATCCTCGCGGAGACCGCAGGAGTCATGATCCCGCCGTTCGACCATCCTGACGTCATCGCCGGGCAGGGCACGATCGGCCTGGAGATCGCCGAAGACCTGCCCTCCGTGCGCACAATCCTCATCCCCGTCAGCGGTGGCGGCCTGGCCTCGGGAATCGGCACCGCGATACGTGCGCTGTGCCCGCAGGCGACGATCCTCGGCGTCGAACCCGAACTCGCCGCTGACACCGCCGAGAGCCTGCGCGAAGGTCACCGGGTCGACTGGTCCATTCACGATCGCAACCGGACCGTCGCCGACGGCCTCCGCTCACAACCGTCAGCGCTGACGTTCGCCCACCTGCAGCGCGTGCTGGACGGCATCATCACCGTCACAGAAGACGAAATCCGGTCAGCGGTACGGGAACTCGTCTACCGCGGTCGACTGGTCGCCGAGCCGAGCGGGGCGGTGACGCTGGCCGCGTACCGAAACGCAGCGACGCCGCCGGGGGAGACGGTCGCGATCCTGTCGGGAGGCAACGTCGAACCCCGGATGCTTGAGCAGATCCTGGCGGATCCCCGCTGATTTGACAGGTGTGCAATTCCGGGCGGCCAGCGGGTAGGGTCACCCGGGATCTGAAGGAGTGTGTTCGTGGACGCTGTTCTCGGCTTGTCGGTGACGCCGTCCGCCGTCGGTGTGGTGCTGGTCGAAGGCCAGGACGACGACGGGGTCACCCTGGACGGCGAGAGTTTCGAGGTCCGCAGGCGCGGCGGTACCAGTGCGGTGGAGACGTCCGCGCAAGCGGCGGCTGCGGTGCTGCGCACCGAAGCGGTCGCAGCCGACCTCGGGCGAAGGGTGCATTCCATCGGCGTGACCTGGAGCGACGACGCGGACACCGAAGCCTCCCTGCTGCTCAAGTCGCTCAGCGACTCCGGGTTCGACAACATCGTGCCGGTGCGGTTGTCGGAGGCCACCGACGCCTTGGCCCGTCGTATCGCCCAGGTACTCGGTTTCCGGACTACCGCGGTGTGCGTCATCGAGCCCGAACAGCTGATCGCGCTCGTCGTCGATTCGGGCGACGACCCGGACGATGCCAGCGCGGTGCAGACGGCGGTCAACCACACCGTGGTCACCGAGGACGATCTCGTCGGATGGCTCAGTTCGGTCTTCGCCAGGGCGGATTGGGAACCGGAGGCACTGGCGCTCGTCGGCTCCGCCGACGACCTCGACGGGCTCCTGCCCGTTCTCGAGGAAGCCCTTGCCGTACCGGTGTTCTCACCCGACGAGGCCCGCCTCGCCCTCGCGCGCGGCGCGGCACTGGCCTGCGCGCAGCCCGGCGAGTTCGCAGCCTGGGATTCCCCCGAGGAAAGTCGCACAAAGCTGTTGTCGGAGAACCGTTTTGGCCGATTCCTGCCGGCTGCCCTGTTGACAGCGGGCACCGTGGCCTTCGTGGCGTCGGTGTCCGCCGTCGTCGCACTCCAGTTGACACCCGAACCGGTCGCGCCGCAATCCCGTCCTGCCGCCGAGGCTGTCCCTCAGGCACCCACTGCGGTTCCGCGGCCCGCGCGCATGTCGCCCGCCCCGGTGGCGCCTGCGCCCGAAGCTACCGCCCCGATCGTGGAGCAGGCTCCGGTGGAAGTGGCACCGGTTCCCGAGCAGGCGCCGATCGTCGAGGCCGCGTCACCCGAGTTCGCCCCGGCCGCACCCCCCGCGGACGCGGTGCTGCCCCCGCCGGCCGCACCGCCGGTGATCCCGCCCCCCGCCGCCGTTCCCCCGGTGCCCCAGGAACGCCCGGGCATCCTGCAACGCATCCGCGATCGACTCTCCGGGATCGGCAACGACGACGCGCCCCTGCCTGCGCCCGCACCGCCGCCGCCGGCGCCGCCCGCTCCGCTGCCGTAACGCACCTACGCTCAACGCCGCATATCCTCGTTGTGGTGAGTGTGCCTGCCGCCCGACCGATGCTCCTGCGAGCCGGCGTGCGGGTGGCCATCATCGCCTGCGTCGCGGCGGCTTTGCTTCTCGTGGAGCTGACGTCGAGCCGCGGGGTGGGCTGGCGACTGATCACCTTCACCTATCAGGCCAACCTGCTGGCGGCCGGCTACTACCTGTGGACGCTGGTGGCGCCTCGCGCCGACACCAGGATCGGCCTGCGCGGCGCGGTCGTGCTCTACGTCGTGATGGCAGGCGTGGTCTGGAACCTCCTTCTCACCGAGTACAGCATGGGTTACACGCCCGCCAACTTTCTTCTCCATGTCGTCGTACCCGCGCTGGCGCTGACAGACTGGCTTCTCGTCGGGCGGGGCGTCACCCAGGTGTCGTGGTGGCAGCCGATCGTGTGGTTGTCATACCCGGCGGCATACCTGGTGTTGGCACTGCTCGTGCTCAACAACGCGGGCAGGCGCGCGCCCTACTACTTCTTGGATCCCGGCAGTGTCGGAGCGCCTGCCGTGGCGCTCAACGTCAGCGTGATGGCCGCAGCCGTGCTTGCCCTCGGCTACGCGTTGCTGGCGGTGAACCGGAGCGCATCCGCTGTGCGCGCGGAGGTCCTGTGAAACGTTCAGACGCGACGCACCGATGACTGAACAGAGGCATTATCGAATTTGCCGCGGCGAGCATTCAGAGCCCCCGCGCAGTACGACGAGTGAGGATGACAGCATGTCCAGACTGCGTCTGCAGCAAACCCGTCCCGGTCGCGCCGCGTTGCGGCGCGTCGCTGCCGTCGCCGCGGGTGCAGTACTTGCAGCCGGAATGTCGCTGGCCGGACCGGTCCCCGCCGGCACCGCCGCGATCAGTTCTCCCGTGGCCGCCGTGTCCCCGGGGCCGGGGCAGACCGTCGGCGTTGCGGCACCGGTGACCGTCACATTCACCGACACGGTGCAGGACAGGTCCTCGGCAGAGCGCACCATCGCCATCCGGCCGGCGGGCGCAACTGCGCCGAGCGAGGGGACATTCACCTGGCTCGACGAACGCCGGGTCCAGTGGGAGCCCGCGGAGTTCTTTCCCGCTCACATGCCGATCACCGTGTCGGTGGGCGGCTTCGCGACAAGCTTCCAGACGGGCTCGTCGGTGGTCAGCGTCGCGGATCTGAGCTCGTACTCGTTCACGGTGAGCATCGACGGCGAAGTCGCCAGACAGATGCCCGCCTCGATGGGCAAATCGAAGTTCCCCACGCCGATCGGACAGTTCACCGCGCTGGAGAAGCAGCGCAACGTCACTTTCGACTCCCGCACTATCGGCATCCCGCTCGACGACCCCGAGGGGTATCTCATCAAGGGGGAGTACGGCGTACGAGTCACGTGGGGCGGCGTCTACGTCCACTCCGCACCCTGGTCGGTGGGTTCGCAGGGATACGCCAACGTCAGCCACGGCTGCATCAACCTCAGCCCGGACAACGCGGCCTGGTACTTCGACACCGTCCGGGTGGGTGACCCGATCATCGTGCAGGCCTAGGGGACTGCGCCCGCGATCGTCGCGGGCGACTCCGCCCGCCTGGACGCGTGAGCGCTCAGCAGCTCGCCTGGATGCGGAACTGCGCCGACACCGCGTCCCTCGGTTTGTCGTCGAAGGTGCCGTCTGCGGTGCCGGTGATGGTGAAATCACCGTTCGCGCTCGACACCTTGGCATCGCCGACGTTGTCGACCCAGAACGAACCGGTGAAGCCCCCGACGTTGCGGAAGTCCACGGACTTCGCGGAGACGTCGCTGCCGGTTTCGAGCACGGCGGTGAACCCGTTCTCCTTGTCCGGCGTCTCGATGTACCAGGCCCAGCCCGACTGGTGGCAGCGCACGGGGTGTTCGCCGCCGGTGTCGATGCCGTCGATCGACACGGACGCGGTGGTCCCGCCGAGCGCGGGCTCCGGGGTCGAGCAGCCTGCGACGGCGAGGACGGTGACGCTACCCACGACGGCCGCCATGAAGTGTCGGGTGTTCATGGCGCCCGACTCTATTCCGTCGGACGCTCCTGTCCGGCCGGAATGCCGGTGTGTTCCGAATTGCGTGACATCGATATCGCGACACGGGGTGAGGCCGCCCGGCCGTCGGCGCCCACAGGGACGGCAGACTGCCTGATGAAGGAGCCGCGGTGTGGTCGTCTCGGGAAGCGAACCGTGGTGTCTCTCAGCGCAATGCGGCCGCGGTGGCGTCGTCGGCAGGAAGGAACGCCTCGATGCTCAGCTCGGAGGCGGTCAGGTCCAGCGCCGTGCCGAAGGTCGTGACCATGCTCAGGAAGCGCAACCGGCGCCCGTCGGTCGTCTCCAGTTCCAGTGGCACCGCGACTCCGCCCAGGTCGGGCGACGCCTCGAAACCGCCTGGGTAGGAGTCGATCTCGGCAAGAAGCTGACGCAGCTCGGCATGGTCGCCGGACGCGATCTCGCGCCGCAGCCGCTCGAGCAGATGGGTGCGCCACTGGGCCAGGTTGCCAATGCGGGGGGCGAGCCCTTCGGGGTGCAGCGCGATGCGCAGCGCGTTGGGACGCTCCAGCAGGTGCTGGGCGACGCCGTCGAGCAGAACGGCGGCGCCCTGATTGGCCGTCAGGATCCACCAACCGCGGTCGACCACCACGCAGGGGAACGGATCGTAGGCGTCGAGCACCTTCGCCACACCCGATCGCACGGCCGCCATGTCGGGCGAGTCGAGCGGTCGTTCCGCATACACCGGCGCGAGGCCGGCCGCGATGAGCATCCGGTTCTGTTCCCGCTGCGGCACGTCGAGCACCGAGGCCAGCCGCAGCACCATGGATCGGCTCGGCGTCGATCGCCCGGTCTCGATGAAACTGACGTGCCGGGCCGACACGTCGGCCTCCAGCGCGAGATCGAGCTGGCTCAGACGCCGCCGCTGTCGCCAGGTCCTCATCATCGCCCCGAACGTCTGCTGGTCCACCGTCGTCATGCGGGTCAGTCTCGCGCGTGAGGCGGTTGAGGGCCACTACCCCGGAGGTAATTGCGGCGCTTACCCGCGAGACGGACAGTGAGGGCATGGCATACGACACGGGCCCGGTCCCGCCGATTCCCGGGTGGCTGCGCTTCGTCCTGAAGAGCGACAGGGCGGGGTCGTCCTGGTACATCGGCACCGGCTTCTTCTTCGCGCCGGTTCTGGCGCTGCTGTCTCCGTGGCCGGTGCTCACCACGGCGCTGTGGGTGTTCATCGCCGCGGCCGGGTTGTGGCTCGGCCTGCTCGGCCTGGCGATGGCCGCCGGCCTGGCTGTCGTGCTGCGCTCGAATATCGAGATCCCAGAAGACTATTGGCGCTCGATCCTGGACTATCCGGACGCCGGGGTCAGGTCCTGAGCAGCTGCTCGCGAAGCGTGGTGGCCAGCCAGCGCTGAAACCGCGTGGCCGACCACCCCCGGTCGCCGACCAGGCGCCGGTACATCATCGGTTCGCTGAACAAACAGGCCAGGTCGACAGCCTCGGCGCGGGGCATTCTTTCGCGCAACCCGTCGAGGGCATCGAGCGCATCGACGACCACTTGTGCACCTTCTCGGCGCTGCGACTGCAGACGCGCGAAGAGTGCGTGCGCTGTCGGGTCGACACCCGCGGCGGCTTCCACCGCGGCATGCAGGTCGGCCACCCTGGCGTCGATGTCGGCGAGCACCGCGGCCCAGGCGTCGAGCAGTCGCCCCGGATGGTCGAGTCGCAGCAACGCGACCAAGTCGGGACGCTCTGCGAAGGGAACCGGTTCGTCATCGCCCGCGATGGCCCAATCGAGCGCCAGCGCAAGGATTTCGGCCTTGCCGCCGACGGCGTTGAAAACGGTCTTGCGACTGACTCCGGCACGCTCGGCGATGGCATCGACAGACGTGGCGCCGTACCCCGCCGCGATGAACAGCTCAGACGCCGAGGCGATGATCCTGCGCCGGGTTTCACGCGCCCGAGCCGTCCGGATGTCCGACCGGTAGCTGCGCTTGACAATGTCAGACATTTCGGGTGACCCTCAATGTAATCATTACACTCGACGTTACCTGAAAAGAGGCGTGATGCCCACAGTCGTCGTCGGTGCGGGGCCCGCGGGTCTGTTCACCGCCATCGCGCTGGCTCGCCGGGGCCGGCGGATCGTCGTCGTCGACCGCGACCCCGGACCCTCTCCCAGCGGCGAATGGCGGCGCCGGGGAGTGATGCAGTTCGAGCACGCGCATACGTTCCGGGGCCCGGCAGTCGAGGCGATGCAGGACGAGATGCCCGATGCGCTCGACGCGCTGCGACGCGCAGGGGCGAGGGTTGTCACCGCCGAAGACGGCACCCCTGTCGTTCTGCACAGTCGCCGCACGCTGTTCGAGCGCGTTCTTCGGGAGATCGCCTGCCGCGAGCCGACATTGACCATACGCACCGGTCACGCCGACGGGGTGCGATGCGAGGCCGGTCGTGCCGTCGGAGTGCACGTCGGAGGTGACGTCATTCCCGCCGATGTCGTCGTCGACGCCTCCGGACGCGCAAGCCGCGCGATGCGCGACCCCACGCACCACAAGCCCGAGGGCGGCCCGTGTGGGGCGGCCTACGTCACCAGGCAGTACCGGCTCGCCGATGCGGCCGACCCCGGCCCCGTCAACTCGCCGGTCGGCCTGTCGCTGAGCCTCGGGGGGTATTTCGCGGTCGCGTTCCTCCATGACGGCGGACATTTCTCCGTGACGATCACCCACGACGGCACCGATCCCCGGATGCACGCACTGCGCCACCGGGAGGTCTTCGAGGCGGCCGTCCGCGCCGTCCCGATGCTCGACGAGTGGATCGACCCCCGCCGCGCCGGACCGCTCACGCCCGTACTGCCCGGCGGTCGGCTCTACAACAGCTACCGCGGCCAGCTCGACGACACCGGCCGGCCGGTCCTGCCCGGGCTGATCCGCATCGGCGACTCCGTCTGCACGACAACACCTCTGGCGGGGCGGGGGGTCTCACTGGCCTTCCGTCAGGCGCAGGCGCTTGTCACGCTCCTTGCTCGCGACTCGGATACGGACGCCGCGACGGTGGACTTCGACGCCTGGTGTCGCACCCACATCCGGCCGTGGTTTCTCGACCACGTGCACTGCGACGGCGACCGACTGCGCCGGTGGGCAGGCGGCGGCGTCGACCTCGACAGGCCGCTGCCCTCGGACATGGTGGTCGCCGCCGCCGCTGCGGATCCCGGCCTGCGCCCACTGGTCGCCCCGTACGACCGGATGGCAGCCCTGCCCGAAAGCCTCGACGCTCATCAGGGCCGCGCCAAGGCCGTGTATGCCACCGGATGGCGACCCCCGGTGGCCTCCGGGCCCGACCGTGAGGAGCTCGCGGCGCTGTGCCTCCAACTCAGCGAGCGCCTCGAGTCGGCACTCGCCCGGGTCTAGTGCGCGACGGGGCAGCTCTGCCCGCTGTAGTCGACCTGCCAGTGCTTGATCCCGTTGAGCCAACCGGACCGCAGCCGGTCTGGGGTACCGACCGAGGTCAGGTCGGGCATGTGGTCGGCGATCGCGTTGAACATGAGCTCGATCGTCATCCGTGCGAGGTTGGCACCGATGCAGTAGTGCGCACCCGTGCCACCGAAGCCGACATGAGGATTGGGGTCGCGAAGAATGTTGAAGGTGAACGGGTCGTCGAACACTTCCTCGTCGAAGTTCGCCGACCGGTAGGACATCACGACCCGCTGGCCCTTCTTGATCGGCACGCCGGAGAGTTCGTAATCCTGGACGGCGGTGCGCTGGAAGGAGGTCACCGGCGTCGCCCACCGGACGATCTCGTCGACCGCGGTGACGGGACGCTCGCGCTTGAACAGCTCCCACTGATCTGGGTGCTCGGTGAACGCGATCATCCCGTGGGTGATGGAGTTGCGCGTCGTCTCGTTCCCCGCCACCGCCAGCAGCACCATGAAGAATCCGAACTCGTCGTCGGAGAGCTTGTGCCCGTCGACGTCGGCCGCGATCAGCTTCGTGACGATGTCCTCGCCGGGGTTCTCGGCTCGGATCGCCGCGAGCTGCATCGCGTACATGATGAGTTCGGTTGCCGCGTTGCGGTTGTCGTAATGCGCATACTCCGGGTCGTCGTCGCTGACCATCTGATTGGACCAGTCGAACAACTTCTTGCGGTCCTCGATCGGCACGCCGAGCAGCCCGGCGATGGCCTGCAGCGGCAACTCGCACGACACCTGCTCGACGAAGTCGCCCGCGCCCGCCGACGCCGCCCCCTTGGCGATGTTCTGCGCGCGCTGGCTGAGGTCCTCGCGCAGCCGTTCCACCGCCCTGGGCGTGAAGCCGCGCGAGATGATCTTGCGCAGATGCGTGTGCCGCGGCGCGTCCATGTTGAGCAGCACCAGACTGCCCGTCTCGATCTGTTCGCCGGTCGACCCTTCGGGGTAGCGGGGGAGGGCCGTCTTCTCCTGGCTGGAGAACACGTCGCTGCGCTTCGAGATCTCCTTGACGTCCTTGTGCTTGGTCACCACCCAGAAGCCGCCGTCACCGAAAGGTCCCGCCCCGCCCTCGGTCTGTTCGTTCCACCAGATCGGTTCGCTGCGACGCAACTCCGACAGTTCCTCGATCGGCAGGCGCGCGCAGTTCAGGTCGGGGTCTGTGAAGTCGAATCCCGGTGGGAGGGTGGGAGTCGCCATACGTTCGCTCCTCAGCGTCAAGTGGGCGTAACGCATTGCTACACCACACGGCGTGCCCGGCGAGAGGAGTTAGAGAAACTGCGTCGGCGTCAGACTGCCGTTGTAACGAATTCAGTCCGGGAACTGATGCATCCTGTGACAAGACAGGGACCGGGAGGGTGCATCGTGAAGTTCGGTTTCCGCACATGGACGAAGTCCGTCATCGGCTCAGGGACTGCGTCCCTCATCGGCGTAGCGGCGTTCGCCGCACTGGTTGCCACCGCGCCGTCGGCTCTGGCCGATCCGGCGGCACCCCCGCTTCCCGAGCCGGCGCCCGCGCCGGTGGTGGCTCCGCTGCTTCCGCCGGCCGCCTCGGCCGACGGCCTCGCCCCCTTGGCGACCGGCCCTCTCGCCCCTGCAGCACCCGTCGCTCCCGCGGCAGGCGACCCGGCCGCGGTACCGCTGGGAGCCCCCGTCGAGACCCCCCACCTTGCGAGCCCGGAGAACCTTCCCCCCGGCACCAGCGCGACCCCGACACAGCAGAGCCGTCTCGGCTACTTCCGCGACCTGTGGCACGCCATGCGCACGCAGGAGGTCAGTGGCAGCGACGCACTCCTGCTCCTGACGCAGCGGCCCATGAGCTCGGGCCCGGCGACACAGTCGTACTCGGCACCTCAGCCGGCACCCGCGCCCGCGCCGCCGGCGCCTGTCGGCCCGGCGCCTGTCGGCCCCGCGCCGGTGGCCCCGCCGGTCGCCCCCTAGGTCGCCGTGCCGACCATGGCGTCGGCCTTCTCGATCCGGGCAGGCACGTGTTTGTGCCACGGAGTCCCGGCGTAGGCGTCTCGCCAGGAACTCGACGTCAGCGCGTTGGGCGCGACCCCGGGTATTTCGGCACCACCATTCCCGTCGGCGAAATCGACGCCGAAGCCGTTGGGTAGCGACGCGTGCCCCGGCAACATCGCATCGCTGATCTCGACCGTCGCTTCGGCGCTGCCCGCGGCGGTCGTGATCCGGGCCCGTCCCCCGTCGACGAGGCCCAGCGCCTCGGCGTCGGCGGGACTGACGCGTAACGCCCCGTCGGCGTCGCGCTTGCGCCACGAGGGGTCACGGATGATGTCGTTGGCGGTGTAGGCACGCCGCTCGCCCGCGGACAACACGATCGGGAAGTCGTGCGTCGTCAGGCCCACAGGAGCGTCGGCCAGGGCCCGCACATCGGCGAGCATCTCCGGCATCTCCAGGGCGATCTTGCGATCCGGATGCGAGATCAATGCGAAGTCGTCCTCGTACTCGTGGACGGTGAACGTCACCCCCGAACGGCCGTCGAGAATGGCCTCGAAGAGCGCGTTTCCGTCGCGGTGTCCAGCACGGCGCACCGCCTCGGGATAGGTCATGGCGGCCTTCTGCGCCAGACCCCACAACGCGGCGGCGCCGGAGAGGCCTTCTGGCAGGGTCGGGCCCAGCGTCTCGTAGAGGACGAACGGCAGTACCTTGCCCAGGCCGGGATTGGCGCCGACGGCGGTCAGAAACGCGTCGGTGAACGCAGGCAGCCCTTGTTCGGCCGCCCGACGCAACGGGATCAACTCGACGTCGTCGACCACTTCGAGCGCGCGCATCAGGCGCGCCCAGATCTCGGGTTCGGGCAGCGTGCCTTTCAACGGTTCCATCAGCCGATGTCGCAGATGGAAGGTGTTGTGCGGAAACTCGAGATTGAAGAACGTCGCCTCGGCCTTCTCGAACTGGCTCGCGGCGGGCAACACGTAGTGGGCAAGCCTGGCGGTCTCGGTCATCGCCACGTCGATGACGACCGAGAACTCGAGCGCGGCAAAGGCCCGGCGGACAGCGTCGGAGTCGGCGACCGAATGCGCTGGGTTGCTGCTCTCGACGATCATCGCGCGGAACCGGTCAGGGTGATCGGTGAGGATCTCCTCGGGCACCACGTTGCTGGGCATCAGCCCGCCGATGATCGGCGCGCCGGTGACCGGGGTACGGCCGACGCCGCCCGGCCGGAACAGCGGCGCGAACGACGAATGCAGATGCTGGCCACCGCGTTTGGCGAAGTTGCCGGTCAGGATCCACAGCATCTTGTTGAGGTAGGAGCACAGTGTGCTGTTGGGAGACTGCTGGACGCCGAGATCCTCGAAGACGGCGACGCTCTCCGCGGCGGCGATCCGGCGGGCGGCGGCCCGGATCAGCCCCTCGTCGACCCCGCAACGCCGGGCGTACTGGGCGATGGGAACTTCGGCGAGCACCTCGCGCACCGCGTCGACGCCGGTCACATGGTCGGCGAGAAACGTTTCGTCACACAGCTTTTCCTGGACCAGTACCCCGGCCAACGCGGCGAGGCACCACGCGTCGGCGCCCGGTCGGACCCTTAGGTGAAAGTCCGCCATCTTCGCGGTGTCGGTGATGACCGGGTCGATGACGATCATCGAGCGCGCCGGATCCTTGGCGATCTCGTTGAGCACCACGCGGGCGCGCGGAAAACTCTGAGACATCCACGGGTTCTTGCCGACGAAGACCGACACCTCGGCGTGCTCGAACTCCCCGCGGGTGTGGTTGCCGTAGAAGTGGGCGTCGACCCAGTGCTCCCCGGTCTTTTCCTGGGCGAGCGCATTGGACCGGTGATAGGAACCGAGCGCTTTGAGGAACGCACCGCTGTACGCGCCGCCGAGGTGATTGCCCTGCCCGCCTCCGCCGTAGTACATGATCTTGTCCCCGCCGTAGGTGTCGGCGATGGCCCGGAACCCGGCGGCGACCTCAACGATCGCCGTCTCCCAGTCGATCTCCTCGTACGTTCCGTCCTGGCGGCGGCGCATGGGGGACGTCAGCCGATTGCGGTTGTTCTGGTAGTGGTCCAACCGCAACGCCTTGTTGCAGGTGTATCCGCGCGACGCAGGATGGTTCTTGTCACCGCGGATGCGCACCAGGGTGCGGTCCTCGACCTGAACCACGATGCCGCAGTTGCATTCACAGAGGATGCATGCGCTTGCCTGCCATTGCGCGGCGGTTTCGGTCATCGGGATGCTCCTTTTCCCACCGGGTCCTGCCTGCCGACCAGCGAATGCAATTGAGCCTGAACGAGATCGAGTGTTTCGAGATTGCGGGAGGCTCGGGCGATGACGATGGCCCCTTCGAACGAGGAGAGCACCAGGGTCGCCAGAGCCGACGCCGCATCGTCTGCCATGCCGTCGGCCACGAGCCGCTGCGCGATCACCTCCCGCCAGCGCGAGAATGCTGCGGCGGCTCGATCCATCAACGCGGCGGACTGGTCGGGCTTGGCGGGATCGCCCGCTTCGACGGCCACCGCGACGACGGGGCAACCGGCTCGGAAATCACTGCGCTGCAGCTGTTTCCGGTAGTAGTCGAACAGGTCGTCGAGGGCCTCCGGGCCACTGGCGGCCCGCGCAAGGCGCTCCGCCATGAATTCGGCCGCGTAGTCGACGGCTTCGCAGAGTAGCTGCGTGCGCCCGCCGGGGAAGTAGTGATACGCCGATCCGCGGGGCGCCCCGCTGTGCTCGAGCACGTCGGCGATCGCAGTCGGGTGCGCGCCGCGTTCCCTGATCAGCAACGCAGCCGAGATCACCATTCGTTCGCGTGGTGTCGTCACTCTGGAGGCCCCTTCCGCTATGTATGTCAGATTACATAATCGGCAGGCGCAGGTCACCCCCAAAAAGATTCCGGCGTGCCCAGTGGCGCCAGCGCCACTGGGCACGCCGAGACACCACTGCTAGACGCTGGCGGCCTCGTTGAGGTCGTTGAGCCGGCCTGTCGCCTCCAGGTACTCCTGGACCCATCGCTCGATGACCACCGAGGTCTTCTCGACCTTGTTGAACTGGCCGACGACCTGGCCGACAGGATTGAACGCGACGTCGACGGACTCGTTGGGATACTTGTGCGTGGCTGCGACGGCCATACCGGACACCATGTACTGCAACGGCATTCCGAGCGGCTTGGGATTCTCTTCCTTCTCCCACGCCTCGGTCCAGTCGTTCTTCAGCATGCGGGCCGGCTTGCCGGTGAACGACCGGCTGCGCACGGTGTCGCGGCTGGTCGCCTTCGCGTACGCGGCGTGCTGTACCGGGGTGTGCTCGGACTCCTCGACCATGACCCACTGGGATCCCGTCCAGGCACCCTGGGCGCCGAGCGCGAGCGCCGCGGCGATCTGCTGGCCGCTGCCGATCCCGCCCGCGGCGAGCACCGGGACGGGTGCGACCTCCTTGACGACCTGCGGCCAGAGCACGATCGAGCCGACGTCGCCGCAGTGCCCACCGGCCTCGCCGCCCTGGGCGATGATGATGTCCACGCCCGCGTCGGCGTGCTTGCGGGCCTGGTACGGCGAGCCGCACAGCGCCGCGACCACGCGACCTTCCTCGTGGATGTGCTTGATCATGTCTGCCGGCGGGGTCCCGAGCGCATTGGCGATCATCGTCACCTTCGGGTGCCGCAGCGCGACCTCGACCTGGGGAGTGGCTGTCGCCTCAGTCCAGCCCAGCAGCTGCAGCGCGTCGTCGTCGCTGTGGTCGACGGGAACACCGTGGTCGGACAGGATCTTCTTGGCAAACGCGATGTGCTCGTCGGGAACCAGATCGTTGAGCGTTTTCTTGAGCACCTCGGGATCCATGTCGACCGAGTCCATGCCTTCGTATTTGTTCGGGATCACGATGTCGACGCCGTACGGGTGGTCGCCGATGTTCTCGTCGATCCAGTTCAGCTCGATCTCGAGCTGCTCCGGGGTGAAGCCGACCGCACCCAGCACACCGAAGCCGCCCGCCTTGCTGACTGCGACGACGACATCACGGCAGTGCGTGAAGGCGAAAATGGGAAATTCGATGCCGAGTTGGTCGCACAGGGGAGTGTGCATAGTCCGCTCCTGGTGGGCTCATAGGCGGTAAACGTTCAACCACGCTTCAAAACTGAAACGTGTTCTACTTTAGTACACCGCGCAGGCCGCCATGGTTGCCCTTGCCCAAAGTGGCGACCCTCAACACCGGCCAGCCCTGCGCCGCGGCCATGGCCGCGAGGTCTCGCCGGGGGTTGACGGGGACCGGATGGCCGACCAGCGACATCAGGGCGATGTCCTCGTTTCCGTCGGCATAGAAATAGCCGTCTGCCAGCTCGATGTCGCGGTCGGCGCAGAACTGCGCCACCGCGTCGGCCTTGCGTTTTCCCCAGATGACGGGACGGGCGATCTTGCCGGTCAGCCTGCCGTCGTCGTCGACTTCGAAGTGGTTGCACAGGACATGGTCGATCTCCAGGTACCGGGCGACCGGCTCGGCGTGGATGGTCAGCGCAGACGAACTCATGACGACGGTGTGCCCGCGCCGTTGGTGGGCCAGGACCACTTCGTGCATGGCCGGGAACATCCTCGACTGAACCCGCTCCTGAAACAGCCGCTCGCCGACCTCGTCCAACGCGGTAAGCGACTCTCCCCGCAGATAGCCCGCCGCACGTTCCAGCAGTTTCGCGAAGTTGACCCGGCCGAGCCGGTAGCGCATCGCGGCTTCGATGACGCCGGTGACCTCACCGATACGGGCCTGGCGGCGCCGGATGCGGTCGCCCGCGTGGGCCGTGGCGGTGAAACCGTCGACGAGAGTGCCGTCCAGATCGAAGAAGGCCCCGATTGCCGGCCCGGGCGGGCCGGCCTCGACCTGCGCAACCAGATCCGCCGGGGTCACGGGGACCGTGGTCACATTCCGCTCCTCATATCACGGGGCAGCTAAAAGGCCCTGACACGCCATGCTACGGGCGTCATCACGGGTGCTGGTTTACTCTGTGGCCTGGTCGCCGCAGACAGCTGGGCCGGTTTGGGTAGTTTGGTCTTGCCGGGTTCAGGATGCAGCCTGCGCGAGTAGCACTGAAACGGTGCTTTCGCAGTATGCGATGAGCGGCCTGACATGGAAGGTGAACCTTGGACGAGCAAGCAACCGAAGGCACTAACGCTGGGGGGGCGGCGTCCTCTTCGACGTGTGTCGTCACGGAACGATGGGTCGACAGAACGGCCGTCGTCGCGGTGGCCGGCGTCGTCGACATGCTCACCTCACCCGAGTTGGAGACCGCGATCGACACCGCGTTGCAGCAGAAACCCGGCGCTGTGGTCATCGACTTCACCGATGTGGAGTTCCTCGCCTCGGCGGGCATGGGCGTCCTGGTGGCCGCCCATGACAAGGCCGGCTCTGAGGTCGAGATCAGCGTCGTAGCCGACGGCCCCGCAACGAGCCGTCCGCTGAAGCTGGTCGGCATCGCCGACATCGTGAAGCTCTACCCGAGTCTCGATGAAGCCCTTGCGGCGAACGACACATAGAAACTTCGCTTAAGAACGTGCGCCGTGGGGTAGCCACCGACTGCCATGATCGATGCCATGCCTCCCACTGAGGTAGCCAACGCCCAACGTTTCGAACGATTCGGCCTCGACGCCGACGCCGGGGCGGTTGCGCGTGTGCGTCAGCACTTCACCGACTGGCTCCGGCAGTTCTTCGCGCTCGACGACGTTCGGCGCAGCGACGTGGTGCTCGCCATCAACGAGGCGCTGGCCAATGCCGCGGAATTCGCCTATCTCCAGGTCGACCGGCCGGGCACGATCGACATCCAGGCCATCTACGACGAGAAGTCCGAAACGCTGTCGGTGTGTATCGAAGACCGCGGCACGTGGCGGGCCCGCCAGACCGAGCCGGCCCCGCGGACGCGGGGCCGCGGTATCCCGCTGATGGAGACGCTCTCCGACGACGCGGTCATTGAGCCGTCGACGAGCGGCACGACGGTCAAGCTCGAGTGGCGCGGAGTAACCCGCCTCTGATCACGCGGGCCGGTAGGTGCCCTTGCCGGTCCCCAGCGGTAGATCCAGCGTCGTCCGGATACCGGGAGCGGCCTCCATCACGTCGGGGATGGCATTCACGATGCGGCCTGCGGCCGCGAGGATCGCTGCGTAGTTGTGGTCGCCGTTGCGGCTGGTCGGGCAGATGTCCATGACGTAGGACGGCTCGCCCGTGATCTCGACACGGTAGGACCCGCCCTCCTGGGCAGGCTGGGCCCAGTCCGGCCGCAGATCCCCGCGCAGCCGCGTGATGTGTTCCACGACGATGACGGGTTCGCCACCGACGAGGCCCTCGATCAGGAACCGGACGGCGGCCACCGTGCCCTTCCGGATGGTGCCGACGGCGACGTCGAAGTCCTCCGGTGCGGGCTCCTGTTCCACGGAGTCGCGGATCTCGTCGACGGCGACCCCGAGCCCGGCGGCGAGCTGGCGAATCCCGACGCCCCACGCTGCGCTGAGCATGCCCGGCTGGTAAAGGAACGGCAGATCCCCGATCTCGTTACCGAAGCCCATCACGTCGAACATCACGGTCGCGCCGTCGTAGGTCGCGTAGTCGGCGATCTCCATGGTGCGGATCTGGCTGATGCTCTGGCAGGTGCTGGCCAGCGCCAGGGGGAGGAGGTCGGTGACGAACCCTGGATCCACGCCTGTGATGAACAGGCTCGTATTTCCTTGGCGCGCAGCGTGTTCCACCTTTTCGATGGTGTGGTCACCGATGACACCCCAGGGGTAGGACAGAAACCCGGGGGAGGACCCGACGACGTTGATGCCCGCCTCCAGCAGCCCGCGCACGTCGGCCAGCGCCTCCCGGGGGCGGATGTCACCCATCGCGCAGTACACCGCGCAGTCCGGCTTGGCCGCGATGATCGCGTCGAGGTCATTGGTGGCCGCCACGCCCGTCACCACGTCGAGGCGCGCCAGCTCGCCGGCGTCCTTGCCGATCTTGGCCTCGGTGGACACCCACACGTTCGTGAGGTCGAACCGGTCGTCCTCGATGAGCTGACGCAACGCCAGACTGCCGCAGTTACCGGTCCCGATGAGCGCCACACGAATAGCCATGGCCAGCAGTATGCGTGCTCACAGCACGAATTGGAACAGGTTCTAATTTGCGTCTGGTAGGTGCGGTAACCTGACGCCCCATGGGACGCGTGGACGGAAAAGTGGCACTCATCAGTGGCGGCGCGCAGGGCATGGGCGCCGAAGATGCGCGGGCGCTGATCGCCGAGGGCGCCAAGGTCGTCATCGGTGACATTCTCGACGAGAAGGGCCAGGCGCTGGCCGACGAGATCAACGCCACGACACCGGACTCCATCCGTTACGTGCACCTCGACGTGACACAGGCCGATCAGTGGGAAGCGGCGGTCGCGACGGCTGTCGATGCGTTCGGCAAGCTCAACGTGCTGGTCAACAATGCGGGCACGGTGGCGCTCGGCATGATCGGCCAGTTCGACATGGCCAAGTGGCAGAGGGTGATCGACGTCAACCTCACCGGGACGTTCCTCGGGATGCAGGCATCGGTCGAGGCGATGAAGTCCGACGGTGGCGGTTCGATTATCAACATCTCGTCCATCGAGGGTCTGCGCGGCGCGGTCATGGTGCATCCGTACGTCGCCTCGAAGTGGGCGGTGCGCGGATTGACGAAGTCCGCGGCTCTGGAGCTCGGCCAGTACAACATCAGGGTCAACTCGGTGCACCCCGGATTCATCCGCACCCCGATGACCAAGCACTTCCCCGACAACATGTTGCGCATCCCGCTGGGCCGGCCCGGCCAGCCCGAGGAAGTCGCGACATTCGTGGTTTTCCTCGCCAGCGACGAGTCGCGCTACTCCACGGGCGCCGAGTTCGTCATGGACGGCGGCCTCGTCAACGACGTTCCGCACAAATAGGCACGTTCCACACAAGTAGCCGCCGCGGCGCGGGCCCGACAACCGGTGCGTAGGCTCGTGTCTCGTGAGCGCACGGGCCGGAATCGTGGTGACGGGGACCGAGGTCCTCACCGGACGCGTCCAGGACCGCAACGGTCCCTGGCTGGCTGACCGTCTGCTCGAGCTCGGCGTCGAACTGGGGCACATCACACTGTGCGGGGACCGTCCCACCGACATCGAAGCCCAGCTGCGATTCCTGGCAGACCAGGGCGTCGACCTCATCATCACCAGCGGAGGCCTCGGACCCACCGCTGACGACATGACGGTCGAGGTCGTGTCGCGGTTCTGCGGCCGCGAGCTGGTCCTCGACGCGGGCCTGGAAGCCACGATCGCCGACATCGTGACGCGGCTGATGGCGCGGTTCCCCGGCGTCGACCCCGGTGCGGTGATCGCCGCCAACCGCAAGCAGGCACTCGTCCCGGCCGGCGCCGTGATTCTCGACCCGGTCGGCACCGCTCCCGGCGTGGTGGTGCCGGGCAGTCCGACGGTCGTCGTTCTGCCGGGCCCGCCGCGCGAGCTGCAGCCGATGTGGGAGGCGGCCGCGGCGACCGACGAGCTGCAGGCCGCCATCGCAGGCCGGGTGCGCTACCAGCAGGAGACGATCCGGATGTTCGGCGTGCCCGAATCGGGACTCGCCGACACCCTGCGCGACGCCGAGAAGCTCGTCGCCGGATTCGACCGACTTGAGATCACGACCTGCCTGCGCCGCGGGGAGTTGGAGATCGTCACCCGCTACGAACCGCAGGACGCGCAGGCCTACGCGGGGCTGATGGACGTCCTGCGGGACCGGCACACCCACGAGCTGTTCTCCACCGACGGCGCCTTCGTCGACGACCAGGTCGCCGACCTCCTGACAGGCCGCAGCATCGCGACGGCCGAGTCGTGTACCGCCGGGCTGCTGGCCGCCCGGCTCACCGAGCGCGCCGGGTCGTCGGCCTATGTCGCGGGAGGTGTCGTCGCCTACTCGAACAAGGGGAAAACCGAGCTGCTGGGAGTCGATGCCGCGCTGATCGCCCGGCACGGCGCGGTATCGGAGCCGGTCGCCGAGGCGATGGCCGCCGGTGCGCTGCGCCGGTTCGGCGCCGACACCGCCGTCGCCATTACCGGCATTGCCGGCCCCGGCGGTGGCTCGACGGACAAACCCGTTGGCACGGTGTGCTTTTCGGTCGCACTGGCAGATGGCACCGGGATCACCCGGACCACCACGCTGCCCGGCGACCGGTCCGATGTCCGTGAACGCTCCACGACGGTCGCCATGCATCTGCTCCGCAGGGCGCTGACGGGTCAAGGTTAGGGTGTAGCCATGGTTGACACCGACGGGCGACAGGCCGTCTCGGCGCTTGCCGAGCAGACCGGATGGAATCACCGCGTCGCCGACCGCAGCGACTACTTCAACAAGGGCGTCGTGCGCATCCACGTCGTCTGGCAGGGCGACACCGCGATCAGCGGCGGCACGCTGTACCACGACGACCTGATGCAGACCTACACCAAGGACCTGCCGACCATCCAGGGCTGGCTCAAGCGGTAGATGGTCAGTGCTGGTTGCTGGTCTCCCACAGCTCGCTCATCGCCGCCATGATCGCCTCCGCCTCGCCGAGACCTCCGAGGTGACTCTCCCCGGGTAGCGGGTAGAACTCGGCGTCGGGCAGCAGCGCCACAACGTGCTTACCGTGCTCGAACGGGACGATGTGGTCGCAGTCGCCGTGCCACCAGCGGACCGGCACCTTGACCTCGTCGAGACGAAAGCCCCAGTCCCTGGCGAAGACGACGACGTCGGCGAACGGGGCGGCGAGCTGTTTGCGACTGCCGTTGAGCAGATCGTCGAGGAACATCGCCTTGAACTCCGGTCGCACCAGCAGCCTGCGGTCCCCCTCGGGGGAGATGCTTGCGTAGAGGTACAGGGCCGGCTCGGCGACCGGCTTGATCAGGCGGATCAACCCCGAGGCCACGAGGGACAGCGGCGTACCCACCCGTTCGAGAAGGGGGGCGACCGGCAGGCCGACCTTGCCCATCACGCCACCTCCGATACCGTCGGTGCCGCGCGTCGGGGCCACACCGCCGAGGATGCCGACCGCGACCACCCGGTCGGGCATCGCCGCGGCGCAACCGAGGGTGTACGGGCCACCACCGGAGAGCCCGATGATCTCCATCTTGTCGATGCCGAGCGTGTCGGCAATGGTGCGCAGATCGTCGGCGAAGTCGATGACCTTGCGGTACTCGTACGGCGTCGACGAGCCGATGCCGGGGCGGTCGACGCCGATCAACCTGATGCCGTTCTTCTCCGCGAACAGGCGGGCCTCGACCGGGATCTGGCGTCGGGCCCCCGGGGTGCCGTGTAACCAGAAGATCGCCCTGCCCTGAGGATCACCGAACTCGGCAAAACCGAGCCGGCGGTCGGATCCGACCAGGACGTTGCCTTCGAGCTTGGGACGGTCGATGTCCAGTGCCATGGGCGAAAGTGTCCCATGCGTATTTGTGGGAGTTACTTCGCTTCCGCGAAGACGTAAGACCCGACGGTGGTCAGCCGGTCGTCGGCGCCTTCGTCGTGCATCGTGACCCGGACGGCGACGATCCCGTCTGCCCCCGGCACGGCCTCGGTGTCGACCCGGAAGGGTCCCGCCTTGCCCCGGGCGACGAACATGACGTGCGACGAAACCCCGTGCAGGCGGGTCGTTCCCGCGAACTCGACGGCGCGGTGCCGTGCCGCGGTCTCCAGCACCACGAACTGCGGCCCGATGTGCAGTGCCGCGTCGGGGGAGGCGACGTCGACGGACAACTCGGGCAGGCCCCAGCGACCGTCGGTACGCAACCGCGCGCCGAAAACCTCCCACAACGGCGGCAGATCGGGGGAGTCCTCGATGGTGAGCGGGTTGGCTTCCATGCGTTCCAGGCCCTGCGGCGGCACCCCGATGCTCACGCCCTGACCTTCGATCAGTGCCAGCACCCTGGCCGGGTGGTCGGCGTCGACGATCGTGGCCCGGCTGTACCCCATCTGCCTGCCGCGGCGTAGCTCCTCGGAGATGATCTCGATACGGCCGACACCGACTCCGGGGTCGACGATCTGACAGGAATGCACAACGGGATTGGGGACTGCCTCCAAGTCCGACATGTGACCGCTCTCGGGCGCCGCAATGCCGAACACCGCGAGGAGCACGCCGCCTGCGTCGTCGCGCATGTCGCGACGCAGCGCGACGGTGTTGTCTTCGGGGCCCAGGTCCATCTGCGCATAGCTGCGGCCGATGTAGCGGTAGCTGAGCAGGCCGCCCCATCGGCGGCGCAGCTCTTCGGCGTATTCCTGCGGTGAATCGGCGAGTTCCCGAATGTCTCGCAGCATGCACGCCCCTCGTGGTCAGCCGCTCACCCAGCCCGGTGGTCGGCGGTCGGCCCACGGTAACGCCGTTTCCAGCTGCGCGGCCAGCTTCAGCAGGATCGCCTCGTCGGGTGCCATCAGCTGGACTCCGATCGGCAGCCCGTCGGACGTGACGCCCAACGGCAGTGAGATCGCAGCCCACCCGGTCACGTTGGCCAGCGACGTCCAGCCCGTCGTCGCGAATTCCACGTCGAAGAAGGCGCGGGTGGAGCCCCTCGGCTGGTCGAGCAGGCCGAAAGGCGGGGGTGTGCTGAGCAGGGTGGGGACCAGCAGCACGTCGGAGCTCGTCATCCCGGCGGCGAACCGGCGGGTCTGGGAATGCACCGTGGCTATGGCGGCGGCGTACTCCGTGCCGGTGGTCGTCAGCCCTTCTCGCACCATCTCCCAGGTGCTCGGTTCGAACTCGTCTTCGTCCGGTTCGCGCCCGAGAACCTGGCAGGCGAGTTCGAAGAGCTGGGCATTGCTGACGGTGTGCAGGACCGCGATCGCTTCGGCGACGGCGTCCGCGTCGATCATCGGGACCCCCGGCTCCACGGCGTGCCCCAGCTCCTGCAGGACCGCACCGGTGCGCTCCACCGCGGCTGCCACGGCGGTATCGGTGGCAGGCCCGGGGAACGGAGACGATGTGGCGATCATGATGCGTTGCGCTGCAGGGGTTTCCGCGATTCCCTGCAAGAACGGCTGTGCCGGCAGGGGCGCAGAGTAGGGGTCTCCGACCCCCACGCCCGTGACCGCATCGAGCAAAGCAGCGCTGTCGCGCACCGTGCGAGTGAGGGCGTGCTCGTTGACCAGGCCCTCGAGTCCGTGTCCGGCGCTCGGACCGAACGACGTGCGGGCGCGGCGCGGTTTGAGACCGACGAGGCCGCAGCACGCGGCAGGGACGCGGATGGATCCGGTGCCGTCGCCGCCGGAGGCCGCCGGGACGATTCCGGCGGCGACCGCGGCCGCCGAACCGCCGCTGGATCCGCCGGGGGTGATCTCCGGTGACCACGGATTGACGGTCGGCCCGAACAGCGAGGGCTCGGTGGTGCAGTGGTTTCCCCACTCGGGGGTGTTGGTCTTTCCGAAGATCACCAGGCCCGCCTCGAGATAGCGCTCGACGATCCACGCCGTCTCCGACGCCACGTGCCGCCGCAGCGCACGCGAGCCCATCGCTTCGGGCGCCCCGGCAAGGGAGGCGCCAAGATCCTTGAGCAGGAGTGGAACTCCGGCCAGCGGCCCGGCACGACCGGTGCGCAGCACGCCGGTGTCGTCGAGTGCGGCGGCCTGCGCGCGCCCTCTGTCGAACAGGTCGGCGACCACCGCGTTGAGCACACGTCCGGCTTCCAGCCGCACGATGGCGGCCTCGAGGAGTTCGGCGGCGCTCACCTCTCCTGCGGCCGCCAGAGCCGCCTGCCCGACCGCGTCGATGTCTGACAGGCCGAACGCCGTCGATGTGTCCATGACGCGGATCATCCTGCCCGCCGAGGACACCGGCAACTCGTCGGCCGGTCAGCCGACCGCCGAGGAGTAGCCGACGATCCCGACCAGTACCGTCGCCGCACACAGGGCGAAGGCGCCAACAGCGAAGGGCCATGCGGTTTTTCGTCGAATTAGCGCGACGATGGTGACGACGATCCCGACCACTGCGATGCCCGCGGCGGCCAACAGCGACGTGAAGACGGCGTTCACCGCGCCGTCGACGCTGCACGTGGACGGCGGGCAGTGGTCGAGGAACGCCAGCGAAAACAGACCGAAGAACGCGGTGGCCGCGACGAGGACGACCATGAGCAGCAGCGTGACGATCGAGATGGCGACGTCGGCGCCCGACCGTCGCGGCTGCGCGGAGGGAGCCGGGTAGCCCGGATATCCCCTGCCGTCAGTCGTCATATCCGAGGCGCCTCCTGGCCCTGCTCTCGGCGATCTCGGCGTCCTTGCGCACCACGGATTCGGTCATCTGCAACGCGATCAGGATGTCGGCGAAGGTGATGAACAAACCCCACCAGTACATCCAGCGCAGCTCCGGATCGGGCTGGGAGGCGAAGTATCCGATGAGGAAGATGGGCCCGACGATGCCGAAGACGAACATCATCACCTGAATCCGCGCATACACCCACAGAGTCGACATCGGGCCGAAGTGTCCCCCGCAGACACTCGCGCGTCAACGGCGGGACGACCTAACCTGAGGGGAGCCTCCGCAGAGAACAGGATCCACCGACATGCGTCGTATCGCGCGTACCGTCCTCGCCGCCGCCACCCTCACCGCCGCCTGGGGGCCTGCCCTGGCCGTCGGGACGTCCGCGACGGCGACCGCGGTGTCGGAACCCAAAGTCCTGCCGTTCACCCAGATTCTGCGGCGTTGCGACTTCAGCACGTTCCAGTACGTCCACGGCGCGTACTACGGACGTCCGTCCGGAGTCCTCCGCGCCGAGGGCGGTGATCTGGTCGCCGACATCCAGATCGCCACGGGCACGCCGAACAGCCGCTTCGACGTGAAGATGATCCAGGTGCCGCGTTCACCGGCCCTGAGCTGCAACGCCGGCGACCCGGGTGTCGCGGTGGCACCGCTGACCACCGACGGTGCGGGCGCGGGTGCGACCACCGTGCGCGGGCCGATCGCCTCCGACGCCACGGGGGTGTGGCTATCGATCACGAGGCCGGGCCCGTTCTCGCAGATGCCCGAGGAGTTCTACACCACCGACGTGGTCTTCGCGATCTGACCGTCCCGACGGTTCAGGCCGGCACGACGATCGTGAGGTGGTTTCCGCGCCGCTCGACCCGCATGCCGGCGCGTCGCGCGACGGCGGCCACCGCGGCGGCGTCGCCGGGATCCGACCGCGTTCCGGCCAGAGCGCGCGCCAGCCGGCCTTTGTGCGCCTTGTTGAAGTGACTGACGGTGGTGCGCCGCCCGTCAGCGTGCTCGGCCGCCACGTCGACCGTCACGGCACCCGGCACCTTGCCGAGCGCGGCATACGATCCCGACCGCAGATCGACGACCAGCTCCTGCTGGGCCACACCTGCCAGAACCGCCTCGAGGGCGGGTTTCCACCGCGCGGCGAGCGTGGGACGGCCGGGCAGCTTCGAGCCTGCCGAGAGCCGGTAGGCCGGGATCCGATCATCTGCACGGATGAGCCCGAACAATGCTGACACGACGGTCAGCCGCTCCTGCGCGCGTGACACGGCGGCGCCGCGCAGCGATTCGACGTCGAGGGCGTCGTACAGAACGCCGGTATAGCGGTGTATCGCAGGCAGGGTGGGCGCGGTACGCAGGACCGCATTCCGGTCGATCTCGGCATCCTGGGAGGCCGAGATGCCAAGCGCCTTGCGCGCCGCGGGCCGGTCGGCGGCGAGGCCGACAAGGTCGCTGACGAGTTCGTCCCGCGTCGCGTTCAAGGCGGGGGAGCTCATGGTGTCCAGCGACAGGGCCGGGCCGTCGCCGCCCGGGCGCTTCGTCTCCGAGGGCGGCAGCAGCACGATCACGGCACAGACGCTATCGCCCGGTCACCTCAGGCCGGCGGGGCGCCCGGAGGGGGAGGCGGCAGCGGCACACCCGGCGGAGGGGGCGGGATGGGAGCGCCGATCGGCGGCGGAGGCAGCGGGCCGCCCGGAGGCAGGGGGACGTCCTGGCCCGCGAGGACGACGGGAGCTCCCGGCGGCGGAGGAGGTGGCACCGGTCCGGGCGGCAGCGGAGGCGGCGGGAGCTGATTGATGGGCGGGGCAAGCAGCGGATCCGGCATCGGGGGAACGTTGGCCGGCATCGGGAGGAACATGTGGTTGGTGAACTGGTCCTGGTAGGCGCCACCGCCCCCGACCTTGACCCCGCCACCCTCGCCTGAGGACACCGGCGTGCCGTCGGGCAGGGTCACCGCCGTGTGGCCGCCGTTCCAGCCGACGACCAGGGCGCCCGGCGCGGTGCCGTACTGGAAGCCGCGGGCGAGAAGCGCGTTCTCGATGTTTCCGGTGTGGAACCTGTCGCCGTAGACCGGCCTGCCGGTCGCGGCGTTGGTCACCCACGACACGAGACCGGAGCAGTCGGTGCCGGCGGGAGAATCCCCGCCGGCCACGTACGGAGTGCCCGACACCTGGTTGACAAGCGTCAAGAGTGTTGCGATGGCAAACATGCGGCCGGACATTAACAGAGGGTCTCTAAATGGTCCAAAATCTGTGACGGCGGGCACAATTCATGTGTATCGATCAGATGAATCACGAAAACTGTTGCGTAGAGCACACATTGAAATGGCACGTCCACTGCGTGTACCAAATCGCCAAAGATGATGAACGACAAACACTTTGAACAACTTTCGGTGGCGATCGGCAGCATCGCGGGCTCGAAGAGGCCTCCACGAAACGGGTTTGCCCGCAGGAGCCGAGTGCGCCCGGGCAGCCGTTCAGCGGCGGGCGAGCAGGAGCGGGACGCGCTGTTCGGCCGATGTCAGGGAGCCGTGCTGGCCTACCAGCGAAGATTCGACCGGTTCGGCGGTGCGGCGGAGCATGCCCGCTGAGCCCGTCGCAGCGGCCACGACATCCCCGATTCGAAGACGGACATCGTCGGTCACATGTTCGCCGAACCACCCTGCCTGGACCGCTTCGTCGCCGGCCGCCACCCAGGCCCGTTCGCCGAGAATCGCGCGCCAGGCGGCCAGCACGTCCTCCTGCGCGCCGGGGCGAACATAGACATGGCGGGCTCTCACCTCGCCGCCGATGGCCTCCGTACCTGCTGTGAGCTCATCACTGGCGTCCAGGTCGACCACGTTCGCATCGAGGGCGACCATGCCGTGATCAGCGACCACGGCCAGCAGCCCGCCCGCAGGTAAGCCCTCGACGATCGATTCCACGAGCTTGTCGACTTGCCTCAGCTGCAGCCGCCACGCCTCGGAACCGGGGCCGTGCAGGTGCCCCACCAGGTCGAGGTCCGCGTGGTAGCCATAGCAGAACCCCCTGTCACCGACCACGGAGCGGATCGTGGCGGCCAGATCGCCCATCGTGTGCACGCCGACGAAGGTGCCGCCCCGCAGAGCGGCCCTCGTCAGCCCGGAGCCGGCGAACTGCGCGCCGGAAATGACGCTCACGGCGACGCCCGCCGACGCCGCCTTTTCGAACACCGTCGCCCGGGGCTGTACCGCCTCCGGTAGCGCACGGTCCCGCAGATCGTCACCCCACGGGTGGGGGCGCCACCGCAGCGCGTTGATCACCCCGACGTCGGGCAGCCGGAAGGTCATGCCGACCATGCCGTGTTCCCCGGATCGGCACCCGGTACCGACAGCGGCCAGTCCGGCCGCTGTCGTCGCCGGAAATCCGACCTGAAGAGTGGCGCCGCGCATGCCGGCGAGCACCGGGGCGTCGTCGGCGAAGCTGTCCAGCAGTTCCGCGCCCAGTCCGTCGATGAGGAGCACGCACGCGCCGGCGACGTCGTGGTGAAGGGGGATGCGCGTCTCGAAGCCGGCCACGCCCATCGCGGCGAGCACCGACGGCGCCACGTCGGCGAGGTGCGGGACGGCCGGATCGGGGCGGGGCAGCGGCTCCACGTCAGAACTGGGGGAGCCGGACCACCTGCACGAAGAACTCGTCGATCTGGCGCACCGCGTTCATGAACTGATCGAGGTCCACCGGCTTGGTGACGTAGGCGTTGGCGTGCAGCTTGTAGCTGCGCAGAATGTCTTCCTCTGCCGAGGACGTGGTCAGTACGACCACCGGGATGTGGCTGAGCTCAGGGTCGGATTTGATCTGTTCGAGCAGCTGCCGTCCGTCGTATTTCGGCAGATTGAGATCGAGCAGGATCAGATCCGGCCTCGGCGCGTCCTGGTACGGCTCGCGCCGGTAGAGGAAGTCCAGCCCTTCCTCGCCGTCGTGGGCGACATGCAGGGTGTTCTTGATCTTGTTGTGCTCGAACGCTTCGCGCGTGATCAGCTCGTCCCCGGGGTCATCTTCGATGAGCAGGACGTCGATGGCGCGTTCACCCGATGTCATGTAGCCGATCCTTCCAGGAGGGGATCCGCCGTGTCATCCGCCCCCACCGGCAGGGTGAACCGGAAGCGGGTGCCTTCGGTGTAGGTCGTGTCGATCCAGATGTTCCCGCCATGGTGCTCGACGATCTTCTTGCACAGCGCAAGGCCGATACCCGTTCCCGTGTACGCGTCGCGTCCGTGCAGACGCTGGAAGATGATGAAGACCTTCTCGGCGAACTCGGGGGCGATTCCGATCCCGTTGTCGGTCAACGTGAAAGACCATTCCCTGCCATCGCCGGTGCCGGTGCCGTCGACGCTCGGGGCGCACTCGATGACGATCCGTGGTGCGACGCCGTCGCGCCGGAACTTCACGGCGTTGCCGATCAGGTTCTGCCACAGCATCGCCAGCAGTGTCGGATCACCCTTGATTGTCGGCAGGCCGTCGGCGGGCCGCACGATCACCGCCTCCGACTCCTCCACGGCAGTGGACAGGTTGCCCAGCGCGCCGTCCAGTGTGGCGTCGAGATCGACCTCGGTTTCGGTTGCGTTGAGCCTGCCGACGCGGGAGAAGGTCAGCAGATCGTTGATGAGGACCTGCATACGTTTGGCTCCGTCGACGGCGAAACCGATGTATTCGGTGCCGCGCTCGTCGAGCTTTTCGCCGTAGCGCTTCTCCAGGAGCTGGCAGAACGACGCCACCTTCCGAAGCGGCTCCTGGAGATCGTGCGAGGCGACGTAGGCGAACTGCTCGAGCTCTGCGTTGGAGCGTCGCAACTCTTCGGCATGGATGTCGAGCGCCTCGGTGGCGGCTCGTGACGCATCGAGTTCGTCCACGATCCGTTGCCGCATGTACTCCACGTCGTTGGCGATAGCGCGAATGTCCCTGGGCCCCTGCGCGACGATGCGTTCGGCGAAGCTGCCCTCGGCGATACGCCGGCAGGCCGCGGCCAGCGCATCCAGCGGACGCACCAACGCGCGTCGCGTCAGTACGGCCAGGATCACGATCGTCACCGCGAAGGCGATCAGCATCGCGATGAGCACGCCGTTGCGCCAGCTGCGAATCTGGTCGAGCTCGACGATGCCGGCGTTTCGGGCATCCGCCAGATGCTGGTTCTGAGTGTCGAAAAGCGCTCGCAGGCGGTCGAATTCGCGCTTACCGAGGCCCTCGGTGTCGACCGCCTGGGGGGCGCCCTCCCGCACACTGGCGATGAGCGGTTCGGCGTAGTTCACGCGCCACGCCCCCGAGGCCGATTCGATCTGGTCGAGGTCGTCGAGCAGGTCGGGGCGATTCTGCTCCAGCAACCGGATGTCGGCCGAGGCCTGCTGTTCGGTCAGCCGCCCCTGGTCATACGGGTCAAGGAACTGCGGGTCGCCGGTGATGAGGTAGCCGCGCACCGCCGTCTCCTGGTCCCGCAGCGCCGCTTGCAACTGGTATGCCGCCACCCGCGACGGCTGGATGTTCTCGATCAGCTGCGACGAGACCTGGTCGGTGCGGTTCAGCAGGACGGCCACCGCGATCCCGCCGACGAGAACGACGAACCCCATCACCGACAGGACGACGTATTGCCAGCCCTGCACGGTCAGTGCGGCCGCCAGACCACGACGCCGCTGTTGCGGACGAGTCACGGGATCCGTTCTACCCGGACCACGGCGATGTCATCGCTGATGCCGCCGTTCGACGCTGCGCGCTCCTCGACCGCGTTGATGAGCGCGTCGACGAACGCACGGCCCGGCAGATGCGCCAGGGACCGGGCGAGCTCGAGCAGTCCGGCTTCGCCGAGGCGTTCGTTGCCCCTGCCGATGTGCCCTTCGAACAACCCGTCGGTGAGCAGGACCAGCCCACTGCCTTCGGGAAGTTCGACCTGCTGCGGCACCCAGTCGCGGCCGTGTAGTCCCAATGCCGGGCCGCCCGGCGGCTCGACCCACTCCACGGTGCCGCCGCCGTGCAGCAGCATTCCCGGATGCCCAGCGCGCACGGCGGTGATGGTCGAACCCGTCGGGGGGATCCTCAAACTCAGCACTGTCGCGAAGATTCCCCGGCCGGACCGTTCGGCCCTCAGAATTCGCTCCAGCTGATTCATCCGGTCGGAGCCGTGGAGGCCGGCGAAGGTCAGGGCACGCCATGCGATGCGCAGCGCCACTCCGAGCGCGGCCTCGTCGGCTCCATGGCCTGCGACGTCGCCGATCATCACGTGAACGGTGCGGTCCGGCGTCTGGACGACGTCGTAGAAGTCACCGCCCAGCAGCGCGTTCTCCCGGCTGGGACGGTACTGGCTGACGATCTCGACACCCGGATCCCCGAGCAGCAGCGGGGAGGGGAGCAGGCCGCGTTCGAGACGGGCGTTCTCGCGAGCGCGGAGCTGGCTTGCATGCAGATCCACTGCTGTCAGCTCGGCGCGCTTGCGCTCGATCGCGTACAGCACCGCGCGGCGCAGCACCTCGGGGTCGACACGGTCTTTGACGAGGTAGTCCTGCGCGCCGGCCGAGACCGCCAGCACGCCGAAGTGCTCGTCGTTGAGCCCGGTGAGAACGACTACCGGGATGGTCCCGTCCTGCTTGGCGATGCGATTGAGGCCGTCGATTCCGTCGGTGTCGTGCAGATGCAGGTCGAGCAGAATGCAGTCGGGGCGGGCGATCGCGATCTCCTGCTCCGCCCTGGCCATCGATTCGGCCCAGACGACATCGATGCTGACCCCGGCGTCGGCGATCAACTCTTCGACGAGGATCGCGTCGGCACGATCGTCCTCGACGAGGAGCAGCGACAGCGTCTCGGCGTCATTCGGGGCAATCATGTTCCCCGGCATCCTTGCAGGCGCGCGCACCGCGCGGGCCGATATGTTCGATTGACAATTCTGAGGAGAATACCTGGGCCCCATCCCACTTGGACAACACATCGGACGGCGTTGCGCGCCGTCCGCCGGTTGGGGTCGCTGGTAATCTGCGACCGGTCGCCGGTTCCGACAGGTCTCACGACGAGGAGACCGCTCTGACGTAGACGTCGTTTCATCGAGGGACCGGCCTGTCAACTGCCGATGACGATGCCGCCTGGAAGCCGATCGAAATCTTGACGAAATGAGTGGTGTGCGCACCGGGGAGATCCGAGCCCTGTCGGGCCTGCGCATCGTGGCCGCGTTGTGGGTCGTGCTCTTCCACTTCCGTCCGATCGTGGCAGAGGCGGCGCCCGGCTTCAGTGAGGCGCTCGCACCCGTACTCAACGCCGGGGCGCAGGGCGTCGACCTGTTCTTCATCCTGAGCGGCTTCGTCCTGACGTGGAATTACCTCGACCGGATGGGCGGCGCCTGGAACACGGGGGACACGCTGCGTTTCCTGTGGTTGCGGTTGGCGCGGGTGTGGCCGGTGTACCTCGTGACGATGCACCTGGCCGCGGCGTTCGCGATCTTCACCCTGTACGTCGGCGCCTACCCGCTGCCCCCGCCGGTCATCGAATCGCTCAACGCCCTGAACTGGCTGAAGCAGTTCTTCCTCGTGCAGCTGTGGTTCCAGCCGTACTTCGACGGGTCGAGCTGGAACGGGCCCGCGTGGTCGATCAGCGCGGAATGGCTGGCCTACCTGCTGTTCGGCGGACTCGTGCTCATCATCTTCCGGATCGCCGCCGCGACGCGGGCGCGCGGTCTCTTCTGGCTGGCGATCGCCGCGGCGATGGCCCCGACCCTGTTGCTGCTCGCTCACGGCGTCTTCTACACCCCGTGGAGCTGGCTGCCGCGCATCGTCATGCAGTTCACCGCAGGCGCGCTGGCCTGTGCGGCAGTACGCAAGCTCGTGCTGTCCGACCGGGCCAGGAAGTCGGCCGGCGTGATGTCGCTGGTGCTCGCCGCCGCGATTGTCGGCGGGCTCTACCTTCTCGACACGTGGCCACCAGGGGAGATGATCGATGCGGGCGGTCTGGTCGACGTGCTCTTCGTCCCGTTCGTCATCACCCTGTCGGTGGGTGCGGGGACGCTGCCCGCTCTGCTGTCGACGCAGGTGATGGTTTACCTCGGCCACATCTCCTTCGGGCTCTACATGGTCCACGAGATCGTGCACACGGCGTGGAACTGGGCCGTTCTGCAGTTCTCTTTCGATTTGACGCCCAGCTGGTGGTCCAAGCTGGTCGTCGCGGGCCTGATCCTGTTCGCCGGAATCGCGGCGGCGCTGCTGTATCACGGTGTCGAGGAGCCGGCCCGGCGGTGGATGAGGCGAATGATCGAACCGAAGAAACCGCGCGCCTCCGGGCCGGTGGAGCAGCCCGCCGGTAGGCTGCAATCCGTCGCGGCGCGGGCCGGCTAGCGGTACGGGAACGCGGCGAGTCGTCGGGGCAATAAGAGTCCACCAACCCTAGGCTGGTGAAGTGAGTCGCCTTCTGACAGCGGTGCTTTCCCTCGCGGTGCTCTTCAGCGCCGCGTACACACCGGTACCCGACATTCAGCAGCGAGAGGTGCGCTACACCGACTTCGCGCGCAACCGCGTCGCCGTGATCGGCGATTCCTACACCACGGGAAGCGATCAGGGCGGCAATGGTTCGAGGGGCTGGACGCCGCGTGTGTGGGAGGAGCTCACCGAGCACGGGATCGCCGTGTCGCCGACCGTTGCCGCCGAGGGAGGCGCCGGGTACTGCACACGCGGCAATCGCGGCGGCGTGTTCGAGGACCTCACCATTCGTGCCGTCAAACCCGACGACGTGCTCGTGGTGTTCTTCGGGTCGCGCAACGACATGCAGGTGGAGCCCACCAGGCTGTCTGTGGCCATGTACGGCACGTTGCGGCTGGCACGCCAGATCGCGCGCTCGGCCGAGCTTCTCGTCATCGGCCCGCCATGGCCCACCACCGATCCACCGCCGGAGGTCCTGAGGATCCGCGATGTGCTCAGCTATCAGGCGGACCTGGCCGGGGCCACCTTCGTCGATCCGATCGCGGCCCGCTGGTTCGCGGGCAGACCCGAGCTGATCGGCAAGGACGGGGTCCACCCGACCGACGCCGGACACGCGTACATGGCGGAGAAGATCGCGCCGCTGATCAGTTCCAAACTGCACCCCTTCTGAGCCACGCTCCGCATCGGGCGGACATGGAAGAGGGGCGCCCATCCAGGGAATCCTGGTCGGGCGCCCCTCGACTGTTTCTAGTTCAGGTCGAAACGGTCGGCGTCGGCCACCTTGGTCCACGCGGCGACGAAGTCCTTGACGAACTTCTCCTTCGCGTCGTCTTCGGCGTACACCTCGGCGAACGCACGCAACTGTGAGTTCGACCCGAACAGCAGGTCGACCCTGCTCGCCGTGTACTTGTCGGCGCCCGTGGCGCGATCCTTGCCGACGTAGGTGCCGTCGTCGGCCGGGGACGGTCCCCACTTGGTGGACATGTCGAGCAGGTTGACGAAGAAGTCGTTCGTCAGCTGTCCCGGCCGGTCGGTGAGCACGCCGAGCTTGGTGCCACCGTGATTGATATCGAGCACCCGCAGACCGCCGATCAGGACCGTCATCTCGGGAGCGGTCAGGTTCAGCAGGTTGGCACGGTCGATGAGCTCGTACTCGGCGGGCAACGGCAGACCCTTGCCGACGTAGTTGCGGAAGCCGTCGGCCTTGGGTTCCAGGTAGGCGAACGACTCGACGTCGGTCTGCTCCTGGGTGGCATCGCCGCGACCCGAGGTGAATGGCACCTCGATATCGAATCCGGCTGCCTTGATGGCTGTTTCGAGGCCTACGACACCACCGAGGACGACGAGATCGGCGAAGGACACCGCCACTGCGGCCGAGCTCTGGATCTCCTCCAGTTTGGCGATCACCTGCGTCAACTCGTCGGTCTCGTTCGACTCCCAGCCCAGCTGCGGCTGCAGCCGGATCCGGCCGCCGTTGGCCCCACCGCGCATGTCACTGTGGCGGTAGGACGAAGCCGCCTTCCACGCGGTCGAAACCAATTGCGAGACCGTCAGACCCGAGTCGGCGATCGCGCCTTTCAACGTCGCGACGTCGGCATCGCTGAGCGGGGTGCCCGCCGGGATGATGTCCTGCCACAGCCAGGTCTCCTGGGGAACCAGCGGCCCGAGGTAGCGCACCACAGGCCCCATGTCGCGGTGCAGCAGCTTGAACCACGCCTTGGCGAACTCTTCGGCGAGCTCCTCGGGATGATCGAGCCAACGGCGCGTGATCTTCTCGAAGCCCGGATCCATCCGCATCGTCAGGTCGGTGGTCAGCATGCCCGGGTGCGTACGGCCCTTGCCTTGCGCCATCGGCACCGAGTTGGCCCAGCCGCCGTCCTTGGGCTGCCACTGGTGGGCACCCGCAGGGCTCTTGGTGAGCTCCCACTCGTTGCTGTACAGGATCTCCAGGAAGCTGTTGTCCCACTTGGTCGGGGTATGCGTCCAGGTCACCTCGAGGCCGCTGCTGACCGTGTCGTTGCCGACGCCCGAGTTGGCCCATCCCAGGCCCTGCTCCTCCAGCGTCGCACCCTCGGGCTCGGGGCCGTTCTCCACGGTAGTGGCGCCGTGGGTCTTGCCGAAGGTGTGCCCGCCGACGATCAGCGCTGCGGTCTCCACATCGTTCATCGCCATCCGGCCGAACGTTTCGCGGATGTCGGTGGCCGCCGCCAGCGGATCCGGGTTGCCCTCCGGGCCTTCGGGATTGACATAGATGAGGCCCATATGGCTTGCGCCGAGCGGATTCTCCAGCTTGGTCCGGTCACCGCCCGCGCCGGCGTAACGTTCCTGCGACCCCAGCCACTCGTGCTCGGCACCCCAGTAGACGTCCTCTTCGGGCTCCCAGTAGTCGGGCCGACCGAACGCGAAACCTGCCGTCTTGAAGCCCATTTTCTCCAATGCGCGGTTGCCCGCGAACACGAGCAGATCCGACCAGGACAGCTGTTTGCCGTACTTCTTCTTGACCGGCCACAGCAGGCGGCGGGCCTTGTCGAGGCTGACGTTGTCGGGCCAGCTGTTCAGCGGTGCGAATCGCTGCATGCCCTTGCCCCCGCCGCCGCGGCCGTCTGCCACCCGGTAGGTGCCGGCAGCATGCCACGTCATGCGGACGAAGAAGGGGCCGTAGTGGCCGAAATCGGCGGGCCACCAGTCCTGCGAGTCGGTCATGACCGCGTCGACGTCGGCGGCGAGTGCGTCGACATCGAGGGTCTTGACGGCTTCGCGGTAGTCGAAGTCCGGATCCAGCGGATTGATCGCTTCCGGATCTTTCTGCAAAATCTTCAGATTCACCGCGTTGGGCCACCAGTCGCGGTTGCTGCCACCCTCGACGGGAGGCTTGATCAGCATCGGACATTGGGCCGCTGCGGGCTCGGTCTGCGCCTCACCGATGGGGGGGCTTGTCTCGGGCAATGCGATTCCTTCCGTGGATGGTGCGTCGGGCTGCGATCACGGATGTGATCGGGAAACTTCTTCTGTCGAACCCCCGGCCGCCGAACAGCGCGGGCACGTGCCCCAATAGACGATCTCGGCTTCGTCCACGACGAACCCGTCGAGGTCGCCTGCAGGGTCGGCCGGGACGAGGCACGGCGCCTCGCCGACAGCGCAGTCGACGTCGGCGATGACGCCGCAGGACCGGCACACGACATGGTGGTGGTTGTCGCCCACCCGCGATTCGTAGCGAGCGACCGATCCCGAGGGCTGAATCCGGCGCACGAGGCCGACAGTGGTCAGTGCTGCCAGAACGTCGTAGACGGCCTGCCGAGAAACATCAGGGAGGACGTCGCGGACCGTACCGAAGATGGTGTCGGTATCGGCGTGCGCCAGCCCTGCGACCGCCTCCAGCACAGCTACCCTCGGACGGGTCACGCGCAGCGGAGTCCTACGAATCAGCTCCGCGTAGTCCGAGGTCACGAAGATGTTCTACCGCCTTTTCTGGACTCAGTCAAGAATTAATCAGGTCGATTAGAGCCCCCTGTTAAGGTGCCTCCGTGATCCGAAATGTGGTTCTGGCCAAGCTGAAGGCGGGCTACGACGCCGCCGAGATCGAGCGCATCCAGGACGGTCTGCGCCATCTGAACATCCCGGGGATGATCCGGTTCACCGTCGGCACGGACGCGGGCCTACGAGAAGGTAACTGGGATTTCGTCATCGTGGTCGACTTCCGCGACGCCGCCGCCTATCGCGAGTATGACGAGGACGCCGCCCACAACGAGCTCCGCGCACGGCTGGCACCTTTCGTGGATCAGATCGCCCGCGCACAAGTGGAGATCCCCGAGACCTGACCGCATCCTCACCGCGCACGAGGGGCGACGGTGAGGACAAGTTAACGCGTTCGGAAAGCCCGGCGCGGCCGGGCGTTACGGGAGACGGACACTCTCTCGTGATGAGCGTCTTCGACCAGATCGGCGGACCTCCCGCCGTTGCGGCAGCTGTCGACGATTTCTATCGCAGGCTGATCGCCGACCCCGCGCTGACGCCGTATTTCGACGGTGTCGACATGAGGCGCCTCAAAGGACACCAGCGTTCGTTCATCGCCGCCGCAATCGGCGGCCCTGAACCCTATCTCGGCCGATCAATGCGAGAAAGCCACGCGCAGTGGCACATTCAGGCCATACACTTCGACAGGGTGGTGGATCACCTCATCGAAACCCTCAGCGATCTGGGGGTGAGCGGATCCATCATCGAGCAGATCGGCGCGAAGCTCGCTCCGCTCAAAGACGAGGTCGTGTCCTCGGACGCGGCCTCGCAAGCCAGCTGACCCAGCGCTACAGCGGCCTGGAGTAGCGCTGCGCGAACCGGCGCAAAATCTCCATCGGATGAGTTACCTTGCGTTGTCGCGCAGCGTCTTTGAGAGATTCGGCGGTCTCCGGTGCGAAATAGCCGTAATCCTTGTAGACATCGATGCGGGTGCAGATCCCGTCGAGGTCGAGCTCGGGATGAAACTGTGTGGCATACACGTTGGCGCCGACCCGGAACGCCTGCACGGGGCAGTCGGCGGAGGTGGCCAGGCTGACGACGCCGTCGGGCAGTAGAGACGCCGCCTCCTTGTGCCCACCGAACGCGTCGAAAGTGTCCGGCAGGCCGGCGAACAGGGGATCTCGGTGCCCCTCGCGGGTCAGATCGACGGTCACCCCGCCGACCGGCTCACTGTGCGACCGGTCGATGACGGCGCCGACCGCCGCGCCCACCGTGCCGACGCCGTAACAACAACCGAGAAAAGGGAAATCGGCCGCGATGATGTCGCGAAGCAGCGCGGCGAGCTCGGCCTCCACGCGGTGCTGCGTCGTCGACTTGCTTTCGGGATCGTCGCTGACGTTGTAGGGCCCGCCCCCGAGAACAATGCCCGACCACTGCGAGAGGTCGACGTCGCCGAGCTCACGGTCGGTGAGCCGAATCCGCGGCATGCCCGCCTCGTCCAGCCCGGTGAAACGCATCATCGCCCGGTACTCGTCGTCGGCGGCTTCGTCCTCGCCACGGATCGACAACAGCAAAAATGGGGCGTCGGCCACGGGCCCAGAGTAGCGACGGGTTAACTTTGTCCGACAGTGAGAACGCTCATCGAATTCGACTACGCCCCGGTGTTCGCCGTACCGACCGCCGACGGCGTCCGGGAAGGCGTGCTGCTCGACGGTCCGCAGGGCTGGGGTGAGTTCAGTCCGCCCGCTGGGGTCGACGACGCGGTCGCCGCACGTTGGCTGACCGCAGCCATGGAACCGAGCACCGTGGGCTGGCCCGACGCGGTCCGAGGTCGCATTCCGGTGTCCGAGGCCGCGACGCGCCCCGTTGTCGTCGTGCATCACGTCGACGACGCCGTCGCCGAGGTGCGACGGCTCGCGCCGACATCGGAATTCGTCGAGCTGGTCTGCCGGAACGCGTCCGATGCGCAGGCCGTTCGGCAGCGCGTCGACGTGCCGGTCGCGGTCGACGCGCTGCTGCTCGCTGCCGCTCCGGGAAGCGCCGACATCGCCATCCTCAGGTGCGGCGAGCTCGGGGGAGTGCGACGCGCGCTGCGCCGTTTCGAAAGGCTCGGCCTTCCCGCAGTCGTGGACTTCACCGGGGCGACGAGTATCGGCCTGGCCGCTGACGTCGCACTTGCGGCATCACTACCGGAGCTGCCGTTCGCGTGCGGCCCCGTTCCCCGCTGGCTCGGCGAGTCCGACATCGTGTCGTCGCCGCGGTCTCTGTTACCCGCAGACGGATTTTTGCCCGCAGCGCCGATGCCCGCAGCGCCCGATCCGGGGCGGCTCGATCGCTTCCTGGTCACCGACCCCGCCCGGGTGTCGGGTTGGCACGCACTACTGCACCGCGCCGCGGCCCTGATGTAAGCGAAGAAACGCCTTTCCTTAATCGCAGACCCCATGAGGGCGATACCTGTTTCCTTTTTCAACTAATTGGCGCGCGGGGCCGAACGACCCGACGCGAGCGGGGGAGTTTCTGTCAACGAACATCGCTTCGTTGCAGAAGATGTCACGCCGGGTTGGCTGTCCAACGGCACTGCAGATCACCGCGCCTAATGTGACTTATCAAGCAGTCCTCGACATTTCGCTGCTCGGCGTGGCGCCGTCGACTGCCCCCGTGCTGCAAACAATTGCATCACGAAGCCGTGCGCGGCCCCTTCCCCAAAGTTGCGCACCGAAATTCTCGAAGTTTGCCGACATCGCTGATCACTGCCTTCGTTTTGCGGATAATCAGGTTCGGCGAGACCTGCATTGCGATGTCAGGAGGTACGAGTGGACGCGGCTCTGGTGGATAGGCACGACGCGACGAAAGCCGACGAGGTATTCGCTGAGACCTACGCGCTGAGGGTCTCCCCCCTCGACCGCGGACCGTCCGGTTTGAGTGGACGGTTGCAGCGCTCGCACGTCGGGTCGATAACCATCGACGACATCGTCGTCGGCGTCGATTTCCGCTTCCAGCGTCACCCGTCTGACCGAATACTGCTCACACGAATTCACTCCGGAGTGGTGCAGGCCGCCCAGGGTGACCGCTCGCCCGAAGTCTTCACCGAAGGGGACGTCGCGGCCATCGGGGCGGTCAGCGACCGTCCCGTCGCAGGGACCAGTTGCGGTCGCGCACAGCATTACACGGTCGTGCCCATTGACCGGAGGGTTCTCGAAGCCGTGGCGTGCTCATCGTCGGGAGGGTCGCAGCGCGTGGAACTGCTGGGGCAGGCGCCTGTCTCGGTGGAGGCCGGACGGCGCATGGCCAACGCCATCGACTATGCAACCGCATTGGCAGTCACCGATCCGTCGGCGTCCACGGATCCACTCGTGGCCAGCTCTCTTGCGCGTCACCTCGCCGCGGTGATGCTGACGACGTTCCCGCACAGGGCATTACACGCACCCGACGACCACGAGCCGATGCCCGCCCCACTCGCGAAAGCCATCGAGTACATCGAACAGCATGTCGACACCGACGTCACCATCACCTCGGTCGCCAAAGCCGTTCACACGTCGACGCGTTCCTTGCAGCTGATGTTTCGCCGATACCGCGACTGCACCCCTATGCAGCATCTGCGCGACGTACGGATGCTGCGCGCGCACGCCGACCTCATAGCCGCCGACGCTGCGTCCACCTCGGTGGCCGCGGTGGCAACACGATGGGGGTTCGGCCATTCCGGGCGTTTCGCCGGCCGCTACCGCGAGCGCTTCGGAGAAACTCCGTCCGCCACGCTGCACCGATCGCCTGCCGCCGAACGGCGCACAGAAGTCGGGCTCGACTCGATCTTCGTCTAGGTCCACCGAAAACCAGTTGCACTGCCACACCCCCGCGGCGTTGACTGGACCCATGCATCCGCCAGAAGCGACGTGGGATCGGTTGCGGCAGAACGCCATTGGTGGCGCTTTCGGCCGCGACGGAGGCTTGGCGGCTGCGCCGCCTCAGTCCTGCTTGCTGATCAGGCGGGTCAGGGCCTCTCGGTCAGGGGCCAGGAGTTCGTCGATCCGCGGCTGGTTCACATCGGCGACGATGATCTCTCCGACCTCCTGGTAGACGTCGCTGAAGATTCCGTGCGCTTTCATCTTGTCGGTCTGATAGATGTTGTCCTCGGTCGGAGTCACGTAGTAGACGATCTCGGCCTCGAACCGGTGGATCAGCCACAGGTGGATGACGTCCATCAGCCGCTTCTGACGTAAGTGCTCGGCGAATGTGTTCTGGTCGCGGATGGTCAGGATGCTGCGTCCGTGCCGGTCCTTGATCGGATCGACCACGACATTGGCGAGTGGTTCGGTTCCGTCGCCCAGAATCTGGAGATCCAGGATGTCGGAACCCGCACGCCGCGGACGCAACTGCACGTGCAGCTTCTCGGGCAACTCGTAGTGCTCGCTCCACAGGCCGAGCCATTCCTCCAGCAGCTTCTTCGGCACCTCGGTCTGCACGAGGTGCTGATGCTGGGTCGAGCCCTTGCCCATCGACTTCGTCGTCGCCGTCCGGCCCGACGACGCGGCGAGCGCGGCGTCGCTTCGTGGTCCACCGACGAGGGTTTGCGGTGTGCGGTAGGGGGATTCGACGAGGCGCATCTTCCGCTGCAGCCGGGCGAGCGCCAGCATGCCTTCCTGACGGAGCGAGGTCGCGAACTCCTCCGACGCCACACCGTCGACCTGATGCCCGCCATAGGTGATGAAGTTGAAGACGAAGCCCAGCTTGCCGATCTCCTCGGGGAATGCCCGCATCTGCTCATCGGACATTCCGGTGGTGTCCCAGTTGAACGACGGAGACAGGTTGTAGGCCAGCATCTTGTCCGGATATACCGCATGGATCGCGTCGGCGAACTGCTTCGCGTCGGCCAGATCGGCGGTCTTGGTCTCCATCCACAAGATGTCGGCGAACGGCGCCGCGGCCAGCGACTTGGCGATCGCGTACGGGATGCCCCCGCGGACCTGGTAGTAGCCCTCCGGGGTCTTGACCCGCTCGCAGTCCCAGGCGACGTCGGCGCTGAGCTCCTTGGCCTTCGCCCGCGCGGTGTACAGGGGTGCGCGTTCGGCGAACGCGCGCCATTCCGCGACGCTCATCGCCGAAGGCTCACCTTCACGCTCGCGGAACTCCAGCAGTTCGGCGACAGCCTCGCCGTAGGTGTTGAGGCCGGCATCGTCCTGCCACGCGTCGACGAAACGCGACTCGACCTTGTCGAAAGCCGCGTCCACGGAGGTTTCGCGGCCGTCCTGCCACGCCGCCGCGGTCTCGTCGATCACGGCCAGCACGCCCTGCCGCTCCAGCCACGCCTCGGCGACGGCGTATTCGCCGTCCGGCAGGGCATAGAGAAGGTGTCCGTTCAGCTCGGTGACGCCCTTGTCGTAGAACCGACGCACCATCGCCAAAAAGCACGACTTGTACGACGGGATCTTCAGGTTCGTCGCGCCCAACAGGAACGGCTGATCGCGCTCGTCGGCCTTGCTGTCGATCAGGTTGGCCGCCTCGGCGTCGGTCCTCGCGACGATGATGCCGGGCACTCTCATGATGTCGAGCTGGAAGCGGGCGGTGTTGAGGCGCTTGATCTGCTCGTCGGAGGGCACCAGCACCTTCCCGCCCTGGTGCCCGCACTTCTTGGTGCCGGGGCGCTGGTCTTCGATGTGGTAACCCGGCACACCGTTCTCCACAAAACGGCGGATGAGGTTGCGCACGTGAGGATCACCGCCGTGACCGGTGTCGGCGTCGGCGATGATGAACGGCCGGTAATCGTATTCGGGCGCTGCCGCACGTTGTTCGGGGTCCATCTGCAATCGCAGGTACTGCTGATTGCGGTCCGCTGTCAACAGCGCCCGCACGATGCCTGCCGCCTCTTCGGGCACCTGGCTGAGCGGATAGCTCGCGAGGTCCGGGCCGGGGTCCTCGCTGATCGATCCTTTCGCCGATGTCGCCCAGCCGCCGAGGTAGATGCCCTCGATACCCATCCGCTTCATCACCACGGCCTGGCCGGGGGAGTACGGACCGAAGGTGGTGATGCTGCGACCGTTGCCGAACAGCTCGCGCAGGTGCGGGTAGAAGGCGGTCGCCGCCTCACGGGCGATCGGGTAGTCCGCGGGAATGGTGCCCCGCTGCTCTGCGACCTGCCGAGCCGTGTACAGACGGATGATGCCTTCGAAGCGGGGGCTGTCGAAGTAGCGCTGGGTCTCGGCGACATCGCGCTCGAAGGGTGTCTGCGGCTGAAGGTCAGCTTCGATGATGGCCATAACCCACCCTACGACCGTCGGGTGGCCGGCGGGAGCGTTCCGACAGGTCCTGGGTTACTTGGCTGGTAGGGCCGGAATCACTTCGTGCCGAAGATCCGATCGCCGACGTCGCCCAGGCCGGGCAGGATGTAGCCCCGCTCGTCGAGCTCGCGGTCGATGGCCGCGGTGTAGATCGGAACTTCCGGATGCGCCTGCGTCATCGCGGCGATGCCTTCCGGACACGTCAGCAGGCAGACGAACTTGATCGACTTCGGACGGTATTCCCGCAGACGCTCCACTGCCGCGATCGCGGAGTTGCCGGTGGCCAGCAGCGGGTCCACCACGATCAGATCACGCTCATGCAGATCACCGGGCATTTTGAAGTAATACTCCACCGCGATAAGGGTTTTCGGATCGCGGTACAGGCCGATGTGGCCCACCCGCGCCGACGGCACCACCTCGAGCATGCCGTCGAGAATGCCGGTGCCGGCCCGCAGGATCGACACGAAGACCAGCTTCTTGCCGTCCATCGCGGTGCCTGTCGTGACCTCCAGCGGCGTCTCCACCTCTACCTCGTGGACCGCGACGTCGCGCAGCACCTCGTAGGCCATCATCGCCGACACCTCACGCACCAGTCGCCTGAAGCTGTTGGTGGAAGCCTCTTTCCGCCGCATGAGCGTGAGTTTGTGCTGCACCAGCGGATGATCCACGACGTGCACCGCCACTAGAAAACCGTCCCATCACTTGTGACCGACAGCGGAGGCAACCCGCGGCGTAGGCGCTGCGCCGCCGCGCGCCCGGCCGCCCAGGTACCTCCTTCGAGGACGCGCGCCAGCGGCATCCGCTGCGCGTCGACACCGAGGCAGCTGCGAACCAGGGGCGCCAACTCGTCGAGTAGGGCCACCGTCAATGCGCGCCATTCGACGATCAGCTCATGCCCGGGTTCCCACGTCTGACCGGGGCCCGGGGAATGGCGCAGGGCCAGCACCCCACTGTCGAGGAGCAGACCGCCGTTGCGGTACTCGGGCAGTGCTGTCAGGGCATCGATGTCCAGCACATCGATACCCGCCCATTCGAACGGCTCGATCAACGAGTAGGTCAGCCACTGCGTCAGCTTGTGAAACGGCATCCAGCCCGCCGTGAGCCCGGGCCCCGTTACCGCCTCGTGTCGCCAGCAGTCGCCGAGCGGGATGTCTCCGATGGTGTTGTGCGACAGCCAGATCGGTGACAGCGAAGACAGCAGGAGCGTCAGGATGTCGTGGGCGCGCACCTCGCCGCAACTCGCCAGCGCCTCGAACAGGCCGCCCGGCCTGCCGTGCTCACCGAAGTGCTCGGGCTGAGCGGCCAGCCCATCCCCGAGCCTGCGCATCAGCGCCACGCGGCCGCCCAGACCCACCAGCGGATTGTTCGGCGTCACCTGGAAGATCTCGGCCAGCCGCGCCTCCGTCAACGCGCGCAGGCCGTTCGCGTCGACCTGCAGGGGTCGGGCAGGGTCGCTGGAGAACGCGCCCGAGACGAAGCCGTGCCAGGTCGCAACGCCCAGGCCTTCGGAGCGGCTGTAGCGGGAGCTCGACCCGTCCCGCGTCTCGACGTAGGCCCAGTCGGCCCCGGCTCCGGCGTCGAGCAGCACGCTCACCACGGTGAGGTCGACCATCGCCCGCGCCCGTTCCGTGCCGCCGCCGTCGAGTCGCGCGTCCAGCTCGGACTTGCGGTCCACGCCGCCGGCTTCGAAATGCCGCCACCTGCTGTGATAGGGAATATCCAGGTCCGGGAAGCGTTCCCGGGTCAGCGCGGCGACCTCTTCGGCGGCTGCGCCGAGGGCGGCATCGTCGACGGTGAACCAGAGCGATTCACCGCTGCGCGCGCGCTGCAAGAGCTGCACCGACCGCTCCCGTACCGCGTCCGTCGTCCGCAGCAGCGCGGCAGCCTTCCGCTCTTCCCCCGACCTCACAGCCCCCGGCCCTTGGCCTTTTTCAGCTCCTCGACGTCGGGCACCGCCCCCGGCGTGTAGTAACCGGCCGCGGTCTTGGCGTCGATCTCGACCTGGGCGTCGGCGGGAATCAGTTCGTCGGGAATCGAAACCCGTTCGCCCACTTCGATTCCCGATCCGGTGATCGCGTCGTACTTCATATTGCTCATCGACACCAGGCGGTGGATCCGGCGGATGCCGAGCCAGTGCAGCACGTCGGGCATCAGTTCCTGAAACCGCATGTCCTGGACGCCCGCCACACATTCGGTACGGGCGAAGTACTGGTCGGCAGTATCTCCGCCGACCTGGCGCTTTCTCGCGTTGTACACGAGGAATTTCGTCACCTCGCCGAGGGCCCGGCCCTCTTTGCGGGAGTAGGCGACCAGGCCGACGCCGCCACGCTGGGCGCCCCGGATGCACTCCTCGATGGCGTGCGTCAGATATGGCCGGCAGGTGCAGATGTCCGAACCGAACACATCGGAGCCGTTGCACTCGTCGTGCACCCGGGCCGTCAGTTCGACAGCGGGGTCGGCGAGAGCGCGGGGGTCGCCGAAGATGTAGATGGTCTGCCCCCCGATCGGCGGGAGGAAGACGTCCAGATCGGAGCGCGTGACGAGTTCCGGGTACATGCCCCCGGTCTCTTCGAAAAGCACTCGGCGCAAATCGGTCTCGCTGCAGCCGAACCGCTGGGCGACACCGGGGAGATACCACACAGGCTCGATGGCCGCTTTGGTCACCTGCGCCGCCCCCGTCGCCAGCAGTACCCGCCCGTCGGGGATCAGTCGCGCCTTCGCGATCGCGTCGTGGACCTCGGGCAGGATCACCTGCGCCTTGGTGACGGCGATGGTCGGGCGGACGTCCAGACCATCGGCGATGTGACGGGCGAAGACGTCGGCGACCAGGGCGCCCCATGGATCGAGGCTGACGATGGCTTCGGGGTCCGTCCACTGCGGGTACGGGCCGATGACGTCGGTGGGCGAGGTGTTCGTCAGATCGGCCCGGTGCTCACGAGAGAGCTTGCCGGCCGCGACGGCGAGCGCCCGGTACACACCGTAGGCACCGCTGTGGGTGCCGACCACGTTGCGGTGCCCGCGCGTGGTGGTCGTGCCGACGACCGGGCCGCGCTGCTCAGGTGTCGGGGCGCCCCAACACAACCCGGGCGCATCGGTGCCTCCGCTGTGCGATGTCAACCTGATGTGCCCGCCGGGGGAGGACCGGGCAGGTGGTGGTGCGGCGTCGGGAGACATCGACCTCCTCGCAACTGCTCACTCGACGGGAATCCGCAAGCATAGTCAGTAGGGGGCCCAGGCGCCTCGGCTCTGATCTCCCGAGGCGCCGGGGGCCCGCGACCCGCGACTCAATACCACTGTTCGACCGATGTCGACTTGCCGTTCTGGCAGACGACGTTGACGTTCCATTTCTTGAAGAGCGGCACACCGGGGAACACCAGCTCCGCCTTGGCGTTCGGGAAATTCGCCTGCTGGTTCTCGATGCCGAAGCCCTTCAGGAAGAAGTCCCGGCGGATCGAATTGGCGTTGTAGGTGCAGTTGGTGTCCTCCGGCGTGAAACTCTGCACGGTGACGCGCAGCCCACCGGGGAAGGGCGCGAAGAACAGCGTCGGATTGCCGTTGACGACATCGGCCGACGCCGGTGCCGCGGCGCCGAAAAGTATTGCGGGCGCCGCGGCCCCGGCGATAACCGCAGCCATCACCGATTTCGTGGTGATTCTGCTCAACATGACGGACCTCCTTGGTTGTTGCGCACGATTGTTCGTGCGTCACCAAGGCTGCTGACGTGCGAGCCGGCAGACACGCGTAGCGGACTACTTCAATTCGCGACGACGTGTGCACTGCTGTCGCGGGTGGTGCGGCCCACTACTCACACCGGCCAGGACTCGCGACGGTACGCGCCGTCGAAAAACATCCACTCATAGCGTGACGTCGTCACAAAATGCGCGCGGGCGGCCGCTTCCTCGGGAGCGGTGAGGGCAGGTCCGATGCGGTCGGCGAGCGCGAGCACCTCGGTCACGGTGGCGGCGAACTCCTCCCCGCCGTAGCTGTCGATCCAGCGCTGGTAGCGCACATCGGTCGAACCTCGGGTCAGCAGCTCCGCGCCGACCTCGGCATAGATCCAGTAGCAGGGGAGTACCGCGGCGAGCCCGTCGGCGAAGCTACCGCCATAGGCGGTCGCGAGCAGGTAGCTGTTGTACGCCAGGGTCGTCGGCGCCACGGGCGCGGCGTCCACAGCGTCGGCCGACAGACCGAGCGCGGGCAACAGCTCACCGTGCAGCGACAGCTCGACATCGAAAACCTCGGCGGCATGCCGCGAGAACATCGCCGTATCGGCCAGCGTGGGCGCCTTGGCGGCGACGACGGCGAGTGCGCGGGAGTAGGTGCGCAGATAGTGCACATCCTGGGCGACGTAACCGGCGAACACGTCCGCAGGCAGACTGCCGTCGGTCAGGCCCGTGATGAACGGATGATCCAGTATCGCGTCATAGATGGGGGCGATCTCGTTCCAGAGCGACCCGGTCCACGTGCTCGTTCCGTTGCCGGTGTCGTTGCGGCCGATTCGCGGGGCCACGGGCATGTCAGTTTCCTTCCGAGGGCGCAAGCACTGCGATGAATTTCCGGCGGACGGGCGGTCGATAAAGACGACCGACAACGAAAAGCCTGCCGGAGGGTGACTGTAATGACCGATACGACAGCTCTGCCGCCTGTGGTCGACGCGAACACCTGGCGCGCGGCCCTCGACCAACTTCGCGAACGCGAGAAGGCGGCGACCCGCGAACTCGACGCCATCGCGGCGCAGCGCCGACGCCTGCCCATGGTCGAGATGCCGGACTACACGCTCGTCGGCCCCGACGGCCCGGTTCGGCTCGTCGACATCTTCGACGGCCGTTCTCAGCTGGTGGTCTACAACCACATGTGGAACGACGGCGCGGAGTGGCAGTGCGGCGGCTGCACCGGCTACACCTCTCAGTTCGTGCGGCTGGACTTTCTCGACAACTACGACGCCAAGTTCGTGATCGTCACCGCGGGACCCATCGACGAGGCCCTGGCCTACCGCGAGAAGGTGGGCAATGCCATGGAGTGGTACTCGTCGTCGGAAAGTTCGTTCGCCGCCGACGTCGACGCGGCTCCGGGGACCGGCTTCGGCGTCAACGTCTTCCTGCGGGCCGGCGACACGGTCTACCGGACGTGGCACACCAACGGCCGCGGGACCGAACAGCTCAGTTACACGTTTCCGTTGGTCGACGTGCTGCCGTGGGGGCGCCAGGAGCAGTGGCAGGACTCCCCGCAGGGCTGGCCCAAGAGCCCGACGTATTCGAGGTGGCTGGACTCGCCGGACGTCGCGCGCCTGTACGGTCCGTGAACCCCGCCGCGACGGGATCGGTCGCGCTTGGCAGACTGTGGCCATGGCACAGATAACTTTGCGTGGAAATCCGATCAACACCGTCGGTGAGCTGCCCGCCGTCGGATCTGCGGCGCCCGGATTCACCCTCACCGGGACCGATCTCGGCACAGTCACCGACGAGCAGTTCCGCGGCAAGCCTCTGCTGCTCAACATCTTTCCGTCGGTTGACACGCCTGTCTGCTCTGCCAGCGTGCGCAAGTTCAACGAGGCCGCGGCATCCAGTGGGGTCGCGGTGCTCAACGTGTCCAACGACCTGCCTTTTGCACAGAAGCGCTTCTGCGGCGCCGAAGGCATCGACAACGTGACGTCCGGTTCCGGCTTTCGTGACAGCTTCGGCGACGACTTCGGGATCAGGATCGTCGACGGCCCGATGGCCGGCCTGCTCGGCCGCGCAGTGGTTGTCGTCGGGGCCGACGGCAACGTCATCTACACCGAGCTGGTGCCCGAGATCGGGCAGGAGCCCGATTACGACGCGGCCCTGGCCGCGCTCAACGGGTGAGGCGCGACACACCCTAGAGGGCGACGCGCCGAGATAGGTCACCATTCGGTCCCGGTACCGCATCTCCTTGATCCAGCGTCCTGCGACGACGGAATTACACCGCTTCGGGTGGTGTAGAAGTGGTCATAGTGACTGTTGTTAATCAATGAGTCCAGCGTCAAACAACGGCGCTGGCTTGCGGAAAGCGGGAAAGTGCAATGCGACGCGTCTTGGTCTTGGTCATCGGTCTCGCCCTCCTGCTGGCGACGCCTGGCTTGGCGACGGCCCAGCCCGCACGGTCAGCGACCAATCAGAAGGCGGTCGAGGCCGTCGTCGCCCGAGCGCTCTCTCAGCGCGGTGTGCCGTTCGCCTACGGCGGCGGCGGTGCGTCGGGTCCGAGCAAGGGCACCGTGGCGGTACCCGAGGCTGAGTCTGCCGTTCCCGACCAGGCGGAGGTCGACGCCCAGTCGCTGGATCTGGCGCCCGGTCTGAACCTTCCGAGCGTCGCGCCCAACGCCACTGCGCCGTCCCTGCCCTCGGTCCCCGCGCCCGCCCCGCGGATGGAGGTCGTGGGATTCGACGCGTCCGGTCTGATGGTCTACGCGTATGCCGGTGTCGGCGTGAAGCTTCCGCGCTCCTCGGGTGAGATGTACAAGGTCGGACAGAAGGTCGTGCCCTCGCTGGCGCTGCCGGGCGACCTGATCTTCTACGGCCCCGAGGGCACGCAGAGCGTGGCGCTGTTCATTGGCAACGGCCAGATGGTGGAGACGACCGATGCCGGCGTCGCGGTCTCACCGGTGCGCACCAAGGAGATGACGCCCTACCTCGTCCGCATCATTGCATGATGTTCAGGGCCGGACGGCCCCGGGCACCTTGTAGGCGACGACGTTGCGCTACATCGAATCCGACGACCCGATCAGCCTCGACGAACTTCGCAGTGGCCTCAAGTTCGCGTCGAGTGGCCTGCTCGCCGGCGGCGGGCCAGAGTCTGCGGCTACCGCGAAAGCGTCACGGAGACAACAGCTTTGACACCGCTGTCGAATTCAGCATGTGTTGTTAACCTTTTCGACAGCAAACGGAATTCCGCCCGTCACCGGGCGCTGCACCCAATAGTCCCCGGGTTCGCCAGCCAGGCAGGGCGAGCTTGCCTGACCGCGGCGTGACAATGTCACGCGCCCCAGGTGAGGGCGGCGCGGCATCGCGAGTCGACGCGGGCGTTTTCCATGCACGAGCCCCCGATTGACCGGAAATATTGTGGGATTGACGGGCGTCGATTAATGTCGTCTCGCCTGGATCACCCACTTTCCAGCGTTGCTGGAAGTCCCACGTAAGGATTTCACGTGCGCGGAATACTCGCTGCGGCTGGCGCTGCAACAGTTGCTGCAGCAAGCATCGCAGCCCCGACGCCGTACGCGCTGGCAGCAAATGTACTCACCGTGACGGGATACACCTTCGGCGGCAAGATCGACTGGGAGATGGACGAAATCTTCCGTGGGTCGTTCTGTTCGGAGTCTTCGGGTAATTCATGCACGTCGGTCGAATACAACTCCGGGGTCTCCGAGGGGGCTGAGGAAGACGGGTTGCGGGCCCTTCGCGGCGCCCTCGCCACCGCCGCGCCGCCGACGGTGGTTGTGGGCTTCTCGCAAGGAGCGACGATCGCCACGCACTGGCTTCAGGAGACCGCCGGAAGCGCCGGTGCCCCCGATCCCGACGAGCTGTCGTTCGTTCTCGCCGCAAACCCGAAGCGCAAGTACGGCGGCGTGCGGAGCGGTTTCGCCGAGCCCACGCCACATACCGAATACGACGTCGTCGACATCGCCATCGAGTACGACGGCGCTGCAGATTTCCCGACCGACCCGCGCAACCTTCTTGCGCTCGCCAACGCTTTGGCCGGATTTGCCTACTTCCACATCCCGGGTTACAACAACATCGACCTCGAGACCGCCGAAAAGCTGGTGTGGAAAGAGGGGAACACCACCTACGTGCTGATTCGGCGCGAGAACCTTCCGCTGCTGGAGCCGCTGCGCATGCTCGGCCTCGACGAGCTCGCCGACGCTCTCAACGGCCCGCTCAAAAAAGCGATCGACGAAGCCTACGACCGTGACTATCCCGGTCTCATCCACCCCAGATGGCACGACGAGGTTCTGGGGTCACTCTTCGGGACCGCAGACGACACTGACGAATTCAGCCCTACGGCAGCGCGATTCGCCTCCCCGGCGGTTGAGGAAGATGTCCTCGACGAGCCGGAAGCGGAGTTGACCGCGGAACTCGACGCATCGCCGATCGCTGTGGACGGCGACACGGTCGACGAGGACGAGGACGAGGACAGCGACAAGGACGGGGCGCCCGACACGACGACCGAGACCGAGGAGTCCGCGGGCGAAGACGAGGCCGACGACGCGCGCGGAGACGACGCCGACGCCGAAGGCGCCGATTCGACACGGGACGACCGCAAGTCCACGAAATCCTCGGCAGCGCAAGCCGACAACGAGACCCGGGCGGACCAAGATTCCGGCTCAAACGACGACTCCGACTCGTCGTCGGAATAGCGATACGTCAGGCCGCCGGCATGGCGCCCGCGACAGTGAACATCAACACCAGACCCGGCAGCAGATTGGTCACCTGGTGGGCCACGATGCTCGCGGACAGATTGTCGGAGTACAAGCGCGCCAACCCGATCGGGATCGCCACCACCAGGAGCAGCGGGGTCCTGGTCAGTTCGAGATGGGCGACCGAGAACACGACGGTCGTGACCCCGAATGCGACCCACCGTCCCCAGCGTTGGTCCACCGCCTCCCACAGCAGTCCGCGGTAGAGGATTTCCTCGCAGATCGGCGCGACGATCGCGATGAGAACGAACACCGCCACGGCCCAGGCCCACGTCCCGCGCGCGGCCCCGAACACCTCACCCGCGGCGGAGTTGGCATCCGCGCCGACGATCGCGGTCCACAGCAGCGATGCCGGAATCGTCACGAAGAGACCCACTGTTCCGAACAGCAGACCCAGTCCCGCTGCGCGCCAGCACCATTGGAGCCGAAGGTCGATGCGCGGTCCGTTGCCGCGCCACCGGGTGATCATGATCGCCAACACGGCCGCCAGAATGCTCGGGACGCCGACGACCAGCAGAAGGAGGGAAACGTGCGCCAGTTCGGAGCCGGCGAACGGGAGCGCGACAAGCACCGACGTCAGCAGATAGGCGACCTCTACGAAGAGGAATGCGCCCAAACCCCACCGGTGACGGCGTCCAGACTGCGGTTGAGCTTCCACGGCCAAACGTTAGTGCACGCTAGCTGACGGTGATGAACGGGCTGATGACGTCCCTGACGAACTGCGCGACGTTGATCGACGGATTGTTGTCCGGAAAGCTCACCGTCGCCAGGATGTTGCCGCCGGCATCGGCGAAGTTCCCGTCCGCGCGATCCTGATGCGACGACGACGTGACGAGGATGATTCCTGAGGTGTCGGCCTTTTTGGCCAATGGCACCGAGAATGCTGCGTTCTGCTCCGTGCTGTTGGCCCGGTCCTCGACGATGATGCGCTCCTCGGGAATGCCGTAGAGCCGCAGCATCTTGCGCATCTGGCCGGCTTCGGTGTTGCCGTTTCGCGGGTTTCCGCCCGTGACGATGATCGGCGATTGCGGGAACATGTGCCCGACCGCCATCCCGGCGAGCACACGGGTGTGCAGGATCAGCCGCATCGTGCCGTCGGGCTTGAGTCCGTAGCCGAGAATCACGATCGCGGGCTTGGAGAAGTCCTTGGCCACGAGGGGCGGCGCGGCCTGCGCGGCACCCGCCGACGTACCGCCTGCGACCACCGCGAGGGTCATCGCCAACGCCACGATCAGCGCCCTGCTTCGCGCCACCGTTCCGCGCCACGTCGCTGCAGACCTTTGAGTCATCAACCGGTTCATCGCCCCGACAACCGAAGTCATTACGGTCCGGTCTCGAAGCGCCAACGATGCGCGATCATCGCGGGCTGACATTCGCACGATCCGCCGGCACGTGGTCTGGTGGAAGGTGATGTCTTCTCACCGCCCACCCCGTCACCCCCTGGCTCTCGCCGGGGTCGCCGCGCTTGCGTCAATCCCGCTGTTCCTCGTCGCGGCGCCCAGCGCATCGTCGGCGCCACCCTCGGACAGCCAGGGTTATCTCGACTCGACCGCACGGTGCACGGCACCGGACGTGATGGTCGTCTTCGGCAGTACGGAAAGTTCCCGCGTCGCGATCTGCCGCGACACCGACGGCGACTACGAGTACCGCGGCGTCCGGGTCCGGGACGGCGCTCGGTTGGTCGTGCCGGCGTCGCGAACGTCCGACGGAGGCTTCACTGCGACCAACGACGGCATCGACTACCTGGTGACGTCGACCGACCTCGTGGTCAGTGTGGGGGAGAAGGTGATTCGCGACGAACCGATGGTCGACTTCCATGAAGCCGAATCGTCGGGCACCTCCACCGAATCGCCGAGCACGTCGTCGGAGCCCACGCCGACCACACCGTTGCCGCCGCCCCTCCCCGCGGAGGTCGGCGGCGACGAGGGCAATTGACCGTCAGTCGGCAGTCAGGTCCACCTGTGCGCCGATGCTGATGGATCCGGACGTCAGGATCCGGCAGACCGAGCCGCCGCGCTGGCTCATCGCTCTGGCCGCGCCAGGGGCGATCCAATCGTCGAGGAGCCGGCAGGGCGCGGCCTGACGGACCACCTCCAGTTCGACGTCGCCGATCCGCAGCCGGGAGCCGGGGCGCGTCGGGATGAGGCCCGCGTCGACGGTCAGGTTGCGGCGCGTCGCGCCGGGATCGATGGGGTGCCCGAGATCGGCGGCCGCCAAGTTCAGCATCTCCTGCGACTGGATGGTGACGTGCCGGTGCTTGGTGCCGTGATACCGATCACCGACGAGACCCGCGCCCGCTTCGGCGTCGACGGCGACGACCGAACGCGTCGGCACTTTCCGGCCCGGGGCGATGTGGATGGCGATGACCTGCACGGAGCGCCAGTCTAGGTGGGTGCCCCGATGCCGGGATGCCGCCCGGAACGCCGCTGTGACGGCGACCAGCGAGGCGGTCAAGAATGCAGGAAGGCTTCGGAGGCCGATCAGCGCGGCCCTTGCCTGTGTCGCTCAGAGGTAAGGGTCGGCCCAGGCGCTGATGATGCGCGCTGCCCTGGCAGCCTGGTTTTTCTCTGTGAGCAGATGGTCGGCGCCCTCGAGCGAGATGAAATTCCTGGGGTGGCGCGCCGCGCGGAAGATGTCGCTGGCGTTCGCGATGCCGACGGTGTTGTCGGTCGGTGAGTGCATGACGAGCAGTGCGCGGCGCAGCGTCTTGATCCGCTCGCGTAGATCGGCCGACCGCACGTCTTCGATGAAATGCCTGCGCAGCGTCAAAGCCTTGCCGCCGACGCGGAACGGCGCTTCGCCGTCGGCCTCGATGCGGTGCAGCAACGCGTCATAGTTGTGTTCGACGTGGGCGGGCTGAAACGGCGCGCCCACGCTGGCCAGGGCGGTCACCGAGGGGCAGCCGTGCGCGGCCGCTATCGCCGCCGCGCCGCCGAAGGAATGTCCGACGAGCAACCGGACCTCGTGGCCACGGTCGTTCATGAACTCCACAGCGCGAATGGTGTCCTCGACCTTGTGGGAGAAGGAGCCGTCACCCCAATCTCCTTCGGAATGGCCGAGTCCCAGATTGTCGAACCGCAACATGCCGATGCCCTCGCTGGCCAGCTGCTTGCAGATCCGGCTCGCCGCAGCGCAATCCTTGCCGAGGGTGAATCCGTGCGCGAAGACGCCCCACCCGCGGACTTCGCCCTCGGGTGGGTCGATCAGGCCTGCGAGCTTCGGCCCGCTGCTGCTGGGGAAGCTCACGCGTTCTGCCACGCGCTCATCCTGTCATCGCATCGCTGGCGTCACGCGGGGTGTCGCAACAAACTGCCCGGCGCCGGCCGGCCGACGTTGCCTAGCCTGAGACGAGTGCCGACGCAGGAGGACATGTCGATGAAGATCCGGTTCGGGGTCGGACTCGGCCCCGATGTCGCCCCCGACCGGTTGCCCGTCGTCGTCGACCGGCTCGAGTCCTCGGGCGTGGACTCGTTGTGGCTCTCGGAACTCGTCTACTCGCCGGCTGTCGAACCCTTCGTCGGTATGACCTACGCGCTGGCTCGCACGACCCGCCTGAAAGTGGGCACGTCGGTGGCCGTGCTGCCGGGGCGTCATCCTGTTCTGGTCGCCAAACAGCTTGCGTCGCTGGCAGCGCTGGCGCCGAAACGGGTGCTGCCTGTGTTCGGCCTGCGGTCAGCGCTGCCGGCCGAGCGGGATGCGTTCGTAGTGCCCGACGGTCAGCGCGCAGCTGTCTTCGACGAGTCGCTACGTCTGCTACGCGCCGCACTCGACGAGGACGCGGTGACGTTCCGCGGTGACTTCTTTTCCGTTCGCGACGTCACGGTTCTTCCCAAACCTCAGTCGCGCGTTGACATCTGGCTCGGCGGCGCATCCAAGCCGGGTTTCGAACGCATCGGACGGTACGGCGACGGCTGGTTGGGGAGTTTCGTGACGCCTCGCGAGGCCGGCCACGCGGTGACCGCGATCCGTGCCGCCGCCGCCTCGGCCGGACGCGCGGTTCCAGACGACCATTACGGCATCAACCTGGCCGTGGGCGACGGCGAGCTTCCGGCACCCGTCCTCGCCGCGATCCGCAGGCGGCGTCCCGATCTCGATCCAGCGGAGCTGGTGGCGCAGGATTGGCCGGCGTTGCACCGGCAAATCGATGCGTATCTCGCCGCGGGGTTGACGAAGTTCGTGATCCGGCCGGCGGGCGGTATCGACCTGGAGCGGTTCCTCGAGACCTTCGTCACCGAACTTCTGCCTCGCGAGAACTGATCCAGGCGCGCAACGCTTTTCGGTTGAGTTTGCCACTCGCCAGGGTGGGGATCTGGTCGCTGGACACGGTGACCCATCGCGTCGGCACCTTGTATGTCGACAGGACTTCACGGGTCCGCAGTGCCACCGAGTCGACGTCGACTCCGTCGGCGGCGGGCACCAGCACCGCGCACACCTCCTCGCCGCGCTCGACGTGATCGAGACCGACCACCACGCATTGCGCGATGTCGTCGAAACTTTCGATGACCGCTTCGACCTCCAGCGGCGAGACGTTCGCCCCCGACGTCTTGATCATCTCGCTGGTGCGGCCGACGTAGAACAGGCGCGGGTCGTCGGCTCTGCGGTAGACGCGGTCGCCGGTGTGGTACCAGCCGTCGGCATCGAATGTCTCGCCGCGCTCGCGCTTGTTGTAGCCCGCCATCACACCGACGCCGCGCACGAGAAGTTCCCCGACCGTGCCATCGGTCACCGCCATGCCGGCGCTGTCCACGATCTTCATTTCTGTGTAGGCGAACCCGCCCGCTGTCTCAGACATGGTGCGGTGCACCGGGAATCCGTCGGGAACATCGGTCATGGCGATATCGAGCGGGCCGTCGCGCAGCATCGGCGCTGACGTCAGGTCACGTTCGCCGAAGCTGGGGTGTTCGCGCATCCGCAGGGTGAACGCGGGCCACCCCACGATGCCGGTGGCCCTCTCGGCCTCGACGAGGTCGAGCGCGATACCGGCGTCCAGTCGTGCCATCACGAGCAAGGTGATCGGCGCGTGCAGAGCGCCCATCGCCGCGAGCACTCCGCCGATCCAGAAGAACGGCATCGCGGACAGAATGACCGGATCGGCCGGGGATCCGGTGACGGCGCGGATCGCAGCCGGCCACGTCGACGTTTGGCGGACCAGGGTGCCATGTGTGTGCAGGACCCCCTTAGGGTCTGCAGTGGACCCCGATGTGTGCACCATGATGGCAATGTCGGCGGGGGAGACCTCGGCCTCGGCGGCGGATTGGATGTCGGACGAGACGGAATCCCCGTCGAGCCGCGTGGCCCACCGGCGGGTCTCGTCTCCCGTGAGCACGATCGTCCTCAAAAACGGTGCCGCGGCGATCTCCAGGCGTGTGTTCTGCTGCCGGTTCAGTTCCGGGAACGCTGCTTCCAGCGTGTCGGCGACACCGATGGTGAGCACCCGCGCCGGTGCGACGAGCACCGTGATGTCGGCCAACCGCGCCACCTTCGCGATCTCGGCCGCGCGGTACAGGGTGCTCAGCGGCACAGCGATCGCGCCGATGCGGGAGACAGCCAGCCACCAGGTCACCCATTCCGCGCCGTTGGGGAAGAACAGCCCTATCCTCGAACCCTTGCCCGCGCCGCGGGCGAGCAGCCAACGGGCCAGCTCCGCGGAACGCCGATCGGCCGCGGCGTAGGTGAGCCGCTCGGTCGGGGTGATGACATAGGTCCGGTCTCCGTGTTCGCGCACGGCGCGAGACAGCAGGGCCGGGACGGTCAGGGGTTCGAGGTCCACCCGCCGATCTTCTCCAATATCGCGGCGTCGGTGTCGGATTCCGGTGGCAGGATCGTCAGCCGTGACTGCACGCGAACGCACGACGCCTCCGATGAACAGCGACGAGCGCACGACGCTGACGGCATGGCTGGATTTCCACCGGGACACGCTGTTGCTCAAGTGCGCAGGCCTCGACGACGAACAGGTGCGCGAGGCATCGGTGCCGCCCTCCGCGCTGACTCTCCAGGGTCTCGTCCAGCACCTCGCCGAAGTGGAACGGAACTGGTTTCGCCGCGTCCTCGACCGTGAGGCCGCGCCCGCGATCTTCGATCCGTCGGCTCACACCGGAGGCCACGACGGCGGTTTCGAACTCGCGGATGCAGTCCGGTTCGCCGACGCGGTGGCCATCTGGCAGCGCGAAGTCGACAAAGCGCGAGCGATCTGCATTCGACACGAACTCGACGACGTGAGCCCGTTCATGGGCACCGAGGTGTCGCTGCGGTGGATCTACGTCCACATGGTCGGCGAGTACGCCCGCCACAACGGCCACGCCGATCTGATCCGCGAACGCATCGACGCAGCCACGGGCGTCTGAGTTCATAAAATCGCTACCGCCGGTGTCGGTATTGCGTAGGGTTCGCGCCATGGCCGTGGATCGCGCAGCCCTGGTTGTCGGCGGCATTCGCCTGGCATCGGGGGTCCAGTTTCTCGTCGACCCGCTGCGGGCCAACAGGCTCTGGGGCGATCCGAACGAACCGCCTCCGACCGCACGCCTGCTCCTGCGATCGATGGGTTACCGGGATGCCTTGATCGGAGGGATGCTGGTCGCCACCGCCGTGCGCGGGCGCGATACCCGCGGCTGGTTCCTGGCGTCCGGCGGCGCCGACGCGTCCGACCTCCTGGGCGGCATGAGCGTGCACGACAAGTTGGGGCAGTCCCAGAGGCTGATCGGTCTCGGTGGTGCGATCGTGGGAATCGGGGTCGGCCTCTGGGGCGCCGCGAGGCGCCCTCAGAAGGCACCGTCACCGTCGTCGGCCGAGTAGCCACGCCTCGCCGTCGGCTTCGTCGGCGGCAATCACCTCCAGGGCCCCGAACGCCTGCAGCAGTTCGCCTGGCCGGGCCCGAAAAGGTCCCGGGGAGGCGCCGACCTCGCTGAGCACGCTGATTGCGAGTATGCCTTGCGGTGCGAGCCGGCCGACCATCGCATCGTCGAGACGTCGGTCACGAAACTTGTTGCACAGCATTACATTCGCGGGATCGCCGGGCGGGAGTCCGTCATCGAGGTCGAGGACGGAGAACGTACATCGCTCGCCCAGCCGGCATCGCACGGCGAGCTCTGTCGCCTCAGCGATCGCCACCGGTGACACATCGCACGCCCAGACGTGGAGACCCCTGCGCGCGAGCCAGACCGCCGCCGCACCGGCGCCACACGCGAGTTCGACGGCGTGGCCCTCGGTGGGGAAGAGGCTTGTGTAAGGCCTGAACACAGGCGGCAGAGCGACGTCGCCGGCCGGCACCGACCCGCGCTCGCGGTGGCGCCGATCCCAGCGCGTCCTGTCCTCGGCGACCATGGAGGAAGCTTAAGCAGCCGCGAAAGCGCTGACCGTTGCCGACCGTAACAGGGGCGGCGATGTAAGGCTCACCCGTGCTTGCGGATTCGAATGGGGCCCCGCCACTGCCCCTCAGGGTCGACGGCTTTCCCGCCCTGGGTGATCTCGACGGCACCTGAGGCGGCAAGCTCGCGTGCGAGTTCCCGGGCGTCGTCCATCAATTCGCGCCAACCCGCACCGCCGACGGCCCGAGCGGCATCCGAGGGGCATGTGCTGCTGTCGCGCCCGCGGTGCTCGGCGAGCGCACAGATCGCCGCCTTCAGCCGGTGCCGCTGCGGTCCGTTGCCGAGCGCCGTGCGTGCCGCGGCGGCGCCGGGGCCGTCACCGCCGGCGATTGTTGTTAACTCCGTGTGCAGCCGCTCAACCATCCCTCCAGTGTGGAATAGCCCACAAAAGACCCCCTGACCAGCGAATCGGCAGCACCTGGGACGGCGGGCGGCAGCGCGAGGGGTTTACCCACGCATCGATGTGGATAGTTTTCAACCGTTCTCGTCAACTGCGGGTCAACACCCGGAATGGAGTACTCACGATGATGTTGAGCAAAGTTCTTGCCAGTGCAGCCGTCCTCGGCGGGCTCGCCGCAGGCGCGATGGGAGTCGCTTCCACCGCTGCCGCCCAGCCCGGTTGGACGCCGCCGCCTGTTCCCCCCGCGGGCCCGAATGCCGGTACCGCACCGGCAGGTGCGCCGCCGAAGCCTGTCGACCCGATCTGGGCCAACGGCCAGCCGCAGGTGTGGGACGAAGGTTGGCAGCACTGGGGCGTCTGGCTGAACGGCGTGTTCATCCCGACGTACTGATCCCGACTACACAGAAGGCCACCGCAGATCCATAGATCCGCGGTGGCCTTCCGCTGTGTCAGGCGCCCAGCACTCGCTGGATGTCGGGCTTCATGGCGCCCAGTTGGCCGCCCCAGTAGCCCCAGCCGTGAGTTCCGTTGGACGGGAAGTTGAACACGCCGTTGCCGCCACCGGCCGACTGGTATGCGCGCTGAAAATTCTTGTTGCTGTCCAGCGTGATCGCCTCGAGCACCTGTCCGGGGACGTCGCCGCCGCCGCCGAGTTCACCCGGGCGCCCCGTGCCGCAGTACACCCAGATGCGCGTGCCGTTGGCGACCAGCCGGCCCACGTTGACGGTCGGGTCGTTGCGTCGCCAGGCTTGGCTGCCGCCCAGGCCCCACATCGACACCGAGTTGAAGCCGCCCGCATCGCGCATCGCGATGCTGACCAGCAGGGGCCACACCCCGTCGGACAGATTCAGATATCCCGACAGCGACCCGGCGTAGCTGAACTGCCCGGGGTGGTAGGCGGCCAGAATCAGCGCCGCGCTGCCGGACATCGACAGGCCGACCACGGCGTTGCCGCTCGGAGAGATGCCCTTGTTGGCGGCCAGGTAGGCCGGCAGCTCGGAAGTCAGGAAAGTTTCCCACTGATAGTTGTACGTGGTGCCGTTGCCGACGGCTGGGCCCTGCCAATTGGTGTAAAAACTCGACATTCCGCCGACCGGCATGACCACCGAGACCCCCGATTCGAAGAAGGTCTCGAATGCCGCGGTCTCGATGTCCCAACCGCTGTTGTCGTCACGAGCGCGTAGACCGTCGAGCAGGTAGACCGCGCGCGGGCCGCCGCCCTGAAACTTGACGGGTATGTCGCGGCCCATGGCCGCCGAGGGCACCATCAGGGTCTCGACCGGCAAGCCCGGCCGGGAATACGCCCCGGCGGTCGCTGATCCGCCCGCTACGGCGATGAGCCCGGAGAGCAACAGCGCCACCACAGCGCCAACAGAGAGTCGTCGGAACACGCCTCGCATCAGATTCATGTGAACAGCCTGTCTTCTTGAGCGCGCCCGAAGACGCGCGTGCCTGGTCGCTGCACATCAACCCCCCGCAGCCGTTGTGCCGCATGGATTACTTCGTCATGTGACGATTCGCCGTTACGCCCGACGAGCTTCGAGACGCGATCGCACCGCCGGCCATCTGTTCCAGCCGTCGTTGTATCAGGGCGCGACGGGGACCCTGAGCATGGCGCACATCAGTCGGTCGTTGCGCCCGGCGTCGAGGCGGTGCCCTTCGCCAGGCACCTTGCCGAGGTGGTGGGGGCCGAGACCGACCGGGCGGGCCGCATCGCGGTGGCTCCGGATCTGTCCGTCCCCGGCCATCCGGAGGTATTCGTCATCGGGGACCTCGGGCTGAGTGACCGTCAGCGCGGGGACCATGGCTGCTCGTTGCGCTCGCGACGCGCCCGCTCGTCGGTGCGGTCTTTGGCCCAGAAGTCCTCGAACCGTTCACCGGGATGCACATTCGGCATCCGGTTCATCGCGCGACTCAACCATGCCGGAGGCTGAGCCGGTTCCCATTGCGGCAGAACAAAACTCAGCGATGCCATGCTCTTCAGCACCACGAACACACCGAACAGCGCATTCGATGCGCCCGTCATCGCCACACCGAGCAGGCCGAAGATCAACGTGAGGTGGACGACGACGATACGGCTCATTCCGCGTTGCGCCGTCTGTTCGATCTGCCAGAAGGACCACCTTCTCAGGGTGAGCAGGTCGAAGGCGAAATCGGCGCTCAGGAATCCGAGGACGGCAATGCACGCGTACCCCACACTGCGCCAATTGATCTCGGCGAGTTCAGGTTCCGCGTTGCGGCCGATCAGGAAGATGATGACGGCGAGGAACAGCCCGTGGGCGGCGGTGAAAATCAGACTCGTCATCAGAAAGCCGGCGACGAAGGGCGAACTCGACGGGCTGTGGCGATTCGTCGTCGATGCCTCGTAACGGAAGTGCCCGCGCTTCGGTACCCATCGGCGGTGGACCATGATCCGGGCCGCGGTGATCAGCGAACCCGCGAGCGTCTCGAACCAGTACACCAGCAGCGTGGTCGCGCCTGACCAGCCTTCGACGAACCAGCCGAGAGCCGGGATGGCGATGATGGCCAACACGGCCAGCACGTGAGCGAGTCGAATCACGGAGTGGCGGTCAGTTCTGGCTTGCGCGCCACTTGTCGAGCATTCGCCGGTCCCGTTTTGTCGGACGGCCTGCGCCGCGGTCTCGGACCGCGACGGGCACCGACACCGTGGGCGGTGGCGGAGGCGTCCGGTCGAGATAGCACGTCACGGCATCGGCGGCTCCCACCCGCTTCTGGATGATCCGCGACACCTGGACGATCCTGGTGGTGTCACCCACCCGGGCGCGTACCTCATCACCGGGGGACACCATGGTCGACGGCTTGGCCTGTCGGCCGTTGACCTTCACCTGCCCGCCACGGCATGCCGAAGCCGCGTCGGGGCGCGTCTTCGTCAAGCGGACCGCCCAGAGCCATCGATCGACGCGGGTGGACTCCATGCCCCCATCATCACCGATCACAGCCCTCAGGCGCGCAGGTGTGTGTCGAGAAAGGACAGCAGCGCGTCGAAAGTGGGTGCGGGGTCCGATCCTGTGCTGATCCTTCCGTCCCGGGTGTGTTTGACCACCCGCCCCGGCGAGTAGTTCGGGGCATAGAGGAAGGCGTCGGTGTGTCCGACATCGGGCAGTAGAGCCAGTGTCGCTGTCGCCCCCGCGGAGGCGTAGGCGTCGAACAGGATCTCGGATTGGTTGGCGGGCACCAACGGGTCGGCGGTTCCATGCGCGATGAAGACGGGCGGACTGCCGGCGGTCACATACGTTGCCGGATTAGCTTTTTCAACGGCGGCCCGGTCGGTCTGAATGGGAAATCCCATCAATTCCGATTCGGGCGAATCGGGTTCGTCGTGAATCTGACCTTCGGGCAGCCGGTGGGCGTCCATGGCCAGGAAGTCGGTCGGGCCGAAGAGGTTGATCGCAGCCCGGACAGAACTGGATTGCTCGGGATTGCCCAGATCCCCTTCCAATTCCGCGATTCCCGATGTCACTGCCGCCATCATGGCGATCCACCCACCGCTGCTGTTGCCCATCGTGGCGAAACGGTGCGGGTCCAATCCGTACGCAGCCGCCCGGGCTCGCAGGAATCGGATGGCCGCCTTGACGTCGTGCACTTGCGCGGGAAAGGTGGCCTGGCTACTGCTTCGCACGTTGAGCCCGACGATCGCGTAGCCGCGCGGCACCCAGAGCGTCGCCAACTGGGGAGCGCCCAGCATGCTGCCGGGGTCCGGCAGGACGTTGACATCGGCGCCGTTCCCGTCGGCGAGCGCTTTGCCTTTGGTGTCCTCACCTCGGAACGCGGAGCCCATCTGAAAGATCACGACCGGAACCGGCCCCTCGGCGGCGCGGGGGAGGTAGAGATCGAGGAGGTGACTGCGCTCGGCGGGCGCCGCGTAGCTGAGGTTGGTATGGACGAGGTAGTGCTCGGCGATGTGCGGTTCACGCTCGGGCGGGCGGGCCGTGAGATCGGGTGCTGCGCACGCGGCGCCGCCCGCGAGCCCGGCGAGAACGCCCAAGCTGGTCCTCAAGAATGCCCGCCGGTGCGGTGGCCCCGTCATCGCCCCTTCCTCCCCATCGACGGAATCCTAAGCCGCACGGGCCACCGCCCCGTGTTTACTACGTTTCGTAGTATCCAGTGCGGCGTTCAACCGGGCTGAGGGCACAGGTGACGTGGGATTTCGGGCAGGGTCGTTGATTCGCGGACGCAACCCCGGTGCCTGCAGAGCGTCGCGCCGAAGTCGACGCGGTCATCGCCGAACTCGAGAAGGCACGCGAGCGCGCGACGTCCTAGGCGCGGTTCTTGGGATCGGTAGCCGGCGCCGACGGGTGTGCTGGCGGCGAGAACATCGCCTGCAGAGAGGATTCACCATGAACCGGACTGTGCGGTTCGCCGCCTCCGTGGCGTTCGCCGCGGGTGTCGCGCTCACCGGCGCGGCGCTACCGTCGGCGTCGGCCCAGGGGCCGAGTTACCAGGGCGGCAACTGTCCGCAGGGGATGACATGTACGCACTGGTGCCCCGGTGACCCGGCTCCTCCTGGCGGGCAGGTGCTTTCGTGGGACTGGAACGTCTGCCACGACTGGTACTGGGACTCGTTCGGCATCACCGACGTCACGACCAACACCATGTATCCGTGGTCGGGTGCGCCCCGGCCGGCCACCCCGCCGCCGCCGGTGGCGCCTGCCCCGCCGCCGCCTCCGCCTCCGCCGATGCCGTTCTGCAGTCCGCGCGGGGCGTTGATCATCATCCCGCCGATCTGTGATGAGATCGGGATCGACTGGCCGCCGGGCTCACTTCGCTGAGGTCAGCCGACTTCTAGAGGCACAGCCATTTCCCGGCCGCCGGCTCGCGATGCTCCGACGCCGGCGGCCACGACCGCAGCAATGCCGAAAAGGCCGGCCCACCCCGGGTTCTGGCCGAGAAGCAGGAAGCCGACGAGTACCGCGAACGCGGGCTCCAAGCTCATCAGGATGCCGAATGTCGCTGTCGTCAAACGACGCAACGCCAGCAGCTCAAGAACGTAGGGGATCACCGGCAGCAACATCGCCATGATCAGACCGATCACGATGACCTGTGGCGTGAGCAGTGAAAAGGCTTTAGCATCAACGAAGAACGAGGCCACCAGCCCGGCAATGGGCATCGACACGGCGAGCCCGTTGACACCGGCGACCTCGTCGCCGACGCGTTGGGTGAGAAGGATGTAGATCGCCCAACACACACCCGCCATGACGGCGAGGAGCGCACCCTTGGGGTCGATGCCACCGCCGAAGGGCTGACTGAGCAACACGACACCGATCGCGGCCAGAGCGGGCCACAGGAACCGGTGACGCCCACTCCCGGAAATCACAGCGATCATCAGCGGACCGAGGAACTCGAGTGCGGTGGCGGTGCCCAGCGCAAGACGATCCAGTGACGCCATGAAGAACAGCGAGATGGCCGCCGTGACGCCACCGAGCACGACACACATACCGAATGTGCGAAACGTGAATGCCGACGGCCGGGGACGCACCGCCACCAGAAGCACGAAGCCCGCCAACGACAGTCTCAGCCAAGCGGTCCCGTCCGATCCGATCGTGTCGATCAGTCCGACGGCGACCACCAGGCCCAGTTGGATGCAGATCTGGGCCGCGATGGCCATCAGGACCCCGGCGCGGGCCTCATCTGTCTTCATTCGCGTCTTCGAGTAGGGGCCGAAGTTCGCTCAGCAGTACTGGTATTCGATGTCCCAGTAGCTTCCCGCCCATCTCGCCACGAACGGGCCGCCGAGCGCCGGGGCGGCGTCGTAGATCATCCCCTCGCCTCCCGCCGGGGTGAACCCGGGCGGATTCCAGGTAATCGACTCGAAGACGGGTGAGAGGCCGGGGATCGCCGTCAAACGGCTGATTCCGCGGCGAGTCGAACCTGTCATCGCGAATCCCATGCGATTCCCATCGTTTGCTCTTGGCAGGCGTACGCGCCGAACATTAGCCGTTGCCAGCATCGGAACGAGGCACTTCGGCCGATGAGTTCCGTCCGTCGCGGCGGTCCAACCGATATGGGAACAACACCTTCGCGCAGTGGCCACTTCCCGATCAACGGCCTGGACCTCCACTACGAGATCCAGGGTGAGCTCAGCGCTTCGCAACCGCCGTTGTTGCTCATCCCTGGAGCATTCATGTCTGCGGATTCCATGCCGGCATGGGTCACCGGTTTCGCCCAACGGCGCACCGTGATCACGTTCGACCAGCAGGGGCACGGCCAAACGCCGGACACCGCCCGAGCCATGTCGTATGAGCAGTTCGCCGACGATGCCGCGGACCTGTTGCGCGCGTTGGGCATCGAGCGCGCAGACGTCATGGGGTACTCACAGGGTGGCGGCGTCGCGCTGCAACTCGCGATCCGGCACGCATCGCTTGTCGGAAAGCTCGTGTTGATGTCGGCCACCTTCCACCGCGACGGCTGGCACCCGTCGCTGGCCGAGTCGATGGCACAACTCAGCGCGGCGGCTTTCGTCGGCACCACGGTAGAAACGGCGTTCAAGGCGCACACCCCGGACGCCGCGGCATTCGATGCGTATCTGGAGAAGATGAAGGTTCTCAACGCCGAAGATCAGGAGATCCCCGAGGCGCAGGTGCGCAACATCCGGTCCAAGACGATGGTCATCGTCGGCGATGCGGACTCGGTGAACCTGGACCACGCGGTGACGTTGTTCCGGTTGCGTGGCGGAACCGATGACGAGGCGGCGCGGACCGGACTGTTGGAGAGAGCTCCCGACGCACGCTTGGTGGTGCTGCCCGCGATGTCGCACATCGGCCTCAGCGGTGAGGCAGCGGTGCTCGTGCCGATGGTGACTGCGTTCCTCGACGATGCGCCGCCCCCGACACCGGAGCTCTTCTAGCCTGTGGCGTCGAGGATCTTTATTGCGAAGACGAGTGAGTCGCCGGGCAGAATTCCGGCGCCGGGCTGGCCCTGGGGGTAACCATCGGCCGAGGTCATGGCGACAGCGACAGTGGATCCGACGGTCTGTCCGGCAATGGCCTTCTGGAATCCGGCCACGACGCCGTCGAGCGGGAAGTCGACGGGGGCACCGCGCTGGTAGCTGCTGTCGAACACCGATCCGTCCCGCCCGTTGATGCCCATGTAGCAGACCGAGACGGTGGCGGCGGGGGACACCACCGGGCCGGCCCCCGCCTGCAACGTATGCACCTGGGTCTCGGAGACGCTGAACGGCGGCGTGACCGTCACCAGCGGTGCCGCCGTGTCCGTCGATCCGGTCACCGCAACGCTGCCGGTCGCTCCGGGCAGCGTCCACTCCGCCGCGGCATCGCCCGCCGGCGCTGCGGTTGGGCACCCCGTGATCGGGGCCGGCGCCTGCGCGGCCGACGACGGAACCGACCCGGAACCGCAGGCGGTCAGAGAAAGCGCGAACGCGGCGAGGGCAACAGGGGCAACCAGACGGGAGGATTTCACCGCCGCCACGGTACTAGACGGGAGCTGTCGGCCGATCACCACGCGGACGCGTCCTGGCTCCATGCAGGATCACGTCGAGGAGCCCGATTCGTAATCATTCCGGCAATAGTCCCTGAACGATCAGTCGTGTTTCGCCTCATAGCGCAGCAGAATCGTCCCACCGGGGAAGGTGCGATTCTCCAGCAGCCGCAACGACATCCACGACGGTAGCGTCGGGAAGAACGGGGTGCCACCCCCGACGACGGTAGGTGCCAGCACAATCCGGTACTCGTCCACCAGTCCGGCCTGGACAACGGGCGCGGCCAGGGTCGCACCGGCGATTTCCAGCTGCCCCTCGGTCTCGGATTTCAGCTTTCGTACCACCTCGACCGGGTCACCGCGTTCCAACCGGGAGTTCCAGTCGACCGACTCGAGGGTCGAGGAGAACACCACCTTGGGCATGTCGCGCCACACGCGCGCAAAGTCGATGATCAATGGGCTGGCGTCCGGATCCTGGTCAGCAGTCGGCCAGTACGCCGACATCAGTTCGTAGAGCCGCCGACCGTAAAAGGACAGAGCTGTCTCGCGCTCGAAGTCGTTCCAGTAGTGGTGCAGCTCCTCGCTCGGGTCGCTCCAGTCGATGCTGCCCTGCGCATCGGCGATGTACCCGTCCAGCGACACGGTGAAGCCATAGATGAGTGTGCCCATGCCGTACAGACTGCCCGGTAGGACTGAACTCATCGCGTCATCGATGAGCCACGTGCCGTTTGGGCCCCTGTTGGGTACAGGGGGGTCATGAGCGAAAACGAGAAGGTAACTGTCGAACGAACGATCGCGGCGCCCGTCGACGCGGTGTTCGACGTTTTGTCGAATCCGGCGCGGCACCAGGCGCTCGACGGCTCAGGCTTCATCCGCGGCGTGGACCACGCCGATCGGATCACCAAGGTCGGCGAGGTGTTCACGATGAACATGCAGGGCGATCACATGGGTGGCGAATACAAGACCGACAACCACGTGTCCGGCTACGCCAAGGACAAACTGCTGGCGTGGAAGACCGCACCCGCGGGCACGGAGCCACCTGGCTGGGAATGGTTGTGGGAGTTGGAAGCTGAGGGGCCTGACAGCACGCTGGTCCGCCACACCTATGACTGGTCCAAGGTCACCGACAAGAAGCTGCTCGAGAAGGTGAAGTTCCCACTGGTGACGGAGGATCAGCTCTCCGACACGCTTGCGCGCCTCGCGGCCGAGGTGTCGCCCTAGGCTCACATCACCCGTTGTCCCGCCAGGTGAGCACCTCCTTGAGCGACGTCAGATCGTAACCGTTGTCGGCGGTGAGTTCGGTCTGGAACAGCGTCACGCCCACCTCGCGGAACGCATCGGCACTCTCGGCGTTCTCCCACAGCGTCGAACGTTCGATATCGGCACCGTTGCGGCCGAAGGTCGCGGCCAGCTCGTCGACACGGTCGCTGGATCTGCGGAACGCGTCGAGCCCTTGGAACGCGTGCCAGATATCTGCATGCCGGGCAATGGCGGGAAGCGAACGCTTGGGCCCGGTACCGCCGATGAGGATCGGCAGTTTGCGCATGGGCGGTGGGATCAACGCGGCGAGTCGCTTTTCGATGCGAATAAGGCTTTCGTCGAACAGATCGAAGCGAGAGCCGAAGGTGCCGAACTCGTAACCGTATGTGGTGTAGTCCTTTTCGTACCACCCTGCCCCGAGGCCCAGGATCAATCGGCCCCCGCTGATGTGGTCGACGGTGCGTGCCATGTCAGCGAGCAGATCCGGGTTGCGGTAGCCGACGCCTGTGACGAGGAGCCCGATCTCGGCGTGTGAGGTGATCTCGCCCCACGATGCGAGGGCGGTCCATCCTTCGAAGTTGGCGACGTCGGGTTGCTCTTCGGTCAGGATGGGCTTGCCGTCGACGATGCCCTCCATCGCGGGACGGTGAAAGTGGTCGTAGCCGAAGATGACGTCGACGCCCAGGTCGTCGGCGGCAAGGACAGCATCGCGCCAGGTGGCGTAATCGGGTGTGCCGCCTGGCTGGATCTGTACGGCGACGCGGACGGGACGGGTCATGGAAGCTCCTGAGTCGGTGAAGGGGCGACTCTGAAGCCAAGTTCGTCCAGTGTGAGGTTTATTCCGGATCGTCATGGCTCGATGTCGGTTCATCGGCACGCAGACCGGGCACCCTTGCACGGATCAACCCGCCTACGAAGACTCGTTCACCAAGAACGGAAGGACCTTGACATGACGATGCCCAGTGACGCTGCGGACGCGGTCGAATCGGAAGGCTCCAACGAGGGACCGCGCGACCATGAGGGTGTCGACACCGAGCACTCCGCCTACGTGGACGAAGACAACGTTCCCCATCCCGGTGACGCCAACGAGCAACGCTGAGCCGGAGGCGTGAAGCCCCGCTACGGTGGTCGGAGAACATAACCGTGTCGGGAGCGAGGACCTTCAATGACCATCACGCTGATCACGGGCGGCAACAAGGGCCTCGGATACGAAGCGGCGCGCCGGCTCATCGAACTGGGCCACACCGTCTACATCGGGGCTCGAGACGTAGAGCGTGGCAGAAGCGCCGCGGAATCTCTTGGTGCGCAATTCGTTCAGTTGGACGTCAGTGACGATGGGTCGGCGGCCGCCGCGGCGGCCGAGGTCGAGCAGCGTGAAGGTCGTCTCGATGTCCTGATCAACAACGCAGGCGTCGCGGATGCGATGCTTCCGCCCGAGGACGTCACCGCGTCCGCCATGCAAGCCGTCTATGACGTCAACGTCTTCGGCATCGTTCGGACGACGCATGCCTTCCTGCCGCTGCTGCGCGCCGCACCGTCTCCTGTCATTGTCAATGTGAGCAGCGGTCTGGGTTCCTTCGGTGTGGTCACTAACCCCGACCGTTTCGAATCCAGCTTCGCCACCGTGGTTTACGGTTCGTCCAAGTCCGCGGTCGGCATGCTCACGCTCCAGTACGCCAAGGCGCTACCCGATATCCGGATCAACGTTGTCGACCCCGGTTACACCGCCACCGACATCAACGGGAACAGCGGTCATCAGACCGTCACCGAGGGCACGGATGCCATCATCCGACTCGCAACGATCGGGCCGGACGGGCCCACAGGGACCTTTTCCGATCGTCATGGCCCGCTTCCGTGGTGATGGGACACGAACGGCGTTGTGATGGTCGGGGATTCAGCGCAGGATAGCCCGAGCTGCGCGCTCAGCGATGAGCATGACCGGCGCGTTGGTGTTGCCGGAGGTGATGGTGGGCATCGCCGACGCATCGACCACCCGAAGGCCCGCGACGCGATATACGCGACAGTCGGCGTCGAGCACTGTTGCGGTCGAGCGCGGCAGGCCGCGCCCGTCGAAGGCCCCCATGGCGGCGGTGCCCACCGGATGGAAGATGGTGGTGCCGAGTTCACCTGCTGCCTGTTGCAGGTCGTCGTCGCTGACGATATTCGGGCCCGGAAGCATTTCCTCCGGTCGATAGCGGGCCATGGACGGCGCCGCCATGATCTGCCGGGTCATCCGCAAGCCGCGTACGGCGATCCGCCGATCGGTGTCCGTCGACAGATAATTGCATGCGATCGTCGGGTAGATCAGCGGGTCAGCACTGGCGATACGCACGTGACCGCGCGAGGTTGGTCGCAGATTGCACACTGACGGCGTGATCGCCCCGAACCGGTGCAGAGGTTCACCGAACTTCTTCAAAGACAAGGGCTGTACGTGCCATTCCAGGTCCGCACTGGCCAGGGCGGGGTCGCTCTTGGCGAACGCGCCCAGCGTGGACGGCGGCATGGTCATGGGGCCAGACCTCAGCAGCAGGTACTGAAGTCCCATGCCTGCCCGTGTGATCCAGTTGCGGTACAACGTGTTGACCGTCCGGGCGCCCCGCACCCGGTAGACCGTGCGCAGCTGCAAGTGGTCCTGGAGATTCTCGCCGACTCCGGGCAGATCCACGGCCACCGGCACCTGATGTTGGGTGAGTAGTGCGGCGGGTCCGAGTCCGGAGGCCTGCATCAGATGCGGCGAGCCGATGGCCCCAGCGCTCAGGATCACTTCTCGGCGGGCCCGAGCCTCGATGGCCTGTCCGTCCCTGAGCATCCGCACACCCGTCGCGCGGTGTTGGGCCGTCGTCCAGGCACCGCGACGTTGATCTTCGCGTACCTGATCATCCATCAGCAGCTTCACGGCCTGCGTCTGTGCCCAGACGGTGAGGTTGGGCCGGTGGGCAACGGGGTGCAGGAATGCGTCGGCCATCGACCAGCGCCGACCGCGCCGCTGGTTGACGTGGAAGTACGCGCTGCCTGCGTTGTCTCCTCGATTGAATTCCTCGATCGGGGCGATACCCATCTCGGCAGCAGCGGCCTGCCAGGCGTCCAGAATTTTCCAGCGCACGCGCGGGCGCTCGACGGGGATCTCACCCTCGGCGCCATGCCAGTCGTCGGCGCCGCCGAAGTAGTCCTCAAGCTGCTTGTAGATCGACAGTGTCTCGCCAGGACCGTCCCCACCACCCCAGAGCCAGCGCTCGTCCTCGGTGGCCTGCGCCCAGAGTTCGTAGTCGGAGGCTTGGCCGCGCATGTGGATCATGGCGTTGATCGAGGAGCTGCCGCCGATGACGCGGCCCCGCGCATAGTGGATGCTGCGGCCGACCAGGCCCGGGTCCGGTTCGGTCGTGAAACACCAGTCGGTGCGAGGGTTCGCGATGGTGTACAGGTAGCCCACCGGAACCTTGATCCAGAACCAGTTGTCCGTACCACCCGCTTCGATCAGCAGCACGCGGTGATCCGGGTTGGCGCTGAGCCGATTGGCCAGCAGGCAGCCCGCGCTGCCCGCTCCCACGATGATGAAGTCGAATTCGGCGACGGGGCTCATGTCCGGCATCGATCCTTCATGGGGATAGCGTGCCGCACTGGATTCGGCGTGCTCAATCGGGGGAGCGGTCCTCTTCCTCGTTCCGACGGCGCGCGGCCTCGATCACCTCGGGCGGGGCCGGCTTCTGCAACCAGGCGCGTATTCGCCACAATCCGCTGGCGATGAGGCCGACGGCAAATATCGCAACGAGGATCCAGAGCGCAGTGGACATCCAGTAATTGTCCGCCTGCGGCGCGTCGTTCGGGTTGATATGTCACAGCAAGGGAGACGCGGGTGACCGCACGAGGGTCGCGGCCGGGCGACCGCGTGGTGATGCGGGGGCTCAGTCCGGGGGATGGGCGGGCCAGTGCGTTGTCAGGACCTCGGGCACCCATTGCGGCCAGGAGGGGGCGCCGACGCTGAAGCCGGCGACCGTGCGAGCGACAATCTGGGGCCCCCGGGTGGTGCTGTTGTCGTAAAACGTTGCCGAATCGGCGCGTTCGGCAGCGAGTACGACGAGGCCCCAAAGCCGTTGGTAGCGTTCGCGAATTTTCCGTTCAGGGACGTCGTGCCCGCCGGCGGCGACGCGGTGGCGGACACGGTGCACGGCGAGGTCTTCCGGGATGAGCACAGCATGCAGGATCACGGTGTAGCCGGCGGCCTGCGCCGTATCGATGAGCTCCAGCTTCGAGGGATGGGAGAAGACGGTTTCGGCGATGAAAGACTCACCGAATTCGATGAGCCGGGCGCGGGTTTGTGCGGCCACGCGCGCGGCGTCGTAGGCGTGCTCTGCGGGCGCCTCGGGCCAGCGACGCTTGGCGATCTCGTCGGCGTTGACGAAGGCGCTGTCGGGCAGCAGGGGAGCGAGAGTCAGCTCGATGAACGTGGACTTGCCTGCGCCGTTGGATCCGATGACAAGGTCGAGACGTTTCACGCGTGACGCCAGGTCACCGGGCCTTCTTCAGGTGGAGGGGTCACTGGCGTTCCAGGATCACCGAGCTGCCGTCCGGGCGGTACTGCACGATGTCACCGTTGTCGTCGAGCGCGACCGTCGTGATTCCGCGGGCAGCCAGGGTCGCGCCGTAGTCGGCACTGGCCAGGTTTTCCTCCACGGATGCAGCGATCTCGGCGTTGAACACCACGCCTTCCTCGGCCGAGAGAAGGCTTAACGGTGCATCGCCCGCCAGAGCGGCCTCGATCTTGCGGCGGGCTGCGCTGTGTTGGCTGGACACTGCGCGCCCGACGCGAGCCCAGTGGTCCAGCTGCTGCTTGGCCGACCGGCTTTGACGCGAGCCCTCGGCTGCGGCGCTTTCCATCAGGTCCGCGGCGACGCGGGTCACCCGATCTGCGGTATCCGTCATGACGCCTCCAGCTATGTAGCAGTCTGCTACCAATGTAGCAGTCTGCTACAACTCCGGCCGTAAGCCACTGCGATATCGCGCGCACGCTGGGTGACACAGCGGCGCCGGCCCGGTGCATGAGGATCCCGCGCTGCCCGCGGACCCGGTCGACGATGGATTCACGGCACCCGGAGTGAAAGCCCCTGCGTCAGAGCGGAACGCAGGGGCCTTCGGCCGGATTCACTCGGCGCCCTCGCTCTCGTGTGACGATTCGTTCCCGGCCTCAGGTGTGCTCACGTCGGAGTCGTTCGTCTCGTTGCTTTCTGCCGACGCCGCATCCTCGGATTCGGCCTCCGTGTCGGCAATCTCATTGATTTCGACGTCGGCGTCTTCCTTCGTTTCGTCCTCGATCTCTGGGTCGACCAATGCGTCTTGCGCGTCCTCTTTCTGGCGATGCTTTCCCACGTAGTCCTCATCGCTGAAGGTTTTGCGCTGAACGGCCTTTGAAAGCTCTTCGTTTAAAGAGCTCTCGCCTTCGGCCGACGCGCTCGGCTTGTTCGGAGGGACTGGCATGGGCGCGATTCCGTAAGTCCAGTCATCCTGCTGCGACGGCCAGTGACGCTTGTAAGCGCTGTCGATGACGGGCCGCAGAGCTTTCTCCAGCCAAGCAACCGCGCCGGGCGACCAGGCATCGCTTTCGTACAAGTCGTTGAGCAAAGGCAATCGCTCAGACGGAATGACGACGTAAGTCACCTCAGCGCCAGAGGAATTGGTCACCGTCTTGTAGTAGACCGGGTTGCTCGTCACGTCGTAGAACGCCGCGTCCACATGTCGACTTTGGGCGCCCTCAAGCGCGTTGAGCAACGCCAAGACATTGAAAGGATTATCCGGAAAGTCGGCGATGCCGTCGTACTCGCCCGACACCAGCAGGGTGTCCCACGGCGTATCAGGAATCGGCTGATGTTTGACACTGAGGAAGAACACCTTCCCCGGCGCCCCGTAGATGGCAACGTTCATCGAGTCCTTCGACGGCGGCGTCACCGCGTCGTTGGAGTCCTCGTAGTCCTCGAGTAGGCGGTAAAGCACGTCAACCACAGAGGCAGCGCCCTTCGAGACACCACCGATGGTGAGAGGACCGCCATCGGATGCTTGATGGGCATAGATGGCGTTGTAGAGGTTGTCGGATCCCACGGGGACGGACACCTCGAACGGGGCGTCACCGGGAAAAGGCACGCTGATGCGGTTCTTGTAGTTCTTGAAGTATCCGCCGAACGCAGTGGTCATCTGCTCTTCGGTGAGCGTGGCGTAGCTACCTTCACCGCCGACGAGTAAAGCCGTGGTGGTGACGCCGCACGTTCCCGGCGCGCACGCCGTCGGAGGTGCGGCAAATGCTGCCGGAGCAATAAGGAATGAGCTCGCCGCGAGCGCTGTTCCGACGAGTTTGTGCGTGTGTTGAATCATTTGGTTATCTCCCCCGAGAATGGGAGGACCCCCCACAAGCCTCCCTAGGTGCTGAGACTAACAGCAGCTTTTTTCTCTCACAATCGCAAATCTAGCAAAACTGCGTAGACGTAAGATTTTCACGACCGCCCACATACGGAACACCAGCTTGGCTGGGACTGGTGCCTACGTGCCGATCAGCTCCCGGTTCAGACGTCACAAATTTCCGAGACTCGAAACGACGGCGCGGGGTACCGCACCACTGTTCGACAACACTCAGACCAAGGAGGCGGAACGTGGCATCAGGCGTAGCGACAGTGTGGTTACCGGTGAAGGATATGAAGCGGGCGTTGGGCTTTTACGGCGATACCCTCGGGCTTGAGGTCAAGAAAGAATCGGACGACTGGTCGGAATTGGACGCCAACGGACTGATGGTCGGGTTGAATGCGCGCGAATCGTCCGGGGCTGACGGCAGTGGTGGCGCGCTGCTCACTTTTCAACCAGACAGCGGAATCGAGGACGAGGTTTCTCGGCTGAAGGGCGAAGGTGTGTCGTTCGTCGGCGATATCAGTGATCACTCCTGGGGCCGCATCGCGTCCTTCAAGGACTCGGAAGGCAACGACCTCCAACTGTACGAGCCGCCGTCGGAATGACGCGTCCGCCGACCCGCGGCAGAGCGCAACCGGCGAGATCCTGGCTCTGCCATACGTTTCCAGGGAACTAGACGGTTGCCGTCTGCCGCGGGGGCCGGGACAGTGGAGGGATGCCTGAATCCCAACCCCACAAGACGGACACCACTGCGGGCCTCGCACCCTTGGCCGACCAACTCGACACGATCGCCGCGCGGCTCGGTGTGAAGTCGGTTCTGGTCATGCGTTCCGAAAGTGATTCGATGGTCGTCGCGGCGACCGCCGGCGAGGCCACCCGGCACTACACGGTTGGTGCGGCCGGACAGAAGGCTCTGGACCACGAGTCAAGGGTGCCGCTCTACTGCGAGCGGATGGTCGACAGCGATAGTCCGTTGTTCGTCCGTGATTCGCGGGACGACGCCACCTTCGCCGGTAACGAGGATGAGGTGGAGTTCGGTCTGCGCAACTACCTCGGTGTGCCGGTACACGACGGCGCGGGCAAAGTCGTCGGAACGGTCTGTGTGCTTGACGACCGAGCGCGCGATTACACCGACGAGGAACGCGAGCAGCTCGCGCAGTTCGCAGGCGAGGTCGAGCGGATTGTCGAGGAGGATGGCGACGCCTTGAGTTGAGGCATCGCGCTGACGCATCGTGCGTGCGGTGCAGGGGGCGCACAACCGAACGGCACCTGGCCATCTCGCGCCCTCACAGCAGCCGCCGTAGGTGAAGATGACTAGTCAGTCCGCGGGGTTGGCGGCCTATAAGCCGAGTTCAGACAGTCCGGGGTGGCCATCCGGGCGCGGGCCACTGCGGTCCCAGAAGAACTTTCGGTCGCCTTCTCGAATCGACACGTCGTTGATGCTTGCGTGGCGGTGGGTCATCAATCCGGAGGCGTTGAACAACCAGTTCTCGTTGCCGTACGCACGGAACCACTCGCCGGTGTCGGTGTGATACTCGTACGCGAAGCGGACCGCGATGCGATTGTCGCTGTGAGCCCACAGTTCCTTGATCAACCTGTACTCGTGCTCGCGCCTCCACTTCTCAGAGAGGAACTGCACGATGGCTTCGCGGCCAGAGACGAAGTGCGAGCGGTTGCGCCACTGGCTGTCGATGGAGTAACCCATGGACACGACCTCGGGATCGCAGGTGTTCCATGCGTCTTCTGCCCGCCGTGCCTTGAGGGCTGCAGACTCGTCGGAGAAAGGTGGAACGGGCAGTTTCACTTCGGTGGCGGTAGGAGCATTCATTGTCGTCTCACTTCCCAGGATGACTGTGCCTGTGTAGACAGATCTGTCTACACAGGCGAATCTAGCCGATGTAGACAGACTTGTCTACAATGACGTCGTGACCGTCTCCGACATCCTCGATCCGCAGGTCGACCTGGACACCCTTCCTGCGCGCGAGCGAATACTGAGCACCGCCTACCGACTGTTCTATCGGGACGGGATCCGCGCGACCGGGATCGACAGGGTCATCGCCGAGGCGCGTATCACCAAGGTGACCTTCTACCGCCACTTTGCGAGCAAGGACGCGCTGATCGTCGCGTTCCTGGAACTGCGCCATGACCGCTGGATGCAGTGGTTTCGCGACGCTCTCGACCGGCATGCGACCTCCGGGCGGCGCGGCCGCCTGCCAGTCGTTTCCGCAGTCGAAGAGTGGATGTCGGCAGACTCGTTTCGCGGATGCGCTTTCATCAACAGCGTCAACGAACTTGGAGATGAGCTGCCTCAGGTGCACGACATTGCGGCGAGGCACAAGGCCGACATGGTCGCCACCATCAAGGACACCTTGCCACCGGGGCCACATCGCGCGCGCACTGCGCAAGCTCTCGGTATTGCGGTGGACGGCGCTGCCGTGCACGCCCAGTACAGCCGAGGCGCCGCGGCCGCGGTGAAGGCCTTGGCGACGATCGCGACCGCCCTCTTGGCTGAGACAGAATAGGCAACCTCGTGCGGACCGACAGTTGGACGGTGTCTCCGCGAAAAAGTCTGGGGCAGAGGAGTTCGGGATGTCCCCGGCCAAGTTCGACGCGCTGAGCGCGGGGGAGAAGCGGTCCCTCGTGGCAACACACGACAGCGCCCTATGAAGCGCCGCTGGGCGACAAGGCACGATGGGGCCTGTGGACGTTCTTGTCATCGGAGGCGGGCCGTCGGGGTCAGCGTTGGCCTCGGCGTGCAGCAGTCGCGGATTGGACACCGCGTTGCTCGATCCTGCGCCGGACCGACCGTGGAAGGCGACCTACGGGATGTGGAGCCGAGAGCTTCCGGCCGACCTGCCGGCGTCCGTAGTCGCAGCCCGTGCCGCCGGCCGCGCCATCGCGCTGACCGAACACCAACTGGGCTGGGACTACGCCGTCCTCGATGTGCCTGCCCTGCAGGCCCACCTCGCCGACGGGCTGACCGGGGTGCGAATCCTGAAGGGACGTGCGGTGGGGTCGCCGGCGCGCGGAGTGATCGAGTTGGCCGACGGAACATTGCTGCGGTCCGCGGTGATCGTCGACGCCGGCGGCCGGTGGCGTCCTCTGGGTTCGAGCCCGTCGCGTAGGACACCCGCTGAACAGACGGCATACGGCATGGTCCTCGACGCCGATGCCGCAGCACCGCTGTTGACGGCGGGCGATGCGCTGTTCATGGACTGGCGCGCGGATCACGGGGAGACAGGCTGGCCGACGTTCCTCTACGCGATCCCACTGGGTGGTGGTCAGGTGCTGGTGGAAGAAACCTCACTGGCGCGGCGACCGGGATTTCCGATGTCCGCGCTGCGTCATCGGCTTCACGCCCGGCTGAGCCACCACGGCATCCGAGCGCCGGAAAACGTTGCGACGGAGAAAGTTTGGTTCCCGGTCGATCAGACCCGCCACCGCGGAACCGGTTCAGTCGGCTTCGGGGCGGCCGCCCCTCTCATCCATCCGGCGACCGGGTACAGCCTGGCCGCATCGCTGCGTCTCGCGCCCGTGGTTGCCGAGACGCTGGCCACCCATCTGCCCGCTGGAGCCGATGCGGCGCTGGCCGCGGCGAGGAAAGCCGTCTGGCCGCGTCAGGCACAGGTGGTGCACGGCTTCCGGCGTATCGGCCTTGAGGCCCTTCTGAGGATGTCTCCGGAAGACGTGCCCGGGTTTTTCGAGCAGTTCTTCGCCATGCCGGATGTTCACCGCTGGACCTATCTGACCGCCCGTGACGACCTCGCCGGCATCATGAGCGCAATGAACTGTCTGTTCCGGCAGTCGAGGGGTCCGTTGCGCCGCCACCTGGTCACCTCGGCGCTGCGCCGCCCGCTGACGAGCAACGACACCCTGGCCCGGACCTAGATACCCACAAGAGGTGGCTCTCCCGCGCGTTGTGGGATGCGCCTTTGATGCGCATTCGGATAGCCCGCGGAGCAGGCCTGTTGTCCGGACTTGACCACGACAGTGATGTGATGATCGACAAGCTCACCACCGTGAAAATCGAACGTCCATGCCCGTGTCGGCCGTCTGACTGCCGAACAAGTGGTCGAGGTCGAGCGAGCCTTGATGGCGTTCCTCGGCCTTGCGCGATGACCGAGAGCAGTTGGGCCGCAGCGCAATACGGCGAACTCCACTGGATAACGGCATTATCAGGTTTAGTCGAAATCGCCTGCAGTTTCGGGCGTACGACGCCCCGTTTGCGCGGCTTTA
>NZ_JBGGKV020000013.1:0-103120 GCF_041287165.2 Mycobacterium bulgaricum | reverse complement strand
GAAAGCGGCCGATCCCCGCCACCATCTGCCTGGCGCGACGGCGCACCAACGTTCTCTACGCCCTCATCCGTGACAACCGAACCTGGCAACCTGATTCACCCCCGGTCACCGCCGCGGCTTGACTTCTTCATTGAGAGTCCTTTCGTCTACCGGACACTCTGACCCGCGGCTACGCAGAGCTCAAATCGGCGAGCGTGGGCGGTTCTTCAGCGCAGGCCGGGTGCCGCTTTCGCACTGATGAACGGCAGGTCGAGATAGGTGCTGATTCCCGGAGGCGCCGCGCACACGGCGGGCACCGAGTTCACGCAGTGCGCCGCGGTGGCGACGACGCCGTACTCCGGTCCCTGCCCGCCGATTTCGGACTGGAAGCCCTTCACGGTGACGGTGAAGTCCGGGTTGCCCTTGATCTCCATCTCGTAGCGCTGCCCGGCCGGGCCGAAATCCCAAGCGGGGTCCAGGTTTTCCTCGCCCATCAGCCAGTTGACCGTCACCTCCACGACGACGTCGTCGCCGACGAGGGCCTCCCAGTGGAACTTCCGGGCGGCGACCTGACCGGGTTCGATCGTCCCGATCGGCGAATCGATGGGCGCGGTGGCGACCGCGATCTCCTGGGTCGAGCGCACCCGCGGTTCGGCGGCGAAGCCCATCGCATCAACGATCATCTTCACCGACTGGATGAAGCCACCGTCGAGAAGTTTCTGCATCGGCCCGGACAGCGCCTTGTCGGGCGTGTCACCGAAACCCATCACGTAGCGCACGACGTCGGGGGCCTCGTAGCTGCGCAGGTCGGAGAACTCCTCGGCGCGCACGAACGTCACCCCGGTCGACATCGTCGACATCAGCAGCGGGAACTTCTCGCTGATGCCGCCCGGCGCGATCCCGGTGCCGTGCAGGGTGACACCGCCCTCCTCGGCGGCCGCCCTCAACGGCGCGGCCTCCTTCTCGGACGGGTAGAACCAGCCCACGGGGCTGACGACATTCTTCCCCGAGCGCAGCAACGAAGTGACCTCGTCGGGATTCGGCAGCAGCGGGGTGTAGACGACCGCGTCGGCATCGAGGGCCAGGATCTCGTCGGCGCTGTTGGTCGCGGTGATCCCGAGGGGCTCCATGCCGATGATCTCGCCGACGTCGCGGCCGTTCTTGGCTTCGGAATGCACCCAGCAGCCGACCAGTTCGAGATCCGGATGTTCGAGGACGCCCTTGATCGCGGCGACGCCGACTCCGCCGGTTGCCCACTGCACGACGCGCAGCGCCATTTCGTCTCCTTCCAGGAGCCCCCGAAACTAGAACACGTTCTATTTAGGTCTACACCAGATGTCGTCGCGGAGGGATCGAATCCTTCGAACCCGCCGGTTGAGGCTGTCCGGGCACAGATGCCGCATTAGGGTGTGTTCGCCGGACGAACGAACCCGAGGAGCCTTGATGACCGATCCGCAGCAAGGTTCCCGAGTCGGCTCCCAGATCGGCCCGTACCGACTGCAACGCCTGCTCGGCAAGGGCGGCATGGGTGAGGTGTACGAGGCCCACGACACGGTGAAAGACCGGGTGGTGGCCCTGAAGCTGTTGCCGGAGGGGGCTTCCCACGATCCGGTGTTCCGCAAGCGACTGCAGCGGGAAGCCCATGCCGCGGGACGGTTGCAGGAACCGCATGTGGTCCCGATCCACGACTACGGCGAGGTCGACGGGCTGCTGTTCGTGGACATGCGCCTGATCGACGGCACCGATCTGCGCAGGGTGCTCAAGGAGCAGGGCGCGATGACGCCCGCGCGGGCGACGGCCATCGTCAAACAGATCGCCTCGGCGCTGGACGCCGCGCATCAGGCGGGCATCATGCACCGCGACGTGAAACCCGAGAACATCCTCATCAACCGCGAGGACTTCGCCTACCTGGTGGACTTCGGCATCGCCAATGCCGCCACCGACGAGACGCTCACCGAACTCGGCACCGCGGTGGGCACGTACGCCTACATGGCTCCCGAGCGTTTCACCGCGGGCGAGGTCACCCACCGTGCCGATGTGTACGCGCTGACCTGCGTGCTCCACGAGTGTCTGACCGGGGCGCAGCCATTCCAGGGCGACAGCGTCAGCGTCGTCATCACCGCGCACCTCAACCAGCCCGCGCCGCGTCCCAGCCAACTGCGCCAAGGCATTCCGCCTGCGCTCGACGAGGTCGTGGCCCGCGGAATGGCCAAAGAACCCGCCCATCGCTACGCCTCGGCGGGCGAGATGGCCAAGGCCGCCACCGACGCGCTGACCCATGCCGAGCAGGACCAGGCCGCGGCGATCCTGCAACGCAGTCAGGCCGCGACGATGATGGCCCCGCTGCCTCCCCCGCCCCCGCCGGGTGGGATACCGAACTACGGCGGGGCCACCCCGCCACCACCACCGCCGCCCGCCGCCCCGTCCTACGCCGGGGGCTATCAGGGACCGCCTCCTCCGCCCGGGCCGCCCCCCGGCTGGACGTCCCCGCCGCCGTCGGGCGGTGGCCCCGGCGGTTCCAGAGGCCCCATGATCGCGCTGCTCGCGGGTGGGGCGGTCATCGTCCTCGTCCTCGCCGCGCTCGGCATCTGGCTGATCGTCCGCGGTGACGACTCGTCGTCGGTGGCGTCCTCGACCAGTTCCTCGGAAGCGCCGACCACGCCGTCGCGGGAGCCCACTCGTCGTACACGCACGTCGACGACGACCCCACCCCCGACGGAGTCCTACGACCAGCAACTGATGGCTCTGCTCGCCCCCGGCCACGACGATTCGAACTGCCAGCCGGTCAGCCCGCCCGCCGCGTCCGCGGTGGCCACGGTCGACTGCGAACAGAACAGCAATCCCACCGGACCTGCCTTCACCAGGTACTCGCTGTTCACGGACAAGCCTGCACTCGATGCCGCGTTCCAGGAGGCGATCGGGGTGAACTCCGAACTGCTGCAGTGCCCGGGCAGCGGCATCGAATCGCCGACCACATGGCATTACACCGAGACGCCCGACCAGGTCGCGGGCCAGATCGCATGCGGCACATACAACGACAACCCCGACGTGGTGTGGACCAAGGACGAGAGCTTGCTGCTGGCCGACGCCCAGGGACCCAGCCTCGAGGATCTGCACAACTGGTGGTTGGAGTTCGGATAGCCCGCGCTACCGTCTGCAGGACCGCAACGTAGCGAAGGGATCCAGCATGAAGCGCGTGTTTGTCATCGGCGTGGGTATGACCAAGTTCGAGAAGCCGGGCCGCCGGGAGGGCTGGGACTACCCGGACATGGCGCGGGAATCGGGCACCAACGCGCTCGCCGATGCCGGCATCGAGTACTCCGAGATCCAGCAGGGGTATGTCGGCTACTGCTCAGGCGACTCGACGTCGGGCCAGCGGGCGCTCTACGAGCTCGGCATGACGGGCATCCCGGTGGTCAACGTGAACAACAACTGTTCCACCGGTTCGACGGCGCTGTACCTCGGCGCGCAAGCGATCCGCGGCGGCCTGGCCGACTGCGTCCTCGCGCTGGGATTCGAGAAGATGCAGCCGGGTTCACTCGGCGGCGGCGCGGACGACCGCGAGTCCCCGATGAAGCGACACATCTTGGCGCTCAACGACATCGACCAGATGCAGTTCCCGGTGGCGCCGTGGATGTTCGGCGCCGCGGGCCGTGAACACATGAAGAAGTACGGCACCACCGCCGAGCACTTCGCGAAGATCGGCTACAAGAACCACAAGCATTCGGTCAACAACCCGTTCGCGCAGTTCCAGGACGAGTACACCCTCGACGACATCCTGGCCGCGAAGATGATCTCCGATCCGCTGACCAAACTGCAGTGCTCGCCGACCTCGGACGGGTCTGCGGCGGTGGTCCTCGCCAGCGAGGACTACGTGGCCAAGCGGGGTCTCGCAGAGCAGGCGGTCGAGATCGTCGGCCAGTCGATGACCACCGACTTCGCGTCCACGTTCGACGGCAGCGCCGCCAACATCATCGGTTACGACATGAATGTCAAAGCCGCACAACAGGTGTACGACCAGTCGGGGCTGGGCCCGCAGGACTTCCAGGTGATCGAATTGCACGACTGCTTCTCGGCCAACGAATTGCTGCTGTATGAAGCCCTCGGGCTGTGCGGCGAGGGTGAGGCGCCGTCGTTGATCGACGCGGGCGACACCACCTACGGCGGTCGGTGGGTCGTGAACCCGTCGGGCGGGCTGATCTCGAAGGGTCACCCGCTGGGCGCGACGGGCCTCGCGCAGTGCAGCGAGCTGACATGGCAGCTGCGGGGCACCGCAGACAAGCGGCAGGTGGACGGCGTCACCGCGGCGCTGCAGCACAACATCGGGCTGGGCGGGGCAGCGGTGGTGACCGCCTATCAGCGTGCGGATCGCTAGCGCCTCGGGGTGAACCGATCCCGTCGCCGAAACGTGTGACCTGGTGCGGGCGATGTAACCAGGGGTCGGGCATCACCAGGAGGTGCGGCCATGCGTGGGGCGTGGACAGTGGGGATCGTGGCGCTCGGTGCGGCGCTGGGCCCGGCGGGCCAGGCGGCCGCCGAGGACCAGAACCCGTGGGCGGTCATCGAACAGCTGGAGCTGGCGGGCTACACCGTGAACGTCGACCGGATCGGCAACGCACCGATCGAGCAGTGTGTCGTCACCGAGGTGCGCAACCCGCAACAGGTGACGCAGCCGGTGACCGTCGTCGACAGGAACAAGCACGGCATCGATGTGGACACCGTCGATGTGGTCGTCCGCCAGTCGATTTCGGTGACGCTGGACTGCACGGGCTGAGTTCGCCCGCCGAGCGGTCGGAACGCACGAAAAGGCCCGGTCGGCGCAGGGCCGACCGGGCCTTTCCTACTCGTGCCCTACACCGCCGCAGGGGTCCTCGCCTGCGCCGGCTCTTCGGCACGTGAGCCATGATCCGAGTCGAGCATCGTCAGCTCGTCGAAGGGATCTTTACCAGCCAGAACGGTGTTCACCTTCTCCTTGTCGATCGTGTGCGTCCACGATCCGACCAGCAGGGTCGCCACCGCGTTACCCGAGAAGTTGGTCAGCGCCCGCGCCTCGGACATGAACCGGTCGATGCCGACGATGAGGCCGACGCCGTCGAGCAAGTCGGGACGGTGGGCCTGCAGGCCGCCGGCAAGCGTGGCCAGTCCGGCACCGGTGACGCCGGCGGCGCCCTTGGAGGCGACGATCATGAAGACCAGCAGTCCGATCTGCTCGGCCACCGACAGCGGGTCCCCCAGTGCACTGGCGATGAACAGCGAAGCCATCGTCAGGTAGATCGCGGTGCCGTCCAGGTTGAACGAATAGCCGGTCGGGACGACCACGCCGACGGTCGAACGGTCGACGCCGAGGTGCTCCATCTTGGCGATCAGGCGCGGCAGTGCGGATTCCGAGGACGAGGTCGACACGATCAGCAGGTACTCCCGCGCCAGGTAGCGCACCAGCTTGAAGATGGACACGCCCGCGACCATCCGCAGCAGCGAGCCGAGGATGCCGAACACGAAGATCACGCAGGTGAGGTAGAAGCCGAGCATCAGTGCGGCGAGCTGCCCGACCGCGGCCCAGCCCGTCTGGCCGACCACGTTGGCGATGGCGCCGAACGCGCCGATCGGCGCCAGCCACAGAATCATGACGAGGACCTTGAACACGAGCTTCTGCAGGTGCTCGATACCCCGCAGGATCGGCTCACCGGCCGAACCGAGGCTCTGCAGCGCAAACCCGACGAGCAGGGCGACGAACAGCGCCTGCAGCACACTGCCCTCGGTGAGCGAGGACAACAGCGAGGTCGGGATGATGCCCTGCACGAAATCCAACAAGCCGCCGGATTCGTGGGCCTTCTCGGCCAGCTCGGCACCCTTGCCGGCGGCGCTGTCGGTCAGGCGGAGGCCACTGCCCGGGTGCAGAAGGTTGCCGACCACCAGGCCGATGCCGAGGGCGAATGTCGACATCGCCAAGAAGTAGACGAACGCCAGGCCGCCCACCTTGCCGATCGTGGCGGCCTTGCGAACCGATCCGATGCCGAGCACGATCGTGCAGAAGATCACGGGCGCGATCATCATCTTGATCAGCGCGACGAACATCGTTCCGAGGACGCCGACGGACTTGCCGACCTCGGGGGCGAAGATTCCGACGCCGATGCCTGCGATCACCGAGACGATGACGGCGATGAACAACCAGTGGGTGCGGTCGTGCTTTTTCTTCTTGGGCTCTTCGGGCGCCGGCTCGGATGCCGGTCGATCCATCGTGGTCGTCATCGCAGTTCTCCTTTGGACACAGCTCAGATTTCGGGTCTGAAAGGATGCTCGGCGAGGACGTGAGCCACGTCACGCTTTAGTTCATTTAGTTCGGTATGTTCACGAACATGTCCCTGGTCGCGGTTGTTCACGTCGAGGCCGTTGAGGATCCGCCCGTCTGATGCGCCGGCCCTATTCCCTGGCCACTCAGGCGATCGCGCTGCAGATCCTCGTCATCGCCCTGATCGTGCTGGGCGGAAGCGCGCTGGCGCTGCTCGACGCCCGCCAGGATGCCGACGCGGCAGCCGAGGAGCAGGTGCTGGGCATCGCCACGTCGCTGGCCGATTCGCCGTCCACCGCAGAGGCGATCGAGGAGGGCCGGGCCACCGAGATCCTGCAGCCCGTCACCGAACTCGTGCGCCGCAACACCGACATCGCCTTCATCACGATCATGGCGCCCGACCGCACCCGCTTCACCCACACCGACCCCACCCAGATCGGTGGCGATTACCTTGGCACCATCGAACCCGCGCTGCGGGGGGAGTCGTTCACCGAGGTCTACACGGGAACACTCGGCCCGTCGATCCGCGCGGTTGCGCCGGTGCTCGACGCGGACGGACGCGTGGTCGGGTTGGTCGCGGCCGGGATCCTTCAAGAGAGCCTCGCCGATCGGTGGCGCGCGCAATGGCCGGTCATCGCCGCCGTCGGCCTTGGCGCGCTTGCGGTTTCGCTGATCGGCGTGTGGGGCATTCGGCGCCGGCTGCTACGGCAGACGCGCGGCCTGCGCCCTGAAGAGCTGCGGGTGATGTACGACCACCACGACGCGATCCTGCATTCGGTGTCGGAAGGCTTGATCGTGCTGACCAAAGACGGCGTCGCACTCGTCAACGACGAGGCCCGCCGCCTGCTGTCGTTGCCGTCGGGCAGCGTGGACCTGTCCGAACTGCCGGAATTTCTGCGTACATTCAATCCCGGTGCGCGTGATGAGATCCACGTGACCGAAGACCGCGTCCTCGTCGTCAACAGATCGCGGGTGGAGAACGGCACCGCCGGCTCCGAGGTGGTGACCATCCGCGACCGCACCGAATTGCAGGGCGCACTGGGAGAACTCAATTCCTTGAAGGTGCTGACGGATTCGCTGCGCGCACAGGCCCATGAAGCGGCCAACAAGCTGCACACCATCGTGACGATGGTCGAAATGGGCCGCGCAACCGAGGCTGTCGCGTTCGCCACCGCGGAACTCGAACTCTCACAGCACCTTGTGGACCGGCTGTCGGCTGCGGTGCGAGAGCCTGCTCTCGTGGCGTTGCTGCTGGGCAAGACGGCGCAGGCCGACGAGCGCGGCATCGAACTGACGGTCACAGAGGAGACCGAATTGCCCGCCGACTCCGACGAAGTGTTGTTGTCCGGGCAGGAACTCGTCACTGTCGTGGGCAATCTCATCGACAATGCCATGGATGCGTGCGACCTCGACGATCCATGGGTGGAGGTGACGATCGACCAGCACGACGGGCAGCTCACCATCCGTGTGGCGGACAGCGGAGAAGGCATGGACGCCACCACTTTCGAGAAGGCGATGCAACGGGGATATTCCACGAAGTCCGGTACCGAGGCGGGGGAACACGGGCTGGGCCTGGCGCTCGTGGCGCAGGTCGTCAAACGCCACAACGGCGAGCTCACCGCGGATGTCACCTACGGTTCGATCGTGACCGTCACGGTGGCCAAGCCGTGATCACGGTGCTGATCGTCGAGGACGAGCCGTTGATCGCCGAGGCGCACGAGGCGTACCTGCGGCGCTTGCAAGGCTTTTCGGTGGCGGGTGTCGTGCATACCGCACGTGATGCGATGCGAGTGGTGTCCGAGTCCTCAGCCGGCGACGACCCCGTGGACCTCGTACTGCTCGACATCGGATTGCCGGACGCGAGCGGCATCGCACTCGCGTCGGCGCTGTCGGGGTTGCGTCCCGCGCCGGACATCATCGCGATCACCTCGGAGCGGGATCTGGAGATGGTGCGTGCCGCCGTCAGCCACGGGGCGCTGGCCTACCTGTTGAAGCCGTTCACATTCGCCGCCTTCCGGGAACGGCTGGAGCGCTATCAACGCTACCGCCAGGCGTTGCCTGCCGGCATCGACGCTGCCAGCCAGGCCGAGGTCGACCGGGCACTCGCCGAGCTCCGCATCGGGTCCGACCGCTCCGCGGCTCCGAAGGGAGCGGCTCCCGCGACGAACAACGAGATCGCCCGCGCCGTACGCGATTTCACGGACAACCCGGACGGAATCACCGCAGACGAAGTCGCCAAGCAGGTCGGAGTGTCACGTGTGACGGCGTGGCGCTACCTGGAGCGGCTCGCCGACGAAGGCACCGTGCGCCGTCATACCGACTACGGTAAAGCCGGGCGGCCGAAGACCCGCTATCAGTGGCGCTGACGCACGCAGGGCCGTCGACCGAAGTCTGACCGAGATCAGACGGTGACGGGCTGGCGCTGAATCCGCGGCGGCGTCAGTGCGATCGGATTGGTCGCGAGGAACTGCGAGTAGAGCATCGCGATCGACGACTCGACCGAGAACACGCTGAGACCACCGGCGTAGTCGGCGATGTAGAGCCGCGAACCATCGCCACCCTGGGTCACGCACGAAGGACGCGCGTCGACCTTCAGAGAATCGACGATGTCGAGGCTGAGGGTGCACAGCACTGCGACGCGGTCGTAGTCGACGATGTAGGCGCGCGACTGGTCGGCGCTCATCACCATCTGGGTCGGTGCTCCACCGAGATCCGCCGTGTCGGTCACCCGCATGGTGGCGAGGTCGACGACGTGAACGGCCCCGCCGACGGCCCGATCGGAGGTCAGCACGTAGATCGCGTCCCCGGCGTACGCGATGTCGCGGATCGGCGAGCCGACCGGCAGGACGCGGCCCACGAGCGACGTCTCGGCATCCACGACGATCAACCGGCTGCCGCTCAGATCGGTGACCGCCAGGTAGAGCCGCTTGCCATTGGGGTCGACCCGCAGTGCATCGATGTTGGCGGTAGGCGCGCGGCCCACCTCGATGGTGCCCACCCGCTCGGCGGTGACGTCGATGACCGCGATGTCGACCCGGTCCTGCGCGGAACGGCCGACATAGACGCGCTTGCCGTCGGGGCCGGCGGCAAGCGTGGTCACGCCGGATGCCACGGGGTAGGTCTTGATGACGGTGTTGGTGTCAAGGTCGATCGCGGCCACCGCGTCGTAGCTGTGAGCCGCGACGGCCACGTAGGCGCGGTCGTCGGCAACAGCGATGGCGAGGGGCTCGCCCTCGAGGCCGATCGTGGCCCTGACAGACAGCGTCACCGGGTCGAGTACCGAGACGCTGTCGTCACCGGAGTTGGCCATCACGACGGCGCTCCCGCCAGTCGCCAGGTCGCCGATCGGCCCGCGTGACACGGTGATATGGCGCTCAAGCACGACATCGCCGTGCGCACTGTTCACCAGCGGCGCATCGGACACGCCAGCATCACCTGTTGGGTTGTGCATCACATGCCCCTTGGGCATCAAAAAGTTTGCCATTTGCCTGGTACCTCCGCCGGTATGACTTCTACCCGGCCCTAGATTCCGTGTATGGCGCCCGGTGGGGCGCGATCTGAATCGAGTGTAGCGACGAGAAATCAAGGTCAGAGCCGCCGGAAAGTCATGACGGCGAATAACCACCCAAGGCTCTCAGAACTTACTTAGACAATTCCTAGTTATAAATTCGTGACCTTGGTTCGGCAATCTGCAAACAGGCCTTGAACAGGGGTTAGCGGCGATATGGCGAGCGGCCTACGACTATGTGACAAACACCGCTCCACGCAAAATTCTTAGCCTTTGCGATCAGACTGAGGTGCAGATCACAAACCGACATGGCAGCAAACATGTGAAACGGGCTCCCTTCTGGTTCGCCATCCGTGCCGCCCACTCGCGGACTGCGGCTTCACCGGGCTCCGCAGTTCGCTGGGACGCGGGAGAGGTCAAAGATCAGCGCCGCGTCAGGCCGGCTTGGAACCGCGAACGCTCGCGATCTCTTCCAAAGGAATCAGACCCTCAGGGTCGCAGAGCTTCACCACGCGCGACACCGACGGACTCGGCACGACACACCACGTCACGTCCTCGCGGGCCAGATGCGCACTGATCGCGTACAGCGCCGAAGCGCCGTCGAAAGCCATGAAATGGACTTCGGTGAGATCGAGGACCAACGCCCCCGCCCCGCCTGCGGCCTCGCGGACGGTATGGGCGAAATGCTTGGCGTTGGCGGCGTCCACCTCGCCACACACCGAGACCGTGGCTCGCTTGTTCGAGCCACGGCCTTCGGTGCGGCACGCAACCTCCAGCGACGTCGACGCTATCGAGAAGTGCCGACTGTCAGCTGACCTGCTGCGGATGGACGTAAGAGCCATTGCAGGAGAACTTACCCTGCCAAACGGGTTTTACTGCTCGGCTTTTTGACGCTCTTCGTTGGCCTTGGCCGCAGCGCGCGCGGATTCCGCCTCAGCTTCCTTCTTCGCGGCTTCGCGCTGGGCATCGGCCTTGTCCTGCTGGGCCTCGCCTTCGCGCTGGAGGTCATCGCGGCCGGTGACCACGCCGATCACCTCTTTGGCTTTGCCCTTGACGCCTTCGACGGTGCCTTTGACGGCTTCTTCGGGACCTGAGTTGTTGTCGCTCACCAGACGCTCCTTCTTCGCGGGTGACAGCTTTGGCGAAGCGTCTGTTCCCCGGGCACAAATTTGCCAAACCTGCGGGTCACAGGATCAGGAGATGGTCAGTCGTCTCGCAAGTCGGCCACAGCGGCGTCGAGCGTCGAGAAGAGATCCACGTAGTCGGTCAGTCCCGTGACCTTGAGTGGCCGGCTGGTGGCCGGACCGTCGGCGACAACGGCGAACCTGGATTGCCCGTCGACCCGCTTCTGCGTCAGGACGAGGACCTGCATGCCGGCCGAACCGAGAAAATCGACATCAGTGAGATCGACGATGAGGCCGGCGGGCTTGCGCTCCACCACCGCGTCGATGGCCTCCTGCAGCTTCGGCGCAGTCAACATGTCGACTGCCCCGACCGCTGACACGATCACGACACCATCAAGCTGGTGTTCGGTGAATTGCTGCACGTGGCCGGCCTCGTCTCTCTAGGCGCGTCCGGGTACTCCCGGTCGCGGCTGATCGCTGAGGCTGCAGTCTGAACCCGGTGTCTGATGCGTGACAACCGGATACAGGCTATCGAAGCCTCCGGCCGGGCGATCACATCGCCCCGTTCGACCGGGCTGGGTGCGCAGCATTCGGCGAATTCGCTTTGCAGCCGGACGGACCGCCCATATGCACTTCACGGGGTGTCCAGCGTCCCCGGCGCACCCACGGCGCAAATCCCGGGATGTGCGCTCCACCACCGCTACCATCCGCACAGACATCCGACAGGAGGCTCCATGCGCGCCCACATCGCCCGTCCGACGATTCTCGCGGTCGGCGCCGCAGCGGTCGCGGTCCTCGCCACAGCACCCCTTGCGCAGGGCACGGACGCCGACGCCCAGTTTCTCGCGGTGGTGAGCGAGTTGGGGCTGGAGTTCGGATCCCCGGACGAGGCGACCGAAGCCGGCAACAACGTGTGCGACGTGGTGGCCGAGGGGACCGCCAACAATGTCGAGCCGGCGCGGATCCGCGCCGACATCATCAACTCGCTGCTCGGCGAGGGCGTCGATCACGAGCAGGCGACCCGGCTGATGGTGGCCGCGGTAGGCGCTTACTGTCCCGTGTACAACGGCGTCCTCACGGGCTGACCCCGCCAGGGCGGGTCCCCCTGACCCGGCCTCATTTCTCCCGACTTCTCCCGGAAATCTCCACACAAGCTCCAAGCGCGGCCATTCCCTGCTCGCGACGATGGTGTCACTCATACAGTTGCGATCACGCAGGTGACGCACCAGACCTAGGAGTCACACCATGAAGCAGTTCATCGCAGCCGGCGTTCCGCTCGCTGCTCTCGGTGCCGTGCTCGCCTTCGCCGCGCCCGCGCACGCAGACACCGCGTCGTCGACCATCAACTCACTCCGCGCGCAGGGGTACGACGTGAAGATCAGCCGCGTCGGGAACGCCCCGCTGGAGGAATGCACCGTGATCGGGGTGCGTAACCTCCCGGGTGCGCCACTGCCCTTCAACCTCAATGACGACGACGACTTCAATGTCTTCACCGTCGTGCCCAAGCAGAAGGTGGCCGTCTCGCTGAATTGCTCGAACTGACGGACCTGTTCGAACCCAGCTGAACCGGACGGCCGCCGGGCTCTGCGGCCGTCTAGGTTTGGATCCCGTGTCGACGCCGCCTCAGTCCTCCTTCCCGCGGGGGATGGCGCTGCTGGTGGCGGGGGCGCTGTTCATGGAGATCCTCGACGCCACGATCATCGCCCCGGCGATCCCCGCGATCGCGCAGGACTTGGGAGTCGCGGCCGTCGACGTCAACGTCGCCATCTCCGCCTACCTGCTCACCGTCGCGGTGCTCATCCCGGCGAGCGGATGGATCGCCGACAGATTCGGGATCCGGCCGGTGTTTCTCGCGGCGATCGCGGTCTTCACGGTGGCGTCGGTGGGATGCGCACTGAGCGGATCACTGTCGATGCTCGTGTCCATGCGCGTGCTGCAGGGTGTCGGTGGCGCGATGATGGTCCCGGTCGGTCGATTGGCGGTGCTGCGATACAGCGCGAAAACCGACCTGGTGCGGGCCATCGCGCTGCTCACCTGGCCGGCCCTCACCGCACCGGTCGTCGCCCCGGTCCTGGGCGGGGCGATCGCCACATACGGATCGTGGCGGTGGATCTTCTTTGTCAACATCCCGGTCGGCATCCTCGGATTGCTGTTCGCTCACAAGCTGATTCGCGGAGGCCCCGCCGCGCAGGTCAAGCCATTCGACTGGCGCGGGCTGCTGCTGCTGGGCACCGGTATCGTCACCGCACTGATCGCGCTCGAGCACATCCGGGTCAGCGGCACCGACTGGATGCTCGTCGGGATCGGCGGCTGCGCCGCACTCGGCCTGCTGATCGGCGCACTACTGCATCTGCGGCGCACCCCCTCACCTCTGGTGCGCCTGTCGGTACTGCGGGTGCGCACGTTGCGGATCACGGTGTCGGGCGGCTCCCTCTACCGTCTGGTGATCACGGCGGTGCCGTTCCTGCTGCCGTTGCTGTTCCAGCTCGAATTCGGATGGTCGGCCTTCGCCGCCGGGCTGATGGTGGCAGCCCTGTTCATCGGCAACCTGACGATCAAACCGATCACGACCCCGTTGATGCGACGCTTCGGCATCAAACGGGTGCTGCTGGTCAACGCGATCGTGTCGGTGGGATGGTTCGGAGTTCTGGCCGCCCTGCAGCCCGGCACCCCTGTCGCGGTGATCGCGGCGGTGCTGTACGTCAGCGGTGCACTGCGGTCGATCGGATTCACGGCCTACAACAGTCTCGCCTTCGCCGACGTCGACGGCGACGAGCTGACCCACGCCAACACCTTGAATGCGACGGTGCAGGAGCTGGCGTCCGGGATCGGCATCGCCGTCGCCGCACTGCTTCTCACGGTGCTGACGTCGTACGCGTGGACGTTCTCGGCGCTCGGCGCGCTGCTCGCGCTGACGCTCATCGAGACGCTGCGGCTGCCCGGCGATGCGGGCGCGCACGTCAGCGGGAAACGCTGACGCGGGGCATTCGATCGAGGCTGCGAGGCAACAGGTTCTGCGTGTCCGCGCGCGCCTACCGCGAAAGTCTCGACTTCGACTTTAGCCTTGGGGGCCGTGACCACCTTGTACGAGCCGTCGCTGGCGGAGCTGGACTTCGAGCCCGAAATCCAGTGCACCTGCCGCAAGTTCTGCGGCCCGCTGGCCCATCCGGCGCAATGGTGGGTCACGTTGTCGTGCGGGTGCCCGTACCCGATGTGCCAGCGCGCGTTGCGAATCGCCAATCTGCGGCTCAAAGTCCGCCCGCTGACCTGTCGACACTGCGAGACCGAACAGATCGCCATTCGCTCCGTCGTGGCGATCTGACGGAGACGTCGTCCCTATCCAGAGGGACGCCGAGATGCGCCGATCTCCGCGCCGGGCTCCTCGGCATCCACGTCGGCGGTGACCGGAGGCGACGGCTCGGACCGCAGGACCGCTGGGCGCAGCCGGTCGGGCAGTGTTCGCACGATCGCCCCGAACGCCAGCACGATGGCCAGCGAGATGGCGCCGAGGAGGGCGAACGGCAGGTTCGGAATGAGGTTCTCCAGCAGCATGTAGGCGCCGAAGAGCAGGAACAGTGCTGCCGCGCCGATCTGGATGATCCGCTCGGGCAGACGCTTGCCGAGCACTGCGCCGACGACGATGGCCAGCGCGTCGGCGGCCACCATGCCGAGCGTCGAGCCGACCCACACACCCAGCCAGTTGTTGTCAGAGGCCAGGGTGACCGTCGCGAGCATGGTCTTGTCGCCGAGTTCGGCGAGGACGAAGGCTGATGTCACGACGAAGAACGCGGGAGCGGTCGCCTTTTGGGCGCGCGAGGCCTCCTCGTCGGACAGGCTGTCGCCCCGCAGCGTCCACAGGCCGAAGAAGATGAACATCGCCCCTGCGATGATGCCGAGCAGATGTGTCGGCAGTGCTGCACCGAGGTAGTGGCCGATGGCGACCGACAACACGTGCACGGCGGTGGTGGCGACGGTGATCGCCGACAGCACCACCCACCAGCGGTACCTCAATGCGAACATCATCGCGACGAGCTGGGTCTTGTCCCCCAGTTCCGCCACGAATATGACGGCAAAGCTCAACAGCAACGCGGCGAGCACCAGAACTCCTCGGTCTCGGTGACTGCCGTTCGGAGAATGTGGACACGCCTCCGGCCGGCAGCCCAAATGGTCTGTGCGGCCGAAGGTCTCGCCCACCGCCCGATGGCCGGTTCGGACAACCGGGTTCCAACGGAACCAGTATGTCGATTGCCGATTGGGGGCTACTCCCCTTCGATGCCGCCAGCTTACACACGGCGGCGCGCGACTGGCAACTCGCCCACGTCCAAACATGGTCTCGCGCAATAATTTTGGGAACTCAACCAGGAAAGTTCGGCTATCCCAAACTCTGCCGTCGTGGCTCCTGACATGCTTGACGAGTCCCAGGCGGCCAACCAATGATCCCCGTCGGACAGACTGGGCGTGCAACGTTGCGCGATGAGCAGAGGAGACCCTCATGACCGCCGAAGAACGCTACGTCGCCACCCGCACGGTGGCCGCCCCTGCAGCAGACATCTTCGCCGTGTTGGCCGACCCTTCGCGGCATCAGGACACCGAGCCGACGGACTGGGTGCGGGATGCAGTGACGACCGATCCGCTCACCGAGGCCGGCCAGGTCTTCGTCGTGAACATGTTCCTGGAACACCTCGGCGGCGAATACGTCATGCACAACCTGGTCACCGTGTTCGAACAGGACCGCAGCATCGGGTGGCTTCCGGGCAACGTCGATGCCGGCGGCCGTCACAGCGCGCCTGGGTGGTGGTGGCGTTACGACCTCGCTCCCACCGCGGCCGGCACCGATGTGACGCTCACCTACGACTGGAGCGCCACCCTCCAGGCCGTCCGCGACCAGCTCGGCGGGCTGCCACCGTTCGGTCGGGAGTTCCTCGACGAGTCCCTGGCGAGTCTGGCTCGCACCGTCGAGAACGGGACACCCTGACGTCGAGTCAGTTCACGGCGCTCGCGAAGTACGTGAGTGCCCCTACCGCGAGCAGCAGGAACATCGCGGGGAACGCGATGTTGTGCAGGACTCTCGTCCGGATGTGCACGATCACGGCGCCGATGAAGAACATGGTCAGACCTCCCGCGGCCGCCAGACCCAACCACGGCGCGGCGGCCAGCCCGACGAGGAGCCCGACCGCTCCGGCCATCTTCAACGAAGCCAGGTACGGAATCCACCGCGGTGCGACCCCGACCTCTGCGGAATTCGTCAGCACGAACGGTGCCCGGGCCAGATCTGCGACGGCGATCGCGGCGTTGGCGACAGCGCACGCGGCGGTCACAGCTGCCAGCGCCGTTGTCACGGGGCCGCTCACAGCCCCCGTCCCATCGGTATGCTCGTCACGTCGCCTCCTGTGTCAGCGGTTCTCAGTTCCCTCACCCCTCTGACGTCCCGCAGACCGGAAAGGTGACCGCTGGTGGCCCAGATCTCCGTGAGTGACGGCTTTCTTGCCGACCGTCCCAGGCTGATGTCCATCGCGCACCGGATCCTGGGTTCGGTTGCCGACGCCGAGGACGCGGTGCAGACGGTGTGGCTGCGGATGCAGGCCTCCCCCGATGTTCCGGTCGAGAATGTGCCCGCTTGGTTGACGACCGTGGTGACGAGGGTGTGTATCGACCAGCTACGGGAGCGCAGCAGGCGCGAGGCGCTCATCGAGGGACCGGCGCCGTATCGCGACCAGGACCTCGCCACCGATGAGGCATTTCTTCGGCGCGAAGACGTGTCCCGCGCCCTGATGGTGCTGCTGTCGTCGCTGACGCCTCACCAACGCGTGGCCTACGTACTCCACGACCTCTTCGCGGTGCCTTTCGGCCGCATCGCCGAGATCCTCGACACCACACCGTCCAGCGCGAAAAAGCATGCGAGCAGGGCACGCTCGCGGGTCTCACCGCCGGCGGCGCAGTCGGCAGGGGCGGCGGCGGACACCGGCCACGACGAGATCGTCGCTGCGTTCCTCGAAGCGGCGGCCGGTGGCGACATGGCCCGCATGCTCACGCTGATGGCACCTGGATGCGTGCGGACAGTGGATGCCTCGCTGGTTCCGGCGGGGACGGCGCTCACCGTGTCTGGGGCCGCGGACGTCGCCGACGAGACACAGCGCTTCGCCACCCGGATCCGCGCGCGCACCCCGATGCGCGTCAACGGGCGTGCGGTGTACGTGATCGCGCCAGGCGGGCACCCGATCGGCATCGTCGACGTCGCCACCGATGGTGCCGTCGTCACACGCGTCGCCATCGCGCCGGTCTCGGACCTCGACGTCATCGAAGCCCTTCCCGGTCAGGTCTGCGGAAAGTGCGATTTGTACACCTGACCGTGAACCCCGACCGTGCGGTCGACGACTTGTGACACCGAAAAGTCCGCTGCAGCAGACAAATACGCGTAAGCGGTCGCCCTGTCCATGCCACGATCGGTTTCGAGGAAGTCGAGGGCGTTGACGACCGCACGGCGCATCGCGATGTCCAAGTCGCTGCCCTGACCGCCGACGGAGCCGTCCGGGTCGGACAGACCGATGGGCACCCAGGCGTCGGCGGTTTCGGCGAACGGATAGCGGTAGGCCACCGAGGGTGCATCCCCGGAGCCGGGTTTGCACACCGAAAGCCGGTAGGAGCCACGGAGGGATCCCTCCATGGCGGTCAGCGCGACCTCACCGTCGCCCATGGCCATGTGCGGATCGCCCACGTAGAACAGCGCCCCCTCGGCGAACACCGGCAGATAGAAGGTGGCCCCCTCCCCCAACAACCGGATGTCGATGTTCCCCCCACCGACCGTCGGAGGGATGGAGTTGGCGGTGGCCGCCGTCGGATCGGTGTCCTGGGAATACGCCACTCCCATCATGCCCATGAAGGGCCGCAGCGGAAATCGCACCGCGGCGGCGCCATAGGTCATCACACCGTGGCCGTCTTCGACGGCGGTGAACGTCGAGACATTGCCGTATCGCGCCGGGTCGGGATCGGGGCGCCGGTCGGTGCCGACGGGCGGCATCACCTCGGCGAGGCTGATGCCGGCGGGGGAGCCGCCGTCCGGCGTGCGGGCCAGCGCCCCCTTGCCGTGCCTACTGGAGACCACGCCATAGGGCACCCGCGGAATCGCTTGCAATATTTCGATTTTCAGCACGTCGCCGGGCTGAGCGCCCTCGACGAACACCGGTCCGGTGACGACGTGGGGGCCATCCTTGTCGAAGTTCCTCGGCGTCCGCCGGTAACCGGCCGCGATGTCGATCGCGTCCTGGAGCACCTCGTTCTCGGCCACACCGTGCGAACCGAAGTACTCGACCGGATTGCGCCCCTGGTCCTCCAGAATGCCTTCGTGGCTGACGGCATCGATGGTCACCGTCTGTCCGGAACCGATCTGCAGGGCCGGCGCCGCGTGGACGGTCGGCACGTAACCCCACAGCACGGCGTCAGGCGTGGACTGCAGGTAGTGGTCGCCGACCGGATCGCCCTGACCAGGTTGCAGGATGGTGAAGCTGGAGGAGGCCGACGACGGCGCCTCCGACGGCGGACCGGTCGTTCCGGACTGGCAGGCGGACACGGTGCCCACGACGCCTGCGCCTGCGCCCATTGCGGCGACCGCCCGGATGAAGTCTCTTCTGCCGAGACCCGTCCAGAGGGTTTCCGCTGCGAGCCGGGCGGGGTCTGTCATGGCAACACCTTTCGACGGGAGACGACTACCGCAGTGAATTCCCCCTCGGCATTTCCGACCCGCAACGTTCGTGCTACGTCCTCGTTGCCGGATTTCTCGCCACCGGACGCGGGGATCGATGCCACCGGTGGCCGCGTTCACTCAGATCGGCCCTGCATCAACGGTTTTGGCCGATCTCAGTCCGCAGACCGTGGGTACTGTCATAGTCGAGCCTGCGACGTCGTCTCGATTCAGACCCGAGGTGTTCGGCGATCGCGACGCGAACCGAGAGAGGACCGATATGCCGTCGGGAGACCAGCAGAGGTCGTCACGCCCGTTCTTGCTCACAGCCCGCTTCTTCGCGCTCGCCACGATCGCCGTCATCGTGGCGCTCTTCGGCACGGCCGGTGCGCTCGTCCAGGCCGGCGAGCTCAAGGACGTCCACGGGACCGCGGCGATCGTGCTGCACGTCGTCACCGGCGGGCTCACGGTCGCACTGGCAGGACTTGCCTACGGTCGCAGGCGCGGCTGGTGGAGCGCGGTCGTTGCCTTCGTGATCCTCGCGTTCTCGTTCGTCCAGGCGAGTCTCGGGGAGGGGCCCACACTGGGGATCCACGTGCCTGGTTCGCTGGTGATCGTGATCGGGAGCGTCTGGCTGACGGTGTGGCTGTTCTCCGCATCCGCGGCTCGGGACCTCGAAGCGCCCACGCGAGACTAAACGGGTTCCTTGACCAGAACCGCGCGGGTGTAGAGCAGCTGAAAGCCTCGGCGCTGGACGTTCTTCTGCGATGTCGAGCCCGGCGCAGTGGTGACGACGGCGAGGTCGCAGCCGGCTGACACCGCGTCGCCGAGGCGCGTCGCCAGGAGCGCGGACTGCACGCCTCGCCGCCGGGCCTTTGGCACCGTCGCCGCGCCGGTGAGTTGAGCGACTCCGTCGGTGATCCTCATGCCGGCGCCGCCCGCAACGGCGCCGTCACAGTAAGCGAGGTACGCGACGGCGCCGGCCTTCTCGAAGTCGCGCTCCGCCTTGGCGATGACCTCTCGCGGGAACTCCTCGTGACTGACCACACCGACCTCGTCGGGATGAGTGAAACCTTCGACGACGGCGTCGATCCACGTGTCGATGTCCGCCGGGCCTGCTCGCCGGATCTCGACCCCGGGGCCCGTCGCTGAGGCGGCCGCGGAAGGCAACGCCTGCCCGAGGACGTTCTCGAATCCGACCAGTCGATAGCCGCGCCGGGTCAAAAGCTCCGCGACTGCCGGGTCGGCCAGGTTCGAGAGCTCCACCTGCACGGGGACGCCCAGTTCCGCGAGGGTCCGCTCCACGGTGTCCAGAACCGCGGGGTCGATGTCACCCCCGAACCCGAGGCCGACGACTTTGTTCATCGGGGAGCCTGCTTCTGCGGCGCAGGCGAAGCCGCCGGCGATCGGCAGCGCGGTGCCCCAGGCTCCGCGCGTCAGCGCCGCCTCGGTCGCGGCGACGATCAGTGCGGCTTCGGCGGCCTCGATGCGGCCCGCCAGGTCGGTGCCGCAGAACAACGGTGATCCGGTCACGCGGGTAATTGTGTTTCACGAAGCCCCGATCGGAGAACTCAATTCACGTCCAACCACCGATGACGCTTGGAGGCTTTCGCCGTGGAGCAGAACGATCACCCACCCGCCAACCCGAAAGACGCCACCGAGGCGACCGAAGAGCAGCGAGACCTCCAGGAGAAGCTCGATCACCAGGACGATGACCCCGACGCACCTGCGCGCACCCAGACCCACCGCCAGATCCCAGACGAAAGCTGATGCACCTGGCGCTCGCACAGGATTACGGTCACACCCGCAGTGCGACAAACGGCTCGAAGGGCACGATTCGCAACACGAACCACACCACGACGGCGCCGAGAGTCACCGCGGCGGCCCACCGGTGGTGTTGCCAGGAGACGATTCTGCGGTTCACGATGCGACCGTAGGTCCACGTGGCGTACGCCACGAGGAGGAAACCGAGGGCCACCACGGCGAGGGCATTGAAGCGCAGTGCGGACATGACGTCGCCACCGAGCAGCGAGTAGATGGTGCGCAGCGTCCCGCATCCCGGACAGTCAATGCCGAGAAGGGATTTCGTCGGACACGTGGGCAGGAGTCCGCCCGGGGTCGTGGGATCTGCGACCCACACGATGGCACACGCGCCTGCCGCCGCGGCGCCCACGAGCAGTGGGCCGCCGAGGCGGGCAGGAGCGGATCGCCCGGCCGGCAAGGAGATCAGTACGACGTCGAGGTATCGAAGTCCATGCTGAGAGCGCCGACGGCGATGAGGATGCCGTAGATGATCACGAAGATCACCCAGGCGACGACGCTCCAGATCGCCCACTTCTTCGCGGCCGCCGCGGATGCCTGCGCCTCCGCATAGCGCCCTTGCGCCCAGAGACCATTGACCTGAGCGGCTTTGACGATCGACACGACACCGAACGGCAGACAGCAGAAGATCGTCGTCAGGATGCCGAGCACCAGGTTGTTGCTCGGCTGCGGGCCCATCGGCTGCTGCGGAGGCAGGCCGCCGCCGCCTGCGGGGGGCGGAGGCGGGTAATTCCCGGGCGGTTGTGTCATGTCGACTCCCTCAAAGGCCGAGTAGTAGCTCAGAAAAGCGAGCTAAGGGTACCCGACAAGATCAACGCGAAAGTGGCAAATTCGCCCCGTTCGGAGAATTTTCCCGCGCGTTCAACCCCGGGTGGTCCTCACCTGGGTGATCCGTATCGATCCACCGACCCCGGCGCCACCCCGGACGCCCCAATCAGCAACGCAGTCAAGGCTCCTCGCGGCGGCCGCCGCCCGCCTCCTCGGGGTTCACGTCCGGTTCCCGCGGCATTCGTTCACGGAGGCTGTCGTAGATCGGCACCGACCCCACGGCCCGAGCGGTCAGTATAGCCGAGATCATGGCCGCCACCGCAGGTATGGCCACCGAGACCGTCGCCGTCATCTCGATCACGATGGCGATCCCGGTCAGTGGGGCTCGCACTGTCGCCCCGAAAAACGCTGTCATCCCTACGATCGCCATCGGAATCACCAGGAATGAGGTGTCCTCGGGCCACACGGCGTCGAAGCATCCTGTGAAGACGAAACCCCAGAGCGCACCGACGGCCAGCAGCGGCGCGAACAGTCCGCCCGGAACTGCCGCCGAATAGCTCAGTGGCCCGCTGATGAACCGCGCCGCAAGCAATCCCACCGCCACCCACAACACGAACTCATGCCCGTCGAGAATCATCTGCGTCAGGGAGTCTCCGTCGCCCACCGTCAGCGGTGCCACACAGAGCGCCGCGCCGACCACCGCCCCGATTGCCGTCGCCTTCAGCGCGGTGGGGATCTTCGGCAATGCAGCGACGTGATCTCCCAGCCACGGCACCACGACGTTGTAGCCGGCGCCGAGGACGCCGGTGAGCACACCGAACACCACAAAGAGCGGCAGCCACGTGAGATCGGGTGCCGCGACACGGTTCACGTCGAAGTCGGGGTCGTTGCCGAGCAGAAGGCGCGACGAGACGATCGCCGCCGCGGCGGCAAGTACCGTGGCCAGCACGATCCGCGGCCGCAACGACTTGGTCACCTCTTCGAGGGTGAACAGCACCCCGGCGATCGGAGCGTTGAACGCGACGGCCAGACCCGCGCCGGCAAGGGCCACCTCGACTGTCCGCGCATCGCGGTCGCGCAGTCGCGTGCGCCGCGCAGTCTCGGCGCCGACCGCCGCGCCCATGTGGACTGTCGGCCCTTCGCGTCCGAGAACCAGGCCCCCGCCGATCGCCAGCACCCCACCGACGAAGCGCGCCGGAAGCACGCTCGGCCGCGGCGGGCGCGCGCTGCCGAGGAAGACGGCTTCCACGTGCGGGATGCCGCTGCCCACCGCCTGGGGTTCCCACCGCACCAGCAGCGCCGCGATCGTCGCGCAGACGGCTGCGGCGGCGATCGGGATCAGCCAGCCCGGCCCCGGCAATCGCAGAGCCCACTCGACTAGGTCGGCCCGCACGCCCTCGGCCGCCTGCAGGCACCAGCGGAACGCGGCGCCGATGACACCGAGAACTACCCCCGCGATGGTCGCCGCGACACAGACGAGCACCGTGGCGCGCACCGGACCTCTCTCGCTACCGTGGCGAACAGGCACGAGTCGTCGTTCTCCTTCACCACTGGACGGCCGGGCCTACAGTCTCGCGCATCATTGGACCGACGTGTCCGGACATCGGAGGCCCCGCGGTGAACAGCGCTCAGCACGGCCCGGAACCGGACTATCCGCAGATGGCGGCAACACGGGGTCGCATCGAGCCGGCCCCGCGCCGGGTGCGGGGCTTCCTGGGCCGGGACCTGGTCTTCGACACCACGTCGGCGCGTTACGTCTGGGAGGTGCCCTACTACCCGCAGTACTACATCCCGCTGGCCGACGTCGTGCCCGGCGTGCTGCGCGACGACGGCCATCAGCAGCGAGTGCAGTTCGGCCCGTCACACACGTTCTCGATCGTCGGTGACAGCGGCACTGCGACGTCGGCGGCGCGGGTGTTCGACGCGGGAGACGGTCCGGTGGCGGGCCTGGTGAAGTTCGAGTGGAATGCGCTCACCTGGTTCGAGGAGGACGAGCCGATCTACGGCCATCCACGCAATCCCTACGCCCGGGTGGATGCGCTGCGCTCACACCGACACGTCACCGTCATGCTCGACGGAGTAACTCTCGCCGACACCCGAAGCCCGGTGTTGCTCTTCGAAACCGGTTTGCCGACAAGGTATTACATCGACCGCACCGACGTCGCGTTCGAACACCTGCAGCCGACCGATACGCAGACCCTCTGTCCGTACAAGGGCAGGACGTCACGCTACTGGTCGATACGAGTGGGCGACGCGGTGCACCCGGATTTGGCGTGGACCTACGAGACGCCGCTGCCCGCGGTCGCTCCGATCGCGAACCTGGTCGCGTTCTACAACGAAAAGGTCGACATCACCGTCGACGGCGTCGATCCGGGCCGGCCGAAGACCCATTTCGGTTAGCGCCGGTCGGTGATGTCGGCATACTCAGGGTGTTTGTCGATGTATTCGGCGACCATCCAGCAGGTCGGAACGATGCGCAGCCCCTCCGCGCGCGTGACGCGCAACGCCTCGGCGACGAGAATGGTCGCCAGCCCACGGCCCTGGAACTCGCGGTCCACCTCGGTGTGCGGGAAGATGCGTTTGCCCGCCTCTTCACGGAGGTCGTCGTGGAAATCGGCGAGTCCCACGGTGCGGCCCTCGACTGCGATGAGGAACCGGCCGGGTTCTCGCGTCACGGTCGTCGCGGCACCGGTGCGATCGGGAGGCGTCTCAGAGCTCATCACCCCACGATAGAGGTGTCCGGAGCCTGGCGTGAAAGACGTTCCAGGACAGTCGTTTCATCACGGCATGCCCGGCTACGCCCGGGAATCTACTCTCCTGAGGGCAGCGGTCCGCAGCGCAGGCTGAAGCGCTCACGCAAGGTGTCCAGGCATCGGCGCGCCCGTTGCCGTTCCTTGCGGTGGGTCGCCAGGAACTTCAGTGCGCCCGTCAACTGCCGGGCCCGGGGGTACCACCGGTCGACACTGAGGCCGCAGTCCAGGAAGACCCGGTTGGGCAGATTGTCGTACATCACGCTGAGGTTGTGCTGGGAGAGGCACAGCAGCCCGAACGGCAGGGCGACCTTCGACTTCCGCCGCAGATCGACCGCGTCGAGTTCGTAGAGCTGTTCGACCTCGACGCTGTCCCGGAAGAACATGTGGGTCATGAAGTAGGCCATGAACGACGTGAGATGCAATGTCGCCGAACGCGGTTGGATCGACAGCACAGCGCCGCCGCGGGAGAGGTAGGGCTCATACGGCTCTGCGTCGCGCAGGACGTAGCCGGTGCAGTTGACGATCCAGCTGCCGGGTGTGAGCGGGACCGTCGCACCGCTTCCCAGTTGCATCTGCGGACCGTCCGGCTCGTCGGTGACATCGACGAACCGGTCCATCACGACATTGGTGAGACCAGTGGCGATGACGCGGTTTTCGGCTTCGGACATGATGCCGAGGACGTAGGTGTCCGCGTCGTCGGTCGGCCAGAGACCGTAAGTGTCGCGAAACCAGCGCGCCGCCCTGTCTTCGTTCGTCCCGTCGAACCGGCTCAGCATCTGCGCGCCGGACGCACTGACCAGTGTGCCCGACCACCACCGGCGATGCCCCGCCGGGAAGCTCTGGTCGCGGTTGAGGAAAAAGGTCCCCGAGCCGGCCACCAGGTTCACCTCGCGACCCCGGTCCGCCGCGATGAGGGCGTGCGCGGTGTCCATCCCCGTCTTGCCTCCGCCGATCACCCACACCGGAGTGCCGCTGTCGCCGATGTCGCCCGAGCGGACGTCACAGAAGTCCGGCGAGACCGAGGCGACGTCGCAGGACTGGACGCGCAGCGGTGGGTTGGGGGTGACCGCGAACCCGGCGGCCTTGATCAGTCGGCGAGCGTGAATTTCGCGGCGTCTCCCGTCGACGGCTTCGCAGACGATCCGAACGCCGCCCTCGCCCTCGTCGTGGGACACGAGTTCCCAGCCGAGCATCTCCTTCACGACCACCCGTTTCCGGATGACGTCGAGGCAGTGCTCGAAATGGTCGAGCACCTCGGGCTTGGTCGCCAGGTGGCCGGGTTCCCTGTCCCATCGCCACGGAATGTCACCAGCGGTGAACATCGGATGCGGTTGATGCAGGCGCACATACGGATAGGTGTCGACCCACATGCCTCCGACGCGTTCGCGTCGGTCCACGAGGATGACCCGACGCCTTGGGCCGAGGTAGCTCGCGGCGACGTACAGTGCGTTCATGCCGGCCAGCCCGGCGCCGACGACGCACAGATCGCATTCCTCGACGACGCGGTCGTCCTGCTCGGCCACTCGGCCCCCCACTGTGATCGGCGTCACTCCCCTCTGGGATGCCCAGTTCGCCCCGGTGGAAACCCCGCCCTGCCACAGCTCGTCGCCGCGGCATCACGGCCTGCCCGGCTCCTCATCCACCTGGCGGCGCGAAACACAGTCACGGTCAACGTATTTACGAAACTCGTGGTGGCTCGTGGGCTGGAGAAACCGCCGAAAGAACTGCTTGAGCGCCGTCACCGACACCGCGCACACGACCAGGACGTCAACAGCTACCAGGTCGGCCACCTCAGGCGACCTCCGGCCGGCAGGTGGAGTTCGTCAGGTGGTCGCGCAGCCGGTGACGAGCACGGTGCAGCCGCGACATCACCGTGCCGTACGGGATGTCGAGGAAATCGGCGATCTCCCGGTAGGAGTAACCCTCCACGTGTGCGTAATACAGGACGATGCGCAGACCGTTCGGCATGCTCGCCAGTGCATCGCTGACCTTCCCGTCGGGGATCTGGTCGAGCACGCGATCCTCGGCAGACCGTTGTGCACCGGTCCGCACGGATTCTTTGTCGGCCGAGTTGTCGTCGTCGAACGAATCCTCCAGCATCTCAGCCGGGCGCCGTTGCGATCGACGGTAGGAATTGATCCACTGATTACGCATGATTCGCGTCAACCAGGCCTTCATGTTCGACCCCGGCCGAAAAGACGCGTATCCGGAATAGGCTCGCAGCAAGGTCTCCTGAACGAGATCCTCGGCGTCAGGGTGGCTTCGGGTCAATCGCCACGCAGTCCAGTACAGCGAATTCAGCAGGGGCATGACGTCGTTCTCGAATTGCAGTGCCGCACGGTCGTCGCCGTCGCCGTCGATCAATGGGGAAGGGGTCGTCATAGACAACACACTCCCTGACCAGGGTTGTGTTGTCGGCGACGCTAGCCCCCAATCTCGATATGCGGACAACCGCATCGAAACACTACCGGTTATCCGCACGGAGCGTTCGCTATCGTGCGCTCGTTGACGGTGAACGCACAGGGAAATTGCCGCCATCTGCAAGGATTTCAGGCAGCTCGCAGCGAACCGCTTCAACAGTCAAATAGGAACGGACTATTTACGTTTCACGCGGTGTTCAACTGAGCATGACCAAATCCAATTCATTAGGCCAGCGGCTCGACGTCGATCCGATGGTGAAAGGACTGGCGGATATCCTCGCCGAGCAGTTCACGCTGGCGAAGGGTGTCGAGGAGGCTCGCAGACAGTTGCGTGCGCTCGTGCTTCCGACACCGGATGATCTGGCGGAGTTGCGCATCGAAAACCACCTCGTGGGGGTCGAGGACCTGGTCGACGTCCCGGTCCGCATCTACTGGCCGCCGGCTGGGCAGCGCACGGGCTCACCGATCGTTGTCTTCTATCACGGCGGCGGCTTCGCGACCGGGGATCTGGAGACCTACGACACGCTCGCACGGATGCAGGCCGTTCACGCGGAAGCCATTGTCGTTTCGGTGGATTACCGCCTCGCACCGGAACATCCGTACCCCGCCGCCATCGACGACGCGTGGTCGGCGCTGCGCTGGGTGGGCAAGCACGCGGCGAACCTCGGCGGAGACCCCCGTCGGATCGCCGTCGCCGGCGACTCGGCGGGAGGCAACATATCGGCGGTCATGACGCACCTCGCGCGTGACAACGGAGGGCCACAACTGGCGTTCCAGTTGCTGTGGTACCCGGCGACCACCATCGATTTCACGCTGCCTGCGGTGCGGGAGAACGCAGACGCACCGATCTTGACCGCCGACATGATGACGACATTCATGCGCTGGTATCACCCGGCTTGTGTCGACGAGGTCGACCCGTCGGCCCTACCGGTCACCGTGGCTCCGGCCAATGCCGTGGATCTGTCGGGTCTGCTACCAGCATACATCGCCATCGCCGACCACGATCCGCTGCGTGACGACGGATCTCACTACGCCGAGTTGCTACGCGCTGCAGGCGTTCCGACGCAATTGGACCATTCGCCGACGCTGGTTCACGGCTATCTCAACTTCGTATCCGCGGTGCCTGCGGCCGCCGAGGCGTTCGACCGCGGAATGGCGGCGCTCCGAGCAGGCCTGCGCGGCGGCCGACACCATTGTCTCGAGGATCACGATGGCCGGTAACCGGGTGGTTGTCGCAGACGACGATGTTCTGCTTCGCGAGGGCATTTCGAGCCTGTTGATGAGTGACGGGTACGACGTCGTCGCCCAAGCGGGTAGTGCCGACGAGGTGCTTGCCGCCATCCGGACCGAGAAGCCCGATCTCGCGGTCCTCGACATCAGGATGCCACCCCACCACCGCACCGAGGGGCTCGACGTCGCCACGCTGGTGCAGGAGGAGCTGCCGCAGACATCTGTCGTCCTGCTGTCGGCTCATGTCGATGTTCATCACGCCAAAACGCTTCTGCGCGAGAATCGTCCGGTGGGCTATCTGTTGAAGAGTCGGATTGCCAGCATCAAAGATTTTCTCGATTCGGTTCGAAGGGTCGCGCACGGGAAAACCGTCCTGGACCCGGTGTTCGTTCAGCGCCTGATCAGTGCGCCGCGTCTGGACGATCCGCTTGAGTCGTTGAGCTCGCGCGAACGTGAAGTACTGATGCTGATGGCCGAGGGGCTGTCCAACACAGGCATCGGAAAGCGGATGGTGCTCACCCAGAGCACTGTCGAAAAGCATGTCCGCAATGTCATGACGAAACTGCAGCTCGCAGACACCGGCGATGATCACCGTCGCGTGCAGGCAGTCGTGATCTACCTCGAGTCACGCTGAGAGGTAGGTACGTTCACGCGGGTTTGCGTTGCACACCAGGGTTTTGCGCCAGGAGCACCATGTCACCGCCCTCAGGGATTTCGCAGCGGATGCGTGTCCCGCCACCCGCGGGGCTGTCGACAGTCAACTCGCCACCCAGCGCTTCGACCCGATCGCGCAGACCGATCAGCCCGGTGCCGTTCGCGAGTTCCGCGCCGCCGACGCCGTCGTCGGCGACGGTGACGATGAGCAGACCGTCAGCGGTGGCAGCCGAGATGTCGGCGTGTGTGGCCCGGGAATGTTTGAGCACGTTGGCCAATGCTTCCGAGACGACGTAATAGGCACCGACTTCGAGGGCCTGGGGCAGGCGGCTCGGCACGTCCACGCCGACCGTCACCGGTAGTGATGCCCGTAGCGCCAGGGCCCGCAACGCTGGCCCGAGCCCCGCCTCTGACAGAATCGCCGGGTGTAGGCCCTGAGCGATCTCGCGGAGGTTGTCGACCACATCGAGAAGATCGCGGGCCGTGCGCTCCAACTTGTCGCGCACCGGGGGCAGCACGGATTCGTGTCCTGACAACGTCGCCAGCCGCAGCGCGAGTGCGACCAGGCGCTGCTGCGCCCCGTCGTGCAGATCCCTTTCGATGCGCCGACGGGACTCGTCTGAGGCCATCACGATCCTGGCGCGCGATGTCTCGATCTCCGCGCGTCCTTGGGCCGTGGCGATGGCGGTGGCAGTGAGATTGGTGAATTCCGCCAGCTGCACTTCGGTGTCCGCGGGCAAGGGGCCGGCGCAGGAACCGATCGCAATCAGACCCCACAGTGCTCCGTGGACGAAGATCGGCACCCCGACGGCGCCGATCAGTCCCTCGGACACGTAAAGACCCCCGCCGGGGAGGTCGCGGTAGTCGTCGATGCGGACGGCCCTGCCCGTGCGCCACACCAAGCTGGTGATCCCTGCCTCGGGAAATCCGCTCCATTCGTGACCGACCCGCACATGCGGACCCCCGGTGCCCTCATTCGCCACAACCGTTGCAGTTCCGTCGGATTCGAAACGGATCATCCGGGCGGTCGCCGCCTGGGCACGGCATCGCACTTCTCTGGTCACCGCCGCGAAGATCGCCGCCGGTCGAGCTCGGCGGCTGATGAGTGCGGCAAGGCGCCTCAATGCGTCATGTGCTCCGTAGATGTCGTCCAAGCCGCCGTCGCATTCACCACGTGTCACGTGGACACCACCCTGCAGAGAGAACGTCGTTGCGCACCGGACGGCGCCGTCGCCGTCGCGATGCGGTCTCCATGATCGCTAAGCAACAGCCGGCGGAACATTGTGATTCACTCGGAATATGTTGTGAGGGTCGTATTTCGCCTTGACTTCTCGCAGATGCGCGTAGACCCCGGCGTCGTATGCGCGCCGGGTACCCCGCTCGGTGGCATCCGCGGGACCCAGAAAGCTCGGGTGCGCCTGCGGATGAAGCCAGGGTGCGAGCGCGGCGACGAGTTCGCTGCCGCAGCTCTGGTAGTCGCGGACATCGGCGTCGGGCGGCACGACCGTGAGACCGAAGAACGCGAATGCCGCGTCACGGCCACCGACCGCGTTGGTCACCGGCGACGGTCGGCTGAACGCGCCTTGGAGGTGCCGGAAGTCGATGATGTTCATCTGGCTGCCCGCCTCGGATTCCACCAGGCCGGCGATCGCCTCCACCGTGCCATCGGTCAACTCACGCAGAAGGCCGAAGTGTTCGACAGCCGCGGCGGGTTCCGTCGGATCCTGTGTGATGGTCGCGAATGCCGAGTAGGGGATTTCGGCAACGGTATCGAGGAGGCGGGGCGCGGCCCGGCGCAACGGATCGATCAGCCGACGCCCGGTGCGCGGATCTCCACTGAACGAGATACGCAGCGCGACAACCTTTTTACCCTGCATGAAGGGTGGGAGATCGGGCAGGGGCGGGAAGTTCAGTATCGTCGCGGCGGTGCTGATGTCGTCGGGGGCCGACACCGTGAACTGCCGGTAAGCCTCGAGCACACTACGCGTGTGCTCGCCCGCGTAGAAAAGGGAACCCGCGTAGATCTGCTCGACAGGAAACAGTGCGAACTCCATCGCGGTGACGACACCGAAATTGCTCTTGCCGCCGAGCAGGGCGCCGAACAGATCGGCATCCGCACGGGCAGTGGCGCGGCGCAACCGCCCGTCAGACGTCACGACGTCGATGGCGCTGACATGGTCACTGGCCCAACCGAACTTGCGACCGAGGGTAGGGCTGGCGCCTCCGGCGAGTGTGTACCCGACGACTCCCACGCTGGGCGCAGAACCGGCGAGTGGGGCAAGACCGAACGCGGCAGCCACGTCGACGAGCTGCCCGAATCGCAACCCCGCCTGAACCCGGGCGACTCTGCGCATGGCATCGATCTCCACACCGACCATGTTGCGCGTCGAGATCATCAGTGTGTCGTCCCCAGCTGCCACCGTCGGTCCGTGGCCGGTGTGCAGCACGGCGACGCGAAGCCCGTGCCGCGATGCGAACGTGACGGCTTCGCGGACGTCGTCGGGACCCGCGGCTGTAACCACCACAGCGGGCCGATGCCGTACGCATGTGTTGAACACGGCGAGCGCGTCGTCGTATCCGGGCGTCTCCGCGCTGAAGGTCCGCCCACTTGTATTGGCCTGCAGTGTCGGCAGAGAGTCGCGCCAGCTTTTCATCAAATGGTCCTTTTCCGTGAAGGCTTCGCCGGCGAACCGGGATGACGGGGTGTCATCCGGTACGAACGTCCGCCGTGCAGCTCAAGACCGCGAACCGGAACATGATTGCCGTCACATCTCGCCCAATATTTCTGCGCGAGAACCACTTTCGGATCCATTCGATCCGGCGATGAACGCCGCGGCTCTGTCCAGTGCCCGGCGTGCGCTTTTCAGTTGCGCGACGTTGAGCTGGAAGACGTGGTGCATGCCCTGCCACACTTCCAGTGTCACCTGCCCGCCGGCACCGGCGACGGCTTCGGCGAAGCGGCGCGAATCATCGAGCAGGATCTCATCGGAACCCACCTGCAGCAGCATCGGCGGGAGCCCGTTCATGTCGGCGAACAACGGCGAGGCTCGTGGATCACGCACATCGCACGCACCGGCGTAGGCGGCCGCCGATGCCCTCAGATACGCCGGGTCGAGCAGTGGGTCGCCGACCGCGTTCTCGGTGACGCTGGGACTGCTCAACGACAGATCGGTCCACGGCGAGAAGACCACGCACGCCGCCACCGGTACACGATCCGTGCGCGCCTGCATGACGGTGGCGAGCGAAAGCCCCCCACCGGCCGAGTCGCCGGCGACCACCACTGCCCCGTATCGCGCGCCGACGTGGGCCAGCGCCCGACCGGCCATATGCAGTGCGTCGGGCAACGTCGCCTCGGGCGCCAGCGGATAGTCGAGAACGAACGCCGAAATGCGGGCGCGGGAAGCCAATTGACTGACCAGACCGACATAGGCCGACGCGCTACCCAGCCCGTATCCGCCGCCGTGCAGGAACAGCATCGCCGTGCTCGTGCGGGCGTCGGCAGGATGCACCCACACACCGGGGCAGGCGCCGCCGGCCGTCTCGACGGTCGCGTCGGCGGTCACCGGCGTCGCCGCGATGAAGCGGTCGTAGACCTCACGCGGCTCCCCCGCCTCGCCGGACCAGAACTTGGCGAACTCGACTCTCAGTGCGCGGGCGGCGGGAATGTCCTCTTCGTCGATCGCGATGACGGGCATGCGGTGGTCTCCTGTCCTCAGGTCGTACCGATCAACGGCCTAGCAGCGAGCGGCTGATGGCTTCGGCAATCATGATGGTGGTGACATTGGTTGCCGCCGAGGGGATGTCGGGCATGACAGAGGCGTCTGCGACGTAGAGCCTGTCGGCGCCCCTGACGCTGCAGGCACCGTCGAGCACCGCGGCCGCGTCGTCCGGACCGCCCATCGGCACCGTCGAGGTCGGGTGCGCATAACCGTCCACCGACGCGACAACGGCCCGCTCGAGGGCAGCTGCGTCCTCGACCTCGGGGCCGGGTGCCAGTTCTCGGTCGACGACGTCACAGAAGGGGCGCATGCGGCCGATCTGTCGCGAGATCTGCACCGCTTCCAGCATCCTGCGCAGATCGCTCGGATCCTCGAAGAAGTTGTAGCGGATCACCGGCGCAACGCGCGGATCCCGGCTCGCCAGACGGACGGACCCCGTCGATGTGGGCAGGGTCACCGCCGATGCGAGGACGATGGCGGCTCCGGTCGGACTCTCGGCCGGGTCGATGATGTGCGTCGCCGAGATCTGAAGATCGAGTTCGTCGCACCCCGCTTCACTCGACGCCGTCCAGATGATGGCACCGGCAACGGGTTCCATGCACGATGCGGCTGCGGTGAGCGAATAGACGTTGTAGTAGAACGGGTGCTCCTTGAGCTGGGCACCCACAGGCGCGTCGACGAGCACAGGTATGCCCAGATCCTCCAGGTGCCGCGCCGGGCCGATGCCCGATCGCATCAGGATGGCGGGGCTGCCGAACGCGCCTGCGGACAGGACGACCGTGTGCCCTCTGACCGTCTCGCCCGTGACGAGGCGCAACCCCGTCGCGGTAAGCCCGTCGAACTCGACGCGGTCTACCTCGGCGCCGCCGACGATTGTCAGGTTGGGTCTGCGCCGCACGCCGTCTGGAAGATAGGCCATCCCGGTGTTGATTCGCCTGCCGTCGACCACGTTCAGCGGGTAGGGCGACACGCCGTGCTGGTGAGCTCCGTTGAAGTCGTCCACACGCGCCAGACCGATTGCTTCCGCGGCGTCGACGAATGCCCGCATGGAGGGTGTGTTGTCCCCCATCGTGGTCTGCCGGATCGGAAAGGGACCGCGACGTCCGTGCCATTCGTCCTCGCCGGTCGGCGTGTTCTCGAGCGCCTTGAACAGCGGAAGCACATCGTCGAACGTCCAGCCTTTGATCCCGTGGGCGCTCCAGCGCCTGAAATCAGAAGGGCGCGAACGCATGGCGACGGCGGCGTTCACCGCAGAACTGCCGCCGAGAACCTTTCCGCGCGGCGCGTCGATGTCGTGGCCGACGCGCTCGTGGGTGCGATAGCCCCAGTCATGCTCGGCATCGCCCCTGACCCTGTTCGCGTCGGCGAGCACGTCGGGGTACTGCGACGCCGGATAGGCGGGACCCGCCTCGACGAGAAGCACGTGCACGCTCGGGTCCTCGCTGAGCCGGCTGGCCAGGACACAGCCGGCCGACCCTCCGCCGGCGACGACGAAGTCGTAGGTGCGGCCGGACATGTGGGGGTTCACCGCGCCAATGCCCTGGCGACCTGGCCCATGAGCGTCGCAAACGGCATGTCGATCGCGGCATAGAGATCGTCGGCCGAAGGATCTCCATTGTCGGCCATAAGTTCGACCATCATCGTGGCGTAGTCGGAGACTTCGATGCCCAGCGTCGCCAACCGGGCAAGGCCCGCTTCGCGCTTGTGACGCGAGAACGTGCCACAGGCATCCACGGCGACCACCGGTTGAAAGCCGTTGTCACGAGCCGATATCGCCGGCAGTGACGCGCAGACCTCGAAGGACAGACCCGCAATGATCAGGTGGTCCCTGCCCGTCGCGGTGACCTGGGCGACGAAGCGGTCGTCGTCCCAGGCGTTGACCGTCGACCTGTCGAGAATCTCGGTGTCGCCGAGCACGCTCGTGAGCTCAGGAATGGTGGGGCCCCACATGCTGTCCCGTGCGGTGGTGACCGCCACGATGGGAAGGCCGAGCACGTGCGCTCCGCGAGCAAGCCCCACCACATTGTGTTTGAGTTCGTCGACCGACATGTCGCGCACCCCGGTGAACAGGCCGACCTGGTGGTCGATCAGCAGCACTGCGGTGTTGTGGCGGGTGAATCTCGTTCGGCTGGTATCGCTCATGTTTCCTCCGTGGCTACAGGTCCTTCCTACACCATAATAGTAATGAACATTTACTATCAATATCTATTACTATTTTGTGAGCCGGTGCCGTTCCACCGCCGCACGACCGCAGGTATTACTGCGCGCCGGCCCGCGTCTCAGCGCGCTGGTGATCGATGATGGCCCGGAAGTCGCTGAGGAACTGGTCGAATTTGGCCGCACCCAGTTTGCTGGCATGGCGGGCCATCACGTCGGCCATGATCGCATCGGCTGCTGCCATCTGCGCGAGCCCTCGATCCGTCGGCACGACGAGCTTCGCGCGCCGATCGGCGGGGTCGGGCCTGCGCTGCACATAACCCAGCTTCTCGAGATCGTCGACGATCAATCCCACGGCTTGCTTTGCCTGTCCCGAGAGCTTCGCCAGTGCGGTCGCGCGAATACCGTCGGCGCGCAGGTAGGCAAGCACGACGCCGTGCCGGGGCACGATGTCGTCGAAGCCTTCGTCGTGCAGGCGCTCGAACAGTTCCCCCTGGACGGCGAACAACAACTTCCCGGCGAGCACGCCCAAGTCGTCGCCCCGTCCGCCGTTTCGGTACATCCGCCGCGCCTCCAGTGCCACATCGTGTGAAGAGCACCCTAAGCCCTCGGCGGAGACGCGCAGCGCATCCGAGACGTGGCGGATGCGCCCGAGTCAGCGTCGGCGCCGATCACCCGACCTTCACCGGCAGCGACGCCACACCGTGCACCAACTCACCGCTTCTGTCGTGAATCGCGTGCATCTGGGCGGGGAGAACATCTTCGGGTAAACCGCTGTCGCGCGGTTGATCCCGCGTCATCGAGCAGCGCGACGCACGCAGCCCTCGTCACGACGCATCGACGCCGCGACTACTGCTTGAAGTACTTGTACCAGGCGGTGATGTAGATACCCATGGCCGATACGAGGGCGATGAGAACCCAGAGCACCACCGCCTGATCTATCCACGCTCCTGGAGGCGGCGCGCCGGGCAGGATGTTGCGCAACGGCACGACGGCGAACAGCATCGCGGCGAACCACGTACACAGTGGAGGAAGGAATTGCCGCTTGCCGCGGATGGTTTCGATGGCCACGACGAGAGCCATCGCGGGCAGCGCGATGAGCACCAGGCAGATACCCAGATCGAACGCCAGGGTGCCGCGGTGGCGGCTCAGCGTGATGACGGATGCCGACGCGTCGGTCTGATGCACCTCGACATTCCATCCTTCGATCTGTCCGCTGATCCGGACCTCGGCGGGCAGGACCCTTCGGTCGTCACCTGACCCGACGAGAACGTCGGCGGTGATCGGTTTGGTCGTATAGGTGTCGAAGGGCCAGCGATCGGCGTCGCCGTGTGCCTCGATCGTGGCGGTGATGCTGGCGGGTGTCTGGCCCTTCGGGAACTTCAGTTCACCGAGATCGACCCAGGGGTACAACCGGACGGCGACATCGGTGTTCAACACTCCCAGCTCTCGGTCGACGAACTGCTCGGGCGCTATCAGCAACACTCCGATCTCGAGTTCGTTGTTCGCGGTGTGAAGCGTGTCGAGGTCGACGGAGACGACGGGCTGCGCCGCCGGGGTCGGATCGAACGGGGGTTGGCCCGGATACGAACTGCTGACCCACCAGTACCCGACGAGAGACGCGACATAGATCAGCCCGACGATCGCGAGACTCGATGTCAGACGGAGACGGGAACGGAGGCGGCGGTCATCCTGCACTGTCAGGATGCTAGCGCCCCACCGGGCCTTTCAGGCGTTAAGCGCGCAGCGGCGCCGCCGAGTAGCTGACGAGTACTGCGAGACACGATGCCGGTGGCTGTCCGATATGCGAAAAAGGCCACGTCGGACGTTCCCGCGAACCCCAAATTATCGCGCCCGTCGCAAATTTGCTCCCGGGCCCGCAGACCATGCTTTACGGTCTCCTCCAGATGGATTCAGGGGGGTACCGATGTCACACGCGAACATGAGGTCTCGCAGCGGCAAGCATGCGGCACGCCGGGCAGAGGGTTTCGCGGTCCGGCGTTGGCTGGCCGCCGGCGCAGCATCGATCGGCGTGGGCGCCGCGTTGCTGGGGCTCTCGCTGACCGACGCGCAGGCCGGCGTCGCTTCAGCGGAGACGACCGACCGATCGTCAGTGCCCTCGTCGTCGGAGGCTTCCGACGACTCTGCGTCGACGACCCAGGTGGATCGATCACATAGGCGGACCTCGAAAGCCGACAGCGAAAGGGCCGACAACAACTCCGACGACGAAACCGACGATACGTCGCAGACGGAGGATGCGTCCGCGGCCGAAGATGAGGACGAAGCGACCGAAGAGGCCGACGAGCAGAGCGTCGACTCGCCGGCGGATTCCCCTGTCCGCGCCGACTCCGGGCGCGCCGGCGATGAGGAGTCGCCGAGTCGACGCTCGGATGTCGACGAGGACGCGGCAGAGCAACAAATCTCCTCGCCGGCAGACGGTTCCGAGGAGTCCGTCGTCCTGTCAGCGCCCGCGGAAACCTCGACACCGCTGGAAAAGCTCGCCGAACGCAAGCGCGAAGATGTCGCGGAGGCGATCGCCGCGCTGATGGCCGCGGCCCAGTCCTGGATTGCGGCGCTGCCGGTCGAGGCCCGCGTGAAGGACGACCTCACGGCCGGATTGTTCTTCGTGCGGAACACGTTCTTCAACCAGGATCCCGAGATCGACGCCGTTCAGTTGTCCGGACAGGCCGGCGGTCCGATCACCGGCAGGATAGACGTGTTCGATCCGGAGGGCGACGAGGTGAAGCTGCGCCTGCTCAGGCGACCCTCGAATGGCACCGTCCAATTGAATCCCGATGGCACGTACGTCTATACGCCGTCTGAAGGCTTCGACGGCGTGGACAGCTTCGCCGTCGCGGCCATGGACACCGGTCCGCGTATCAACGTCTTCGACATGTTCGGGTTGCCCGGTTCCCATACCGGCGTCCTCGTCAATCAGGGCGCGATCACATTTGCCTTCACTTACGTCGGCACCGAAACATGGTCCGACGCGGCAAAGGCCGCACTGCAGACGGGCGCGGACCGTTTGGCGGCGTACTTCATGGTCGCCAAACCCGTGACCCTGACCTACAAGATGACGGGCGCGAAGACGGGCTTCGCGTCGGCCACCAGCCCGACTGTGAGCGACGTGCCCGGGTTCTCCCGCACTGTCGTCCAGAACAAGCTGATCACCGGAATCGACAGCAACGGAACGGAATTCGACGGTGAAATCGACTTCAACCTGACCTCCAACTGGTCCTACGACTGGGTGGTTCCGTCCACGAAGAGCGACTTCATCGGAACCGTGATGCACGAGATGCTGCACACGCTGGGATTCGACGCGACGATCGGCGCCGCCGGCAAGAACACGGGCAGGTACTGGACCGTCTTCGACAGCTTCGTCGTCAACAGGGACGGTGCCAAGGCCATCAACCGGCGGTTCGTGTTCGATACAGCCTTCAACCCCAACCTCACGGGCGGCAACGGCGGCTTGTACTTCGGAGGGGCCAACGCGGTGAAAGCCAATGGCGGCGAGCCGGTTCCGCTCTACACCCCGTCGCCGTGGGAAGGCGGAAGCTCGGTGACGCATCTGGATGACGACACCTACACCGGCGCGAACATGAAGATGATGAACGCCTACCTCAACGGCTCCGTCATCCGGACCCTGAGCCCGATCGAGCTGGGCATCCTGCAGGATCTCGGTTTCCGCGTCATGGTGATGGCGCAGGCACCGGCGACCACAGCGGCCTGAATCAGCCGGTATGCCCGGGCCGCTGGACGCGTCCCTCCGCACCGACGAGGTCGACGGCATCTCCGACATCCACGGTGACGATGTCCTCGCGCGGCGGCGCGGTGAACGGAAGCCGGAGTAGACCGTAGAAGTCACCTGTGTCGACAAAGGTGTGCGCCCGCGCAAACAACGGCTGTACGTCGAAAATCCGCACCCGCAGTTTCTCGCGGGCGAGTCTGCCCAGTTCCCTTCCTGATTCGGGATCGGTGATCACGGGACCGGTGTCAGAGTAGACGGCGAACACCATCCCCGGCGTGACTCCTGATTCGGCGCCGCGATTGATGACGAGTGTGTAGTCGTCTTCGATCAGCGCGACCTGTCCGGAGATCGTGCCCGCACTCACGAAGCCGCCAGCGACGTGTCCTCGGGTGGCGCCGATGTCGAGCTCTGTCCTGCTCGGATGCGGGGCCGCAGACCGTAGTCGTCGACAGAGACCGGTTCGTCGATGTGGGTGGCGGTGTCCTGCTCGGTGCCCAGCGCGAGCTCGACGGCTGTCTTCGCCTGGAAGAGCGCGATGACGGCCTGCTGGTGGCGCTCGGATCCGAACGAGTTCAGCGCCAGGGTCAGTTTGCGGTCGACGTACACGATCGACCGAGCGAGCTCGGACGGCTGGGCCGATCGCGCCTGCGCGGCGGGATGTTGGGTGCCGTTCCTGGCGACCCAGCGGTGGCCCAGCGCGCCGACGGCCACCGACGACACCGGAACAGCCACGATCGCGCAGAGCAGGCCGGCGGTTCCCGGCAGCGCGATGGAGCCGGCGATACCCAGCAGCATGACAACAGCGAGGACGAACAGAACCCGCAGGGCGACCGGCACCTCGTCGATCGCGCGCCACATCGCGGTGACGACGCGTGCACCGTATCGCGCCAATTCCGCGAGTGCCCGGGCGAGGCTGCCGACCACCTTGGTCGCAGCCCGCCCGAATTCGTCGACCTGCTTTCGGCTGACCGGCGCCTTCGGCATCGACCACGACCGCGTCTGCGTCGCGGTGGATGTGGCCTGCGAACCGGGAGCCGCCGGTGCATCGCCCGCCGAGGCCGAGCCGGTGTTCTCATCGATCCCATTGGCATCAGAAACCACATGCGTATCATTCCTGAAAACTTCGCGATCGGACTCCTGGCGCGCCGCGGGGCCGGCTCACAACCCGCGGATATCGCGGGCCGCCGGCGTGCTCGAAGGCCCGGCCGACGAGGACGGTATCCCCCGGTACGCCCGAATGTCCTGTTCAGCCCGAGTCGGTGTCACCACTGTCCGGCGCCGACGCAGCCGAACCAGCTCCCCGGCTTACCCAACGTCCCGCCACATCCGGAGGGAGGAAAGCGAGATAGAGCAGCATCATCGCGGGTGAGAAGAAGCCGACCGCGATGGTCACCATGATGGCGAGGTGAAGGACCGCCCCGATCACCATCACGGCCAGCCGAACGCGCCGTCGCCAGACGAGAATCCCGAGCAACAACTCACCCGCCAGCACCGCCCACGTGGCGATGTTGATCACCGCAGCACTGTCCAGAACCACCTGCGGCACGCGCAGGATCAGCATGTCATCGAGGCGCAGCGCGTAGGACACCGCGGTGCCGCCCGGCCACTTCTCCCCCGTCATGCGGGTGGCGAAGGTTGCCACGTAGACCACCGTGAGCTGAATCTGCGAGAGGCGCAACGCCCATGGAGCACGGCACTGCGCCGACCAGAATGAGCCGGTTCGGCGTCGCTCGTCGAGTGAGAGGGCGGCACCGGACGGTGCGAGTGCGATGACGAACGCCTCCACCCGAAGGAGAACGTCTCCGGCGTTGAACACCAACGGGTTTCGGTACTGGAATGACAGGACCAGGACGAACACGAGCAGCGACGCAATCCTGCTGTGCCAGCCGACCGTCAGGGCGACCGCTGCCAGGATCAGCACGATCCACGCGATGAAGACGGCCCGATCGCCGACACCGGGAGGCAGCACTCCCCACTCGAACGGACCGGCTCTCGCGCGGATCAGCACCCCATCGGAGGTGAAGAAGTCGTCGAGATCAGGAAACAGTGACAGCCCCCAGGCCACCGCGATGAGGCCGAACGCAATGCGGACCACACCGAGAACGATCATAGGCTCCGGTCGAAACCAGAAGGCACGCCACGAATCTCTGGCCACGGCGCCGACGGGTGTCATCGCAGCCTGCTCAGGGAGTACGCACATCGCTGCGGTAGAGCGTGCGGACCGCGACGCCCGTGGGGCGGCCATCACCGGGTCCGCGCAGAGGTTGCCTGCGCACCAGAACCGCGACGTGCACCGGACGCTCCTCGGGTGCCGTCAGTTCGCGAACCGCCCACCGCGCGAATGCCGGCACCGCGTCTTCGTCGCGGATGACCTGTTCCTTGAACTTCTGCCAGCGATACCAGGTCACCGAGGTGATCGCCGGATCATCGCGGCGCAACGTCCATGTCCGGTCACTCCCGTCATCCATGGTGACCCGGACCTCGAGCGTCTCCAGCGCGGCGATCGGGTCGGGGCCGTATATGCTCCATTTCTGTTGCAGGCCAGTAGATTCCGCGACCGGAAGCAGGGCCTCCACCAGACCGCGCCTGAGATGGGAATCCGGCAGATTCCAGGCCACCGCAACGAGAACAACCACACAGACCACGACGCTGATCAGCCATTCGCCGAGTGCGGAGCGTTCGAAACGCGCACCGAGCGTCGCCGACGCGGGCCTCAACCCCATCCGAACCGGCTGTGTCGCCATCCGAGGAAGGCTATGAATCCCAGGAGCAGCGCGCCGAGGAACGCGGCGGTGAGCATCAGCTGGCCGCTGCGGCCGGCGGCGTTCGGGGACGCGTCCGTTCGTATCTCCGGCGCGATGAACGGTTTCACCGCCGGAGCGGTGAAGCCGGCTACGGCGTCACCCGGCACTCGCGCGACCGGAACGCCGCCGGTCAAGGTCTCCAATGCTGTCGGCGGCACCAGCCGCGGGACGGGAGGCGGGGCTGTCCACGGCCCCGCCGACGGCATCAGGGCGGCCCAGACGGACGTCGGCGCGGCGCCCGCAGGAGCGGGGAGCAATACAGGTGTCGGGGGCACCATGACCTCAGGCGGTGCCGTAACCGGCACCGTCACAACCGGATCCACTGCAGTTGTCACCGATCGGCCCCCGTCGGACGAACCGGCCGATCCTGCAGGGGCGGGGCCAACGCCGCCGGTGGTGCTGGTGTCACCTGTCGTGCTGGTGTCGCCGGTCGAGCTGGTGTCACCGGTGGTGCTGGCGTCGCCGGTCGAGCTGGTGCCACCGGTCGAGCTCGTATCACCCGTCGTGCTCGCGTCACCGCTGGTGTCACCGGTCGTGTCGCCCGTCGTGCTTGCGTCGCCGGTCGTGCCGGTGTCACCGGTCGTGCCGGTGTCGCCGGTCGAACTCGCATCACCTGTCGTGCTCGCGTCACCCGACGTGCTCGCGTCACCAGACGATGTCGAGTCTCCTGACGAACTCGAATCACCAGACGATGTCGAGTCCCCCGACGAACTCGAATCACCGGACCCGCCGTCACCCGGCTGATTCGTCAACACCATCCTCGGCGGAGCGTCTTGCGCCCCATCCAGCAGACCGACACAGAACACGAGTCCAGCCACCATCAGAACCGCGCTGAACACGCGGCCCGTCATCTCCCAATTCCGACGCATCGCTCCGCCCCCGACCTGCTCCGCGACTCCCCCGCGGCGAACGAATCCGAGCAACCGTTACCAGGGTTGCGGAATTCGCTTGTTGCTGCGTGGAAGCGTACTGCTTCAGCCGCGTCAACGGCACCCTCGGGTGCGCATGGCCGGGCGCCGGGAAGGTGGTCCGCGCTTGCTGCGCGAACTTCGGCGATGGGGCGGGGTGGCCCGTGGGCCCGCCCGGCATCGTCGTCGAGAACCGGACGGACCCAGACCTACCCCGTGATCGTCAGGCGCAGGGCTGAGGACCGCGTCGAGATCAGTGCGCTGACCGACAGCGGGTGGAACTCCGTCCTGGCAGGCGCGGCAGGCGTACCGATGACCACGCCGGTGGCAGGCCCCTTCGGGGTCCCGACAGACACGGCCTGGCCCGGGTCGCCGTAGATGCCGGTACAGCCGTCGCCTTCGCACGCTCCCGTCGACGAATCGACCCGGCCGGCGAAGATGTCATCGATCCATCCGGCGATGAGGGTCTGCGCGGCCGACTTGTTCTGCTCGGTCGGAAACCCCTGGTACAGGTAGGAAACGAACTGGATGAGCCGGCTTCCACCCTGCATGGCGTCCAGGTGCTCGCCCCCGTCGAGCACCACGCCGTTGAAGTGCCCCGGCCGGTGCCCGTTGAGTGCCTCGTCCACTCGCCGGGTCTCGCCGTCCCTCGGCGCACCCAGCTCGAGCACCGGGATGTAGTCGCCCAGCCCGTCGAGCTTGTCGAGCGCCTCGGCGAGCACCGCCCCGGGCGGGGCGCCGTCGAGTGTGATGATGCCGGCGAGGTGATTGGTGGCGCCGGCGGCGATCACAGCCTCGGCGTAGTAGCCGGCCGCGCCCGCGGCGACACCGGCACCGAGTGAATGGCCGACCAGGGTGAACCGGTCCGGCAGGGCAGCGTCGGCGCCGTACCTCTTCGCGAGGCCGGCGGCCACCGCACTGGCGGTCAGAGCGTCGCGATCACCGAGGAGGAGTGCCGCCGTGGCGCGGTACACCTGGTCGTCGCCAAGCCAGAAGCCATCTCTCACATAACGATTCGACGACAGCGTAGGTGCAACGACGATGCTGTTGGTGCGTTCGGCCAGCCAGGCGGCTGTGTAGCTGTACATCGGGCCGATGCCGAGGTAACCGTGCTGCAGATAGATAAGGCGCTCGGGCGTTTCGGTGCCTTTCGGGTAGTACCAGTCCGCGCGGACGTAGCGCCCATCCTCGATCTCCAGCCTGGAGGTGCGCACCGTGACCTTGCTTCCCGGTGGCACGACCGGCGGCCCGGAGACGAATCGGACCGCCGCCCCGATGATCTCCATCATCAGCGACTGGAACACGTCCTGAAGCGTCCGGGTCGGCGGCGCGGCGAGGGCGGCGGGCGCGTCGAGCGTCCGCGAGACACGTTGCGATGCAGGGGAATCGACGACCGTCAGGGGTTGCGCCGCAGTGTCGGCCACGGGACTCTGCTCGTCGACGGAACCCTCGGTCGGGCCGGCCTCCGGCACCACAGCCGGGGCCTCGTCGACGATGACAGGCTCGCTGACTTCGTCATCGACGGGCGCGGCTTCATCCGAAGGCGAGTCGGTCGCGGCATCGCCGCCGTCGAGCGAGGACGCGCCGTCGTCATCGTCCGCGTCCGACAGTTCGGGGGCCTCGTCCTGCTCCTCCGGCTCCGCCGGGCCCTCGGCCTCGACCTCATCATCGGAATCGGCGGCGTCCTCGGCGTCGGCGCCATCGGCCACGTCCTGGGGCGACGAATCCGTGCCGTCGGTTTCGCCCGGGGTATCGTCTCCGCGCTCCGCCGAGGCACTGGCGCTCGCACCCGACGCGTCAGACCCGGTCTCCGCGCTCGCAGTGTCGGCCCCGGCGATCAGTGCGGCGGACATCCCTGCAGCCACCACACCTGCACCCATCCACGCTGACAGTTGCGCCATTCGTCTCCCAACCTCGATATTGACGGCTGCGTAGCACAGCCGCGCTCACCGTAGAACACGTCCGAGGCGGGGTAGACACTTATTCAGATCTGGTCATTTTTTCGAGCGCGGTGTCAGAGCAGCGCATCACCACCGGTAGTCCAGGAACTTCCCGTCGAACGTCACGACCACGCGATCGCCGTCCGGATGCTCGCGGCGCTTGATGTCGACCTTGAAGTTGATGGCGCTCATGATGCCGTCCCCGAACTCCTCGTGAATGAGCTCCTTGAGTGCGGGCCCGTAGACAGCCAGCGCCTCGTGGAACCGGTAGATGGTGGGGTCGGAGAGCAAGGCCGGCTCGATGCTGCGACTCGGTTGCAGTTGCAGGCTTTCGGCGACTGTGGCATCGAGATCGAGCAGCTCGCAGACCACCTCAGCCTGGGCCCGGGTCATCGGATGCTGACCCAACAGCGCCGCCACACACCACACCAGTGGCGCGTCGAGCTTCTCGGCGATGTCGGTCCAGCTGAGCTTCTTCCGGATACGGGCCGCCGTGATCAGCTCCGCAGCTTGGCTTTTCGCCATGATCGGCGTCATCGAAGGCTCCCATTCCCCGCGGTGAGCAGCGAGCGTTCGTCCGAGTCTTTCGACGGCACCTCGACCAGCCGCTTCTGTCCGGTGCGGGCGTGCGTGGCGAACAACGTGAGCCCGACGAAAGTCAGTCCTCCGACCAGATTTCCGATCACCGTCGGGATCTCGTTCCAGACAAGGTAGTCCGCGATCGAGAAATCACCACCGAGCATCAGGCCGGACGGAAACAGGAACATATTCACGATGGAGTGCTCGAAACCCATGTAGAAGAACAGCATGATGGGCATCCACATCGCGATGACCTTGCCCGAGACGCTGGTCGACATCATCGCCGCGACCACGCCCGTCGACACCATCCAATTGCACAGCACCCCACGGATGAACAGGGTCAGCATGCCGGCGGCGCCGTGTTCGGCGTACCCGACCGTTCGGCTGTGGCCTATCTCTCCGAGCCGCTGGCCGACCTCGTTGGGGTCGACGCTGAACCCGAAGGTGAACACGACAGCCATCATCAGGGCGACCAGGATCGCGCCCGCGAAGTTGCCGACGAACACCAAGCCCCAGTTCCGCATCATCGAGCGGAACGTGACGCCGCGCCGCTTGTCCAGCATGGCCAGCGGCACCAATGTGAAAACACCTGTCAGGAGGTCGAATCCGAGCAGGTACAACAGGCAGAACCCGACTGGGAACAGGACGGCGCCGAGCAGTGCATTGCCGGTCTGCACGGTGATGGTGACCGCGAAGGCTGCGGCCAGAGCGAGGATGGCGCCCGCCATGAAGGCGCGGATCAGAGTGTCTCGGGTCGACATGAGCGCTTTGGACTCACCGGCGTCGATCATCTTGCCGACGAATTCGCTCGGGTTCACATAGGACATGTCCGAAGAGTTCCCCGACCGTATTGCCGATTCGAAACACAACGTGGACAGTCGTGTTGCCACCCCCTCACAGCCGATCGCAAGGTCTGTGAGGGGCCCGAGTCACCTCAGCTGTCGACGTCCATCTCGACCAGTACCCGGCGAAGCAGCTTCCCAGTCGCATTGCGGGGCAGCTCGTCGACGAACACCACGTCGCGAGGAACCTTGTGGCGCGCCAGGTTGTCCTTGACGTGCTGCTTGATCTCGGCTGCGTCCCTCGCGGCGCCCGGTTCGGAAACGATGAAGGCGCGCAACCGTTTTCCGAACTCCACGTCGTCCACGCCGACCACCGCGACCTCGGCGACGTCGGGCCTGGCCTCCAGCAGATACTCGACTTCCTGGGGGAAGACGTTCTCTCCTCCGGAGACGATCATGTCGTCGTCGCGGCCGTCGACGAACAGCAGTCCGTCATCGGTGAAGTGACCCATGTCACCGCTGGACATGTAGCCGTCGATGATCTGCTTGTGGCGGCCGTCGGTGTAACCGGAGAACGGCGCGCCGTTTCGGACGAAGATCCGTCCCCGCCGGTTGTTTCCCACGATGCGCTGATCGTTCTCGTCGTAGAGCACCACCTCGCAGGTGACGGGCGAACGGCCCGCGGTTCCGGGCGCCGCCCGCAGCTCGGCGGGGGTGGCGACGCTTGCGATGGCGCATTCGGTGGAGCCGTACATGTTGTAGAGGACATCGCCGAACGTGTCCTGGACCCGGTTGGACAGCTCGGGACTCAAGGCCGATCCGGCGATCAGAATCACCTTCAGCGACGACGTGTCGTATTTGGCGATGATCTCCGGGCCCAGTTCGACCATTCTGTGCAACATCGTCGGAACGGCCACCAGCATGTCGGCCTTGTGGGTGGCAATGAGGTCCAACGTCGCCTCGGCTTTGAAGCGCCGCGCGGTCACCACTTTGTTGCCGAACGCGGCGCCGACGGTGTACGTCGCCCATCCGGTGCTGTGAAAGATCGGCGACACGATGACCATTGTTCCCTGATGCGGGAACGGAATTCGATCGATGATCTGGGCGGTGGCGAGCGGTGACACGCTGTCGCGGGGTGCCCCCTTGGGCAGACCCGTCGTTCCGCTGGTCAGGATCACCGAGCCGCCGGGCTTGTCCGGTGGCGGCAGCGGCTCCGAGGAGTTCGTGGCGATGATGTCATCGAGCGTCGGCAGGCCTGCCGGCACCTCAGTGCCGTCGTCGACCCACGTCAGCACTCGTGGCATGTCGGCGGGCAGCGCGTCGAGGAGCCCGAGGAACTCGCTGTCGTGGAGGACGACGGCGACGTTCTCGCGCCGGCACACCTCGGCGAACTGCGGCTTGGCGAAGCCGGTGTTCATCAGCACCATCCGGGCGCCGAGCTTGCCGCAGGCGGCCATCGTGATCACCAGTCCCCGGTGATCACGGCACAGCACGCCGACGACAGAACCTGCCGAGACACCCAGCCCGCGCAGGCCGTGGGCCAGCGCCCAGGACTGGTCGTCGACCTGTTTGTAGGTCAGGGTCCCGCGTTCGTCGACGATCGCCGGCAGGGACGCATACTTGCGGCCGCCCTGGATCGTCATGGTCGCCTGGGGACCGTAGACGCGGGAGAGCTTCGCCGTCCGCACCGACCCTTTCAGGTCGCCGAAGTCGATGATGCCGGTGTCCACCAAACGCTTGAGTGCTCGTCCCGACTCGGCCGCCAGCTGCACTTTCTTCCGCACACTGCCGAGCACGTCATTCATCCGGAGGCCTCCTCGCCATGTCGTCTTGGACGCAAGGTACCAAGCGTCGACGGCTGTCGACATCACGCGTTGTCACCGGGGTTGATCCCAAGGACACCGGTTCTCGTCCCGACAGTGGTCTTATCGTGACCTTATTTTTGCCTTATGTTTCTTAGGATTGGGTGTAACCTCCGAGGAACGTCGAGCAAAGGAGCCCACGATGCGACCTTCACATGCCACACCAGTCGTCCTCGTCAACGGCGCTTCCGGGGCCATCGGAGCTGAGATCGCGCGGCAGTTCGCGAGCAGCGGGGCCCACGTTCTCGTGAATTGCGGCGATCCTGGTCGGGCGTCCGAGGTGGCCGACGCCATCCGCTCCGCAGGCGGGCTCGCAACCCCGCTCGCCGCCGACACCTACGACCAGACGCAGACCGCAGCGTTGATCGCTTCGGTGGGGGCTCGCTTCGGCAGGCTGGATGCAGCGATCCTCGCCGCGTCCGAGGCGCCTGGGCGGAGCGCGGCGGCACTGAAGCGGTTCGCCGAGTCGGTACTACCGCTGATGTCCGCCGGCGGTTACTTCGCCTTCGTGACGAACCACCAGGCCCACTTCTATCCGAACAAGGCCGTGCCGAAGGGCTACGCATCGGTCGCGGCGACGATGCGCGCCGGCGAGACCGCGCTCTATGCCATGCGTCCCCAGTTCGCGGGCGCCGGAGTCCGATTCAGCGTCGTCACCGGTGACATGCACGGGGACACGACCGCCGTCGCCACCGCCGTCGTCTCGGCGGCCACGGCCGTCAACCCGTCGGGTGTGGTGTGCGTCGGCAGCGCCGACTACCTGATGACGGCATAGTCGTTCGCGCCCCCGACGGGCGCCTCGCCGTGCTCCAGGCGAGCGGGTTGAGGTGACGGAACGGGTCTGCCGCACGCACGTCCTGCAGATCGCCGAGGATTGTCTCCAGAGCGATCTGTGTGCGCTCCTTGATCGTCAATTCCCATCGCGCAGTGTCGGTTTCGGTGGGCCGAGACGTGTCGATCGGAGATCCGAACCGCAGGTACATCCGTTGCGGCCGCGGGATGAGCGTCGGACCGAGTCCTCGGACCAGCGGGAGGCCGACGCCGCTGACGCCGTGTAACCGCTGACCAAGGCTGCGGGTCATCCGCTCCCAGGTGCCGCCCCGTTCGACGAAGCTGCGATACACGTCGTCCCCGCCGACGAGGCCGACCGGGACGATGGGGTATTCGTGCGCGATGGCCAGGCGCGCGAACCCGCTGCGCCCCTCCCACAACAGCGCATACTCCTCGCCTTTGAATTTCAGCATGTCCCTTCCGCCTCCGGGAAACACGAGCACGGTCTCGTTCTGACGCATCAGGTCAGCCCCGGTCTCGGGGTCCCCGACCACAGCTCCCGCCGCTTCCAGCGCGTCTCGGAAGAGACCGCCGGTGTCGGCCAGCTGCCGAGTGGCCAGGCCGCGCACCCTGGTTCCGAGTTCGCGGTAGACGAAATAGGGAATCGCCACGATCTCCGCCCACCCGGAGATCGTGTGGTTGCCGACGAGGAGGAAGCGTCCGTCGCGCGGGAGCCCGTCGAGCCCGTCGACATAGATGCGAGAAAGGTCGACCGCGGGCGACAAGGTGTCGGCGAGGCCGAAGATCGCCTTCTGCATCACCTCCACCCGGCGTGCGCGATCGGTGAGCGATTCGATCATGACGGTCTCCTCGGGATGGTTGTCTGCAATGCTACACGCGTTGCTGACCGAAATACCGATTTGGTCAGTACGCCCATAAAGGCTGCTCGCAGGCTACGATCCACACGTGGCTTCTGCGAATGGTGATCTGCCGGAGCAGCAGTCGACGAAGGCCGCGCGACTGCTGGCATCCGCCGGTGAACTGCTCCTCTCGCGCGGTGCGCGTGGATTCACCGTCGCCGACGTCGCCAAGCGCGCCCGGGTCGGCAAGGGCACCGTCTACCTGTATTGGCCCACCAAGGAAGACCTCCTCACAGGATTGGTGGGCCGAGGTTTCCTTGGCTTGATCGACGATCTGGTCACAAGGATCACCGACGATCCCGAACTCGCGCGTCCGTCGCGCTTCTGCCCGATGATGCTCGAAGTCGCCACGCGTCAGCCACTGCTGGCGGCGCTTCAGCGCCACGACGACGACCTCCTCGGCGTCCTCGCCGATCATCCACGTTCGGTTGCTTTGCACGATGCGCTTGGCCCCAGCGCGGTCATCGGTACGGTGCTTCCCATCTGGCGTCGCCACGCACTGGCCCGCGACGACTGGGACCTCGCCGATCAGGGGTTCGCGCTGCACGGGCTGATCACCGGGATGGCGATGTCTGTCGTCGAACCCGGTGCAGGCCCCCGGCCTGCCGCTGATCCGTTGGAGGTCTTGGCAGACGCTGTCACCGCACTACTGGGCCCCGAGCACGCGGACCGCCGTCAGATCGCTTCTACAGCAGCGGAAGTGATCGAATTTCTGCGCGCGGGCAGGGCCACCGCCCTTCGCCTCATCGGCTAGGCCGGCGCCGACTTACTCCTCGTTCACAGCCTTTTCGAAGGTGCGCTCGTTACGCCCAAAGCATCGCGATGCGACGCCGACCCGGCTAGCGTGTGTCTGCCCACCCGGGCCGAGAGGGGAGACACACTCATGGGTATCGGTTGGTCGCGGCGTGAGACCGCGGCACTACGGCGACATCCCGCCCGCGGTCTCGCCGTGGCCGTCGCGGCGATCCTGCTGGGCCTGCTCGGTGCGGCGTCGGTCGCAGCCCCGCACGCCCACGCCGACGGTGAAACTTATGTCATCGCGACCGACACGACGTTCGCCCCGTTCGAGTTCCAGGACGACAAGGGCGACTTCGTGGGCATCGACATGGACCTGATCCGGGCCATCGCCGAGGACCAGAATTTCACCGTCGACATCAAGCCGCTGGGCTTCGACGCGGCACTGCAGGCCGTGCAGGCCAATCAGGTCGACGGCGTCATCGCCGGTATGTCCATCACCGACGAACGCAGGAAGGTCTTCGACTTCTCGGAGCCCTATTTCGAGTCCGGTATCCAGATGGCGGTGCTGAAGGACAACGAGGACATCAAGTCTTACGAAGATCTGCGCGGCGAGCGAGTCTCGGTCAAGAACGGCACGCAGGGAGCTGATTTCGCGAATTCCATCAAGGATCGGTACGGCTTCGAGGTCGTCTCGTTCGCCGACTCGTCGACCATGTTCGACGAGGTGAAGACCGGCAACTCGGTCGCGGTCTTCGAGGACTACCCCGTGCTGCTCTACGGCATCGCCCAGGGCAACGGCTTCAAGACCGTCACGCCGAAGGAAGACCCGACCGGCTACGGATTCGCGGTCAACAAGGGACAGAACCCGGAACTGTTGCAGAAGTTCAACACCGGGCTCGACAACCTCAAGCAGTCCGGCCGTTACGACGAGATCATCGACACCTATCTCGGTGAGAACGCCACAGCCGCCGACGACTCGTTCTTCGGATTGATCAAGAGCACCTTCCCGCTGTTGCTCGAGGGCCTCAAGATGACGGTGATCCTCACCGTCGTGTCCATCGCGATCGCGCTGGTCCTCGGCACGATCTTCGGGCTGATGCGGGTGTCGCGATCCATCTGGCTGCGCGCCGTCGGCACCACGTTCGTCGACATCTTCCGCGGCACACCACTTCTGGTGCAGGCGTTCTTCATCTACTTCGGCATCCCGGCGGCGCTGGGCTTCCAGATGTCGGCGTTGACCGCCGGCATCATCACGCTGTCACTGAATGCCGGCGCGTACATGACCGAGATCGTCCGCGGCGGCATCCTGTCGGTCGACAAGGGACAGATGGAGGCGGCGCGCAGCCTCGGCATCGGCTACCTGCCGACCATGCGTAAAGTGATTCTCCCGCAGGCGATCCGCACGATGATCCCGTCCTACATCAACCAATTCGTCATCACGCTGAAGGACACGTCGATCCTGTCGGTCATCGGCATCGCCGAGCTCACGCAGACCGGCCGGATCATCATCGCCGGCAACTACAAGTCGTTCGAGATGTGGCTGATCATCGGCATCATCTACTTCATCGTGATCATGGCGCTGACCAAGCTGTCCGACCGGGTCGAGAAGAGGATCATCAAATGAGCCAGCTGATACCGGAAGCGGCCGCCGCCGAGCCCGAGGGCAAGGTCAAGATCCGCATCGAGGGACTCAAGAAGTCCTTCGGTGAACTCGTCGTCCTCGACGGCATCGACACCACCATCAAGCACGGCGAAGTGGTCTGCGTCATCGGACCGTCGGGGTCCGGCAAGTCCACGTTCCTGCGCTGCCTCAACAAGCTCGAGGACATCACCGGCGGCACGGTGGTCATCGACGACTTCGACCTGTCCGACCCCAAGGTGGACCTCGACGACGTGCGACAGCACATCGGCATGGTGTTCCAGCACTTCAACCTCTTCCCGCACATGACGGTCATCGAGAACGTCACGCTGGCACCGCTTCTCACCAAGAAGATGGACAAGGCGGCGGCCGAGAAGCGGGCGCTGGAACTGCTGGACCAGGTGGGGCTCAAGGAGAAGGCGAACGTCAAACCGGCCACGCTGTCGGGCGGTCAGAAGCAGCGCGTAGCCATTGCCCGGGCGCTGGCGATGAATCCGTCGATCATGCTGTTCGACGAGGCCACCAGCGCGCTGGACCCCGAGATGGTCGGCGACGTGCTCGAGGTGCTGCGCGAACTCGCCCGCGGCGGCATGACGATGGTGGTGGTCACCCATGAGATGGGATTCGCGCGCGAGGTCGCCTCCCGGGTGCTGTTCATGGCCGACGGCAAGATCGTCGAGGACGACACCCCGGCCGAGGTGTTCGACAACCCCAAACACCCACGGCTGCAAGAGTTCCTGTCGAAGGTACTGTAGCTCCGGTGACAGCCAGACGCGTCGCCGTCATCGGGGCCGGCATGTCCGGCGCTGCCTGCGCCCAGGCTCTGAGCGAGCACGGGATCGCCGTCGACGTCCTCGAACGCGGCCGGACGGGCGGTGGCCGGATGTCGTCGCCGACGGTGCAGGAACGACGCGTCGATCTGGGTGCGGCGTATCTGACCGCCAAGGACGAATCCTTCTCCGCGGTGGTCGACGACTGGGTGCGCCGGGGCCTCGCCCGCCCGTGGACGGACACGTTCGACGTCGTGTCCCCCGACGGGCGCGACACGTCCTCCGGGCCTGTGCGCTACGCGGCAGCAGACGGATTGCGTTCTCTGGTCCGCGATCTCCTGCCCGGTGACGTCCGCTACGAATCGCACACCGACTCGGTGGACGTTCTCGACCACGACGCCGTGGTGCTGGCGATGCCCGACCCGCAAGCCGCCCGGCTGATTCCCGACGCGTTCGAATGGGTGGACTACGAGCCCGTGATCGCTGTCGCCGCCGGGTGGCCCGAGCTGTGTTGGGATGTGAGCGACGCGGCGTTCGTCAACGACGATCCCGACGTCTCCTGCATCGCCGACGACGGCGCACGTCGCGGGGACGGCGCCCCGGTACTCGTCGTCCACACCACCGCCGGCCGGGCACGCCGTCACCTCGACCGGCCCGACGACGCCGTGGCGCCGGCGCTGGCCGCGGTGCGCCGTCTCCTCGGTGTCGCGGGGGAACCGACCTGGACGCACGTGCACCGTTGGACCTTCGCGAAGCCGGTCGGCACCCACGGTGACGACGCGTACGGCCTGCTCACCGGCGGCCGCCCGATCGGCGTGTGCGGCGATGCATGGTCCCCCTCGGGTGCGCCGCGCGTGGAGTCGGCGTGGCTGTCCGGCCGGCGGCTGGCCGGCGCGATCGCCGACGCGCTCTCCTGACTACTGGGCAGTCAGCGCCCACCGGATGCCGCCGACGAGCGCCCGTCCGGACCACCGCACCGCCGTGGCCTCCAGCGGCGGTAGATAGGGCAGCCGCAGCGGCAGGCGAGCCCACACCGGCAGCATCGCCACCGAGGTCGCGGCGACCACCCCGTAGGGAGCGCGGGCCGGCAGCGGCAGCGGCGGGGTGAGCAGCAGGAAGCGGGCGGCGTCGCGGGCAGCCGCCGTGCCCTGCAACTCGGGCCGGTAGGCCTGGATCCGCTCCCGCAACTCGGCTTCGGTGCGAGGCGGATCCGCGACCCCGAGTGCGGTGGCCACGCGGGCGGTGTCGGCGACGTACCCGTCGCGGCCGCCCTGGTCGAGGGGGTTCGCGCCGTAGAGCTGGTGGGCCAGAAGGAAACTGTCGATCTCGGCGATGTGCACCCACTCGAGCAGGTGCGGGTCGGAGGCCTCGTAGGGTCTGCCGTCCGGCGCGACCCCGCGGACGCGGCGATGGATGCCACGCACCTTGTCCACGGCGCGCTGCGCGTCGTCGGCCGGACCGAAGGTGGTCATGGCGAGGAACGTGCTGGTGCGTTGGAGGCGCCCCCAGGGGTCGCCGCGGTAGTCCGAATGTTCGGCGACGCCGGCCATCGCCAGCGGATGCAGCGACTGCAGCAGCAACGCGCGCAACCCGCCGACGAACATCGACGCGTCGCCGTGGATGCGGCGGATCGGGCGGTCCTCGGCGAACCAGCGCGGTCCGGGCGTGCCGTGGATCCGGGCGCGATTGCCCGGCCCTTCGGGCCCCGCCACCATGCCGAACAGCGCGCGACCCACGCCGCTTCTGATCGCGTTCATCTCCCGCGCCAACACCATGGTTACGACGGTACGTGCGCGTCACGTGTGTCGTGCGTCCGTAGCGCTGACTTCCTGATGACGGCGCCTATGGCGGCGGGGTGGTGCTGAAGATCGGCCAGCAGATCTCCGTGGCGGTGAACGCCGTGGGAGTTGCGAGTGTGCTGCCGAGGTAGTGTTCGCGGATCGGCCCCTGGTCGCTGATCAGATGCTCGTTTGCGTAAATCCCGAGAGCTGCATAACTACGGTCGATGCCGTCGTGACCGCCCGGATGGGTGAGCACCGCGAATTCAGCCTTGGGCAAGACCTCGGCGCGGACGCCGTCAGGGGGCACCGCGGATTGCGGCGCAGGAACGAAAAGCGTTGCTCTGCCCCGTGATTCGAGGAACAGTGCCCGCTCGTACAGGCCGCCCGGCACAACCGCCGTGGGTGCGCCTTCCGCCGTCGCCACAGCGTCGCGCAGTGTCGTCAGTGTTGCCCCGAACCAGCTGTCGATCTCGGAAGTGTCGATGGTGGCGCCGATAGACCACACGGCGAGCGCAGGTTCATGGCGCACCTCCACGTGGGCGGGAGTGCGCACCGGAGAGAGCAACTCGCGCAGCGCGCCCACGGTGTCACGGGTCTGCTGCAGCTGCTCCTCCATCTGCGCGAGATGGGTTGTGATGATGTCGGTGCGGGCTGCGGCGTCGTCGGCGCTCAGCAGCGCCTTGATGTCGGGGATGGACATGCCGAGAGCGCGGAACCGGCGGATGATGTGTGCGTGATCGACCTGGCTGGTGTCGTAGAAGCGGTAGCCGGTGTGGACGTCGATGTGGGCCGGTTCGAGAATGCCGATGTCGTGATAGTGCCGTAGGGCCTTCCTGCTCAAGCTGGTCATCACGGCGAAGTCACCGATCGACACCTTTGCACCCATGGCGTCCTCCTCTGCGATCCCCGGCGTATTCCTGTCAGGCCATCGTGCAGCTTCCCCCTGGGGGAAGGTCAACGTCACAGTGCCTCTCCGATAGTTTTTTCGTCCCGGGGTTGACCTTCCCCTTACGGCAAGCTCCACCGTGGGCTCATGACCAACACAGACTGGGATGCACTCCCCGACACCGTGAGAACGTTCATGACCGCGCTGGATGCCCGTCACGTGGATCACGTGCTGACCACACTCACCCCGGACGCCGTCGTCACCGACGAAGGCCACGACTATAAGGGACACAACGACATCGGGTCCTGGGTCGCGACAGCGGCCGGCGAGTACACCTACACCACCGCATTCACCGGCGCGACCACCACTGCAGCCGGCGTCGACGTCGGGCAGCACCTTGAGGGCGACTTTCCCGGCGGGGTCGCCGACCTGCATTACCGCTTCACCCTCGCTGGCGCGCTGATCAGCCGGGTGGTGATCGAGCCGTGAGCAGGAGATGGTTCATCACCGGTGGCACGCCCGGCAACTTCGGGATGGCGTTCGCCGAAGAAGCGCTCGCGGAAGGGGACCGCGTGGTGCTCACGTCCCGTCGCCCGCAAGAGCTGGCGTCGTGGGCGGACCAGTACGGTGACCGCGTTCTGGTTGTGGCGCTCGATGTCACCGACGCTGCTCAGGTCTCCGAGGCGGTCCGTATCGCCGAGGAGCGCTTTGGCGGCATCGACGTGCTGGTCAACAACGCCGGCCGCGGCTGGTACGGATCCATCGAGGGAATGGACGAGTCCGCGGTGCGTGCGATGTTCGAGCTGAACTTCTTCGCGGTGCTGTCTGTGACGCGTGCAGTACTCCCGGGCATGCGTGCCCGCGGGGGCGGGCAGATCGTCAACGTGTCCTCCGTGGCCGGTCTCGTGTCGGCGGTCGGTTTCGGCTACTACAGTGCGACCAAATTCGCCATCGAAGCCGTCACCGACGCCCTGCGCGACGAGGTCGCCGGGCAGGGCATCTCCGTGTTGACGGTCGAACCGGGGTCGTTTCGCACCAACGCCTACGCCGGCTTCGCGAACGAGCTCGTCGAGGAGCCGATTCCGGAATATCACGACCTGCTGGAGCAGGTTCGCGCCGCATTCGTTGAGATGGACGGTGTGCAGCCCGGCGACCCGCACCGCGGTGCCCGTGCCGTGATCGCCGCGATGGCCCAAGACCCACCTCCCCGCCGGCTGGTTCTAGGCAATAGTGGCTACGACGCCGTGATCGATGCGTTCGAGCAGAACCTCGCCGACGTCCGGGCCAACGAAACCCTCTCGCGGAGCGCTGATTTCCCTTCGTAGGCGGCCCGGGGGCGCTCGAATCCGCGGTGCAGCGCGGCGTAGATTGATGGCGGTCAGGCCGCTCGATTGTCGGGAGGCGCGGGACCGCCGGGTCCACCGGGGTCGTCCACCGGACGCGGCGTACCGGTCTCGGCATCGTCGATGCGATCACCGTCGGAAGATTTCACCGGTCTCTCAATATCACTGCCGCGGTGAAGTTCTGGATCGTCCGGCGGGCGCAGGAGGCGATCGGGGCGATGATAGTTGTTGATCCGGGCTTGGCCGGTGTCGAGGTCGGGTGGCGGGATCCATTCGACCTCGTGGCGCTCGTTCATCCGGGTTACCCAGCCACCGGCACGGTCGACGCTGCGGTTATCGGGTCCGCACGCCAGACACATCTCATCGACATTGGTGTTGCCACCATCGACCCAGTCGGCGACGGCGTGGTGGACCTGTGAGCCGTAGGCCCCGACGGTGCAGCCGGGCTTGGTGCAGCCGCCGTCGCGAGATATCAACATGATGCGCTGCGCCGGCGAGGCAATGCGTTTGGTGCGGAACAGCTCCAGCGCCGACCCGGTGGCTTTGTCGAACACCGCCAGCGCGTGGTGGGCATGAGCACCCATGCGCACCACGTCAGCGATCGGGACGACGGTGCCCCCGCCGCTGACACCGACACCGGCGCGGGACTCCAGATCTTGCAAGGTGGTGCGGATGACGACCATCACCGGGAGGCCGTTGAGTTGGCCGAGTTCCTCACTCATCAACGCGATTCGCCCGACCGCCACGATCGCATCGTGTTGGCGCTGGGCAAGGCTGCGGTGATCGTTGTCGATCTGCGCTTGGGTGGGCGTGCCTGAGGTGCAGGGTTCGGGATCGGCCGGGTTGCACATGCCCGGGGCGGCCAGGCGAGCCAGCAGCGACTCCCACACTGCACGCGCTTCGGGGGTCATGTCGGCGACGAGGTGGGTCATGCCGTCGGCGCCCTGTTTACCCATCGACACGCCACGTTTGCGCTCACGCTCGGCGTCATCGGGTTCGGGGCCGTCTTGATCCAGCAGGAACAAGGTGAGTTCGGCCAGGTCCTTGACTTCTTTGGGGCCGTTGCCGACGGCGTTGCGCACCAAATCGACTTGGAATTGGTCGCGGGTGGTGGCATGGACAAAACCGGGCAGCTTCTTGATCGCTTTGCGGATCACCTCCACGTGCTCGGCGGTGATCAGACCCAGACGCTGCGCGACCGCTGTGGCATGCAGCACCGGAGGCAGCGGTGGCCCGGTCACCGAGGGCCGCGGCGCCAGCAATGAGGCTTCAGTGAGCCGCCGGTTGGCCTCCGACGTCGAAATCCGCCAGCGCACGGCGAGGACTTCTTTCCAATTCTTGGCGCCCATTGCTTGCGGTGTCGTCTCGGTCTGCAACCGCGCCAGCAGACGGTGCGATACCGAAGGCAGCTGACACGACAGGGTCTCCAATTCGTCGAGCGCGCCGAGAAGCTCGGTCCGGTCGAGCATGTCGACATCGCAGGCATCTACGGAGTCGAAGGCGGCACGCAACGTGGAAACCGCGCTCGCCACATCACCTTTCGACATTATTCGAACATACATTCGACCACCGACAAATCGAGCGGCCGACGTCCTCGGGCCGGTACTGCTCGCCGGCATAGGCGCCGATGGCCACGTCCGGCGGCAGTACCCGTCGCGCGCGTGCGCAAACTCATCGTTCATGACGTCCTGTGGAAGAAATCGTCAGAATTCCGCGGCCGCCACCGGGGTTTCAGGCGTTGGCGGCCGTGTACTCGTTCTCAGCAATCTTCATGTAACCGGCCCGATTCGGAGGAGCCATGACACCGTGCACCGCCGGCCTTGCCCCGGCCCGCCCCCGGCTGCCCCATGGCTGAACGGGGACGCCGAATAGTCGTCACCGGCGCGTCGGGCAACGTTGGCGCCGGAGTGCTCAGAAGCCTCGCCCGGCTCGAACCCGACGCCGAGGTGGTCGGGGTCTGCCGGCGACCGCCGCCCGACAGCAGCGGAATCTACGACGGCGTGCGCTGGCACGCGGTCGACCTCTCGGCACCGGATGCCGCGGCGCAGCTGGCTCCGGCGATGCAGGGCGCCGATGTCGTGGTACATCTGGCGCTGGCCATCCTTCCGGTGGACGGCGAGGAGTACCTATACAAAGCCAATGTGCTTGGTACACAGGCGGTCTTGGATGCCATGAACGAGGCCGGCATCACGCATCTCGTCTACGCGTCGAGCCTCGGCATCTACTCCCCCGGTCCAGGAAAGCCCGTGTCCGAAGAGTGGCCGACAGCGGGCCAGGAGTCGTCGACCTACAGTCGCCACAAGGTCCTGGTGGAGGCGCTGCTCGACGACTTCGAGGCGAGCCGGCCCGAGACGGTGGTGGGCCGGTTCCGGCCGACGGTGGTCGTGCAGCGTGACGCGGCATCGGAGATTCGATCGCTGTACCTGGGACCGTTCATCCCCAGGGCCGCGCTCACGCTGCTGCAGCGTCGTGCGCTGCCGGTGCTGCCGCTGCCGAACGACCTGTCGCTGCAATTCGTCCATGCCGACGACGTCGGGGACGCTGTGGTGCGACTGGTGCAGCAGCGCGCACGGGGCTCGTTCAACATTGCCTCCGACGTACTGGACCGCAACCAACTGGCCGGGCTGGTCGGAGCCCGCCCTGTGGCAGTCGATCCGGCTGTGATGAGGCGCGCGGTTGTCGCCCTGCATCGCCTGGGGGTGGTGGCGGTGACGCCCGGCTGGTACGACGTGGCGACGCGGTCACCGTTGATGGACATCTCGAAGGCCCGCAACGAACTGGGATGGAGCCCCGGCTGGCCGTCGACCCATGCGGCGCGTGAACTGATCGACGGTCTGGCAGACGGCGCCGTGGGCGGCAGCGCAGCGATGGGACTGAACGGCCAGGAATTCGCGGCCCCGTCCTCAGTGCAGCGCCTGCACGACGCGAGCCTGCTGCTGTGGTGTGTGAGCGCCGTTGCCCGCGCCGCGAATCCCGGCCGTCCCGGGCCTCTGCACGCCGCGTTCATCGCGACGAACCTCCTATCGGGGACGCCCGCGGCATTGGCGCGGGTGCGGCAGAGGCGCCGCGACACCGTGGCGCTCACCGCGCCGGTTGCCGTTGCCGCAGCGGTGATCACGAGCCTGCGTGGCGGTCGCCCGGCGGCCGTAGCCGCCATCGTTCTCGGCGCACTCGGCATCGCGGAGCGCCGCCGCATCGAAGGAAAGGCCGACAGATGACGACGCAGAACCCGAAAACGGGCCAGGTGGTGGTGATCACGGGCGCGTCGAGCGGCATAGGCCGAGAGGTGGCGCTGCTGTACGCACGACGCCACGGCCGTCTCGTGCTGGCGTCACGATCGGAGGATTCGCTGCGTGAGGTGGCCGAGGAATGCTTCGACGCGGGTGCGGCCGACGTCCTGATCCAATCCACGGACATTGCCGAATGCGATGACGTACAAAAGCTGTTCGATGTCGCGATTACGACATTCGGCGGTGTCGATGTCACCGTGCAGTCCGCGGCGATCACCGCATTCGGCCGGTTCGAGGACATTCCCGCCGACGTCTTCGACGCGATCATCCGCACCAATCTGCTGGGGTCCGCCAACGTCGCACGAGGCGCACTGGCGCATTATCAGCAGGTTGGCTCCGGACACCTGGTTCTGGTCGGATCCCTGCTCGGCGCGGTCGCGGTCCCCTATCAAACTGCTTATGTGGCAAGCAAGTTCGCGCTCAGTGGCCTCGTTCGGGCGCTACGTCAGGAGAATAGGAACCTGCCGGGCGTCAGGGTGCACGGCGTCTATCCCGGGCCCGTTGACACGCCGGTATACGGCACGTCAGAGAATTTCCTCGGGCAGACGCCGCGCGTGCCACCGACCGCTGACGCGGCGGCAACCATCGCCAAAGCGATTGTGCGGGCATCGGATCGGCGGAAGTCGACGGAGCGTCAGATCGGATGGTTCAATCTGCCGGCGATCGCGGCCTACCATCTTCTGCCGAGGGCGTTCGACGCACTCATCGGGCCGTTGCTGCGCTCCACCGCGTTCACGACAGAAAGTCCGGAGTCCGCTCGCTCACACTGACGAGAAGTCCTGGGAGGAAACCCGTGGGCCAAAAAACCGAAGAGACGAAATTGTGCGCCGCGTGTGGGCGCCCGTTCGCCAATCGGAAGAAGTGGCGGTCGCGTGGTCAGTGGGATCAGATCATCTACTGCTCGCGACGCTGCCGGGGCGCGGCGGGCTGACGACGGCAGCGTTGTCACCGCCGCAGGAAGTCGCCCCACACCCATCCACCGCCGCCGGGTACCGCCCCGCCACTCACCTGGCACCAGTTGTCGGCTTTGCACTGCTGCAGGTCCACGGTGGCGCCCCCGCGCAGGATGCCGGTCACGGTGCCGACACCACCCGGGACGTCGTAGACGTCGACGTCGGAGGTGACGGTCGCTGTGGGCGTGGGCGGCGGCGCAGGGGCCGGCGCAGGCGCTGGTGCCGGCGCCGGAGCGGGGGGCAGATTGTTGACCGGCGGGCCCGGGTTCGGCTTCGGCACATCAGGCTTGCCGACGATGATTGCGACATAGCTGAGTTCGGTGACGTCGTCACGGACCATGCCGACGCCGTATTCGTAGTAGCCGCACTTGTGAATGTCCTCGGTGGCGATGGACATCAGCTGATTGTTGGCAGTTCTGGTCGGGTCACCGGACGCGATATTTCCGAGCGCATCGCCGTTGTAGGCATCCGCGGGGAATGTCGGCGTGTCGAGGGTGGCAAGGGCCCGCGCTGTCCGCACCCACTCCTGGGCATAGCCCTCCAGCACGCCGGAGTACTGAATCGGGTTGCAGATTGAGTTATTTCGCGCATTCTCCACCAGGGCGCGGATGTCGCCGAGGGGGTCGGCATTCGCAGCGGGAACCGCCGCAAAGCTGCCCAGCGACACCAGCGTCGCCGAGACCAGAAAGCCTCGACGTGCGCGGCGGGCGGGTGCGCGGGTCTTGCCTGCGCTGGTGGTACCGACTTCGTGGTGCAACGCAGACATGGCTCGGACCTCTTCCAATTCGGCTGACGCGTCATGGCTGTCCATAACGCTGAGACGAACGCTATGTCGGGTCGCGCAGACCTGATTGCGTAGTCGACTACCTGAGTTTCGCCGGCGGCGCGGTCGGGTTACCCGGGCGGCTTCTTTCGGTCGACTTGGGGTCGACAACCGGATCGTTCAGTGGCCTCGATCGGTGGGGTCTCCGAACCCGCTGCGGCCGTTGGCCGTTGGTTGGAGCTGCGGTCATCAACCCTGTGACATCCGCCGTCGCCGGGGTCAGGCCTACTTGTCTTCTCGCGCGTTGTAGCTCTGGTGCACCGGCGACTCCCAGGTGTAGGGCTCCTCGGGGTGCCCGGAGCCGCCCAGGATGAACGCCCGGTCGCTGCGGTTGGCCCGGAGGATGGTCGCCAGCCATGTACCGACGGTGCTGAACCGGTTGCGAACACCCGTGAGAAAGGCGATGTGGATGAAACCCCACCCGACCCAGCCGGGGATCCCGGCGAGCTTGACCGGCCCCGCCTGCAGCAGCGCGTGGCCTCGGCTGATGTAGGCCGCCGATCCGAGGTCGCGGTAGCGGAATTTCTTGCGCCGCTTGCCGGTGACATCGCGCCGGAGGCACGCTGCGACGTGCCAACCGCCCTGCATTGCGTTTTCAGCGACTCCTGGCAGGCCGTCGCGGCCGGCCAGATCGCCGATCACGAAAACCTCCGGGCGGCCGGGCACCGACAGATCGGCGTCCACCGCGATGCGTCCCGCGCGGTCGGTGGTGGCGCCCAGCACCTCGGCGGCATGGCGGGCGAACGGCACCGCCTCCACGCCTGCCGTCCACAGCACCGTACGGGTGGCGTAGTCCTCGCTGGGCCCCCCGTTCTTCGGACTGACGGTCACGCCGTCGCGGCGCACGTCGGTAACCCGCACCCCGAAGTGCATCTCCACGCCCAGCTCTTCGAGTGCACGCTGCGCCCGCTCCGACAGCGCAGGGGCGAAGCTCTTGAGAACGCGATCGCCCCCGTCGAACAGCAGTACGCGCGCGTCCTTCGGTTGGATGCTGTGAAACTCGTTGGCCAGCGATCGCGTGGCCAGCTCGCGGATCTGGCCGGCCAGCTCGACACCGGTCGGTCCCGCTCCGGTGACCGCGAACGTCAACCACTGGTCGCGCTCGGGGCCCGGCGGCAGGGTTTCGGCGATCTCGAACGCGGCGAACACCCGTCGCCGGATGCTCAGCGCGTCATCGAGGGTCTTCATGCCGGGCGCCCAGGTGGCGAACTCCTCCTTGCCGAAATAGGACTGGCGCATGCCCGCGGCGATGACCAGATAGTCGTACTCGAGCTCGAAGGTGGAGTCGTCCGGACGACGGGTGGTGACCCGTCGAGCGTCGGCGTCGAGCCGGATGGCTTCACCGAGCAGTGTCGTGACGTTGCGATGATGCTGCAGTTCGTCCCGCAGCGAGCGGCTGATCTGCCCGATGCTCAGCGTTCCCGTGGCGCACTGGTAGAGCAGCGGCTGGAAGACATGGCATGCCGCGCGGTCGACCAACGTGACGTCCACATCGACCCCACCCAGCCGGCGGGCGCAGAACAGCCCGCCGAATCCGCCGCCGATGATCACGACCTTCGGGCGGCGTCTGCCGCTGCCGGGTCGTTCCTGGTCGATTGCGTCCACTGCAAGGTCGAAAGACATGGGACAGCCATACCCCGTGACCCCGGTCTTGTTAACCGACGCGGCCGATGAGCCCCTCACGGCACTCCGTCCCCGGCGGCGCTGGCGCCGCTTGCTGATCACCTGGGACGCCTCAGGCCCGGCGGAAGTACCTACGCGACTGAACGCCTCGACACGGTGGCGCCGGCGGTGCGTGGCACGGAAGGCGAGAGCGCAGTTCGAGCCACGATCGGTTCTTGCCGGCGAGCTGTTCGGTGCCCCCAGTCGGACTCGAACCGACACTGTGCGGATTTTAAGTCGCACTTTTCGGTCTCCGTACGGTAGCTGTATCGCCCCGGCGCGATCCTTCAGAGGCTACAAAAGCCCATTTCAGACGGTACAGAATCGGCATTGGCGATCCATCAGCGGCTGCGCGATCCGTTGCCGCATCTCCGCAAGTTGGCCAATGCCTGCTGACGCGACGCCGACGACAGACTGCTGAGAGCCTGTCGCAACCTCTGCCATGTCGGTACTCGCGGCTAGCCTGCACCCTATGGGATCGGGTGGGGTGGTCGAGACCTTTCGCGACTTCGGCCGGATGACCAAGTTTGCGATTTGGAGCATGCTCGGTGCGGGTTTGGCGTTGTTTGCCGTGTGCCTGATTGCGGACCTCGTCAGCGCTGAGTGGATACGGACGTATGCCTACGTTCCCAATATTCTGGCCGGCCTGACCGGCTTCCTCGTCGGTGTGCCATTCGCTTTGGTCGTGCTCGCTACCCTTGCTAGCCAACGAGACGACAAGGCCGCTGCTGACCGCGTGAACGCGGTATCGCAGATCGCATGGAACCAGTTTCGCGAAGCGATCACCGCTTTCTGTAAACCGGAACGGCTAGAAGCAGTGAGGGCTAACGCTGGACGCATCCAGTTCATCCACGACGAGACGTGGCAGGGGTTGAACGTTGATGTCGCCAAGCAATCGGCCGAAGAGTTCCAACGCACGGTTGCATTCGCTGCCCAGCAGAGTTCTGCATGGAGCGAGGCGTTTCAGAGCTTCCTGCGAGACGTCGGCACCATTTCAGATCTGACGCTGGAGTGGCTGGCAGCGGTCCGCGACTGGAACACCCTGGACCAGTACATCCGACTGCAACGGCTAGAACGCGGTCTACCGTGGTTTCATCGCGAGTTGGATACGTTACTGCAGCAATGGATGATCGCCGACAAACACCCGATGCGTCCGTTCTTCGACGTGCATGACCGGCAGAGCGGGCAAATCCATCGCTACGGCGACGCAGGCGATATGTACACAGCCTTCGAAAACGTTGGGAGCCTTGCTTCGCTGGGCTACAGCCAAGAGACGTTTGCCCAAGTTATGGGCTACACCAATCAATACCCTGTCACGCGTGTCAATGGTTACGCCGCTTACGCTGAAGTGGTACTAGAGCAGATGGGGAAGCTGTCGGCCCTGGTGCAGCAAATTGACCGGAGTGGTTGGCCCGCAATCGCTCCCGAGAATCCGCCGTTGGATCCGGTAGCCTCCCTAGGGGCCAAGTAGCGAGATTCCCAAGCTCTCACTAGCCGCTTGCGAGAACTCAAATCTCACCTTGGCCGCATTGGCGCGCTTTGACTCAAACTGCTCAACCGCCGCGTCGATTGCCTTCTGATCAGGCGGCATCTGCGATCTGGCCAGGGCCATGTCTGTGTATGCGAATGAAACGTCGTGGTGTGCATCGAGTAGGTCCAGTGCTCGCAAGCGCACATTGCCAGAGCCGACCAAATCGAGAGCGGCAGCAGCGCTAGTCAATTGGTCACTCGCCGTCTGCCAATCGGCGAGCAAAGCCTGTGACTTATTGAGATTGTCGATCGCTTGTTGATCAATTTCAAGCGGACGCCGGTACTCGGTCGTCATCACCTTGTCTTCCACATTCTCGAGCAGCAATGCCTTCGCCAGAAAGTCGCTATACGCAGTCTTGCGTTCTTCGCGTTGAAACTCTATCGAGCTCTGCTCGCGCTCGGCCCGCTGCGTTTCGATGCTCGTTTGATATCCGAAGAACGACACAGCACACGCGGTGACGACCCCCGCAGCGATGCCCGCAAGCGCAACGCCGTTCTTCGTCCAGAAGCTCTCAGGCGGCGCTGATGTCGGCGGCGCAGAGCCCGGTCCAGGTGGCGGTGTGTCCCGGCCCCTGCCCGCGTCGCCTTTTCCAAGATGACTTCGATCGTCTGCGTCCTGATCCGCCTCGTCATCTGATGGATTTGTCATACGCTTAACCTACCCAGAGCGGCGACGTATTGACACGACTGTCTTGGGTTCAACAACACCACGCCCAACCTTCGGGGCTGTTTGTTCGTCCTCGTTGACATAGTCCGCGTATGTAGTCAGTGTCAAAACAAAAGTACTGTAGCCCAACCACTTTGACACCTGCATGTAGTGCTCCCCCGCGCTCAGGTTCATGGTAGCGAAGGTGTGGCGCAGATCGTGAAAGCGGACGTTGCCTAGTCCCAATGCCTTGCAGGCGGGTCGGAAATGGTGCCCGTACAGAGCGGCCGCGCAGACGGGCTTGGCCCAATCGAACACATAGCGATTCCGCCGACCAGGAAACAGCGGCGCGTGCGGGATGTACTTAAGGCCCTGCTTATCGGACGCGGAGAACGGATGCGTGTCAGTCAGATACTCGCGCAACTCGTCCGCCAACCACGGCGCCAAGGGCACCACACGGTCAGCGCTGGCATCGCTTTTCGGCGTTCCGTAGGTCCCCTTACCTTGCTTGCGTGCGGCGGGTGCGGGCGATTCGGATGCTGCCGACGGTGCCGGGGATGTCGGACAACGTCACGTCCTGCACCTGCAGACCTTGCAGCTCTGCGGCCCGAACACCGGTGTGCGCCGCGAACAGCACCGCCAGGGCATAGACGGGGTTTCCTGGCCGGGTGTAGGTGCTGCCTGCCGGACCGGACGAGTTCGCCGCTTCGCGGGTCGTCGCATGCTCGGAGGCGATCCAATCAAACACCGCGGCTACTTGATTGGCCGTTAGCGGTCGGTGCTTGAACGGGGTGCCGCTGCGTTTGGTCGTGCGACGTCGACCGGCGACCACAGGGTTAGCGGTGATGGCCTGATCGTCCTGTGCCACATCAAGGATGCGCTTGAGCGTTCCGACGATGTGCTTGACCGTTTTCGGGCTGCGGGTGACCAGGCAGGTGCCGGGGAGGGTGGCGGCCTTCGCTCTGCCGTGACGACGGTGATAGGGCGCAAGCAACTTGGCCCGAAAGGCCGTCACCTCCGCCGTGGTGATCCCGGCCACCGGCCTCTGTCCGAACACGGACGCTAGGTGAGTGCGATAGATCTTCTCGTAGTCCTCGATGGTGTTCGCATCGATGGAGCCGAACAGGCCGTCGAGGTACTGCTTCGCGTACACGCCAAGAGGAGTGTTGGCCTTCGCTTTCGCGCTCGATGGGCTCACGCCTGCAGCGGTCTCGAGATCGGTTTCCACTTTCCGCAGTGCCGCCTTGGCTTTCCGCTCGGTCGGGAACGTCTCGGACGTCTGCTTGAGCTTGCCTGTGGGCGCTCCGAACTCGTCTCTGACCGGCTCGCGCCACACGACCTGATAGCTGGTCGTCGGATTGCCGAACCTGTCGAGCTTGCCGGTCTCACGCTTGCGGATGTACGCCATGTCAGTCGTCCTCTTCGATCAGTCCCGGGACATCAGCCATGCCCTTGCACGTCGGCTCTGGCCGCTCCTGGATGTCCTGGCTGTCGTCGTCCTGTTGCCGGTCGCGGTTCATGCCGTCACTGCCTCAGCGGTGGCGCTGGCGTAGATGCGGCGCACAGTGCTCGGTTGCCACGTCGGTTTGCCTAGGGGCGATAGGACTTTCTCGGCGGAAAGCGCGGAAGCGATAGCGTCGTATGTGCAGCCGGCGTCCCTGTCCTGCACGATTCGGCGAACTACCGAAGCTGATGCAGCTCTAGGACGCCCGGACTCTTTCGCCTCTGCGCTTCTTCGCGGCCAGCGCGGCCTTCGTACGCTCGCTGATCAATTCGCGCTCGTACTGTGCGAAGTTGACCAGGTTCATGGCCATCATGCGACCGGCTGCTGTGGTCAGGTCCACGCCAAGGTCAAGGATCACCAGTGACCATCCTTGCGCCTGTGCGGCCTCGATAATGTTGGCGGCGTTGACGATTGATCAGCTCAAACGGTCCAGCTTCGCGATCATCAAACCGTCACCCTGTCCAGAAGCTAGAAGCTGCAACACTTCCTGCAGTTGCGGGCCGATGATCTTCCCCGACACGCCTTCGTCAGCGAAGTGCTCCACCGTCCAGTTGCGCCGTGCAGCCTCAGAGTCGATGACATCGCGCTGCGCTTCAAGACCGTTCCGGCTCATCGCCTGCTCGTCGGTGCTCACTCTCGTGTAGCCAAACATCAACCGTTGCATCGGTTCTCGTGCCTCTGCCTTGGTCGGCATGTCGTGTCCTCTCAGTCGGGGCGCAACCGCTCGGTTGCGCCTTAAGCCCTAATTTCTAGCCGACCGACACAAAGGTGGCTACAATGTTTGACCTGCGGAAATGCGCCATCTCAGGGCCGCCTGTAACCCTTATGCGGCGATCCGATGGCCTTCTGTGGCTCCCACACGCCGCTGTCCCTGTTCGCCTGGTTCGCCATCCTGATTGCCGCCATGCCCGTGATGTGCACTTCTCGCGGCGCTGGCGTGCCCGGCGAGGATGCCCCGTCGCGGGCCTCAGGCTGGCCGTGGCGGTCGTCGCCGTGGCGGTCGGCCTGTGTGGCGGGTCGTGCCGCGAAGACCGGTCGGCGTCGTTGGCAGCTGACCCGCCGTGCCCGTTGATGCCTCCCCCAGCCTCTGCCTGCTGCCCGTGGGTAGATGTGTCGTAGGCAGGTGCCGGGGAGGGTTGACCGCCGGCTGATATGCCGTCTTCCATAGCGCCGAAGTCAAATCCGGCTGCGCGCGGATCGACACTGATGCCCTCAAATACGGTCTCATAGGGCTTCGTTTCACCCTGGGACAGAACGACCTCGGCCGGGGGTTTGAGGCCTGCACGGTCGAGACTGTTCTGAATCGCCTTCAGTTGCACATCGGGCGGCTTGGTGTCGTCGAACGCGAACTCAATCAGCTTTCCTATCAAGCGGTTTGAGGCGTTCTCGACACGGATGCGAGCAGCCTCCTTGAACCTCTTCGTCGCTCCACCGTGTGTCCGACACACCGTCGCTCCGTAAATGGCAAACTTGCGGCACCGTTCTCCACGACTATTCGTTGCAACACAACGTCGTCCAGGATTATCGGCCAGCAACGCATCTTGCCGATTGGGCAGTTCGATGGGTTCGGAGCTCGATGCCCGTTCGACGACAACAGCCGGAAGATTCTCGCTGTCCTCAACTTCCACTGCTTCAACGTCGATGATTTCGTTGTCATCACTCATGGCGCTGTCCGTTCCTTCTGCGCTGCAGGCATTTCCGCAGGTCACCGCGACTCGACCTTGCTGACCTGGGAAAAGGTGGTTTTGGTGGTTTTGTCTGATTCGCCCATGGGGTCACCAAGCACGGCACAAATGCAGCCAGTGAGGTGAATGTTTCAAAACCACCAAACCCACCTTTTCGCAGGTCAGAAGCCATTTCCAGCACCCGCCTTCGGCCGCAAACCGGCGATGCTGGCCCGGTTCTTCAAGTGCTTGAAATCCTTGTCGCGCAACGTCTGCAGAAACTCCTGTATCCCCATCTGCTTGGCTCTGGGGCGGCTCACCGAGCCGTGTGTGTCCACAGCAGCGGCCCACTCGTTGTAGTCGTCGAGCAGAACCCGCGCCTTGGTCTGGAAGTCCGTCCCCGTGCCACGTTCGCAGCACTCGTCAAGCCACCGCTCCACAGCGTCGTTGCGGCGCCGGTGCTCCTGCGTTGCGGCTTTGACCGCACCGGGAACGTCGAGCTTGCTTCCGTCCCGCCAGTAACGCAGCAACCCGGCATGGGCCCACATAAAGATTCCGTCGGATTCCTTCTTCAATTGTTCGTCGATGTCCGGGATCCGATCAGGGTCGTCCAGCGCGAAATGGCGGGGAAAATCAATGATCATCAGTCGGTCCCAGATGGCCGCACCCTGCCCCGACACCTGTGGGAGGTGGTTGGTCACCATGACCGCCAGCCAACTGCGATGGAACCGAATGTTGTCGCCAAGACTCAGCCGTTAGGTGTTTCCAGCCGCACCTAGCGGCTGAGTGCTTCCTAGCCGTAGGCAGGGGCCGGGGGGGTGACGCGACACGCTCGAAAATAGACATAACTTTGTCGGACAAGTGTGCTTTTCTATACGGCTGCCCACCAGAAGGGAGCCACACACTATGTGACAGTACGAGGAAAGCACCGATATGGACGACGAACAGGAAGAAGTAGAGCGCGTACGAGAGTGGATCGGCCAGCTGGAGGCATTCAGCGGAGCACTCGGGGACCTGGAAGGCGAATCGCCGACCGACTATTGCGAAAGTGCGTGTAATGCGTGGCAGCACATCGCCATGGACGGCAGTCCGCCGCCGACAAGTCCGGCAGTGTTGATCATCAGTGAATCGTTCGCAGTGCTGACGAGAGTCATGACCCAAGTGGCAACGGACTGGGCGGACACGCCAGACGAGCGCGACCGCCTTACGCGCAGCGATGTCGAGCAAATGGTGCGGGATGGCCTCGCACCCATACTCGACGAGACCAAGCGGTGGCTGGATGCGAATTTTCCCTCGCCTGAACAGATCGCCGAACGCAATGCGGCTGTCCGCACGGTCATCGAGGACTCCCTGGCATACCACAGGACAAGGAGCGCAGAGCACGACGCTCAAGACGCAGAAGCGGCCGCAGACCCCTACGGCGCCATCCTGGTTCACGTTGACCCTAGTAGATCAGATGCCCCGATCATCGAGAAGGTGTGTTCGTTGACCGAAGACGAGGACAAGCGTTACCGCGATGCGTACGAACAGCTTCGGCGCATGATCGACAGTGAATTGCTGGAGCACATCTCCGACGAGAGCGACCGGCTGTGCGACGTGATGGTGGCACTGCTAATCGATTTGCGAGACAACCGCATACCGCTTTTCGACGAGGACGCGTATGACGCACACAGGCGCAAGATTCGCTCTGCGTTGATCTCGTTTACCGCTGCGTTGTACAGCCACAGGGAGCAGACGGTCAGGGCGGCGAAGAAGACGCTCAATCGCGGTCCCGGAGTTCAGGAAGTCGAGAAATTGTTTGACGACCTGCGCAAGACGTCGTTTGAGTACGGGTGGCTGGAGGAATTGCGGGGCGCGCTGCAACACGGTGACATCAACGCTTTCAGATGGGGCTTCGGCGCGTCACTAGATGATGAGCCCACGGCGAACGTGTACATGAGTCGGCGATTCATGCTGGATTTCACGCGCAACTCGTCACAGAAAAAGTGGCTCCAACGCCACAAGTTGCAAGACATGGACACTGACCCGAGCGTGCTGGACATGATCAAAGCGGTTCAGCCACTCATGGGACCGCTTCAGGAGAAGCTGGACGCCATCTTGTACCCGAACGTTGCGGACGACGTTGCGACCGTTCGGCAACTGCTGAACCGTTACCCTCACCCGAACGGACTGCACGCATTGCAAAACGGCCCCGGCTTCACGCGGCGTAACTTGTGGCCGCCAATGAGCCCTTTGGCCGCGCGCGTGCTGAAGTTCGCGGCGACATACGAGCCCGGAAGCCAAGGTTTACAGGCGCAACCAGGGTCACTGTGAAGTTTTCAATCAACACCTATCGTTGCTAGAAAATACGTGCCAGTCGCGGAATCGAACCGCGATCCTCAAGTAACGGAAACCATTCTGGCTAAGGGAGCTACCTCTCAGCGGGGACCTGGCGGACGAGCAGCGGATTCGGGCCTCCAGGCTCGACATGCCGACTCAGGGCCGCCGCTTGGGCTAGGTAGACACTTAGGCGTTCGGCGTCATAGGCGGTCATGAAGAGGTTGAGGCCCGCGTCGGTCCCGACACCGAGCACGACGGTTGGTTTCTGGTCATCATTGAAATCCACTACGTCGACTTGAACGTCTAAGTCACGCGAGGTGTCGAAGCGGGATACCAAGCTCGCGCCGATGCCACGGATGTGGCCGTCGCCCCAGATCGTTACAGTGGGTTCCTCTGATGTGCCGTTGCTGCTCATACTGTCAATTCCGTTCTTTCTAAGTTGGATTCGGTCGCCGGCTGGATGCTGGCGAGCAGCTCGTCGATCAATCTGCAGATCTCTGATTGCTTCTCGACGCCGACGCCGTCGAGGCCGTTGATGTTGTGAATGGCTGTCTTCGCACGGGTTAACGTGTCAGCAGCGTTCCGGGATCCCCTCGCACCGCCATTGCTGCGCTTTGACTGGCGCACCTCGCGATAGAAGTTGCGCCACATTTCGCGGTGCTCTTGGCTGCGTACGTCAACCGCCGACAGCTTCGGGTCGTCGTCGCCCGGTAACAGCTGCTCGGCGGGCGTGCAGTGGCCTTCCTCGGCGGCTAGCTGCCATATGTCGTAGACCAGCTGAACAGTGCGCTCGGATACGCGCGCTAACTCGGCGAACTTCGAGCAGGAGACCTTATTCCGAACCTGTTCGGATTCTGATGGCTTACCGGGTCGTGCCCGTTTACAAACGTCGCGGGCGACCAGCAGGCCAAGCTGCCAGCCACCCTCGAAATTGCGGCTGAATCTGGCCGCGTCGTCTTCGACGAGACATAGGTACCCCGTGTCATAGGTGTGCGGAATGAAAGTCCATTCGTTCACCTAGCGCCTTGGGACTTGTGCGCTTTTACAGACACTGCAGGGGACGTGTGGGGTGACGAGCACGTCCGGTCACACGGTGGGCATCCCAGCTGACCTGTACTCGAAACGTCAGTGGGGGTCGTGGTAGCACGTGACAGTACCAGCTGCCACCGGGCGGTGCGAGCCTCAATTTCACATGCCTCACCGTCCGATCCGGCGCGTCAGCGGAACCCGGCTTAAGTCAACTGACTGCTGACGCGGTGCTGACGTGGACGCCTGAAAGAGTGGGAACCGCTCACTTGTTCGACTCCGCAAGGCCTTCTACCTGCAGGTTCTCAGTGCCCCCAGTCGGACTCGAACCGACACTTGGCGGATTTTAAGTCCGCTGCCTCTGCCAATTGGGCTATGGGGGCTTTGCAGTTTAGAGGGTAATTCAGGCCTTTGCCGCCTCGTCAAGATGCTCTGAATACCGCAGAGATACCGCAGTGCTATCGATAGCCTTCCCCAGGGCGTCCGCCACACCGCTCAAGTCGTCATTGAGAAGATGGCCGTAGCGGTCGAGCGTCATCGCGGCGGTCGCGTGCCCAAGCAGTCTCTGCACGACCTTGACGTTAGCGCCTGCACTGATCGCCAGTGACGCCGTGGTGTGTCTCAGCCCGTGCGGTACCAGCCCGTCGATGCCGATATCAGCACACGCGTTGTCGAACGCCCAGCGGTATTCGCCGAGTGGAAGGAACCCGCCCTTTCGGCTGGGAAAGACCAGCGCGTTGGGGTCGGCGGGCAGCTCGGCCTTGAGCTTTTTCCAAACCGGTTCGGGCACAGGCACGTGACGATCTCGCTTCGTCTTAGTCGTCGACTCCACGATGCCCTTACCGGTTACGGCTGTTGCGGACGAGCGCACCGTCAGCATCCGATCCCCCACATGCCGGCGGCGCAACGCAACGGCTTCGCCAAACCTCAGTCCGCAGTACCCGAGAACGAGCGTCAGCGTCTCGAACCGATCAGCAGCCTTCGCCAGCATTAGCAGCTCGGCATGGGTCAGGTAGCGCCGCTCACGCTCGCCCTGCTCGGGAAGATCTTCGTCCCGCTTGATCTCGAACGCGACGTTCTTCGCCACCTTCCCAGTCCGTTGGGCGTACTTAAGGACAGCGCCCACCAGCTGATGAGCTTGGGTGATCCGACTTGCCGACAGGCCGGTTCCGCGTTGCCCGCCGTCGACTGACAGCGCCCCTAGCCACGTTGAATATGATTCATAGTCAATCCGTTTCAGCTGAACACTTTCCCACTTCGGCAGCACCACAGTGTCGAGCAACGAGCGATATCCGGCAACGGTTTTCGGCTTGCGGTGCTGTTTGGTGGCGAACCACTGCTCGGCCACCGATCCGAAAGTCTCCGCACTCTTCCGCGGATCGACATACTCGCCGCGCTGCACATCGGCGGTCAGCCCATTTAGGTAGGCCTGCGCATCCGGCTTACGCTGGAAACTCTTGGTGCGCTCGGCTCCACTGGCGTCAACCCACCTGACACGCCATCGCGACACCTTGCCATATACCGCAGACCGCTCAGTGCGCATCGCGCCGTCCGGCGCCTTGACTCGTTTGTGCCAGCGGTCGTCAATTCCCGCTCGCTCGTTCCGAGTCGTCATACGCTGAAAGTACCGCAGTGCTCCGCTCCCCTCATCCGCTTCGTTGTCCGAAGGCCGGACTATGAGCCCGCCGAAGACGTCACGACCCCCGAGTCATTGAAAGGCTTTTCTTCAAGCGAATGTGGCTGTGGTCGTGGACAGACCGTCAAGTCACCAGTCACTGTTGGCTCAGGCGAACCGACCATAGCTGAGGAGTAATTTGATGGATTTGCTAGGAGCGAAGGAAGTTTCGGACATCACTGGAGTTCCGATGGGGACGCTGAGGTACTGGCGGCATTCGAATATTGGGCCGGCGAGTTTCACCTTGGGACGCCGAGTCGTTTATCGGAGGGCCGAGGTATTGCGCTGGATATCGGAGCGAGAGAGCGCAACCCGCCGCGGAGGCGGCGACGCCGCTTAGTGCCTGCGCACGAAAAAGACCTCGGGGACTAGCCGAGGCCTTCGTTCGAACCACCCGATCACGCCACACGGAAGTTCCTCATGAGAATAGCGCAGCATGCCCATAATCGACAGCACCACGGGCAGGAAATCCCTTGAGCGGCAGGGGGGAGGGGGACAAGAAGTCAGTCGCGGCACGCTTAGTCGATATGGCCCGGGAACGCTATGTTCTCGGAGTCTCCAAGGACGGCGAACCATTTGGCGCCGAACGCAGTCGACCCCACCTCGCGATACTCCTGCGTGGTGGGAGGGCTGGCCTACGGGCAGATCTCGCCGCTCGCTACTTCACCGAGACCGGTGCGGTCGCCGGGGGCCAAGCACTTACCGACGCCACACTGATTTTGGAAGGTCTGGCGGCCACGCAGGCACCCGACAAGTTGAACCTACGCGTTGCCGACCACCACGGGACGATCTACATCGACACTGGAGATCCAAACGGTCAAGTAATCAAAGTCTGCGACGGAAGGTGGTCGATGGCTCCCACTGCGCCGGTGCGGTTCCTCCGAAATACGAAGCTGACGGGGGCGATGCCGGCACCAAGCCCCCGCGGGGATGTGACGAAGCTCTGGGAGTTCGTCAATGTCGCCGTTGAGGACCGCCCAGTTCTTCTCGCGTTCCTAGTAGCTGCTTTGGTTCAGTGCGACGTCCCGCATCCGGTACTAGCCCTGTTTGGCGAGCAAGGTAGCGCTAAAACGACATCGACACGGAGCTTGGTCGAACTCATCGATCCTTCGCCCGCCCCCTTTCGTCAGGCGCCGCGGGACGCGGACTCATGGGCGGTTGCCGCTTCTGGATCGTGGGTCGTTGCTCTGGACAACCTGTCGGCCATCCCGCCGTGGCTGTCGGACTCGTTATGCCGCGCTGCGACAGGCGACGCCATGGTGAAACGGTCTCTATATACCGATGCCGATCTGGCTGTCATCAAGTTTCGTCGATGCGTGATTATCAACGGAATCGACGTCGGCGCCATCCGACCCGATCTGGCAGAGCGGCTAGCGATCGTCGAGCTGCGACGCATCGACCCCAGAATGCGACAGTCAGAGGCCGAGATGCGACAGCGGTGGGAAACAGCTCTACCAGGTATTTTTGGCGGACTACTTGACTTGGCTGCCTCCGTTCACCATCGGTTGGAGACCATCACAGTTGAGGACTCGCCCAGGATGGCGGACTTCTGTCGCACGCTGGCGGCCGTGGACGAGATCTTGTCGACTAATGGCGTACGCCGGTACATGTCGCGCGCCAATCAGTTGTCTGAGGACAGTTTGTCCGTCGACCCGTTTATCGAACAGCTTCGCTCGCGGACATTAGAACCTGCTGTTGGTCAATCCGGCAGTGATTTGCTGATGCTGCTCACACCGGTCAACGACGACTGGCAACGACCGAGGGACTGGCCGAAGAACGGTCGCGACGTTTCTGGGCTGCTGCGTAGGCACGCACCCGCTCTACGCAACCTCGGATGGGTGATCGAAGATGATGGCGCGCGCAACCGCAGGAACGTACTGCTGTGGACAATCTATCCGCCGTACAAAGATGTTGTGGCTCAGCGAGCCTCGCAACCCTCGCGTCTCTCGCTTACGCAGATCAGCGAGAACGCGAACTTCGACCGGAGTCAGCAGAAAGTTTTGAATGCCGACGCGAAGGCTGGCGAGGGTCGCACGGCGGCAGCGTCTTGACCGTGCGCTGTGGTGCAGGGAAACAGGTGCCCAGATAGTTGATCGCATACCGTTTCATCCGGTCTGATGATGCGTCAACACCGGCGAAGCGTCGACATGTGGCAGCTCGCCTCGGTGGGGTGGCTGGGTCCTAGAGCTCATCCTGAATCGGCAGCAGCAGGGCGATGGCGTGACCATCCTCCGCCCGGATTTCGAATGAATCCCCTCGTTCGACGCTCAAGAGCACTTCGTCGAAGTTCTCTAGGAGGTCCTGCATTGCAATGATCTTCACGATTGGTCCAAGAGTATGAGGTCACCGGTTACATGCCCGAGAGCAGTGAAGCACCGTGAGGCCAAAGACTGCCGCAGGCGCCACTCTGGCATTTGCGTCGGTCTTGTATCAGCCGGCGGAGCAGGTCAGGGCGTGGGAGGGCACCAAACTTCCTGGACTGCTCTGCAATCCGCGACAGCTTGCGGGTCTACGACCTCGATGTCGCGAAGCACGGAATCACAATCACCCAAGGAGCACCCATGGTCGGTCAGTGCCTTCATCCAACTCACCAGCACGGTCATTGAACGAGTTCCATCCTCGGAAGATCCGGTAGCCCACGCACGACCAAACGTGGCGGCCGCACTGTCGAGAAACGCTCTGTGCACCACTCGATATGCTTTGTCGAACTCCGATCGAGCCATCCAACCGTAGGCAACTAGTTGCGGCACACCGATTTCGCGTTCGATGATGCTTGGGCTCGCAAGGCGAAGGGCAGCGCTCCACTGTTCACGAGCGGTAGCCGGGTATCCGGGTGGCGAAGTGGGCTGAAGCATCAGCAGGTACCGACCGCCTTCCGAGTAATCGGCCCGTCGCCAATCTGGGTCTCGCCCGGGCACCGCTATAGCCGGGGGCGCATGCAGGGTCGTGCGGTCCCAGGTCGGCGGCGGAGGCTGTAGCGAAGCAATTGCGCACACTCTTTTTAGTGCTGAGCTGAGCTGTCTCAGCCTGTTCGCGTAGTCCAGCAGGGGATAACTCTTTAGTGAGGTGTAGTTGCCGCACAGCTCAACCCCAGTTTGCACGTGGAACTCGCGCGTCCAGGCACATGCTTGATCGACGACGTTCGCCAGATACGTATGCTGCCGCGCGAGCTCGGCGCGCCAAGCTTCACCATCTACCTCCTGAGGGAGCGAATCCATTATCAGGATGAACCGCCTGCAGCGTCGAAAATTGCAGTGATCCAGCCGGTTCCCCGACTGTCGAGGTAGGCATGTGCTGCGGCGTAGATCATGTCTTCCAGCGGCAGGTCCGCCTGCATTGCCCCGCAGTTGTCGTCAGCTATCCACCCCAGGACCACCTCAAGCGCCCGGCAAATAAGCCATTGCCCCCTGTACTCTGCACAGACGGTGTCAGTGCGTTCATCTTCCCAACCCGGCTGCACCATTCCGATGCTGAACCATTGCTGCTGAACCGCTTCGGCGAAACGGGCGCGATCCGAAGCGTCTACTCTGCCGTCAGCTGCAGCCGGCCACACCGAGTCGAAGTTCGGCGGAATTCGGGGGCCACCGTCGGCGACGATCGCAAGGCGCGCGTCGGAAACGATTGCTTCCGTGACCAGTTTGGCGGCTCGCTGGGTAAGCCCTCTGGCACGAAGTTGCGCTACACGCTCGAAAAGGTCGGGGTACTCCCGCTCCAATCGGTGCGGAGTATTCGCGTTGGCGATAGCGTCACGTTTTCCGATTGAGGCGGGCATGGACATACCGGAGCAGGTGGCCCATTCAGTGCCCCAGCGTTGCGCGGCAGTCATGAGCGCTGTTACGTCCGACCAGGTGGTCGCTGCAGCGGCTAAGCGCCAGCCAGCCGGCTCCGCGGCCTTGACTTCTGCGAAGGCGATCAGTGTCGCAGCCGGATCGAGATTTCCGATCCATCGGCTACGAAAGCCCTCTCCAATAGCTTGGTCAGACCAGAGCATCCGCACGCCCTTAGGGACCACAATCCCCGCGGGGACGTAACCCGCACCGTGATGTGTCAGCGCCACAACATGCCGATCGCCAGCCGCTGAATACATCAGGCCGACGGCCCACAGTGCGAAGGTTCGGCAGGATTCGGTGGCGTACAACAGTTCCCACGCCAACCATTTAACCGTCTGTAGATCACTCGACTCGTTGCGCCGCCGTTCCAAGTCCCGGGCCGCCGCGGCCGCTACCCGGGACGGCAGCGTCGCGGCGGGAGTTGTCAACGCTGCCGTCGCGACCGATGCGCCGGCAGGCGCCATTGAGGTGTGAGCGCCGCCAATCAATGGGACAGCACCGGCGGCCGGTGGAATTGCGGCCGGAACTGAAGGCGGCGGACCCAGCGGCCCCGGGGGCAGCAAGGGTGCTGAAACCGCTGGATAGGGATTAGTACTCGACACTACCTGCGGCCCGGCAATAGACGCTGGCACGGCACCCGTGGTCGCTCCTATTAACGGATGCCAGATTCCACTCGGAGATGCCGCCGGCTGCGCCGGCGTCGCAGTGGCTACGACAGCAGGGAAGCTGGTCGTCTGAGCGCCGGTGACCGATGACAGCGGCGCAGGACCACTTGCAGGCATGACCCCTTGCAGCGCGACAGCAGGAGACGGCGATGCAGATACTGCCGGTCGTACCAAACCCGACTGCGACATTCCTCCAGTGCCCGATCCCGATAGCGGAGATGCTGAACTTCCGAACGCGGCCAACGAGCCGATGGATGAGGAACGTCCTGGTCCGGCGAGGCCTACCCCACTGCTTCCGATGTCACCAACCGCGGCTACGGACGCAGGACTGGCGCTCTGCGCCGGGGGGTGCGGTGACAGCGATGAAGAACCAGGGGTAGGCCCGGTGCTGACCCGCGGCGCAGTGTTACCAGACCTGGATTCGGCATCAGACGGGTCTGGCACCGAAAGACGAGGCTGCGTATCACCGGTCTCCACTGCTGCCTCGGGTGGACGCTCAGGCGATTCGTCGGATCGCTTATCGGTCGACCGATCGTCATCGCCGGTACTAAACGGATCGCCATTCGGGGGTCCCTCCGGCAGAGGCGTAAATCCCTGGACGAATTGCACAGTTAGAGCGCGGATCTCATCGGCTGCCCCTACTGCGATTCCTCGCGCCCGCGCAGCAGCACTGGTGATGATGTTGATAGCGGTGGGACTTCTGCTCGGCACGTGTACCAGTTGTTGATGTGCCTCAGCATCAATCGTGTCAATCATCAGCTCAGCACTCATCTGGATCGCCGCAACACTCTGCATCAGATCAGCGGCAGCCTTATCCGCGTCGGCCTTATCGTCGGCCCGAACCTGAATACGCCTGTAGGCAGCGTGCATTGCTTCGAAACCATTTGACTGCGCCACACCGACAACCTGCAAGCCGTGCAAGGCGACCCGGTGAGCATCTACTGCAGCCGCAGTCGCCATCGCCAGACGACGTTGAGCAGCAGCCCGTCCTTCAGATTGCTCGCGGGTGACCGGCCATACATCGGGCGCCACGATGAAGCGTGAATAGCTACGAGCGGGTGGTGGAGCGGCCATTAGCCGGCCCCCGTTTCTTCGCAGGCACTTTCAGCGGCCCGCAGGGCACTCGAGTACTGATCAACCATGTCGTTGGAAACGGATGCGGGTTCACGGCGCAAATCTGCGTCGACCACAGCCACGATCGACCGCCGGACATCAGCGAGCGCATCAACAATTTCTCGTGGTACGCCTGGACCTAGCCGGGTGGCCATATAGTTCAACTCCGCACCCACCGCGCTGAAGTAGTAGCCCTGCACCCCCAGGCTTTGTGATGACTCCCAGTCATTGGCCCGGTCGACGCGATCGATGAAGGCGCCACGCGCAATCCCAACACCGCTCTTGAAGTTCCTCAGGCCAACACACGCCTCAATTGCTGCGTCGCGCTTTTCTGAGGGCTCCGCAGCAGACGTGGACGAGGTCGACGGCCTTATCGCGTGTTCAGACTGCCCACTTGGGAAGATCTTGAGACTCACAGCGAGCGACATGATGGCAACGACGGTGCTAACGACCGCGAGGTAGAACGCCAGCTTGCTCACAGTCACTCCACCACGGATCGAAGCTGTGTCGCGTTCAGTTCATCAACGACAACAAGGGAATTCACTGCTGCGGCCGCTGCAGTGCTTAATGCTTCAACCCGCAGAAGGAGCCCCGCCGCGTGACCCTGCTGGGCAGCGACAGAAGTGAAGTCTGCGAGGCCGGCTGCGGCGTCGATGATGGACAGACTGCCGCTAGCGATTGGACCGGCCGGTTCAACAGACGCGGCGTCTGAACCGGCCACGCCAGCTGCCGCAATTCCGCCCCACGCGGTGGCCGGCTGCAGATCTAGACGCTCCATGACCCATAAAGTACCGCTTCGCACAGACACTTCGCCACAGCTGAGCACACATCCGTTTAGCGGATACTCCCAGTTCAGTGGGCTGATCTGCAATTTCAAGCAAACAGGACACTGGCAGCCGCGTCATGTCCAGAACGTTTGATTCCAGCCGAACTCTCATATGTCAGGATCAGTCACGCTGGGATTGATGCCGCCGCCTGTTTGCATGGCCAGCAATGCCCCATCAAGTGAAGGCGGAACACGACATGCGTCGCATCTGACGGGGTAGCGCCGAGCCAGCGTACGCGTTAATTCCTATTTGGATAAACCACTTTGGCAAGTTCTCGGGCGGCCTCAAATGTGCTGCGGTCCAACTCTTTACGCCGTGCCCGCTCAGCCACACTCGACAATAATATCTTCATGGCATCCGCGTTTCGGAGCGCGAATTCTACCGCGTCGCATGCGGAACGAATTACCGGAGCGGTGGCACCGTGTTGCTGTGTACCCGATGCACTTCGGACGGCAGCACGAGGAACCTCGACGATGCGAATCGGTTCTCCGTGCCGCTGTGCTGCTGTACGCGCGGCCGAGGCGTCTCTGCGGCACGTGTCAGAGCAATAGCGACGCGGACGCCCCCGCCGGGAAGTGACTTCGGGATCTAGCATGACCGCGTCGCAACGGACGCACCGGTTCGGATCTGATGTCGGGTAGTTGTCCGCTGCGATCGGTTGATGATGGTCAACGCCAACTGCGCTATGGCTCCCCAGACTTGCGCCGTTTGCGCGGAGGGCCGCGGCGTTTCGAGACTCCGTTGCACGCTGCGCGCCGCCCTCGTCAGCACGCGCTCTGCGAAGGACATTTTGGAGGTCGCGAACCTCGACCTCAGCGAGAGTAGCGATCGACGCGATCGTCTGACCGCGGTCCCTCATCCGCCCAGTAACCGTTTGCAGGTTGACGAAATGACTCACACGCTTGCGGGCTGCGTCCGTGCGCACGTTTTCATTCACTTGATCGAGGCGCGCACTCTCCCAAGCGTCAACGGCGCCCAGCCGCTGGAGCAGCACACGAACCGAGGCGGCATCGTCTACATTGGCACGTTCAAGGCTCGCGCGTTTCTCGTTAGCCCTGCGCTGCGCTTCCACCGCACGCTTGCGCGCCCGTAACTTCTCACTTCCGCTCATAGACGCAAACGTAGGACGAGCCGCGCGCTATCGTCCACCACCACAGCCAAATTCGCGAGCAACTAGGGGCTGGCTGCTCGGAATGATCCGAACTGCCCACGATGCCACCGCGCCGTCCACGCAGGGAGAGTCGGTTACTACACTAATCAGCGGCAAGCCGTTTAACCGTCAGTCGTCGACGGTTGTTCGCCCTCACGGCGGCTTATGTAGTTGCCGCGCGCCGCGCGCCTCTCTGCGTCGGCGACGTCAGCGTTGAATGTGGCGGCGAACTCTGTGTACTTGACGTCGAGCAGGTGCTCGTCAGGCGGCGCGGGTTGCACGGCGGCTGGATTTGTGAGGGCGTAGTAGGCGTAGCGGCTGTCGAGACGGTTTTCCGGCACCAAAGTGATTAGCCTTGGGGTGAGTCCGCACTCTGCCGCCAGGTTCCAAAACTCTTCAATGGTGAAGGTGGTGGTCGATGCGAGGTTTCGGTCGTAGGCCGTCCCGGCGAAGCCGCGGGTCCGACGATCGCTGGTGTGGTACTTGATCTGGACCAACGCCATGCCTTCGGGAGCCAACACGGTGCGGGCGATTTCAAGGATGGCCCGTACCGCGTCGGTGTCGGTCGTTAATTCGATCACGTATAGACACAGGAAGACGTCGCTGCTGCCCGCCAATCCGACGGTGGCTTGTTCGGGGCAGGCGAGGTCGATGCGCCGTGTCTCGACGGGTGTCGTGCAAGTTGCGCGGACTTGTCGGACGCATTCGTCGAGGTTTTCTTCGGAGATGTCGGCGGCGATGAAGCGCTGCGCATGGGGGGCGAAAGCCACGGCGTTGGCCCCGCCGCCGGCGCCCCACTCCATCACCGTGTTCGGGCTGGGCGAATTAAGGGCTCGGGCGAAGGTCTCATAGATCTTCCAATGGTCGTCACCAACCTCCAGCCAGGCTTGATCGCCGATTCCGTTGCGCCAGTGCGAGTTCGCTTCCCAGGCCGATCCTGTGGGCGCCGACCAGTAGCGGGCGGCTTGCCCGGCGATCCGGTTCCGGAATCGCCGACTTCCCGCTGCTGCCAGCGCTGCTGCCAGGATTCGCTCCCCTCGCACTGCCACGTCAATACCTCCGGTCAAAAACTTGTTTCCGGTTGCGCTGACAGTAACCGGCCTTACGTTGAAATGGCCGCCTTCGACGCCGGACCGACCCGGCCCGACGCGACGCCGCCCACTAACGACGCCAGTGATGAGCTGGGTGTCGGCGGCGAAGCATTTGCTGATTACAGATAGCGAAGGTGCTCCTGATTTCGGGCGCGGCGGGAAGAGTTGCAGACGGTTGACCGGCAAGTGGCGATGGTGCTTGACCGCGTGGCGACCTCTTCCGATTCAGCGGCGGGTGTCAACCGTCGCCATAGGAGCCCAGGGCAAGGCCATGTCGATCGGCTTCTGACATCATCTACTATCTCGGTACGTAGGTTGTAGACGCGAGGCGATTACTTTGCCGGGCCCCACGGTAGGGAGTAGATGTGCTCAAGTTCTGTTTGATGGCGGTATTGGCTGTGATGGCGCCGATGGCGGGACTGGGCTCGGCTGGGGCGGCGTCGGCGGCGGAGCACTGTTTGCACCGCTTTGGAGCGCATCAGCAGGTAGCGGACGGTGGTGGCATTCAGAGTTGGTCGGTCGCGGATCTGAAGAAAAGCGGTGATGTGCCTGACTTCCCGGTGGCCGGCCAGCTGTGGGAAGCGACCGCGACGGTGACGGCGATCTTGGGCACTTCGACACCGGTAATCCCCAACTTCGCCGCAACCTCTGTAGGCGCCCGCTACCCAGCGCTGTGGCAGATGGCCAGCCCGCGGGGAATTTCCCCGGCCACCTTGACTCAAGGGCAGACGGCCACCGGCAAGATCTACTTTGACGTCACCAGCGAGAACCCCATGGCGGTCACGTACACCGCCGGTGGCGCCAGGCCACTGATGTGGTGCTGCGGCGAGACGATGATGGCGATGCCGATGGACGCATGCCCTTGCTGCGCCAACATGAAGGAACCGTGCCCCTGCTGTGCGGGAAAGATGTAGGGACGAGCAGCCATTGTCTGGCGGCCGACCCGTGTGGCGGGCGGGCCAGACGGTGAAACCATGGGTCACGCGCTGCAGGTCTGCCAGGTTGCGATGAAAGCGAGCCAGGGATCTGATAAACCAGGCCGAATATTCTTAAGGGTCTTCTTTCCACGCCCTTGCCACGTGAGGCAACCGATGCCGTTCAGTAGATTCGAGACAGACGTCTATCCGCGCACCAAAGCCTGGTCAAGCGCTGTGGAGAGGTCTTCATAACTGCGCGGCTGGATGCGTTCGCCGTTGAGGAAGAAGGTCGGGGTTCCTTGCACGCCTAATGCGGTGCCGTCGGCGATGTCGAGCTGGATGCGTTCCAGGGTGGCCGGGTCGTTGTAAGTGTCGTCGAATGCGCTCATGTCCAGGCCGAGTTGCTGGGCGAAGCCGCGGAATACGTCGTCGGCGGGAGTCTGCTGCTCGCCCCATTCTGCTTGTGTCTCATACATTTTCCGGTACATGGGTTCGAGTTGGCCTTGTTGGGCGGCGGCCTCGACTGCGCGTGCGGCGCGCTCGGCGTTGAAGTGCGAGCGCAGCGGGAAGTAGCGCAGCACGAAGTTCACCCGGTCGCCGTATTCGGCGCGCAGCTGCTCAATGGCGGGATACACCGCGCGACAGCCCTCGCACTCGAAATCGAGGAATTCCACGAAGTAGACGTCGCTGTCGGGTACCGAGTTGAGCCGGTGACTGTTGTCCCGGACCGTCTGTCCGGCTGCCCCGTCGAGTTCGATCGGAGGTGCCGAGTCGGTGCCTCGGACCGAGAGGAACACCGCGGTCCCGATCGTTGCTAACGCGATAACGAAGACGGTCAGCAGAACGCGGGTGTTGGTCAGGATCGCTCCGAGACCTTTCATGTTCATATCGACGTACTTTAGTATATGGATATGAGTGAACCGGTGGATACCTGCGATCTGCTCTGCTTGGACCTGCCCCACGCGGAGTCCATTCGCGCCACGGTGCCCGATAGCGCCACCGTCCAGGCCGCCGCCGCGGCGGCGCGCGGCCTCAGCGATGCGACCCGGTTGTCCATTGCGGCCGCCCTGGCGGCCGGCGACGAATTGTGCGTGTGCGATATGGCCTGGGTGGTCGGATTGCCGCAGGGCTTGGTGTCCCACCATCTGCGCCAGCTCAAGAACGCGGCGCTGGTGTCGTCGCGCCGTCAGGGCAAGTTGGTCATGTATCAGCTGACCGAGCGCGGACGCGAGTTAACCGCAGCTGTTTTGCCGAGCGTGGCCGCAACTAGCGCTAAGGAAGCCAATCGTGTCTGATGCGTGCTGCGGGCCACGCAACGACGTCGAACCCGACGCGGGTCCCGAAAGGCTTTGGCAAATACGGGAATTGCAGTTCGCGGCGCTGGCCGCGGTGCTGCTCGCTGTGAGCTGGATTGCCGGGCGGGTCGGCTACGAGGGCATCGCACACGCCGTCGAGCTGGCTGCGGTCGCTGCCGGCGCGATCACGTTCGTGCCCGATGCGGTGCGCGGCCTGCGGCATGGCCGTATCGGGGTCGGCACGTTGATGACGATCGCCGCGATCGGCGCAGTCGCGTTGGGTCAGTTCGCCGAGGCCGCCTTGCTGGGCATCCTGTTCTCGATCGCCGAGGGCTTGGAGCACTACGCCGTCAGCCGGACCCGTCGCGGGCTGCGCTCCCTGTTGTCGCTGGTGCCGCCGAAGGCCTCGGTGCTGCGGGACGGCATCGAGACGACCGTTGCCCCCCAGGATCTCGTGATCGGTGACGTCATGGTGATCCGTCCCGGTGAACGGGCTGCCACCGATGGCACCATCCGAGCCGGTCAGACGAGCCTGGACCTGTCGGCGATCACCGGCGAATCGGTGCCCGTGGAAGCCGGGCCCGGCAGCGACGTGTTCGCCGGTGCCATCAACGGTGGCGGAGCGATCGAGGTCGAGGTCACCGCCCCGGCCGCCGACAGTTCCCTGGCGCGGATCGTGCACATCGTCGAGCAAGCCCAGGAACGCAAGGGCGCCGGGCAACGAATGGCGGATCGGATCGCCCGTCCGCTGGTGCCGGCGATCATGGCGTTGGCCGCGGTGATCGCCGCGGTGGGCGCGGTGTTGGGTGATCCGATGCTGTGGCTGGAACGGGCACTGGTGGTGCTCGTGGCCGCCTCACCGTGCGCACTGGCGATCGCGGTCCCGTTGACCGTGGTCGCGGCCATCGGGGCCGCCAGCCGCCACGGCGCCCTGATCAAGGGTGGCGCGGCGGTGGAAGAACTTGGCCGCATCACCGTCGTCGCCCTGGACAAGACCGGCACGCTCACCCGCAATCAGCCCCGCGTCGTCGAGGTGATCACCGCCGATGACCTCAGCGACGCCGACGCCCTGCGGTGGGCAGCGGCCCTGGAGATGCGCAGCGAACACCCACTGGCCCAAGCGATCCTGACCGCCGCCGGCGACTCGCCGGCCGCCAGCGATGTGACCGCACTGGCTGGCCACGGTCTGCACGGTGACCTCGACGGCCACCGGTTGCGGCTGGGGAAACCCTCCTGGGTCGCCCCCGGACCACTCGCCGCTGACGTGGAGCGGTTGCAGGCCGCCGGCGCCACCGTGGTGGTGCTCGCCCGCGATGAACAGCCGGTCGCTGCCATCGCCGTGCGCGATGAACTTCGCCCCGAAGCCGCCGAAGCCGTCCGTCTGTTGAAGCGAATGGGCATCACGGTGGCCATGCTCACCGGCGACAACACCCGCACCGCGGACACGGTGGCCGCCGACGCCGGCATCACCACCGTGCACTCCGAGCTGCTACCCGAAGACAAGGCAGCCCTGCTGCCGACCCTCTCCACGGGCCGACCCATCGCCATGGTCGGCGACGGCATCAACGACGCCCCCGCGCTGGCCACCGCCGACATCGGCATCGCCATGGGCGCCATGGGCACCGACGTCGCCATCGAAACCGCCGACGTCGCCCTGATGGGCGAGGACCTTCGGCACCTACCCCAGGTGCTGGCCCACTCGCGCCACGCCCGCCGGATCATGGTGCAGAACATCGCGTTCTCGCTGGCCATCGTCGCCGTCCTGATACCGCTGGCCGCCTTCGGCGTCCTGGGCCTGGCCACCGTGGTCCTGATCCACGAAACCACCGAAATATTCGTCATCCTCAACGCCATCCGCTCCGCCCGCATCACCGCCCTTCCCGGCGTCACAGCGACAACCTTGCGAACCACAACCCACACCCTCGACATCGGCCCAGCACCCGTCCTCGACGACCCCTGCTGCAGCCCTCTACAGTCCGCGCAGACCCCCGCCACCAGCATCAGCCTTTCCCTGATCACCCCAGCCCCGGCACAGGATGAGCACGGGTGCGACTGCTGCGCCCCCACCGCATCTCCACCGGCCGTCAACGGCACGACCGCACCCACCAAGCGGACCAGCCGCCGATAGCCCCACCAAGCTCATCCCCACGACAGGAGCCAACTCAATGCCACGAATCAGTGAGCAGGCCCGCAAGGTCTACCGAGCGGAAATGACCGCCGCGAAACACGCCGCAGACCCCGCGACCCGGTGGCGACACTTAGAGCGGGCACACATCGCCTCCCAACCAAGTCCCTGGTTGCACACCTGCAACCACGCCGCCATGCTGGCGCTCGCACTTCGCCAACACGACCGCCGCGAAGCCATCGGCCAAGTCCTGCGCCTCATCGTCGCCGCCCCCGGCTCGATGACCGGCCGCTACCCGGTCGGCAACACCGGCCGCGTCAACGCGGGCCTCATGACACCCATGCCCATCCCAGACGACCTCGCCGCCGCCATCAAGCAACGGGTGAAGCCGAGACCCGTTCGAGACGACAGGGGTCTAATCTTCGTCTCGATGAATCAAGACAGGAACTGATTGGTCTCAAATTTTCAGAAACGAGACAGTCAACTAGTGACGTTCTTGCTCGGCGTCGTAGTAGTCGCGCGAAGCGGCCTCTCGATCGGAAGTGGCCGCTCTGCGATGACGTTGAGCTTTGGCCTTGTGCGCAGTGACGTCTCCGACGCCTGCTGACGGTGCTTGGTCGTGAACCTCGGCTGCCCGCTGATGTGCGTCGCCGGCGTGTTCGTGGAGATGGGCTGCGGACAGGTGGGCGTTTCGGCCCGCTGTTTCGCTTCCTCGGCGCGCTATGTCGCGTGGTCGACGTCCTCAGAAGTGACCGAGTGTCCAGCTCCAAGATCGGCTCGCCGGTGGGCACGGCATCAACGCCAAGTGCGGCAGAAGAAACTCCATGCACTTTCGTCGATGTCGGCGGTCATCAGCGTCTTTGTCGACGTGAACCACGACGAAACCGGTGACCGGAAGGCCTGTCACGGCCGCGACCAGCTCGACACCTCAGCGCTGCTGCCGTGCCAACGCAGCTTCGCCTCACCGACACGCAGAGCGTCGCGGGGCCTGCTGTCCGGAACTAGACCAACGCCGACGAGCGTGACCGCCCGGCGCACCAATACGCCTCTGAGACACACCCGGGTAGCTGGCGACAAGCCACCCGTGCGATCAGTGGCCGCAGGGCGGTCGAAGAACACTACGGCAGAACTCGGACAACTATCTGAGCGCTGTTGGCGCTGCTAGCGGGCACGACACAGTACGGCGCCGAACCCGCGGTGGTGAACGCATCTGCAATGATCGAGCGAGCGCATTGCGCAAGGAGGGGCCACATGGCGAGGTCTGACCTAGTGATTGATCTGGTCGAGGCGCAGCAGCGTGGCGACGTCGCCCGCTTTCGCATGCTGGTGGAGGCGATCATCGCCGAGGAGCGCAACAATCAGCACCATCTTGTGGCTGATCGTCTGTCCGAATTGATCACCACTGCCGGTGCTCGCAGCCTGCTCGCCCGTGATGACACCGCCCGCCAGGTCGCTGATCTGGTCACCGAAATTGTGCCTAAACGGCGATTGTCAGAGGTGCATCTGGCGCCTGCCGTCACGGCGGCGGTGAACGAGATCATCGAGGAGCATCACCGTAGCGAGCTTCTCCGCAGCCACGGCCTGGAACCGCGTAACCGCATCCTTTTGGAAGGTCCGCCTGGTAACGGTAAAACCTCGCTTGCTGAAGTGTTGGCAGCGGAGTTGATGGTGCCGTTCTACGCCGTGCGTTACGAGGGAGTTGTATCTAGCTTTCTTGGAGAGACAACGAGTCGAATCGATCACGTTTTCGAGTTCGCAAGGACTCGGCGCTGCGTGCTCTTTTTCGACGAGTTCGACACCATCGCCAAGGAGCGCTCCGACGCGCACGAAACCGGCGAGATCAAGCGCGTCGTTTCGACGCTGCTCCTACAGATCGATCGCTTGCCCTCCCACGTCGTCGCCGTCTGCGCGACCAACCATGGCGAACTGCTCGACCGCGCGGCATGGCGCCGCTTTCAGGTGCGGTTAGCACTGCATCCCCCGTCTCGCATACAGGCCACGACTTTTCTCGAGCAGCTGCGTATGCGGCTCGGCGGGAACCTCGGTATGGCGCCGCGCACCCTCGCCGACAAGCTTGCCGGTGCCAGCTACGCCGACATTGAGGAGTTTGCGCTGGATATCATGCGGCGCTATGTGTTGTCGCTACCCGATGGCCGTATCGAGGATGTGGTGCGCGAACAGCTCAAGCAGCGCAACGCCATGAGGCAGATGTGACCTCTGTCCTTCGGCGCCCCGCCCGGTGACGCGCGTAGTCCCGTCGACAATCTGAGCCAGTTCCGGACGCGAACAGCGACGTGCGCTACTGCCGCATTGGCGAGGTCTCAAGAGAAGCCGGTGTTGGTTATCGCCAAACGGCGGTGGTTGAGACTCGCAGACGAAGGGTCGCATCGATCCATCTACGTAGGACGGCAGTAGTTGATGACGAATGAATCTCGGTCGGGTTGAGATGTGGCCTCGTGCAGCCGGTGTCTAGGGTGGCGCTGTCATCCTTGTTCGGTGGCGCCTAGGACAGCGAAGAAGACCGACAGCCGGTTAGCGGCTCGGCTTGCCGCGCTCGCCTCACTAGGCGCTTCTGTCATCCACTTCGCCGTCGTTCCCACGCACTGGCAGGAATGGATGCCAGCGGGCCTGTTTTTTACGGCAATCGCGCTGTTCCAACTGTTGTGGGCGCGGCTAGTACTCACCCGTACCACCACCCCGGTGCTAGCTCTTGGCATCATGGTCAACCTTGCCGTTATTGCGCTTTGGTCCGTGTCGAGAACCGCGGGAGCGCCGCTCGGGCCCCACGCCGGTCAAGCCGAACTGATCCAAGCCGCGGACCTATGCGCGTTGCTGCTTCAGATCTATGTCGTCATGGGCGCTGGCTGGGTCTGGCACCGCGGCCTTCAAGGAGAACCGGTGCCCGCCGTCGGCAGTGCCATGGTGCTCCTGGGCGCGATTGGGATCGTCACGTTGGCGTCCACGGTGGGCGCTGCCTCTGGTCTACGGCACGGCCACCACGCCCCAGCCGGCGCGGAAGCAGGGGCTCATCACCACGGATCTGGTGCAGAGCAGACTGACGACCATCACAGCCATCCTGAACCATCCCCTGCAGCGCCCGCTGGGGAGCCCGCCTCCGATGACCACGGAACCAGTGCAGAAAACGTCGACGACCATCACAATCACGACCCGGAACCGACGTCTCCCCCGCCTGCCGTCCGCCCAGTCGAAGCTCCTGCGCCCGCCCCTGGCTCTGGCGGCGCGCCTGAGCAGGCTACGTCTGTGCCCGTGCCCATCAGCGAGCCGCTTCCAGCAGCGACGCCGCTAGACGACCACCAAGACCACGACCATGTGCATTGACCTACGCATGTGTGGCCAATCCACGGCCTGACGGCTAGTTTCCGCCCGTCAGGTCTGCCCGCCCGATGGCGTCGCCCGGATGACGCAGGATGTCGAGGGCCGACATTCCGATGCCGTAGGTGGATAACCATCGCCTCGGCCGGACCGCGATGAAGCACAGCTCAGCACTCTGAGAGACTATGCGCTCCTCGGCGGCGAGAATGCGACGGAGGAACCAGTCCGCATGGAATGCCCCTCGCGCGTCAGCGTTTTCGTGGTTCAGTATTTCGGCCGACCCCGCGAATTGGATAGCTGCCGGCGGCATCATGGGGAGGAAGCGGTGCGGCACGGGAATGACGAAGGCTACCTGTGGGCGTCGTCGGATGTTTCTCACCTTGATGTTCGTAGTCCGGGTCGTGATGTACAACGTCAGGTTTGTGCCTTCACCGGCCGCTGCGTACGTGACGGCCGTTGCGTGGGGGTTGCCGCTGCTATCGAGCGTCGACAGGGTGCCGAACGACCGTCGTCGAATCGAATTTTCGACAGTGGCGAGGTCGGTCACTGGTGCTCCTTCCTCCGCTTCCCCGGCTCCGATTGGGTGGCTTGTCGCTCAGCTACACGCCGTCTACGGCGCATCCGAAGGTACCGGCGGTCGACGGATAATTGAGAATTCGACCGGCGACTGCATTTGCTTTCTTCGTGCGAAGCTCCACATGGTTGGGAGCGGCGATTCGAATTCACATGGTCGCCGGCTGCTCCACATGGTGGGCCGTCCCCTAACGGTTGAGAACGGCGCGGGTGCTCGCCTCGGGCGTCAAATCGAGGCGGCGCAGAAGTTGCGCGTTGAGCGCGACGACGATCGTTGACAGTGACATGAGGATGGCGCCGACCGACATGGGCAGCACGATGCCGATGGGTGCCAGCACACCAGCAGCCAGGGGCACAGAGATGAGGTTGTACCCGGCGCCCCACCAGAGATTCTGTTTCATCTTGCGGTAGCTGGCGCGGGACAGCTCAATGACCGACAGCACCGAGCGGGGGTCGGAACTGGCCAGGATGACACCGGCGGAAGCGATGGCGACGTCAGTGCCGGCACCGATGGCGATGCCGACATCGGCCTGCGCCAAGGCGGGGGCATCGTTGACGCCATCGCCGACCATGGCAACCTTCTTGCCCTCGTCTTGCAGGGCAGCAACTTTCGACGCCTTGTCTTCGGGGCGCACCCCCGCGAACACCCGGTCGATGCCCAGTTCGTGGCCGACACTATTGGCGACGGCTTCGGCGTCGCCGGTGATCATGACGACTTGCACGCCAAGCTTGTGAAGCGCATCGACGGCTTCGCGGGATTCGGGGCGGATCTCGTCGGCCAAGCGCAGGCCCCCGAGCACCTCTCCGTCGCGGATGACGTGCAGAATGATGGCGCCTTCGCCGCGCCACGCGGTGGCCGCGGGGACCTCCTGGGCGCCGACTTCTTCGAGAAGTCGGGGGCCGCCCACTCGGATTTCGTGCCCGTCGACCGTCGCAGTCACACCGACGGCAGGAGAGGACGAGAAGCCGCTGGCGCGCGGCACCGTTAATCCCCTATCCTCGGCGGCTTTCACGATGGCCCGCGCCAGGGGGTGTTCACTGTCGGTCTCGGCGGCGGCGGCGAGCGCGAGCACGGTGTCGCCGTCGTCGTCTCCGGTCGCCTCGACGGCGGTGACGGTGGGTTCGCCTTTCGTCAGGGTGCCGGTCTTGTCGAACAGCACGGCGTCGACAGTGCGCATACCTTCCAGGGCCAGCCGGTCTTTGATCAAGACGCCGCCTCTGGCGGCGCGTTCGGTGGCGATGGACACGACCAGTGGTATCGCCAGGCCCAGCGCATGAGGGCAGGCGATGACCAGCACGGTGATCGCTCGTACCACCGAGGCATCGGGATTGCCGACGATTGTCCATGCCGCCGCAGTGATCGCGGCGGTGATCAGGGCGAACCAGAACAGCCAGCCGGCGGCCTTGTCAGCAAGGCGCTGGGCACGCGAGGACGAATTCTGCGCTTCGGTGACTAGGCGTTGGATGCCTGCTAGGGCGGTGTCGTCGCCGGTGGCGGTGATCTCGACCCGAAGCCCGGAATCGGTGGCGACGGTGCCGGCTGTGACGGGATCCCCGACACCGCGGGTAACGGGCCGGGATTCGCCGGTCACCATGGACTCGTCCACGTCGGCGCGTCCGTCGACGATCTTGCCGTCGGCAGGGATGCTGCCGCCGGGTCGGACGACAACGACATCGCCGACGTGCAGGTCGGCCGGCGAGACGGTGACGGTGCGATCGCCGTCGATCTTCTCGGCTTCGTCGGGAAGTAGTGCGGCCAGTGAGTCCAGCGCTGAGGTGGTCTGGGCCAGCGAGCGCATTTCTACCCAGTGGCCGAGCAGCATGATGACGATGAGAAGGGCGAGTTCCCACCAGAATTCGAGCTCGTGGTGGAGCAGGCCCAAGCTCGCGCCCCAGGACGCGAAAAAGGCGACGGTGATCGCCAGTCCGATCAGGAGCATCATTCCTGGTTTGCGGGAACGGATCTCGTTCAGCGCACCGGTGAGGAAGGGGCGGCCACCGACGACGTACATCACTGTCCCGAGCAGGGGCGCGATCCAGCGTGCGCCGGGGAAGTCGGGGACGTCGTAACCGAGCAGCATCGCGAACATGGTCGAGAACGCGACGACCGGTATGGCGATGATCAGGTTGATCCAGAAGAGCTTGCGGAATTGGGCCACGTGGTCACCGCCGTGGCCGCTATGGCCCGTGTGGCCGGTGTGATTGTCATGGCCGTGGTGTTCGCCGTGTGGGTGGGTGTCAGGGTGTCCGCCGGGGAATTGGTGGTGGACGTGCCCGCCAGGGTGGGATGTTGCTACGCCGTGGTCATCGCGGTTTGTCATGTTCTTTCCTTAGGGGGACTTCGCGTTTCAGTCGACGCGCATTGATGATGTGGGTGTTAGGAACGCACCAAGCGGGCGATGGCTTCAGAGGCTTCTGTGAGTTTGGCGTCAGCGGCCGGTCCGCCGGTGGCGGCGGCGTCACGGACGCAGTGGCGAAGATGGTCGTCAAGCAGTGCCAGCGCGACGCCTTGGAGGGCTTTGGTGAGCGCGTCAGTTTGGGTCAGGATGTCGATGCAGTACCGCTCCTCTTCGATCATTCTGCTGATGCCGCGGGCTTGGCCTTCGATGCGCTTCAACCGCTTGAGGTATTTGTCTTTATCGGTGATGTAGCCGTGGTGGGTGGTGCCTCTTGAGGGGCAGTGCCTGGTGTTGTCGGCGTGGGTCATGACGCTTTCCTTGTGCGTGGTGGTGACTAACTTCGGGTGCCCGGCGAGGAGTGCGCGACAAGGGTCGCGGTCATGCGACGGCGGCATACTTGTCGGGGTCGCGGTCAAAGCGTGGTCCGCATCCCTTGCAGCAGAACCAGTAACGCCGACCGCGATAGTCACGGAATAGTCCCGCCGCTTCGGCGACCGTCTTGTTCACCGGCGTGCCGGGCATCACGGGGCAGGTGGTCTCGTTCTGCGATCCGAAGTCAAGCAGGTTCCTCGCCGTAGGGTCGATGGCTGAGGTATCGATTTTGTCGGCTGCGCCGCTGCAGCAGCAGGCTGACGTGCGGTTCTGATTCTCGGACATTGGTTCTCCTCACAGGTGGCGGTGATTTAACTGGTGGTGTCGGCGGAAGTGGTTGTGAAGCGGCGCAGGCGCAGGCTGTTGCCCACCACGAAGACGCTGGAGAATGCCATTGCGGCTCCGGCCAGCATCGGATTGAGCATGCCCAGTGCTGCGACGGGGATCGCTGCGACGTTGTAGGCGAACGCCCAGAACAGGTTGGTTTTGATCGTCGACAGTGTTTCGCGGGACAGCCTGATCGCGTCAACGGCGCTGCGCAGATCACCGCGCACCAGGGTGATGTCGGAGGCCTCGATGGCGACGTCGGTGCCGGTGCCCATCGCCAGACCGAGGTCGGCTTGGGCGAGGGCGGGCGCGTCGTTGACTCCGTCGCCGACCATGGCGACCGTCTTGCCTTCGGCTTGGAGGCGTGCGATCACGTCAACCTTGCCTTCGGGCATGACTTCGGCGATGACGTCGTCGATGCCGACTTCGACGGCGATCTGTCGAGCGACGGCTTCGTTGTCGCCGGTGAGCAACACGGGGGTCAGCCCAATGTCACGCATCTGCGAGATTGCCTGTGCGCTCGTCGATTTCACGGTGTCAGCCATGACGAGTACACCGCGCGCCTGCCCGTCCCACCCGACCGCTACCACGGTCTTTCCCTGGGCTTGCGCGCGCGACTTGGCGTGGGACAGATCCGGGCTGAGGTGTTGCGCCCAGTCGGCCAGCAGTGATTCGCGCCCAACGACGACGGCGTGTCCATCCACGATGCCGTGGACGCCTTTACCTTCGACATTCGCGAAGTCCTCCGGAACGGGCAAGGCGTGGAGTTCCTCGGCCGCCGCGGCGGCGACGGCTTGGGCGATGGGGTGCTCGGAGGCGTTCTCCAGGGCGCCGGCCAGTCGAAGCAGCTCCGCACGTTGGGTTTCCGGCGCTGTAATGACATCGACCAGCGTCATTTTGCCGGTGGTGACGGTTCCGGTCTTGTCCAGCACCACGGTGTCGACCTTGCGGGTGGATTCGAGCACCTCGGGACCTTTGATCAACACGCCGATTTGCGCGCCGCGGCCGGTGCCCACCAGCAGGGCGGTGGGCGTGGCCAGCCCGAGGGCGCAGGGGCAGGCGATGACGAGGACCGCGACCGCTGCGGTGAACGCGGCGGCGACTGAGAATCCCGCCCCCAGCCAGGCGCCGAGGGTGATCACGGCGATAGCGATGACGATCGGTACGAAGACGCCGGAAATGCGATCGGCCAGGCGTTGAACTTCGGCCTTGCCGGTCTGGGCGCGTTCGACTAGCTGGGCCATCTGCGCGAGCTGGGTGTCCGAGCCGACGCGAGTGGCCTGCACCACCAGCCGGCCGCCGGCGTTGACGGTGGCACCGACCACGGTGTCGCCGGTAGCGACTTCCACGGGTACCGCTTCGCCGGTCAGCATCGAGGCGTCGACAGCCGAGGAACCGGACACCACCACGCCGTCGGTGGCGATCTTCTCCCCCGGGCGCACGATGAACTCGTCGCCAACCACGAGTTCTTCGATGGCGATCTTGGTTTCCGTCCCGTCGCGCAGGACGGATACGTCTTTGGCGCCTAGGTCGAGTAGGGCTCGTAGTGCCGCTCCGGCCTGCCGTTTGGACCGCTTCTCGAAGTAGCGTCCGGCCAGGATGAACGTGGTTACGCCGGCGGCGACTTCGAGGTAGATGTTGGCGGCGCCATGCGACGGCGCCAGGGTGAACGCGAAGGGATGCTTCATACCCGGCGTGCCGGCGCTGCCCAGAAACAGCGCATACAGCGACCACAGGAACGCCGACACGGTGCCCAGCGAAATGAGCGTGTCCATGGTCGCGGTGCCGTGTCGCAGGTTGGCCCAGGCGGCCCGGTGGAATGGCCATGCTGCCCACACGACGACGGGGGCCGCCAGCGTGAGCGACGCCCACTGCCAGTACGTGAACTGCAGCGCCGGGATCATCGCCATCGCGACGACCGGCACCGTCAGGACGGCCGAGGCCCTCAGGCGGTGCCGCAGCGAGGCCAGTTCGGGGTCGGCGGTGTCCGCGGCGTGCGGGGTGTCACCGGATGCGTCGGAGGGCATCGGCGTGCGCGGTGTCGGGAGCGCGGCGGTGTAGCCCGTCTTCTCCACCTCGGCGATCAGCAGCGCCGGATCGTATCCGTCAGGCACCGTGACGGTGGCCTTTTCCGTCGCGTAATTGACTGTCGCGGCCACGCCGTCGAGCTTGTTGAGCTTGCGCTCGATGCGGTTGGCGCAGGAGGCGCAGGTCATTCCCCCGATGCGAAGTTCCACACTCGGGCCAGACACCGGTGTCGATGTCGTCATGAAGCCACTGCCTTTCAGTTTCTGATTCGGACGGGATAGCTCAGTGCCCGCCGGCATGGCCGGCGTCACGCGATGGCTCTGGCGCGGGCTCGTTGGTGCCACCGGGTGCGGCGTCGACGACGAAGCTGGCGGTGTGCACGGTGTCCTGGACTTTGAAGTCGAGGTAGAGCAGGTAGCGCCCCGCTGTGGGTGCGGTTGCCGCGAACGACACCGCAGGCCCACCGGTGCCGCCCGGTACCGGCTCGGCCCCCTCAGGGTGCACATGTAGATACGCCAGGTCTCCCTCACGCAAGGCGACGAGATGGCCGTAAGCCCCCAGGTAGGGCTGCAAGGTCATCACCGGCCGGCCGTCGCGCGTGACTGTCGCGGTGAGTTGGTGGGAGACGCCCGCGGTGAGTGCACCGTCCAGTTTCACGGTGTATCCGGCGATTTCATCCACGGTGCGTGTGGCACTCGCCACCGCCGGGACGAACGCGCCGGCCACCTGCACGGTTCGGGTGAGGGTGAGTTTGGCGCTGCCCGCCCCTGCGGGTTGGAAGTCGGCGAACACGCGGTAGGTACCGGCGGCATTCCACGTCCACGGCGTTGACCACGTGCCGGTAGCCGCGTCCAGCCTTGGGTGCACATGGGCGAAGTGCTGGCCGTCGGAACGGACCACGATGAGGTGCAGTTGCTTGTCGTGCACGGTCGCGTAGTCCAGCAGCGGCGTGCCGCCCGGGTCGACGATGGTGAAGCTCATCGTTCCCCGATCGTTGGGTGCGCTGGGGGACCGCACCGGGCTCAGGACGTATCCGTCTTCGGCCAACGACAACCCCGGCGGGTCGGCGAAGGGAACGACTGGCGACGCCTGCTCGGTCGGCGGCGCGCTGTGATCCGCTGCAGCATCGGAAGTTTGGGTCTTGGGAGATGTCGCCGCGGTATCAGGGACGACCGCTGCGGCGGTGACGTACGCAGCCGTGAACGCCACTGCCAGTCCGGCGCCAAACGCTGTCAATCGTCCCGCGGCGTTCATGCGACACGCACCGCCGAGTAGCCGGCCTCGTCGACGGCGTTGAGGATCTGCGCGTCGTCGACGGGACGGCTCGACGTCACGATCAGGGTGCCGGTTTTGGCGCTAACTTCGACGTCTTCAACTCCGGCGACCTCGCTGACCTCTTCGCGCACCGAGAGCTCGCAATGTCCGCAAGTCATTCCTGTGACGGCGTACGTGCTCGTGCTCATCACCGATCTCCTATCCTCGACGGGTGTAGATACCCCTACCGGGTATACGTAAAAGAGCATATACCCCTTGGGGGTATGCTTCAAGGGTCACTTTCCGGGGGTCACTGGCGTGGTGTCGACGCGCGTAGCGCTTTCCCGGAACGACAGGAGGGATCAGTTGGTGCGCACGTTGCACGTCGGAGATGATGGCTGGCCCCTCATGGGGGAGGTCGTCGGCCGCGGCGAACTGATCATCATGCTTCATGGTGGGGGTCCGGATCACTACAGCATGCGACCGCTTGCTGACCGGCTCGCTGGCCGGTATCGCGTTGCGTTGCCCGACATTCGAGGGTACGGAGCATCCCGTTGTCCCGACCCGACGTTGCACCGATGGGATCAGTACGTCAGCGACGTCATTGCGATCATTCACGCGCTCGATGACACCTGCGCCCACCTTGTCGGCGCCGGACTGGGCGGCACCATCGTTTTGCGGACGTGCCTCCAGCACCCCCGTATCGCCCGGTCGGCGGTGGTCATCAGCGCTGAAGCGATAGAGGACGATGCGGACAAAGCCGCAGACACCGATCTGATGGATCGTTACGCCGAGCGTGCCCGTTCCCGCGGTCTGCAGGCCGCCTGGGAATTGTTCATTCCTGATCTTCAGCCGCTGATCGCCAACCTGGTCGCTGAGGCTATTCCGCGCGCTGACGCCCACAGTGCGGCGGCCGCAGCGGCTATCGGCCATGACCGCGCCTTTGCAACGGTCGATGACCTCCGGCGCATCGACACTCCGACACTCGTCATCGCCGGCGACGACACCCGTCACCCCGAGTGCTTGGCACACAGCCTCGCCGACGTCCTTCCACGAGGGGTCCTCGCCGAAGTTTCGATGTCCCGCCAATTCCTCGACGCTGAGGACATGGCACACGCTTTCGGCCCAAAGATCAGAGGGTTTCTTGCCGCCGCGTCTGACCCAGACGCTGAAGGCGATCGGCACTAATGGCATAGCCCATAAGGGAGCACCGAGGTGGCGCGACTGGCCCGGAGCCCATCAGCCGCAGCAGGACACTCTCTTATCGGCCTTGATAGGTTGGCGCCCGCCGATGACTTTGATAAACGTGCACCGAGCGATGCACCTGGCGATCGACCGCGTGGTTGAACTTACTAGGAGCCGCCGGAATCTCTCTTGCGCCTTCATGCGTTAGACCTTTCCAGTCGAGGGGTTACCCGCGCGGGTACAACCCCAAGTTACCCCTGGGGGGTATCAGCACATAACGTCGGTCCCCATTGTTGATCGCGATTCTCTTGTAATCGCAATAAGGCAGGGCGTCGATAGCGCGCGCAAGTAACCTCGTCGCTGCCGATCGGTGTTAGTCGAGCGGTGGTGTCGATCTATCGCGGAGTTCGTTGCCAGTAGCGGACCGTGCCCCCGGGGCGTCCTTGCTGGGAACGCAGCAATCACGCCCACTAGCGATCGTGAGCACCGCCTTGTGGCGAGTACTCGGGCTGGCGGCGATACCACCGGCCTTCCCGTCGGCGACACCGGCCGCGGCCGCGCGACCCCAGGACTGATGACGCCGACGCCCATTCCGGACGATGCCGCCGCTAGTACTAGAACGCCGCTACGGCGACCGGGGGACGCAACGCTATGTCCCTCGTGCAGGTGTCAGCGCTCGGTGGTGAGCCGATCCAGGAGTGGCCGTAGGTCTTCGGCCAGTAGTGCCATCAGGTACACCGCGGCGACCCTGTGTTGGCGGTCCAGGACCATGGTGGTGGGCACCACGCTGGTCGGGTAGTTGCGTCCCAGGGTGATGAGGCTGCGCAGCGAGGGGTCGAAAATAGAGGGGTATCCCACGTTGCGGTCTGTGACGAAGTCGCGTGCGGTGTCGCGGTTGTCGCGGACGTCGATGCCGAGGAACTGCACGCCTCGGTCGCGGTATTCGGCGTATACCGTTTCCAGTTGCGGTGTTTCGGTGCGGCATGGTGCGCACCAAGAGCCCCAAACGTTGATCAGGACCACTTTACCGGTGAAATCCGACAGTCGGATCGGTTCGTCGGTGAACAGGTCGGGTCCGGTCAGATCGCCGATCGTCTCCCGTGTTGAGGGTGGGTCGTAGAAGATCGCGGTTTGACCTCCGGGCGATACGAAGTCGAAGGTGCCGCCCTGAGCGACAGCACCCTCACCCGTGGTGCAGCCGGTGACCGAGGCGGTAGCGACGACAAGGGTCGCCACGACGGCGACTATTCGCCTGAGACGAGGCATCTGGAGCATTCCTCTCGACGATTACGTTTGACGCGGATCCACCGTCGTAGCTCGTGGCTGCCCAACTTAGCTCTCGAAGGCCAGACCGCTGACCAGGATGAAGATGCCCAGGCCAATCAAGACAATCGGAAACAAGACGTGTTCCCAGCGTTCGAGGACTTCGGCGATCGGGCGGCGGGTGGCAACGAATCGGGCGGCAAGGACCAGGACCGCGACGAGGGCGAGGAAGACGACGCAGTAGGCCACCACGGCCGCGGGTCCCACGCTCAAGAAGACCGGAACGTAGACGCCGATGTTGTCCCCGCCGTTGGCGAAGGTGACTGCTGCGACGGTCCAGACACCGACGTTCTTGCCGGCAATCTTGCCGTCGTCGTCATCGTCGTTGTCTCGCCAGGCTTCCCAGGCCGCCCACAGTCCCAGTGCCAGGGGTATGAGCCCGAAGTACGGGATGACCTCTGGGGGAAGGAACGCTCCGGCACCCAGTGTCACCAGCACAGCCGCACCCAGAATGCCTGCAAAGCCGAGGTATTGGCCTGCGGTGATCCGGGCCGTGGTGCCGCGTTGTCCTGCGCCGCGGGCGAAGAACAGCGAGAGCACGACGATGTCGTCGATGTTGGTGACGATGAACAGGCCGATGGCGGGCAGAACCGACGACACGATCACCGGCCTGGCCTCGTGTTGCGTGCGGTGACGCCGGCCTGCCGAGGCGCGACCACGCCGGTGTGGCCGGCGGTCACGATGGCGCGCCGACCGGCGCTGCGCGGGTGGGGCTGGCTGCCGGATCCGTCGGCGCGCCGGCCAGCGGTGTGGTGCGTCCGGCCCGGACACCGTTGGCGATGACCACGATCTCGGCGAGTTCGTGGACGAGCACGACGGCGGCCAGCCCGAGCACACCGAACAGGGCCAGCGGCATCAATACGACGATCAATCCCAGCGACAGGGCGACGTTTTGCAGCATGATCTGCCGCGCCCGGCGGGCATGGCTGAACGCTTGGGGAAGGTGGCGCAGGTCTTCGCCCATCAACGCCACGTCGGCGGTTTCGATGGCCACGTCGGTGCCCATCGCACCCATTGCGATCCCCACGTCGGCGGTGGCCAGCGCGGGAGCGTCGTTGACGCCATCACCGACCATCGCGGTGGGGCGCTGGCCCCGGAGCTGGTCGATCAGCCGCGCTTTGTCTTCGGGGCGCAGCTCGGCGTGCACCGCTTCGATCCCGACATCGCGGGCCAGCGCGGCAGCCGTAGCCGTATTGTCGCCGGTGAGCATCGCCACCTGGTAGCCGTCGCGGCGCAACCGGGCGACCGCCTCGGCGGCCTCGGGCCGTAGCTCGTCGCGCACCGCGATGGCGCCGATCACCTGGCCGTTGACTTCGGCGAGGACCGCGGTGGCCCCGGTCCGCTGCATGCGGGCGACGTCACCGGCGAGCGGGCCGGGGTCCAGCCAGCCGGGGCGACCCAGGCGGATGGTGTCCCCGTGGCGGCATCCGGTGAGCCCGGCCCCGGTGACGGCCTGCACATCGGTGGCAGCCGTGACGTCATCGACGGCGGCGAGGATCGCCGCGGCCAGCGGGTGCTCGCTGCGCGCTTCCAGGGCCGCCGCCACATCCAGCACCTGCTCACGAGTGGCACCACCGGTGGTGGCAACGTCGATGACGGCGGGCCGGTTCGCGGTGAGTGTGCCGGTCTTGTCGAGTGCGACGCCGCGGATCCTGCCCAACCCTTCCAGTGCCGCACCGCCCTTGACCAATGCGCCGAACTTGCTGGCGGCGCCGATGGCGGCCACGACGGTGACGGGCACCGAGATCGCCAGGGCGCACGGGGAGGCGGCGACCAGCACCACCAGGGCCCGCTCGATCCAGGTGGCCGAGTCCCCGAGCAGGCTGCCGATCACCGCGATCAGCGCCGCGACGATCATGATCCCGGGCACTAGGGGTTTGGCGATGTGATCGGCCAGGCGTTGGGAGGCGCCCTTGCGGGACTGTTCGGCCTCCACGATGCGCACGATGCGGGCCAGTGAGTTGTCCTCGGCGGTGGTGCTGACCTCCACCTCGAGTGACCCGGTGCCGTTGATCGACCCGGCGAACACCTCATCACCGGGCCCGGCCTCTACGGGAACCGACTCACCGGTGATGGCCGAGACATCCAGCGCGGTGCGGCCGTGGCGGATGATGCCGTCGGTCGCGACACGCTCACCGGGCTTGATCAGCATCCGGTCGCCGATCTGCAAATCCGAAGGCGCGACGGTCTTTTCAGCACCGTCACGCAGCACGGTCGCCTCGTCGGGGACCAGCGACAATAGCGCGCGCAGTCCGCGGCGGGTGCGGGCCAGCGAGTACTCCTCCAGTCCCTCGCTGATGGAGAACAGGAAGGCCAGCATGGCGGCCTCACCGACCTCGCCGAGGATCACCGCGCCCACCGCGGCGATGGTCATCAGCGTGCCGACCCCGATTTTGCCCGTCGCCAGCCGCTTCAGGGTGGACGGCACAAAGGTGTAGGCGCCGGCCAGCAGCGCCACCGCTTCCAGCGCCAGGACTACCGGCTCGGCGGCGTCGAGGAACCCGGCGGTTACCGCTGCCAGCAGCAACACTCCCGAGAGGGCGGCGAACTGCAGTTCTTTGATCTGCCAGAGCCGCTCGGGCTCGCGGTCCCGCTCGTCGGCGCCGCGGGGTTCTTCGTTGCCGCAGCCGCAGGCATCGCTCATGGGCGCGTCTCCTGCGCATCCGTCGTCGCGTCGGTGCGGCCGCGGGTCCCGTAGGTCGGGCACAGCGCCACCTGGTTGCCGGTGGCAGCCAACAACGTCTCGGCCGCGGCCATCAGATCCATCAGCTCTGGTCGAGTCAGCGAGTAGAACACCTGACGGCCTTCGGGACGACCGGTCACCAGGCCGCACTCGCGTAGACACGCCAGATGCGCCGACACCGTGGATTGCGCCCCCCCCAGCAAGCTGGTCAGGTCGACCACGCGCGCTTCGCCTTCAGCGAGTCGCTCCAGAATCGCCAGTCGTGTCGGGTCGGACAGGCTGTGAAACAGCGCTACCGCCGGTGTGAGGTCCGCGGACGGCTGCATCGAGGATCTCCCCGTTGTCATCGCCATAGAGCGATGATAGCGTTTCGACACCATTAATCGTCAAATTATGGTGATAGCGCTGTCAGGCGTTTACTTAAGGGGTCGGAACGACACAACCTCGGGCCACCAAAGCGCTCAGACAATGCAGTCAGCGAACCAAGCGACGGGATGACCTCAACGCCGTAGTCGACCAAGAAAGGTGGTATGCGCAGTGTTGATGAACCGAGCCGAGACCTGGCTGGTGAATTCGCCGCCGCGGCGCTGGCTGCAACGCGTCTATGAGGTGCCGGTGCTGTTGCGGATGGGCGGCCGCCTGTTGCCCTGCACACGAGTATTGGAGATCGGCTGCGGGTCCGGGTACGGCTCGCAGCTGATCTTGGAACGGTTCGGGGCGGCCACCGTGGACGCGGTGGATCTGGACCCGGTGATGATCGGCCGCGCCGCCCGGCGCCTGGCCCGCTACGGGGATCGGGTTCGGCTGGCCCAGGGCAGCGCGACCGACTTGCGCACCGCACTGGATGTCGACGACGACAGCTACGGCGCGGTCTTCGACTTCGGGATCGTGCACCACATCCCGGACTGGCGTGAAGCGATCACCGAAGTCGGCAGGGTCCTGACACCGGGCGGTCGGTTCTACTTCGAGGAGGTCACCTCCCACGCGCTGGCGCGCTCCACCTACCGGCGGCTGTTCGATCACCCCACCGACGACCGATTCAGCGCCGAACAGTTCCTCGATGAATTGGTCCACCACGGCCTGGTGGTGCTGGGATCGCTCACCCGAGTCCAGGGTGACTACCTGCTCGGCGTTGCGGCCAAGCCGGTTCGCACCGGGGGTGAGCGGTGATGGCGGTTGCTGGGCTGGCGCTGTTCGCCGCCATGATGCTGGTGTTGGGCGCCTTGCGCGCGGTGATTCAGCGGCGCCGCACCGGCGAGATTGGCACACGGCGCACCTTGCGCCCGGACGGCTCACTGGAGTGGTGGGCGCTGGCCGGGACCGACCTCGGCTGGCTGACAGTGGGCGTCGCCGCCCCCGTCGCCGACCTGGCCGGTATTTCGCCGCTGGCGATCCTTGATCATTCGGTGCTGCGCGGGGCCGGTGTCGCGGTAGCGGTGCTAGGCATGCTGTTGGCTTTCACCGCTCAGATGGCCATGGGCGCGTCCTGGCGGACCGGAATCGACAAGGCCGAACGTACGACTCTGGTCACCGCCGGCGCCTTCCGAGTCGTTCGCAACCCGATCTTCACCGCCGCAACTGTCGCGTTCGTCGGCCTGGCGCTCATGGTGCCCAACGCGGTGGCGATCGCCGGCCTAGTGGTCTGCGTGATCGGCATACAAGCACAGGTGCGCTTCGCCGAAGAGCCCTACCTACGCCGAGCCCACGGCGTGGCCTACACCGAATACGCCTCCCGCATAGGTCGCTTTCTGCCTGGGCTCGGACGCCTACAACGCGAGCACCAGCACCGGAGCTAACCGATGCGGGCAGACGAGGGCGATCGTCGCGTAACTCCTCACCGCGACGGGATCGCGGACCTGCGGCCCCACAGACCAACGTCGCCGCCAATGAAAGGACTCTCAATGAAGAAGTCAAGCCGCGGCGGTGACCGGGGGTGAATCAGGTTGCCAGGTCCGGTTGTCACGGAT
>NZ_JBGGKV020000012.1:0-145188 GCF_041287165.2 Mycobacterium bulgaricum | reverse complement strand
CCTCGTCGGTCACACTGGGCGACCCAGCTGAACGGTTAAAGGTGAGGGGCTACGGACGAGCCCGCCGCAGGCGGGCATCGGCGCCCCCCGGGGGCGCCGTGTTGTGAGGTGAGGTGTGGGCGAGGCGACGGGCCGTCAGTGGCTGGCACTATGAGTGCCTTCACCCCGAACGAAGTTCTCCGCCGGGGTTTTTCGTGCACCGGGCGTTGTGGGGTAAGTGTGCCGGGGCGCTTCCCGACGCTGGGCGCTGGGTTGGTCGATAGATGTGGGCGGCGCTTGCGCGCCGGCGTCTTCTCAGTGCACGGGCACCGGCCCGCCCCGGGGTCAGCGCTGCAGGCCGGCGACGACCAGATCGGTCAGTGATTCGGTCAGGCTGGTGAAGCGGCCGGTGCGGATGCCGCTGTGGGTGGCGGTGCCGTCGCTGGCGGGCTGCCACACGGGAGCTCCGGAGTCGCCGGGGATGCTTTCGGGCATCCCGGTCACGTTGTACTGGTAGCCCAGGAGGCGGCCGCCGAGCTGGCCGCACACGGTGTTGGTGCGGATTCCGCTGCGGCACACGGTGATTGCTGGATTGGGAACACCAATGCCGCCGACGGGCATGCCGTTGATCGTCGACACCGATCGGCTGGCACCGAAGTTGATCAGCGCGAAGTCGTCGAACAGCGGATCGGGGTCGGTCACGGCGACGGCGACGGCCCCGGTGGCCCCGCTGTCGTGGTCGGATACCGCGGAGCCGCCACCTCGAGTGCAGTGGCCGGCGGTGACCCCGTAGGTGGTGGCACCGGCGGTGTAGGTGTAGCCCAGCGTGCAGGTGGTGGACCCGGTGCCTGAGTGCACGGCGATCTCATCGCCGGCGGCGACGGTGTACGCGCCAGCATGGCTCGGCGCGGGTGCGAGCAGGCTGGTGATGGCACTAAACGCCATGGTGAGGGTGGTTAGTGTTGCTGCGCGGGTGGGCCGCATCGCGGGGCCTTTCTTCCTGGTGGGGCGCTGCGGATCATTGTCGGGGTGACCGCTGACATTCCGCGTTCGGACGCCGGTTCAGCGTTGCGGCCGCGTGCGTTGCCGTTCGGCGGCGCGGCGGGCGCGGTTGTGCAGGGTGTCGATCCAGGCGTGTGCGATGCGCGCGGATTGACCGTGGTCCTGGGCGGTGCAGGATTGGACGGCGTGGCCAGCGCGGGCAGCGATGCGCAGATCGACGCTGACCGGGGTGGAGGTGCGGCCGGGGCTGGTCACGGCTGGTCCCATCCGGGCTGGGCGGCCGTTTCGGCGCGCCGCCACAGCTCGGCGAGGTCGTCGCGGACGGTGCTGATGTGAGTGGTGAGGTCGGCGCGGTCTGCGCCGCTGTCGGCCATCTGCTGCATGCGGATTCCGTGCTCGCGCACCGCGCGGCGGTACGCCTCGTCGAGGACGTCCCGCGCGTGGTTGGCTGCTGAGGCGGCGCTGACGGTGTGGGTGTAGAGATCGGCCAGGTGTAGGGCCAGTCGGTGGTGTTGGCCGGCGGTCGGGGGGCGAGCGGGGTCCAGCGACTGGGTGGCGGCGTGCTGGCGACCGTAGGCCAATACGGTGACAGGATCGGGGTCGCGGCGGGCGTCGGTGACGCGGCGGATGATCTCGTAGACCCAGCGGTTCATGGGCCGCCAGATCGCGGTGTCGGGGATGAGGTCGCAGAAGGTGCGCGCCCGGGTGTAGGGCATCCAGAGCAGGGCTCCGAGGAGCTGATTTTCCGGCTCCCATCGTGCGGCGATGGTCTCGCCGCTCGGTTCGGCACTGAGCTCGAAGTCCTCACCAGGGGCCAGCTCGGTGTCATTGTCAGGAACGACGTGCAGTGGGGCACGGTGGGCTGCGGTCATGATGCGGTGATCCCCCAGTTCAGAAGTGCATACCACCAGGTCAGGGCGCTGGCCTGGTCTGTGGTGGTGGCGGCGGGCAGAGCGGCGTGCACGGCGGCGGCCAGCTCGGCGGGGCTCGGCTGGGTATCGGCCTGACTCAGGGCGTGGTGGCGCAGGGTCTCCAGGACATGCTGATCGGGTGCGGTGGGCAGTTCGACACCGGCCAGCTGTGCGGCTTCGCGCCAGAGTGTGCCTGCGGTGAACCAGCAGTGACCTTCGGCGCGGGCGGCGGTGAGCACTGCCAGCGGGTAGCGGGTTCCGGCGTCGGTGTCCGATCCGTGGTGCCAGGTGTCGTGGTGGTCGGTGATCCATCGCTGCGCGGCGACGGCGGCGTGGTAAGTGGCGGTCTCGCTGGCTTGGTGACCGGCCGGGGTGATGGTGGCGTGTCCGGTGTGGTGCGGCCTGGTGGCGCGGCTGTCGGGGTCGGCCAGGGCGAGCAGCTCGTAGCGGGTGGTGTCGGGCTTGGTGGGCAGCGGACGCACGTAGTAGTCGGCGCCGATGACGTAGTTGATGAGGCCGCGGTGGGCGTCCTCGCGATCGGGGTGCTCGGTGGTGGTGACCGACCGGCCCTGGTGGTCGATGGATAGCTGGTACATCGTGGGTCTCCTGTCGTGGTCAAAGGTGATCAGGCGCTCAGCGGGTGAGCTTTGCTGACAGCGGCAATACAGTCGGGCCGGAAACCGGACCAGTGCTGTCCGCCGGCCACCACGACGGGGGCCTGGAGGTAGCCCAGCCCCATGACGTAGTCGCGCGCGTCGCTGTCGACGGTGATGTCGACAGTCGCGTAATTCACGCCTGCTTTGTCCAATGCCCGGAAGGTTGCATTGCATTGCACGCAAGCGGGTTTTGTGTAGACGGTGATTGCGGTCATTTCGCACTCCTTGGGTTTAGGAATAGTTGCGGTGATCTATTCATATTCTATCGGCTATTCGGCGTGTCTGACAACATTTATTTGGGTCTCTTGTTGATAAACTACGTGGCTTATTTCCGAGTCGGATATGACCGGTATGCCACCGGAAAACCAACCTCCCTCCTTTGGGAGCCGCCTACACGGAGCGCCGTCTTTGGTGCAGTGGCCTGCCTGTTCTTCGACGCTTTCTCGCATCAATGTCATGGCCGGCGCGAGGCCCAGCGCAGCGCAAGGCCACGGACGGAAAGTTTTCCCGCGAGTCTTTTTGCGAGCGGTATTTGGGAAAAGTTTCCGGGCCTTTAGGCCGGAGCCGTGGCCTTGCGTGTAGCGGGCCGCCGGCCACAATTGATGAAACGAGAAAGGGGCGTGAATTGAGAAAACACAGCAGCGCCGCTAGGCGCTTCCGCGTGGTGAGCACTGAACGCGGGAATAGGTGCCCAGGGGTGCGTGTCATTGTGGCGTAAATGGTGTCCGCCCGGTGGGGGGTGGGCCCGGCATTGTCCGGTCCCACCCCCAGCTTCGGGCTAGTCCTCCTCGTCTGCCTGAGCCTGCTCGGTCACAGCGTCATACAGCGCGTCGGCGGTTTGCTCGCCGAGGATGACGCGCTCGATGTCGGCCAGCGGGTAGCCGTTGTCGGACAGGAAGCGCAGCAGCTCGGCGGCTCCGACGTAGTGGCCCCAGCCGCTCCCACGCCAGGCGTCCTTGCCGGTACGGGCTTCCAGTGCGCCGAGCACCAGCGCCAGGGTGATCACCTGGGCGCGTCCGTCCCCGGTGGCGGGCAGCTCGGCCACCATCGTCTTGACTGAGGCCGTGTCGCTGGCCCCGAGCAGCTCGGCGCTGATCTGGCCGCCGTGGTGTTCCTCGATGAGGCGCACGTCGCGGGTGAGGCAGCTCGCGACGAACATCGCCGCGCCCTTGGGTGCGGTCTTGCGGGCGAGGATTTTGTCGGTGATGAATTGGCGACGCACCTGCTGAGCGGCTTCGCCGAGTTTGTTGAGCGCGATGACTTTGCGTCGCTCGCGCCGCTGAGCCTCGGCCGCTGCGGCCTCGCGCGCCTCGGCGTCCTGGTCGTCGGGTTCATTGTCGTCGTGGTCGCGGTCCTCGCGGGCGAGGGCTTCCACGCGGTGAGCCAGTGATTCGCACAGGACCAGTCCGGCGGCGGCGTAGTCGGTGCACAACCAATCGGCTTCCCACACAACGACTTCGGTGACCGAGTTGGGGTCGCGCTTGCCTTCGGCAACCGTGGCGCTGAACCGGGCGTGCCAGTCGATGTCGTGGGCGTCGACCGGTTCGCCGGTCTCGGTGTCCACATAGCCTTCGACCTCGGTCAGGCAGACCGCCCAGTGTGCAGGGTCGGTGACATGCTCGTCGGTGGCGGCGCTGCCCTCGGGGGTGCGCAGGTAGCGCAGTTCCACGCAGGTCGCATCTCCGTAGGCGGGGAAGTCCTCGACCACGGTATATCCCTGCTCGGTGTAGCTGGCGGCAGCTTCCTGGTAGGCCTGTTGTGCGGCGCGGTCCTGGCGGATTTCGGCGACCCGGTGCTCGAATCGGTTGGTTCCGGCTACTTCCAGCAGCCGCCCGATCGCCTCGGGGTCGTCATCGAACTCACTGAGCACTGCGGCCTCTGACAGCGACAGTTGCCCCGCGTCGAGGGCCTCCATCGCGGCCTGCGATCCGGCGGCGGTGGCCACGGATTTGACCGTGTCGCGCCCGATGGACAGCTTCTTGGCGACCTTGGTCACGGAAACTCCGGCGTCGAGCATCTGCTGGATGCCGCGTGCCCGCTGGGCCTCGGTGAGTTCGCGGCGGCGGTCGTTTTCCACGATCTGCTCGGAGACCCGCTCGACAACCTGGGTCTTGTCGTCGGTCGCACCGGCTGGGCGTACATAGACCGGGACGCTGGACAGACCTGCCTCGCGTGCGGCCAGGGTGCGCCGCTGACCGGCGCGCACCCGCACCACACCGTCGTGTCCGCGCACCGCTGCGATGGGGTTGAGCACGCCGTGTTCTTTGATGCTGGCGACGAAATCGGCGTCGAGTGCAGCGTCGTCGCGGACGTTGGTTTCCAGTTCCAACGTGTGCGGGTCGAGGTGTTCGAGAGTGCCTGCCGCCGCGACCTGTGCGTCGGTGTCGTGGTCGGTGACGGTCGTGGTGTTCTCGCTCATGGTGATGGTGACCTTTCATACATGGGGTGAGGGGGCGGTGGCCGCCCGTTCTTTTTGCCTTCTGGCACTGAAGATTTGGGCCGGCATCAGGGCCGTGGAGTGCAAAGGTCCGGGCGCAAAATTCTTCGCGCGAGCGCAGCGAGCCTCGAAAGAAATTTGCGAGCCCTTGGGCCCGGAGCGCAGCGGAGGCCGTGGCCTTGCACGCAGCGGGCCGCCGGCCATAATCGAAAGCCAGAAGGCAAATAAACAAGCGCCGGGGCCCGCAGGGACCCGGTGTCCAGCAGCGCCGCAGGCGCTTCCGCCTGTGCGGTTCTCCGCCCGGATCGGTCCGCCGTCGCTGGGCCTCGCTGGCTGCGCGGGTGTGCCTGCATCGCAGTGCCTTTCGGCGTGCCCGGGGGTCTGGCCTGCTGCGCTGCAGGCCAGACCCCCGCGACGGGTTAAAGGGTTTGCAGCATCCGGAAGGCGGTGGTTTTCAGGGTTTGGGCCGTGCTGCCGCCGGTGACCGCGCGCAGGGCCCGCACCGAGCGCGGGTCGCCCGTCGCGCGGACCTTGCTGTAATGGTCGACGTACTCGGTGACCGCGTTGTAGGCCGCCCACCGGGTGCCGGCGATCGGGGCCACCGTGGGGCCTGGACACCCAGAGTTTGACGATGGCGTTGGCGGTGTCGCGGCGATTGCGGGCGGTGGTCTTGGATTCGGCGCCGTCGACGTCGACGAGCTCGCCAGCGAAGTGGCGCATCTGGTCGAGATCCATCGCCGCGGCGTAGAGAGCGGCTGCTTCCTGCTCGAACGCTTCGACGTAGCGCCAGCTCAACTTGAGCGCTCGCCGCGCTTCCTGCAACGCCACGGCCGCCCCGCCGGTGTGGCTGATTCCGAAACTGGCCGCCGCGCGCGCGATCGCTGCGCTCTGGGTGTTCGCGCACACGATGCGCACCGGTGTCACCAGAAAACGAAACTTGCTCGACCCGTCGTGTGAGTTCAGCGCGGCCAGGTAGAAATCGGTGCGGTCCTTAGAGCCGTCGATCCCGTCGAACACCATCGATTCGGGCAGCCTCATGGTCACGAACGTTTCGCGGCCGCCGCGCAACGCTCCGGCCGTCTCGTAGACCGCGCCGCTTTCCCCGGTGAGTGCGTCGAGGAGATCGCAGGATGCTTCGTTTTGCATCGGCTCGTACTTGTTGCCGACCACGCCGAGCACGTCGAGGTTCCCGGTGATGGGGTTGGTGCGCACTGTGGCCCACTGGTCAGGCACCGGCAGAGGCGCGGGTGTGGTGACACCGGTCTCGCCGATCACCGGCTCCTGGGGGACCACCAGCGGCATTTTGCGCACGTTCCAGTTGGCCAGGTGGGCGGCGTGCAAAGCCTCACGGGCGGTCATGGCGTGGCCGACCTGCTGGCCGAGTTGGTGCCAAGCGTCGGTGCGCGAGTCGGCGAAGCTGACTTTGCCTGCGGTCTGATCGAGTTCGTGGGCCATGGTGGGTTCCTTTCGGGAGATGAGTGGGCGGTGGCCGCCCGTTCTTTTGCCTTCTGGCACTGAAGATTTGGGCCGGTAGAGGGCCGTGGAGTGCAAAGGTCCGGGCGGGGCAGGTCCCTGGTGAGCGCAGCGAACGTTTGTGGGGGAGCTGGCCCGAGCCTGTGGGCCCGGAGCGCAGCGGAGGCCGTGGCCTTGCGCGCAGCGGGCCGCCGGCCACAATCGGAGGGCCAGAAAGGCAAATTTCCTCCGAGGTCGGCGGGCCCGGAGGGGCCGCCGAATCGACTGCAGCGCCGTCAGGCGCTTCCGTTGTGGATACGCACCGCGCCGGTAGCCTGGGTTCATGTCGTCGTGTGAGAGTGCGCTGGTCGATGTGTTGACGCGGCCGGTCCAGGGGCCGGTGTCGGCGCCGGCGCTGACTTGGGTGGTCACCGGCGCGTGGCCGCGCGCGGCGATGCCGTTTGACGTCGCGTATGCGCAGCCCCCCTGGTCGGACTCGCTGGGGCTGTAGCTGGCGTGTCTCGTGGCGGGTCTCAGAACAGTGCGACATCGCCGGCGACCTCGGCGAACCAGCGCTCGAAGTGGGGTCTGGCCTTGTCCACAACCACGGCCGGGCAGGCGACGTAGAAGCGCTCCGCCCACGGCGGCGTCTCACCTCTGCTGAGCGCGATGCTGCGCGTGATGCCGTCATTGCCGGTGTGCAGCCGCCCGGGCGTGCCCGGCAGCGCGGCCGCCATCTCGGCGCGAGATCCACGATCGAGCAGGCGAACCGATCGGGCGATGACCGGCTTGGTGTTGCCGCCGCGCGTTTTGGCCACCCGGCGCACTTCGTAGATTCCGTGCTCGGTGTCGTTGAGACGACGGTGAAAAAGGTCAAGGACACTGGTCAGGCCGGCGGCGTCGACGTCGTCGTAGAGACGCCCAGTCGGTCGCAGGGTCTGCTTGTCGTTGATGCAGACCGCAACGTGTTCGACGAACAGGGCCAGCGCCCCGGCCGCGGGATCAGTGGCGTAGCGCTGCAGCGTCGATTGCACGCCTCGTGCCGAGCTCAGCGCGAAAGGGCAAGTTATTGAGAATATGGCGCCTTCGGCAAGCAATGTGGCGAGTCCCCGTTACAGAGTCCACCTGACTCATTCAGCGGGAACACGCCACAAGCACTAATACCCGCTACCGGTCGGAGGTAGGACCAACGTGAAACTGTTCTGCGGCATTGACTGGGCAGAGGCCTATCAACACGTCGCCATCATCGACGGCGACGTCGCACCTGGTCGCCAAGAAGCGCATCACAGATGGCCCGGCGGGATTCACGGAGCTGGTCCGGTGCTCGCCGCCGCTGGCGACGATGCCCATGTCGAGAACGGCATTGCCGACTATCGGAGCTTGTCAAATATGGTGCGACTATGAGATCAGCTTGCTTCGCAAGGCGCTGGGAAACCGCGCCAGCCTCACCCGCGGGCGATTAGCAAGCTAGCGTCCACAACGCCCATACAGCAAGGAAGCTTACAAGAGTCCGCCGGAGTTAGTGGCCAACTCGCGGTAAGGGCCATCCTCGTTCAGCAGTTCCTCGTGACTGCCACGTTGAACCAGCCGACCATCCTCCATGACCACTACCTGCTCGACCCAATCTCTTGCTTCCACAACGTGTGAAATTTGTATTGTTGTTATGCCGCGGAAGCGTTTTCGATATGCTTTATTAATGCGGGCCGATGTAATCGGGTCGAGAGCACTGAATGCCTCATCGAGCACTACAATTGAGGGCGAGCGCAGAAATAGTCGGGCCCAGGAAAGACGCTGTCGCTCGCCACCCGAAAGAACAAAGCCCTGTTCACCCACTTCGGTGCTAAGACCGTCCGGAAGCCGTTCGATTAATTCGGATAGCTGGGCAGCTTCGCAAGCCTCCAAAAGAGCACTATCGTCAGCCGTGGGCGCCGCCAACTTCAGGTTGTCGCGGATAGAAGCATCGAACAAATGCGTATGTTGCGTGACGGCGCCGATTGCGGACACTACAGATACGGCGCTAACCGAATTTAACAATTGGCCATCCACGGAAACTGTGCCGTGGGTCGGCTGGACCAATCCGAGAAGTACCGACACAAGCGTCGACTTGCCGGCGCCAGATGCACCCACGACCGCGGTCGTCGTGCCGCCTTGAAAATTGTGCGTCAAGCACTTCAAAGAAGGCTCCGCAGCTCCGGTGTAGTGGACCGTTGCGTCAACAAGTTCCACACTTCCGTTCGTGATTACAAGGGATGGTGCGTCTTTATTCACTGGAATCGTCGTAAGGTCGAGAACGGCCAGAACCCTATGGAACAGAGCAAGAGAACCACTTAGCGCTTGTCCTGCCAACTGCAGGGCGGCCACGGGTCGTATCATCCGCACAATTATGGTGGCTACCGCGACCATCGTACCCAAGCTAAGAGCAGCGCCGTTCGCCGCAATGATTCCCGCTGCGACATAAACGGCAGTTGGAAGAAGAATTAATCCGCCGTCCCGTATTGCATCTTTCCATTTGCCGACCTGCGCAAGTCGGATCTCCCGAGTCGCGAGGCTATCTGATTGCTTACCAAATCGGGCGCGCTGCGATTCTTGCCGTCCGAGAGTGCGGGTGACGACCACCGCAGAGGCAGTCATTGACTCGTCGACAACACCACTTAGCTTCACCACTTCGTTCTGCCTCGCGTGTGTGAGTTTTTGACGAAGTTTGCCGTCGCCGCGGCCGAGAATCGTGAGCCCACCGACCAAGACACCGGCGACAAGAGCGAGGCGCCAGTCTAAGAAAAGTAGAGCGGTTGCCGCCGCGATCAGGGCCAACCCGTTTTGAGCCGTCGAGCTGATCATGACGGTAAGGGCCGTGCCCGTGGCGTTAACATCCTGAATCAGCCGTGTCTGCAATTCGGCATTCCGGACACGGCCGTAGAAGTCGATTGGCATTCGCTGCAAGATCTCAAACATGTCGCAGCGCAGACGATGGATAGCACGCTGCCCTGTGGCATGGGCTAAGTTTGTGGCTGCGATACCGCCTATACCGCCGACGATGGCGACGAATCCCGTCGTGGCTCCAAGGCCAAGGAGAAGTGACAGATCGTGGCGCGGAAGCGCAATGTCGAGTATTTCCCGTGTGAGAATGGGAATGACTGCGACCGGTATTGCCTGTACTAACGAGCACAGCAGGAGTAAAGCAAGTGATCGACGGAAGGGCCACGCGAAGGCGACAGCTCGACGCAAAACCCGCGACGATGATTCCTCGGCCAGGTTTAAATCGGTGATAGACGACATTATTGGCTCACGTCGCCAGTCACCGCTGCAAGTTATCGTTGAAAAACTTCAACACACGCGGCCACGCGTCACGGCGAGCTGCTGCGTCCGCGGTCGCCGTGGGATTGTCAGGTTCCCAAGTAGCTGGAACGAGTCGACCACTTCTGTGACTCGCGTTTGGATATTGCAAGAGCACGTCCCTCTTGCCCCACACGCTCAGCCGTCGACGCGCGTACAGAGCTGTCGCCATATCGCTTGACGGCCACACCGCGTCGTTCCCGGCCCCAATTAACAAAACCGGGGCATCGATGCGTTCGACGGGCAGATGGACGAGAGGGTCAGCGGCGTGGGGGCCATGATGGCAAACGTGGGGTAGGGGTTTGCCTTTCCATGTCCACGCTGCTGATCCTGGCGGCCAGCTACCAACTACGACGTTCGATGGCATTGCACAGACAACGGCTGCAATTTTCGTGTTTATAGTTAACGCAGCGAGCAGAGCTGCCTCGCTTCCGCGCGATATACCCAATAGACCTACTTGTTCGGCGTCAACTTCGGGCTGCGCCTTCAACCAGGCAATAGCTGCACCGAAGTACTCCAGAGGAATGTCCATCAAGGTCGAAGGCATCCCCCGGACGCCGAAGTAGGCCACTGCCAAACCGTTAATGCCGCTTCTTGCCAATGATGCCGCGTGCCGCCGAGCAGATGCAATTCCGCCCTCGCTGCCTCCGAGGACCAGTACAGCAGACCCTTGCAAAGCAGCACTCCGAGCGCGGTAGAAGCGGCCTGCTCTCGCAGGCGGTAACTGCCCTCGCTGCCAATACTGGTACTCCGTACTGCCAGTTCCCCTGGACTCGCACATAGACCGGTCCGTTATTCTGCGGTGTCGATGAGTTCGCTGAGTTCATCCAAGAGTCGGCGCAGCTTCCGCCTACAATCACTCGGTAGGCGAGAGCCTCCCTGTGCCAGCGCAAAAGAGCATGCGGTCAGACGCGCAATGTCGCGCTCAAACAATTCCTTCGCCGTGAGAAGGAAGAAAGCCAAACTTACGTGAACGGAGAGTTCATCTGACTCATTCACGACCTCATGCCAAATGTACTTGGGAATTATTAGCGCGTCGCCTGGCTGAAGTAGAACCGAGTAAGTCGGCTGAGCGGACGAGTCGAGGGAGGTGCCAGGTCCGCCTTCGGCATCAAAGAATGACCACCGCTTGGTTCCCGACAATTGGACAGCGATTACGAGATGATCATCCCAGTGTCGCCCAAAAGATTGCGACGAAGAAGAAGCGACGTAAAGGTTACCGACGACATCACATCGGTGATCCGTGGCAAGAGACCCGCAGAGGTCCCATAGCGCGTCGTCGTATCGATCGAATCGATTTATGACGACTGTGCAACCATAGCTGTACAGCAACGCTTCGAAGATGTTTGGTGGCATCTCACTGACAAGGCGACGGTCCCAGCCTTGGCGAATGATGAAAAGGCTATTCTCATCTGGACGACTGGGTCCGACAAGTCGCAGTTGGGGTACACGGATTTGGAAACGATTGATCACGCTCGTCAACATCTCGGGTATACCAAGAGCGCTCGCTTGGGCGAATCGACTGGCGAGTTCACCAGCCGGTAGGGCGGCGCATCCGCCGCTAACCATTAGTTCTGGTCTAGTGACTTCCAAAAAATTCATTTGCCAGTCGGCCTCGGAGTAAGCGAGAGTGACACGAGCGGCCGGCTCGCGAACAACTTACTTCCATGCGCGCCAATCCAGGCTTGGACATCGCATTCCGCCAAGACGGCGCCATCGTAGCCAAACTGCATCGCAGTGAGCCATCCGCTGAATGCGGCGCGTCCCGCCCGGGCAATCGTACTTGCGTAGTCGCTTGCAGAAATACTACGAATATCGGCTGCTAGCACTATTTGGACCGCCGGACCTGCGTCTCCTTTCCAGCTATGAGTTAAGCGCGGTGAGTCATGAGCCACTTGGTTGAGAGTGGCTGCGGCGGGTTCGTACCATCCTGGGGCCAGACCCGCGACCTGCCTGACATGTAAGAACACGTAAAGCCCCTCCGTGGCAACTGTGACCATCGTTCGAACAACGTGCAGTATTTCGTCTTGGGGCGCCGGCACACCGGGACGATGCTTCCGTATTGTTCGACGCGTGGCGAGCTCTCGTGCAGGATAGCTATCGCGCCACGCGACAACATGGTGCGGTTGGTCGCAACTCCTCGTCGATGCCTCGCGGAGAAGTTCGCTGATCAAAGCCGGCCCGTCCTCAGGATCGATTCCAATCATGACTCTTGTGCTCGCTTTTCGAACCACAGTATTGAGGTGACGGCCTCGTACTCCGATGTTAGGTCCAGCACGTTACGCAGGTCGGGATCGGCCACGATGCCTTCTTTTAGCTCTACCTGGAGGCCGTATCGGCCTGCCGCCGCAATGCAGTGGGCTGCAACGCATCCTGAGTCGAGAAGCGCAAGCTTCAACGCAAACGTGCCATATTTCCAGTTGATGCGGTGCAAGTCGGCAACGAGCACGATGCCAGCCTGCTCCCGCAGGGCAAACGCGGCGGGGCGAACAATGGTCCTCTCGTAGTACGAGCCCGGCTCTTGCGGCCAGAATCCCGCCACCGCAGCATCTGATTCGTTACCTGGCAGCACATAAAACGCATCCACAGAACGGAGGTCTCCACCTGATGGTGTGAGGCGTCGCGAAGGGTCTTCCACGCTGACACCTGTCGCGCTTCTAGCTATATCTCGTATGGCGGCTTCAAGGGATGCGCCGTATGTCTCAGCGTCAGAGCCGTCACTTCTTCGTCGCCAACCTATTGCAGAACGCGAGTGGGGTGCCCTACGACTTAATCTTCGTGTCGTCTGACATAGGGCGTTGAATTCATAAGACCGCACAGCGTCGCTGAGGTTTGGTGAGCTTGCATCGGCCCGAGCACGGCATTGAGCGCATGCGGCGTTAGCTACCAGCGGCCGGACTTGGGTCGTCAGGTCGCTACCGATTGTCGTGATTGTGTACTTCATCTGGTCGGGGAGAGCTCCGCACGTCAGGAGCACAATGCGCTGTATCGCGATTGCGATGGCCAATTTCCATAGAGTGATGGCCGCTGGTGTGCGCGCGTCCACAGCAAGCTGCGGCATGTGCTGTGCCACGCAGTTTGCACAAGGACCGAGGGGCGATCCATCCAGTAGAGGACCAACAATTGCCACGTCCGCGGTCGCGCAGACTGTCATCGCACTGTTGTTGGCAGCCACCTCAGGGGGATAGCGGTCATTCAGAACTAGTACCGCAAGCGGGTTTTGATCCGTGGCTACCACAGATATGCCGGAACGTTCCAGACACGGCGCGGCCAAGGCCCGCAGCCCTTCGTCGTAAGCCTCGACAGCGCAAGTTCGATTTTTAGCTCGGTCGGCAGGATCACGCAACTGCCAATAGCCGTCATACGAAGGATCTCGGTCGTGAGTTCTCTTTGCAACCAGAGCCCCTGATTGCCAAAGAAGCTGCGCGGCATCGCCCGCTTCGGCTCGCGTGAGACCGTTAGCATCGGCTAATTCTTCAACCGTGCTCACGGAGCGATCACTGATGGCTTGATAAGAGCTAATTAGCATATCTAATGTCGACGCGTCGCCCGAGACTATAGGAGTATCCGGCGGACCGAGGAAAGCGACAGAGTGCTCGCTCATGCGATAGATGGTTGTAGAAACTGCCGTTACGAACTCGCGTGGGACTGCTTCAAAGGTAGTTGGATCTAGTCCCATGGAGTCCCCTCAAAAGCGGTGCGATCTCGCCTCGGCGACCCGCAGCGTCTGCACCCGTCTATACCCTCAAACCGTGAACAAGTGACACCGTCAGGACCGCCGAGGTACCAAGCCTCTCCCCCGCTCAATTTCAGGTCAGCCATGAATTTGATTGACGCCGAGGCGGCAAGAACGTGGCTAAAGAGATACGGCGTCAATGGAGGCGACTTGTCGGTTGGCCATGTTCGAACAACTTTGAGGTATCGACCTATCCCATTATCGCGGTGCCGTTTCTGTTCGATTGCCAGGAAGCACTGATAGCAACAGCTACTGACCCCACCAGCGATCACAGGGCCCAGCCGTATGTGGCTTGGCGTCAGAACAATTGGGACTAGGGTGGCGTCGGCGCGAATAGCTAGATCGCTGAGCCTAGAGAGCAATGATGTCGATTCCCACGCGATCGGAGCGATGACGAGTTCCCGGGATCTGAACTGCCTTGGCTCAACCACGCAGTCTACTGCATCCCCATGCTCGGAAAATTGTTTAAAAACTTCTTGACCAAAGTCGTCATCAATTACCCATGACCTGGCCCGTTGGAAGGTGCTCACGGTGACAGCATTCAGCGACTTACGGGTTCGTCGTCCATCACGCAAAGGGTTGCGGCCATGGATTCAGATCGTCCTCTCGTAGGCTCTTGCCAAATCGTGCGAGCGGATACGCATACAAGCGTGGTACACCGCGGTAACGTGCACTCGGCAGGTGGGAAAATGGCAGGAGCCCACAGGCCAAGACTTTTACCACTGTCAATCCATAGCGACGCGCTGAACGTGAGGTCAGATCAACCGCCATGAGTTGAATTCCAAGGCTTTTCAGCTGCGCGACTAACAACGAGAGCTGCTCAGCGGACGTGACCTTCTTGACTCGTGACGAGACAGTGGAGGTCGGTGATTCGGTCATTAGGAATCTAAATGCATCTCGTCGGCTACGCATTCCCATGTAGATAGCCCCATCTGTCAACTGCGTTATTTTCTCAACGCTTGCGACGTGGCGAGTTTGAGCAGCACGGGCAATTGCAAGACGCGAAGAACTCGATTCGCGTAGAACCTTCTCGGCCGCGGCGCCTACGTCGAGAGCGGCTGCACAGTGCACGTGCTGGGCTACATCATCATTGTTTTCATCGAGTTGTAGGCAGTAGACGACAGCAACCTCATCGATATCGGTAGTGGCATCAAACAATAGTGTTGAGATACCACGTTGCCGGTCCGCTTCCAGGAATGCTCTTGCGTTAGGCGTGAGGCACTCAGGGGCCAATTGAGGTAGCGGGAGGCGCGCCTCCCAAGTTAGAGCGATTGCGTCGCGTTCGATTGTCTCAACAACTGCAGCCAGTAGTGCCTCAGTAGCATTGACATGAGTCGCTAGTCCTGTGGAGATTGGAGTCATCAGCCGGTCGTGCGAGCTAACCTCGGTGCCGTGAAGTAACACGAGCGACAAAGGAATCCACTGCCGTTCGCCCGTCATCAAGTTTCGCGCACGAATCCATTCCATGTCGCGATCTGGATCTGGCGGTCTCAGAGGACACGAGGGCAGCGCGTACTCGCGGTCAGAACAGCGAGGCAAGCGCTCAAGATCAACCGCCGAGGACCCGAGACGCGACTTACGATCGATGACTGTGTCGAGGTCGCCGTAAAGGAACCCAACTTGGCGCTCGATGAGTTCGGCCACGGCGCGAGTACGCGCCATGACCGAATCGCCAAAATCAGTGCCGGCTCCGACAAGCTCACGCTCTGCGCAGATTAGTTTGCCCAGCTCGTCCCACTGCAACACTGCTGCTGATTCAGCCATCGCAAGGTGCAGTCCAGCAGAAACGGAGTACGGAGCGAACGAGTCCACGCTATCAATCGCTGATACCGTCGGCTCTTTAACCACTGAGGTTTTTCTCAGAAGTTGCTAAAGAGAACGTCCTCGCCCCGCTCAAAAAAGTTGGTGGTGACGGATTTGCTCCCGCTGGAGCATTCGCAGCCGAGGCACGATTCGCAGGTTGCCTCGCAACTAGTGCCGCCACAGTCAACGCTAGCGGTTTCGCACGTTGTCATCCGGCCGCCGGTGGGCGACACGAGACTCGATCCATGCTCGATATTAAGGAGACCGAAACGTGTTGTCATACTTACCCCCTGAAGAAATTCCCCGGAAACTTGGCAAACTACGCCGCAGAAATACCGTTTATCGCCGCTCGCAAACGTAGGTTTCTGCAGCGTGGACTTGAGACTATCACATCGACGTTGGCCGTGCCTTTGTAAGGTCAAGTCCATGGACGTGGTGTACCACGTTGTCGTGTGATTCTTCGAGGTGATGTTCTCAGGCGCACAGTGCCGCGGGGGTGGCCTTCCGTCCGATCGGGGTGTCGTTAATGGTGCGTTATCTGCTGAGGACATCAAGGCCGAGGTAACGCCGAGGCTCAGCCCATTCGTCGTGTTGTTCGGCCAATGTGGCACCGACGAGACGGATTAGGGTGTCGCGATCGGGGGAAGATATCGCGACGACATCGGTGCGCCGACGGATGTCCTTGTTGATCCGCTCCTGCGGGTTGTTCGACCAGATAGGGCCAGATCTACATGGGGAACGCGGTGAACGCCAGCAGATCCGACCGGGCGGCTTCTAAGGTGGGTCGGCCACCTTGGGCAGCTTGTCGGCCAGGGCTCGATGATCCGGTCATATTGCGCTGCAACGGATTCGGTATCGGGTTGATCGAACACTGAGTGCAGCAGGGTGCGCACCCATGGCCAGGACGACTTGGGGGTGATGGCCAGCAGATTCTCGTGAAATGCGTTCTGCAACGCTGCTACGTCGCGCTGGGCGGGGTGGGCGCCGATCGCGGCCGCCAGGCCGGTGTGGGCGTCACTGGTGATGAGTTTGACCCCGAGGCCGCGGGCGGTCAGCGCCCGCCAGAACGTCAGCCAGCCGGCACCGTCCTCGGCGGTGGTCACGTCGAAACCCAGGATCTCCCGGTAGCCCTCGACGTTGACCCCGACCTCGATCAGGGCGAGCACGTTGACCACCCGGCCGCCCCTCGCAGACCTCGAGCACCAGGGCGTCGACGGCGACAGCGTCTCTTATCGATTCGGCGGCCACTCGACCGACTCGCGCATAAGCCCTCCCTAGCGGTCGCCGCTCTGAATTAATCGGTGGCGCAGTGATTGCCCGTTGAGGCAACCATCGACTCCGGCAGGGGCAGTTGAACTCGATCGTGAAAGCTCATTAATGCACTGTCTCGCTACGGGTTACATGGACTTATGGGCCGCGGCGTCGGTGCACGCGGGGACAACGAAGCCATGGAGTCGTTCCTCGCCCTCTTGCGATGCAACGTGCTCGACCGAAAGCGATAGTCGACTCGCGCCGAAATGCGCCGAACCGCTCCACGCGCCAGCCGCAACCTAGGATTCACACCACGCGAGTCAACTGAAATCGGGGAAGTCCCGTCCCTGCGTAACAGACCGGCCCAAACTGGACGGCCAGCGTCTCCAACAGATCGGCGGATAATCAACGCGCGTTGTTCGTGCTGGGCGAGCCGACCGCTCCGCGGCGTAGCCGAATTTTTGCCATCGAACCATCCGGTTAGGCTTTGGCTCATGAGCAGTCTACAAGACCAAATCGAGGAAATATGGGCCGGTGAGAGCAAGCTTTCGAGCGACGCTGCCCACGAAGCCGTTCGACAAGCCATTGATCTGCTTGATCAGGGCAGGGCACGAGTAGCCGAGGTAGACCCTACCGGTGAGGTAATCGTTCACGAGTGGCTGAAAAAAGCCATTCTTCTGCTGTTCCAGCAGTCGCAAATGACCACGACCGAAATTGGTCCCTTCATTTTCGTCGATAAAATTCCCCTCAAGGACGACTTCGCCGAGCGCAAAGTCCGTGTCGTGCCGGGCGCATCTGCGCGGTGGGGCAGCTACCAAGGACCTGGCGTAGTCATGATGCCGAGCTATGTCAACATCGGCGCCTATGTCGGCGAGAACACCATGGTGGACACTTGGGCGACCGTCGGCTCGTGTGCCCAAATTGGTCGCAATGTTCATCTCTCAGGCGGTGTCGGTATCGGGGGCGTGTTGGAGCCGCCGATGGCTCGTCCGGTCATTATCGGCGATGATGCCCTTATTGGGAGCAGAGCGATGATTACAAACGGTGCGCGGATCGGAGCGGGCGCAGTTGTCGGATCCGGAGTAATTCTGAATGACTCCATACCTGTTATTGACGCCGTTTCAGGCAACGAGATTAGTCGCGGAATCATTCCGCCGTGGTCGGTCACGGTCTTCGCCACGAGACCACGGAATTTCGGCGGTGGTGAATTTGGGCTGCCTTGCGCTCTCGTGATTAAGCACTTGAATGAGGGAGAACGACACGATAAAGCAGCGCTGAACGATGTGCTCCGCGCACATGCCATCGCCATATGATTGGAACAACACGGGGCAGGAACCTAATTTGGCTCTTCGCAGTTGAGGGTGTAGGGGTGGTCGGCGCGTCGTTGCCGGGATAGGGGTCGAGGTCTCTCGAAGATGAAGGTTCCTACACGCCTCATCCAAAGACCTCGACGTGCCCGACGCTACCGGTCGGGCGGGCTTGGCCTGCGCTGACCTGACCACGTTCTGCCGCCTCGGCGACCTCGGGTTGGAGGTGACCGGCCAGCAGATCCACCCCGATCGTGCGGTACTGGCATGCCGGGTGACCGACGACGACTCGTGGTGCCGCCGCTGCGGCGAAGAAGGCGTCAGCCGCGACAGCGTGACTCGCGAGCTTGCTCACGAGCCGTTCGGGTGGCGGCCCACCACCTTGCTGGTCACCATCCGTCGCTACCGCTGCGCTGGGTGTGCCCATGTGTGGCGCCAAGACCTCAGCAACGCCGCCGAACCGCGGGCCAAGTTGTCCCGTGGCGCGTTGCAGTGGGCGTTGAAAGCGATTGTCTGTCAACACTTGACCGTGGCCCGGGTCGCCGAGGCGCTGGCGGTGTCGTGGAACACCGCCAACAACGCCGTGCTCACCCATGGTCGCCGGGTGCTGATCGCTGATCCGGCTCGCTTCGACGGTGTCGCGGTGATCGGCGTCGATGAGCACGTTTGGCGCCACACTCGTCGCGGCGACAAGTACGTCACCGTCATCATCGACCTCACCCCGGTGCGCGACAAGACCGGTCCGGCCCGGCTGCTCGACATGGTTGAAGGCCGCTCCAAGAAAGCCTTCGCCGACTGGCTGGCCCAGCGCCCACAGCACTGGCGCGATCAGGTGGAAGTCGTTGCCATGGATGGATTCTCCGGCTTCAAGACCGCCACCACCGAAGAGCTGCCCGAGGCGACCACGGTGATGGATCCTTTCCACGTGGTGCGGCTGGAGCCGGCAACGCCCTCGACGACTGCCGCCGCCGCGTCCAGGTGGCCACCTGTGGGCACCGCGGCCGCAAGACCGACCCGCTCTATGCCTGCCGGCGCACCCTGCACACCGGTGCTGATCTGCTCACCGACCGCCAGAAAGCCCGGCTGACAGCCTTATTCACCGGCGACATTCATGTCGAGGTCGAAGCCACCTGGCACATGTATCAACGCGCCGTGGCCGGGCCGGTCTGTTAGTCGTCGGAGCTGCGGAGCGATCTTCGAAGGTCGCTGAGCGCGATGAAGGCTTCTTCGGTCGTCCCCAATGCCTTCGGAGTTGGCCCGGCTGGTGTGGGCATTGTGGCCAGTCGGCTCGCCAACCGGGTCAGGATGTCACGGTCGCCGTGTAGGGCGGCTCGTTCATCGTCGGTCAGGACAAGGTTCTCCAGCATTCGATCAATGCCGTCTTTCACGGACAACAGCTGGCCGGCACTGGATTGCTTGGGGAGGTAGAAGGGGCAGCGGGCGCAGGCGAGGCGGTGTGGACATTTCGCGAAGAAGTCATAGGTGCAGTACCCCTCGCCGAGGTCGTAATACTTCCATGGTTGTCCGTCCGCGGCTGCGCCGGTCATGATTGTGTCTCGGTCGATGAGGACCTGGATGGTGCGGACGTTGCGGGCGAAGTAGTCGGCTTTCTTGTAGGCGGCGGTGAGTCGGCGTTGCAGGATGGTGGCGTAGTGCCGGGTACTTGAATAGTGCTTATGGCCAAGCCACTCTTTCAGGTCGACCAGCGAGAGCGGTTCTGGTGCATTGAGTAGCTGTGTGGCGATGGTGGCGCGGGCGCGGTGACTGGTCAATGCTCCGCGCGAGTCATGCTCCGGGATACCAGCTTTGCGGCACAGCACCGGGATCAGGTGGGAGTTGAGGTAGGACGATCCGATGAGCTCACCGCGTACGCAGAACAGGAACTGCTGGTTCTGTCGGGTTTTGCGGTCCGTTAGGTCGGGTTGAGATGGGCGGACGGCCCGCCAGGCGTCGATGAGTTCGCCGACGAGCGGGTCGACGGGTTTGCTGAATGCTCTGCCGGTCTTGTTCGCCGGGACGTGCAGCAGGCAGATCGGAAAGGGTGCGCCTGTCTTGTCGTCGCGTCCCTCGTCGCGGCGCACGCAGTCCAGCGCCAAGCGGCGGATCTCGTCGATGCGTAGGCCCGCGAAGAGCCAGACGCCGATCAACGCGCGCACCATCTCGATCGGGTAGTAGGTGCGATGTTCTGAGCTCGCGGCACGGGCAGCAGCGCTGCCGTATTCCTTGAGATCCGTGGCCTCGACGGTTAATCCGGCAGCCATCAGTTTGGCCCAAGATGCATCGTCGATGATGCGCGGATTCGGACCGAGTTGGGCACGCACCGACAGGGGCCCCGCGAGCGCCTTGCGGGGGTCAAAGCGGGGAGTGATCCACTCCCAATCAATGAGATCGAGGAAGAATGCACGTACGCCGTCGATGCGTTGGACTTTTCCCACCGCGCTTAGAGACTGTCCGGTTCTGCGGGTGTCGCGGTTGCAGCCGGCCCATTGACCGTGGGTGGCGTTGAGGGTGTCAGCGACGTACTCGGCGGCGATGTCACGGGTCCACAGCTGCGGTTCGAGGGCCTCGGGGTGCTTTTCGGCAGCCCAGCGCCCGGCAATGAGGATGATGGCGAATCTTCCGCGGATAGATCCGGGTTCGATAGTGGTCGTGTTGCGCCATCGCAGAGCCCACTGGACCCACTCGTGCGGAGCGGAGTCCAGCGTTTGTTGGCGTGGCCCGCGCTGGCGGGCATTGCGAGCTATCGGTGCCTGCAGGATGCCGTCGTGCGCCAACACCCGGGACAGTTTGATCAGCCCCCTACGTCGGGCCCCGTTGCCGTAGAAGTCGGCCAGTGCGGCCACGGTGTCCTCGGTGAGATCGGTGAGGGTGGCGGTGCCGCTGCACAGTAGGAGGTCGCAGGTGGCCGCGGCGACTTGGCTGCCGCGGGTGTGTTCGGAGACTTCCCACCTGCGCAGGGTGTCCTGGACGTGGGCGATTGCGGCCTCTACGGCGGGTTTGCCGTAAGCCAGACTGGCGGTAGTTCGCACGGACACGCTGACGTCGTGGTGCAAAGTGCGGTGTCCGGCGACGACGTTGGCGATGGCAGTTATTGGGGCGCCGAGCTTGCTGCTCGAGTCCACGGTCGCCAGGTCACGCCATATCTGTAAGTCCCATTCCCAGTAAGGGCGTTGCTCGATGTGCACGCGTCGCAGGAGGTGGCTGCGTGCCCGCCCGGCAATGTCAGGCCGCCACCCCGTCAGCAGCGGGGTCACGGGGTTCACGAGGCGGTGCAACGCGCGGGTGGTGGGGGCGCTGAAATGCGGGCTTCCGTGGTCGAAAAGCTCAGCTAATACCGGGATTTCGTCATCGGTCAGCATGATCACCACATCGAAGCGAGAGCGGCCAGTCGCCGCTCTTGGTCGGCGTGCAGGGAGGTGGAGGCGGCGTGGAACTTCGCGGCCAGCTCGCGGCCGGACAGGTGGAGGTAGGTCAGGGTGGTCGAGAGGTCTCGGTGCCCGGCGTACTGCGCGATTTCGTCGATGTCCCATCCGGCCCGCGCCAAGTCCGTCAACCTGAGGTGCCGCAATGTGTGGGTAGACAACTCGGGCACCTGGGCCCGCCCGGCGATGGCAGTGACAGCTTTCGACCATGCCGAGGCACCGACTCCAGCCCCGGGATTACGGCGGGACGTGCTCAGGAAGAGGGCACCGTCGACCTTGCCGAACGTATCAGTGCGCTGCCGCAGGTAGCCCACCAACAGCCGCGCTGAGGTCGCCCCGAAGGCCACCGTTCTGGCGCGTTGGGACTTGGTCGTTTCCGCCCGCAGGTGGATCAGTGACCAGGCCGGCTCGAAGTCACCTATGCGCAGCGACACCAATTCTTCGCGACGCAGAGCCCCGTCGTAGGCCAGGCAGAGCATCAAACGGTTGCGCAGCGTGTCGGAGGTAGCAGCCTCCAGGATGCGCATCCACGCGTGCTCGTCGGGAATCCATGGAGCCTTATGGGCCACGCGGACCAAGCCTTGCCTCGGTTGTTTCCCGCGGCGGCCCGCCTGTCCCCGCCGAACCGGGTTACGTTCGCGGAGTTGATCTTCGACGAGGAAATCGTAGAATCCGCGGACCGCGACGACCCGCTGGTGCACCGTCGCGTCTGATAATCCACCCGCCCCGCCGTCGCCGCGGACGCGCGTGCGCATGTCCCCGATCCAGGCCGCCACGACGTCGCCTCGCGCAGTAACGGGATCAGCACCTGCCGCCACACAGTAGGTGAAGTAATCCTGCAGCGCCCGACCGTAGGCGTCGACCGTGTTGGGGGCGCGTCCGATGTTGGCCGTGAACTGTAACCATCGCCGACCCTGCTCATGAGCGCCAACGTCGGCGAAGCGCTCCCACGCAACCTCCTTCATGTCTTCACGGTAGACCCCTGTATTCCACATAAGGCAATAGCTGCAAGCACTTTTGAGCCAGTGATGACCAGTGAGCTGATGGACAAAGGCGTCGCAGTCAGCTCTTGTCCATCCCCATTGAATGAGGGGGTATCGCCCGGTTCGGGTTGTTGTGTTGTAGGCGGCGTCGCGCTCGGCGCGGCCGGTCTCGTCGAGTTCGAAGCCGACGTAATGCTGGTAGGGCTGCCCGCCGGTGAGTCGGGCGATCACCGGGTCGAGGACCGCGCCTTTCGCTCGGGCACTGCATTTACGGGCTCCGCCGCGCTGGGGCAGGGTGCCGGCGGTGAGCATCTCTGTCGACAGTGCGTAGCCCCCCGCGATGAACAGCCGGTCCGGTTCGGTGGTGTCGCTGAAGGTGGTGATGCCCTCGCCTGCGGCGGTGGTGAGCAGCTGGTTGCGGCCAACTTGGACGAACCGCACCCGGTGGCGGCGTAGCTCGGGGAGGACATAGCGCTCCACGTCGGCGCCGGTGGCGTTGAACTCGTCTCCGGTCATGGCGGTGATGACCACCAGGTCGGACAGGTCGAAGTCGCGGCTGGATGGGTCGGTGAGCCAGCGCAGCAGGATCGCCGTGCTGTCTAGCCCGAGGCCGTAGGACAGCACATGCCCAGGGTGGCGGCGTGTGCTCTCGCCGCTAAAGAGGCTGGCCTGCTCATGGTGTGGCTGGGTGTTCATCGTGGGGTCTCCCGCCCGTTCTTTTGCCTTCTGGCACTGAAGATTTGGGCCGGTAGAGGGCCGTGGAGTGCAAAGGTCCGGGCGGGGCAGGTCCCTGGTGAGCGCAGCGAACGTTTGTGGGGGAGCTGCCCCGAGCCTGTGGGCCCGGAGCGCAGCGGAGGCCGTGGCCTTGCGCGCAGCGGACCGCCGGCCACAATCGGAGGGCCAGAAAGGCAGACACGCGGTCGAGGCTTGGCAGCTCTGTCGGGGACGGGCCGGCCGCGGGCACGGCAGTGCCATCACCCCGAGGGGAGTGCAGCTGGTGTGGGTGTGGAAATCTCTGCAGATCAGAGGCGGGGGGCGCACTTAGGATCGCTGGTATGTCCGAGTTCGATGTGCAAGTTGATACCGATCACTTGAGCAAGGTGGTCACGGAGATTCGCGACCTCGCCGAGACCGTCCGTACGTACGGCAAAGCCGGGGCGTCCACCATCGCCGTGGCCGCACCGACGGCTCTGCACGTCATAGCCGCCCATCTCGAATCGGAGATGCGCAGCTGGGCTCACACCGACGGCACTCATGCGCGGCTGTTCAACGAGCAGCTCGGCGGGGAGGCCATTCGGTTTCCGGATCTGCGGGCGGTGTTGACCTACGTGACGCCGTCTCCGGTGAGTCGTGAGGTGCAGCAGGCCGAACTGCGGGCCGCCGGCGCCCGCTTGAGCGCCCTGGCCCACGAGTTGCCCGCACGCATGACGACGCAGTCCGTACCGAAGTTCGTCGCTCTCATTGAGGAGCAGGCGGCGGTGGTCATGGATTTCGCCGATGGTCTCGGCTAGGCGGGCGGGCAGGCGATGAGTCGCCGCAAGACGACCCCGTGGGCGGCACCGGGCCTGCCCGACATTCGCCGGCAGTGGTGCAACGCTTTGGACAGCCTTGTCGACCACCAATCCACCGCTCTGGCGGAACCGTCGCAAGCCCTGGGGTCGGCGGGGGAGAGCCTGCGGAGGTTGCAGCGGTTGCAGGCGAAGCTGGCTGAGACGTTGAGCCAGATGAGCGGCGAGGCTGACGTCATCAAAGGTGCTGAGCTGTACTGGGTTTCGCGTGACATGGTGGATGTCGCGCTCGATGCCGCCGATTCTCTTCCGGAGTGGACCCCGGCAATTGCCGCACCGGCGCCGACAGGGCTGTTGTGTTGGGCAAAGCCGGCCGGAAATGTGCCATGGAATGCGTTGAGCCCCAACGATCCCACCGAGGTTTCGTGGGATGGGGTGTGGTGGTGGTCTCGCCCCGACGGGGTGCTGCAACTGCAGCCGTTGTCGCGGTTGGCCAAAAACCCAGAACTACTCGCCCCCTACGGTGTGACCTCGCCGCTGTGGGTGACCAACCCGACGCTGCTGCTGCAGCCGCTGGTGCCGCGCACCGCTGAGGTGGCCAGATCGGCTGAGGCGTCGCCGTTGGTGAGCGTCGTCGGGGCGGCCTGGCTTTTGATGGGGCAACCCACGATCGCCTCAACGCGTGTTCTCGGCAGTGCAGCGCCGTCCCAGGCCGAGGCCCCCTCTCCTGGTGCCTCGAATCCGAACCGGGTGAGCATCATTGAGTTGCGGCGACCTATGAGCCCGCCCGGGGAACGCGATGGTTCATAGGTTGACCGTCAGTACCGGCACAGATGGTGGGTGGGCGGCCATTGGCGCCAGCAGGCGTGTGGCCCCAACCATGCCGATCGCCGCCCAAAGTGGATTGCGCCCTACGTCAAGGGCCCAGATGGCGCTCCGCTCAAGACGGACCGCGTTCATGTGTGGCGCCGCTAACGACACCCGAGCCGCTGGTCTCGGTGTGTAGGTTTTCACGGAAGGTGGCGAAATCTCACCGTAGTTGGCGGAATGATGGCGGATCTGATCCGCGGCCCCTCCACACTTTGGCGGCCAACAGAAGACTGACCGAATCCTAGCTATGACAGCGTGGCGCTGACCAGCAGAAACGGGGGCAAACCCAGTCGATGCGGGGCCTCGGCGCGCACGGCAGCGCTGGGGGCCGGCTCCTCGAACCTTTGAAGCGCAAAGCCGTGGACCAGCACCGCCGTGAGGTATGTCGAGATGGTGCGGTGGTAGTTGCCAGCTCGGCGAACGCTCTGCGGGTGCGCCGATCGCCAGAGCCCTTCGACGAAGTAGTCGCCGGCGAGACGTCGCACGCCGCTCGGCGTCGAGATCGACTCGGTGCCGGGGGCGTCAAAGCACGGATGCGGCACGGTGAAGGCGAGAAAGCCACCGGGGCGCAGCACTCGTCGGACCGATTTCAGGGCGGCATCAAGATCGGCAATGTTATTCAGCGACAACGCGGCGGTCACACCATCGACGGAGCCGTCCGCCACGGTGTGCAGGGTGGCTCCGTCATCGACTCGGTAGGCCACTCCAACTGGGTGAGCACGTTCTGCTGCCTCGGCGTGGGCAATCAGCGTGTGAGTGGGATCGATGCCCACCACGCGCGCTCCGGCCGTCGCCAGCGCGCGGCTGACTATGCCCTCACCGCACCCCACATCAAGGACATCGAAACCGGGCATTCTGTCGGGCAGAGCGTTGAGCAGAATGTCCCGCGAGAACTGATGCATCGCCGATCCGCCACGAACCAACTCGGCGTACCAGTCCGCGATGCCGTTCCAATCCGCCTCCATCGGCTGATGAGCTTATCCGGCGGGGCGCAGGGGGCGAGTCCTGCTCGGCCAAGGCAACTTGTTCAACGGTGGGTGGCTATCGCAGTGATCCACGGATGATGCGGGCTTTCCAAGAGCAGCGACTGGGCGAGCCATGTACGGCTGGGTTCATCGAGAAGTGGCAAGCAGCGCTGGAAGTCGACGGTGTCTTTGTCTCGGAGATGCTTGGCCTTATGCAGAAGTTGAATCTCCGGCCGCAAGTAGGTGATTCCGTCGTGGGACCAGAGGCAATCGCTCAGTGAGCGTGCGATGTTCGGGTTGCGTTTGTATCGCCAGGTCTGCCCGTCAACGCTGTTGAGCTGGATGTCGTATTCCCACGGGTCGGCTCCGCTGGCCCGCAACCAGAGGTTGCCGCACTGAGCCGACACATCTGAGCGCTGGTGGAGAAGGGGTGTGAGGCTCCCCGCCGCTGCCCACACGTCTAACGAGGCGCTGGCGAACTCAATGAACCCGTCAACCTCGGCACGTGGGATACCGACGTCGAGATCATCGTGCGCCCGTGGGGTCCTTACGAAGGCTTCGATCGCCCAACCGCCGGCAATCCACCATCGGCCCGAGTATCCGTGCAGGAATTTGGCCGCATCGCGCGGCGTACGGCCCTTCCACGGACCATAAAGCCGCACCACCTCGTCAGCGTCCAGCACAATCACAGTATCGCCGACAATCGATGGGCACCCTTGCGAGACAAAATATGAACCGTCGGGATTCTCTTGAAAAGCGACAGCACCGATCGAACGGTGCGCCCCGCCACTCGGACCGCGTTGTTGGAAATGATGCGGTTCGTGAGACAAACGCCAAGGCGTCGACAGTGAGACGACCTGGATAGCCGCAGTTCAGAGCGTCTAAGTATATGCAGCGAAAATTACGAACCTGCGCGGTGGCAACGATGACGCGCTCCACCGGTGAGTACCGTCGAAGCGTGACCCGCGCTTCGTTGTCGCCCGCTCGCCACGTGGCCCCCGCGCCGATGTTGGCGACGCTGGGCCCCGCACCGCGCGGCGGTCAGTTTGCTGTGGAGGTGAAGTTTGATGGCCAGCTTCACTGAACTTGTCAAACCCTGGCTAAGGATCCCCATCAGCTTTTTCACGCGGCGCCGCACAATGACGCAGGAGTGTGAGCGCCGAAGAGAAGCTCCAACTGTCGTGTCGCTGCCGTAGGCTGTTCGAGCGCAGTAGCGGGGGGAGTGTGTAGCAGCTTGAGCACATCGGAGCCGATGGGCGCCGTGCGAACGGATTTGCACGATGTGCCGAAGCCGACCCTCGTTGATCCGGGCGTGACGTTGCTCGGTCCATCAATCTCTCCTAAAGCTCGAATTTCCCTGTATTCGGATGTTGAATGGGAAGAATTCGTCTTGGAGTGGGTTTGCGCTATCGACGAAAACTACGTACAAATCAAGCGATTTGGCGGAGCGGGCGATAAAGGTGCTGACATCGCAGCATTCAAGACTGTGAATGGACTGGAAGGCGCTTGGGACTGTTTTCAATGTAAGCATTATGCTGCACAGCTTGCGCTTTCGGACATACTGCCCGAAATCCTCAAAATAATACTGGCCACATTAAATGGGGACTGCGTGTTCCCAGACAGCTATCAAATACTGGCTCCGAGGGGCTGCAGCACGCCTTGCGGACGAACTCTCAGCAGTCCCGAAAAACTTAAGAGAGCATTCCTGGAGAAGGTGGCCGACGGCGTACCGCTCGTAAAAGGTCTGAAGGCTGAGCAGATATTCGACATTCGCGCTTACGCCGAGGGCCTCGATTTCTCACGGTTCAAGTCTGTAGAGCTTGATGCGGTACTTCAAGTTCACGGGAATACGCCTTGGCACGCGGCGAGATTTGCGACAGCCTTAAGGCCTCGGCCTGCTGCGCTGCCGGCGCCGGACGAACCGGCAGTCCACGAAACCCGCTATGTTCAGCAGCTTGTTGAAGTCTTCGCCCAGCGGTTTCCAGCCGAAGGACTTACGTCGGAATCGATAGCATCAAATTCGAAGGTCGGTGAAAGCTTTCGACGCCACCGCGAAACATTTTACAAAGCAGAATCACTGCGACTATATGCGCGCGATTCTGTACCAGCAGGAACCTTCGAGAAATTGCAGGATGATATTTACGGCGGGGTGGTCGACACTCTCGAAGGCGAGCACCCGAGCGCTCATTCTAAAATGACAAGTGTCCTTGGTCTCGTCGGCCAGTTGGACCTCAATCGGCATCGGCTGATAACAGTCGCTGAAATTGACGACAGAAAGGGCATCTGCCACCAGCTTGCCAACGTTGACCGGATTGTATGGGTGACAGATGGCTGACCCGAACGACGCTGGTTCCAGCAACGGTCCGCGTCCGTCCTCGGCAGAACATGGCGGTATGGCCTTGTCGCCGCTGAACGGACCATTGGAGATTGGTCTACGAATCTTGATGGTGCTCACCGAAGCGTTCCCCGCGGAACTTGACCTGAACCAGTTGGTCCTCCTCGACCACGTGGTTCTTCACAGTGGCGACATTGGGGGTCCGGAGAGCCTGCATCCCGCCGTGCCGCTGCGGGTCGGTGAGATGAGCGTCAAGCGTGACAGCATTGAAGCCGGCATGCAGCTGTTGGTTCGCTTAGGTCTCGCCAGGATTAGTGTCACCGTCGCTGGCGTGCATTACACAGCTGGCGATTCGGCCCAACACTTCGTCGACATTCTCGGATCCACCTACTCGGCGATGCTTCGGAGCCGCACTAGTTGGGCGCTCGAGCGCTTCGCAGACTTGAGCGAGGAAACGTTGCGCGGCGGCACCAAGGCACTGTTCGATTCTTGGTCGGAAGAGTTTCACGCGCCCGACCAGACGCTTAGTGAAGACGAGGGTCCCAGTTGAACCGACTCGTACTGACGCATCTTAGTTTTGTTGGCGCTGACAAGCCGTCAGCCTCGGTAGACTTTGGTCCGGGGACCACTGTGATCTGCGGCCCGTCGGATACAGGGAAGTCATTTATAGTCAACGCAATTGACTTCATGATGGGTGGATCGAGTCTTGAGGAGATCCCGCAACGCGCTGGCTATACGACGGTTCTGCTCGGGTTCCGGTTACCCCAAGGCGACGAAGTTACAGTCTCGCGGTCGGTGACCGGCGGAGTCTTCGGGCTACATGAAGGACAACTACGGTCGCTACCTACTCTCCCCGCGGCACGGACCCTTGGAGCCAAGCATGCCGCGAACAGCGACAATCTGTCGCGATATCTTTTGGAGCAGTTGGGTATTGACGGCGCGCGGCTTCGCGTAAACCAGGACAACAAGACCCGTGAACTTAGCGTCCGCGACGTCGCGAGATTGAGCGTGATCGATGAGACCAAGATGCAGTCGAAAATCGCGCCACCATTGAGTGGCAGGCCCATCGATCGAACGGTGGAAGTTTCGGCTCTTAAGTTCTTGCTTGATGGTACCGACGACAGCGCATTGATCGCGGTTCCCTCAAAGAAAGATCGCCGGCAGATTGCGAACGCCAAAGTAGAGGTAATCGATGCGCTGATCCTTCGACTGCGAAACAAACTTGCTGATGTCGGCGATGAGGACGCTGTACGCAATCAACTGGCACGATTGAATAGTGCTCTGAGGGGCCAATATTCCGCTATATCTGACCTCGCAGACCAACGTCGCCAGGTAGCAGACAGACTCGCCCGACATGGGCGCGCCGCGGCCGACAACCGGCAGCGGAGTGCAGAGATCGAAGTTCTGGAATCTCGATTCTCACTGCTCCTAGATAAGTACGAGTCTGATCTGGCGAGACTCGAGATGGTCGGCGAAGCCGGTACACTACTCGGACTGTTTACCCCCGGGATCTGCGTATTCTGCGGTGCGGACCCAGACCACCAACGCCACGGCGACCATGTACCGCAAGACTCAACGAGCTTCGCGGAAGCCGTCACTGCCGAACGGCGTAAGACGGAGCTTCTGGCCGGCGAGTTGCGAAATACTCTTGCCGACCTGAACTCTGAACGACAATCAAAGCTGGCCATAGCAGATCAGATCGAAGATGCGATCGCCCAGTTGCGACTTCGCGTGCGTCGCCTCGATGACGCAATAACACCCCAACAGGCTGATCTGTCGGATCTAACCGCTCAGCGAAGCAAGCTTGACGGGTTCCTCAGTGATTACGCAGAGATCGCCGCGCTCGAAGAGATGAAGGATTCGGTCGAGGCGGAGAATGCAGCCGAGAAGGCGCAGGCAGCAACAAGTTTAGACCTGAAGACCATTAATCGCTTTTCCGAGGCCATCGCTGACAGGCTCGCCGCGTGGAATGTGCCGGATAGTGATCGCGTCCGCTACGACCGCAACGAGCAAGATTTAATAGCTGGCGATCAACTCCGATCTGCGCACGGCAAGGGTGTTCGCGCGATCCTCCACGCCGCCTTTACCATGGGACTAGCTCAATACTGTTTCGAGAATGATCGACCGCATCCCGGCTTCGTGGTGCTTGACTCGCCGCTAGTTACGTATCGTCCGCCTGACGAGGGAGAGTCCGATGATCTTGAAAAGCTAGATATCGGCGTAGCTGCCCGCTTCTACGCGGATATACAAGCCTCGTTCGACGGCCAGATCATCGTCATGGAGAACATGGATCCGCCTGAAGGCCTCGAGCCGAACTCGGCAGATGTCCGCTTCACAAAGTCGGTCAGTTCGGGACGATACGGGTTCTTTCCGGTTTAAGGAGCCGTCTGAACAGCTAAAATGGTGCCGACGCGACTGGCGCAGGTGGGACACCACCAGGAAGCAAAACGCGAAGCATCGAACGCCTGGGTGCTCCTCTCAACTGAGGAGATATCTGTGAGCGCTGACGTTATCGACGGCATCGCCGTTGCAAGCCGAATTCTGTCCGACACTGCTGTCCGCGCCGCACAGTTCGCCGAGATCGCGGGCCGAAAGCCGTGCCTTGCGACCGTCCTGGTGGGCGACGATCCCGCTTCTCATACCTACGTGCGGATGAAGACCAACCGATGCCGAACCGTCGGCCTGGAATCCAAATCCCATCGACTTTCCCAGACTGCCACCACCACGGAAGTGGTGACGCTCGTCGCGAGGCTGGCGCGCGACATTACCGTGGACGGCATCTTGGTTCAGCACCCCATGCCGAACCAGGTAGACGAAAGGCAGGTATTCGAGGCCATCACCCCCACGAAGGACGTCGACGGCGTGACGGGCGCATCGTTCGCGGCAATGGCACTGGGAGACAAGGGATTCGCATCCTGCACTCCCGGAGGCATCATGCACTTACTCGACGCCTATGGTGTCGATCCCTCCGGGCAACGCGCTGTCGTCGTCGGCCGCAGCCCCATCCTTGGCAAACCAGTCGGGATGCTGCTCCTGGCGCGCGACGCCACGGTGACCTACTGCCACTCCAAGACCGCCGACCTCCCCGGCGTGGTGAGTGAAGCCGATATCGTCGTCACCGCCGTCGGTCGGCCCGAACTCATCAAGGGCAACTGGATAAAGGCCGGTGCGGTCGTGATCGACGCCGGTTACAACCCCGGCAACGTTGGCGATGTCGAGTACTCCGCGGCGGCCCAACGTGCCCGACTCATCACCCCCGTTCCCGGCGGGGTAGGGCCGACCACGATCGCGGTACTACTTGCCCAAACTGTCGATGCTGCAGAGTCCGCCCACAGCGTCGCGTAGAGCGTTAGCGGCCCAGGAGCTGGACCAGCTGTTCGGCACCGGTGATCACGGGAACGTACTGCTGGCGAACCGGTGATTCTAACCAGACGTCTCGGTCCAATTGGTACACCTCTTCGGTGTGGGTGCAACCGTGCTCGGTGATGTGATGGCGATCAACGAGGCGGTAGCCGAGTTTGGTCGATATCCCAACGCTGGCCTGGTTGTCGACGAGCACCCAGGACTTCGCCGACTCTGCGTGCAGATGAGTGAAGGCGAGTTCGAGAATCGCTGTACGAGTTTGTGTTCCAATACCGCGGCCCTGAAAGGGAGAAAGTAACCATGACGTCGTTCCCACGATGCGGCGGTGTGGCCATCCGTCGAATCCAGACAGACTCTGCAGGCCGACCGGTTCACCACCGACTTTGACCGCGAGGTCGAGCGTCCAGCCGGGACGGCTGGTCAGATCGCGGTTCGCCTGCACACGCGCAACGCGCTGTTGTGCGATCTCTTGCGGTGTGCGGCCCTGAATCCACATCACGAAGTGCGATCTTTCTGCAGGAAGGACAGCTTCGGGTTCAGCGGCACGCTGCGCGAGCTGGCACAGCTCATCATCGGCTGGGGGCGCCAGCTGGGCGCCGTCGAGCTCCAGAAGCAGGGGCATTGGCCTACGGTAATCGCGGATCGGCGATGGACCGAATGGCTGGAAAGTCGCGGGGTTCGAGCAATAGCTATATCAGTACGGTGCTGACCAGCAGAAACGGCGGTAATCCCAAACGATGTGGGGCCTCGGCCCGTACGGCGTCGCTGGGGGCCGGATCCGTGCAACTGCGCAGTGTGAAGCCGTGGTCGAGCACCGCGGTGAGATAGGTCGAGATGGTGCGGTGGTAGTTGCCCGCTCGGCGAACGCTCTGCGGGTGCGTCGATCGCCAGAGCCCTTCGGCGAAGTATTCGCCGGCGGTGCGTCGCATCCCACTCGACGTCGTGATTGTCTCGGAGCCGGGGGCGTCAAAGCAGGGGTGTGGCACGGTGAAGCTAAGAAATCCATTGGTGCGCAACACTCGTCGGATCGATCTCAACGCAGCATCGAGATCGGCGATGTTGTTAAGTGACAGCGCAGCGGTCACTCCGTCGACGGAATCGTTGGCCACGGTGGCGAGCGTGGTTCCGTCATCAACTCGGTAGGTCACTCCGAGTGGGAGGGCACGTTCTGCTGCCTCCGCATGGGCAATCAGCTTGTGAGTGGGATCAATACCCAGTACGCCCGCTCCGGCTGACGCGAGCGCACGACTGACGATGCCCTCACCGCACCCCAGATCAAGGACGGCGAGACCCAGCAGTTTTTCAGGCAGAGCATTCAGGAGCATGCCCCGCGAGAAATGATGCATCGCCGACCCGCCACGAACCAACTCGGCATACCAGTCCGCGATGCCGTCCCAATCCGCCTCCATCAGCTGCCGACCTTATCCGGTGGCGCCCCGGCTCCGCTGGACCACGTGTTCAATGGTTGGCAGCGATCTCGGTGAGCCACTGATGGTGCGGGCTTTCCAAACGCAGCGTCTGGGCAAGCCATGTACGGCTCGGTCCATCGAGAAGTGGTAAGCAGCGCTGAAAGTCGACGGCATCCTTCTCTCGCACATGCTTGGCCTTGTGCAGAAGTTGTATCTCCGGTCGCAGGTAGGCGATCCCATCGTGGGACCATAGGCAATCGCTCAGGGGACGAGAAATGTTCGGGTTGCGTTTGTATCGCCAGGTTGGGCCGTCGACGTCGTTGAGCTGGACGTCGTATTCCCACGGGTCTGCTCCACTCGCCCGCAACCAGAGGTTGCCGCAGTGAGGCGACACATCTGAGGATCGATCGAGTAGAGGTGTGAGGCTCCCTGCCGCTGCCCATACGTCTAATGAAGTACTGGCGAACTCAATGAAGCCGTCAACCTCGCCACGAGGGATACCGATGTCGAGATCGCCATGAGCCCGCGGGGTTCCGACGAACGCTTCGATAGCCCAGCCGCCGGCAATCCACCACTGGCCCGAATAACCGTTAAGGAATCTGGCCGCGTCATGCGGAGTGCGGCGCTTCCATGGACCGTAAAGCCGGACCACTTCGGCAGGATCGAGTACGGTCACAGCGCTCCCAGTCCAGGGATGATGTCCCTCAGGCTGAAGGTGAGCGGCTGCTCCAGTTGCGCGTATGTGCACGAACGTGGGTCGCGGTCGGGCCGCCAGCGGTTGAACTGCGCGGTGTGATAGTAGGGAGCCGATCGCGTCGTCGCTGGACTTGTGCACGCGATAGCCAGCGATGACACAGTCAGCCGTCCGCTGGTGCTTGACCTTGAACATGACCCGTTTGTCGGGCTGATAGGTGACGGTCAGCGGTTTGGCGATTACCCCGTCGAGGCCGGCTCCTTCGAACTCTTCGAACCATCGTTGTGCGGTCGCTAGGTCGGTGGTCGCTGGTGTGAGGTGGACCGAGGGACCGGAGTCGGCCAACGCCCCAACGAGTGCGTCGCGGCGCTCGGTAAACGGCCGCCGGGTGTAGTCCTCGTCGCCCAATGCGAGGAGATCGAACGCTATGAAGGACGCTGGGGTCTTCTCCGCGAGCATCCGTACTCGCGAGTCCGCTGGGTGGATGCGCTGCTGCAGCGCCTCGAAGTCCAAGCTGTGGTCGGTGGCGATGATGATCTCACCGTCGACGACGCATCGCTCGGGCAACTCAGCGGTGACCGCGGCGACCAGTTCGGGGAAATACCGGGTCAGGGGTCGTTCGTTACGGCTGCCCAGCTGAACCTCCGCGCCATCGCGAAAGCAGATCGAACGGAACCCGTCCCACTTGGGTTCATAGGATGCATCGGGCGGGATGGCCGAGACCGATTTGGCCAGCATCGGTGAGACCGGTGGCATGACGGGTAGCTTCACAGTCTCATTGTGGTCTCTGGTCCGCGAACGGGTTGGCCCCGTGCGAAAGCCGTTGCCGAGCTTCGGATTGTCGAATACGCAGATGCTTGATGCTTTCCTCCAGCGCGGCGACCTCGCCGAGCCACGCTCGGTCCTTCGCCTCTGCGAGGCGCTGCTCGGCGTTCTCGGTCATCTCGTCGATGCGGCCCAGCTGAGCAGGGTCTACGCGCAAAAACCGGCATCGAGTGCAGGCGTGCTCGTGGACGCAGGGTGTGCCGTAGGGGCGGTGGCACTCGCCGAGCGCTACGCGGCGCAGTAGGAAATGTTCTTCGAAGTCGGCCCACTCGTCGTCGTCGGCGACCTTGGCCTCCTCGAAAGGTCGCAGTTGGCGACGGCGCTCGATGAACGCCTGGTGGGCAGTGACGATGTGCTCAGGGAACACCGCCGTGTAGCCGCGCGTGGTGTCAAGGTTGAGGTGGCCGAGCAACGCCGCGGCGATGTGCAGTGGAAGACCGTTGTTGACCGCATCGGTGGCGAACAGGCGACGGAAGTCGTGCGGACTGAAGTGCACCGGGCGACCCGCATCGGTCAACCTGGCGATCGCGGCGAGGTGGATCAGGATCTGGCGCACATAGTGCCGGCCCAGCACTTCGTGGCGGGTGCCCAAGGGACGTGCGAACAGGTGTGGGAATGGTTCGCTGTGGACCTTGTCGTTGGTGTCGTAGGCAACTGACAGCGGCACCTGATCCTTGCCGGCCTTGGCGCGGCGCAGCACCTCAAGCAGCACCGCCACCAGTTCCCGGGGTCATGGGGATGAGCCGCTCGCAGTCGGTCTTGGACGGCACGATGTGCAGCAACGGCACCAGAGTGGCGGTGGTGGAGGCGGTGTAGTGCCGAAGCGACAGCTGAGTTAGCTCCAGTAGTTCTTCGATGCGAATACCTGTGTGACGCAACGTCTCCACGACGGCCCAACCCCAGAAGCCTTCCTCTTCCAGCGCTGTTACGTCGATGCGCTGAGCGCGACCCCGGATCCAGCTCGGTCGTTGCTGCCCGGGAGCGAGGTGCGCCCAGATCCGGGCCCGTTCGTCGCCGTCACGTCGCAGCGGTGGGCAGTGCCGCAGAAACGTGGAGCCGTCGACCACGAATTCCTGGTCGTGCACGCAGGCCAGGGCGCGCTGCAGCAGCATCGCGGTACGGTCCTTGTGGGCGGCAGCCGTCGCCAGTATCGCGGGTAGCAGCGGCGTCAGCATGCGGGTGCGGTCCTGCATTGTGGCCTTCTGGCGGCGTTTCTCCTTGGCCGCCGCTCGGCTGAGTGCTCGCGGCACTGGGCACGGCGCCACCCACACGCCCCAGCGGGCGGGGTCGTCGTGCGACCACTCGGCCAGGTCGCGATACATCCCGCGGATGGCGAACAGGGTCGAATGCACTTCGCGTCGCGGTCGGCCGTCCAGGGTCAGCGCCAAGCGTTCTCGCCACGCCGTCACCACCTCGGCCGAGATCGCCAAGTTGGCCTGACCGGGGTTGATCTGCAGGATCTCCCACCAGAACAGCCTGGCCAATCGGTAGGCCAAGCCTTCCAACGAGCTGTAATCCATGTTGGGCTGAAGCTCTTCGAGGTAGCCCACCAGGACATCACGCATCCCTGAGGCGGGGATGCCGTATCTGTCGACCATCGTCGCGGCGCTGTGTTGGCGTGAGTTGCCCCGCGCCGACCACGTCGCCCTTAGCGTCGGTGCCTCCCCCGCCAAGGGGCCCAACGCGACCAGCAGCTCCCAGATGAGGTGTTCGCGTCGCTGCCGCCCCGAGGTACGCACGACATCTGCGTAAAACAGCAGATCGTCACCGCACACCTCGGCAATGGTCTTTCCGGTGCGAATCATCACCCGCGCCAACGCCTTTTCGGCGTCGGCCTGGTACTTGGGCACCGCGTCCTGGTAAGCGGGCAGCGCACGTAGCCGTTCCAAGTCCGGACCGCCGTTGTAGTCGAGGAACCTCCACAGGTTCACTCTTTGCTTGGAGTCCAGCAGCCAACTGTATGACGGCCGTAGCGCCCGAACCCGCAGCAGCGCATTGACTGCTTTGAGCGTGGGTGACCAGTGATCGTAGTGCGGCAAAGCGTCATGCTCGAACCAGCTGCGAGGTGCGGCGTCGTAGCCACTGGCCAACCACCGCTGCTCCCACGTCTGCCCGGGATACCGAGCCAGCACACCCAGCATTGCTCGCGTTCCTCGAACGATGGGCTGCAGCTGCTGGGGTGCCATGGTTTGGTGATACTCGGCGACGACGTCGCACAACTCCGTGATGCTCAACGCCTGCATCGCCGCACCGCGGGCATGATCGGGCAGCGGCGGGGGCGCATGATTGGCGTCATACCCCCATAGGGGACGTACGCCGCCTGCGGGGCCGAATCGGCTGTCCGCCGGGATCGCTTGTAAGTGAGGAGAATCGGGCCTCGACAGCAGCTGGACTTGGGGGCTCATCGCGCGGCGCGTCGCCGCAGCCTGTCGGCGTTGCGGTGACCGGGTGTCCTCGGCGCTCAACGCGGCAGCCCCAGCAGCTCTCGGACCGCCGCGGCGTCATAGGCCGGTTCGATAGTCGCCACATCGGCCTTCGGTCGGGCGTGATGTTCGAGGACCTTGCCGATCAAATCTTCTAGGCGCGGCTGGGTGTAGATCTGGGTGGTGGTGACGCTTGCATGGCGTAGCACGGTCTGCACATCGACCAAGGTGAAGGCGGGATCAGCCAACATCCGCGCAGCGGCGGTATGGCGAAAGTCATGCAATGACCAGTTCGCGCCCAAGCTGGCATTGGCGCGGCGCAGCACCGCGCGCATGGCGTGGTAGTTCAGCGGTGCCGGGCGGGAGCGTCGGGTCCACCACACCGGGGCGCCAGGCTGCATAGGTGGTTGCTCGGCCAGGTAGAGCGCCAGCCACACGAACGAGTCCACCGATGCCGGCACCGTCTCCCGCACGCGGCTTCCCTTACTGGTCACCGTGATTGTGTATCGGCCGGCATCCAGATCGCCGTGACGCAGGCCCAACAGCTCCGACGCGCGAACGCCTGAGGACAGATAGAAACTCACCAGCGCTCGGTCACGGTGACTGCGCAGCGCGTTGAACAGAGCTGCGGCAGCATCATCAGGGATCGCCCGCCACACCGGCCGGGGAGTCTTCTGCCGATAGTTCGCGCGCCGGAAGATCGCAAAGTCTTCCATCGGGTTGTGGTGAGCATGCGGCCGACCACTATGCCTAGCACGCTGTGCAGGAACTGGATTCACCAACGGACCCAGGTCGGCGGCACAGGCGTGTTCGTAGAACCCGAACAAGACCGACAGTTGATGATTGATGGTGCGAGGCGCGTACTTGCCCGACAACTCCGTCTTGCCGGTCACCGCGTTCACCGACCCCGGCGGCGGCGCATCCGCACGTCGGCGCAACCGCTGCGGATTGGGCACCACCCGCAGGTGCTCGACGAACGCGCGGACGTCGACCCGTTCGGCTCGCTCCCAATTGATCAGGCGTTCGTGGAGGAACCGGAACCACCGCAGCAGGTCGAACGCGTAACTTCGAACTGTGAGTGGACTGCAATCCGACGCCGCCAGCTCCCGCAGGTACGACGTGGCACCCACGTGCTCGACATCGGGGAAGATCACCCGCCACGGCAGGCCGGACTCGGCTGACTCCACCGGTCCCAACTCGCCCATTACCGGATCCTCCGCCCGCTGCACCCACCCCACCGGCAGGCTCGCCGAAGTTCAGTCAACTAGACGGGGGATGGTGACCGTTGATCGGCGCGTGCGGGTGACGTCCCGAAATGGTGCGGACATCACCGAAACCTTCCCCGAGTTGGCCGCCGTCGCGGCTGCGGTCGGTGGTCGTCGGATGGTTCTCGACGGCGAGATCGTCGCGGTTGACGAGCACGGCCGCCCGTCGTTCACACGGCTTCAGCGGCGATGGCCTCAGCAGCGGCGGCCCGGCGCGCAGCTCGTTCGTGAGGTTCCCACGCGATTTCTCGCTTTCGATGTGGTGAACATTGACGGCGAGGACGTCACACCCTGGCCGTACCGCGCTCGCCGCGAGCTGTTGGACACGCTGATGTTGGTCGAGCGTTCGCCAGCACTAACAGTGCCGAGGCACTGGACCGATGTCGCTCCTGCGGACATGCTGGCTATCTGCGCTGAACAACACCACGAGGGCATCGTGTGCAAGCGGCTGGATTCGCCATACCGGTCCGGGCGCTCACGGGACTGGATTAAGTGCCCAGTGCGCGCCACGACGGAGGCGGTGATCGTGGGGGCGCTCGCCGGCCCTCGCGGTGAGGTTGGTGCGCTGATCCTGGCCGCCCACGATGAGGCGGGACAACTCGTGCTGCTAGGGCAGGTGGGAACCGGTTTCAGCGGTGCCGAACGTCGCCGCCTGGCCACAGTGTTGGCCGGGACCGAGGTCGCCGCGCCCCCGATTGACGAAGGGACGTCGATGCTGGGGGTCCAGTGGTTCAAGCCGCTGTATGTCGGTGAAGTCGCCTACCGGGAGTACCACGCAGGTAAGGGCCTGCGACACGCGTCATGGAAGGGCCTTTGCACCGCGCCTGTGTCGGGAGTGTGTTTGCCGCGCGATGCCGCCGCTGTGGCTGGCTGATTACGAGTGCGTGCCCCACCAGGCGTAGAGCTGGTCGAGCCGAGGACCGTTGGGGCCACCTGACTCCACGTCGGCAATGAGTCGTTCCGCCTCGTTGGTCCACACCACGCGTGGGCTCCCGTTGCTCAGCCCGCACAGCACCGTTCCGCGGGTGACGGCGGGGGTGTCATTGCGCCGCCACGGCCCGGGGGACTGAATGTTGCCGGGGCAGACCACCACTGTCGTCGACTCGACCAGCTCGTCGAATGTGGTGCGCAGCATCGCGGGTCCGTCGGCCAGGGTGTAGGTGGCGCTGCGGGGTCCACCTGGGTCGGTGTTTGGCCCGCAGGTGATCACCGTCGCGCCCTCTGAGGATGCCGCCGGGGTGCATGCTCCGGCGGGATAGCCGGACGGGAGCAGCCGCCGCAGGTCCTCCAGCGCAGCGGACGGGGCCGTGCTGGTCGTCGATGGCGCCGCCGTGGGTGCGGCGTCAGGCGAGTCGGAGCCACGTCCGATGAGCCACACCGACAGGGCGACGATGAGCACGGCGGCGACGGCGAGTGCTGCGAGCAACTGGCGACGCTGCGAGACCGCACGGGTGTGGGGAAGCAGGCTGATGAAATCAGCTGCCGCGCCGTGAGACTCGGCACCGCCCAGTTCAGCGTTGGGTGGCGGAGTGTCCCGATCGGCGGGAGGCGATGCCGGCGCCGAGGAGTGGGGGAGGGTGAGTGCTGCACTGGCCGCGGCGGCGAAGGCGCCGGCAGTGGAGTAGCGGGCAGCGGGACTCTTGGCCAGCGCCTTGGCGATTACGCTGTCCAGCTGTGGAGAGGCCCAGCTGAGCCGATCAGACACCCGCGGCGGGGTGGTGTCCAGATGGGCCTTTACTGTGGCGCCGACCCCGGCGTCTGTCGGGTATGGGTGTTCTCCGGTCAGCAGCCGAAACAGTGTGCACGCCAGGGCGTAGACGTCGGCGCGTCCGTCCAGGGCATCCCCGGTAATGACTTCGGGCGCGCTGTACGCGAGGGTGGCGTTCAGGGGCCCGTCTCCAGCACCGCGGCTGTGGGGGGACAGGGCGGCACCGAAGTCGGTGAGCACGACGCGGTCGAGACCGCCAGGCAGCTTCTCGGCCGCGAGCAGGAAGTTCGAGGGCTTGATGTCCTGGTGCACGACACCGCGGGCATGCGCGTAGTCCAGGGCGCGTGCGACCTCGGTGATGATGTGCACTGCCCGCGCGGGCGTCATTTGCCCGTCGTTCAGCGCAGTCTCGGCGTTGGTTCCCTCGACGTACTCCATGGCGATCCACAGGTGGCCGGTGTCGGTCTCGCCGCGGCTGAACACGCGCACGATGTTGGGATGTTCGAGCCCGGCTGTGATGTCGGCTTCGTGGAGGAACTGAGCGCGTACGTGCTCGCCGCTGCCGGGGTCGGCTTGAAGCACCTTGAGCACTTCCCGGCGCGGCAGGGTGGGGCTGTGCACCAGGTAGACGGTCGCCATCGCCGTGACGGCCAGGACCCGCTCGACGCGGTATCCGGCGATGTGCGTGGGCGGTGGGGGCAGGCCCTCTGGTGCGGTCATGTCGACGCCTTCCCTGCCGAAGCGTGAGGACCGCGGGCACGGGGGCTCATAGACGCAACCGTTCGACGGCTTGCCCGGTGACTTGCGCGATCAGGTCGAAGTCCTTGTCGAGGGCGAGCACGGTCAGGCCGGCCATCTCAGCGACAGCAGCCACGAGCAGATCCGGGATCGCGGGGGCGCGGTGCATCCCACGGTCGGCCAGCTGGAGCTGGACGTCCACGGCACGATCCTCGGCGGCCGGGGTCAGGTACTCCAGTGGCATCAATGCCAGCGGCGGTGCGCCCGATTCGGTGCGGGCCTGCGGTCCGTTTCGGAAGGAGTAGCCAATTTCCAGGCGGGTGACGATGCTCATGCGCACAAGGCCACGTTCGATGCGCTCGACCCAGGCCTGAGCATCAGGGGATGCCACCAGTCGGGTGTAGGCCGATTTGTCGATGAGCCAGTTGGTCACCGCCACGCGGCGTCCATGACGTCGGGATCGTCGAGGTCGGTCGCCGCCGCGGCGGCGCGGCGTAGATCGTCGACGGTCATGGTCCGTGCCGAGGCGCTCACTGAACCTTCGGTCTCGAATCTGGTTCGCAGATACTCTTGGCGCGAGAGACCGCGGGCGGCGGCGTCGGCGTCGATACGCGCGATCGCCGCGTCGGACAGGCCCCGGATCAGCACATCACCCATCTCGCAGACCTCCTGATATCACTGATATCAGCATACAGGCGTTCGGCGGGGCCACTGTCGTGACCCTTCACGACGATCGCTGCGCGTCGGCTGACGCCGACTCCTGCTGTCACCAGGGCTGTGCATGCCCGATAATTGGTGGCGTGACCATTCAGCTTGAGGCGGCCCAGGCGCTGGCGGTGGTCGAACGCGCCCGCTCATTGTTCGCGACACCCGGGCCTGTGGCGACGTCGGGCGCGCCTTTGCAGACGGCCGCGGAATCGGTCAGCGGCGCAGGCCAGCAGATGTCGGGCCTGTCCGGTCAGTTGGTCGATCGACATGCGTCGGTGGTACAGCAGCAGAGCCGGGAGCTGGGCACCGCAGGACGTACCGATTCCACACTGGAAGCTCGATTGGCCAGCGCGGCACAGATCACTGAGGGCGGGGCCCGCCAAATGGACACGATTGTCTCCCAGACGCGCTCCATCGCTGAGGTGGCTGGATCGGCTCGCACGCCTGCGGCAGAGATGATGGTGCTCAAGGCGCTGCGCACACAGGTCGCGCGCGCCCAGTCAGTGGTGGCCTCGACTCAGCAGCAGTCCAGCCAGGCCGCCAGCGAGGTCAAAGCGCTCAACTACGGCTCTGGCGATCTACCCCAAGCGCCGGCTGATCTGCCTACCGACAAACCGGGTGAAGACCCACCACACGGTGAAGATCCGCGGTACTGGCTCGACGTCACGAAGCTGACCTACGTGGGTGACGGCGAGCTCGCACCGCCGAACTACAAGCAGGTCGGCCCCAACCTCTGGTATCCAGACCCCGAGGGCGGTTTGGGGTATGTGCCCCCGCCGGCGCCGGCAAAATATCCCCTCGACCTGAGTGACGTTCGGGTGATCGACCCCGACTCCGGCGCCCTGTTTCCGCCTGGCTATCAGCAGGTGGCTCCGGGAATTGGTGTCCCACACCCTGATTCGTATTTCGGCGGGCAGCCCCCGTGGCCTCGGCCGCAGCAGCCCATCGATATCCGCGACGTCGTCGAGATAGCTCCCGATCAGCTTGCCCCGTGGGGGTATGTGGAGTACATGCCCGGATGGTGGGTCCCCGATCCGTCCCGGCCCTAAAGGGCCCAGCACCCCCGCGCGAGGCTCACGGTGTCAGATCAACCGTGGGCGGCTGTTGTGGTCCTCGACGATGCGGCGTTCGCGGCGCAGGAGCGCGTCCAGACGGGCGTTGATGTGCGTGACGGCGCGGCCGTCGAGGCAAACGGGTCCGTAGATCAAGACGTGACCGGCGCCGGCGGTCAGTCCGACACACTCCGGACCACCGCTGACACGTACGCGCAATTCCCACGCGATACGCGATCCAACGCTATCGGCATGCGCGTCGAGCAAGGCAAGAACGCTCGCTGTTCCCCCCACCTATATCGTAAAGGCACCCCAATTAGTTTGCTGAGCAACAGTTTTCGCCGCGCAGTTGGTATCGCGCCAGCGGAGAGCGGTGGGCGCTGCTCTGGTGCGCTCGGGACAGCTGGACGAGGGATTGACCACGGTGTCGCAGACGCGCCCTAGCATCGGCGCCATGCTTGGTTTCTGGATGGCCGCATGCGCCGTACTGCTTGTGTTCGTGATGTTGGCTGTTGAGACGTACGTGAAGCGCCGATGGCCATCTCGCAGCAGCCTAGGGCTGGGCGCGCTCGTGGGACTCAGCGCGATCCTGTCTGCGTTCGTTAGTATCGGGGTCCTCGTGGAAGGAGCCCTTCACGACGCGGTGTGGCTGCGCGATGACGCGATGGCGCTGTGGACCGGAATCCTGTGCATTTGCGGCATCTTTGTCTATGGCGCAGCCCGCGCGATTCCCTGGGTGTCCGCGCAGCGTGAGTGAGAAGGAGGCAACGTACTGCGTGGCGTGTTGGTCTGAAGCATGAAATGTGCAGCAGCAGAGCCGAATTGCGGGGCGGGGTTAACCATCAGCTCGAACGGTGAACACCTTGTCGACGATGCTTGCCAGCGCGGCGCGCGCATCGTCGAGATAGGTGAACATGGTCGCCCGACCGACTAGGGTCGGATGGCCAGGGATTCCGGTCAGGCCGACGTCCAGCCAGTCGCGGTCGAGCCGGCGACACCAACGGACGACCAGGCCGGCAGCGCATTCTTGCCATTCCTGGCGTCGTGCACACCAACACCACCCTGGCTTTGACGTCGCCGCTGCCATACCGAGTGAACCCGCTCGCACACGAAATGACCCGCGGTGCCGGGTGGGGCCGGTCCACGCCTTCGCCGTCCAAATAGCTTTCGCTACCAAGTCGCCATCACTATCTGACACGCTCTGGTTCAGCCGGAGCCAAGATCATGGCGAGATCGGCGTTGTCGGGATCAGCCCCCGCACCTCTCAGGGCACACCGTGGTGAACCCCACGGCCTCGTTTCCGCCCGATCTGGTCACGCGACGCTTCGATCAGGGCCCGCCCGATGCGGTCTGGAGCTCCGACATCGCCTAACTGAACTGCTGTCCGGTCCGAGATTAACTGAGAATAGGAGGCCACCGTGAGCCGGGAACTCTCAACTAGCCGGGACAGGAGCCCCCGGCTGAAGATCACCGAAGGAAGCAGTACAGCGGCATCCGAGCTGATGTCGACCGAGGCGTAGTCATTGCGGTGTGCCCACTGTCGCAGGATCAAAGGCTGGCGAGCCCCGATGAAGGAAGGGAGCGAGCATCGCCTCGTCTGCGTCGCGGAGAATCAGGCTGACTCGCTTACCCATTGCGGGGCCCTCCTTCGTCGTTGTTCACATGGATCGCTTCGTTCTCAGCTCGTCCCATCGTCCTCCCGTTGTTCGGTCAGTAGGGAGTAAAGCTGATTTTGCGCTGCCGCACTTCGTGTTTCAACCCCCGCCGCTGTTACGTAACGCTGCGATGTCGTCATCGACTCATGCCCAAGGAGTTTCATCAGCGTGTAGACGCTGGCATTCGAGGTCGCGAGCTCATTTGCATAGGTATGGCGAAGTCCGTGCACGGCGCGCCTGTTTCGTCACCGTGACGGAATAGCTGTAAGGTGTTGCATCCCATTCAATTACCGCTCTCGCATTAGGTGAACCATTCGACCGACAGGTTACTGAGAACCGGGGCGGCGCAAGCGGGACCGGTAGCGCCACCAGGGCAAGGGCGGCAAGCACTGACCGTTGGTGCCGCTGTCGGATAGTTCTGGAATGCGGGCGAGAAGTCGGACAGCTCTCAGGTTTTCCCGGATTACTCCCAACCAGTTCCGGATCGGACACTGGCGGGACGGTAAGAACCCGACACTGACTTCCTTTGCGCTACAACATAAGCTGGTAACGGTGCGTGTTCAAGAGGTGCGAGTTGCCCGTCGTGCGATTACGGATGCGGAGATCGATGAGTCTATTGTTGCGGGCAGCCAAACGGCAGACTCTTCGCCTCGATTTCGTCGCGGACATACTGGAGCAGTTCGACCGTTGTTGGCTCTCTGCCTAGAGTCTCGCGCAGGGCGTCCGGACCACTAGTAAACGCGACCATCATGATCTGCATCTGGTTGGTCCGGGCGTACGCATCGTCGAAGTCGTCCCTTGGCGTGAGCGGCTGGTAGTCGTCTGGAGCGCCGAGCGCAACAACCCGAAGTAGCTCGATCGCCGTCATGATTCGGTTGCCGTGTTCGAACATTTCGACGAAGCCGACATCTGCAAGGAGCCCGGTCGGGTCTTCAGCCTCTGGGCCACGCGCAGTCATTGCCGATTCGGTGGGTGTTACATGCAACGCTGTGCTGTGGGCCCAGTAGTCGAGAGGCTCAAACCCTTTGTCGGAAAAGGGCTTAATGCCAGCAGCCGACAGCCTGTTCCGGACCTTCTCGGGGCGATACTTGGCCCATCGACGCGCCCGGTCCGCCTCAAGCCACTCCTGTGCGTTACTCGGGTTGGCAGCGAAGTCGAGCAGCAGGGCCTCAATCTCCATGACATCGCGCATGGCGTCGCCAGCGACACTCTGATAGCCCGATAAGGTTGCCTCTAGTGCTGTCTGGAAGTCGGCGCGCACTCTACCGACCAAGAATGCAAGGTCCGCAATCGCCGGGAGCGACGCATACGACTTTACGGCTGCGTCGAGATAGGCGTACAACTGCTCCAGCCCCCGAAGCCGCATTCCATCGAGATAGCCCGCCAAGCGCTCGGCGCGTCTCGCATCGGCCTTCCGAAGGGCCGATGCGATGCGAGGTTTCGACGCTTCCAGTGCGGTGAGCGAGGCCTGGTAGGAATGTGGCGCGTTGGGCGCCAGTAGCGCAGTCTCATGTCGGCGACGTCGGAACACGAAACACAACGTAGCGGCCTGAGCCACCTAGCTCGACCAAATTTTGCTAGCTTGGGCGTTCGTGACCGTTCGGGGCGGCCGGCCAGTGCCGTGGGGCCAGTGCTAATGGAGATCGTCGCGGTATTCGAGTAGCCGAATACCGAATGTGTGCTACCTCCACCGGGCGATACTCAACGCCGGATGCAGATGGTTGCTCAAGATTGGGGTGGTTGGACATGAGCCTTGGGGGCGCTGTGTTGGTGCACGGCGGCATGTGTACGTCGGCGTGTTGGGATCCGGTAGTGCCACATCTGGCGATGCCGGTTGTCGCCGTCGATCTGCCCGGTCGCGCCGGACGCCCGGCTGACCTTGCTGCCGTGACGGTCGGTGATTGCGTCCAGGCAGTCATCGACGCCGCGGACGAGGCCGGGTTCGAACGGTTCGCACTCGTCGGGCACTCGCTCGGTGGGGTCACCATCACCGAGACCGCGTTGCGACATCCGGACCGTGTCGGACATCTGGTCTACGTGGGCGCTCTCGTTCCTGGGCCGGGTTCATGTGCAGCGATCATCCAGACCGGCGCCGACTGGCCGTCCGGCCAGCTGGTGACCATTGAGCAGAAGATCGCTAAGGCGATATTCGGCAACGATCTCAGCGATGAGCAGTGGACGGAGACCTGGCAGGGGTTCGTGCCTGACGCCGGCAATCTGATGAACGCGCGTTTGAGCGGCTATCCCGACGGCATACCCATCACCTACGTCAGCATGACGGATGACGTGCCGGTGCCCCCGGCGCTCGTCGAGCAGATGACCACCCATCTGGGTACGGGCGTGGAACACCGGGTGCTGTCAGCGGGACACATGGTGATGGTGTCGAAACCCCAAGAGCTCGCCACCATCATCAACGACGCGATAGCTCGCCACAAGTAGTGAGATAGCCTGTGCTACAGCGTAACTCAGCTGGCAACGGTGTGTGCTCGACAGGTGTGAGTGCCTATGTTGCGGAGTGGTGACGGTCTCGACGGCGTAATCGAGGCACTGAAGTACCCTTTAAGTCGCCGCCGCAACCGGGATCACTTCAGGGTCTGCACCCGAATCGCTGGATAGGTCCCCTCGCAGTTCGTCTGCAGTGCGGGGTCCATGCTCATCTTGGTCGTGTAGTCCTTCGCAACCTGCAGGTTGTCCGCTGCGAACTGCGTGATCTGCAGGTTGAGGGCCTTGACGGATGTGACGTTCCCGCTGACCGATTTCAGGAGGTCGTCCTGGCAGGCCGGATCCTCGGTCGTGAGCGTGTAAAGCCCGAACTGCGCAGACGGGAAGGTGTCTCCGAAGTGGATGCGCCAGGTGTAGGCCGTCCCAGTCCTCGGTTCGTACAGGTAGCGCAACGCGCCTGTGTGCATGAGGGTGTGCCGCATGAGTTGGATCGCGACTCGGTGCTCGTCGACCTTGTGCACGTCGAGGTAGTTCTCCATGCACGCCTGCATCCGCGGTGTCTGATTGCGTGGCGGCTCCACTGGGCCCCACTCGCATCTTGACATGGGGTCGATCTGACCCATGCAGGCCATGAGGTAGCCGTAGTGCGCGTGGGAGAAATTGCGACTGTCATCAAGGAACGCGGTCTGGGACAAGAGCTTCGCGAGGTTGGACACCTCGTCGTTCAGGGCAGAGGCGTTCCCGATGAGTTCGTCGGCGATGTCGCTGAACTTTATATAGAGCAGTCTGGCATCGCAGTACGGCACGCGGGCTAATCCCACGTTGGTTCGGCGCCAACGCACGGCGTGGTTATTTGCTGGGAGTTGTCGGACCCCAGTTGTATCGTGATGGCGAGGGCGTCAGGTGGCGTCCGCGAGAAAGCCGAGGCCCTCGCCGGAGGGGACTCCAGCTAGGGCCTCGGATGTCTTGCCAGGACTCCCTGATCCTAAATGATCGTGCGGGGTGCACTGACCCCATCGCACGATCTGCTGTGCGTCAGTCCTGGCATGGGCAGCGGCCTGGCGCGGCTGTGCCGCAGATTGGTGTGTCTATGTTCGAACGACCGCGGCTCGGATGTTCAACTTCGATGGTGTTGTCGGGGATGAACTACCGGCAGGGATCCCTCGGAAGCGGCCAGCGTGGTTCAGCTCCGACGAACAGTACGAGGCCTTGGAGTCTCCGCTGTGCTGATGAGGCCTACGAGTCGTGAGTCCCTGCCGTCGAACTAGGTCAGATGCTGCTCGCGTGTGGCGTTCGCGCGCCAAGACTCGTCGCGCGTCGGCGCAGATCACGATGTCTGTCTGCTCGCTGTTGCGCCGACGACTTCGGAAGGTTCGGCGTGCATGCCGCGCACGCGGGCAACAATGTCGCTGGCGTCGCTGACGGTGGTACCACTCCAGGCGATGTGAAGGTCGGGGCGCACCAACACCATTCGGTGCTGGTAGAGAGCCATGAGCGTGGGTTCGGTCAGCGGCAGGTACAGCATCGGTAAGCCAACGCGAGCGGCTTCGCTGAGGATTTCCGTTGACTGCCGAACGTCGTGGGCTGCGTCGACGAGAGTGAACGCCGTTCCAAAGCGGTCGAACAGGGTGCCTTCCTCGCCGATTGCAACGTTTGGTGCGCGGTGACCTGGACGCACAGTGGGAACGAAAGTTCTGCGGTGCCAGGGCGGGCCTGCGCTGTTATCGGAGATCACCACCGGCGAGTGGTCGTATCGGATGTCGAGTTCGACTCCCAAGCTGACGTTCTCGCCGTCGTTGGCGGCCAAGAACTCGGCGATGGCCTCGCGGTGCGCCCTACCAGCGTCGTCGTCGGCATGGATCAGGGATGGTTCGACCATGTCCCAGTACTTCAGCTGTACCAGACCATGGTCCACCGAGACATTGCGGTTGCGCTCGCCGATCGGCGCTCGTTCTGCTTCATAGCTGGCCAAGAGGTGTGGCCCGCCCCAGCCTTGGACTGCCCCGGCGAGCTTCCAGCCTAGGTTCACTGCGTCGCCAACGCCGGTGTTCATGCCGTAGCCGCCTGTGGGGACCATCGTGTGCGCTGCATCCCCAGCCAGAAAGATCCGTTCGCGGCCATAAGAATCCGCCAGAAGAGCGCTGGGCCGCCAGGTGCTGCATGCCAGGACCTCATCTATCTGGATCGCACGCCCAAGTGCGCGGGCGACGAATTCTCGGGGGTTGCCGATCGGGTCCGGGTCATCGTCGCGGTCGCCCAGGTCTTGATGCAAAGTCCATGTCTCGACCTCATCCTGCGCGATCAGGACTGCGCCACTCGTGCTGAAGAGGTGCCAAAACTGGCCCAGCGAACGTAGATTCGACAAGTCACTTGATCGAAAGTGAACAAGTGCGAAGGTGGTGAAGTCCTTCATCCCGTTCATCTCGATACCCAGTTCGCTTCGTACACGACTGGCGTGGCCGTCGCAGCCGACAAGGTAAGATGCGCTCACCGACGTCAAAGTGCCGTCTCTATTGGACAACTCGGCGACTACCCCGTCGCCGTACTGGCTGCAGCGTTCTAACGTCCAACCTTGCCTAACGTCGATGAGCGGGTCGCGGTGAGCGCGCTCCATCATCATGGCCTCGAAGATCGCTTGTGAACATCGCTGCCATGGCTCGGCGGGCACGCTGCCGTCATCAGTTGAGGCGATGAGAGCGCGTTGCTCGTCGACCGACGGCTGGCGCCAACGCGCAAGTTCTGGGCCGTCGAGACCAGCGGCGAAGATGACGTCGAAGGAATAGCTTGCGCCGACTCCGCGGGCGCGCAGTTCTATGTCGACACCAAGTCGGCGCAGAAGTTCCATGTTCGCGCCATTGGTGATGTCCATCTTGGGAAACGTCGTTGTGTGTGGATTGCGTTCGGCCAACAAGCTGGCGACACCGTGCCGCGATAACTCGGCAGCCAGTACCAGTCCAGTTGGCCCCGCGCCTGCGATCAGTACGGGGGCGGTGGTCCGTGTCGTCATTGCGATTGCTCCTGCCGTTTTCCTGGAAAGTTTGACCGCTGGTTCCACGAGAGCCACGGTGGATGCACTCTGTGCTCTTCGCCTTTCGCCGCGGTTTGGTGCGTCCAAACCCAAGCCAAGTTGGATGCGGACGCTACCGAGTCAGGCTGTTGCGTAGCTGGATCCGGTATAGGTCTCCTGCTGCTTCCTTCGGTCACGAGACTGCAAGCTCTCGATGCCCAGATCGGCGGCTCTTTGGGAGATCTGGGTCGACCCGGCGGATAAACGCTCCTGTGCCTCGTCATGTAGAACCCCTGCGATCGCGTAGTCGCCGCCGTACTGACAAAGTAATCGGCCACAGCGTATCCGAAATATTTTGAGTCGTCAACGCCCGCCGTCTATGTCACGAATCTGTCTTGGGGACAGTGGATCTGGAAGCAGGCTGGCTCCGAAACTGCGTTGACTCGACGGGGTGCGCGGGCCTATGCTTCGCGCTCGATGCCTGCCATTGGTGGCGCGCGTACTTCGGACGGATGGCCGTGCGGGATCCTAAGTCGGGTTTCGCCTTGAACGGCGTGGACACGTCGCAGCGCCTTGCGCGCCGGCCTGCCACGTGCATTGCAAGCCGACGAGGTCAGGAGAGAGTAGATGCCCCAACCGAGTTCGATAGACGTAGATGAGTTGCGACGTCGCCGACTACTCGCACGCGCCGCTATCGAGGCTGCCGGTGATGTGTCATTCAAGCCGGTGTCATCCGCTAAGTGGGTGAATGTCAGCCGCTCCTGGTCGGGCAAGGTCAAGAATCAGGTGGAACACGACACGATTAGGGGAGTCAGTCCCAAGATGTTGCGATGGTGGTTCCAAAACGCCTCTGGAATGACCACCTGGAATGGGAAGGATTTCACGGGCCCAGAGATCCCGGTGAACTTGCTGTGGCACCATCGCGATCACATTGACGTCACGCCGCTCACCGACGGAGATCGGCAGAACGAGGGGTTCATCCCTGGCGGGGTTTCCGTGATTCGCGAACAGCTCAGCGACTACAGAGACTTGATCATCGCGACGGTGCACACCGACGTGCTGGACGACGAGGCATTCGATTTTCGCATCATGCGATTCGGCCGGACGGTAGGCCGGATGAGGCACCGTTTCAGCGCCGAACCGAATGGTTCGCGGCTCTACGCCGAGATCGAGATTGGCGTCGACATTCCCGTGCTAGGGGTTTTACTCAACTGGCTCCTCGTGCCGCTGCTGTTCTCCAAATCGACGGCCGAGCGTTCGATCCGGCACGGCATCGAGGAGATGGGTCGGCTAGAGCAGGTGCTGCCGCCCTTGTATGCGCGCGCGCACCGCGAGTGATGGCGAAGCCCGAGCGAGTCGGTTCCAGGCCCATGCGGCAGCACGCCCCCCCGAGCTTGACACAAACCAGCTAATAATGGCTACACTGTATCCGTGAACCTCGAACCTATCGAGGAAGGGTCGGCGAAACCAGATCGCGTGCCCGTCGACGCGATATCAGCGTTTGCAGGCGTCCGTATCCCGCAAGGGAACTGTGAGATCAGGAGCGATCATGACACTGCCGAATATTCTTGCCGTCTTGCTGGCCACGATCTTCGGAGCTTCGGGCCTGATGAAGGTGTTGGCATTGCCGCCCGCGCGCAAGTTGGCCGCCGAGGTTGAGTATTCGGTGTCGTCGTACCGGATGATCGGCCTTCTGGAGGTCGCCGCAGCCTTGGCGCTGACAGCCGCGATCTTCGTCCTGGCACCGCTAGGTGTACTTGCGGCTCTGGGGCTAGTGATGCTCATGGGCGCCGCAGTAGGTACCCATTTGCGCAACGGCGACCCGGTGGCCAGGGTCCTGCCTGCGGCGGTGCTCGCCGCGCTAGCAGGCGCATACGTCATGTCCGCTTACGCGATGTGACGCTGGCACGGTGATGGGTGGCCACCGCCTAGCCTGCCCGGGCATGTGTCGACGGCCACCAGTAAGGCAAGTCCCACAGGCACTGCCAGGCGCGTCTGGGCCAGGAGGCTGCCGACAATGACCTTGGCTAGTACGCAGCGTCATAATGAGGCCGTGAGTGGGACTCGGAGGACCACAGAGCGACCCTCGACCGGCCGTTCGCGGGGGCGTCCGGCGATGCCGCGAGAGCGGATCATCGCCGCTGCGCTGGAATTGGTCGATGCCGAGGGGGCCGACGCGTTGTCGATGCGTACGCTGGCTCAAAGCCTGAATTCGGGAACCGCAACGCTGTATAGGCACTTCGCCAACCGGGCGCAACTGGTCGGTGAGGTAGTGGATCTCGTCTTTGCGGAGGCCGATCCTGGCGCGTTGCGTCAGGAAGGCCGGGGCTGGCGGCGCGACTGCGCAGCATTCGCTACAGCGATGTATTCGGCGTTGGGCGAGCATCCCAATGTTGCGCAGCTGATGCTCGAACAAACTCCCCTCGGGCCCAACGCAATGTCGTTGCGTGAGTCCGCGCTCTCCGTGCTTCTCGCCAACGGCTTCTCGCCGGAGTTGGCCGCCCGTAGCTATGCCACGTTGTCTCGCTTCGTTCTTGGGTTCGCCATTCAGATGTCCGGACGCGATGATTCGCGAGCAGCGCAGGACAGTGCTGTCTTCCACGGCGTGGAGGCGTCTCGGTTCCCCGCTACTTTGGCCGTAGCCGACGCGCTGCCGGTACCACTGGACGAGGAGTTCGCCTTTGGTCTGGAATTGATCATCAAGGGGCTCGGGCAGATTCGTCGTCGACGGTGATTCTCCCGTCGCTACGGACGGACAGTAGAGACACGGTCGTCGCAAGCTGGCCGGCTCTCTGTGAGGCCACCGATAAGCCTGCCGGACAGGCGGATTCAGCGATAGGGGGACTGTCAGGGATATCTTTCCTGCAACGGTTGGCGCGCACAAGGATCGCGCTGAGTTCGGTGGCGCTTGTCTGTGCGGTCGCACGGTCAGAATCGCGCGCCCGGCGGTTGTTGCTGCCATCTCTTTCGTCGCGAGGTTGGACTGCTACATCGATTGTTCACCCCGAATTGCTGACGGCATCGCGCGGCTCTGAATGAGCGGACGCCGACCGCTTGGCGAGATGATCGACGAAGGCGCGCCCGCGCTGGCGTGATCACCGCGGGAGTTTGACGTGGCAGCGCCGAGCGCCAATAATGGATACGGTGTTGCCCAAAATGGACGGTACCTTCTCGCGGTCGCTAAGGCGTCCGGTGGGCGTCGTCGAACGGGAGATCTCGAGGCGTGACCCGGAAAATGCCGGTCAAGCGTGTCCTCGATGGCTGTTGGCCTACGCATTCGCGGCGATAATGGCCGGAACGACGCTCCCGACCCCTATGTACTCGCTGTATGCGCAGCGGTTTCATTTCGCCGTGCTGACCACCACGGTCATCTTTGCCGTCTACGCCGGCGGCGTGTTGTTCTCGCTGTTGTGCTTCGGCCGTTGGTCCGACGCGGTCGGTCGCCGGCCGATGCTACTGGCCGGCGTGGTTCTCGCGGTCTTCAGCGCAGCGGCTTTCCTGACCGCCGACGGTGTGCCGCAATTGCTGGTTGGCCGTGCACTGTCAGGGTTGTCTGCGGGCATCTTCACCGGCACCGCGACGGCCGCGATCATCGAAGCAACGCCGCCGAACCGACGCACCCGGGCTGCCGCGATTGCGACGGTGGCCAACATCGGCGGGCTTGGTTTCGGGCCGCTGCTGGCGGGAGCGCTCGTCGAGTACGCTCCGGCGCCGCTGCACCTGACCTTCGTAGTGCACATCGGACTCGCGCTCGTGGCCGGGATCGCGTTATCGATCGTGCCGGAAACCTCCGGGCGCAGCGGGCAGATCGGCATCCAGCGACTGTCGGTGCCGCCCGAGGTGCGCGGCGTGTTCACCGTGGCGGCGCTCGCCGGGTTTTGTGGGTTCGCGGTCCTGGGGCTGTTCACCGCGGTGGCTCCGTCGTATGTAGCCACCTTCGACATCGGCAACCACGCGGTGGCCGGTCTCGTGGTGTTCTCGATCTTCGCCGCATCCGCGGCGGCGCAGATCGCTGCTACGCGGATAGCGCCTCAACGAGCAGTAGCACTGGGTTGCGCCACCACCGTGGTCGGCATGATCGTTCTGGCAGCGACACTGATGCTCTCGTCGTTGATCGGGCTTGTTGCAGCCGCCGTGGTGTGCGGTGCCGGACAGGGCATTAGCTTCAGCCGAGGACTGGCTGCGGTAGCCGAACGGACCCCCGCTGACCGACGAGCAGAGGTGACCTCCACCTACTTCGTCGTCGCCTATGTCGCGATCTCGCTACCGGTGGTCGGGGTGGGCCTGGCCGCCGGCGTCTGGGGTTTGCGTGCCGCCGGGGTCAGCTTTACCGGCGCGGTGGCTGCGCTGGCAAGCGTCTGCCTTGCGGCGATAGTTGTGCAGAACTGCGGCCGGACTTCGCTTGCTCGGGCTACCGATTGACCGCCGAATCCCATCAGTCGTTTCGCGCGGGACCGGGCACGAGGCGAAGTCGGGTAGCTCCGGTTGAATTCGCGGCGGATTGTCGGGCGGCGGAGCCGGACAGTTGGAGGGTGGTGATGTTGGCCCAGGGGACACCACCTCCACGGATGTATTTGGTCGCGGAACTCGACCAACGCACATCATAAATCGACCGCCATGGCTTCCGGAGGCGCGAGTCGGCTAGAGGGTTCATCGCGAAGCGTTGCGCGGCGCTGAGGTACTGGCCCGAGAGGCTGATTGTCGAAGCTTCTAGCCGCGGTCGGTTGTTCGACTGGCATGAACGAAGAGCCCGACTTGAATGGTGCCGACGCGAGCACCCGAGTCAACGACGACCGCAGCCGGTTGCGCGGGGATTCTCGTCGGCGGCAGTTCGACAAAAGGCCACGTCAAGAGCACCTGATGGACAAGGGCAGCCGGCGACTGGCAGCAGGGGGATTATCCGGCGTCCCGGGATTGCACAAACTAGTCGCCGCACATTACCCGCTCGTTTCCTACTTGGGGTCAGGTGTGTCCCACGCGACCGCTGCCGATTGCCAGTGCGTGAGCTGCTCTGCTTGATCGTTGACGTGGAGGTGGCGCGGCGGCGTCGCGAAGGTGGCGTATGGACGGCAGCGCAACACGACCCGATTCTCCCGTTCGGCCATGTCGCTGACGAAGGGCCGCACGTTGTCACCGGGTTGTTCTCCCGACATACGCCACGCCACCGCCATCATCACGTCGACGGCGAGATCCTGGTCGTGCTCGACGACGGCATCGGCATACACCTGAAGAAAGGTGAATGGCCAGTTCTCGTCGATGACGCAGAGGCTGACCTTTCCATCCCGTTCCACCACGCGAGCTTTTCCGCGCCCCGCCATCGTGGAGACCAATAGTTCGTCAGCATCGGTCGGTATGTAGTACACGACCGACATGGCTGGGCCGTCATCGCGCCGTCGATAGCCGAACACGCATGTGCGGTGCGTGCGTACGAACTGTCGACGTTCCGAAGGGAGCATGTCGCGATCGGTAGGAGCCTTGAACGGCTCGGCAAGCGGCAACAGCATCAAGATGTGTCCCTTCGATTGGCTCAGGCAGACAGCGTCGCTCGCGAGGAAAGCGGTGGACACCGTGAGAGGCTATGGCTTGGCCCATAATAACGGTCACAATGTATCCAAAATTGAGTCGCACGTCAACGGTGCGCGGCGGGATCAACCCGGACTACCTCAGGCGCCACCACCGGCGTTTCGCCGTCCACAGCGGTGGGCGACCTGAACAGCCTTGTGGCTGTTGGGCTCGGCGTCTGGGAGGGGGCGCCCAGTGGGTCGCAGCCCGTCGGTAAGGAGCGTGAGATAACGACGGCTGATGGCGGGATTGCGCTCCGATCTGTGAACGATGGCCAACGCCATCACGACCACAGCCGTCAAGTCGGCTGTCGTTAGGTCTGCGCGCACCGCGCCGGCGTCTCGGGCACGTCTTGGAACCCGTTCCTTGGCAGCAGCGTAGGCAGCCATGGTCTCCATCCCCATGACTGCGTGTTCGGTAGCCAGCGAAACCAGAACGGGGTGTGCGGCGAACGCATCGACGGTGGCGGTGAGAGTGGCAACGAGATCTGTCCAGGGGTCTGGACCGTCCTCGACTATCGCGGTCGCGATCTCTTCGGCGAATACATGTTCGGCCACCGCGCCGATTAGTTCCTCGCGCGTGCCGAAGCGACGGTAGAGAGTGGCGATCCCGACACCCGCGCGACGGGCAATGTCGTCAAGCGACACCGCTGAGCCGTCAATTTCGAACGCCTCTGCGGCCGCAGTAAGGATCCGCAGATGGTTGCGTGCCGCATCTGATCGCAGGATTGGGCCATCGCTCGCTGTCATTCGAGCACGTTAACGCGAACCGTTAGTCGTCGACGACGCTCAGTGCGCCCGAAGGGCATTGGCGTACGGCCATGTGGACCTGCTGTCGCTCGTCCTGCGGCAACTGCCCCTCCTTGTCCGCGCGCACCACCACGATGCCGGCGTCGTCCTGATCGAAGACCGCTTCGGTGGCCATGACGCACATGCCCGCCCCGATACAGATATCGCGGTCCGCCTTGATTTTCATCGGCTGATCACCAGGTGACCTGGAGTGATTGAGCGCCGTAGACGAGATTGAACGCATGAAAGCGCACCTCGTCGACGTCTTCGGCCATCGCAAGATGAGGAAAACGGCGAAGCAGCGCGGGGAACGCGATGCGCATTTCCATGCGTGCCAGAGGTGCGCCAAGGCAGTGGTGTACGCCATGGCCGAAGGCCAGATGGCCTGGCGCACCGCGGTGGATGTCGAGAGTATCGGGGGCGTCGATGAATTGAGGGTCGCGATTGGCCGCGGGCAGCGAAAGAATCACGACTTGCCCGGCGGGGATGGGGACCCCGCCGATCTCGACGGCGGTCGTGGTGATGCGCGGGATGGCGTTCTGCACCACCGACAGGTACCTCAGCAACTCCTCGATAGCGGGCCCGAGCGCATCGGGATCGTCGCGGACGGCGGCCAATTGGTCGGGCCGTTGCAACAGTGCAATCGTCCCCAGTCCCAGCATGTTGGAGGTGGTCTCGTGGCCCGCGAGCAGCAAGAGCCCGCCGATGCCGACCAGCTCGTCGTCGGTGACTTCGTCGCCGTGCTGGCGTACCAGCATGCCCAGCATGTCGTCGCCCGGGTTTCGACGGGCGCGCTGAACCAGCGACATCATGTACTCACGGGCGGCCAACTGCAGAGCCCAGCGTTCGTCAGCCGGAAGGCTGAAGTTCAGTTGTCGGGACGATCGCTGCTGGAAGTCGGTGCGGTCCTGGTAGGGGACACCTAGTAGTTCGCAGATGACCAGCGACGGGATCGGCAGAGCGAAACCCGCCACTAGGTCTGCAGGTGGTCCGGTGCGCTCCATCGCGTCCAGGTGTTGGTCGACGATTTCGATAATCCGCGGCTCGAGTCGCTGCATCCGCCGGACTGTGAACTCCGACGTGAGCATTCGTCGGATCCGTTGGTGCTCGGGCGGGTCGATGCCGAGAAGGTTTCCAGCCGTGAGCCGCGCATGTTCCTCGGCGGTGACGTTGGAAGCACCGGGCGCCGCTGCCCAGCCAGGTGGTTTGCGGTTGGAGAAGCGCTGCGGATCGGCGAGTGCGGCTTTGACGTCCTCGTAGCGCGTCACCAGGTAGGCGGGCATCCCGACTGCCGTGACCAGCTTCGTGACCGCCGTGGAACTGCGGAGCTCGCCTAACGCTGGGACGGGGTCAAGGACGTTGCGTCGCATGTAATGCGGAGCTTCGGTTGCCTGAGTCATACCAGCACCATACGGCAGAAACGATAGGAGTGCTATCAATTAGTGCCAGTGCTACCCGCCGCGGTCAAGACCGCTCGGATTGCCGCGACCAGATGCGCTGGGCGGGCGGCCGGAGCAGATGCGCCGGTCACCTCGGCGGGACTGAACATGATGGACAGCACGGCATCAGCGAGGAGCAATCGATAGGCGGCTTCAGCGGCATCGGGTGGGCAACCGAACCGTTCCGTGAGTTGTGCGGCGAAATACGCGGCGAAGCGTCCGCTGGACTCGTTTCCGCGGGCTCGCAACCCGGGGTCGTCGTTTCCCGTGACCATGAAGGCCTTGAAGGCATTGCGGTGCGTTGCGAATGTCTCGGTGAATGCTGCGACCAGTCGGTGCAGCTGTTCGTCGCGATCCTCGGTTGCCCAAATCGGCGCCGAGGTGTTCAGCCAGTCCCGTTCGAGCCGGCTCAGGAAACGATCCTGGACCGCGATCAGCAGGTGCCGGCGATCGGCGAAGCGATGATAGATGGCGCCGATCGACATCGCGGCCTCGTTGGCCACCGCGGCCATGGTCAATCCCGACAATCCGGCTCGATCGAGGACGGACAAGGCGCCGTCAAGGATGCGTTCGGTCGACTCGTGGCTTCGCGCCTGAACGGGGGCGCGCATGCCGTTTGGCTCGTCGCTCATATGGTCCTTACACCCTTGGGAACTCAGCCTAACGCTGCTACGGTACCGAAGCAGAATTCTGATTCTAATACAGACCGAGAGTTGGAGAATTATGAGTGAAGAAATGACGCTGCTGATGGTGGATGCCACCCCACCCGAATTGGGCGGCTATCCGGGCCTGCGACCAAGCAGCAGCGAGGCTGACGGGATGCTGACCGAGCGCGACGTCGCCGTCCCGATGCGCGACGGCGTAACCATCTATGTGGATATATGCCGTCCGGCGGGGGACGCAGCTCAGGCCCCGGTGCTGATCGCCTACGCCCCGTACGGCAAGCACAACGGCTTCCCGCCCATCCTGGGCGCCGGCGCCGACATAGACCCGCCGCTACCGGAGGGCGCGCCCTTCGAAGCTCCGGTGGCCCAGTACTGGGTCAAACACGGCTACGCAGTCATCTACGCCGATCCGCGCGGTTGCTGGGGATCGCAGGGCGATGCATCGTTCTTCACTGCCCAGGAGGCCAAAGATGGTTACGACCTGGTCGAGTGGGCCGGGACCCGGCCATGGAGCAATGGCAGGGTAGGGCTTTCTGGTGTCTCCTACTTGGCGATGAGCCAGTACGCGATCGCCGCGACCCGTCCACCCCACCTCGTGGCGATCAATCCCTCCGAGGGCATCAGCGATCCGTATCGCGAAGCGGCTTTCCCGGGCGGAATCCCGGAAACGCAATTCGGTCCGAACTGGGTCACGACGCTCGGTTTCGGACTGAACAAACGCGAAGATATCGCCAGCGAATTCTTCACGCACCCGCTCCTGGATGATTTCTGGAACGCCAAGACACCCGTACTGGAATCCGTCGAGGTGCCAGCGCTTTTCGTATGTTCGGTAGGTAATCACGGTACTCACACTCGTGGCACACTGGAGGCCTACCGGCGCTGCGGGTCCACGCAGAAGTGGCTCGACGTCCACGGCCGCAAGGAATGGCGCTACTACTACGCGCCCGAGAACATGGACCGTCAACGCAGTTTTTTCGACCACTTCCTAAAGGACGCGGAAACTGACCTCACGTCCTGGCCACCCGTACGCGTCGAGTACCGCGACCGCACCGAGACCGGGCCCATCCGCTCCGAATCATCTTGGCCGCCAGCACGAGTCACCCCGACCGTGCTCTATCTGGATGCGGAGACCGCCCAAATGACGACGACACCCATCGCCGGGGCCGGCACGACGGGCTACGACCCGACCCTCAGCCCCACCGATCCCGCGTTGCACGCCGGTGAGGAGAAGACCGAGTTCGACTACACCTTTGACGCCGAAACCGATCTGGCCGGCCATTGCGCGCTGCGCCTGTACGCCGCCTCACCAGGTGCCGCCGACATGGATCTGTTCGTCCAACTCGACAAGATCGACAGCGACGGACAGGTGGTGCACTATCCGCTATGCGCCTACCTCGACGATGGTCCGCTTGCCATGGGTTGGCTGCGCGCCAGCCATCGCGAACTCGACACGACCCTCTCCAGCCCCGATCGCCCCGTGCACACGCACGAACGAGAACTCGCGATTCCCGATGGACCGGTGCAGCTCGACATCGAAATATGGCCATTTACAGCGCATTTCCGGGCGGGGGAGACGCTTCGGCTCACCGTCGCCGGCGCCAACATCTCGCGCTGGCCGCGAGAGCAGTTCGTCGCCGGGCACGACATCGTCAACAACACCGCTCCGCACGTCCTGCACACCGGCGGTCAATACCCCTCAGCGTTGTTAATCCCAGTGGTGCCAACGCAATAAAGGACTGGCCGCGTGGCGGTTCGGGGCGGCGAGTTCGCCTCGACGATGCGATCACACCAGAGCGCTCGTCCCCAGTCCAATCGAGGAAGTCGTTGACAGGTTCGAGACCGCGGCGTAAGACTGATTGATAATCAATCCACGGTCACCAACACCGGCAGTCGCGGAGCCCTCTTCGATACCCCGATCCTGAACAAGCCGCAGTCAGGGATCCTCGGAACTGGCGCCGTCGTCGAACGCGTGGTCCCTACGCGTGATGCTCACGGCAACATAGTGTTCAGCGTGCGCTCTATGGTCTACCTCGCCCTCACCTACGACCACCGCATCGTCGTCGGTGCCGACGCCGCCCGCTTCCTCGACACCGTCAAAAGACAGCTCGAATCTGGCTACACCGCAGAAGAACTCTTCTCCGGGCCGCACACAACACAAATGGCGACAAGCACCTGAACGTGCGCGGGGGGAGCCAACTGATTTCAATGGCGACGGACAGACATTGAGTGCGACTCGGTACTGGTCCCGTGGTGCTCGCTGGCCAGCAGCCTGTCGCCCGACTCGCGGAGCTGGGCCTTGAGATTGCCGAGGTCGACTTCAAGCAGGCGGTGGTCGCGTTTGCGCCATTTACCGGAGATCATGACGGCTTCGATGTTGGCTAGATCGGCGTGTAGAGCGGCGGCGACGGGGTGATGGGCGGGCCAGAGGTTCAGCTGGCGGGCATCGATGACGGTCAGGTCGGCTTGCAGGCCCACCTCGATCTTGCCGACGCGGTCGGCAAGGCCCAGGGCGCGGGCCCCCTCGGTGGTGGCCCACGCCAGCGCCTGCTTGCTGGTGACCGTCGCGGTGGGACACATGATGCCGGTGTCCTGACGCGCCTTGTCGTGGTCGATGCCGCGCTGGTGAGCCAGCGCGATGCGTGCGGCGGTCAGCACATCGCCGGGCACGGCGCTATCAGTGTCGGTGCCCAGCGAAGGTGCGCCCTCGCCGGCCAGAAGCTTAGGGGTGATCGGACTCCCGTGGCCGTGGCTTAGTTCATTTTCCGGTGTGGTGGTGAATGTGGCACCAGCGTCGATAAGGCGCTTAACCCATTCTTCGGTCAAGCCGGCGCCGTGCACGACGTTGGTCAATGGAGTGAAAAGGTCGGCCGAACTCACCGCTTCCCATGCGGGTCGTGCAGGGCCTCCGCTCTGATGCATCGACGCCACGATGCCGCGCTCGGCGGCAGCGCGGAAGTCGGCGATCGCCACTTGCGGCGTCGACGTCTGGGGACCGGCTATGGCCATGCCGACGGTGACCAGCGAATGGGTTGGCACGTCGAGGAGGCGGTCCACCTCGGCGAGCGGATGAGTGGTCTCAGGTGTGCGACCGGGGATTCCGTGAAGGAACAGCGCCCGTACACCGGATTGCTTCAGTGCCTCGAGCGAAGCGTCGGCGTGGTCGGCGGTGAGGCTGTTATGCGCCCAATCGCCGATAGTGGTTGTACCGCGGTTAATTTGGCTCAACGCGCCAACCAAGGTGGCGATGTAGACATCGTCGGGGCGGTAGCGGGGGCCGAGTTCACCGTGGACGTGGCGCAGGTACTCCAGCATGGTCCAGTCGGCTCCGACGGTACGCAGCGCAGTCTGCCAGGTGTGCAGGTGGGCATTGATCAGGCCTGGGATGATGATGCGCCCAGCAAAATCGACGACGTCGGCGGCGGCGGGCAGGTTCTCGCCGATAGCGGCGATGGCGTCGTCGGCGATGAGGATGTCGAGGCGCTCGGCGTCGGGTCGGTCGGCGGTCATAGTAATCACGTGCGCGCCACGCAGCAAGGTGGACGTCATGGGCGCGACTCCTGTTGGGACAGAAGGCCTTTGTAACCGGTGCCGCCATGCACGGGTGGTGTGAGCGTGGCGATGACGGCGATGGTCGTGGTGAGCATGTCGTGGGTGGCGATACTGGCGACGTAGCCGTCGGGCCGGATCAGCAGCAGCGTGTCGCGGTCGAGGCCGTAGTGCCTGCAAAAGGCCTTGGTGGTGTCGTACAAGACGCTGTCGGCTTCCGCATTGTCGGCGTCGATGGCGACGCGGCGCAGTGGCGAGCCCCCGGTTGGCCAGGCCAGCAGAGCCATGTCGTGGGCGGAGCGCGGGCCGTAGGCCACCGCGGTGAAGTGCGGGCCGCGGTAGGTGTCGAACAAGCGCACCGCGGTGCCGTTTCGGTCGTGCAATCGGGCGTCGGGAGCGCGGTCGCCCACATGCAGGGCGGCGCTGTGTTCGGCAGCCATGGGTGCTAGTGGGCCGCCGCGGTAGTTCAGCGCGAGTTGCTGTTCGTCTGTGCCGCGTCTGATGCTTGACGGGTTGAGTTTGGCGATGCCGCTGTACTTCTTGGTCGACAGGCCCAGCACTGCGGCGGCGATGGGTTGACGTTCAGCATGGTAGGTGTCCAGCAGTCCAACGGGGGCGCCGGCGATGACCTGGGCGAGTTTCCAGCCGAGATTGTAGGAGTCACCGATGCCGGTGTTGAGGCCTTGGGCGCCCGCGGGGGTGTGCACGTGGGCGGCGTCGCCAGCGATGAACACCCGCCCGCTCCGGAAATTTTCGGCCAGTCTGATATTGGGGCGGAACACCGACTGCCAGGTGATGTTGTACACGCCGAGCCGCTTATTGCCGGTGTGAGCGCGGATGCGTTGGGTGATCTGGTCTTCACCCTCGGGTGGCGATTCATCAGGGCGCAGCCGGATCATCCACTGGAACTGATCCCCGTGCGGCAGCGGGCACGCGCCGACAAACCGGCCCCCCAGACCGGGCCACACATGCCAGCGGTCACGCGAGAGCCCGCCGCGCACGTCGGCGTCGACGATGAGCATCCGATCGGACTCGTCGGTGGATCCGATGAACGCGATGTCGAGTTGTCTTCGCACCGCGCTGCTGCCGCCATCGGCGCCGACCACGTAGCGAGCCGTGATGGTCTCGATGCCGTCGCCGCTATGGACGTTCGCACTGACTGCCTCCGCCGTTTGGCCGAGGTCGAGGAGTTCGCGCTGGTACTCGATGGTCACACCAAGTTCGGACAGCCGGTTGCGCAGGGCTCGGTCGGTGCGGAACTGGGGGACCAGCCAGGTGTCGGGGAACGGGACGTCGTCGCCTGACTTGGCCTTGCCCATCATCCGCCATGGAAGGTGGATCGGTCCGAGGTGAATGCCCATGAGAGGGTATGTGGTTCCGCCGGCGAGCACATCATCGAGTGCGCCGAGGTCCTCGAATACTTCGAGGGTGCGCGGCTGCACTCCTTTGGCGCGCGATCCGTCGAATCCGTGATCGGCCTTGTCGATGATGCGTACGGCGAGCCCGCGCCGGGCCAAATCGATAGCGAGCGCACTGCCGACAGGGCCGGCCCCGACGACGAGGACATCAATGGTGGGTGCGGTCATGAGGTAATCCGATCGTGGTGTGCGGTCGTGAAAGAAACGAGGTGCTCTGCCACGTCAAGGGGGCGTTCGTAGGGGGCCATGTGGCCGCACTGCAGGAGGTGTGTCTCGGCGGGTTGTAGCAGCGCGCGGGCGTCGTCGAGACCGGTGATCGGGGTGACCTGATCATTGGTGCCCCACAGCAGCTGGGTGGGCACCTTGCGCTCGCCTACACCGCGGAACAACAGCCCCCGGCTCGACAGCGGAAAGTTCTGCAGCGTTGAGAAGAACGCGTACATCGAACCTTCATAGCGGTAGGCGTCGCTAATCATGGTTTTCAGTTGGGGGACCAGGGCGGGGTCGGCGACGTTGTGCTCGAGGTGGCCGAGCAGGATGCGGCGCCCAGATCGTTTGGCTACCAGCGTCGCGAGCAGATCGCTGCGCAGCAATCGTTGCTGGCGCGTATTCGCTCCGCTCAAACCAGCCGGTCCGACGAGTGTCAATGATGCTACTGAGTCAGCCTCTGCTGCAACGTATCCCATGGCGATAAGAGCACCCATCGACGTGCCTACGAGGTGGTGAGTCGGTAGCTGCAGCTCGGCGACGAGTTCGCGCAGTTGGCGGCTGAACAGCGCCTCGGTGTAATCGGTGCGGACTCGTTCGGAGTAGCCGCGCCCATAGGCGCTAAAAGCCAGGGTGCGCAGACCCCGTGAATGCAACTCGGCGGCGACGGAGTCCCAGTAGAACAGCGGAATGGTTAATCCCGGCACCAGTACCACCACAGGACCGTTGGTCGGGCCGCGGAGTTCGTAGTGAGTCACTCCGTCGGTTAGGTCGATGTAACTGCCGCGCAGTTGGCGACGAGTGATGCCGTCGAGCGTGCGGTCTTCTCCAGCGACGGTGAAGTACTTCATGTCAGCTCCTGTGCTTCGAGGGTGTTGAGGAAGGTGGCGACCTTCTCGGCGAACCAGATCGGCTCCTCCTCAGGCAGCAGATGTCCGGCGCTGGGATGCACGGCCTCACGAACGTCGGGGATGTCGCGGGCGAAGTGCTGTGCGTCGACGCCGGCACTGCGCAACACCAGCGTAGGCACGCCAATCTCAGGAATCTCGGCGCTACGGTCCGGCTGGTTGGTGTTCACGAAATCGACGAAGGCCGAACGGTTTCCGCTGGCATTCCAATATCGGTGGACCCGGTCAACCATCGCGTCGTCGACGATGGTGGAGTTGGGCGCCACCGATTGCCGCAGGCCGCGTTCGACCAACCGCCGCGGCATCCCCGCCCGCATCAGCGGGCGTGCAAGCGGGTTACGGGCTAATCGCATGCCGGCCGGCAAGGTCTTCTCCGGATAGCCGGTGGCGTTGACCAGTACGAGGGCGAACAGGCGATCTGGGTAATCCAGGGCCAAGGTCCACGCAATGTTGCCGCCCAGCGAGTTTCCCGCCACCGCATACCGGGGAACGTGGAGTTGCTGCATGAATTCGGCCACGGTGCTGGCGTACGTACACACCCGGTAGTCGCGGTCCGGGCGCGGGCCGGTGAGCCCGAACCCGGGCAGGTCCGGGCGAATGACATCGAAACTACGCTCCAGGCTCGCGGCGGCGCGGTCGAAATGCTCCAGCGAGGAGGTGGTGCCGTGCAACAGCAGCAGCGGGTGCCCGCGCCCGGCACGCCGATAGCGGACATTTAGATCATTGACTCGCACGTACTGCGAGGAAAGAGAAGAGTTATCGACCATAATGGATACAGGGTTACCGTTAATTATCGGGGTGTCAACTTGCCGATCGGTGAACGGGTTGGACGGCGCTCAGGCGAGGCGGGTGAGCGCCCGCCGCGGCAGCTAAACAGCCTGCTCTGTCACCCGAGCGCATGTGGGGCGGCGCACTCCCAGTGGCACGCTTCACTACAGGCGCGCACCCGCGCCGGCGATCACTGACACGATGGAACCCCGTGATCCTTCGCCAAAAGGGGCGAATCTCGTGCCGTCGTTGCGGTTGCCCCAGGACATTCCGGAATCCACATCACCAGCTGCGAAGGCTTCGTCGGCGGCGCCGCTGCTCGTGGCGCCAACAGCCGACCGGGCGTGGGATTGCCGGTTCGTCAGTCATGGCATGATTTGATGATCGGTAGTCGTTGATACTCGTCGCCAGCCATGTCCAGTCCGCGACCCTGCGGCGTTCTCCACTCGCACCCTGAGCACCGTGAGATCCTGGCCGGTACTCTCACTGCCGATACCGCTCACCCACGAACATCGAGTGCTGCGCGCACGATGGTGTCGGTATCGATGCCGTGGTGGCGGTACACCGAGTCAAGGTCGCCGGCCTGTCCGAAGGTGCTGACACCCAACGACTTACACCGGACTTGGTTGATGGTTGCCAAGAACGCCAGCGTGTGCGGGTGTCCGTCGAGCACAGTGACCATCGGCGCGGCGCGACCCGCTGCGAAAACCTGGTCGAGAATCCAGGACGGCGCCTCCGTCTGCCCCTCGCGGGCTTGGATGGCGCGGTAGAGTAGGTCTGCGCTTGTCACGCAGACGACTTCGGCCTCGGCTCCGATGTCGGCGAGCCGGTCCGCGGCTTCGACGGCTTCCGTGGCCAGCGCCCCCATCGCCACGATGCACACCGCCGGCGTGGGCGCCGGGCGCAATGTATACGCGCCAGGCCCTGACCAGCCTCACTCACCGGCCCAGCGATGCGCTGCAGGTTTATCTCAGCTTGCTGTACACCGCACACCTGGAATTCGAACCCGGTGACCGGTGGAAGAACGGTCGGGCCAACAACGGGGTGGACGGCTGGAGCGAACTATGCGGCCTGCTGGCGCTCGACGTATCCAACCGCGAACTGAATTTGCGGATGACAAGGGCTCTCACCAAGCTCGCCGAGCACGACTTGGTGCAAGCGTGGGCGCCCGTAGAAGCAAGCACCGATTCGACCGCTTCACCCTGTTCTGCGAAGACCGATCTAGGCAACGATACTTCGTCCCCTCCGAAGAGGCCGGGGCAGTGATCCTGCCCGCCGGGTTTTTCATGGCGGGGTGGCACCTGGTACTCACCAACGAGGAGATGGCGACTCTGCTGGCGGTCGCCGAGCAGACGCAGCGGCCCCGGAGCCGCAAGGACGCCGACGAAGCTGGCGTAGCCTTGCCCCAGCTGACGCGGTGGCAGTGGTACGGCCTAGCCCCCGAAGCCTTCTCCGCCCGCCACGAATTGCAGGAGTTCGGCCTGATCGACATGTTCGACCCGATGGATCGAGCCCACGGGAAGCTCTCCGAGAACCAGCGTCAGAAGGATCTCCTGCGGGCGCCTCGAATTAGGTTGAGGCTCGGTGAGGCTGACTTCGCTCGCCCGGCGATGGAGGTAGTCAAGGCCAAGCTCCGGAGGCCGGTAGCGCCTCGTTGGGAAGACCGAGCCATCGCACTGCAACTGATCGACAACAATCGGCAGTGGCGAGAGCGGACACCGATGGGGTCACCACATGCTGGGGAAAACTAGCCGCAAATCGCGCTCGATCATGTCTGCGAGTCGGGTCGGATCAGCTGCCTGCCACTGGTACTTGGCCCCGTCTGCTGGTTGAGTCGAGATGACGCTGGGGTCGCCGACACCCAACCCGCCGGCTAGGTCGGACTCCAGGCTCGCCCGCACTTGCGCCCCATGTCTGGAAGTCTGCAGACCACGCCATCCGTGGTCAGTGACAACTAGCGAACCTGGCTGGCCAGCGCGTCGATGAGGGTCTTGTTGAGATATGTGGTTGCGGCGTAGCCGGGGGTCTGTAGGGCGGCGATGGTGTCGGGGTTGTCGACGATGACGGTGACGCCGCGGTATTGCGAGAAGGGTTGTGGGAGGCCGTTGTAGCTTCCGCCGCCGGCTGCTTTGTCGGTGCGCAGGATGACTCGGACATCGGTGGGGGTGAGGTTGAGTTGCTGGGCGTCGACGGGTTGGAGTTCGGCAACGGACGTCGTCGCGGAGGGCGTTTGGCCCGGGTAGCGGAATCCGAGACCTTGCAGGTATCGGGCGATCCCCGATTCGGGGGTGGCGAGGTTGACGCCGTTGTCGGTGACGAGCACCATTTCGATGCTTTTGGCATCGAACGCGGGGTGGGCCTCGCGCAGGTCGGCTTGGGCGGTGGCCGCCATATCGATGAGTTCTTGGGCTCGGTCGGAGCGGCCCAGGATGCGCCCGACCCATTGCAGATGGGTTTGCCAGGTCCAGTCGTTGGCGTTCTGGGGGCGGGTGATGGTGGTAGCGATTTGTGACAGGGACCGGTAGGTGGCGCCGTCGATGGGTGCGGTGTCGATGATGAGGTCGGGTTTGGTCGCCGCGATCGCGGCGGTGTCGTTGGTATCGGGGAGTACGGCCACGTCGCCGGTGATGAGATCTCTTTCCCAGCCGGGTAGTTGGGTGTCGGGGGCGATGACGGCGACTGGTTGCACGTCGAGGGACAAGAGGGCGTCGGCGTCGCCGGGTCCTGCTGCGACGACCGCGCGTGGTTGTTCGGTGAGCGTGGCGGTGCCGTGCTGGTGGGCCAATTGTTGGGCTGGGTAGGGGGTTTGGCTGTCGCGGGGCCACATCCAGACCGTGATTGCGCCGGCGACGAGCAGCACCACGGCGGCGAGGCTGGCCGCGATCAGTGCGCGGCGCGGGCGACGCGGGCGCGAGAGCGGCGGAGGCGCCGGGGGGTGAGGCGCGGGGTGTGTGGGGCCGGTGGGCCACGCGGCGCCGCCAACTGCGGTGTGCGGTGGTGGGTAGGGGCGCGGGCCCGGGCCGGCTGGGTGGGTGGGCCAGTGCGGCGGGGTGTGGTCGGGCCGCGGCGGCGGCGCCGGGGTGGGGGTGATGCGGACCGCGTCGGTGGTTTCGTCGAGTGCGCGGGCTGCGGCGGCGGCGAGGTCGCCGGCGGTTTGGAAGCGGTGCGCGGGGTCTTTGGCCATCGCGCGGGTAAGGACTGCGTCGATGGCGGTGGGTAGTTGGGGGGCGGTGTCGGTGGCGCGGGGGGGTGCTTCCATGAGGTGGGCGGCGGCGACGGCGGCCATGCCGCCGGTGCGGGCGAACGGCGAGACTCCGGTGAGCATCCGGTAGAGCGAGCAGCCCAGCGAGTAGATGTCGGCGCGGTGATCGGTGGGCTCGCCAACAAGGCTTTCCGGGGCGGCGTAGGCGACGCTGGCCATGACCATGCCGGTCTGGGTCAGCCCAACGGCCTCATCGAGGGCGCGGGCAATCCCGAAGTCGGCCAAAAAGATTCGTTCGTCCTGAGGGCCTAGCAGGAAGTTGGCCGGTTTGATGTCGCGGTGTAGCAGCTGTTGTCGGTGGGCGTAGTCGAGTGCTTTGGCGACTTCGGTGATGATGTGGGCGGCGCGTTGTGGGGTCATTCGGCCGCCGGTGAGTTCTTTCTCGGCGTCGCTGCCGGCGACGTATTGCATCGCGATCCACAGGTGGCCGTCGGTGTCGCCGCGGTTGTAGACGGTGACGATGTTGGGGTGATCCAGTGTGGCGGCCAGCTCGGCTTCGCGTTCGAATCGGGCGCGGAAGTGTTCGTCGCGTGATAGTTCGGCGGAGAGCACTTTGAGTGCGTCGCTGCGCGGCAGGACGGGGTGGCGGGCCCGATACACCGTGCCCATCCCTCCTGATCCCAGGATGGACTCGATGAGGTAGCCCCCGACGACGGCGCCTGGATGCAACACCATGACCGGGTTGCTTACTGCCCGGCCAGGATTCGGTACTGCGCGGCCATCTGCTGGCGCACGTCTTGTTCGGTGGCCGAGAAGGCGGTGTAGGCGTAGCGGTCCACGGTGGCCACACATTCAAAGGCCCAGAACACTCGCTGCCAGGTCATCGCGGAGGTGGAGGGCAGCGCGCCGAGGTGGCGTTTGTAGCATTTCGCGGCGGGCAGCCCTGCCACGCCGTCGATGCTGTGCACGTCTGTGAAGTTACCAATGTGGTCGGCCAGACCGTCGGCGACCCGCGCGGCCCCGTCGGGGTTGGCGGCCCGGTACACCGTGGTGGTGCGCTGGGAGACCACGTCGACACTGGCGGTACTGAACAGCGCGTTGGCTAGCACGGGATCGGTTTCGAAGTGCAGCCAGGCGCGGGCGTTCCAGACACCGATCATGAAGGGGGCGCTGCCGTCCGGGGCTATAAGTGTGCGAGTCAACAGCTGCCCGGTGGGGTCAAGCGGTAGGTCGCGCAGCGCCGCCAGATCGGTGGGGGTGAACTCGGCGAGGCGGCGTTTCTGCAGATCGGTGGCTTTACCAGCGAGGGTGGCGGCGTCTTTGCCCAGCAGTTCGAACGCGGTCTGGGCGACGACGTAGACCACGTAGGGGCCGTGGGCGGTGAAGCTGATGACCTGTTCGGCGTTGTCGGGCAGGGGGAACTTGATGGCTTTGCCCTCCGGCGTGATCGGCAGTGGGATGGACTGGCCGCCGGGGGCGCCGGGGGGCGGGGGTTGTTTGGCCGCCATTTCGGTGGCGGCCGCTGCGGCCGCGGCGGGGTTAGGGAAGCGCAGGACCGCCATGTTGAGCCAGCGCTGCTGGCCGGGGTCTTGGCTGTTGACCGGAATCGAGGTGCGCGTGGTGGAGAATCCGGCGACGAAGCCGTGCGTTTGGGCGATGTCGGGCAGGTCACCGGCAAGGACGTTGTTGCTGCGCAGCACCGTGGGCGATTCGATCGGGCCCACCAGGGACAGCTCCAGCCAGCCGGGCAGATACTTCACGTCGGCGTCAATCTCCCACGGGCCGACGGTGTATTCGGCGAGGCGGTGGGCTTCGAGCACATTGCCCGCGCCGATGTCGTCACCGGCGACGCCGAAGGGTTTTCCTGCGGCGGTGGGGTAGTTCCCGGAGTCCATCAGCGCCACGATGGCCCCGGAATCGGGGCCTTGCGGGGCGGTGGTGGGGGTGCCCGTGGTCGTCGCCGAACACCCCGCCAGCAGGGCCCCTGCCAGGATCGCTCCGGCGGAGCGCAGCATCTTCGCGGCGGCCGTGCGGCGGGGTTGCCGGGGTGCTGGCCGGCCGACGCCGGACGGGTCACCGCAGCCTGAGCGATTCATGTCGATCACTCCAGGTTCAGCTGCGGGGGCGTCGTGGTCAAATCGACGGTTCCGGCGAAGTATTCGTTGACCTCGCCGCTGGCCTGTTGGCCGCTGGTGGTCTGGGTGCGCACCGGCATGACCACCGGGCCCTGCACGGTGGTCGTCATCGACTTGGGATCGAAGTAGCCGGGGCTGACCTGGCTGAGGTCGGCGGGTCCCCAGGTGACGGTGCCCTCGACAGCGTCGGGCCGATCCAGCCGGTACGGACATCCCGGGGGGTCGATGGCTTTAAAGCGTTCGCAGGTGGCGAAGGCGTCGGCGACGGTTTGGGCGACGGCGTCGTTCCCTTCGTCGCTGAGAGTGAAGGTCGGCTGCAGGAACGACGATCCGCCCGCCAGCGCTTGCAGATCGAGGGTGAAGTCGCCCTCGACGGTGAGGTAGTCGTTGTCGCTGGTCACGTCCAGTATGCCGGGGAACACGTAGGCGGCGCCGCGGGATGCGACGGGCTCGCCGAACAGGGTCAGCGTCTTGGCGGCGCCGGTGGTTCCGGTCAGCGACTGGGTGTCGAGCTTGATGAAAGCGTTGTTGAGCTTCCAGCTGCCGTCGACCTCGGTCAGGCTGAGGTTGCCTTCGGAGATGGTGTCGCCGAAGTTGACGGCCACTTTGAGGGTGGAGAAGCCGAAGTTGGGGCGGCCCTCGTCGCGGTCGAGGATGCGGATGTCGGAGATCGGCATCTCGGCGTTCTGCTTGCGCAGCACCGCGTCGGTCAGGAAGTCCGTGCTTGCGGGTTCGGCCTTGCTGTAGGACAGCGCTTTCTCGGCGTCGCCGTCGCGCAGCGCTTCCAGGTAAGCGGTGACGACCTCAGCCGGAGATCCTGATGGCCCTGCCGACGCGCCGCCGGCCCCTTCGCCGCGCGAGCTCAGTGTGAAGGCCACCACGACGATGACGACCAGGGCGAGCGCCCCGCCGGCGATCCCGGCGATCAGCGCGTTGTTGCGGCGCCGTACCGGCGGCCCGTACCCCGTCGGCGGGCCGGGAGGGTAGTTGGGTGCGCCACCCGGTGGGGGCCAGCCGGGCTGCTGGGGGGACGCCGCAGGCCACTGGGAACCGGTGTCCGGTTGCGCAGCGGGGGGTGCGGCCGGTGCGGGAGCCGACGCGGGGGGAGGTGGTGTGGGGGGAGGTGGCGCAGCGGAAGGCATCGGGGCGGTGGGGGTTGGCGGCTGCGGCGGCCACTGCTGCTGCGGCGCGGCTGCCGGCGGCGCGGGTGGTGTGTAGCGCGGCACCACTCGGGTGGGACCGTCGGGATCTGGCGGCGGACTCGCCGGTGCGGGCGGCCGGGTGTAGGTGGGGGTGGCGACGGTCGGGCCGTCGGGATCCTGGACGGACGGGCGCGGGAACGCCGGGGTGGCGGTCGTGGGTGCCTCAGGGTCGCCCGGTGTGGATTGCGCTGCGGTGTCGCGGCGGTGCGGCTGATCAGCCACGGTCGAGGTTCTCCTTCGTGGGGCTCGCTGGAGCGGTCGAGCCGTCAGTGGTGGCCGGTGTGGTCGGCAGGGTCAGCGGATCTTGTCGGCGATGGCGCGGGTGATCGCCACACCCCCGCCGGCGGCGGTCGTCGAGCAGGACCGCACGTCGACGATGACGTTGCCGCGCAGGGTCATATCGCGTTCGCATTGCTGACCCGGGGTGGCGGAGGTGGTCGGGATCAGCAGCAGTGTCATGACGTCCCCGTCGGGGCGGGGGGTGCCGACGTCGATGCCCGTGGCCGCGCCTTCGGTGTGCATGAGGTGGGTGGATGCGCAGCGATTCCAACCGGCTACCAGGCTGTCGTAGGCGGCCTTGGCGGCGGCGGGGTCAGGGAACGAGACCACCGCCTGGCCCACCTTGTACACCTTTTCCACAGACGCCGCCGACACCGCGACACCGGTGTACCCCGTGCCGCCATAGCTGGTGGCGTAGGCCGGTCCCCAGGCGCCGGTGCAGTGCGGCGGGTCGGAGGCCCCACCCAGCATCTGGTTCTCTACTCCGACCGAGGTGAACCCGGGGGTACCCAGCTGTGTGCTGAGCTCGGCGTCGGTCAGCAGCAGCGGTGCCAGCGCGTCAGGCCCCACGACCGGTGCGGGTGGAGGAGGTGGGGGGCCCGCGGGCGGCGGTGCGGGCGCCGCAGTGGGGGAGGGTGGCGTTGTCGATGCACCGGGTACCTGAGCACGACTGGTGGGCGCGGCCGCAGTGGTCTGCGCCGGCGCGCCCGACTGGCCGGTGCCGGCGCGCAAGACGACGACCGCGACCAGCACGGCTGCGGCCACCGCGACAGCTGCGCCAATCAGCCACCACCGCCTCCCGGCGGTCGGCGGGGCCGGCAACGCCCTGGGCGCGCTGGGCTGGGTCGCCGCAGGCCCCTGCGGCCAGCCTGCCGGCGCAGCGCTGGGGTGCGGCGCTGCGGGCGCAGGTGCGGCGGCAGCGGGTGCCGCAGGCGCTGCGGGCTTGGGCGGCTGGGCTGCCGGCGGTCCGGGGCGCGGACCTGGGCGCCTCTCGGCTGCGGCCGGCTTGGCGGGCGAGCCGTTGGACGCACCGGCGCCCGGCTTCACCTTGTCGGTCTTGTCGCCACCGAATGACTCACGCAGTCGGCGGGCGACCGGGGCCTCCACCGTCGACGACGCGGACTTGACGAATTCTCCCTGCTCGCCCAGACGGGCGAGTACTTCCTTGCTTGTGACACCGAGTTCCTTGGCCAACTCGTGCACGCGTGCCTTACCTGCCACTACATCTCCTGTCTAGGAGGCAACAGCGGTGGTAGGCGCCGCGCCTCGGGTTAGCTATGACGCATGGTCATCGGGGCTTCACGGTGTGCTCATGTTCTTCGCTTACCTGTTCTCTTGCCCGGGCGCGTCGGGCGCCTCCCGTGACGGGAAACGCTCTGACACCGCGGTGATGTCCGGTGAACCGGTGATCCGCAACGCTCGGCCGAAGGCCCGCCGGCGAACGGCTGCTTGCAGACATTCCGGATCGGGATGCAACCACGCACCCCGCCCCGGAAGCTTTCTCGCCGCGTCAACGGTCACGGCGCTGGAACCATTCCCAGGACCGTTCCCGCCGTCGACAGCGACCACCCGAAGCAGTTCGACGGCCAGCTCTCGTTTCCGGCATCCGATGCACGTCCGCACCGGTCCCCCGACGGGGGTGGAGGTGCTTTTGTGCATCCGAGCCGATGTCTCGCGCTGGATCACAGCTGAGTCTACCGTCACCACAGCGCAGAGCGGAAAACCGGTGCCGGTCGTGATTGCGCCTCGCTGGTCAGCGCTCGTCTGCCGCACCGTGCGGGGCGTCGCGGCGCGCCGCGGGCCGCGATGCCTGCGCGTCCGCACCTTCGTCGGCGTCGTCGCTGCGGATGTCGATGCGCCAGCCGGTGAGCCGCGCCGCCAGCCGCGCGTTCTGCCCTTCCTTGCCGATCGCCAGCGAGAGCTGGAAGTCCGGCACGATGACGCGGGCCGCGCGTGCCGCCGCGTCGATCACTGTCACCGACACCACCTTGGCCGGCGACAGCGCGTTGGCCACGAACCGGGCAGGGTCGTCGTCGAAGTCGATAATGTCGATCTTCTCGCCGGAGAGCTCGCTCATCACATTGCGCACCCGCTGTCCCATCGGGCCGATGCAGGCACCCTTGGCGTTCAGACCGGGAGCCCGCGACGCGACAGCGATCTTGGAGCGGTGCCCGGCCTCGCGGGCCACCGCCACGATCTCGACGGATCCGTCGGCGATCTCGGGGACCTCCAACGAGAACAGCTTGCGCACCAGGTTCGGATGGGTGCGTGACAGCGTGATGAGCGGCTCGCGTGCCCCGCGGGTGACGCCGACGACGTAGCAGCGCAGCCGGTCGCCGTGTTCATAGCGCTCGCCGGGAACCTGTTCGGCGGCCGGGATCACACCCTCGGAACCCTTGGTCTCGCTGCCCATCCGCACGACGACCAGACCACGTGCGTTGGCGCGGGCGTCGCGCTGGATCACACCGGCGACGATGTCGCCCTCACGCGCGGAGAACTCACCGTAGTTCTTCTCGTTCTCGGCGTCGCGGAGACGCTGCAGGATGACCTGACGCGCGGTCGTCGCGGCGATTCGACCGAAACCCTCTGGGGTGTCGTCCCATTCGTGCAACACATTGCCGTCTTCGTCGGTCTGTCTCGCCATCACCTTCACAACGCCGGTCTTGCGGTCGATGTCGATGCGGGCGTCGGCCTCGTGCCCCTCGGTGTGCCGATATGCCGTCAGCAGAGCCGATTTGATCGTTTCGACGACGACGTCGACGGTGATCCCCTTGTCGGCCTCGATCGCGTGCAGGGCCGCCATGTCGATGTTCACGGTCAGGCATCCTCTCCGGAGACACCGGCAAGTTCCAACTCGCGTGGACTCGGCGGTGAGAACTCCACCTGGACAACAGCTTTGGTAATCGCATCGAGTGCGATGTCGCGCACCTCGAGATTCTTCCTGGCTTCGCGCACGACGACGCCGACGGTGCCGTCGCCCACAGGGCCGATCCGTCCGGTGAGCGTCGACCCGTCGGTCAACGTGAACTGAGCGAGCCGGCCCCGCGCCCTGCGGTAGTGCTTCTCGTCGGTCAGCGGCCGGTCCACCCCGGGCGAGGACACCTCGAGCACGTACGGCGGTGAATCCAGGTCGTCGAGCAACTCCGAGGCGATCCTCGACAGGTCCGCGACAGCGTCGAGGTCAAGTCCGCCGTCCCTGTCGGCGACCACCGTGATGCGGGGCGGGCGCGTGGCGGCGTCAATCACGACGTCTTCGATGTCGTAGCCCGCGCGCGCGAACTCCCCGTCGAGCAGTTCGATGACCTGTCGTTGCGACGGTAATCCCGTAGACCGCTCCGCCACGGCGAGCTCCTCGTCTTGAGTTGTCCGGACACGGCGCGCGGGAGGGCTCCCCGCGAATCCGACTCCCCACGATACGCCAGCAACGCCTGGACAAATAACGAAAAGCACGCGCCGTGCGCAGGGTCGCCGAAGTCGGTTCCTCGGCTCGACCCCGACGGATGGCAGGATGTGGCACGTGCCGAGACCGCCGACCGTCAGCCGTCGACGCGTGCTCGTCGCAGCTACGGCGCTGGCCGCGCTCGCGGTCACCGCCGCGGGCTGCGGAGCCCCGCCTCCTCCCCCGGACCTCGACGATCTCACCACCGCGCTGGACAGGGCACGATCCGATGCCGACTTGGCCGCCGACGTCGCCGCGACCGTGCAGGGGAGATTGACCGACGTGTTGACCGACATCGCCGCCCAGCGTGCCGCCCACGCCGAGGCGCTCTCGGACGAGATCGTGCGGATGACGGGCCATCCCGCGCCGACCACCAGCACAACTGCCACCACGACCACGACGTCGGCGTCAGTGCCCGCGCCGAAAGCCGACGACGTGACCGGGGCGCTGCGCGCGTCGGCCGACAGCGCAACGCAGGCCGCCGGTGCGCTGTCGGGTTACCGGGCGGGGCTGCTCGCCTCGATCGCCGCGTCGTGCACCGCCGCGTACGCCGTCGCTCTCGCCGGCACTGGAGGTCGGCGATGACGTCACCCGAACCAGACACCACGATGCCTTCGCGTCCCGGGGAGGCGGCAGCCGGCGCCCTGTTCGACGCGATCGCCACCGAGCACGCCACGATCTACGGTTACGGCGTCGTCTCGGCGCACTCCGTGCCCGAGGTCAACTACCTGGTGTCGTCGGCCATCGCCGAGCATCGCGCGCGGCGGGAAGCGGCCATCGCGCTGGCGCAGCAGCAGGGCATCGATGCGGCCGTGCCTGCGGCGGGTTATCAGATGCCGTTGGAGGTCGACGACCCGACCGACGCCACCAACCTCGCCGTCCGCATGGAAGAGGATGCGGCCGTCGCGTGGCGCGCGGTCGTCGAGCAGGCCACTGAGCAGAGTGTGCGCGCGTTCGGGGTGACGGCACTGACCGAATGCGCCGTGACCGCCGCACGGTGGAGCGTCATCCGTGAGGACAGAGCGGTCACCGTCGCCTTCCCCGGCGGCAGCGAGTAGCCCCCTGTCAGCCTGAGATCGCGCTGCTGATCTCCGCCACCGCGCCGTCGATCGCCACCTCGCGCTTGTCCCCGCTGAAGCGGTCCCGAAACTCGACCACGCCGTCGGCCCACCCGCGCCCGACCACGACGATCCACGGCACACCGAGCAGCTCGGCGTCCTTGAATTTCACACCCGGAGAAGCGGTTCGGTCGTCGAGCAGCACATCGATGCCGAGGCGGTCCAGATCGGCGGCCAGTTCGGTGGCGCCCGCGCGCGCATCGGCGTCCTTGTTGGCGATGACCACGTGGACGTCGAACGGCGCGACGCTGGAGGGCCAGCGCAGCCCGAGTTCGTCGTGGTGCTGCTCGGCGATGACCGCCACCAGCCGGGACACTCCGATCCCGTAGGAGCCCATGGTGAGCCGCACCGGCTTGCCGTCCTCGCCGAGCACGTCGGCGTTGAACGCGTCGGCATACTTGCGCCCCAACTGGAAGACGTGCCCGATCTCGATTCCGCGCGCGGCCACCAGGGTCCCTGCCCCGTCCGGGGACGGATCGCCCTCGCGGACCTCGGCGGCCTCGATGGTGCCGTCCGGGGTGAAGTCGCGTCCGGCCACGAGGTCGACGACGTGATCGCCCTTCGAGTCCGCGCCGGTGATCCACGCCGTGCCGTTCACGACCCTGGGGTCGACCAGATATCGAACCCCGTTGGCCAGCAGGCCTTTCGGACCGATGTACCCCTTCACCAGGAACGGGTACCTGGCGAAATCGGCGTCGTCGAGCATCGCGTACTCGGCCGGTTCCAGCGCGGCGCCGAGGCGCTTGTCGTCGACGTCGCGGTCACCGGGCACGCCGATGGCGAGCAGCTCCCAGTCGCCGCCGGGCTCGCGCACCTTGAGCAACACGTTCTTGAGGGTGTCGGCGGCGGTGACGGCGCGGCCACCGAAGCTGGGTAGGTTCGCACCGTTGGCCCAGTCGACGAGCGTCGCGATGGTGGGGGTATCGCCGGTCTGGTGGACGGTCGCGCTGGGCAGCGCCGCGATCTGCTCCGCCGGGATCGCGTCGGGCACCGCGGTGATCACCGCCTCCACGTTGGCCGCGTAACCCGACTCCGGACACCGCACGTAGGTGTCCTCGCCGACCTCGCTCTCGGCGAGGAACTCCTCGGATGCGCTGCCGCCCATCGCTCCCGACACCGCCGAGACGATCACGTAGCGCACCGCCAGCCTCTCGAAGATCCGCTGGTAGGCCTCGCGGTGCAGGTGGTAGGCCGATTTGAGCCCACCCTCGTCGATGTCGAACGAGTACGAGTCCTTCATGATGAATTCGCGGCCGCGCAGGATGCCCGCCCGGGGACGCGCCTCGTCGCGATACTTGGTTTGGATTTGGTACAGCGTCAGAGGAAAGTCCTTGTAGGACGAGTACTCGCCTTTGACCGTGAGCGTGAAGAATTCCTCGTGCGTCGGGCCGAGCATGTAGTCGTTGCCGCGGCGGTCTTTCAACCGGAAGACACCGTCGCCGTACTCCGTCCAGCGGTTCGACGTCTCGTACGGCGCCTTCGGAAGCAGAGCCGGAAACAGGATCTCTTGTCCCCCAATGGCATTCATCTCATCGCGGACGACCTTTTCGATCTTGCGCAGCACCCGCAGTCCCAGCGGCAGCCAGCTGTACAGGCCGGGGCCGACGGGCCGGACGTAGCCGGCCCGGATGAGCAGCTTGTGGCTCGCCACTTCGGCGTCGGCCGGATCGTCGCGCAGGGTGCGCAGGAACAGCTCGGACATGCGGGTGATCACAGCCGACCACCTTACTGATTGTGTTGAACCCCCGAGTCGCTGCGCTCCTACCCCGCCGGAACGCTCAGAGCTCGCCCGCCTCCACGGCTTCGCGAGTCTCCCGGGCGCGGGCGATATCTCGCGCCGAGTATCCGATGAACAGCGCAGCGACACCCACCACCAGCGCGATCGCGGCGACCCACAGCAATGAATAGGTGTAGCCGTGACCCAGCGCGTCGAGTTGGGCCGGGCTCATGTTCTTGACCGGCCCGGTCGTCCCACCCAGATACAGGGTGCGTGACGTCTGCACGGCCTGGATGACCACGAGAACCAGCGGGCCGCCGAGGTTGAACACCATCAACGTCACCGAGGACAGCGGGCCGATGTCGCGGGGCGCCACGTTGGCGAGCAGGCACAGCGGCAGGATCACCGAGATCACGCCGATGCCCACCCCGCCGACGACGACAGGCATGAACAGGTCCGGAAAGTACGGGATGGACCGGTCGAGCGTCGACCCGTAGAGCATGGCGACGAGCACGAGAACCCCGCCGCCGAGAATCACCCACCGCGGCGCGATCCGCGGAGCCAGATAAGTGGCCAGCACGTTGCCCAGCACGAAGGCGACCGCGAAGGGCATGAAGCTGATGCCTGCCCGCAACGGCGAGTAGCCCAACACGTCCTGGACGAGCAACCCGATCATGACGGACAGGGTCAGCATCACCCCGCCCGCCATGAAATACGCGACGAAGGACGCCACCCGGTTGCGGTTGTCGAAGATCGACAGCGGCACCAACGGGTTGTCCGCACCGCGCTCGTCGATCACGAACGCGACGAAGAACACCGCGGCCGCGATCGCCGCCCCGATCACCCACGGGTCGACCCAGCCGCGGGGCGGTCCCTGGGTGAACACCAGCACAGCCGATGTGCACGCCAACGTCGCCAGCAGGGCACCGGTGATGTCGAGCTTGATGCGTTCATGGCGTGTCTCCGCCAGCCGGGTCACGGCGATCCAGATGATCACGATGCCGATCGGCACATTGACCAGGAACGCCAACCGCCAGGACAGACCGGTGACCGCGCCCCCGAGGATGAGACCGAGCACAGAGCCGAGACCCTGCATCGCCGCCGACACCGCGAGCGCGCGATTGCGGGCATGCCCCACCGCATACGTCGTCGCGATCAGCGCCAGGCCGGTCGGAGCCGCCACGGCAGCGCCGACGCCCTGCACGGCGCGGGCGACGATCAGCGTGACTTCTTCGGTGGCCAGCCCGCACACCAGCGAGGCGATGGTGAAGACGCCGACCCCGGACAGGAATGCGCGCTTGTGGCCGATCGCGTCACCGATGCGCCCGCCGAGAAGCAGGAGACCGCCGAAGGCGAGCACGTAAGCGGTGATGACCCAGCTCTTGCCCGCATCGGTCAGGTCCAGATCGGCCTGCATCCTGGGCAGCGCGACGATGACAATGGTGCCGTCGAGCGTCGACATGAGCTGCATGCCCGTGATCGCGACGATCGCGATACCCAGCACCGAGGAGGACAGCGGTGCCGTCTCACGCTCGGACGACCCGGAAGCCATGGTTGGCCACCCTACCGAGGTGCGGGATTTCGGCGTGAGAATCGCCGCCGGGCGGCGATTCTCACGCCGAAACCGCTACAGCTCTCCGGCGTCGATCGCGTCCTTGACTTCCTGCGCGTGCGCCACCTGTTCGGCCGTGTAGCCGATGAACAGCGCCGCGCCGCCGACGATGACCGCGACGGCCGCCACCCACAGCAGGCCGTAGGAGTAGCCCTGGTCGAGGGCGTGCAGCTGGGCGGCGTTCATGTCGCTCACCGGCCCGGTGGTTCCGCCGAGGTACAGCGTGCGCGACGTGATGACGGCCTGGATGATGGCCAACACGACCGGCCCGCCGAGGTTCTGCAGCATCAGCGCGATCGCCGACACGGGGCCGATCTGGTCGAAGCCGACACCGGCGATCGCCGACACGGTCAGCGGCACGACGATCATGCCGATACCGAAGCCGCCGACGGTGATGGGCAGGACCAGGTTCGGGAAGTACGGGATGTTGGCGTCCAGCGTGGAGCCGTAGATCATCGCGGCCAGCACGAGCACGCCGCCGCCGATCACCAGCACCCGCGGCGGGAACTTCGACACCAGCGCCGAGGACAGGCCGAGACCGATGCCCAGCGCGATGACGAACGGGATGAAGCCGATGCCGGCCTTCAGCGCGCTGTAGCCCAGGATGTCCTGCACATATAGCCCGATGGTCACGGTCAGCGTGAACATCACCCCGCCCGCGAGGAAGATCGCCGCGAACGTGGCCAGCCGGTTGCGGTCATAGAACAGCTCGAACGGCACGACCGGGTTCTCCGCGGTCCGCTCGACCCACAGGAAGGCGATGAGGGCGCCGACCGCGACGATGCCCGAACCGATGGTGATCGGGGAGACCCAGCCCGCCTCGGGTCCGATCGAGAACGCGAACACCGCGGCCGTGCAGCCCAGTGTGGCCAGAAGCGCTCCGGTGGCGTCCAGCTTCAGCCGCTCACGATTGGTCTCGCGCAGCGTGCGACGGGCCAGATGGATCATCAGCAGACCGATCGGCACGTTGATGAGGAAGGCCCAGCGCCAGGAGACCTCGGTCAGCGCACCGCCGAGGATCAGGCCCATGACCGACCCGATGCCCGTCATCGCTGCGAATATCGCGGTCGCGGCGTTGCGCGCCGGACCCTTGGGGAATGTGGTCGCGATCAGCGCCAGTGCGGTCGGCGAGGCGATCGCCGCGCCGACACCCTGCAGCAGCCGGGCGATGACAAGGGTGGCCTCGTTCCAGGCCAGACCACACAGCACCGACGCGATGGTGAACAGCGCGACGCCGACGATGAAGGTGCGTTTGCGGCCGATGACATCACCGAGGCGACCACCCAGCAGCATCAGGCCGCCGAAGGTCAGCACGTAGGCCGTGATGACCCAGCTGCGACCCGCATCCGAGAGGCTCAGCTCGTCCTGGATCCTCGGCAGCGCCACGATGGCGACCGTGCTGTCCATGGTGGCCAGCAACTGCATTCCGCCGATCGCGACCACCGCGGCGATGAAGCGCCGCGACGGCATCCAGGCCGGTGTCCTGCTCGGCCGGGCCGCGTTGCCTGTAGGGCTACCGGGATGTCCGCCTGCCGTCTCACCCGTTCCGGGAACACGTACCGGCAGGGCTCGGTCAGACACTCTGTCCGAGCGTCGTTTTCCCCTACCTTCAGCATCACGGTGGATGGCGGCACGCTCCGCATCGTTGAGAGCCGTCATAACGGGTTACCTTACAGTAATCTTAAGAACCCTTTAAGTGCCGAAGCCCGCCACCGCCCCGATTACGACGATCGCCGGGGGCCGAATTCCGTCCGAACGGATGCGTTCGGGGGCCTCAGCCAGGCTAGCCCGCAAAGTTCGCTGCGACGAGGTTGTGCCGTGCTGCACCACCAACACGGGCGTATCCGCAGGTCGGCCACCTGCGAGCAGAACGTTGACGAAGAGTTCGATGCGTTCGACGGCCATCAGCAAAACGATCGTTCCGCTCATGGCTGCGAGCGCATCCCAATTCACTAACGATTCGGGGTGGTCTGGGGCGAGATGGCCGCTGACCACCACGAACTCATGCGTGAGACCGCGGTGGGTGACCGGAACGCCCGCCAGCGCAGGGACCGCTATGGCACTTGTCACACCGGGCACCACCGTCACCGGGATCCCGGCATCGGCGCATGCGATGACCTCTTCGTAGCCGCGCGCGAACACGAACGGATCGCCGCCCTTGAGGCGCACCACGAACTTGCCCTCTTTGGCCCGCGCGATCAGCACGTCGTTGATGGCGTCCTGGGCCATCGCCCGGCCATACGGGATCTTCGCGGCGTCGATCACCTCGACGTCGGGCGACAGCTCGGCGAGAAGTTCCTGCGGGGCGAGCCGGTCGGCGACCACCACGTCGGCGTGCGCGAGTAGTCGCCGGCCGCGCACCGTGACCAGTTCCGGGTCGCCGGGCCCGCCACCGACCAACGCGACGCCGCCTTTGACGACGCCGGACTCCTGGCCGCTGTCGTCGGTGAGGACGCCCTGTTGCAGCGCCTCGCGGATCGCGGTGCGGATGCTCGCGGAGCGGCGGTGCTCGCCGCCGGCGAGCACACCCACCGCGAGGCCTTCGTACTCGAACGTGGCCGGGGTGACGGCGGTGCCCTCGACCGCGACGTCGGCGCGCACGCAGAAGATGCGGCGGCTTTCGGCCTCGGCGACGATCGCGGCGTTGACGTCGGGGTCGTCGGTGGCGGCGATCACATACCAGGCGCCTTCGAGATCGCCGTCACGAAACTCGCGCAATGTCAAGGTGATTCCGTCGATCGCCTCGACGGCGGGAGTCGCAGCCTTGGTGATGACGTGCACGTCGGCGCCGCTGGCGACCAGCAGAGGCAGGCGGCGCTGGGCCACCGTGCCGCCGCCGACAACGACGACCCTCTTGCCTTCCAGGCGTAGGCCCACCAGATAGGCGTTGTCGGTCTCAGGACTCACCCGGCGAGCTTAAAGGTTGCCGCAGCAGCGACGAAGCGCGCGACCGCTTCTGGGTGCGCCGCCGGATGGGTGTGCAGATAGCCGGCGTGCACCCCGGCCGACACGGCACCATCCTCGATCACCTGCCCGCCGCGGCCCCTATAGCGCCACGCGGGCCGTCGGCCGTCGCCGTAATGCACTGCGGTCCGGTGGAATTCGTGGCCCGTGACACGGTCGCCGACGGCGTGCAGTGAAGACTCCGCGACGGCCACCGCGTCGCGGTATCCCAGGGTGAGCGATTCGGTGAACGACGCAGACCCGGACACCACGCCGCACATCGGATGCCCGTCGAGCTCGTCGACAAGATAGGTAAGCCCGGCGCACTCGGCGTGCACCGGTGCCCCGCCCGCGGCCAGCGCCCTGATCTGAGCCCGGACCACGTCATTGGCCGAGAGTTCGGTGCCGAATTCCTCCGGGAAGCCGCCAGGCAGCACGAGCGCGGAGACACCGGCGGGCAGCGGGTCGCTCAACGGATCGAAGTCGATGACGTCGGCCCCGGCGGCCACGAGGATCTCGCGGTGCTCGGCGTAGTTGAACGTGAACGCCCTGCCCGCCGCAAGCGCGACGGTGGCGGAATGCGTCGTCGGAAACTGTGCCGGCGTCCACGGCTCGTCGGCCACGCGGCTCGCCGCGACCCGCGCCACGGCATCGAGGTCGACATGGCGGGCCACCAGGTCCGTCATGGCCTGCACGGCGGCGCTCGCCCGGCGGCCGTGTTCGACGGCGGTCACCAGCCCGAGATGCCGTGAGGGGACGGCGAGTTCGTCGGTCCGCGGGATCGAGCCGAGCACCGGCACGCCGGTGTGCTCGCAGGCCCCGCGCAGCACGTCGTCGTGGCGCGGTGAGCCGACGCGGTTGAGAATGACGCCCGCAAGGCGCACGGAGCGGTCGAAGGTCGCAAAACCGTGGAGCAGCGCTGCGACGCTGTGGCTCTGGCCGCGCGCGTCGACCACGAGCACGACGGGGGCGCCGAGCAGCCCGGCCACGTGGGCGGTGGAGCCCTGCGCGGGGCCGACAGTGGATTCGCTGATGCGGCCGTCGAACAGGCCCATCACGCCCTCGACCACCGCGATGTCGGCGTCGTCGCTGCCGTGCCGGAACAGCGGCCCGATCAGGGGTTCGCCGACCAGGACCGGGTCGAGGTTGCGACCCGGCCTGCCCGCCGCCAGTGCGTGATAGCCGGGGTCGATGAAATCGGGGCCGACCTTGAACGGAGCAACCCGGCGGCCGGCCCGCCGAAGCGCACCGATCAACCCGGTCGCGATCGTGGTCTTGCCACTGCCCGATGCCGGCGCGGCGATCACGACCGCAGGCGTGCTCACCGGGCGCCCCGAGCCTCGCACCGCGAGCGCGCGTGTCTGCACAGCGACGCGCCGCGTCCGGCGGCACTTTGCGCGCGTTCGCTCACCACTCGCACGCCAGTCTGTCGTGATTCGCTGCGCTCACCACTCGATCCCCTTCTGGCCCTTGCGCCCCGCATCCATCGGATGCTTGACCTTCGTCATCTCGGTGACCAGATCGGCGGCGTCCAGCAGTGCCTGCGGAGCGTCGCGGCCTGTGATCACCACATGCTGCGTACCGGGCCGCGAGGCGAGGGTCGCGATCACCTCGTCGGTGTCGACCCAGCCCCACTTGAGGGGATAGGTGAATTCGTCGAGCACGTAGAAGTCGTGACGCTCGTCTGCCAGCCGGCGCGAGATCTCGGCCCAGCCGTCGGCCGCGGCGGCCGCGTGATCGACCTCCGTGCCCGCCTTGCGCGTCCACGACCAGCCCGAGCCCATCTTGTGCCATTCGACCGGGCCGCCGACGCCGCGCTCGGCGTGTGCGCGGCCCAGCTCGGTCAGCGCAGTTTCCTCGCCGACCTTCCATTTCGCGCTCTTGACGAACTGGAACACCGCGATGTCGAAGCCCTGGTTCCAGGCCCGTAGCGCCATGCCGAACGCCGCGGTCGACTTGCCCTTACCCGGACCGGTGTGTACCGCGAGCAGCGGAGCGTTGCGCCGGGCGCGCGTCGTCAATCCGTCGTCGGGAACCGTCAGCGGTTGGCCCTGAGGCATCGCATCACCCTTCTACGCAGCACCCTTGACGAGTGCGGTCAGATTGTCGGCACGCAGATGGGCCAACCGGACCGACGGCGCGTCGAGCTGGCGGGCCAATTCCTCGGCGAGATCCAGCCGGATGTAGGAAGTCTCGCAGTCCACGACCACCGCCGCCGCACCTTCGGCCACCAGCAGCGACGCCGCCGTCCGCGCCCGGCCCAGAGGGTCCGGACCGCCGGTGGCACGACCGTCGGTCAGCACCACCACGAGGCTGCGTCGCGCGCGGTCACGCGCCCGCTCCCGCACCACCATGTCGCGGGCAGCCAGAAGACCTTGTGCCAGAGGGGTTTTCCCGCCGGTATCGAAGCGGGTCAGCCGCCGGCTGGCGATGTGCACCGAGGACGTCGGCGGCAGGAGCACCTGCGCGTCCTGCCGGCGGAACGTGATGACCGCGACCTTGTCCCTGCGCTGGTAGGCATCTCGCAGCAGCGACAGCGTCGCTCCGCTGACCGCCGACATCCGGTCCCGGGCCGCCATCGACCCCGAGGCGTCCACGACGAAGATGACCAGGTTGCCCTCGCGGCCCTCCCGAACAGCGCGACGGACGTCGTCGGGCGCAGGACGCACCGCGCCCGCTCCGGTCTTCCTGCCCGCCGCGGACAGCAGCGTCGCGAACACATGCATCCCATGGCCGGCGTTCGGATCGTCCGTCGCCGAGATGACCGTCCCGGTGCGGTTGCGCGCGCGGGACCTGCGCCCGGGCGCACCCTCGCCGACCCCGGGGACGACGAGGGCTTTGGTCTTGAACGTCGACGACGGCGACGCGCTCTGCCGAGTCGCCGATCCGTTCTGTCGAGTCGAATTCTGTTGCGGCGCTTGCGCTTCGCTGCTATCCGAGGATCCACCGCCGGGCGGGTCCGGTTCGGGATCGGGCTCCGGCGGATCGTCTGCCGATTCGCCGGCCTGCTGCATCGCCTCGTCCAGCCGCTCGGGATCCAGGCCGGGATCGTCGAACGGGTCGCGGCGTCGACGGTGCGGCAGCGCGAGTTCCGCCGCCACCCTGATGTCGTCCTCCTCGACGGTCGATGCGCCCCGCCACGCCGCATGCGCCATGGCGGTCCGCGCCACCACCAGGTCGGCGCGCATCCCGTCGACGTCGAAGGCCGCACACAGCGCCGCGATACGGCGTAATTCGTTGTCGGGCAACACGACATGCGGTACCAACGCGCGGGCCTCGGCGATGCGCACCGCAAGTTCGGCGTCCGCGTCGGCATGGCGTGCCGCGAACCCGGCAGGGTCGGCTTCGTAGGCGAGCCGCGCCCGGATCACCTCGGCGCGCACATCGACCTCCCGCGAAGCGGCGACGTCGACGGTGAGCCCGAAGCGGTCGAGTAGCTGCGGACGTAGTTCTCCCTCTTCGGGATTCATGGTGCCGATCAACACGAAACGCGATTCATGGCTGTGCGAGACGCCGTCACGCTCGACGTGCACCCGGCCCATCGCCGCGGCGTCGAGAAGGACATCGACGAGGTGGTCGTGGAGCAGGTTCACCTCGTCGACGTAGAGCACACCACGGTGGGCGCGCGCCAGCAGGCCCGGGGAGAACGCGTGCTCGCCGTCGCGCAACACCTTCTGCAGGTCCAGCGATCCGACGACGCGGTCCTCGGTGGCACCGATCGGCAGTTCCACCAACTGGCCGCCATCATCTCCCGACCTGGCGTATGCCGCGGACAGCACCTCGGCCAGCCCGCGCACGGCCGTCGATTTGGCGGTGCCCTTCTCGCCGCGGATCAGCACTCCCCCGATGTCGGGCCGCACGGCGCACAGCACCAGCGCCAGGCGCAGACGGTCGTGTCCGACGACGGCGCTGAACGGATAGCCGGGGGCGCGCTGCGTCACGGCTTGACCATCGGCACGTGCGGGATCCCGTCGTCGAGGAACTCGTCTCCGTCCCGGACGAACCCATGCCTGCCGTACATCTCCTTGAGATAGGTCTGGGCGTTGATGTGGCACGGGTAGTCGCCGACTTCGGCGAGCGCGGCCTGCAGCAACCGGGCGGTGTGTCCGTGACCGCGGTCACCGCGTTTCGTGCACACCCGCCCGATCCGGAACGCCTTCTGCCCGGCGGGATGCTCCTCCATCAACCTCAACGTCGAAATGACTTCTCCCTCGGGGTTTTCCAGCCAAAAGTGTCTCGTTTCGGCGAGCAGGTCACGGCCGTCGAGCTCGGGGTACGGGGTCGCCTGCTCGACCACGAACACCTCCACACGCAGCTTGAGCAGCTCGTAGAGCGTCGCAGCGTCCAGGTCCTTGGCCCAGCTGCGGCGCAGCGCCACTGTCATCGCAGAAGCCCTGGATCAGACAGTCGCCGCTGCCGGGGTGTGCTCTGTGCCCGCGGTGTTCTGGCCGTCCGGAGTCACCGGGACGACGTCGGCCGGCTTGTCGAGCTTGAGCACCCTGGTGCCGTGCGCCCACACCTCTTCGAACAGCTTCGGCTCGTCGGAAAGGGGTGTGCCGAGCGAGGGCACCATCTCCTTGAGCTTGGGCTCCCAGCTCGGATAGCGATCGGCGAAACAGCGCTTCATCACGTCGAACATCGCCGGGACCGCGGTCGATGCGCCCGGTGACGCCCCGAGGAGACCTGCGATGCTGCCGTCGGCAGCCGCGAGCACCGTCGTGCCGAACTCCAGCACGCCGCCCTTGCCCTTGGCCTTGCGGATCACCTGCACGCGCTGACCGGCGATGTCGAGCTCCCAGTCGGAATCCCTTGCGCTGGGCGCGAAGTCGCGCAGGTTCTCGACCCGCGCGGACTCGCTGAGAAGCAGCTGGCCGATCAGGTACTTGAGCAGCCCCATCTCGGTGAGTCCGACACCCAGCATGGAGACCAGGTTGTTGGGCCGCACCGAGAACGGCAGATCGGTGACCTTGCCCTGCTTGAGGAACTTCGGCGACCATCCGGCGAAAGGCCCGAACAGCAGCCACGACTTGTCGTTGATGACGCGGGTGTCCAGGTGCGGGACCGACATCGGCGGGGCGCCCAGCGGCGGCAGCCCGTACACCTTGGCCTGGTGCCGCGCGGTCAGATCGGGGTTGCCGGTGCGCAGCCACTGGCCGCCGACCGGGAAGCCACCGAATCCCTTCGCCTCTTTGATGCCTGCCTTCTGCAGCAGCGGCAGTGCACCGCCGCCTGCGCCGACAAAGACGAACTTGGCGTGGAAGTCCCGCTTGTGACCGGTGCGGCGGTTGACGACCTTCACCGACCACGATCCGTCCGAGTTCTGGCTGAGGTCGCGGACCTCGTGACCGAACAGCGTCGACAGGCCCTGCTTGGCGCCGAACCCGATGAGTTGGCGCGACAGCGAACCGAAGTCGACATCGGTGCCGTCCTGGGTCCAGTTCAGCCCGACCGGCTCGGAGAAGTCGCGCTTCTCCGCCATCAGGGGCAGCCGGCGGGCGAATTCGTCCTTGTCGCCGATGAACTCCATCGTGCCGAACAACGGGTTGGTGACCAGCGCGTCGTAACGCTTCCGCAGGTACTGCACGTTGTCCTCGCCGGAGACGAAACTCACGTGCGGGATGGGGTTGAGGAAGCTGCGAACGTCGGGAATGACGCCGTTCTCGACGGCGTAGGCCCAGAACTGCCGTGAGACCTGGAACTGCTCGTTGACGTTCACCGCCTTGGCGATGTCGATCGAGCCGTCGGGGCGCGCAGGTGTGTAGTTCAACTCGCACAGGGCCGAGTGGCCGGTACCGGCGTTGTTCCAGGCGTCGCTGCTCTCGGCGGCGGCGCCGTCGAGGCGCTCGACCAACGTCATCGACCAGCTCGGCTCCAACAACCGCAGCAACGCGCTGAGGGTGGCGCTCATGATGCCGGCCCCGACCAGCATGACGTCGGTCTTCTCTGCTTCTGACACCTTTTCGTGGGTCCTTCGTGGTTGCTGCCCGTCGAACACGGCTTGCCGATGTTCAGGTTATCCCGCCCGCCTTTTCCGTAACCCGCCAACCGCTGCCAGAACGCTCCCCTGCGCCTCCGCGCCATTAGGGTGGCAGGCGTGTCTCGATGGGAGCCCGACGTGCTGCCCGGATACTGGCAGTGCACCTTCGCCTTGGGCCCCGATCCCGACGGCGAGGGCGAGCTGGAGGCGACGCTGGTGCGTCGCGGCGAGCCGGACCCGTCGGCCCGGCATGCGGTGCTGATGGTGCACGGCTTCACCGACTACTTCTTCAACACCGAGATCGCCGACCACTTCGCCGCCTGCGGATTCGAGTTCTACGCGATCGACCTGCACAAATGCGGACGTTCGCACCGGAAGGGACAGACGCCGCACTTCACCACCGACCTGGCGCGCTATGACGACGAGCTGGAGCGGGCGCTGGACGTGATCGCCGCGGAATCGGGGGCGCGGGTACTCGTCTGCGGCCACTCGGCGGGCGGACTCGTGGTGTCGCTGTGGCTGGACCGGCTGCGGTCCCGCCGCGCCACTGCCCGCAGTGGGATCGGCGGCCTCGTCCTCAACGCCCCGTGGCTCGATCTGCAGGGCCATGCGATCTTGCGCACACCTCCGACGTCGGCGGTGCTGATGGCGATGCGCCGGTTGCGCAAGCACACCGTGGTGCGTCGCCCGGTCGGCGAGGGTGGGTACGGCTCGACTCTGCACCGCGATTTCTCCGGGGACTTCGACTACAACCTGGACTGGAAGCCCATCGGCGGGTTCCCGGTCACCTTCGGGTGGATCCACGCGATCCGCCGGGGTCAGGCCAAGCTGCACCGAGGCCTCGATGTCGGTGTGCCGAACCTGATCCTGCGGTCGGACCACAGCGTGCGCGAGGTGGCGGATCCCGATCTGATCCAGCGGGGTGACGCCGTGCTCGAGGTGGCGCAGATCGCGCGATGGGCCGGATGCATCGGTAACCGCACGACGATCGTGCCGATCGCCGACGCCAAGCACGATGTCTTCCTGTCGCTGCCCGAGCCCCGCAGACAGGCGTACGTCGAGCTGGACCGTTGGCTGGAGTGGTATCTGTCCGATGCCCCGGGCGCACCGGGCGCCACCGCATCACCGTCTGAGGGGAACACAGCGCTTGGCTGACTTCGACATCGCGATCATCGGGACCGGCTCAGGGAACTCCATCCTCGACGAGCGTTACATCGACAAGCGGGTCGCGATCTGCGAGCAGGGTCTGTTCGGCGGCACCTGCCTCAACGTGGGGTGCATTCCGACGAAGATGTTCGTCTACGCGGCCGGGGTGGCCCAGCAGATCCGCGAGTCGACCCGCTACGGGGTGGACGGGCATCTCGACGGGGTGCGGTGGACGGACATCGTGTCCCGGGTGTTCGGCCGTATCGATCCGCTGGCCAGCGGCGGCGAGCAGTACCGCCGCTCCTCCCCGAACGTCGAGGTGTTCGCCAGCCACGCCAAATTCGCCGGGCCCGATGCCGGTGACGGGTACCGGCTGCGGACCGACGACGGCGACGAGTTCACCGCCGACCAGGTGGTGATCGCGGCGGGCGCCAGGGCGACGGTGCCGCCCGCCATCCGCGACTGCGGTGTGGCACACCACACCAGCGACACCATCATGCGGATTTCCGAACTGCCGGAACACATCGTGATCGTCGGCGGAGGTTTCGTGGCCGCCGAATTCGCGCACGTGTTCTCCGCGCTCGGGACGCGGGTGACGATCGTGCTGCGCGGGACGACGATGCTGACCCACTGCGACGACACGGTGTGCGAACGGTTCACCGACATCGCCGGCAAGAAGTGGGAGATCCGGAGCCGGCGCAACATCGTGCACGGCGAGTCCGACGACTCCGGCGTCAGGCTGCGCCTCGACGACGGTTCGACGTTGGAGGCCGACACCCTGCTCGTCGCGACGGGTCGCATCCCCAACGGTGACCTGCTCGATGCACATCTGGCCGGGGTCGAGGTCAACGACGGACTCGTCGCTGTCGACGAATTCCAGCGCACCACAGCGCGTAACGTCTTCGCGCTGGGTGACGTCAGTTCCCCGTTCCAGCTCAAGCATGTGGCCAACCACGAGGCCCGCGTCGTCAAGCACAACCTGCTGCAGGACTGGGACGACACCGAGAACATGATGCCGGCCAACCACCGCAACGTGCCGTCAGCGGTGTTCACCGAGCCGCAGATCGCGTCGGTCGGCCTGACCGAGAACGAAGCCCGCGCAGCGGGTTACCGAATCCGCTCAAAAGTGCAGGACTACGGCGACGTCGCCTACGGCTGGGCGATGGAGGACAACACCGGGTTCGCCAAGCTGATCGTCGACGACGACACCGGGCTGCTGCTGGGCGCGCACATCATGGGCCATCAGGCGTCGTCGATCATCCAGCCGATCATTCAGGCGATGGCGTTCGACCTGCCGGCCCAGGACATGGCGCGCGGCCAGTACTGGATACATCCGGCGCTGCCGGAGGTGGTCGAGAATGCGTTGTTGGCGCTGTGCGGCGAGCCGCCCTGGCCGCGGCCTCGGCGGCATTAGGCAGAAGCCGCGGCCTCGGCGGCATTAGGCAGAAGCCGCGGGAGTCAGGCTGCGGCGTCGCCGCGCAAATAGCCGCGGCTGGTCGCGACGTCGAGTAGCAGGTGCCGCAGGGTGCGCCTGCCGCGGTGTAGGCGTGACATCACCGTGCCGACCGGGACGCCGAGGATGAGCGCAATCTCCTTGTAGCGCAACTCTTCCACGTCGGCGTAGTAGACCACCAGACGCTGCTCCTCGGTGAGTTGTTCGACCGCCCGCCTGACCTCGTCATCGCCGAGCGATTCCAGTGCGGCCAGCTCGGCCGACGGCAGGCCTGTCGACGAGTGTCCCGCGTGCGCGCTGAGTTGCGCATCGGTGAAGTCCTCGGACAGGACCTCCGCCGGCCGGCACTGCGCTCTGCGATAGGACTTGATCCACGTGTTGGTCAGGATGCGCAGAAGCCAGGCGCGGATGTTCGTGCCGTCTTCGAAACGGCGAAAAGCGGCGTACGCCTTCATCATCGTCTCCTGTACCAGGTCTTCGGCGTCGGCGGCGTTGCCGGTGTAGCGGCGCGCGGCGCGGTACAGGGTGTCGAGCAGCGGCAGTGCGTCACGCTCGAACCGTTCCAGATCGGGATCCGTCGTCGTCATGGTCATGCTCGGTGCCTTCCACATCGCTTCTGTCGTCGGTGATTCCAATCTAGGATCGCGATCGGCGCGACCGCCAGATCCGCATAGGAAACGCAAACATTTGCAAACCATGTGAGAGAGAGGGACTTTCAGAGTCGGCGCGTGACGGCGAACGCGCCAGGGCCGGTGGCGACCAGAAGCAGGAACACGAAGCAGTACAGCACTGCGGTCTCGCCGCCGTTGACCAGCGGCCAGAATCCGTCGGGGAAGTGCATCCAGAAGTAGGCCACCGCCATCATGCCGGAGGCCAGGAAAGCCGCCGGCCGAGTGAGCAGACCGATGGCGATCAGGCCACCGAGCACGACCTCCAGGGCGCCGGCCCACCACATCGGCCAGGCGCCGAACGGCGCAGGCGATCCTTGGGGCCATCCCGCCAGCTTGGCCGTGCCGTGCATCATGAACAGCAGCGCGACGACGATGCGGAACGCGCCGAGCGCCATGTCGGACTGCAGTCTCGGGCGGGTCTCGGGCATGGTGTCTGAGGACATGACGGTGGGACCTTTCCCCTCGAATGGTGGTGTCGCGGCCATTTTCCCGGGCGCCACACCCATGTGGGTCGACTCTCATAGACGATTCACATGTCCGCCAACCTCTTTCACCACTGTCAATATCTCCGCCGCCCTGCGACAGAGCCGCCCGGGACTGTCCGACATATGAGATCTCTATGAGGTAGTGACGGCGTGGGACGCTGCACGTGACAATGGTCGGATGACGTCTGCGCCGGTGGAGGATCACGGCCCGCGTCGCGCGATCCTGGGCAAACTTCCCCGGATGTACCGCGCCGACGGGTCGCCGATCCGCGTGCTGCTCGTCGACGACGAGCGCGCGCTGACCAACCTCGTGCGCATGGCGCTCAAGTACGAGGGGTGGGAGATCGAGGTCGCCCACGACGCCGCCGAAGCCGTCGCCAAGTACCGGGAGAACACCCCCGACCTGCTGGTTTTGGACATCATGCTGCCGGACATGGATGGCCTCGGTGTTCTGGCCCGGCTTCGCGAAACCGGCACCTACACTCCGACGCTGTTTCTCACGGCCCGCGATTCGGTGTCGGATCGCGTCACCGGGCTCACGGCGGGCGGTGACGACTACATGACCAAGCCGTTCTCGCTCGAAGAACTCGTCGCACGGTTACGCGGACTGTTGCGCCGTTCGGCTTACCTCACCCCCGCCGACGACGAGACGCTCACGGTCGGGGATCTCGCGCTGGATGCCGCCAGCCGGGAGGTGACCCGGGCAGGTGAGCCGGTCTCTCTGACGTCGACCGAATTCGAGCTGTTGCGCCTGCTGATGCGCAATCAGCGAAAAGCCATGGACCGCAACGAGATTCTGCGACAGGTGTGGAACTACGACTTCGGCGGCCGGTCCAGCATCGTGGATCTCTACGTGTCGTATCTGCGCAAGAAGATCGACGCGGGCAGGGAACCGATGATCCACACCGTGCGCGGCGTCGGCTACATGCTGCGACCGGCGCAATGATGCGTGCGTGGCAGAGCTGGTCGTTGCTTCGCCAGCTCGTCGTCGGAGTCTCGGCGGTCGTGATGGTCGCACTCGTCACGGTGGGCACGATGTCGGTGGTGAGCCTGCGGGCCTCCGTGCTCGGCATCATCGACACCCAACTCGCGGGCGCCGCCGACGGCGGCATCAGCTCGGTGAACAAGTTCCGGAGCTCCCCCGGCCCCGGTGGTGAGCTGCCTGCCCCCGGTTCGATGAAACCGCTGACCCATCTCATCGGGCAGGCTCCTGGCAATGTCGTGGCGCTGATCCAGAATGGCGAGGTGGTGGACTCGGCGTTCTTCGGCGACGGCGAGGCGCGCAGGGCCCCGCAGGCCGCCGTCGACACCATCGCCGGACTGTCGTGGGCCGATCCGCAACCGCGCAGCATCGAGCTGCCCGAACTGGGCTGGTACCGGATGGTCGGCAGGCCCGGCGACGGCAACGAGATCCTGGTGACCGGGGTGTCCCGGACGCCGGCGTGGGACGCGATGGTGCGCGAGACCGCGATCGTGTCGGGCATGACCGCGATCGCGCTGGTGATCACCGCGCTGAGCACGGTCGCGATCGTCCGTTTCGCCCTGCGCCCTCTCCGTCGGGTGGCGGCTACGGCAGCGGAGGTGGCCAGCCTTCCGCTCGACCGCGACAACCACGCGATCACACCACGGGTGCCGTCGGGCGACACGGACCCCAGCACCGAGGTGGGACTGGTCGGCGACACGCTCAATCGGTTGCTCGACCATGTCGAGGGCGCACTGGGCGATGTGGCGGCCTCGGATCGGCGGATGCGGCAGTTCATCACTGATGCCAGCCATGAGCTGCGTACGCCACTGGCCGCGATCCACGGGTACGCGGAGTTGACCCGGCAGGACAGCGCGGTGCTGCCCGAGACGACGGAGTACTCGCTGGCACGTATTGAGGCCGAGACGCGGCGAATGAACTCGTTGGTCGCCGACCTGCTCCTGCTGGCGCGTCTCGACGAGGGCCAGGATCTGCAGGCCGCTCCGGTCGACCTCACCGATCTGGTGGTTGACGCCGTCAACGACGCGGCGGTGTCGGCGCCGACGCACGGCTGGCTGACCGACATTCCGGACGGCTCGGTGTGGGTGCGCGGTGACCGGGCTCAGCTGCACCAGACGCTGGCCAACCTGCTGTCCAACGCGCGGCTGCACACGCCCGCGGGCACGACGGTGACGACCCGCCTGTCGACCGCGACCGCAGGCGACGGCACGGCTCATGTCGAGATGTCGGTGACCGATGACGGCCCGGGTATCGACGCCGAACTGCTGCCCCACCTGTTCGAGCGCTTCGTGCGCGCCGACAAGTCCCGGTCGCGCCAGACGGGCAGCTTCGGGCTCGGCCTTTCCATAGCCGCATCGATCGTCGAATCGCACGGCGGCACCCTCGATGCCCGATCCGGTTCAGGCGCAACCACTTTCAGTGTGCGCCTGCCCGCCTCGCCTGCCGCGGCGCCAGCGCCGACCTCAGCGTGATCCGACGGTGAACCCCCACGGCAGCTCGAGACGGTGCGCGGCGAGCAGCTCCACGTCGGAGAGCACGTCGTCGATGGGCCCGTCGGCGACGATGACCCCGCCGTCCATGACGATCGCGCGCCGGCACAGTTGCGCCGCGTACGGCAGGTCATGGGTGACGAGCAGCATGGTGGCGTCCAGCCCCGACAGTGTCTCGGCGAGTTCCCTGCGCGCCACGGGATCGAGGTTCGCCGACGGTTCGTCGAGAACGAGCACCTCGGGGTCGCACGCCAGCACGGTCGCCAGCGCGGCGCGGCGGCGCTGCCCGCCCGACATGTGCGAGGGGCTGCGTCCGGCCAGGTCGGTCATCGACACCGTCGCGAGGGCGCGCGCGACCCGGTCCTCCAGTTGGGCGCCGCGGAGACCGAAGTTGGCGGGGCCGAAGGCCACGTCCTGGGCCAGCGTCGGCATGAACAGCTGATCGTCGGGGTCCTGGAACACCAGCCCGACACGACGCCTGATGTCGCGCAGGGTGGTGCGGGACAACGTGATTCCGTTGATCTCGACGGTGCCCTGCAGGGCGCTGAGGACGCCGTTGAGGTGGAGCATCAGGGTGGTCTTGCCTGCGCCGTTGGGGCCGAGCAACGCGACGCGTTCACCGGGTGCGATGTCGAGGTCGATGCCGCGCAGGGCCGCGTGTCCGTCGGGGTAGGCATAGTGCAGCCCCGTGACCCGGATCGCCGGAGTCACAACGTCACCCACGAGGTCAGGGCCACCGATACGGCCGTGGCCGCGGGGATCAGCGCCATCGCCCACTGCCGTGGTGTCGCGGACGCGACCGACCCGGCGCCGACCGCCAGTGCCGGAACCCGGCCGTCGAAACCCCTGGACAACATCGCCAGATACACGCGCTCACCTCGTTCGTAGGACCGCAGGAACAGCGCCCCGACACTTTTCGCCGTCGCACCGACCTGGTGCAGCATCCGCGGCGAGTCGCCGCGCGAGATCCGCGCCATCCGCATTCTGCGGGCCTCCGCGGTGAGGACGTCGATGTAGCGGATCATCAGCGTCAGCACCGACACGATGACCGCGGGTACCCGCAGTCTGCTCAACGCCACCGGCAGCTCGGCCGCCGTGGTCGTGGCCGCCACGGTCAGGGAGGCGGCGACACCGAGGGTGCCCTTGATGACGATGCCCCAGGCGGCATACAACCCGGCGACGGACAGCTGCATGCCCGCAACGTCGATCCGCTCACCGCCCTCGGCGAACGGCAGCAGCACAGCGAGCACGATGAACGGAGCTTCGATCAGCATCCGCGGCAGGATCCACAGCAGCGGGATCCGCGCGACCAGCCAGACCGCGATGATGATCAGTGCGTAGATACCGAACGGCCAGAACAACTCTCGCGGTGTCGCGACGACGGCGAGCACGAATACCACCAGGCAGACGATCTTGACCTCCGCCGGCAGGCGGTGCACCGGCGAATCGTCGTCTCGGTACAGCGGATGTGCGTGACCGCCGCCCACCGTCAATCGCGTTCTGTCGGTGTGGTTTTCGTCCGGGACCGGGCGATCAACCAGAATGCGGCGCCTGCGACGATCACGGTGACGACGACGCCGACGATTCCCGCCAGGCCCCCTGTGCCGTCATGGCCTCCGACGGCATAGTCGGCCAGCGGTGAGCCGGCCATCGCATGGTCGTCGGCGTGCCGGGCGATGCAGTCCCCCCGCAGGGCCTCTCCGTCGGCCGTCTCGACGACCTCGCAGCCGCGCAGCGTCGCCGAGTCCAGACCGTCGGGGCTTGAGCTGGCAAAATAGGACACCCCGCCGGCGATGAGCAGTGTGACGACGGCGAAACCGATCCAGAACCAGCGGTGCCGCCGCGGCGCACCGGTCATACCGCCACCTCGGTGAGCTGCCTGTGGCTGCGGAGCAGGTAGACGAGGTCGGGCCGGGCCCGCACGACCGCCATCACCGTCATCGCGGTGATGAGGCCCTCACCGATCCCGATCAGGACATGTGTTCCGAACATGTAGGCGGCCACCGAACCCAACGACGTCGGGGCCGCCCCGCCGATCGCGTATTCGACGACGAAACCCATGGCAGCGCACACAGTTCCGATCACCGCCGAGACGAAGGCCAGAGCGCCGACGGCCGGCACCGCGACGGTGTCGCGGCCCCGCCGAAGTAGCCGGTACAGCAGCACGGCGGTGCCGTATCCCGCGGCGACGCCGAGCACCGACATGTTGGTGATGTTGGTTCCCAGGGCCGTGACGCCGCCGTCGGCGAACAGCAGGGACTGGACGATCAGGACGATCGCCACGCACAGAGCGCCGGTGTACGGTCCGACCAGGATCGCCGCGAGCGCGCCGCCGAGCAGGTGACCGCTCACGCCGGGCAGGATCGGGAAATTCACCATCTGGACGGCGAAGATGAAGGCGGCGACCAGGCCTGCGAGCGGCACCGTCCGCTCGTCCAGTTCCTGGCGCGCCCGCCACGCGCAGACGCCGAGCGCGACGACGGCCAGGACTCCGAACAGCAGTGAGACCGGGGCGTTGACGATGCCGTCACTCATGTGCATCGCTTGGTGGAGGACGGTCACCCGGGAAGCCTATTCCCGCATCTGTTCATCTGTCTAGCTGATCAGATGAGGTCGATTACCAGGCTCTTCAGGCGCGGGTGCGCTCGCCGGCCGGGTCGTAGAGCGGCCGCAGCGACACCGTGATCGGGTACAGGGTCCCGCCGACGTTGATCTGGTACGCGCCCGTGCGCACCCAGTCCGCATCGATGACCGAACCGTCCGCCGCGCGCAGATAGGCCAACCCAACCCCCGCCCCCGTCGACTCTCCCCAGGCCGCGGAGGTCACCTGACCGGCGACCTCACCGTCGCGCAGGATGAGCTCACCGCCCCAGAGCATCGGCTCGGCGGATTCGACGGCGAATCCGACGAGCTTCTTGCGCACGCCGGCGGCACGCGCCTTCTCGACCGACTCACGACCGAGGAACGGAATGCCGGTCTTGAGCTTGCAGGCGAAGAGCAGCCCCGCCTCGACGGGATTCTCACTGGGTGTGAGCTCGCGACCGAATGCGCGGTAGCCCTTCTCAAGCCGTAGCGACTCGATCGCGGAGTAGCCGCCGCGGACGATCCCGAATCGCTGCCCCGCTGCGATCAGCTCCTCGTACACCCCGACCGCGAACTCGGCCGGGACGTAGAGCTCCCAGCCCAGTTCACCGACGTAGGTGATGCGGGTTGCGCGCACCGTCGCATAGCCGAGAGAGAGGACGCGGCTGGAGCCGAACGGGAAGGCGTCGTTGGACAGGTCGGCGTCGGTCAGGCTGGACAACAGGTCTCGCGATCGGGGCCCCATCACCCCGAACACCGCATACGAGGACGTGACGTCAACGAGGTGGGCGTTCGCGCCGTCGGGCATGTTCTTCACGATGTGGTCTTTGTCGCGCTCGGTGGTGGCCGCACTGCTGACGATCAGGTACTCGTCGGCAGCGATCCGGGTGACCGTCACGTCGGATTCGTAGGTGCCCCGCGCATTGAGCATGCCGGTGTAGACCGACCGTCCGACCTCGACGTCCACGTCGGCCGTGCAGAGCCACTGCAGCGCGGCCCCGGCATCGCGACCGACCAGCAGATACTTGGAGAACGACGTCTGGTCGAACACCGTGACGCCGGTGCGCGTGCTGATCTGCTCCGCGGCCGACCACCCCAGCCAGTTCGGCTTACCCCAGGTGTAGTCGATCACCGGCTCCGACCCCGGCGGGGCGAAGAAGTTCGCGCGCTCCCAACCCATCCGGCTGCCGAAGTGCGCTCCGGCGGCATCGAGCAGGTGGTGCACAGGCGAGCGACGGAACGGCCGCGCGGTCGTCATCTCCCGGTTCGGCCAGGGAATTTCGTAGTGGATGCCGAGCACCTCGGCGACCCTGTCATGCAGCCAGCGGTTGTTGCCGTTGAACCGCGCGAACCGGCGGATGTCCACCCCGGTGAGATCGGTTGTGGGGGCGCCGTCGACGATCCACTCGGCCAGTGCCCGCCCGGCGCCACCCGCGGTGGCGATCCCCACCGAGTTGAATCCCGCGCCGACGAAGAGGTTCCGGCATTCGGGCGCCTCACCGAGGATGAACTGGTTGTCGGGCGTGAAACTCTCCGGGCCGTTGTAGAACTTCTTGATCCCTGCCGACTCGAGGGCCGGAATGCGCAGCAGCGCGCTGTTCATCAAGATCTCGAAGTGCTCCCAATCCTCGTCCAGCAGCTGGAATTCGAACGGATACGGGATCGCGTCGGGCGACACCCACGGTTTGGCCTGCGGCTCGAAGCCTCCGATGACGAGGCCCCCGACTTCCTCCTTGAAGTAGGTGTAGCCGTCGGGGTCGCGCAGGATCGGCAGGTCCGGGTGGACGCCGTCGATGGTCTCGCTGACGACATAGAAGTGCTCGGCGGAATGCAGGGGAACGTTCACCCCGGCCATCGCGCCGACCTGCTTGGCCCACTGCCCCGCACAGTTCACGACGATTTCGGCCTCGACATCGCCCCCATCGGTGCGCACGCCCCTGACCTGACCGTCTTCGGTGAGGATGTCGAGCACACGTGTCTTCTCGACGATCCGGCACCCGCGGTTGCGTGCACCCTTGGCCAGGGCGAACGTCAGGTCGGTGGGGTTGGCCTTACCGTCGGCCGGCAGCCAGATCGCGCCCACCAGGTCGTCGACCCGCATCACCGGATAGTGCTCGAGAGCCTGCTGAGGGGTGAGCAGCTCGCACTGCAGGTCGAACGCGGCCGCGTTGGCGGCGGTGCGGCGCAACTGGACCATCCTGTCCTCGGTGCGCGCGACGGTCACCCCGCCGCACTGCTTGTATCCCGCCGACAGCCCCGTCTCGTTCTCCAGCTCCGCATACAGTGCTGTGGAGTACTGCACCAGGCGCGTCATCCCTTCCGACGCCCGCAGCTGCCCGACGAGACCCGCTGCGTGCCAAGTGGTTCCGCAGGAGAGCTGGCCCTGCTCGAGTAGCACCACGTCGGCGATGCCGAGCTTGGTCAAATGGTAGGCGACGCTCGTGCCGATGACACCGCCGCCGACGATGACCACGCGAGCGCGGTCGGGCAGGGGCTTGGGTGAGGTCATGATGTCCTTTCCTCGGCGACGGCGTCGAGCAGGCGTGCGTAGCTCGGGCTGCGGAACTCCGCGACGGCCGCTTCGTAGCGCTCCATCGCCCACTCCCAGAAATCGAATTCGATGGCGCTGGAGCCGTATTGGATGCAACCCCACAGGGTCCAGCCGTACTTGGCGACGACGCCTTGGAGGTGAGCGCGGGCAGTCTTGTGTGGTAGTGGGCGACCGTAGTACTCGGTGACCAGCTCGTCCAGCTGATCGAGGGATAGCCCGCATTCACTCCAGATGTTGCCCAGTTCGAAGCACGGGTCGTTGTTGCCCGAGTACTCGTAGTCGATCAGCCACATCCGATCGCCGTCCTCGATGAAATTCCCTGCGAGCAGATCGTTGTTGCAGGGCACCGTCGTGTCGTCGGTCGCGGTGAGCACACGCTTCGCCGCCGCGAACGCGTCGGCGTGGTCGTGGTAATCCGCAGGGATCCGGAAGCCGTGCTGCTTGGTGGTCGCGAGGTAGGCGGGCTGGCGTTCGAACATGTCGAAGCGGCCCTGAAATCGGGGCCCGGCATGCAGGGTCCGGCATGCGCGCGCGGCTTTGGCGATCACCCCTTCTCGCTGAAAATCCTTGTTCTGCAGCGTCTTTCCATCCAGGAAGCTCAACAGCAAGACCCCGAGGTCCGGGCGGTAGTCGAGCACTCGCGCGCCGACGCCGGCCCTCTCGGCGGCCACGGTGTTGAAGTGTTCGCGACCGCGGTCGATGCCGAGCAGGTTGCGGTCGGTGTCGACACAACGCGCGACGTAGACGCCGTCGGGGGTCGTGATCTTGACGTTGCGATTGGTCAAGCCGCCGGAGAGCTCCTCCAGAATGCGCGGTCGTCTCGCCAACAGCCCGATCTGATCGAAAACCCGGTCGAGGTGTTCATCGGTGAGCTGTGCAGCCATTCGCGATCCTTCAACCGCCGCAGTGGATTGCCGCCATTCTAAACCCGCCAGCGGTAAAGGTCTAGACTTTATGGGTCGACGAGCGGGGCCAGCGACGGAGTCGGCTCCGCGCGGGACTTGATGCGGATCGCGGTCCGGTCCGAGCGCAGATAGTCCCTGGAGAACTCGATGGCGATGCCGTTGTCCGCGTAGGACGTTCGCACGATGATCAGCAGCGGACTCGCCGGAGCCAGCCCGAGGATCTCGCTCTGCTCCAAGGTCGCCGGGGCTGCCTCGATGCGCTCGTCGGCGGTACAGGGGGCCAACCCGTAGTCACGCATCACGGCATAGAGGGAGCCGTGCAGATCCTTCTGTATGAGGCCGGGGAACGGGTCGGCGGGCAGATAGGCCTCTTCGAGGACGATCGGCTCTCCGTTGGCGGTACGGACACGCTGGATCTCGTGGACGTGGTCCATCCTGCGCAACCCCAGCGCCTTGCTCACGACGATGTCGGGCCTGCGGGTGGCCGCCTTGAGCACCTGCGCGCCCGGCGCCACGTCGATTCTGCGCATCTGCTCAGTGAAACCCGGAAGCGCGGCGTGGTCGAGCTCGAATCGCGGAGCGGCGATGAAGCTTCCGCCGAAACGTCCCCGGCGGCGATCGATGAACCCCTTTGCCTCCACCGCGCCGAGCGCCTGCCGCAGCGTCATCCGGCTAACACCCAGCGACGTCGCGATCTCCACCTCGGGCGGCAGCTTGTCACCCGGCATCAGTTCACCGGAGATGACGAGATTCTCCAGCCAGTGCGCGATCCGCGCGTGGACAGGCTGGTCGGAATGCCCGCCCAGTTCAGGGTGCGGTGCCAGCGGTGGCTGGTCGAGGTTCAACACGCGCACGCAGCAAGTGTAGGTCCGACGCGGGTGCGCTTTGGCTGCAACCTGTTTCGTTCAGCCGTGCCGGGCGCCGATCCAGTGCAGAAGGTCGTGCACGATCTCGTCCTCCAGCCGATAGGTCACCGACCGGCCCGAGCGTGTGCTGGTCACCCAACCCTGCTGGCGCAGGACCCGAAGTGCCTGCGAGACCGCATTCTCCGAACGGCCGAGTGCCGCGGCGAGGTCGCTGACGCAGATCCCCGGCGCCCGGTGCAGGCTCAGCAGAATCTCCAGACGGTGCGGATCCGACACCAGGTCGAAACGCTGGGCCCAGCCCGGCGTGTCCACCTCGGCCAGCGCCGACGACGCCCGATCGACGAGCTGTTGATCCTCCACAGAAGAGAATGTAGTCCTCGGCGCACGCTGCGCGGCCGACATCCACGCGGTCAACGCTTCGTCGCCGTGACCAACAGGTACTCCGCGTCATAGGCGGTGCGTCCGGATTCCGCAGAGCGATTCCACTCGGTGAGAAAGCGAAGAAATGCCTCGTCGAGCTCCGCCACCCGATCCGGCTGTTCAGCGTTGTGCCGGTACGCAGCGATGGTCGGACCGTAATTGCGCTTCCAGTACTCGCGGAACTCGAGCGGCGTCGCGCAGCGGTTCATGTGCACCGTCTGGCGGATCATCCGCAGAGCGGAGACCCGGTCACCGAACAACGCAGCGACGTGCCCCTCGCTGCCCCACAGCGGTGGCGGGCTGGCGCCGGGCGGGGGCGGCGGCGCGTACGGCTTCATCGTCGCGAAGAGTTTGCCGATGAACCCCTCGGGGGTCCAGCTGATGAGGCCGATGGTGCCGCCGGGACGGACCACGCGCACGAGTTCGTCGGCCGTTGCCTGATGGTGCGGGGCGAACATCGCTCCGACACAGGACATCACGACGTCGAAACCGTCATCGGCGAAGGGCAGGGCCTCGGCGTCGGCCTCCACCCATTCCAATTCCACGCCGTGGTCGGCGGCGATGCGGCGCCCTGTCCCGAAGAGCTCCGGGGTGAGGTCGCTCGCTGTGACGACGGCACCGGCCACCGCGGCCGGGACCGACGCGTTACCGGAGCCGGCCGCGACGTCGAGGACGCGGTCACCGGGCTTGATCCCACAGGCCCTGACGAGTTCGAAGCCCAGCGCCGGAATCAGTTCGGCAGCGACTGCCGCGTAGTCGCCGGAGGCCCACAGTGCGCGGTGCTTGGCCTTCAGCGCGCGATCGGCGTCGAGGTCGACAGTGGTCATTTCGGTGTTCTCCTTCGTGGTGGGGTGTCGGATGTCAGAGTGCTCGCCGCCGCTTCGGAGCTCCTTCGGCAAGCATGAAATGTGCTGGTCAGTGTGCTATCCATCGGATCCGTCGGATCCGTTGCCGCCCGTGGTGGTCTTTCCGGTCCCGCCGGCGCCGCCGGAACCGCCCTCGCCCCCTGCGCCGGCGTCACCGCCGCCGCCACCGCTGCCGCCGTAACTGTTGCCCTTCACCGACGAGCTCACCCCGCCCTTGCCGCCATCGCCGCCGTCGGAGCCGAGACCACCGTTGCCGCCCCTGCCGCCGTGTCCGCCGTATGCCGAGCCGTCATTGCTGTAAGCGTTGCCGCCGACGCCCCCGTCGCCGCCGTCACCGCCGAACACGCCGCCTTTGCCGCCGGCGCCGGCTTCACCGCCGTAGGTGACGTCCTTGGTCCCGGTGACCGTGCCGCCGTTTCCGCCCCGGCCGCCGGAGCCCGACACGAGGGCACGGCCGCCCTTGCCGCCTGTACCGCCGACACCGGCGCCGTCGTTGCTGATTGCGAAACCGCCTTCGCCGCCGCTGCCGCCGGCACCCAGAACGGCGGTTCCGCCGTCGCCTGCCTTGCCTCCCAGCGCCGTACCCTTCTGGGTCGAGGAGTTGCCGCCGCGGCCGCCTTGTCCGGCGTTACCGAGAACGCCTGCCGCACCGCCTTTTCCGCCGTTACCACCGGTCGCGGTCCCCGATAGGGCGTCGGCGACGCCGCCCATGCCGCCGTCGCCGCCGCGGCCGGACAGCAGACCGCCGCGGCCGCCGTTGCCTCCGTCGGCGGCTGTCGGCGCGACGCCGCCGAGGTTGCCGCCGTTCCCGCCTGCGCCGCCGACACCGAACAGGCCTGCGGCGCCGCCGTTGCCGCCGTTCTGACCCGCCAGACCGTCGCCGCCGCGGCCACCGTTGCCGAACAGCAGACCGCCGCGGCCCCCGTCCTGGCCGGGCGCGCCCGGGGCACCGTTGCCGATCAACAGTCCCCCGTTCTCGCCGGGCTCGTCGCCGTTGCTGATGAACACCCCGACGAGCGCGGCCACCAGGTTGGGACCGGACGAGGCCGACGTGCCGGCGAGTTGTTCTGTGCCGCTCGGCCTTTCGTCACTGTCGCTGTCGAGCCGAAGCGATCGCGATACCGGACGGCTCTGATCGCGGTGTTCCGGCGCGTCGCGAAGGAGCTCCAGGAGCGGAGTGGCATCGCTAGCGGCCGGCATGGCGTCGGGTGCGGCGATACGCACCTCTGACGGTCGCGATGTTTGGTGCGAAATGACCGTATCCATCGGTGCCGCAGACAATCTCGAGTAGTCGGACGGCTGGAACGCCGGCACGATGGGCGTCGCGGGGGCGGGCATCACCGCCACGCGACTGATCGCCGGTGGTGTCACGTCGAGCGGACCCGCGCCCGCGGGCACGGCGACGCCGCCGACGCCGAGGGTGAGCGCGAGAACGCCGACGCGGCCGATGGATGGATAGTGGTTCATCGCAGACTCCTGGTCGAGGGGCTGACACCCCGGTTGGTCGATGCTGCAACCGTCGGCCACCGCGCTGTCGAAGACCTGACGCGTTCCTGAAATCCGCAGCTCAGAAGCGGCGCAGCACCGCACGGGCGTGGGCGACGGCCTGCACACCGCTGACGGCAGGCGCGTCCGCGCCGTTCGTGGATCGCACCGGGGACTGTCGGCCCGCAGCCAGCAGCGCACGATGGAGAACCATCGCATCGTCGGTCGCCCCGATCCGGAGCAGGAAGCGGGTGATGTATCGCAGGTTGAGCCACTGCTGGCTCCAGTCGCCCACCCGGTCCCAGTGGTCGAGCACGTCGGCGAACTCTCTGGCGGCGACCGAGGGTTCACCGTGAACCCCACGGGTCGATGCGGCCTCCATGATCGCGATGCCGTGCCACCAGAAGTTCTGCACCGCTGCGGCGAGTGCGGCCGCCTCGTCGAAAAGTCCGAGCGCGGCGTCTGGGTCGGACTTCTTCAGCACAAGACCCAGCGCGTACCGCGCCATCGACCGCGCGGTGGGATTGTGGGTTGCCTCGGCGACGGCGACCGCCTCTTCGGCGGCCTCACGTCCCGCCTCCGGAGTTCGCAACGCGGCCTGACAGATGGCCACGTAGAACAACGTCCACACCAGGCGGATCGGATCGTCGTCGGCACGGGCGCGCGTCATCTCGGTGTCATAGTGAGCGAGCGCGAACGCCGGATCCCCCTCGTAGAGCGCGACATCGGCCAGCACGTCGCCCGGATAGGCCACGCGGCCGTTACCACGCCCCGGGTCACGCCCCTCGGCCCGCGATGCCAGCGCCCTGGCCCGCGCGTGGTCGCCGCGATTCCATGCTCCGCGGGCCGCGAACCCGACGGCGGCGGCGAACAGCGGATGGCCGGCATCGGTCACCGCGAGTGCACGCTCGGCCCACCCCGACGTCTCGAAACCTATTCTCAGGTGCACTATTTCAGACAGCGACGTCACCAATTGCAGCGCCGCATCGACCTCCCCGACCGCCATTGCGTGCTCGAATGCCGCCCGCAGATTGTCGTAGTCGGGCAGGATCCGTTCGACCCACGCCGCTTCGTCGGCGGTGTGCACCCCGGCGGCGGCGAGCTGGGCGAGGCGGGTGAAGTAGGCCATGTGCCTCGCCGCGGCCCCGCCGGCGCTTCCCCGCTCCGACAGGCGTTCCCGCCCGTGGGCGCGCAGCGTCTCCAGCACGACGTACCGGGTGGTGGCTGCCCCGCCGCGCACCGTCACCATCGACTTGTCCACGAGCCCGGTGAGCAGGTCGAGCGTGTCGTCCTCCGTCGCATCCCCTTCACCGCAGACCCCGTGTGCGGCTTCGAGATCGAATCCGCCCGCGAACACCGACAGCCGCATGAACAACGACTGTTCGGCGGCCGTCAAAAGTTGGTAGGACCAGTCGATGGTCGCCGCGAGGCTCTGCTGGCGCGGCAACGCGCCGCGACTTCCACCCCGTAGCAGGCGAAGTCCGTCGAGCCGCCGCGCCAGGTCGAGGCTGCCCATCACGCGTATCCGCGATGCCGCCAACTCGATCGCCAGCGGCAGACCGTCGAGTTGTCTGCAGATCTCGGCGACTGCGCCCACCGGCTCACGAGCGAGGTCGAAGTCCGGCCTGCCTGCTCTGGCACGGTCGGCGAACAGCGCCGTCGACTCGTCGGCGCCCAGCGGCGGCACCGCGAAGAGACGCTCGCCGTTGAGCCCGAGCGCCTCCCGGCTGGTGGCCAGCACCGTCACCCGCGGGCACCGCGTGATGATCCGGTCGATCAGCGCGGCGGCGGAGTCGAGCAGGTGTTCGCAGTTGTCCACGATCAGCAGCAGCTCACGCGTGCCGAGGTATTCGATGACCGTCGCCTCGATGTCGAGACCGTGGCGTTGCTGCAGTCGCAGCGCCGCCGCGACCGCGTGCCCGACCGCGGCACCGTCGTCGAGGGGCGCGAGCTCACACAGCCACACTCCGTCGGGGTACCGGTCGCCCTCGGCGGCCGCGACCTCAAGTGCGAGCCGGGTCTTGCCGACACCTCCCACGCCCGTCAGTGTGAGCAGCGGCCCCTCGGCGAGCGCTGCGCCGAGGCGCTGCCGTTCGGCGTGCCTGCCGATGAAGGCGGTGGGCCTGCGCGGCAGAGTCGCCGCAGGCTGGCGGTTCCGGGGTGGCGGGGGCGCACAAACCCCCGGTACAGCGTCCCGTTCACCCACGAGGATCTGTTCATGCGCGTCACGCAGCACGGGACTGGGATCGACCCCCAGCTCCTCGACGAGCCGCACCCGCATCTGCTGGAAGACCTCGAGCGCGAGCGCCTGCCGGCCCGCCCGGTATTGAGCCAGCATGAGCTGCGCGGCAAGACGCTCGTCGAGGGGATGCGCCTGCATCTCGGTCGTCAACTCCGCCACGAGGTCCGCATGCCTACCAGCCTCGAGCGCCCGGTCGTTGCGATCCAGCACTACCGAGAAGCGTTCGATCTCAAGGGAATTGCGTACCTCATTGATCCAGGGCGTATCGAGCGTCGCGAAAGGCTCTGCGCGCCATAAGCCCAACGCCTCGTCGAAGCGCGCCGCGGCATCGGCGGGATCTGCGGCGTTGCGGGCTTCGGCGGCCAGGCGCCGGAAACAGACCAGGTCGACGCTGTGCGCGTCCGCCTCCAGCAGGTATCCGCCGGGCCGGCGCAGGATCTGCACCCCGTCGGCGTCGGCGAACAGGGTGCGCAGCCGCGACATGTACGCCGCGAGCGCGTTGCGCGCGTTGTGTGGGGGTTCGCCGGCCCACACCCGGTTTATCAGCTGATCGGTGCCGACCGCATGGTTGACGTCGACCAACAGCGCGACGAGGACGCACCGCTGACGGACATGGCCGATCTCGAGGCGCCTGCCGGCCAGCCGCGCCTCGACATCGCCGAGCAGTCGGAACTCCACCGCCACGGCACTAGCTTCCGCAGAACCGGCGCAGGGTCGACCGCGCGAGGGCCAGGGCCTGCGCGCCTGTCAGCGCGGTCGGGGCTCCCCTGTCGTCGACGACCCCGTCGCCACGGGCCGACTCCTGGCCCGCCGCCGCGAATGCGCGGTGCAGTGCGGCGGCCTCCTCGGCGGCGCCGAGGCGCTCCAACAGTTTCGCCACGAAACGGATCGCGAACCAGTGCTGCGAACCGGTGCCCGGCCCCGCTTTGGCCCAATGGTCCAGCACCTCGATGAACTCGGGCGCGACCTCGGCAGGGTCGGCGTGCATCGTGCGCGTCGCCGCGGCCTCCATTCGCGCGATCCCGGTCAACCAGTTGTTCTGCACCGGGCCGGCGTGGCCGATCGCCTCGTCGAGGTAGGCCAGCGCGCGGTCGGGGTCGGTGTTCTTCAGGCAGCGCCCCATCGCGCAACACGCCATCGCCAGTGTGCTCGGATTCTGCGTCGTCCGAGCGGCCCGCATCGCCTCCTGCGCGGCCGGCAGGCCGGCCTTCGGCTCGCCGCGGGCGTCGTGGGCGACGGTGATCTGGTAGAGCACCCAGACCAGCCGGGACAGGTCACCCGCGGCCTTCGCGGTGCCGATCTGCGCCTGGTAGTAACGCAGCGCTGTGTCCGGGTCCCCTTCCGACACCGCCGTATCGGCCGGGACGTCGCCCGGATAACCGAGATAGGTGTGTCCTGGCGCAGGCGTGCGTCCGGCGGCTCGCAGCGCCAACGCCCGCGCTTCGGCGAATTCGCCGAGCACCCATGCCTTCCGCGCCGCAACGCCGATCACCTCGGCGAAGAGCCGGTGACCGGGATCGGCGACACCGATCGCCCGGTCGACCCAGTCGGTCGAGGTGTACCCGACCCGCATCTGCATCAACTCGCACACCGAGGCGACCATCCGCATCACCGAATCGGTGTCGCCGTCGGCCAGCACCCGATCGAAGGCCACCCGGATGTTCTCGGTGTCCGGGCTCGTCACGGTCGTTCCGGCCGTCGGCGCCAACCGCTCGATCCAGGCTTTCTCGTCGGGGCCGCGCACCCCGGTCGCGCCACGCTCGATCAGGTCGACGAAGTACAGTGCGTGGCGCGTCTCGTAGTGCTCCCGCAAGCCCCTGTCCTGCAGTCGATCCCGTCCGTATGCACGCAATGTCTCCAGCACCGCGTAGCGCGTCACGGCCGGGCCGCCGCGGATCGTCACCATGGATTTGTCGACGAGACCGCTCAGCAACTCGAGGGTGTCGAGCTCGCTGTCGCCGTCGTCGGCGCACACCCCGTGCGCGGCTTCGAGGTCGAAGCTGCCCGCGAACACCGACAACCGGTCGAACAGGGCCTGCTCGCGTTCGGCGAGCAAGCGGTAAGACCAGTCGATCGTCGCCGTGACGCTCTGATGGCGGGGATGTCCCCCTCGGGCGTTGCCGGACAACAGGCGCAGGCCGTCGAGTCGCCGGGCGATGTCGAGGCTGTTCATCATCCGGGTGCGGGCGGCGGCCAGTTCGATGGCCAGCGGCACCCCGTCGAGGCGTCTACAGATCTCGGCCACCGCACCGACCGGCTCGGCGTCCAGGTCGAAGTCGGGTCTGCCCGCCTTGGCACGGTCGGCGAACAATGCGGTTGCTTCGTGGTCGGGCAGCGGCGCTACGGGTATGACGCGTTCCCCGGCGACAGCCAGCGGTTCCCGACTGGTGGCCAGCACCGTCACCCGAGGACAATCCCGGGTGACCCGGTCGATGAACCCGGCCGCCGAGTCGAGGACGTGTTCGCAGTTGTCGACGAGCAACAGCAGATTGTGCTCGCGCAGATGTTCGATCACCGTGCCTTCGACCCCGAGCCCGGGTCTTTCCTGCAGCCCCAGCCCCGCCGCGACCGTCTGCCCAAGCGTCGCACCGTCGGCCACCGGCGCCAGTTCACACACCGATGCACCGTCGGCGAAGTGGCTGTGAGCGCGTTCGGCGACCTCGAGCGCGAGTCTTGTCTTGCCGACACCGCCGACCCCGGTCAGGGTGATCAAGGGCCCGTCCATGACGGCCGCGGTGACCGCCGCCAGCTGGTCGGCGCGGCCGATGAACGAGGTCGGCCTGCGAGGCAGATTCGCCGGCCGCCCGACGGGACGCGCAACGGTTTTCACCGGCGGCCTCGGAGGCGGCGTCGCGTCGGCGTCGAGGATCTGCCGATGGACGTCACGCAGCACGGGACTCGGGTCGACACCGAGTTCGTCGATGAGGCGCTCACGGGTCCGGCGGTACAGGTCCAGCGCATCCGCCTGCCTGCCGCTTCGGAACTGGGCCAGCATGGTCTGCCCGGCGAGGCGCTCGTCGAGCGGGTGCGCGTGCAGCGCGGATTCGAGTTCGGCGATGATCTCGGTGTGGCGTCCCGCCTGCAGCGCGACGTCGTTGCGATCCAGGAACACCGAGAGGCGTTCGGCGACAAGCGCATTGCGCATGTCGGCGAACCATGGTGTCTCCATGCCGGAGAACGGATCCCCGCGCCACAACGCCAGCGCCTGCTGAAATCGTGTGGTCGCTTCGCCAGGCTCGGCGGCCGCGCGTGCGGCATCGGCCATCCTGCGGAACAGATGAAGATCCACGCGGTCGCGGTCGGCGGTCAGCGTGTAACCCGCAGGTCCCCGCGTGATCGCGACGTTGCCACCGGCCAGCAGTGCGCGCAGTCGAGACAGATACCCGGCCAGTGCGTTTCGGGCCCGGCTCGGCGGCTGGTCGGCCCACACCCGGTCGACGAGCTGATCGACCGACACCGGCCGGTTCACGTCGACGAGCATCGATGCGAGCACGCATCGCTGACGGGCATGGCCGACGTCGAGGCGTTGCCCGTTCACCAACGCCTCGACCTCACCGAACAACCGGAACTCGACCGACATCGGTTCACAGCGTTCCTCAAGAACGCACTCGGCGGGGCGTGAACGCGTCGAACGCGATGACGAAGGCGACCGCGACTGCCTTCCCAGGCCGCGGTCGCCGAGTCCCCGATGCGTGTCAGGCTGTGCCGTTGCTGCCGTTTGTGCCGTTGGTCGTACCGGGGTTCTTGCCGCTTCCGGTGCCGCCGGTGCCGCCGGTGCCGGGTGTCCTCCCGCCGGGCCCGGCGTCGCCGCCGTTACCGCCGTTGCCGCCCTTGCCCGTCGACTTGTTGTCCGTCGACGTCGCGGAACCGCCGTCGCCGCCGTCCCCGCCTGCCGAGCCGAATCCGCCGTCACCGCCGTCTCCACCCGTGCCGCCCTGGGCGGGTCCCTCCTTCGACGTCGTGGAGCCGCCCTTGCCACCGGATCCGCCGGGACCGAAAACCCCGCTGCCATCGCCCCCGTTGCCGCCACCGTTGCCGTTGGCGTCGCCGTTGCCGTCGGCTGTGGCGGTGCCCGAATCTCCGCCGTCACCGCCCGCGCCCGAAGCGTGCGCGTCACCACCGTGACCGCCCGCGCCACTGTTGGCAGTGCCGGTGTCGGTGTGGGCGTCTCCACCGCCGCCTCCGTTGCCGCCGTTGCCCACTCCGGCCTGCCCGCCGTCGCCGCCCGCGCCTCCGTTGGCCACACCGTCTTCTGTGGACGCCTTGCCGCCCGACCCACCCTGACCGCCGCTGCCGGTCAGGCCGCCATGGCCGCCGGATCCGCCACTGCCACCGGTCGCGTTGCCGTCGGTGACGGCGACACCGCCGTCGCCACCTGCGCCGCCCTTGCCCGCGGCGAGCCCCCCGTTGCCGCCGCTGCCGCCCGTGCCGCCGGTCGCGCCGCCTGCGGCGAGCACACCGCCGCCGTTGCCGCCGGCGCCACCGTTGCCGAATAGCCCGGCGTTGCCGCCCTTTCCGCCGGCACCTCCGGTTCCCGGCGTCGAACTGATCACCGCGCCGCCCGCACCACCGGCACCGCCGTTGCCGAAGATGCCTGCGTTGCCGCCGTTTCCGCCTGCCTGCCCGGCGAGACCGATGCCGCCGTTGCCGCCGTTGCCGAACAACAGGCCGCCGCGGCCGCCGTTCTGCCCCGGAGCGCCGTCGGCGCCGTTGCCGATGAGCAGGCCGCCGTTCTCGCCCGGCTCGTCGCCATTGCCGATGAACACCCCGATGAACGCGGCGATGGGGTTCTCCCCGGCGAAGGCGGGAGGCAGTGCCGCACCGACCGTCACCGGACGGCGGTCGCCGCCTCGCGCCGCTGCGGCTACCACCGCGGCATCCGGCTCGGGGGTGTCGGGGCGCAGCACGTCCGGTTGGACGACGCGGTCGCCGTCTGTCTCGGCGGGGACGATGCTTGCCGCGCTGCGGATCGGCGCGCTGTCGACGGGGGCTGCCGTCGGAAACAGGGTGATGGCGTGCTGTTCGGCCGGACGGACAGCCCCCTGAACCGGCACCGGCGCCGCCGCGACGACTGCGGCGGCAGGGATGGGGGGTGTGTCCGGACGTGCGATCAGCCCAGCCGGGGTGAGGCGGATGTTCGCGGTGTCGGCCACACCCCCGTGCTGCGGAATCGTCGATACCAGCGCGGCACCGACGCCGAGGGCGACGGCCAGGCTTCCGACGCGTCCGACGTGCCTGCTGTACGCGCGGCAATTGCGATCTGTCATTGCTGTCTCCATGTGTCTCGCCCGAGATCCGGGGTGCGGTAACGGAGGCAACGGTCGCGCCCGAGGATGAAACGGTTATTCAGCGACGATGAAATGGCAGCTCAGCAGGCATTCTGCCGACCGGTCGGCGTCAGTCCAGGAAGCCGTGCAGCAGCGCCGCCGAGCCCCACACGTGCGCCGCCATGATCTGCGCCGCCGTGTCGGCGTCGCCCGCCAGGATCGCCACCACGATGCCCTCGTGCTGCTCGTCGGAGTGCGCGATGTTGCGGGTCAGCAGCGGTATGCAGTCGAGCAGTTCGTTGAGCCGCATCCTGTTCTGCGCGACCAACGGGACCAGAGAGGGCACACCCGATGCCTCGGCGATCGCCAGATGCAGCCGCGAGTCCAGTCGGCGGTAGTCCTCGGCAGCGGCGCCGCGCACGTCGGAGAGCCTGCTCCACAACGCCTCTCGCTCGGTCGCCGCGAGGGTGCGCCCCGCCGCCATCCGGGCGGCACCGACTTCGAGGATCTCGCGCAGCCGTAGCGCGTCGTCGATGTCGGCGCGCCGCAACTCGACGTCTCCGGTGCGCGGTGACGGGAGTTCGTCCGCGATGAAGGTCCCGCCGTAGCGGCCCCGGCGCGACACCAGGTAGCCGGCGTCGGACAGGGACTTGATGGCCTCCCGCACGGTGTCTCGACTCACGCCGAGCCGTGCGGCGAGTTCACGCTCCGGCGGCAGGGATTCGCCGGGGTGCAGCACGCCGAGCCGGATCGTCTGCAGCAGGCGCTCGACGGTGTCCTCGAACGCGTTCAGCGGCCGCACCGGACGCAGCAGCGCATCGCTGGCATCTGCTGATCCGTCCGGTTGGGCTGTCACGGGGGCCTACAGCGGCGTCACGTAATGGCCGCTGATGCCGCCGTCGACGAGGAACGTCGACGCGGTGATGAACGACGCGTCGTCGCTGGCCAGAAAGGCCACCGACGCCGCCAACTCCTCCGGTTCGGCGAACCGGCCGACCGGCACGTGCACGAGCCGCCGCGCCGCGCGCTCGGGATCCTTGGCGAACAACTCCTGCAGCAGCGGCGTATTCACCGGCCCCGGGCACAGCGCGTTGACGCGAATTCCCTGACGCGCGTACTGGACCCCGAGTTCGCGCGACATCGCCAGCACACCGCCCTTGGAGGCGGTGTAGGAGATCTGCGAGGTTGCCGAACCCATCACCGCGACGAACGAGGCGGTGTTGACGATCGAGCCCTTCTGCGCGGGAACCATGTGGCGCAGCGCCGCCTTGCAGCAGAAGAAGACCGACTTGAGGTTGATGTCCTGCACGCGATCCCACGCGTCGATCCCCGTGACCTCGATGAGGTCGTCCTCCGGCGGGCTGATCCCCGCATTGTTGAAGGCGATGTCCACCGAGCCGTAGGTCTCTGCGGCGGTGTCGAACAGCGCATCGACCGCCACCTGGTCGGCGACGTCGACCTGAACGAACGTGCCGTTGAGGTCGTCGGCGACGGTCTTGCCCGTGGCGGGATCGATGTCGCCGATGACGATCGTCGCGCCCTCGGCTTTCATGCGCTTGGCCGTGGCCAGGCCGATGCCGCTGGCGCCGCCGGTGATCACCGCGACCTTTCCTGCGAGTCGCTGGGTCAGATCCATCAGAAGTTCCTCTCAGGCGTCCTGGACTGCAAAAAACACGTTCTTGGTTTCGGTGAACGACAGCGGGGCGTCGGGCCCGAGCTCACGGCCGAGACCGGATTGCTTGAAGCCGCCGAACGGCGTGCTGTACCGCACCGACGAATGCGAATTGACCGACAGATTCCCCGATTCCACGGCGCGCGACACCCGCAGCGCCCGGGACAGGTTCTCGGTCCAGATCGAACCCGACAGGCCGTACACGCTGTCGTTGGCCAGCGCGATGGCATCGGCCTCGTCGTCGAACGGCAGCACCGTCACGACGGGGCCGAAGATCTCCTCGACCACGGTGCGGTCGTTGCGCTCAGGGGTGAGCACCGTCGGCGGGAACCAGAAACCCGGGCCCTGTGGGGCCGTGCCCTGGAACGCGATCGGCGCGCCTTCGGGCACATACGACGACACCGAGTTCCAATGCGCCTTCGACACCAGCGGGCCCATCTCGGTGCTCTCCGCACCCGGATCGCCGACCACGACGCCCTTCACCGCGGGCTCGAACAACTCCATGAACCTGTCGAACACGCTGCGCTGCACCAGGATCCGGCTGCGGGCGCAGCAGTCCTGGCCGGAGTTGTCGAACACGCCGTACGGCGCCGTCGCCGCGGCCCTCTCGAGGTCGGAGTCGTCGAAGACGATGTTGGCGCTCTTGCCGCCGAGCTCGAGGGTGACGCGTTTGACCTGCTTCGCCGCCCCGGCCATCACGCGGGTGCCGACCTCGGTCGAGCCGGTGAAAACGATCTTGCGGACGTCGGGATGGCTGACGAAACGCTCCCCGACCACCGATCCGCGCCCCGGCAGCACCTGGAACACATCCGCGGGAAGCCCGGCCTCGACGGCGAGTTCGCCGAGCCGCATCGTCGTCAACGGCGTCCATTCGGCAGGTTTGACCAGTACCGCGTTACCCGCGGCGAGTGCGGGCGCGAAGCCCCACGACGCGATGGTCATCGGGAAATTCCACGGGGTGATGACGCCGACGACCCCGAGCGGCTCGTTGAACGTGACGTCCAGACCGCCAGCAACCGGAATCTGCTTGCCGGACAGCCGTTCCGGGGAAGCCGAGTAGTACTGCAACACGTCGCGGACGTGTCCGGCCTCCCATCGTGCGTTGCCGATCGGATGCCCGGAGTTGGCAACCTCCAGCGCCGCCAGCTCCTCGGTGTGCGCGTCGACGACGGCGGCGAAGGCGCGCAGCGCGGCGGCCCGTTCGGCGGGTGCCAGCCCGGCCCATTTCCGCTGCGCGGCTTTCGCCCGCGCCACCGCGTCGTCGACCCCGGCCTCGTCGGTCTGCTCGACGCTGCGCAGCACTTCCTCCGTGGCGGGGTTGATCACGTCGCTCTGCATTGCCTGGGTCATGCACTCACTTTCTGATTCGCATAGGCGGTCGCGGCACCCACCAGGCCCGCGAAGAGTCGTAGGTCATCGAGCCTTTCCTCCGGATGCCATTGCACCGCGACGACCCAACGGTCCGGATGCTGGGCAGGGTCGATCTCGACGGCCTCGATGACACCGTCGGCGTCGGACGCGCTCACGACCAGCCCGTCGCCGAGCCGGTCGATGGCCTGATGGTGATAGCACTGGGCCTCGGTGTCGGGTCCCACGAGTGCGGCGACCCTGCTGCCGGGCACCGTCGCGATCGACGACGTCGTGAAGACCGCGTTGCCCTGCTGGTGACGGGTGTGCCCCACCACGTCGGGCAGATGCTGGTGCAGGGTTCCGCCGAGGGCGACGTTGAGCACCTGGGCGCCGCGGCAGATTCCGAGCACCGGTATGCGCCTGCGTAGCGCCGCGCGCAGCAGCGTGAATTCCAGCGCGTCGCGGGTGCGGCTGTCGGTCACCGGCTCGTCGGTGGTCGAATGACGCTGCGCCCCATAGGTCGACGGGTCGACGTCGCGCCCGCCCGTGATGATCAGACCGTCGAGTCCGTCGAGCAGCCGCTCGGCGATGTCGTCGTCGACGGGCTGGGGCGGCAGCAGTACCGAAATCCCGCCCGCCATGCCGACGCCTTCGAAGTAGATGGCGGGCAGAAAGCTGGCCCGCACGTCCCACACACCGGTCTGCGCCTGCTGCAGATAGGTGGTCAGCCCGATCACGGGCCGGGATGCAGGACTAGAGACGTTCAAAGCCGCGCTTCCTCTCCCAATCGGTCACCGCCGAGTTGAACGCCTTCATTTCCACGTTGGCGTTGTTGAGGTAGTGGTCGACGACGTCGTCGCCGAACGCCTCGCGGGCGACCTTCGACTTGTCGAACAGCTCGGCAGCCTCGGCCATCGTCGTCGGCAGCCGGTCCGCGCCGCTGGTGTAGGCGTTGCCCTTCGTCGCGTCCTCGAGCTCCAGCTCGTTGTCGATGCCGTAGAGACCGCCCGCGATCAGCGCCGCGGTCGCCAGATACTGGTTGACGTCGCCGCCGGGCGCGCGACACTCCATCCGCATGCCGTGGCCGTGGCCGACGACCCGCAGGGCGCAGGTTCTGTTGTCGATCCCCCACGCCACCGCGGTCGGAGCGAAGCTGCCGTCGACAAATCGCTTGTAGGAGTTGATGTTCGGCGCGTAGAACAGCGTCATCTCACGAAGCGTGGCGATCTGGCCGGCGACGAAGCTGCGGAACATCGGCGACATGCCCAGCTCGTCGGAGTCGTCGGCGAACACCGCGACGGTGGGCCGGCCGTCGTCGTCCAAGCCGCGGAACGAAATGTGGATGTGGCAGCTGTTTCCTTCGCGCTCATCGAACTTCGCCATGAACGTCAGACTCTTGCCGTGCTGATCGGCGATCTCTTTGGCGCCGTTCTTGTAGATCGTGTGGTTGTCGCAGACCACGAGGGCTTCGTCGTAGCGGAACCCGATCTCCTGCTGACCGAGGTTGCACTCCCCTTTGACACCCTCGCAGTAGAGGCCCGCGCCTTCCATGCCCAGCCGGATGTCGCGCAGCAGCGGTTCCATGCGGGTCGAGGCCAGCATCGCGTAGTCGATGTTGTAGTCGGTGGCCGGTGTCAGGTTGCGATAACCCGCCTTCCACGCATCGCGGTAGGTGTCGTCGAACACCATGAACTCCAGTTCGGTGGCAGCGACGGCGCCCCACCCGCGCTCGGCCAGGCGATCGAGCTGTGTGCGCAGCACGGTGCGCGGCGCCTGCGCCACCGGTCGGCCGTCGGTCCAGGACAGGTCTGCCATCACCAGGGCCGTACCCGGCAGCCACGGAAGGAGCCGCAGCGTGCTGAAGTCCGGGGTCATGACCATGTCGCCGTAGCCGGTCTCCCAGCTCGAGATGGCATAGCCGTCCACGGTGTTCATGTCGACGTCCACAGCCAGCAGGTAGTTGCAGCACTCGGCGCCGTGCGCGGCGACGTCGTCGACGAACAGCCGCGCCGAGACGCGCTTTCCGGTGAGCCGGCCCTGCATGTCGCAGAACGCGACGATGACGGTGTCGATGTCGCCCTCGGCGACCATTTGTTCCAGTACATCCTTGGACAGCAAGCCGCGTGTGCTCATCAGCTCAAGCCTGACCTTCCTGACGGGTTCTGCCTGTGGACCGACCATTGGCTCCCGAGGGGGCCGGAACGCTCACCTTATGCACGAACACATTTTCATGTCCAAAGGTAGGACGCCAGACCAATAGGCACTCTATTGTCCGGGATGGTGCCAGCGCTCGTCCCTGCGCTGCCTTCCCAGAGGAGAACTCCGTGCCCGAAGGACATGAGCATTTAGACGAAGGTGAGCATCTGGACGAGGACGAACGCCACCTCGCGAGCCTCGGCTACACCCAGGAACTCTCCCGGACCTGGTCAGGATTCAGCAACTTCGCCATCTCGTTCTCGATCATCTCGATCCTGGCGGGCTGCTTCACGTCGTTCGGCCTCGGCTGGAACAACGGCGGCCCGGCGGCCATCGCCTGGGGGTGGCCGCTGGTCTCGGTGTTCATCCTGATCATCGGCCTCTGCATGTCCGAACTCGTCTCGGCCTACCCGACCTCGGGCGGAATCTACTGGTGGGCAGCGAAACTCGGCGGCGCCAAGGCCGGTTTCTACACCGGATGGCTCAACCTCATCGGGCTCATCGCCATCCTGGCATCGGTCTCGTACGGTTGCGCGACATTCCTGGACCTGACCCTGGGCACCTTCAGCGAGACGTGGCTGGAGGGCTACAGCCTGACCAGGACGTTCATCATCTTCCTCGTCCTGCTGGCGATCTCGGCCACCATCAACATCTTCTCGTCGCACCTGCTCGCGGTCATCAACAACATCTCGGTGTGGTGGCATGTCGCGGGCGCGGTCACCGTGGTCGCGATCCTGTGGCTGCTACCCGAACAACACGCGAGCTTCTCGACGGTGTTCACCACCACCGTCAACAACACGGGCTTCTTCGGCGGGGAGACCGGCATCGCGTTCCTGTTCTTCGTGCTGCCGATCTCGGCGATCCTGACGCAATACACGATCACCGGTTACGACGCGTCGGCGCACCTGTCCGAAGAGACCAAGAGCGCCGCCGACGGCGCGGCCAAGGGCATCTGGCGGTCCATCTTCTACTCGGCCATCGGCGGCTGGATCCTGCTGCTGACGTTCCTGTTCGCCGTGCAGGACGTTGATGAGGTGACCGCAGGCGGCGGCGCGGTCGCGGTGATCTTCGGTCAGGCACTCGACAGCCAGTGGATGGGCATCGTGCTGCTGATCTCCACCTGCGGTCAGTTCTTCTGTACGACGGCGTGCCAGACGAGCGCCTCACGCATGCTGTTCGCATTCAGCCGCGACCGCGCGGTACCCGGCCACCAGCTGTGGTCGAAGGTGAACAAGACGAAGATCCCGGCCAACGCGGTCGTCGTCACCGCGGTACTCGCCGCGATCATCACGCTGCCCGCCCTCGTCGAGGTGGACATCAACGGCGCGCCCGTGCCGGTGGCGTTCTTCGCGGTCGTGTCGATCGGCGTCGTCGGGCTGTACCTGTGCTTCGCGGTGCCGATCTACTACCGCTGGCGGATGGGCGACGACTTCAAGGTCGGCCGATGGAACTTGCGCGGCCACCACAAGTGGATGGCGCCGGTGGCACTGATCGAAATCCTCGTCACGTCGTTCATCGCGCTGTGGCCGACGTCCAACCTGGGGGCGCCGTGGGATCCCGGCTTCGAATGGAAGTACGTCAACTACACGCCGTTGCTGGTCGGCGGCGTGCTGATCCTTCTCTTCATCTACTGGAACGTCTCGGTCAAGCACTGGTTCACCGGCCCGATCAAGCAGGTCGACGCGTCGGGGGACACCCTGGAAGGCGTTTCCTGACCCGAGGTCGCCCGACCCTGTGACGACGGTCTCGATCTTGATTGCCTGACGTGGGTTTGACCCACCTCAGCAGGGGTAATCACCGTCGACGCCGAGCCCCGCCGCGCGGTGGCAGATAGAATCGGCACCGCCGTCAGAAAAGCCACAGGATAGGGACCGAACCAAGGTGTGTGGAGCCACCGGCGAGGTACGCCTCGACGGAACAACCCCAGATGTCCGAGCCGTCACGGCAATGGCCGAGGTCATGGTCCCGCGCGGACCAGACGCCGCCGGTGTGTGGTCTCAGGGCAGGGTGGCTCTCGGCCACCGGCGCCTCAAGATCATCGATCTGTCCGAAGCGGGCGCCCAGCCGATGGTCGACGCCGAGCTGGGACTGTCGGTGGCATGGAACGGCTGCATCTACAACTACGAGCAGTTGCGCGACGAACTGTCCGGTCACGGCTACCGCTTCTTCTCCCACAGCGACACCGAGGTGCTGGTCAAGGGCTACCACCACTGGGGCGATCGCTTCGTCGACCACCTCAAGGGCATGTTCGCGTTCGCGATCGTCGAACACGAGAGCGGACGCGTCCTGCTGGGGCGCGACCGGCTCGGCATCAAGCCGCTCTATCTGACCCAGGGTCCCGACCGGATCCGCTTCGCGTCGTCGCTGCCCGCGCTGCTGGCCGGCGGTGACGTCGACACCCACATCGACCCCGTCGCGCTGCACCACTACATGACGTTCCACTCGGTGGTTCCGTCACCGCGCACCATCCTGCGCGGGGTCAGCAAACTGCCACCCGCGTCGCTGATGGCCATCGAGCCCGACGGCAAGGTCACCACCACGACGTACTGGGAGCCCGACTTCACCCGCCGCGCGGACCGCGCCGACTGGTCCGAGAAGGACTGGGAGGACGCGGTTCTCGACTCGTTGCGGACGGCTGTGAAGCGTCGTCTGGTCGCCGACGTCCCGGTCGGATGCCTGCTCTCCGGTGGGGTGGACTCGAGCTTGATCGTCGGGCTGCTCGCCGAAGCCGGCCAGCACGGCCTGGCGACGTTCTCCATCGGTTTCGAGTCCGTGGGCGGCGTCAAGGGCGACGAGTTCAAGTACTCCGACATCATCGCCGAGCGCTTCGGCACCGACCACCACCAGATACGCATCGGCACCGACCGGATGCTGCCCGCCCTCGACGGGGCGATCGGCGCCATGAGCGAACCGATGGTCAGCCACGACTGCGTGGCCTTTTACCTGCTCAGCCAAGAGGTCGCCAAGCACGTCAAGGTCGTGCAGTCGGGGCAGGGCGCCGACGAGGTGTTCGCCGGCTACCACTGGTATCCCCCGATGGGTGAGCCCGCGGCGGCGTCGGTGCAGGGCTCCGTGGAGAGCTACCGCCGCGCCTTCTTCGACCGCGACCGCGCCGGCTATACAGACATCGTCGCACCGGGCCACCTGACCGACGGCGACCCCAGTGAGCTCTTCGTCACCGAGCACTTCGCCCGCGCGGGCGCCGAGACGGGTGTGGATCGGGCCCTGCGCCTGGACACGACCGTCATGCTGGTCGACGATCCGGTCAAGCGCGTCGACAACATGACCATGGCGTGGGGGCTGGAAGGGCGCGTCCCGTTCCTCGACCACGAGCTGGTCGAGCTCGCCGCCACCTGCCCGCCCGAGTTCAAGACCGCGCACGAGGGCAAAGGTGTGCTCAAACAGGCTGCGCGGCAGGTGATTCCGTCCGCAGTCATCGACCGGCCCAAAGGCTACTTCCCGGTGCCGGCGCTCACCCACCTCGAAGGCCCCTACCTCGACCTGGTCCGCGACGCGCTCTACGCGCCGGTGGCCAAGGAGCGCGGGCTCTTCCGTCCCGACGCCGTCGAGCGTCTGCTGGCCGATCCGAACGGCAAGCTGACTCCGTTGCGCGGCAACGAACTCTGGCAGATCGCGCTGCTCGAGCTCTGGCTGCAGCGGCACGGTATCAACGGGCCCGCCGCATGACCGCGGAGCCGACGGCAGACCATCCCGAGGCCATCACCCTGGCACTGCACGAGGCGGCCACCCCGGATGTGCTCGACACCATGTCCGACGACGTGGTTCTCGAACTCGGTTGGGGGCGGCTCATTTTCGGCCAGACATTCGCCGACCCGGCCCGCCTCGCCGACGTCCTGCGCCAGGAGGGCCAGGGCAGGCGCGACATCTGCATCTACGCGCGCGAACCGCACGTGCTGGTGTCCAAGGCGCCGTCCGAGCTGTTCATCGACCCCAGCCACACCTACCGACTGCGGTTCGCCGACGTCGACGACGAAGCTCCGGCACCTACCGGATTCCACGTGCGCACACTGGAAAGCCGCGGCGACGCCGACGAGATGAACCGCGTCTACCTACGCTGCGGCATGGTGCCCGCACCCACCGACGTGCTCTGGAACAACCATCTGGAGCAGACGTCGGTCGACTACCTGGTCGCGGTCAACGACGAGGACGGCGCCATTCTGGGCACCGTCACCGGGGTCGACCACAAGGCGCTGTTCTCCGATCCGGAAGAGGGTTCCAGCCTCTGGACGCTGGCCGTGGACCCGGCCGCGACATTGCCGGGTGTCGGCGCGGCGCTGACCCGCAGCCTGGCGGCGCTGTACCGCGAACGCGGCCGCTCCTACATGGATCTCTCGGTCACGCACGACAACAACGCCGCCATCGCGCTGTACGAGAAGCTCGGATTTGCCCGGGTGCCGGTGATGGCCGTCAAACGCAAGAACGCGATCAACGAACCGCTGTTCACGCATCCGCCCGAGACCGTCGACGACCTGAATCCGTACGCGCGGATCATCGCCGATGAGGCGATGCGCCGCGGCATCTGGGTCGAGGTGCTCGACGCCGAGGCCGGTGAGATGAAGCTGTCCCACGGTGGCCGGACGGTCGTCACCCGTGAGTCGCTGTCCGAGTACACCTCGGCCGTCGCGATGGCGCGCTGCGACGACAAGCGCTTGACCCGCCGCCTGGTGTCGGAGGCCGGCATCGCCGTGCCGAAGGGCCGCCTCGCGACGTTCGACGACGCCGACTACCAGTTCCTCGCCGACGTCGGCGACGTGGTGGTGAAGCCGACACGCGGCGAGCAGGGCAAGGGCATCACCGTCGGGGTGGGCGGCAGCACCGAGGAACTCGATGCCGCGCTCGCTCGTGCGCGGGAACAACACCCCGAGGTGCTCATCGAACAGCGCGCAGAAGGGGACGACCTGCGGCTGGTCGTCATCGACGGCAAGGTCGTGGCGGCGGCGTTGCGGATGCCCGCCGAAATCACCGGGACCGGCAAGCACACGATCCGCGAGCTCATCGAGACCCAGAGCCGGCGGCGCGCCGCGGCCACCGGCGGCGAGTCGAAGATCCCGATGGACATCGTCACCGAGACGACGGTCAGGGAAGCCGGATTCACGTTCGAGGACGTGCTGCCCGAAGGCGAACGGCTACGGGTGCGCCGAACCGCCAATCTGCACCAGGGCGGCACGATTCACGACGTCACCGCGACCGTGCATCCGGAACTGTGCCGGGTGGCCGTTGCCGCCGCGCAGGCCGTCGGAATCCCGGTCACCGGCATCGATCTTCTCGTCCCCGATGTCACCGAGCCCGACTACGTTTTCATCGAGGCCAACGAACGGCCGGGGCTGGCGAATCACGAACCGCAGCCCACCGCAAAGGCGTTCGTCGATTTCCTGTTCCCTAACCAACCCGGACTACCTCAGGCCTGGACCCCGGACGAGGCGCAGAACGGCTAGCCCGCGGTCACCAGGTGCTGGTGCGCATCACGATCTCGGCGGCCAGTTGCGCCGTCGAATCGGCGGCGTTGCGCCGGCCCAGCAGGTCGACGATGCGGTACTCGCCGTACACGAAGCGCTGGCTGGCCTTGGCTACCGCCCGCGCGGCGCTGGTGCTGACAAGGGCAGTGGTGTTGAGTTCCACCGGGGGGCAGTGCTCGTCGCGCACCGCACCGGTGAGGTCGGCGACCTTGGGGTGACCCCGGTCGATGACGACCAGGCCGATGAAGCGGTCCAGGCGGGTGGCTGCGAGCTCCCAGGCGAGTTCGCCGCCCAGCCGGTCACCGACCAGAAGGGCCCAGCGGACCTCGAGCGCGTCGAGGATGCTGATGACCGACTTGGCGGTCAACCGCGGCTCGGGTCCGATCACGACGGTCTTCAGCGATGCCGTGTGCAATCGCTGGCACACCCCTTCGTAGGCCGCAGGCGCCTGGTGTGCCGCGCCCAGCAACACCACGACGGAACCCTTCTCCGGACCGGTGACCTCAACGGGCACACCGAAACCGTCAACGGTCACCATGGGAGTGGGCATTGCGCCACGCTACAGGGACTCATCGAGTTGGCGCGGCTGTTTGCACGCGGTTGATCCGGTCGTCAGACGCTGCGCGCACGCTCAGCTTGTCGGGCGATGATGTCCAGAAAGGTTTGCGGGAGCGTGCCTTTGACCGATATGGACGGATCGGTCGTGGGGAATGCGATACCGAAGATGCCGAAATTGCCGACGTTTTCGAACGAGAAGTACACGCTGCTCTCGTCGCCCATCAGATGCATGGTCTGCCGATAGGCCAACGCGTCCTCACGCGGCACGGGCACCTGAGTCGTCGTCATCTCGATGCCCGGATCCGCCTCGTCGAAGAATGTCCGGTACTCGGCACACCGCGCTGCGGTCGCCGCGAGCCGTTCGAGAGCGAGGCGCCACGACAGCACGGTGATCACCATCCGTGCGCCGTCATAGGCGACGACGTATTCGACGGCGCTGCCCGGGCCGCGCTCCGCGGATCCGGCGATGTCACGCGTCAGTCCGTCGGTACACCCCGGCGGCATCGACTGCATCGGCGGTGGGCCGCTCGCATTGTCGCCCTCCCCCGGGTCGCGGTCGATGCGCTCGAACCGCACCCCCGGCGGGAAGTCGGCTTCGGTGAGCACCGCCTTGTCCAGCCGGGCGCCCGGCCAGGTCGCGGTGCCCGTGACCGCATTCCCGCAGCCGGCGAGCAGGCAGCCTGCCATCGCAAGCACGAGCCCTCGCCGGATCATGGATTCAGGCTACCGAGGCCTCAGAGCTGGGTCAGGATCTCGGCGCCCGAGTCGGTGACCACGAGCGTGTGCTCGAACTGCGCGGTCCACTTCTTGTCCTTGGTGGCGACCGTCCAGTCGTCGGACCAGATCTCGTAGTCCAAGCCGCCCAGGTTGATCATCGGCTCGATGGTGAACGTCATCCCCGTCTCAAGGACCGTCTCGACAGAGGGCTGGTCGTAGTGCAGCACCACCAGCCCGTTGTGGAAGGTGGTGCCGATGCCGTGGCCGGTGAAATCGCGAACCACGTTGTAGCCGAATCGATTTGCGTATGCCTCGATGACGCGGCCGACGACCGACAGCGCGCGGCCCGGTTTGACGGCTTTGATGGCGCGCATGGTGGCCTCGTGGGTGCGCTCCACGAGGAGGCGATGCTCCTCGGAGACGTTGCCCGCGAGGAACGTCGCATTGGTGTCACCGTGTACGCCGTCGATGTATGCCGTGACGTCGATGTTGACGATGTCGCCGTCCTCGATGACCGTCGAGTCCGGGATGCCGTGGCAGATGATCTCGTTGAGCGACGTGCAGCACGACTTCGGGTAACCCTTGTAACCCAGCGTCGACGGGTAGGCGCCGTGGTCGACCATGTACTCGTGGGCGATGCGGTCGAGACGGTCGGTGGTGACCCCCGGCGCCACAGCCTTGCCTGCCTCGGCGAGCGCACCGGCCGCGATCCGACCCGCCACCCGCATCTTCTCGATCACCTCGGGGGTCTGCACCCATGGCTCACTGCCCTCGCGCGCGGTCGGCCTGCCGACGTACTCGGGGCGCTCGATCGACTTGGGCACCGGCAGCGTCGGCGACACAGTGCCGGGCCGTAGGGCGGTCCGTACAGACATGTAGCAATGCTAGCGTTCCGCCATGCAGGTCACCCCGGGACATTTGTTCGCCCAGATGAACTTCCGTGACGTCGAGGTGTCCGACGAACGCCTGGTCATCGAATTGGACAACCAGCCGAATCTGGTGAACCGGCGCGGAGCGCTGCAGGGCGGTCTGGTCGCGACGCTGATCGACATCGCCGCGGGCCGGCTGGCCGACCGGCATATCGGGCCGGGTCAGGATGTGACGACGGCAGACATGACGATTCACTTCCTGGCGCCGGTGCTCGAAGGCCCGGCCCGCGCCGAGGCCACGATGGTGCGTGCGGGGCGCCGCCTGCAGGTCGTCGCGGTGGACGTCTTCGATGTCGCGCGGGACCGGCTCGCCGCCCGCGCAACGCTGAGTTTCGCGGTGCTCGACCCCCGCTAACGAAACCGCAGCGATCCCAGCGCCGAACGCACCCGCTCGGGCAGGGAGCCGCCTTGGCTGAGCCAGTCGTCGAGCGCGATCCGCACCGACGCCATGGCCAAGGCGCCGAGCAGGCGCGGCCGCGCATCGTCGGGCAAAAGGTCGGGGAACCGCGGACCCAGAAGTTCGGCGATCGCGGCTTCGTAGCGCAGGTATATCTGTAGCGTCCAGGCACTGAACACCGGCGACGACCTCGTCAGCGTCGCGAGCTCACGCACCTGAGCGCTGATCGTGTCGAAGCCGTCGCCGAGACTCTCGAACGCACCGATGAGGGCCTCGTCGGCCGACAAACCGGGCGGCTGCACGGCGATCGCGGCAGTGATCGCGTCCAGCCAATGCGTCGTCATGCCCTCGGCGACGGCATCCTCTTTTGCGCTGAAGTAGCGGAAAAATGTGGCCCGGCCGACCTCCGCGGTGGCCGCGATGTGCTCGATGGTCGCGCCGGCCAGCCCGTGATCGGCGACGGCCTGCGCGGCGGCCGCGGCGATGCGGGCCTTGGTCGCGCGTTGCTTACGGACCATCAGACTTTCTCGCGCGATTCCCGATGAGACGACGTCCATGGTGGAACTATGTCTCACCATGAATGGTAAAGGCAACGACCTGGCCCCGGCGAGCCTGGAAGCGTGGAAATTCGTGCAGCAGATGCTGGCCGACCTCACCCAGACCGTCATCGAGGATGCGACGAGCGAGCGTGAACTACTCGAAGGGCTCGGCGTGCTGGCCAAGACCACAGCCCTGTGCACCGAGATGACGGTCGAGGCCGACGCCCAACGGCCCCGGTTCTTCGACATGTGCAGCGATACCCGCCTGATCGGCGGACCGAACCCCGACGGCCGATACCTGCTGGCGATGATCCGCGGGGACCGCACCTATCGGGTCAGCGGCACCCGCGGCGACACCGCCTATCTCGGGTTCCAGGTCCTGGCCGGCACCGGGCTGACACCGCGCCGGATGGCCGCCTACCTCGGCGACAGCGAACTTCGTTGCACCAGAGGCACGTTCGAGTTCGTGGTGTCGGCGTCCGAACCGTCGCCGGACACCCTGGGGACGGCGGAGTGGCTGCAGGTGCCCGAGGATGCGTCGTCGATCGTGGTGCGCGAGTACATCGGCGACGCCGCCTCCGAACTGCCCGCGACGATGAGCATCGACTGTCTGGATGCGCAGCCGTTGCAACCGCTTTCGGACGCGGCACTGGCCGAGGCATTCACCGCGATGGCGTGGACGATCGTCAAACTCACGACACTGCATCGCACCATCAAGCCCGAGATGCTGACCGAACCCAATGTGCTCGTCACCGCCCACGCCGCCGACCTGGGCAGTGCCGACACCACGCCCGACAACCTTTACATGATCGGGTCGTTCGCCCTTGGGCCCGACGAATCACTGGTGCTCGAATTCCCGCCACCGGACACCCGGTACTGGAACGTGACCCTCGAAAATGTCTGGCACGAATGCCTGGAACCGCGGCACCGGCACAGTTCGGTGACCAACAAGGCGGTGACGCCCGACGCGGACGGTCTGGTGCGGATCGCCATCGGCGCCAACGACTCCGGACACGGGCACTGGCTCGACACCGGCGGACGCCGCCGCGGCTTCGTCGTCGTGCGGTGGCTCGACAAGCCGGAAGCCCCCGTGTTGCGCAGCACCGTCGTTCGCGGTGCCGCCCGGTGAGCGCCGCCCGGTTCCGCCCCGGTTTGCTCATCGAAAAGGCCTGCGAAAACTCGGGTCTCGACGACTTCGGCGACGGCACCACCTGGCGCGACGGCCTGGATCGGGTCTGCGACAGCCTGGCCTCCAGCCAGGCGCGGCTCAACGACCTCGGGGTCGAGATCGCGCTGATGGACATCGACCGCGCGCTGACGAGCAGGCTGCAGATCATCGACTGGCGCAACCGCCATCCTGACATCGCGGCGGCCCCCGTCGAACGGCCGATCTTCATCGTCGGCCAACCACGCACGGGGACGACGATCCTGTTCGACCTGCTCGCCCAGGATCCCGAGCTCCGTCCGCCACTGACCTGGGAAGTGGACAATCCGTTCCCGGTGCCGGCGCCGGATACCTACGACACCGACCCGCGGATCGCCTCGACGCAGGCAGCCCTTGAGATGTCCGAGCAGATCGTGCCCGGCCTGCTCACCCACCACCCGATGGGTGCGCTCGTCGGACAGGAATGTGTGCGCATCGTCGCAGGCGAGTTCTGCTCGATGATCTTCCCGACGCAATATCGCATGCCGGACTACTACCGCTGGCTGCTGTACGACGCCGACCATTGCCCGGCGTACCGCTATCACCGGATCTTCCTGCAGCACCTGCAGTCCGGCGTCGGGGGTCAATGGCTGCTGAAGTCGCCGGCACACCTGTGGCAGCTCGATGCGCTGCTCGCCGAGTACCCCGATGCGTTGATCGTGCAGACGCACCGCGATCCGCTCAACGTCATCTCGTCGGTCAGCGCGCTGATCCACCACCTGCGCGGCATGGCGTCCGATGAGTCCTCGATCCCCGATTGTGCGGCGCAGTCGCGCGAACAGATCGTCGTCGGCCTCGAATGTGCCATGACGATGCGAGATTCCGGCGTGGTGCCCGCGGAGCAGGTGATCGACGTGCACTTCCGCGACTTCATGCGCGACCCCTTCGAGACCATCCGCGCGCTCTATCGGCGGCTGGGTCGCGAGCTCTCACCGATCGCCGAGCAGCGGATGCGCAATCACCTCGCCGCCCATCCCGGCGATCACGGCGGCAACAGATACCGGTGGGCCGACACAGGTCTGAACGCCTCCGAGGTGCGCGAGCAGGTGCGCGCCTACCAGCAGCGCTACGACATCCCCGACGAGCCGCTGCGGTAATCCCTCAGCCGTTGCGCAGCAGGCCGCGTCGCCACGTCTTGCGCGGCCCCCTGATGTCGACCGACCCGCACACGACCTTACCGGTCAGGATCACGTGCGGATTCCCTTCCGCCGGAGCGTCTTTACGATGGTCATGCGCACTGCCGACGTTGACCTCGACGTCGTCGATGGAAGCGCTCGCCCCGTCTGGCAGGCGCAGATCGAGGCCTCCGAATCGCATGTCCAACTCGATGACGACGATGGGCCCGGCGAAGCGTGCGCGGGTGAGATCGAGATCGACCGAGCCCATCCGTCGGTGCAAGGCCAGCCTCGACGGCACCACCCATTCGCCCTGCCGCTTCAGCGAGCCCAGGACGCCGCGCAGTTCGACGCGATCGGCCGCCGAGGTGACAATCGCTCCGGGGCCGGGCAGGTCACCGACGAGCGCATCGAGTTCGGAACGTTGCCGGGCCTGAGACACCATTGCGGAACGTTCCTCGAACTCCTGGATGTCGATCAGGCCGAGCGCGACGGCGTTGTGCAGCCTGCGCAACGTGCCGTTGCGGTCCGCGTCGGAGATCCTCATCTCGGTCGGCTCGACGGCACCGTATCGGCCGTGGTTGATGTCGGTCATGGCGACATCTACGGTACCGCCGGTAGTGGGTCGACCTCCCGCCAGGAGGTCCGCCGGCTGCAGCCCGTGGCGGCCGATTCCGCGCTGACCGGCTACGCCAGGTAGTCGGGTGGCAGCGAGTCGAGCATGTTCTTGACCATCCGCACCGCGTACTCCGAGCTGCCGCCCCCGACGATGAGCGCCGAAAAGGCCATGTCTCCGCGATAACCGGTGAACCAGGAGTGCGAGCCTCCCGCGAACTCGGCCTCACCGGTCTTGCCCCGGACATCGCCCGCGCCCTGCAGGTCCTCGGCGGTCCCGTTGGTCACCACGAGCCGCATCATCGGACGCAGACTCTCGACCACGTCGGGCGAGATCTCCTGCCGTTCACCGGTGACGGCGGTCTCGCGGCCTTCGATGAGGTGAGGCACCGGGGTATGGCCTGCCGAGACGGTCGCGGCGGCCAGTGCCATCCCGAACGGGCTGGCGAGCACCTTGCCCTGGCCGAAACCGTCCTCGGTGCGTTCGGTCAGGTTGACCGTCGGCGGCACCGAACCGCTGACAGTCGGCAGGCCTGCGATGTCGTAGTCCGGTCCGATGCCGTACTGCGAGGCCGCCTGGGTCAGGCCTCGCGGCGGCATGCGGCTCGCCAGTTCGGCGAAGGTCGTGTTGCACGAGCTGGCGAAGGCCCGCGACATCGGGACCGTGCCGAGATCGAAACCGCCGTAGTTCGGCACCGTGCGGTGGCCGATGTCCATGGTTCCCGGGCAGCCGAGAAGCGTGTTGGGCGTGGCCATCTGGCGTTCGATCGCAGCCCCCGCGGTCACGATCTTGAACGTCGAGCCCGGGGGGAACAGGCCCATGGTGGCCAGCGGACCTTCGCGGTCGGCCGCGGAATTCTGTGCCACCGCGAGGATCTCACCGGTGGAGGGCTTGATCACCACGATCATCGCCTGTTTGTCGGTGAAATTGACCGAGTTCTGCGCTGCGTTCTGGACCGAACGGTCGAGGCTGATGCTCACCGACGGCGCCGGTGCGCCGGGCACCTCGTTGAGGACGTCGACGTCGACACCGTTCTGGTTGACCGTGACAACCCGCCAGCCGGGGTCGCCGTCGAGGTCCTCGGCGACGGTCTTCTTGATCTCGTTGACCAGGGCGGGGGCGAATGTGTCGTCCGTCGGCACCATCTCGGGCTGCGGTGTGATCACCACGCCGGGCAGCGCGCCGACAGCTCCCACGACGGCGTCACGGTCGGCCCGGCTGAGTGTCATCAGGCTTAACGACCCCGGGGTCGAGCTGGCCAGCTCGGCGAGCCGCTGCGCCTCAAGGGTGTTGTCAAAGCGGTGCAGCACACCGGCGACGGTCCGCGCGGTGGCCATCAGGTCGGGTCCGGCGGCCCGGGCGTCGAGTGCGAAGTGATACCTGTAACCGGGCACCAGGACGTTCGTGCCGGTGCGTTCGTGCACGGACGCCCGCGGTGGTGAGTCGGCGCGCAATGCGAAGGTCTGGTTCTCCCCCAGCCGCGGATGCAGGCCGGTCGCACTCCAGCGCACCTCCCACCGGCCCTCGTCGCGGACCATGTTGAGCTGTCCGTCGTAGCTCCAGGTGCGGTCTTTCGGCAGGTGCCACGTGTAGCGGTAGGCGACGCTGCCGGTGTCCTCGGCGTACTTGGAGCTGAGGATCTGGGCGTCCAACCCGGTGGCCTGCAGTCCGGCCCATGCCTCGTTGAGTGCGGCGCGGGCCGCCTCGGGGTTGTCGGCCAGCTGGGCCGCGGCGCCGGTGTCACCGGTGGCGAGTGCTTCGAAGAACTCCTCCGCCGTGGGCTCAGGGCCGTCGGGTCGAGGGGTGCAGGCACCCAGCGTGAGGACCAGGGCCGCGGCCGTCAGGAGCGCCGCGCTACGTGATACGGGTGAGAACAGTGTTGCCATTGAGGCAGATGTTACGAAGCCGAGACCTCAAGCCCGCGGAGGCGCACCGGCGCTCCATCCGCCGAAATCCACTTTTTGCAGACAAAGTGCAAGTGGCGTGTGGCAAAAAGTGGATTTCGACGCGGCGCGATCACCCGCTCTGGTCAGCCACCTGCGAAACGTGGGGACGTGAGATTCCTGTGACGCCCCGTCAGGATCCGAACGCGCCCGCCGCCGGCGCGCGCACAACCAGAGGCACCGCCGGGAAGTAGGCCGCCATCTCCGAGCGCGACGCGCGCAGCGCCGCGGTGCCGTAGCCCTGTTTGCGATGGTCCGGGTGAATCCATATGCGCACCCCGACCTCGCCGTCGGCGAGCTCGCCGAACACCATGCCGACCTTCGTCGTCCCGACCTCGGCCACCAGCCACGCCGCCTCCTCGGCGGCGACGCGTGCCACGGCATCTCGGATCTCGTCGGCGAGATCACCTGCGGGCGCCGCGGTTCCGTCACCCGCGGAACGCATGTCGGCGGTGCGCGCGGCAAAGACGTCACGGTCCGCCTCAGCGGAGAAAGGCCGCAGCATCAGCCGGCGCGCCGACCCCGGTGTCTGTTCGGGTGGGGTGAAGGTCGACGCCTGGCTGTTCAGGTTCTGGAGCTCGTTGGCGATGCGCCGCCGCGACACCCTGGTGAGCCGGTCGAAAGACAACCGCAGGACGGCCTCGGCGGCCTCTTCGGACGTGTCGAGCAGTGCGGCGATCGACTCGATGGCGGCGTCGTAATCGTCGGACGCGACGACCGCGTCGAGCACCTCGTGGCGGCGCTCCATGGCGTGGACGAGCGCGTCGGCAATAGCCCTGCGCACCGCCGTCACATCCTGCTCGGTCATATCGGAAGAGTAGGCGGCATGCCCGTTCAGTCGAGCAGGACCGTCGCAAATGACGCGATCTCGGTGAAACCGATACGCGCGTAGGTTGCCCTGGCGACGGTGTTGAAGCTGTTGACGTACAGGCTCGCGATGCGTCCGCCGCCGACGATCGCCGCCGCGACGGTTGCGGTTCCGGCGGTACCGACGCCCCGGCCCCGCTGGTCCGGATGCACCCACACGCCCTGGATCTGACCGACGGCCGGCGACTGCGAGCCGACCTCGGCCTTAAAGACGACCTCGCCGCGATCGAACCTCGCCCACGCGCGTCCTGCCGCGATCAGCCCGGCGACCCGGCGGCGGTAACCCCGCCCCCCGTCGCCGATGCGGGGGTCGATGCCGACCTCGCCGATGAACATGTCGATGGCAGCCACCAGATACGCGTCGAGCTCCTCGATACGCACCTGCCGCACAGCCGGATCGGCGGCGCACGCCGGAGCCGAACTCAGCGCCATCAGCGGTTGGTGCGCGCGTACGTCGCGCGCAGGACCCCAGACCGGCTCGAGCCGCTGCCACATCGGGAGGACCAACTCGGAGCGCCCGACCAGCGACGAGCAGCGGCGCGCGGAGCTCATCGCCTTGTCGGCGAACGCATTCAGGTCTCCGAGCCCGCCGCGCAGAGGGATGAGGTTGGCGCCGGCGAAGCACAGAGATTCCGTTGCGCGCCTGCGGGTCCACAGTTCCCCGCCGATGGCGGACGGCTCGATGCCGTGCTCGGCGACGCGGGAGGCGACCATGCAGCCCGCCACCGGATCCTCGTCGAGGACCTGACGCACCGCGCCGATGTCGCGCACCACCGACACTCTGCGTTCGTCGACGAGACGAAAAAGCGGAGGAGCCGACATCTGGACTCTTTCTGCGACTGACCCGTAGGCGGATGGCCCCACCCCCTGGGGCCGGATATCAGCTTACGGTCACAACGGGCGAACCGGTGACATCATCGGTTCCGGGTCCCGCCCCAATTTCTTCGGCAAGCCTCAGCGCCTCTTCGATGAGGGTCTCGACGATGAGTGCTTCGGGCACGGTCTTGATCACCTCACCCTTGACGAAGATCTGGCCCTTCCCGTTGCCCGAGGCCACCCCGAGGTCGGCTTCGCGCGCCTCACCGGGTCCGTTGACGACGCAGCCCATCACCGCGACCCGCAGCGGCACTTCCATGCCCTCCAGGCCGGCGGTGACCTCGTTGGCCAACGTGTACACGTCGACCTGGGCCCGCCCGCACGACGGGCACGACACGATCTCCAGGCCGCGAGGCCGCAGGTTCAGCGACTCCAGGATCTGGTTGCCGACCTTGATCTCTTCGGCCGGCGGCGCCGACAGAGACACCCGGATCGTATCGCCGATGCCTTTGGACAGCAGCGCGCCGAAGGCCACCGCGGACTTGATGGTGCCCTGGAACGCCGGGCCCGCCTCGGTGACGCCGAGATGCAGCGGGTAGTCGCACTGGGCGGCCAGCTGCTCGTAGGCCGACACCATGATGACCGGGTCGTTGTGCTTGACGCTGATCTTGATGTCGCCGAAGCCGTGCTCCTCGAACAGCGACGCCTCCCACAGCGCTGACTCGACGAGCGCCTCCGGGGTGGCCTTGCCGTACTTCTTGAGGATGCGGGGGTCGAGCGAGCCGGCGTTGACGCCGATGCGGATCGGGATGCCCGCGTCACCCGCCGCTTTCGCAACCTCCTTGACCCGGCCGTCGAACTCCTTGATGTTGCCGGGGTTGACGCGCACGGCGGCGCAGCCGGCGTCGATGGCGGCGAAGATGTACTTGGGCTGGAAGTGGATGTCGGCGATCACCGGGATGTTCGCCTTCTTGGCGATCGCCGGTAACGCGTCGGCATCCTCCTGGCGGGGGCAGGCCACGCGCACGATGTCGCAACCGGACGCGGTGAGCTCGGCGATCTGCTGCAGCGTCGCGTTGATGTCATGGGTCTTCGTGGTGCACATCGACTGCACCGCGATGGGGTGGTCGCTGCCGACACCGACATCGCCCACCATGAGCTGACGGGTTTTGCGGCGCGGAGCGAGGACTGGCGCGGGAGGCGCAGGCATTCCAAGACCGATAGAGGTCACTTCGGAGTCTCCTACTGGAACAACGTGATCGGATTGATCACGTCTGCTGTCACGGTGAGCAGCGTGAAGCCCACCATCACGATGATCACGACATACGTGAGGGGCATCAGCTTGAGGTAGTTGACGGGGGCGCCGGCCACTCTGCCGCGCGCCTCACGGATCTTATTGCGAACCTTCTCGTACAACGCGATCGCGATGTGGCCGCCGTCGAGCGGGAGCAGCGGGATCAGGTTGACCGCCCCCAGCACGAAGTTCAGCTGGGCAAGGAAGAACCAGAACGCGACCCAGATGCCGTGCTCGACGGTCTCGCCGCCGATCCGCGATGCCCCGACGACGCTGATCGGTGTCTCGGGATCGCGCTCGCCGCCGGTGATGGAGTGCACCAGGGCCCCGATCTTGGTCGGGATCTTGGCGATGGCCTTGCCGAGTTCCACGGCCAGGTCGCCGGTGAAGACAAAGGTCCCCGGCACCGCGGTCAGCGGGTTGTACTGGGTGGGACCGAACGTCGCGGCGGTGACGCCGATGCTGCCGACATCGACGGGAGCGGCGGCTGCGCCGTCCTCGCCCGCCACGAAGCGCTGGCTCGGGGTCACGACGACGGTCGTGGTGAACTCGCGTACCTGGCCGTTCTCGTCGCGCTGCACGGTCAGTGTCGTCGGCCCGTTCTGCGCGCGCACGGCCTCGACGAGCGCGTCGAACGTCGGCACCTCGGTGTCACCGACCTTGGTGATGACGTCGTTGGCCTGGATTCCGGCGGCCGCCGCGGGGCTGTTGGCGATGCAGTCACCCAATTGCCCTTCGGTGACCTCGGACTTGATGCAGGACGTCTCCCCCACCACCGCGGTGGTCGGCGCCTTGATGTTGGGCAGTCCCCAGATGATCGCGATCGCATAGACCAGGATCAGGCCGATGACGAAGTTCATCGCGGGTCCGGCGAACAGCACCGCGACGCGCTTCCACGTCTTCTGCTTGTACATCGCGTACTGACGGTCCTGCGGATCGAGTTCCTCGACCGCGGTCATACCCGCGATGTCGCAGAAGCCGCCGAGCGGAATCGCCTTGATGCCGTACTCGGTCTGGCCGAGCCTGTTGGGGCGCCACGTGGACCACAGCGTGGGGCCGAAGCCGACGAAGTAGCGGCGCACCTTCATCCCAGTGGCGCGGGCCACCCACATATGGCCGCATTCGTGCAGCGCCACGGAGACCAGAATGGCGAGCGCGAACAGCGTCACGCCAAGCACGTACATCATCGTGGCGGCCAGTCCTAACTTCTACTACCTGCGGGTTCCCGCTCGACCGCGCTCCGGGCCCGGTCACGGGCCCAGTCTTGTGCGTCGAGTACGTCTTCCACGGTAGCTGGTTCGGCGGCCCACTGGTCGGCAGCGCGCAGCACGTGTGCGACCGTGCGCACGATCGCGGGGAAGCGGATGCGGCCTGCGAGGAAGGCCTCGGCGGCCTCCTCGTTCGCCGCGTTGTAGATGGCGGTCAGGCAACCGCCGGCCCGGCCCGCCTCCCTGGCCAGCGTCACAGCCGGGAACACCTCATCGTCCAGCGGCTCAAAATCCCAGCGTGACGCGGTGGTGAAGTCGCACGCCGACGCCGCCCCTGCGACGCGGGACGGCCAACCAAGGGCCAGCGCGATCGGAAGTTTCATGTCGGGCGGGCTGGCCTGGGCGAGCGTGGATCCGTCTGTGAACGTGACCATGGAGTGCACGACCGACTGCGGGTGGACGACGACCTCGATGCGGTCGTAGGCGACGCCGAACAGCAGATGCGTCTCGATCAACTCCAGCCCCTTGTTGACCAGAGATGCCGAGTTCAGCGTGTTCATCGGACCCATCGACCAGGTGGGATGCGTTCCAGCCTGCTCGGGAGTGACACCCTCGAGTCGCTCAGCGGTCCAACCGCGGAAGGGACCGCCCGACGCGGTGAGGACGAGTTTGGCGACCTCGTCGGCGCTGCCGCCGCGCAGGCACTGGGCAAGGGCGGAGTGCTCCGAGTCCACGGGCACGATCTGGCCGGGCGCCGCCGCCTTCTGCACCAGAGGCCCGCCGGCAACCAACGACTCCTTGTTGGCCAGCGCGAGCCGTGCACCGGTGGCCAGCGCGGCCAGCGTGGGTTGGAGACCGAGCGCCCCGACGAGTGCGTTCAGCACGACGTCGACTCCCGTTGTTTCGGCGGCGCTCTCGATCAGGCGGGTCATCGCGTCCGGTCCGGAGAACGGCACGTCCCCGATCGCTGTCGCCGCAGCTTCGTCGGCGACGCCGACATTCGTCACACCGGTCTCGGCGCGCTGGCGCGCCAGTAGATCGCGATTGCCGCCGCCGGCGCCGAGACCGACCACCTCGAAACGGTCCGGATTGGCCGCAATGACCTCGAGGGCCTGGGTGCCGATCGAGCCGGTGCTACCCAGGATCAGTACGCGCAACCTGTCCGTCACGCGTTCATTGTGCCGTCCCCGGATGTGACGTGTGTGTGACGCCAACGCTTTGGACCCATCCAAACGGGTCCCGGCTGGGAATCACCCGTGTGCCAACTGAGTGCGGGCAACGGTGTCCGTATGCGAAGGGAATGGTGAAAATGATGACGAACCACCGGAAGACGACGGCTGTTGCCGGACTCGCTGCTCTCGCCATCTTCGGCGCGGCGGCCTGTTCGAGCGAAGAAGCTTCGAGCAACGCCTCGTCGGCGACGAGTGCGGCAGAGTCGGCCGTCGAGTCCGCGACCAGCGAGGAGACGACGCCGTCGTCGGCTCCCGCCGCCGACCCTGCGGCCAATCTGATCGGCAGCGGTTGCGCGGCGTACGCCGAACAGGTGCCCGAAGGTCCTGGCTCCGTGGCGGGAATGGCAGCCGACCCGGTGACGGTGGCAGCGTCGAACAACCCCATGCTGACCACGCTGACTCAGGCGCTCTCGGGCCAGCTGAACCCGAACGTCAACCTCGTCGACACCCTCAACGGTGCCGAGTTCACCGTGTTCGCACCGACCAACGACGCCTTCGCCAAGATCGACGCCGCGACGCTGGAGACGCTCAAGACCGATTCCGAGCTGTTGACGAATATCCTTACCTACCACGTGGTTCCGGGTCAGGCAGCTCCGGACGCAGTGGCCGGCGAACACACCACCGTCCAAGGTGCTCCGGTGACGGTGACGGGGGCCGGTAACGACCTGAAGGTCAACGACGCCGGACTGGTGTGCGGCGGCGTCAAGACCGCCAACGCGACCGTCTACATGATCGACACCGTGCTGATGCCGCCGGCCGCGTGATCCTGCGCCGCTACAACACCGACACGAAAGGACAGATATCATGACCGTCATCGCAAAACGTTGTCTCGGAGCAGGATTCGCCGCTGCGGCTGCAGTGGGCCTGTCCCTTGGCGTGGCCGGTACCGCGACGGCCGCGCCCGTCGGCCCCGGCTGCGCAGCCTACGCACAACAAGTTCCGGAGGGCCCGGGATCGGTGCAGGGCATGGCGATGGATCCGGTGGCAACGGCCGCGTCCAACAACCCGATGCTGACAACGCTCACGAAAGCCGTTTCGGGCCAATTAAATCCGAACGTCAACCTTGTCGACACGCTCAACGGCGCCGAGTTCACGGTGTTCGCCCCGACAGATGAGGCGTTCGCGAAGATCGACCCGGCCACCCTGGAGACGCTCAAGACGGATTCGGATCTGCTGACGAACATCCTGACCTACCACGTGGTTCCGGGTCAGGCGGCACCCGAGGCCGTCGTGGGCGAGCACGCGACGGTACAGGGCGCGACGGTGAATGTCACCGGCACGCCGGACCATCTCATGGTCAACAACGCATCGGTGGTGTGCGGTGGGGTTCAGACCGCGAACGCGACGGTCTACCTCATCGACACCGTGCTGATGCCGCCCGCGTAACAGCGCGGCTCCACAAACAGAGGGTCCCCCGCACACTTCCCCCGGCTGTGCGGGGGATTCCTCGTCTCTACCCTCGTCTCTACCGCTCGCCTCTACCGCGTTCGCTACCGTCCGACCGGCACGCGGCTCGGCGGGCCGTTCCCACGCCCCCGGCCGGCCTCGCAGCCCCGGCACGCGCGCTCTGGTGCAATTCAAGCAACTACAACGCCTGACACAACGATTCTCGCTCATCGAGCCAGGCCGATGGTAAGCAAGTGCGCTGCACGTCGCTCTCTGCTGAGAAATCAGAGTTCATAGTCGTAAATGAATCGATGCCCTCAGTAACTCGCTGTTGCACATTGTCGTGCTTGTCAATTACTCTGTGCACAGCAAGGCATTTCTAGCAAAGTATCTAGCTGCACCAAGGACCCTCCGGGAGGGCATTGTGTCCACACCAGTAACCCGCCTCGCCCATCCACGAGTCGCCGTGGTCGGACTCGGCTACGTCGGGCTGCCCACCGCCCTGTCCTTCACCGACATCGGCGCCGAAGTCATCGGCTTCGACGTCAGCGAGTCGCGGCTGACCGCGATCAAGGCGAAGCGAGTCGACCTGCTGGCCCGCGACCAGACCAGGCTGGCGGCCGCGCTCGACAGCCATCGACTCAACCTGACCACCGAGCCGTCGACGCTGGCTCACGCGGAGACGGTGCTGATCTGTGTACCGACCCCCGTGGATGCCCACTTGACGCCGGATCTGGCCGCCCTGTCCTCTGCGTGCGCGGCGGTGGTCGAGCACGCCCAACGGGGGCAGACCGTCGTGCTCACCTCGACCACATACCCGGGCTGCACGGCCGATCTGTTGGTCCGCCCACTTCAGGCACGCGGACTGCAGGTCGGGCACGACATCTTCGTGGCGTTCAGCCCCGAGCGGATCGACCCGGGCGTCGACGACCACGCTCCCGACCGCACGCCACGCGTGGTGGGCGGCGTGACCGCCGAATGCGCGCGTCGCGCGGCACGATTCCTGGAACCCACCGCGGGGTCGTTACACATGGTGTCGTCGCCCGAAGCCGCCGAGATGACCAAGCTCGTCGAGAACACGTTCCGCGCGGTCAACATCGCCCTGGCGAACGAGTTCGCCGATGCCGCTCGCGAAGTCGAGATCGACGTCATGGAGGTGATCTCGGCGGCGGCGACCAAACCGTATGGCTTCATGCCGTTCTATCCCGGTGCCGGCGTCGGCGGACACTGCATCCCGTGCGATCCGCATTATCTGTTGTGGCAGTTGCGTTCCCGGCGGACCAGCTCACCCGTTGTGGAGACCGCGATGGCCGCCATCGCCGAACGCCCCCGCGATGTCGTCGGCAGAGCACGGGATGTCCTCGCCGACGCCGGACACCGACTGCGAGGCGCCAGGGTGCTGGTCCTCGGGGTGGCTTACAAGCCGGGCGTCGCCGATGTCCGCGAGTCCCCCGCGCTGGCGATCATCGACATGCTCGCCGCCGAAGGAGCAGACGTGGCCTTCGCCGACCCGTATGTCGAAACCCTGCAGACCCCGTCGACGGGCACTCTGTTCCACCAGTCGAATATCGCGGAGCAACAGTGGGATCTCGTTGTCGTGCACACGATCCACCCGGGTGAGGACAACTCCTGGCTGGCAAATCAGCCCACCGTGCTCGACACCACCTACCGAGTCGGCGCCCTCGCCGAACACGTCACGCTGTAGGGGCGCCGTCATGGTTGACTACGCACCGCTGACGGCGGTGCCGGCAATTCCGCGCATCACCCGACGCGACGACTCGGTCAACGGCCTGAGGCGCGAAGGCAAGCACCACCGATTCATCGCCGCGCGACGGATCCGCATCGCCCGATGGCTCGACTCGCTGCCCGGCTACGTACGGATCGGGATCCGTCGCCTGGCGGTCATCACCGCCCTGTTGCCGCTGATCCTGCTCCTCGCGGTGCAGGCGCCCCTGGTACCGAATGCGCCGCTGCTGGTCGGCTACGGACTTCTCGTGCTCACCGCCACCATCTCGATGATGTATCTGGGCTTCGCCCGCTACGAAGATCCCAGCGTCCATGCCAGGAAACCGCGGCTTCCACGGAATCCGCTGGCACGCAGGGCACCATCGCAGGCGTGGGATTTCCCGCCACTGCCCGCCTCACCGAAGGTCAGCCTGCTTGTGGCGGTGCGTGACGAGGCCGACGGTATAGAGGACTGCGTCCGCACCATGGTTGGTTCGGACTACCCGAACCTTGAGGTCATCGTCATCGATGACGCCTCCACCGACGGCACGCCGGACATCCTGCGGCGCCTGGCCGGCGAACTCGACATCACCGTCCTCTACAACGACGTCAACCGCGGCAAGAAGCATGCCCTGACCGACGGGGTCATGGTCTCCACCGGAGATGTGTTGGCGTTCACCGACTCAGACTGCGTGCTGGCGCCTGAGGCCCTGTCGCGCTGCATTCGCGCGTTGGTCACCAACCCTGACCTCGGCGCGGTCAGTGGACACGCCCGCGCCTTGAATGCAGACGACACCGTGCTCACCCGCGCGCAGGATGCCTGGTATGACGGCCAATTCCGGGTCGCGAAGGCCGCCGAGGCGACGTTCGGCAGCGTCACGTGCGTGTCCGGACCCTTGGCGGTCTTCCGACGCGACGCGGTACTCAATTACTTTCCGGCGTGGGCCAATGACAGCTTCCTCGGCCGGGAGTTCCGCTTCGCCACCGATCGCCAACTGACCGGCTACGTGCTGGGCCAGGTCTGGAAGGGCAAAGAGCTGAAGCGGCGCTATGCCGATTCTCCTCTGGTGTTCGAGCAGGACCACCCGGAGCGGCACTGGCGAGTCGGCTATGTCCGCTCGGCACTGGTGTGGACCACCGTTCCGGCCCGCGTTCGCCCGTTCATGAAACAGCAGGTGCGCTGGAAGAAGAGCTTCATCCGCAACCTGTGCTTCACAGGCTCGTTCATGTGGCGACGCGGCCCCGGGCCCGCAGCGCTGTTCTACGGCCATGTGCTCTTCGTGGCGGTGGCCCCTTTGATGGCGATCCGTCACCTGGTGTGGGCGCCGGCGCACGGGCTGTACTTCCTCACCGCCCTCTACCTGTGCGGCGTACTCACCAAGGGGTTCGCATGGGCTGTCGTCTTCAAGCTGACCAATCCCGGAAACTCACGCTGGCGGTATCGCCCGGTCATGAGCCTGGTGAGTTCGGTGGTGCTGTCCTGGTTGCTGCCGTATTCGCTGCTCACCATTCGCAAGAACACCTGGGCCCGGGGCGCCCGATGAGATCACCCATCGTGAGTGCGCTGTTCACAATGCTTTTCGCGCTTGCAGGCGCGCTGCTGTATCTGACGGTGTTGACAGACGGAAGGTTCGGCTGACTCGCGTGTCCGATCCCGATACCCGCTGGCCCGCGCGCCTCGCGCATGGCGCCATCCGCGCATTGTTGTCGCTGCTCGCGTTGGGCCTGGTTTCGGCGCCCTTTGCCTACGCGACACACCGCCACATCACCAGAATGCAAGTCACCGAGCAATTCTCGACCACCCCGACCTCTCTGACGCCAGAGCAACAGGCACAGGCAGCTGACGTCGACGCACGCTTGCCGAAGCGCACGCCTCCGGTGATCCTGGCCTACCACGACATCCGCCCGATCAATCCGACGGAGGACCACCCCGACCCGGCCGAGAATCCGCAATACCACTACGTAGTCACACCGGAGGATTTCGACGCTCAGCTGACTGCGCTCAAAGCCGCCGGCTACACCTCCATCACGACCGATCAATACGTCGACTACCTCAACGGCGGCGAGATCCCCGAACGCGCCGTGATGATCACCTTCGACGACGGCACTCACGGGCTGTGGACCTACGCCGACAAGATTCTCGAACGTCTGGGCATGCACGGTGTGTCGTTCATCATCACTGCCAACGTCGGTGAGAAGCGTCCGTATTACCTGTCGTGGCAGGAGATCTCAAGAATGGCCGCCTCCGGCCGCTGGGATTTCCAATCGCACACCCGGAAGATGCATGCCAAGCTGCCGATCGACGCCGAGGGCACGGTCGCATCCGAAATGGTCAACCGGCGCTGGCTTTTCGAGGAGGGCCGTCGGGAAACCCTCGCAGAGTTCGAGGACAAGATCCGCACCGACCTGCAGGGTTCGATCGACGACATCACCGGCCACGGTCTGCCCCGTCCGCGAACCTTCGCCTTTCCGTTCTCGCAGGGCTACCGACTTCTCGAAGGCGGTGACCCCGAGGCGGCGGCCGTGGCCGAAGCGGTGATCGACGAGTTGTTTGCCGGCTCGTTCAACAACGCTCCGCCGCAACCGCTGCCGCCCGGCGCGAGGGCTGCCGAGGCGGGGATGACCGGCCGCATCGAGATCACGGTGGACACCACCGTCGAGGATCTGCTCGACGACGTGCGCGCCCGCACCGCCGTGAACCCGGCGCAGGCGCCGCCTTCACAGCGGCCGGATCTGTGGATCCCGCGGACCGACGCGCCGGTGGTAGCGCTTTCCGACGGCGGCAGGCTGTCGCTGTCCGGCCCGGGTCTCTACCAGGAGATGGCCTACGGTCTCGATGCCACCGCCGACTGGGCGTCCTATCAGGGGTCGGTGACGATCGGCGGATTGATGAACGTCGGCACCCCGGTCGCCTCGCTGGTCACCAGAGTCGCATCTCAGAACGAGGTCACCCTGCGCGTCTCCGCATCTGACGTGCGGCTCTCGGTTGGAAGGCGCTCGGCGGAAGCCGTGATCGACAGGCGCGAGGTCTCTCCGTCTGATCGTCACGCCGTGGAGTTCACGGTGTCCCCGGCGGGTACCGAGTTCGTCATCGACGGCTCGGTGAAGCTGTGGGTCTCCGCTGAGGGGGGCCCCCGCAGCAGCGGCGGATTCGGATTGATCGGCAGGCGGGAGATCGTGTCGGTCCCGTGGCCGTCGTTCACCGATCTGCGGGTCGCCGAGGGCGCGGACTTCCCCGGCGTCCGAGCGGGCGTGGGGGTGCCTGCCGGCTGAGTGCGGTCGGGACGCTATCCGATCGGCTCGACGACGAAATCGGCGAACCGCAACTCGGCGTTGTCGCCCCGTAGTCCCACTCCTCCGGCACCGGTCAGCGGCGCGCAGCCGATGCCGGTGTCGATCCCCGACACCGCGGTCCCGTCGCGGGTCGCGTTGATCGCGACCGCGCCGCCGGGTAGGTCCCTCACCGACACCAAAACATGCTGCCGGCGCCCGAACGGAATGGGCGCGCCGCCGACGACGGGCGAAAGGTCGTGATAGGTGCCGCCGTTCACGTCGCCGCCGGGGCACTTCTTCTTGATGACCATCTTGCCGTCACGGCGATCCACGCTGACCGCGTACAGCTCCTCGGGTGAGCGGTACCGCACCCAGACGTGCGCCCCGTCGTAATCGCGGGGCGGAGTGCGTTGCGTCGTGACCAGTTCCACGACATCGAGGCTCAGAGTCACATCGACGTCCCCGAATGTCTTGTCCGAGGACACCATCCGGAACACCGCCGAGCCTGTCATTCCGGGTCGGCCCCCCTCATCGGGAACACCTGTCCATCCGGCGCCCTGCGCCCGGAACAGCGATCCGCTGGTGACCGTCCACGGCGAATCCTCCTCGGCGGACTCGTGTTCCGAGGCGATCAGGCCGTCGGGACCGGAGAAGTCGTCGAGACCGGTCGGCTCGACGACTGCACCCGCGCACCCGGCCAGACTGGCCGCCACGGCGCAGATCGCGATGCTCTTGAACACAGCTGGGCCGATCCCTTCAGCACCCGAGCTTGGCGATGATGTTCTGGGCGAACAGCTCGACCGGTTTGCGGAACCGTTCGACACCAGGCGAATCGCCGTGCTGGGCACCCATCCAGGGGGCCACCATCACCGAGGTGATCCCCGCGTCCTGCGCCCGCCGGTAGAGGTCGACAGACGGTGGCTCCATGAGGGCCAGCAGGATGTCGAAGGGTTCGTCGAGGCGTCCGTACTCGCGTCGCAGTTCGGTGAGCCTGTGCGCGTAGCCGACGGCGTCGTCCCAGCGATAGGCGTAGCCGACCCAGCCGTCGCACAGCCGCGCCGCGCGACGCAGCGCGGCCTCGGACTCGCCGCCGCAGAAGATCGGCACGGGGCCGGGCGGGTGGGGTTCGATCATCATCTCGGGCACCTGGTAGTGCTCGCCATGCCAGGACACCCAGCCACCACGCCACAACGCGCGCAGCGCCGGGATCATCTCGTCGAGTCGTTTGCCTCTGGTGCTGAAGTCCTGGCCCATCAGCGCGTACTCCTCGCGCATCCAGCCGACGCCCGCCGCGAGCGTGACGCGGCCGCCCGACAGCACCGCGGCGGTCGCCACCTGCTTGGCGACCTCCAGAAGCGGACGGGCCGGGGCGATGTAGACGGCGTTGGAGAACCGCAGCCGCGTGGTGACGGCGGCCATCGCTCCGGTGAGCACCCATGCGTCGGGCCACGCCGTCTCCGGCGCCCAGGGTGGGGTGCCGCTGCCGGAGTCGGGATAGGTGGACTGCAGCTGCCGCGGATAGATCATGTGGTCGGACGTGACCATGCCGTCGAAGCCGGCCTCGTCGAGCATCTGCGCCAGCGGCAGTACGTCCGTGGTGTCCAGGAATGTCGCGCCCGACCAGAACTGCACAGGCATGACCCTTTCGTCAGAATTTCCGCGCCCCTGTTTCTCTATCCGAGATTGCGGGCAGCATCAATGCCATGGCCGCCGTGTTGTGGTTTCGCCGCGATCTACGGCTCGCCGATCTGCCGGCGCTGCTCGCCGCCGCCGAGGGTGACGGTGAGGTTCTCGCTTGTTACGTGCTCGACCCGACGCTGAAGTCTTCGGCGGGTGAGCGGCGGCTGCAGTACCTCTACGACGCACTGCGCGACCTGCGGGACAACCTCGACGGGCGGCTGCTCGTCACCCGCGGTGACGCGAAGTCCGTGATCCCGAAGATCGCGAAAGCTGTTGAGGCCACGGCGGTTCACATTTCCGAGGAGCACCTGCCCTACGGTCGCCGCCGCGACGACGCGGTGCGCGAGGCCCTGGGGGGCGATGTCGAACTGGTGGCGACGGGGTCTCCCTATCTGGTGTCACCCGGCCGTGTCACGAAAGGCGACGGCAGCCCGTACAAGGTGTTCACCCCGTTCTACGACGCGTGGCGCAAGCACGGCTGGCGCAAGCCCGCGGAGTCGAGCAAGACGTCGGCCCGCTGGATCGAACCGGGCCAGGTGAAGGGTGTGAGGGCTGTCGAGATTCCCGACCTCGGGGTCGAACTCGACCGCCCGGCGGGCGAGACCGGCGCACGCAAGCAGTGGATGGAGTTCGTGGAGGACGGGTTGGCCGGCTACGGCGACGACCGCAACCGCCCCGACCTCGATGGAACCAGCCGGATGTCGGCGCACCTGAAGTTCGGCACCATCCATCCGCGCACGGTGGCGGCGGACCTCGGCCGCGGCAAGGGCGCTCAGACATATCTGCGCGAGTTGGCGTTCCGGGACTTCTACGCCTCGGTGGTCCATGAGTGGCCGCGGAGCACGTGGTGGAACTGGAACACCGCTTTCGACGCCATCGAGGTAGACGACGGGCGTGAGGCCGAGAAGGCGTTCGAGGTCTGGAAGGCGGGCAAGACGGGCTTCCCGATCGTCGACGCGGGGATGCGCCAGCTGGCCGAGACCGGCTTCATGCACAACCGGGTGCGGATGATCGTGGCGTCGTTTCTGGTCAAGGATCTGCACCTGCCGTGGCAGTGGGGAGCCCGCTGGTTCCTCGATCAGCTCGTCGACGGCGACATGGCCAACAACCAGCACGGCTGGCAGTGGGCGGCGGGGTGTGGCACCGATGCGGCGCCGTACTTCCGGGTCTTCAATCCGACCACCCAGGGCAAGAAGTTCGACCCGTCAGGCGCCTACGTGAAGCGCTGGGTGCCGGAGTTGCGCGACGTCGACGACGTGCACAACTTGGGCGACGACGACAGACCCCATGACTATCCCGAGGCGATCGTGGACCACAAACAGGAACGCGCCGAGGCGCTGCGCCGGTACGGCGCCATCGGCTAGCGCCGGTACGGCGCCATCGGCTAGCGCCGGTACGGCGCCATCGGCTAGCGCCGG
>NZ_JBGGKV020000011.1:0-196259 GCF_041287165.2 Mycobacterium bulgaricum | reverse complement strand
AGTGTGACCGACGAGGCCCCGTCACGCGCAACCCACACCCGCGCCGAACTGCGCAGGCCGAGTGACCTTTTCGGCCCAACGCCAGCTCGCCAAGGCGCTGCGCGCCTGCTCGCGCGGGCCGAAAACCCTGCTCCGTTCGGCGCGGCCTCTTCGGGGTGGCGCGCGCCACCCCGCCGGTCCCCGCAACCCCAGCGCTAACCGGCGCAGCAAACACCGTAGACGAACGGAGAACAACCATGACCCTCGCCGCCAACCCCTGGGCTGTCACCGACCACGACCCCACCAGCAACCTCAACACAGCCGGTCCCAGCACCGCAGCGGTGCTGGCCCACGCCCGCACCGACATCCACACCGCTGTGGCCGCCGCCGACGACCCCCACCGCCGACGCCAGTACGCACTGTCCGCCCGCGACAACGCCGTCACCGTCCTGCTCGCCGGCGACGCCACCCCCGACGACCTCCGCCACGCCGAGTACTACCTAGCCGACGCCGAAGCCTTCATCGCCGCCACCGACCCGACCCGCTAGCGCCACCGCGCACCCCGGCACCCCGCACCCCGCGGGGCCCGGGGTGCGCCGCGCACGCAGCACCGCACACCACGGCACGACCGCACATCACCCCCGAGCGCACACCGCGCACCGCGAAAGGACACCCCATGCCGCACACCGACACCCTCAACACCCTGAGCGCACTGCGCGCCGCGCTCATCGCGCGCACCGAGCCCACCGCCGACCTCGCCGAGCGCACCGCCGCCGTGCTCACCGGCGCGCACGCGCGCCACCTCGCCGGCGTCGCCGACCGCCACGAGGCCCACGCCGCGGAGCTCTACGAGCGCATCGCCGCCCACCTGGGCCCGCGGCCGATCGCCGCAGCGGCCTATGTCCTGGCCGCCCAATGCGCCTTCCTTGCCGCCGACTACCGCCGTGCCGCGGCTCTGCTCGCCGCCGCTGAAGCACATGCCGCCCGCCACGGCGGCGACGTGCCACCACTGGCCCGACTGCTCAAACTCGACCACCGCGTCAGCGTCCACACCGAGCCCTGACCCACACACCAAAGAGCCGGCACGCCCTGTCCTGAGACAGACAGCGTGCCGGCTCTCTTTTTCCTCCGGTCCCCTCCGACGTCAATAGCTGATGCCGGCGCTGAGCCCCGCGCTCATCCACTCCCACAGCTGGCCGCCCACCAGCCACGCCAACACCGCGCCTTCTGCAGCCACCGCCACCAGCGCCGCCCAAATCTTGCCCATCCTCACCCCCTTTGCTCCGTCGCTGCAGCCCGCTCACACAGCTGCCCCAGCCACGCCCTGCGGTCCGCCTCAACCCGACGCCACGCCCGCACCAAACGCCAGGCCCGCGCGACCGGCGTCCACGCCACTCGCGCCGCGCCGCCGATCCGCCCCTCACCTCTCACAAGCCCACTCACCTCCCCTTCGTCCCCCACACCCCAACTCTTTCCATCCCCCTCACCCTAAGCCCGCCCCTCACCTCACACTGGCACCAATTCCTCACCACCGACCCCCTTGCCGCACACCCACTCCGCCTCCGCTCCGCTCCCACCCAACAGACTTCCGGCACATTGGCACACGTTGTGCGATACTCGGGTTCGGGCGCTGGCGCGCCCGAACCCCGGCCGCCCGGCGGCGGCCTGTCCGGCTTGGTGAGGTGGTCTGGTGGCGACGCGACCGTGCTGACGATCTCGCGGCTGAGTCGCTGGAGCATCGGCTACTACAACGACACCGCCAATCAGGCCCGGCAAGCCTCGATGGACCGCCAGGCCGCCGGCGGCGGCCTGGGCGAGTACTACTCCGAAGGTGACACTCGCGTCCCGACCTGGGTCGTGGTCGGCGACAAAGCCACCGTCGGTGAGACCACCGGACTCGACGGCGCCGCGCTCGACGGCGGGTTTGCTGACACCGAGACCGCGGCGCGCTGGCTCGACGATGGAGTGACCCCCAGCGGGGAGGCCGGCCGGGCCTTCGGAACCAACGGGGTGCACGGGTTTGACCTGATGTTCGCCGCGCCCAAGAGCGTGTCGCTGCTGCGGTCGCTGACCGATGACGTGGCCGAGAAGGTCATGCAGAACGCTCACGTCAAAGCGGTCGAAGCCGCGATGACCTACCTGCACGAACATGCCGGGTACACGCGGGTGCATAACCCGCTGACCAGCAACAAAGATCTGCAACGGCTGCCCGGGCTGGTGGCGATCGCCTATCAGCACGAGACGAGCCGGTGTGGGGACCCGCACCTGCACACCCATGTCATCGTGCCCAATCGGCAGGTCAGAGCCGATGGTCGGTTGGTGTCGATCGACTCCAAGTCGCTGTATCACGAAGCCAAAGCTGCCGGGGTCATCTACCAGGCCACGCTGCGCCACGAGCTGCACGCCGAGCGCGGCTACGAATGGCAGCACGTCGACGAGCATTCCGGCATGGCCGAGATCGCCGGTGTCACCGCGGCGAGCATCAAGGCGTGGTCGCAACGGTCGACCCGGCTGCGGGAATGGGCCAAAGACAACCTCGTCGTCGTCGACGGTGAGCCGACCGCCGCGCAGCTGGCGACCGCGCAGAAAGCCACCCGGCCCACCAAACCCGAGCAGCTCGCCTGGGAAGAACTCAAAGCGATATGGCGCGCCGACGCGCGCGGTCTCGACTTGGACCGCGACGCGCACTTCGCCGCGCGCGACGCGCGGCGCACACACGCGCGCACCCCCCTGGACCGGGCGCGCATCGCGCACATGGCTGCGCACATCGACAAGGCCGCGTTCACGCGCGCCGACATGGTCGAGATCGTCGGCGCGCAGCTGCCCGTCGACGCGGTCGGGGAACCGCGCGCGCTCATCGAAGCGTTCGTCGACGACGTCGGTGTGCGCATCAGCGCCCCCCGCGAGGCGCACCACCGCGAGGGGCACGAGAGGTACACCGTCGACGCCATCATGCTCGAGGAATCCCGCATCCTGGGCATGGTTGACACCTCCGACAACCGCAGTCGTCTTGACGTGCGCGCCGCCGATCTCGGTGACCTCTCCGCCGACCAAGAACGCGCCATCCGCAATATCGCCGTCTCCCCATTCCTGGTGCAGCCCCTCCAGGCCCCGGCCGGCGCTGGCAAAACTCACTCCCTCAAAGCGTTGCGTGCAGCTGCGCACCGGGCGAACAAAGAAGTGCTCGTGCTCGCCCCCACCGGCAAAGCCGTCGACGAAGCGATGCAGGAAGAAGCCGGCGACCGCGGCCTGACCGTGGCCAAGGCACTCAAGCTAATCGAGGACAACACTTTGGCCATCGACCGGCAGACCGTGGTCGTCGTCGACGAAGCCTCCATGGTCGGCACCCCGGAGCTGAAGAAGCTGCTCTCAGCCGCGGTCGCCGGACGCGCGAAGATGGTGCTCGTCGGGGACCCCTACCAACTGGCGCCGGTGAAAGCCCGCGGCGGCATGTTCGAGCATCTGTGCGGGGACCTGCCCTGGTCGCAGCGCCTCGGCGAAGTGTGGCGGATGCGCAGCGCCGAGGAACGCGACGCCTCGCTGGCGCTGCGGTCCGGACACGGCAACCGCCTCCGCAAGGCCGTCGGCTGGTATCGCAAGCACGGCCGCCTGCACACCGGCGACCCGATCGCGATGGCCAAAGACGCCGGCGATGCCTACCTGGCCGACCGGGCGGCCGGGAAAGACTCACTGATGGTCTGCGACTCCTGGGAGATGGCCGACGCGCTCAACCAGCGCGTCCACAACGCCCTGGTCGGCGACGGGCCGTCCGCGCGGGCCGCCCGCGACCAGCGCATCGCTGTCGGCGACATCATCGTCAGCCGCGAAAACGACATCAGCATCCCCGTTCACCCCGGCGCTGAGCACCCCGCCGGCCAGGCCGTCGACCAGGTCCGCAACGGCAACCGGTGGCGCGTGGCCGGTATCGACGAAAAGACCAATCGCGTGGCCGCCGAACGGCTCACCGACAAAGCACGTGTCGTCTTCGACGGCGACTACCTGCGCCAGAACGTCACCCTCGGCTACGCGGTGACCGTGCACTCCGCCCAAGGAGTCACCGTGGGCACCAAGACCACTCCTGGGGTGTGCCATTCCATCCTGGCCGACACCTCCAGCCGCGCCATGGCCTACGTCGGCATGACCCGCGCCAAAGACGAAAACCACGCCTACGTCTATCAACGGATCAGCGGCGAAGCCGACCACGAACACTCACGACTGGTTTCCGGGGCTGACATCCACGTTCTGCGGCGCGGCAACAAATGGGCGGCCGCCCACCACTTCCGCACCATCCTGGCCAACGACGACCGGCCCCGCACCATGCACGCCGAAGCTGAACGCACCGAGCGCGACCTACTCCCCCAACCCGTCAGCGACCTGCTGATCGCCCAGGAGCACCGCCGACGCGCCCGCAGCGCGGTGTGGCGCGAACACAGCGCTGCCGGTCGCGCCGCGGCCGCGGCCTATCAGCGGATGGCCACCGTCGCCGAACGCGACCGCGACCGCGGGCGCGACATCGACGGCCTCGAACTCTAATGCGAATCTCTTCGGCGGCGGCGGACCCCACAAGCACAGATTCAGTACCGGTATTTCAATCCCAGTACCGCGCGCCACGGTCTACTGCGCACGAACCGAGTTCACCAGCAGTTCATGCTATGTGGTCTGACGCTATATGTGTCACTGTCGCTGGAAGAGTTCGCGGAACCGGACTGTCCGCAGCGGGTTGGGGTGTTGGCGCGGCGGAGACCACGGCAGGAGGGCCACGTGCTCATCCCTTCGGACGGTATGCCTCTCAGCGGGCCGACGCCTTTTCCGTACGGCGTCTTGGACCACGAGGTGTCGTCAACGCCAGACGAAGCCGAACGGCTGGGGCAGCGGCTCATCGCATCCGCCCGAAACGGCACGGGGGGCCGTGGTGTGCATTTGAAGGAGCGCAGCGTCAGTAATGAATCGGAGGAGGGTCGCTTTTGAAATGCGACCCTTTCTCTTGTTTGCTCGGAGCGGCTTTGAAGGTCCGCCAGGACCTATATGTAATGAATCTCAGGACCACTCCCGTGGTCTGCCGCGACTAGTGGCACGGCGTTCTTTGGCCGGTAGCCTTCCATGCTTATGGCGCGCGCGATAGCTTCACCCAGCCCTGAAGACACCAGCGGGTAGCGGGTAGCCATCGCTACAACTTCGTCGACGTCGCCGCTGGCGATATTCACCGGGTAAAGTATCGGATTCCCATCGTGCAACCCAACGCGAAGTGCGAATCGCGCCCGCAGTTTCAATCGTCGCGGCGAACTCGTTGTCATCGCCGTCGGACCAAGCAGCGAGCGAAACGAAGACGCTGAGGTCCGCGGGAGCTTCTACGCCCCCCTGCGCGGCGAGGTCCACTTTGGCCATCCACTCAACTACTCCCCCGCGGTCCGATGGGCCGTAGACGGGTATGAGGCGAAGTCCCTCAATTTGGCTGTTAAAGGCATCACCGATTACTGCAATCGCCTTGTCCGACAACTGTTTCATCGAATCTCAACCACCCAATGCGGGCCGTAGATAGCCTCGTCGCGGTAGCCATTCGGAAGGACGTACTCGATACCTTGGCCCATGCAGCACCATCTGGGCCCTTGTATCGCATCTATCTTCGCTGGGTCGAGGAGCAGCACCCACGGTCGCTGAAGCGCGCGGTTCGGCAAATTCAACCAATGCGGCACCTCCTCCTGCGAGTACGGAGTTGGTGTGACGAAGGTTTCCTTGTCCCGACCAGCCTCTTTTATGTCCCAGGTGTATCTAAGAAGCATACGCCCTCCGAGTTCATCAGCAACTTCGCCGCCGGAGCGGATGGGCATTGCAGAAACGACCGTGTCGGGGTGGACGAGCCGTCCGTCGAGCATCAATTCGTCGAGTTTTGTGGCTAGCCAACTGGATGGCACGAATCCCCTTTCAGGCAGCGGTTACGGCAGGACGTTGGACTCACTTTCGCCACGAGCCCTTTACAGGCTTTTCCGGCATGGTCAGCGGGATTGATAGCCTCCCTTGCGCGGCGTCACCTAGCCAGCCAAGCCACCGGTCAACAAAGTCGTCTAGGTCCGCACGGTCAAGTTCTTCGAATGGCCACGCGACCTGCTCGGTTCCCATCACCCCCATGAGAGCCACCTCGGCTGCCCCGGCAGATAAATGGAACGGTTCGACAGGTGGCCGCCCTCCTTGGCTGAGTGGAGACGACATAAAAGCCGTCTCGTACCAGGCAAATCTTCCCTCGTCGACTGCATCGCAAAACCACAAGGAATGACTTCGTCCTGCCCATCCGGCCCTACTACGCTTAGGCAGGTACAGCAGAATTGTCGCCTCTGAGATGACTTCGAACGGTTGCGTTCGCTGCGAATCGCTCGGATATGGATGTGTCACACCGAAGGCAATCCCGTTGATGCTCACCGAGAGCAGTTCGGGCCGAGGCGAGATTCCCATCCGAAGTCGGGGGTCATTGAGGTAAGCGGCCGGCGCGCTGTCGCGGACTTCTTCTGTCAGCGCATCTCCGATGTGGGCGAATGTGGCAACGGCGGCCTTGTGAAGCTCTGCGCGGCGCAGCTGTGCTTCTTGTTCCGCGGACTGCTGCGCGTGCTCAGCGGTCCTCTTCTCCACCAGTTGCCTGTTGGCTTCAGCGAGCGCTAATCGGCCGCGACTAATCGGCTCCCCAGCTATCCGCTCAAGCTTCTTGACAATCACCGCTGGCGACGGCCTCGCTCCGGGCGGCTTATGGAGACACTCCTCGATTAACACGCGGAGTCTGGTTGTGCCAACTTGCAGTGTTGGCGCAGGGTCGTTCAAATGCTGCTCTCGAAACTCGGGCCCTTTGAAGGGGGGTTCTCCTGCTAGCAGTTCGTATGCGACACAGCCGAGGGCGTACACGTCGGTCGCCGAAGTCGCACGTTCGGAGCGCCATTGCTCCGGTGCTGCGTATCGCGCGGAGCGGAAATGCTTGCGTGTGTCTTGTGATGTGGCAGCGTCGGCATACCGTGAAATCCCGAAGTCTGTAAGACACCAGGAGCCCTCGTGGAAAAGGATATTTGCGGGTTTTACGTCGCGGTGCACCACGGTGCCGTCGATAGCGGCGAGCGCTGAAGCGATGTCGCGAAGGATGTCGACGACATCATCCATGTCGAGGGCGCCCTCGTTGTCTAGGTAGCTCCGGAGCGACTTCTCGGCTCTCGGCATTACCAGCACCCAACTCGTTTGGTGCTCGCCGTCGTCTATTACCGGTATCACGTTCGGATACTTGGCGGCGGCTACCGAGGTACCGATGAAGAGTTCACGGTCAGCCCCCGGGTCCTTGTCGACAAGTTTGGCTACGGCTTCCTCGCCGGCCAAGTCTCGGATGACGTACAGGTCACCGAAGCCGCCCCCATCCGCATTAAGCGGTTCGACGACTGTCCATGTTCTAACCTTGAGTTCTAGCTGAGTCCCCGCATCCAGCACGCCTGCGATTTCACCATGGGGAACCCGGATGCTTCGGCCAAACCCTGAGAATTGGGCCCGGAGGGCCTGTCGGTGCCCGGCGCTACCGTCCCGGCCATGAGCGATGCAGCAGCGTGGGCAGTCACCGCCGCCAACAGATTCCGCGAAGTTGAGCGGATGACAGAGAACCCGACGACGAAGCTCCTAGCTAAAGGTTTGACCGCTCTCGCCGAATCCGTGACATTGTTAGCTCCCGAATAGGACGTCTATGGCTAGAAACCACCTCCGATACGCCTTCGCGATAACCGAAGGCACAAACAAGGGCCTTGGCTGCGGTGGGTGGCGGATCTGGACCCACCGCGAGGACACTTACATCGCCGGGAAGGGACATCCCTGGAAGGTTTCCCTCCACGCCGACGACTCTTGGCGAGTGGCGGTCACCCGTGAGCACGTCGACTCCGGCAACCCACCGGTCGTGCCGGGCGGACGGAATACGTCTTGGGAATTCGAGCCAACCGCGTTCAGCCACGGCGGCAGGATGGCCTTCGCCATCGCGGTAACGCGGAATAGTGCGATCCCGCGGCTACTCGACCCCTCGGAAACGGTGATCAAAATCGCCGACAGGTGGGATCGGCTGACGCTGTTGTATGTGTGGATGACCGAGGCTGGCGTCACTTTGGATGCATCCGGGCGGCTGCTCGACGGCCCGTTACCCCTCGCAAGCGGCCGACAGGTGTGGGTGACTTGCGGAGAAGAGCCTGTCGACCCATCCCCTCCAGAGCCTCCGCCAGCAGGCCAGATTGTTGAGCCGCGGTTTCCGGGCGAGCATGACGTCAGGGCGCCGGGATTTATTGTGCGCGGGCTGAACATCGGCTAGAAGCATCTACTGCGTAACGTGGCTTGCATGATCGATCGTTCCCGACAGAGCAATTGATCCGCCGATGTCGCGGGACGAAGTCGAACTCAGCCTGCCGGGTGCACTATTCGGAGGAGATCCGCGTGGTTTCATCGAATACCTCGGATTGCACGGACGGCCACTAGGCAACAACCGATGGGCCGTCTGGCCCAACAACGACAACGTTTTTATCGCTCACCACGGTCTGGCCGACGACACCGAATTCGCCAACAGGTTGGACCATTTGAGGAATCTGCCGATGCCCGGCGGGCACCTTGACCCGGAGGCCATCGCCGGGTTCGCCGAGTTGGACAAGATGCTCGAAGATCGCATGGCGGGAGGGTCAGATATCGCCGCGCTTTTTCATGGCGTCCAGGCGAACATTCTGAAATGCACAACGCACGAGGAGCTGATCGCAGCAGTCGAGCAGTCTTGCGCGACACTGAGTACAGTCCCCTTCGAGTGGACTAGCGAGCTGTTGTTCTCCGGTCTTTCCGCCCACTTGGTCATTGCGAGCGACCTGCTCATTCATCGGGTTCGGTTGCCGGCCATCATGTTCAGATTCGACCAGGATCCTGATGCGATGGTTACTATCGCAAACCTGGGCGACGAGGGTGGATACTTCGCGTCGTCAGCGGGCTGGTTCCGTGGGGCCATTAGCGCATCGCACTACTTCGGCCCATTGCTTGGTTGCCTGGCTCCGGGATTCTGGTGTGTTCCGACTGGTCGTCCACCCGCTGCAATTCTCTTTAACTTGGGAATGGGGATCGCAGGATATAGGCGTGCACCGATGGAGCCGATGCAGTTACTCCCCGCCGAAGGCCGGGACGAGCCGGTCGCGCCGCCCGAAAATTTAACTGCCGTTGCAGGGCGGGTCGCCATTACGTGGTGGACAAATCGGCTCAATGGACTGTTTGGATATCTATGTGACCCAACGGTATTCAGCAACAAGCATGGAGTCTACGACCCGTACGAGCACCAACACTGGCTGCTGACATTTGGGCAAGTGTTCGAACTAACGACTGCACTACAGACATCTAGTCGCAACCACGCCATCCAGAGAGCGTTGATGAACACGCTATTGGACAGCTACGCAGATAGAATCATCGACTGCGATTTCGACAAGCTCTGCAGGTACGACCACGCAAAAGAGACCGCAGAGCGATTACGCACAAAGATGCCGGATGATGTTGCGGCACTTCTGATGCCGCTTGCCGACAGGGCAGTTGAGAGTCTCCTTCGAGTGCAGGACGGATTCTTCTTCCGCGAACAGCGCGGCGACCAAAATGTGGTCGTCAGAATCCCCGGCAGCGTGCAAGGGCATCACAGGGAGCCCCCTCGGGCGGCCGCGATGCTACTGAAGCTGTTCCGCAACGCCACTCACGGCTTCGGGGGCATACGGCGGCCGCAGAGCGAGAAAGATTTGGTCGCCGAGCGACTGCTGGCACATCACACCGGCGAGGTACCAGACGACCTGGTATTTCTGCCTTACCTATATCTCCTCGACGTTTTGTGCGAGCCCGATAGAGTCCGCGAAACGATCGTGAAGCGAGCGCGTCTGCGGGATTAGGCCCGCGTCCGCGTTATCGACCGAAGTACCGTTCAGTGTTGCCGCCTTAGCACCCTGCGTAACTCTAAGTGACACAGTTGGACTGCAGCGCAGAGGTAGGTGCGTTAGTGACCCACTCACAGTTCACCAGTCGCGGTACGGCACTGCTGATTCATACAGATCAATTTCAGCGGGGCCGAACAACGGGTCTTTATTGAATGGCTGGTGGAGGAAGTATGCGTCCAAGGATTGGCATCTCAGTTCGCTATGAGCGCCTGGACCGACGATGACTGACTGGATCGCGTGGGCAGTGATCGGGATTTTGATTCGGGGGACAAGACCGTATCGGTTGGGTGTGAAGTGGTTCGGCACGCCGAGTGCTGCGATACGCACCTCTCCTTCTTCGATGAAGTTGATGTCCTTAAGGAAAGCGATTTTCAAGAGCATTTCCTGCCCCAGCAGTGAGTTTCGCACTGAAAGCGCGTCACATCCGTCGCGGATCAATTCGTCGCGCCGCTGTAGCGTGCGGTCGATGATGGGATCAAGAAACTCGACAACCCTTTTCCGCCCGTCAAAATACTGAACATGCCGCATGTCGACGCTTTGGACGGGTGCCTGCCGAATGCTTTCAAGCAACTCCGTCGTCGAGAAACCAATGCACACACCATCTTTCGCGTACGCGCGCCATTGACTCAGTTGGTCTGCTTCTTGCGAGAGGCTGAAGATGAAACAGCTTGTGTCTCGCAGCGCCTGCCCACAGACATCGCGGAGCTCGGTCCAGAGGTTCCTCCGCTCAGAAATGCTCCTGAGGTGGTCCTTGTCTTCCTGGTTCAGGGGAGCTTCGGGGATTGAATCGAGGTATTTGGTGATCTCATCGTTTGCTGATTGCTCGCGTTCTCGAAGCGTTTCGATGATGGCCTTCGGCCCCAGCTCCGTCTCAGTAATGTCATTCAGGTAGCGAGAGTTTGTCGTCCAGAATTCGCCGTTCTCGTAGATGCTCTGCAGAACGTTGAAGGTTGTGTAGTGATACAGAGTGCTTGGCAGGGTGTCATCATGCTCTACATCGACCACTCAGCAAGCGTAACAACGTCATCGCTCAAACTCGGTGACTTCACCTGCTTAGTGCGGCGATCTGCCTTTGCCTTTTAAGTTCTTCGGGCGTGTGCTCAACCATCCAATCCGGCGCCTGCGGCCTATACACACCTGCTCACGTTCCTCGCTGCTCCGCGGTGGTCCGTACCGACAACATCGCGGCCCCGCTGAAGATCCTCGGCGATCAGCTCCTCCCTCACGATGCGGAAACACTTCGGCCCATCCCGGTCGAACCGAGATCGCAAACCCGCCTCCGGAAGCAGCTCGTCAGCGAGGTCAGTGGCCCGCAGGTGCACGTCGGGCTCGGATGCCTGCGACGTCGTGGTCTTGCAGGCGGTCATGGCTTTGCCGTGGCGTTGATTTCGCCGCTCTGGGAGGAGGTGAGGGCGCGGGCCATGTCATCGGTGTTGACGACCAGCAGCGACGGATCGGCGGCGGCCAGGGCGGCAAGCTCTTCAGGAGTGTTGCTGCTGAGTCGCCGGGCGCGTTCGCGTTTGCAGGCGATGACGACCTTGCGGGCGTAGCGGCCGTTTCCGGCGATGTCGAGGGCGGTGCCGGCGTCGGTGGGTGTGCCGCGCAGGCGGGTGGCCTCGGCGTGCAGCATGGGCCACGCGTCCTCGGCGATCGCGATCTTCTCCTTGCCCGCGATGTGGCGCCCGATGGCCACGATTTCGTCGGGGGTGTAGCTGGTGAAGGTCAGGGTGAAGTTGAACCGCGACGCCAGGCCCGGATTGGCGGCCAGGAAGCGGCGCATCTCCTTGGGGTAGCCGGCGACGATGACGACCAGCCGGTCGCGGAAGTCCTCCATGTACTTGAGCAGCGTGTTGATGGCGTCCTTGCCGAAGCTGTGGCCCTCGGTCTCGGGGACCAACCGGTAGGCCTCGTCGATGAACAGCACCCCACCCAACGCCTCCTCGCAGACCTCTTTCATCCGTTGCGCGGTCTGAGACACGTAGCCGACGACAAGATCCTCTTCGGTGACTTCCATGACCTCGGGGCGCTGAATCTTGCCCAACCCGAACAGGATCTCGGCGACAATGCGCGCGAACGTCGTTTTCGCAGTCCCGGGCGGGCCTTCCAAGACCATATGGTTATCGCCGGTCGACGACGCCTCATCGCCTTTGGCTGCCATCAGTTGATCGATCTGAATTTCGGTGCGCCACACCGCGATCTGCTCTTTGGGTCCTTCCAGCCCGATCAGTTCGTCGAGGCGGCGCTTGGCGTGGGCCAGCACTTCTTTCTGCTCTTCGGCCAATGCGACGGCGTCGCGCTGGGCGCGGCTGGTTTCGGTGGCCGGGTCCCACTTGTCGGTGCGGGTGGCGATGGTTTCGGGGTCGGTGACCACCAGGCGGTAGCTGGGGTCGTCGATGGCTTGCTGGGCGGCGGGCAGCAGCTGTCCGTCGACTGCGGCGGCGCGGAACGCTGCCAGCGCGGCGTCGGGGTCGCCGAGCTCACGCAGGCACCAGCCGCGTGTGAGCGCCACATCGGCGTTGACGTAGGGGTTGTCGGTGTGGATCTTGTCGGCGGTGTCGAGCGCGGTTTGGAACTGTCCCAGGCTGGCAGAAGCCGCCGCAGTCAGCGCCGCGACCGCGGCGCTGACAGGTTCAAGGACATAGGTTGCCTCCGCTGGCGGGGACACCGCCGTGGCGGCGAGCAGATCCGGCCAGCGCCGTGTGCGGTAATGCAGTGTGGCGGTGATGAATTGACGCCATTGCGCGGCCTGGCTGTCCTCGGTGATGGCTGGGTCGTCGAGCAGGTCGGCGGCCTGGGCGTACTGGTCGGCGCGGATGAGTGCTGAGGCGTGGGCCAGGGCCAGCGTGGCGCGCGACCACACCGGCAGCGTCAGGTACAGCGGTGCCACGATTACGGCGTGCAGTTCGCCGGCCTTGAGGCCGATGCGGCGGGTCTCGCGGTAGAGCGCCCGGGAGTTCTCATGCGCGCCGGCCAGGGTGTCGAGTTCCTGGTCTCCGCACGCCAGTCGACCTAGCCAGGCGTCCGACATGGCGGGGTTGTCGACGGTGATGCGGGCGAAGATGCTCAGTGCGGTGGCCCGGTCCCCGGAGCGGTAGCTGTCCATCGCGGCGTCGAACGCGCGGCGCTGTTCGGTCGGCGAGGTCATGGCTGGCGCGGCTCCCCTGCTTGGCTACTTGTCGGTGATGGGATTGACGGTAGTCGGTGCACCGCCGACGGGTCCTGGGTCGTTGTCCGGCGGCGGCGGAAACTGCTCGTCGGGCGGCTCCGGTGGTGGGGGCACCTCCTCGTGATACCGGGCATCGGGCAGATCAGCCATCGGCGGCAGCGACGTCGCCGGTCCGTCGAACGCGCCGAAGCTGTCCCCGGGGACCTCGAAACCTGGTGGTTGAGCACTGCTGGCCGTGGGTGCGGAGCCCCGGGAGGCGGGCGCGGCCGCGCGAGCGCTGTCGACGCCGGTGAGCATGCCCTGAATACCCCCGCCGGCTGGCTGCGACGCGGACAGCGCCGGCTCGCCACCACCGCTGGGGCTGGAGGGCGCTGCGCCGCTGCCGGGGTCGATGCCTCCGGCGGAGGCGTGCTGCGCGCCGGACCCACCCTCGCCCGGGGCCGATGCACCCGCCCCGGGGCGGTTGGAGGGAACCGGCTCAAATCCTGGCTGCGGCCTGCCGTGAACTTGGCGGGCATCGGCGGACTGTGCGTCGAGTTGCTCCCACGGCGTGGTGCCCCCGCCGCGCCCCAAGCGTGACCCCAGCCCCTTCGCCCCGGCGACGGCGGCGCCGCCGGCCCCGCCGATCGCGGCGTGCATGCCCATACCGACGGCCACACTGCTGGCCTGGCGGAACAGGCCGGGTCCGGGCCGTTCGGCTGACAGGTCGGCGCGGATGTAGCGCAGCAGCATCATCGCCGCCACCGACACCGCACCCATCATAAGCACGTGCGCGAACGGGTTCGTGCCGCCCAGCTGCGCAGGTAGTCGGCCCGACACGATGGACTCCACGGCCAGACCCATGACGCTGACGAACACGATGTAGACCAGGACCTCGATGGCGTGGCGGAAAAACTGCCACACCACGGCGGTGGCGCGGCGCTGCGGAGCACCGGGGATCGCTCCCAGCCACAGCGTCGGCAGCAGAATCACCGTCGTGTAGATCGCCTTCACCGACACCTTGAGCACCGCCCAGCCTGACAGCACCATGAACGCACCCAACAGCAGCGCGACGACGACGAACACCAGCCCGACCCAGATGTTGGTGCCGTCGAGGTGCTGGGCGTAGGACACCGCGGCGGTGTTACCGCAGGACTGCATCGCGCGGATCGGGCCATCAGGGGCGCCGCGGTTGACCGCCGCCGACCAGGCCGCACCACAGCCGCCGACGCGATCGACGACCTGCCCGAAGTTCCACAGCTGCAACGGCTCTCGTACGGTATGAGTGATCAGGCTGGCGGTCAGGGCGTCGACTTGCCCGCCGGAGCCGACACCGTCGAAGGCGCCGTTGTGGCCCGGGGTGGCGGCTTGGGCGACGCTGAACCCGACCCGGCGGGCGAACTCGAGGAGCCCGCCTTCGCCGTACATCAAACCGGCGGGATTGGCGAAGATCGCGATCGACAGCGCCGGCATGGTCAACGCAATCAGGATCATCGTCGCACCGCGCCCGGCTTCGCCGCGGTGAATGGTCACCACCCCGGCGAACACCCCAATCGGGATCGCGATCGCCAGCAGGCCCAGCTGCGTGGTCACGGTGATGACCGCGTTCGTGACCGCGCGGGCGATCTCCCCGATGACGGTCAGCCAGTAGGTGCTCACCGTCATCTTCATCAGCCACAGCGCCAACGCGATGATGCCGATGAACAACCCGGCCTCAGCGGTGAGGATGCTGGCCGAGGTGACGTTGAACGCCATGGTCTCCATGGCGTGCAGCGTCCAGGCCATCCAACTGTCGGGTGTCCAGCCGATGTCGGGGCCGGCCTGGGTGATCTGTTCGCGGATGGTGGGCAGGCTCAGGTAGTAGTTGCCCAGCGGGACCCCGTAGGTGTCTTTGAGGCCGGTCCAGTTGAGCACCATCGCGTTGGTCGAGGCGCTGGCTGTCGGGGCGGCCACGGTCGCGGTGACCGCCAGGACGTGCAGGACCGCCAGCACCAGCAGGGGACGGCCCCACCGCCGATGGGTGAGGTACCAGTAATGCAGACGGGCGGTCATGATCGCTGCGCCGCTTGGCTGCGCTGCTTGGCGCGGTGGGGGTTGGTGTCAAAGCGCGCGGCCAGAGCGTCGGTCGGAGCGGCGAACAGCGCCACCTTGCCGAACCCTCCGAACTCGTCGAGGAACCACGCCTCGCCTTCACGGCCGGGAATCACTTTTCCGTAGCGGTCGTCGATCGCGTCATCACCGTGGTCGACCAGTTGCACGGGGCTGGTGTTGTTGACGTAGTTGGCCAGCAGTTCGGGGTGGCGATCCAGGTCGCGGTCACACCACTGCAGCGTCGTCTTGGCGATGTCGGATCGCTTGAAGCCCAGGCACAGTCGTTGATCAATGAACTCGTCTTCCAGCACGGCGAAGTCCTTGATCGGCTGCTGGCTGATCCCGCAGAACCCCGTCCAGGCTTTGCGGCCCTGGCGGATGATCGTGTTCGCGCACTTCTGCCCGCCCGGGGAGTTGGTCCAGGCCGCGCACTCCTCGACGACCAGCATGTCGGGCTGATTGGGGCGGCCGAAAAAGATCGACTGGGCCACTTCGGCGCCCAGCCCGTAGAGCGCTTGGGCGGCGCGCTGGCCCGGGGTGGTCTGCTGATGCAGGTGGGCCTGGTATTCCTCGGTGACGGTGGGCAGCTTGAGTCCGGCGAAGTTCCACATCACACATTGGGTGGTGGCGATATCGGGCACCGGCAGCGACTCGTCGAACAGCGGCCGCAGCAGGCGTTGAGCGGCCAGCCCTTCCAAACCGATCAGCAGGTCCTCGTCGGCGTCTGTGCGCGCCGCGGTGGGCATCTCGCGCAGGTAGCGGATGAGCTGGGCAGTGCTGCCGATGCCGTGCGCCTCGCGCGACTCGGGCGCAAGCAGACCCCACAGCCGCTGCGCGCCGCGACTCAGGGGCGACAACCCCAATTGCGGTAGCAAATGGTCGATTGTGCGTTCTGCGGCTTCTTTATAGGGAAATACCCGCAACCCATCCAAACTGAAATTCATGCGGCTGACATCAATAACGACTTTATCGTCAAAATCAGCCAACGCCGTTTCATGTTCCCGGGCGTCAGTGGGATCAAATAAATGCAGACCGGCACCTAGTTTGAGCCACGAGCGGCACAAATTTTTCGTCACATGCGATTTCCCGCGGCCCGGTGAGCCGCAGATCACCAGATTCGCCGGATTCTCGCGGGCCGGCGCATTCAGGACATCGAGCAGCACCACATCGCGCAGTCCCGGGCTGGTCAAGTTCATGCCCAGCGGGACGCCGGTGTTGTTGCCCAGCTTGCTTGCCAGCAGCGGAACGAACGGCGCGAACCGCCTGGTGGTGGTGGGGTTGCGGAACTCGTCGAGGGCGGCGCGGCGCTCCCCACCTGGAGTGAACGCCCGCCACAGCGTGGGTTGGCTGCCGCGCCACCGCTTAGATCCGATGTTCTGGCCGCGGTAGGTGCGGCCCACGTCGGCGACGGCCCGGTTCACCGTATCCGGGTCGCCGGCGGCCGCCGCGATGACGATGGCGGCGTTGACACCGCGCTCGGCGCTACCGCGCTTGAGCTCTGAGGCGAGCTCGCGCCCGGAGGCCAGCTTGCGCAGCAGCTCATCGGAACTCGATGCGTGGCGGCCGCGCTGACGGTACTGGTCGCGAATGTTGACGATGACGTTCTCCGCGGTCGACACGGCCACATCAGCGGAGGTGAAGGTGATGTTGATCGTCCAGTCCAAGACCGTGGCTGGGGTCGTGAGGTCATCGAGGACCTTGAACAGGGTCGAGCGCGGCCAGGCAATCCCGGTGTCGGGGAAGCTATCTAGCGGTAGCAGTGCCTGATACGAGTCAGGAACCCCGTCGGTGCGCTCACGGAAGGTGCGCACGAAGACATCAGCGTCGGTGCGGGCCGCCCGCCAGCGCCGCTCGCGCAGCTGGGCCGCCCCTGGGTCCAGATAGACCGGGGTGAACGCCGATCCCGGCAGGGTGGCATCGGCGTTGAACGGTTGCATCGGCAGCGGAGCATCCCACACGCCGCGGCTGGCAATGTAGTTCCAGTGCCACCAAATCTGTTCCACCGTAGCCGGTTTGGGAAAGAAGACCGATGGCAGGGCGGCGACCATCTGGGCGGCCAGATCCCGGTAGTCAGCGATCGAGGAATCGGTGTCCTTATCGCGGCCGACAGCGGCGTCGACCATGCGCCGCCACATGCCGCTGGGGGTACGACCGGCCAGGCCGTAATCCAGCGGCAGGCTCAGCCAGTAGATGCGCCGGCGGGCGCGGTGATCGGCGATGGTGGGCTCCCAGCTGCGGCAGTGCTGTACCCAGGGCCGCGCCGACCCGGACACACTGTCGAGGGTGGTCCCCGGGCGCAGGTCGGGATGGCTGTACAGCATTTTGCGGACGGTGGCCCGCGGCGCCACCGGCACCGTCAGGCCACTGATCGAGGACCCCGAAGGCAGCGCACGCCACAGCTCGGCGTGCTCGGCGGCCACCCGGTCCTGCCACTCCTCGGACAAGAAAATGAACGGCTGCCCCGACAGGAGGTAGTCGGCGTAGACCCCCTGCGGGGTCAGCCGCAGGTTGCCGATCGCGCGCAGCGGGGCGGGCACAGACATGAGGGAACCTTCTTAGCGGGGAGGTCGATGTGACGAGATGACCTGCGGGCGCAGGTTTTCCCACCACCAGCGGGTGCGGGTGCGCAGCGACGGACGGGTGGCGGGCAGCTTCGAGAGCAGCAGCACCGCGACTACCGTGATCACCACGCCGGCGACCAGGATGCGCACCGCGCTGCCCCCGTTGCTGATGTTGGCCGTGACCAACGAGCCGGTCACCACGAAGCCCAACACGGCGGCGATCGCATCGGGAGCGCGCCATTTCTCCTTGAACGGCAAGGTGAACCCGTCCCCGGAATCGCCGAGGTGAATGGGCAGTGAGCGCTGATCGGAGTAGATCTTGGCGGAGACGTCCTGGCCCACGGGTGTCAGCGATCCCAGACGCTGTCGACGCGGACCGGGTTGCGGATGCCGGAGTCCTCGGCTTCCTGGGTCAGCGCGGAGGCGATGCCGACCGAGAGCCCGATGAGGACCGCGAAGACGATGGCACCGATTTCGGCGGTGATGGCTGACCCCGAGCCTTCCTTGAGCTTCTTGATGGCCGAGCCCGCGCCAACGACCAGGGCCACCAGCGCCAAGAAGCCCAGCACCGTCAGACCCAGTTTGTTACCGGCCTCAAAAAGGCCTGACGCTGCCAGCAATTCGGTATTTCCTGTCATGGTGGTCAGCCTTTCTTTTAGTGCGCTTAGTTATGCGGTTTGGCGACAGGATCAGCTTCGGAGTTTCCGCCGACCTGTGGAACTAAGTCTATGGTCGACACCATCCAGGTCCCGCCGCTATTTTCCAGCGTCAGCGGGTACACCAGATTAACTGTGGCAAATTGCGATGTCTGGGCTATGACCGTGGCGCGCACGTGCAACTGCTCCCCCGGCGCCGGGGCCTCGGGCACGCTGCGATTGGTGGCGGCCGCGGAGACAACGGCACTTTGGTAGCCTCCGATCGGGCGCAGCGGAGCGCCGGCCACCACGTATCGATCCAGCCCGTTGGTCGCTGTCAGATAGGTGCGGATGAAGCCGGCCACCACGGCGAACACCGGGCTCTCCGGCCCCAGGGCGTTGCGGTAGTCGAGGGTGAAGTCTGCGCCCGGGCCGGGATCGTTGATCTGGGCCGGGAAGTCCAGGGCTCGGGGCTGACGATTCCACAGCGACACCGGCACCTGGTAGAAGGTGCGGGTGGGTTGGGCCGAGGCATAGGGGCGTTCGTTGACCGAGATCACGGCGGTGTAGAGCTCGGTGTCATCGAGGGTCCCCATCCGCAGCACTGGACCCACCTGCGGTGCGGTGATCACCGCCGCCGGTGTCGAGGGCAGCGCCAAGCCCTGCTCGGGCAAGGTGATGAAGCGCGCCAAGCTGTCTCGTTGATTCACCGTCGCGGTGCGCCACGCCACCACGAAGTCCGACGCGAACGCCCCCACGACGCTTTGTTGATTGCGTTCGCGTTGAGCAATCCCGATGAAGTCGGGGCGGTCGGGGACGAAGAACACTTTGCAGCCCGCGGCGGCGCCGAAAATCGCGGCGGCGGTCACGGCGATCACGCCAGCCCGATGCGCGCCACCACGCCACCGGTGCAGACGACCTTGCCAGGTTTTTGACACTGCCACAGGGGATCTCATTTCTTAGGGCTGGTAGCCGAGGAACTTCAGTGCGCTCATCGCGAACGTGTTGTCGACGGGGTCGCTGCCGTTGTCGGGCACGGTCAGGTCCGGGTACGGCTCGGGGCTCTGCGGGGATTCCGACAGCGGCCCGCCGCCCTCGCCGAGCAGCGATTCCACCAAGCCCCGCTGAGCCTCCGGCAGGGCGGCGGGATCGGTGGCCGGCACCGGCGAGACCGGCGGGCGCGAGGTCTGCAGAACCATCACGTTGACCCGAGAGGCCAGCACCCGTCGCGGCAGGGCCGCGGTCACCGGCCCATGAGCGTTGCCGGTGTCCTGGGTGAAGATGTCGGAGACGACGTTGCCGTTGAGGAAGATGTACTGCAGGCGGGTCACCACCCGATGCTGGAGCCAGCGGTCCTGTCCGCCAGGTGTTTTCGCGACCCATCCCGGCGTGACCTCCACACCGGAAACCATGTAGCTCTTCCCGAAATCGACAGTGAGGATCTTGCCTTCGAGGGCCTCATCGCGGGAGCCCCGCGCGCACACCCACGCCGAATCGGTAGCCGTGTCAGTCAGCGACTGCGCCGACGTCGACCCGGCTGCGCACGGGGCGCTGGCGGTATACGGGATGGACTGGTCCTGGGGGACTGTCGGTGCAGCGGAGGTGGGAACCGGCTGAGGCTGAGCCACCGGCGCGGCCACAGCCGGACTGTCCGGACGAGGCGCTGCCGGGGTGTCGGTGTCGCTGAAGGTCACCAGCGCCGCCACGATGGCCGTCACTGCAACGACTACTCCGGCTCCCAGCACCACGGCGGTGCGTTTGGCGCCGGCATCAGCGCGGGCGACCCCGGATTCGTCGCGATCGGCGGCCAGCGCCGTCGCGGCGTCGAGCTGCACGGGCGGCACATCGGGTGCGATCGCGGCGGCCGCCGGTAGATGCGGGTCGGTGAGCGCTTCGTTCTCGGCCTCGGCCCCGGCGTCGAGGTCGGCGGCGGCGGGGGCGGGGGCTTCATAGTCGGGGGTGGCGGAGGCGTCGACGTCGACGAAGTCGCGGCCGGCGGCGTCGGAGTGCACCGTCCCAACGGGCGGCGCGGCCGACGAGTCAGGGCCACCCAGCAGGTCATCGACCCAGCACTCATCGGTGATCGGCGAGGTGTCAGCCACGGCGGTCGTCCTCAATCACCTCGGCGTCGACCACCGTCGGCGTCGGCTGCCATGCCACCGGCGGGGGTCCCATCCACACCGGCAACAGCACCCAGCCACCCGGGGCCTGCGGTGCCCAGCCCACCGGCCGCGGCGGTGCCGTGGCGGCAGCAGTCACCCTGCGGGCCGGCGGCAACGCCGACATCAGCGGCGGCGGCGGGCGCCGCCGGGCTTGCACAGCCTTGGCCACAACCCCTGCCACGGCCAGCAGCGCCAGAAGCGGAGCTAGCTTGATGACCATCTGCACCACGGCCAGGGCGAGAACCGCCGTGAGCGCGGCCATCACGGCAAACAGCGCCAGAACAATCTTCATGCGGGCAACCTAACGTCGGTGTATGACATATATCGGCGGTCACGATTTGCTGGCCGACTTTGTGAATCTGGTGCGGTAGGTTGAGAAATATGACGGTTCCAGCCGACGGCGTTCCCCGCCTCATGCACTTCGTCGACGCCCGGCTGGCCCAGCTGCGAATGAGCAAGGAGGAGGCCAACCGGCGCGGCTTCCCCCACCCCAGCACGTTGGCTGCGGTGCGCGACCGCGACTCGCAGCGCACGCCTACCGTGCGTACGCTGCTGCGCATCGACCGCACCCTGGGCTGGCAACCCGGATCGGCGGCCGTGGTCCTGCTGGGTGGCGCGCCGCTGAGCGTGACGGCCCGCACGACCCGCAATGTGCGCGTCCACGACCAGGCCGCCACCCCGATGACTGCTGATGACGTCGCTGATCGGCTGCTCAGCCAACTGCACGACGAGATCGAGCGGGCCCACGCCGACGTCCGCGCGTTCGATGAACGACTCAAGCGGCTCTACACCGTCCACGAACGGCTGGCCCAGGAGTTGCGCGTCGATGCCACCCTGGTCGACGAGTACGACGACCGCGATGCCGCCGCCGAATCTATGCAGCACTGAGGTACCGGTAGCGCTCACCATCGCGGCATCCGCTCTCCGCGATCGGGTAGAGGGCGGGGCTCCACCACCGGCGGGCCGGTGATCTCGTAGGGCCCCAGAATCTCGGCGGCATCCTCGGGACTGAGCGCGGGCTCTGCTGGAGTCAGTGGCCACCACTGATCTGAGCCGGGGATCGCCAGCCAGCCCTCGGCGATGCCATACACCCCCGCGACCACCGGGGCCGCCGCCAGTTGAACGCACAGCCACGGCACAACCACCATCTGACCGAACGTTGGTGCAGGGTCATACAGAGCCACAATCGGCGCCCCCAGTGCAACCCCCGACCACAGCAGAGCCGCGATCGGACACGACCGCAACGTCCCCGGAATCAGATTGACCAGAACGGATTTGATCGTCACGCCGGCCAGCCAGCCCAGCGGAACACACACCGCCAGGATCGCCACCACCACCAGCTCCACCTGAGAGGTCGGCGACTTGGCAGCGCGCAGAATCAGCGGTGGTAGCGACGTATCGTCATGCGGATCGGGCAGCGCAGCCACCGTGCTGCGCTGACGGGCGCGGACACGGCGGCCGAGCTGCTCGGCGCGGCGGCGCTGAATCAGCGACCACCCCTGGTGCCCGGCAACCCACGCCCGCCGCACCTCATCGAACTTGTCGCCGGGATCAGCCATACTCCGACCCTAAAACGCCCCAAAGGGTCGCTCGTGCACTATTTTTCCGGCCTCGACACGGCCCTCAGGCGGCAGCGCAGCGATTGCGGGCAGCAGTCACAGTCAGGCAATCCGGCACCCTGACAAGGGGCCGTCTCCCGGCGCACTGGGCTACCCGTGCGTGCCCTAGCTGGCCGCCTCGTAGCGCTGCGTGCGGTCGTCCGGCGCTGCTGCCTCGGTGTCTGAAAGGCGTTGTGCGGCGCTCAGGTAGAGCCGGGCATAGCGCAGCTGCTCGGGGCTGGCATCAGCGGCCAGTAACACCGTGGCGGCCTCGTCGCGGGCCGACAGTGCGTACTGGCGTCGGCGATGCGCGTCGACGCCCATCAGGATTGCGTGCTGAAGATCTCTGCGTGCTCGCGCCAAAGCCGTTACCGTGCAGGCGGGCATATTCGGCGACACCCGCGAAGGCGGCGCAGCGTAAATCGTCTGTTCACCAGCGGTTATCATGCTGTAGCTGCCGCGTCGAGGCCGCGTCGTCGCGGGCGGCGACCGCTGTTGTGGAGTCGCGCTGCCCGCAGTTCGTCGAGGTACTTCACGAAGTCGGTCCAGTCGATGAGGGTGACCATGCGCCCGGGAGTGCCGCGGATCAGCAGCCGCGCGAACGAGTCATTGGGTGGCAAAAGCTCCTCAGGCTCAAGAGCATTGCCGAAGGTGCGGCTCGTCGACGTCGAATCCAGACTGTGGTCATAGGACAGTTGGCTGCGGGTGGTCTTGCCGCTCCAGAATGACGCCGACTCCATCAGATCCTTCTCGTGAGAGCCGTACATCAGCAGCGACGCCGGAACGACCGCGCGAATCGCCGCCCCCTGCAGCGGGCCGTAGATCGCGTCGAGCTGCTCGCCGGCCTGGGCGGCGAAACACAGCGACACCCCCAGGCCGCGGGACTCCGCGATGTATTGCGGCAGCTTCGGCAGCGGAGTGTTGGTGATCTCGTCGAGGAACATGCCCAGCCGGGAAAACTCGTCCCACTGAGCGACTTTCACGCGCTGGCGGTTGATCAGCTGGTCCATCAGCGTGATCGCCTGGGCGGCCACCGTGCCATCGAAGGGCGTCAGCAGATAGATGGTGGCGTTGGGGTCCTCCAAGAACTGCTCATCAAGGACCGGTAAGCCTCTGTCACGTTCCATTGTCTGCAGCCAGGCTGTCAGGACCTTGGTCACGGTGATTTTGACCGAGTCGCGCTGCTTGGCCTCCATGCTCAAGACGCTGCGCACCCGGGCCTCGAAATACCGGTTCGCTGACCAAACGGCCGCGGTCACCCAGGAGGCATCGGTGCTCATCTGCGGTGAGGTGGGCCAGGGATTGGGCAAGGTCACGTCCTCGGCCGCCTCGATCACCCAGTCGATGCCCAGTCCCAGCCCTTGGGGACTGGCGGCCAACAGCAGGCAGGTCAGCGGGGCGAACGCCAGGTCATCCCAGGGGCCGGGGTCGCTGCCGCGAAAAGAGCTGCCCGACAGGGCCACCGCCGAGGTGCTCAGCAGCGTGCGAGCGACGGCCTTGGCATCCTCGAGTCCAGTGATCCATGCTGTGGGATCGAAGCGGTACGGACGCAGGTCGGCCGGATAGTACGGCGCAGCAATGGGCCGCAGATCCAGCAGCGCGGCAGGCCCGTAGCGACGCGAGGCCACCATCTGCATGAGGTCATCCTTGGAAGACGACACCACCGCTGGGCCCGGCCACAGCACTGCCGACTGCGCCAGCCACTTGCGGGTCTTGCCGGTGCCTGGCGGGGCGAATGCGCCGATATGCGGCGCAGTCTCCAGCGGCACGAGTCGTCCGCGGTCGTCGTGAACCCAGCCGGCGAACGGGGTCACCGGGGGCCGATAGCCGCCGGAGGCCGCTGGTGTCGCGCTCATAGTTGAAACAGTAGGGCTGCCGCAGGGGCGCCCCGTGCACTATTTCTCGGCGTTGATCAGTCCTCGCGCGGAACGACGTACTCCCCGGCGCGCACATCGGGCCCGATCTGGACTGCGTATTGCAGTTGGTCGGCGGTGTACATCCAGCCCGCATCGGTCCAAGTGCGCGGAACCAGCTGCGCCACAACAGGTTGCGGCAAACCACACGCGTCGGCCACATCAGCAATCGTGAACCGAGGGTGCTCACCACACATCGGCGCCGCGTTGCGACCGCGAAACGACTCTAAGGACAGCGGCGCGGCAAGCTGCTCATCGGGCATACATACAAGATTAAGGCCAGCCCAGGCGCCCGACAGGCGATTTTCACCTTCGCGCGGCGGGTCAGGATGAACTGAGCCCGGCGAAACTGAGGTGAGCCCTCTGTAGTGGCCCAGTTGATCTATCCCCGCCGTTTCGAGCCATGGTCATGCGAGTTGAGGGATCGAATTGACGGATGTCCAGAGCGTCTCGAACTCTGTAGGACTGATGTTACCGAGGTAGCTGTGGCGACGCTCGACGTTGTAGAAGTTGCCGATGTAATCGGCCATCGCGGCGGCCAATTCGATGGTCGTCGCCCACTTGCGGGTGTTGAGGAGCTCGACCTGCATCCGTGCCCAGCATGACTCCACGGCGGCGTTGTCGAAACATTGACCGGCTAATCCGGTCTCATGGACTCGCGGTGTCGGGCGGATTGGTTCATCGTCGGGGTGGTTTGGTGAGCTTGCGGATTTGTTCTTCGTGGCGTTCGACTCCTGCGGCGAGTGCTTCGACGGCGGTGCGCAGGTGTGCCACTTCGGTGGCCAGGCCGGTGAGGGTGCGGGCGTCGGTTTGTCGGGTGCGGTGTTCGTTGACGGTGGCGCGGAGCTGGTGGTCGCGGTAGAGCTTCGCGCGGCTGATCTGGGCGTGTTCGGCCACGGTGCTGAAGGTGATGGGTCGGCCTGCGGTGGCGGGTTCGCCTACGACGTTTGGGAGCAATACTGGCGGCCGGCTCAGTGGCAGAACAGCCGAGAAGTTGTCGGAGGTGTGTGCCATCGTGGGATCGACAGTCGCCAGGAGGACGCCGTGGAGTTCGAATCCAGAGAAGATGCCGAAGAGTACGAATGGGAAGGTCGCCGGCACGCGCTGGCAAAACTCTTGCAGTCGCGGGGCGCGCCAGAAGCTGCCGCAATCGTGGCTGTGGCGCACTACCGAGTCGACTATGCAGGCGATGATGCGTATCTGGTAACGCTATCTATTCCCGCTGAGTTCTATGACCCGGCACGCAGTGAATTTTGTGAAGTCATAGCGGCCGCGTGCTCCGATATTGTGGGCCCAGCGCAGTTCGGCGGCGTTTCATTTCGAGTGCGCACGCCCGACTACCGGCACGACGCTGAGTGGATTGACATCATCGTTCGAGCACTAGACCGCTCGTGGGTGGCTTCCGAGCGTGTCAGCGTCCCCGCTCTCGACAAAGGGTTCTAGACGCCGTCGACACAGCGATGTGTTCGGGATTACTGGGACGGCCTAATCGGCCATCGAGAGCTTGGCTTCAGCGGACCCTCGGGCTGCGAACTAACAGTGGCGAGGTAGCTGATGCGCGCTGCCGTCAGATGCATGCAGCGACACACAAGCTGCTGAACTCAGCCCGGCACTGCCGTTGCGGCAACGTTCGTGAGAAACGCAGAACCGACAAGTGCAGATCCGGTCAAGACCGTCGTTACCACGGGACAATCAACCATGCGCCTCACCTCCTTTCGCGAGACGTCTCGCAAGCGAGACAACAAGCTAGGAAATACGCTAAGCAACACAGCCACCACAACGATTACGCAGGCCGGACCCGGGTTTACCGAGCTCAGTTCAGCAGCTCAGTCTCACTATAGCAAACCGCCTCGGCGCACCTCCCGCAGAGGACCCAATCTGAGACTCATCAGCATCGACGCACTGGGGTGCGTGGCATGCCGGGCTTCTTGGCACCCAAGACCGTACACAGTGGCCACCCCGGCCCCGCTTCTGCGGAACCAACTCCCCGCCACGGTCAGACGCGGTACGTGCTGCGTCCACGCCGGGCCGGCAGCCGTTCCAGAGCATAATGGCGAAATGCTGGTCCATGCCCGAGCAGAGATCCTGGCGCTCGCCCAAAAGTGCACGCTAACCGACCTTGGGTCTTATGACGGCTGGGAGGCGACGTTGTGGCGTCTCGACGATGATGACGTCGCGTTAGCTATCGAAGCGTACCGCGCCCTACTGAACGCCGGTATGGATGACATGACTGCACTTCTCTTGGAAGACGGCATCGACCTCGATGAGCTTTTGACGGGTGGGACCGCGAGAGACGAAATCACGCGATCCGACGTCACCGAACTCATCGCTGCAGCATCGATGATTACGGGTGACGGGTGTCATGTCGACCGAATGCATATGCCAAACGTGCCGAAGATGGCCAGAGGGAAAAGTGACAGTGGAATTGATGTTTTAGACATTCGTCTTGACCCGGAAGGTAGCTTCGACCAGCTCGGAGACGACGAGCGTTTAGTCATCGGCAGTGTCAAACACACTGTCGGTGATTCCACCTCGCAGATGCGGTATGCGTTGGCGAAAACGCTTGGAAGTAAGGAGCTTTCGACTGGGTATCTAGCACGCCAACTTCGCACGGTTCACCATCGGCTAGTAGAGCAGGGCCTCGATCGCGTACGAGCCAACCGGCTGATGTTGTTTGTGCGGGACTTCTATAAGAATTCCGCGGTTCGGCTCGTCGCCGTAGGGTGTGCAGATCCCTCAATGGAGGACGATCTCCGAGGCCAACTCAACAATCTTCCGTCTGTACCGAACAGACCAAATGGTTTCCGTATCGTGACGGTCCCCGATATTAGCTCAGTTCACGAAGATTGCCCCTGAGCATGGCCATTCAGGATGATTACGCATTTTCACGCCGGCAGTTGCGGCGCGCACGCATACAAGATGTATTGACCATGGGCAGAGAGGGCGTCGTCGTTGGATTACATCGCGACCGACTACTGGAACCGCTTACCGTCGAGTCAGTAGCGCCATCAGCGGGGTTCAACGTGCTGGACGAGAACTCAGTAGACATGGTGGTGTCGGTCGCTATTGCCGAAGTAGATGAATCCGCTATTGATGCGCTCAACGTCTTGTTGCTTTGCATTAATGCCCTTGCGAAAGATGGGCAATTTGCGAGGGTGACCCTACTCGCAGATCGCCTGTACAATTCTGTTCGTGCGATCGAAACGGAGCGCCCATTTCTGACGGCTGCGGTTCAAGCTTTCTCTCGCGTCATAAATAACCAGAAACGTAATGCGCTACTTACTCTCAACGAGATCCTTGGATTATCGGACGCGGGAGTAACACGGCGCGTTCAGAAAGACACAAGACAAATCGGGGACATACTGGCGGCAAATGTCCTGCGCCGATTGATCGAAGGATCTGGAGACGAGTATGTCACGCGCGCCCGCGCCGCGGCGGCATCGGCAATGGACGGCACGTGCCTCAATTTTATCGATGCGGCTCTTGCATGGAACTCAGCGACAGCAGCGGCAAGGCCCATCGATGTTCTGACAAGTGCGGACAGCACGTTTCGCGCGCCAGAACTGCGTGACTACGTCCGTAGGCGCCAGATTCCTGCGCTCTACCCGGCACAGATCACGGCCATCGCACAAGGTGCCACACTCGACGACAACTGCGTTGTGTCGCTACCTACGTCGAGCGGTAAGACACTCATTGGAGAATTTAGAGTGGCAGCCGCACTCCACCGGCATCCTGGCGGCACCGCTATATACGTCGCGCCATACCGTCTGCTTGCCCGCCAGGTCGAACGCGAGTTTAGAAAGGGGCTATGGCGGCGACTCGGCCATTCAGTTCGAGACCTGGGTTCTGGGTACGAGATCGATCAAAGTGAAACCGAATTTCCCAGTGTTGTAATTGCTACGCCTGAGCGGCTGGATGCGCTTCTTCGCCTCGCGACATCGGGACGAGAAGGCAGTGCGAGCGCAAACAATCTTTTCTCCGAATGCCGCGTCCTCATCTTCGACGAATTACAACTGGTCGGCCGCCCCGGAAGGGGACACCGGTTCGAATTGGTGCTGACGCGATTACGAAGCATGTTCCCTGAGCTTCCGATCCTCGGGCTATCTGCCGCCTCTCTCGGCACCGACGAACTCGCCGACTGGTTCGGCGCCGGCGCACCGATCTCAGGGGCAACGCGTCCAACCGGCACCCTCGAGATCCTTTGGGAGAACGACGGGAAGTTACTTCAGCGAGTCAGCCGTCGTCCGCCCACCACTGTCGCTTCGCTCCCGCGCAAGTCCTCCGCGATGGACGACGCTGTAAAACTCATACTCCAACTCGACGACGCTCTACGGCCCGTACTTGCTGTGTGTGTGTCGAGGCAGAACGCCGAGAGTCTCGCGCGAAAGCTGCTCGCCGCCAATCCCCACGTAGGAACTCAATGGCGAGATTCGCTCGATGAAGCCAAGATGTCCGTAGTCGCAAGTGCGATTGAGGAGACGCGCCTCCTGCTTGGTGCGCAGCATCCCCTAGCGACTTGTATGGAGCGCGGCATCGCCTTCCACCATGCAGGGGTCCCGACACCGATTCTGCAGCAGATCGAACACCTAGCTGCAAAGCGCCTGCTTCGTATCGTCTGTGCCACAACAACAGTAGCGGAAGGAGCTGACCTCCCGTTTCGCGTCGTCGTCATCCCCCACCTCAATTTTCCGGGCCACACCAGAAAATTAGAGCGAGACCTTTACCTGAACATAATCGGGCGAGCGGGACGCGCCAACGTCAGCGTGGAGGGCATCGTTTTTATTCTCAACTCCAAGGCAGATACGTTGCGCGACTTGGTCCGCACCTCGCTATGGAGCACTTCGGCGCAGGATCGAGTTCGAGGGCAGTTGCCGGCGATCTCCGCGCAACCGCGAGACCTCGACAGCTGGCGAGAGTTTCAGGAGCTACAGAGCCAATTGATGGGATGGCTTGGCGACGGCAGCAGCTACATCGACGACCAGGCGGACACCTTCAGCCAAATGACATTCTCTTATCACTCCGGCAGCCGATTGGACCGGAGCCTCGTAAAGTCGGCCGTCAGTGACGCACTCGCAGCACTAGAAACGGATGGGTACGCTTTAGCAGCGAGCCCCTTCCAGTTGACCGAACGCGGACACGCTGCGCGCCTTGCGGGACTTAGCCCAGCGAGCGTTTCTCGTCTTGAACAGTCCATCGCACGCGGACGTGACGGCTGGATGAAGGACCTCGTAGCTGTGTCCGAATTGAGCATTGATGCATGCCGTCAGATTGCCAGCATCCTATTCGATACGCTTGAAGTTTTCGAGCACTCCCTTTGGGCTCGCCGCTTGGCTGGGACAACAGATGGCGCCAAGCTCCAATCGATACTGCGATTCACAAACCAATCGCTGACGTACCAAGACACCGCTGAATTCGGTTATGACATTGATCTTTTCTCGATGTGGATGCGCGGTGAGTCTTATTTGGAGCTGAGCCGCCACGCGCCCATGTATAAACACAGCGCCTCACTGTTCGGAGGCGACTCGGAACCCAAGCGCACGTCAGACGCGACAGAGTACATCGGCAAGCTCAGCTATCCGGCGCGGTGGGCATGGTCAGCGATCCAAGTGCTGGCAGGGGATCTCGGGCGAGAAATCCCGAGTTTCATTGGAAACGCGATCGAATACGGTCTTCCCTCAGAAGCCTCTACCCAGCTGACTAGGCTCGGTTTCCTAACAAGGCCGGGTTCGCTTGTAGTCGCCCAACACTTCGGACACGCGTGGGTCGACACAAGAGAACGCATATCAAATGATGACGTTACGGAAATTCTGTCTGGGCAATTAACCAGCCTCGACTTCGATCGCCTAATCGAGTTGCGTGAACGTCTGCTAATCGAAGACTAGCTGCGGGCCAAAAGGAGTGCAGCGGATTGCCACAACGGCGAATGTGTTTTTGGGCCTTAATGTGCGGCTTCGAACGCGTCGACTACTTCGGCACGAATCCGGCCGCGGTCAGCTACGTCGTATCCGTTGGTACGTGCCCAATCACGGATAGCAGCAAGTTTTTCTGGGGAAGACTTGCCCCTGCCATTTACTTTTGTCCGTCGACCCTTACCTCCGACACCGACCTTCGCCGCTGCCGCGATGTATGGCTTGAACGCCTTATCTAGTTTCGTCACGTTGGCGGTGGAAAGGTCGATCTGGTATGACACGCCCCGCAAAGCGAACTCGATTCGCTCTCCACCGCCGTCTGGAATCTCCGAACCGTCAATATCGTCGATTAGATGGCGAACCACTACTTCAGCCATTGCCGCTCCTCATCCCGCTCTGTCAAGACAAACTTAGCAGAGCACCCATCCGCGCCACACCGACCAGTCGTGGGCGTTAGACGCGTGCATTGTCGCTAGGACGCAGACTGAATCGTGGGCGAAGTCAAGCTGGCTCCTGCCCTGGACTCGAACGACTGACCGATTAAAACGCCTCCTACACATACATCTTTACTCGGCCTGAATCCGTTGCAGGCCGGAGCCTCCCGACAAACTGACCGGGTTCGCATGCTCACTCATTTGGGTCTCGTGATCTCTGGAAGATCCCATCTGGCCACCAGCCCTTACCAATGGGCGCGCAAGGGTAGCGCCGGATAAGCCGGTTACCTTCGACGCGCAGGGCTTGAACTATCAGACATTTGGTGAAAGGAAAGGGTTCTACACTCGCGCTGATCGCGGGCAGACGTAAGACGCTACGGGTTTAGTTCTCCTCGGACCTGGCCACCGGCCCTAGACTCGAACAATGATGACTTTCGCGCAGGAAGCGCCAAGTCGGTCCCGAAGCGCCGCTCGCACCCGCGCTGCTGGTCCGCACGGTGAACCCCTGTGAACTGGGCTGAGATCGCGGTCTCGTCTGTTGCTGCGCTCTTCGCCGCCTTCTTGGGCGCCGTTCTCACTCTCGCTTCGCAGCAACTGATCACGGCGAGGGATCGGCGACGAGTACGTAAGGCAGAGCAAGAGCGCTTCGCAGATATGACAATCGCGGATGGCTCATCTGCAACAAGTCTGAAGAAACTTAGATTACCCGAGTTCGAATCGCGCTTACCAAGTGCAGAGTTAAATGGGCCCTACTTTTACCTGACTGAAATATCGCTGCAAAACTTCCGCTGCTTTACCGATACAACGATCGCGCTGCGCTATCCATACGAAGCTGGAACAGGGAGGCACAAGAACGTCAACCTCCTGCTCGGCAACAATGGGTCGGGAAAGTCCAGCGTCCTGCGCGCGGTAGCGATGACTGCTCTTGGACCGATTCTAGAAGGGTCCGCCACCGGGTTTCGGCCTTACCGTCTGGTCCGCGAGGGGCAAGCAGAGGCCCGGATAGCAGCGTCTTTCGCGTTCAGCTCAGATACTGAAGGCCGTCAGCTTCTCGCGGAACTAAGCCTTAGGCGAAGAGGAACCGTCGAGCAGATCAAATGGACACCTGGGGGCAAATCCTGGGGAGGCGTTTTCGACGAATCCTCCCCGTTTTTCTTCGTATTGGGCTACGGCGTAAATCGACGAGTTGCGGACGTGGCGCGCGCTGAACCGTCTCTAGAGGTTGGCCGCAGTGGCCGCCGCTACCAACGGGTGTCGAGTCTGTTCGACGAGACCGTGGCGCTGGTGCCTTTCGGGGCTTGGCTTCCAAGCGCATTGAAGCGCCGACAGGGCGAAGTTCGCGATGTCCTGCGCCGGTTGCTTCCTGAGAATGTAGAGTTCACGAATCGCTTCGAGGGCGAGCAACCTGTGTTCCGCCGCAACGGAATTGAAGTTCCATTCCGTGCCCTGTCAGACGGTTTGCAGTCGTACGTGGGATGGCTTGGGGATCTACTTTTCCACCTCGATGCGGCAGCGCCCGCCTACGCGTTCCACGAAGTCGGTGGCATCGTAATGGTGGACGAAATCGACCTGTTGCTACACCCCGCCTGGCAACGCGATGTCGTACCGACGGTAGGTGGCCTCTTTCCAAAGATTCAATTCATATTCACGACGCACAGCCCGATCGTGACGGGAACCCTTGAATCGCAGAACCTGATTTTGGCGGAGGAATCGCTTGAAGACAGTAACTCAGTGCTGCGCAGACTAGACGCGCGGGTACACGGCCTCAGCGCCGAGCAACTGCTGCTCAGCTCCTATTTTGACCTGCGATCGACGCGAGCGCCCGATGCGATGCCGGCGCTCGAGGACCTGGCGCGCCGCGCCGTCGATGGCGACGAGACGGCACGACGGAAGTACATAGATGCGCTCGCCCGCGGCCTCCCGACAGAAGAGCCGCTGGGTGATTAGGACTTCACGGGTCACCCGCGAGACCTTGCTTGAATTCGACGCCGCGAATGAGTCGTGGGTCCAGCGCGCGGCGGAGCTGACCCAGGCCAACAGGGATGCGGCGTGCCATCTTGAGTCGGGCAACATCTGGTCCAAGATCAAGCCGGTATTCGTTGAGCTGCAACAGAAGAAGTGCGGTTACTGTGAGCGAGTATTAGGGTCTGGCGCTATTGAATGGGATGTCGAGCACTTCCGCCCGAAGAAGAAGGTCGACGCATGGGCGGACGGCGAAAGCATCCGAGACATCGGCGGCTCCGATGCAACCGGGTACTACTTGCTCGCATACGAACCTGAAAACTACTTGGCCTCGTGCAAGCGTTGTAACAGCACCTTTAAGTCAAACTACTTCCCAACTGCTGCTCCACGGATGACATCCGCTACTGAGGCGGCGGATCTTCGTCAGGAGAAGGCCTACCTCCTTGATCCCGCGGATCCAGAGGGCTTAGACCCTGAGCTGGCGATTCGTTGGAAAGGAATCTTTCCGAAATGCGGCCAACAGGACGGCTTTCCCGGCGATCAGGCTCGCACAACGATTGCGATCCTTGGACTGGCTACGCGCGATGACCTGCTACGTGAGCGTGCTCGCACACTCTTTGGTGTCTGGCTGGCGTTCAAGGCACTTCGCAACGGAGACCAGACTGCACACGCCGATCTGGATCTACTCTGTTCATCGCATTTCCCTCATGCCAGTTGCGCGCGCGCGTTCCGGCAACTATGCGAAGACGACTTCGAGGCCGCGGCGGACGAGTATCACCAACGCGTCGAGCCATTCTTGTCCCCGCACCAATTGAAGAGGCGCCCTCGATTGCGGTGAGTAAGGTGCTCGCTCTCCGCACACCGCCGCTCGAATTTCGTCCCTCAACACCCGGTCTGACAGGTGAGGCCGGTCGCACATCCACATGCGCTCTTAGTAGCCAGCATTCGCTACTGCCGGTCTGCGATTGATCGACGAACAAACTGTTGAAGGACCTGGATCGCATCCTCTGCGCCATCATGTTTGAGGGTCGCTCCGGCAGCCATCGGGTGTCCGCCTCGGCTGATGACCGCGTCGGGGTTGAGGGACATCAGTGCCTCAACCAAGTTGGGTGTCGTCATACTTCGGGCTCGGCGGATCTCGACGGCGAGGCCCGCGGCGGCAGGCTGCACAGCGATCACAATCCCCTTATCGACCGTCGTCCGCAAAGACGAGGCCACCAAATTAACAATTCTGCGCGAGCTTTCGACCTTTACGAAATAGATCGGCATTTTCGCATCCGCGTACCAGGGGCCGGCGGTGACTGCTTCACGCACAATCTGCTCTACCTGCCGATCGACCTCCTTTGCCGCTGTGCTAATTATCTTGACCAATGAACTGTTCAACATTGATGCGTATCGCTCAGACGGGTCTGCTGGCTCGGCAGCCCGCAGGTCTCGCGCAGCGCGTAGCAAGGTGCCATCGTCGACGTCGATCGAAGTGTCTGTGAAATATGCATTGATGCCGCGCCCAATACGGCGTGCTAAGTCAGTCTCTTGTTTACTGAGCTGCGGCAAGTGCGCAGAAAATTGGCGATAAACGCCTTCACCGAAGGCAGCGGCAACGACGAAAGCGTCGTCTATCCAGTTGACCGCATGCGACGCGGCAAGTATGCGATGAGAAAACAGTGACGTGGGCCGTATTGAGTCGTCCTGCGGATTAGGGGGCAACAGCGGCACCAATTCCACGTTGCTCGGCAAAGGTACCTTCTCGCCAAAATGATCGTCGTATACAAGCAGACGGCCGCCGATAGCATCGGCAAGAGCGTTTAGCCCTCCTTGGGCGCTCAGCACGTTAATATCGAGGAGAATCAGATCGGTTATGTTGTGTTGTTTGCTCGCAGCGATCAGTCTGTTGAAATCCAGATCACCTGTCTGCACGTTAAAAGAATGGTCTTGCAGCACCGAAGTGATTCGGCCCAAAAAGTGAGCCGCGAAGAATCCATCTGCATCGCCGTGGTACGCAACCGCACAAGATTCGCCAGTAGCAAATTCGCGGATGCGCTCTAACTCTGAAGACAGATTGATATGCTCAAACATGACGAAATGATCCTACGGCGATGACACAAGCGGTCGAGCGTACTCAACTATCTCCTTGGCCAGGCGCTTCCAACCGCTCGGGGAATCGCCATAAATAATCGTGCGAATACCTTGCAGGTCGAATGGTATATCGTCATGACGTTCCGCTACTAGTATAACCGATTTTCCTAAGACGTGGGCCATTCCGAGCTCGTAGAACACGTTTGCATTCTTATCGCTTAAGTCTGCGACGATAAGTTTTGCGCGATTAATTGCATCCCATATATCACCCATAATCTGTCGAGAACTGTAGAAGTCATCTGCCCGTCGGCACGGGATGCCGAGTTCAGCAACGAGCGGACGTTTAATGTACTCCTCATATATTTCGTTTCGCCGCTGCGGGCTGAAGGGCATCAGAACGAAGCAGTAATCCTCCAGCTCACTGCTGAGTGGCCCCCAAAATGGCTCCATCGCTGCTATTCCCTTCGCTTCTCGCACGATGTCTACTGACTTTGATGTGGCTAAGGTAACTGCAAGTCGCAAGTCAAACTGCCTGTCCCGTACGACTTCATATGAACTAACCGCTCGTATCAGGATCGCCGTGGAGTACTGCCAGCTGTCTACTGCACCCCCGAACGGTGGCGGAGTAGGAAGGCGTCGGCGCAGCGGCTCCACCAACCCGAGTGCGCATCGCTCTAACCGTTCGGTGAGCTCTTCCGGCAAGAGGCCGCCGATACTAGACCACCGCTCGTAGAAGTTGTAGACCACGTACGCATCGTCAATAATGTTGTCGCTGAACCCATCTCGGCTATCCACGCGAGCAGCGAACTTTTCTATCAGATAGCTTGTAGTCCGCTCGACTATCGCGGCAGGCATCCGCTCATCATCGATCAACAGGGCCAAGCCCATGGACGACAGCGACGGTCGATCATTCCAACAGGTGTCTTCGCGCCACTGAGCGAGTAACCATCCGACGAGGTCGTCGATCTGACCGGGTTGGACGGCGTCCTGCGCCGTCTCATTAAACAGGAGCAGCTTGAGTAGGAAAAACGGTGCCGGGTACTTGGGCGTGCCGCCCGAGCGGTCGAGGTGCTGCATGAGGAAGCGCACGTCGTGGGCCACCGCGTCCGAGAAAGCGTCGACACCGAGGAGAGGCCCGCTTCGCCAGTAAAACGTTGTGTAGCGATCAGCATCGATGTCGTGAAGATAATTGAGGCCGGGTGCGACGGCAGGCGACGTTGGTTCAATGCCAACCGCCATGAGCGTCATGAGGACGTGGCAGGTAGTTATCAGTTGGTCTAATGCGTCGGGGCCGCCCCATGTGCCGTCGTCGTTACAAGAAGCCAGCAGGTGGATGACAGATTCAGCGACCAGGCCAGAAACATCGTTTGGCTTTACAGTCGGCGCTGTCCCAGCGGCATAGTGGCGGTTGGGCACCATATACACAGGCTACAAAGGTGGCACTGCTGCCGCGTGCGGGGAGACCATTCCTGTGTTCTCTATGCGTTGATGGTTTCCCGCACACGATGCGACTCCCGATTGCTATTGCTCGGGAATCACTGTGACAGCGACGTTCACCCCGATGTATCGAAGGGCGTCGTACTGCTTCACCAGGTTTACCTTGGTGAAGGTGAAAAGGCTGTCAACGTCTACCGGCTCGGCTCGTCCTATGGCTAACACGACGCGACCAATGCTCGCATTCGTAATGGCACCGTTCGTCTCCTTCGCTACTCGATCAACCCACGCTTTGCGAGCACTTTCGTCACGCGCCAGCGAGTCCGCGGCGACGAGCGCCTGGGCGAAGAGGTGGCTGAGATCCGCTGAGCTTCGACTTCGCTTGACGCAGGCGAGGTCGCCAGGATCGATATAGATGTCACATGGCTCAATGCCGCGACGATGCAGCGGCGTGGAGATGAACTTGCGGTCGAGCGAAACACCGTCCACAGCGCCGGCGGCCCGAATGTTGTAGTCGCCTTCATCTTCTCCCTGAGGCCAGGCGGGCAATCCGACATCGACCGCTGCGTCCAAGATGGCGCGCACTCGCTCATCAATCCGCGATAGATAGCTGTCGTCCATGCATACCACTTCCCGAGGTGAAAACAGAAGCGACTGCTTTCTTTTCGCACTTCAAGGGCAATCCAGCGCCGCAACGATACAGCGGCAGAGACTGCCGACGCCCTGGTTGGCTCGGGCTCGCTGAACAACTGTAGGGAAATGGCTTGCAGGCGATGCTCTGCTTCATCGGGCGTCAGACCTGCAAACCAGGACAGAACCTCAGCGATACCCGGGATGCTCTCGCTGACGCGACGGATGCGATCTCCAATACCCGTCACTTTGCAGCTCAGCGCCGGCCCATAGATCTCCAGTTGCTCGTGCGGCCAGCTCAGAGCGATAGCGTCGTCGGACTTCCCTCGGAGTCTGGCGATCAATCTGGCTTCGAGATCCGGGATTAGAGCATCGCGCGGCTTGAGAGCGACGAGTTGTTCGATGCTTTCAAGTCCGCGTACGACCGGCTGGGTTCGCAGCGCAGTCAGCACCGCGAGGTCACTAATCAAGTCGGTTGGGTCAACAGCTAGCGGGATTTTCAGTGAGTCCGCTGCCGACAAGACGATGATGCCGTCGCCCGCTTTCAGTCCTGGGATGCGCGCCTTCGCTTCGAGTCGGGATACCACTTCCCCGAACCCGTCCAGACCAAAGTCCTGGATGACGCTGCCGACTGGCAGAGTGCTGCGATCGACGCGGGCGCGATGGTCAAGCACCGTTTTCGTTACAGATTTGATTTCGCCGGATACGGCCGAGCGGGCGATAACGCCAGGGCCGAAACCGAATTCAATTTTATCCGTATTGATGAGCAGGTGACCCATCCCCCACGTCAGCGCCCAGGCGTCACCGTCGTCTCCATCTTGGTCGAGAAGAACGAGAGCAGCCCGCGGCGTCGAGTTCGTAAAGCTGACGTCCTGCGCAGTCAATCGCCGGACGTACGGCGCCCACTTGCTCGGGCTGGTGGGTGCTCCGCTCACAAGGATGGCCTGATGACCGCCCACCACCACATCCGCCCGCTCATACCACGACTTTGGCCTCAGGACTTCTGGTACGAAGGCATCGCCGAGGTCGCCGATATCCGTCAGGCGGTATAAAGATGTCTTGACGGTCTTTGCGGTTTGCACTGTCACGTGTCACCTACATCGTTCCGAATAGTAGGCATGAAGAACCCTTCGTCATAGGCGGCCAACATCAAGCTAGCCGAGCGGCTACTGCAGATGTGGCGATTGCGGGAGATCATCTGGCGCTTTTGCCGAATACCGAACGTTTGAAGCGATCGAAGTTGGCGATCCTTGGCGCCGACAACGCGCCAACGCGTACCGTAATTGCAGTGCTGCGGGGGCGGCACACACATCGGGGGTCTTATTGTGAGCCAGCCTTACCACAGCGGCGTTCCTGCAGAATTCTTACCTGCGGATCTGCTTCCACTCGCGGACACATCAGCGCTAGCCGACTTGCTAAGTGCCGGGGTCACGACCAGAGCTTCCTTGGATCGGCGTTTGTACATTCGCCAAACCGCACTCACGCTCTCTGGCCTAGCGGAGACCCCAGCTTTAGCGTCGAGCTTTTGGGTTCACTTCTGGACGGAACGTTGGCGACCAACACATATCGTGACAATCCGCTGCAGTGAGGCAGGCTGGGCCCGCGATATCTATGGCCTTTACCGCTACGGTGGCTGGCATTTCGAACTCTCGAAAGCGCAGTTCCCCCGGGGCGTGACGATGAAGCTCCTTCTTGACGGCCGCCACTTCATGGCAGGAGAGGACCACCATCTCGATAGCACCGTCAATCATCACTTTCAAGATCCTGAGATAGCTTTCGAAGGTGCCCCTGCGCATCGAATCACCCTCCCTTACGGTAACTTTCGCGGTGAATACTCGCGTCAAGAGCAAGAAATTGCCGCAGGTAACGTTAACTCCGACATTGCCTACGATGTGATAGTGGTCGGCTCCGGGATGGGCGGTGGCATTCTGGCCGACCAGCTAGCCGACCGTGGCGCCAGCGTCCTCATCCTTGAAGCCGGCGCGATTGCGGTTCCGACGCACATGCATAACCTCCCGGGCGCATGGGAGAATCTGGCGGAGAGAAACCAAATCATTCACTTTGAGAATGAACGCGATTCACAGTTTCTCTTTGGCGTCCAGTTGAACCTCGGCGGACGATCAGTATTCTGGTCAGGCCTCATCCCGCGCATGCGTGACTGGGAGCTCGCCTACTGGCCGAATGAGATCGCGACCTATCTGCGCACAGATGGGTATTCGGCCGCGGAAGCGTTGATGCGGAAGCAAAGAAACCTTGGCCCGTATCAGCGCTCCGTCGTGGAGCACCTTGCGCAACACCTACCGGATTACAGTGTCTCGGACCAGCCGCGCTCCAAGCACCAGCCACACCTAACACCGGACGGGTCGGCGCTGGGCGACATCATCGATACGTCAACCGGCACGTTCTCTACCGCTGAATTGCTAATCGATTCACTGTCACACCCTGGTCGTTCAGGCCGCGACAATCTGACGATCAATCTGCTGCATCGGGTTGTAAGGATCGAATCGTTGGGCGAAGAGTCGGCCCTCATTCACTGCCATGACCTCGCCGGCAACGTCGAGCGCAGTTACCGCGCGCGGTATGTCGTGATGTGTGCAGGTTCAGTTGAGAGCCCACGCATCGCACTTCAAAGCAACCTGCGCGATCCGAATGGCAAAATCGGTCGCGGTCTCAGTGATCATCCTGCGTACTTCTCGCACGGCGGATCGGACTACGGATATCCCATCCCCCGCTTCCGAGCCGATGGCACGCCCCACCCTTTCGGCGACCCTGGCGTCGCCGCCAAAATACTGATTCAGCACAACTCGGCGTCTTCACGCGAGCACGCATTCAACGCAGAGGTACTCATCAACGGCTGGTATTGGGACTTCAGACACGCCGATGACGATGTGCGCCGCGCGCGACTCGATGAGACCGCCCTGGCGCGGGTCAAGTTTCAATTCAATTTTCTCACCGAGCTCGACGACAGGAATTACATTGCGCTGCGGGGAGATAACCGTCCGCTTGGGATACACGTCAATGCGAACGAAGCGGGTAGGCAGTTCCACGAGGAGTGCAAGCAACTGCGAAACCGTATCCTGACGGCCTTGGATGTTGAGAACCCTGATCCGAATCGCGACCTCGGCTATGGCAACCAAGGCACACCGCACCATGCGGGCGGATCGCTGCGGATCAGCGGTGACGGATCTGGCGTCGTCGATGCAAATCTCAAGTTTGAAGCGTATCCGAATCTTTACGCCTGCGATGTCTCCGTCTTCCCTGTAATCCCCTGTGCCAACCCATCACTCACCTTGGGGGCCCTATCCCTGCGGCTCGCGGATCACCTCGCGGGACGCCTGAACCTCCCGTGACGCGACCAGGGAAGGAAACCGTAGATGTTACCGGCTGACGCATCCCCCATCACCTCGCGACGCATTCAAGACTTCGATGCGCCGACACTTGATTGGGACGACAAGCAGCTCGTCCTTACACTCTGCCGACTCTATTTTGGGCCGGCGCGCGCTGCGGTCCAGGATGTGTCAAGCGCTGATTCGCTGCGCGAACTAGGGCGGATTTTTCGCGCACCGGGCGAACGCTTCGAACTACTGGAAACCAGCACGTCGCTCGGCACCGAGTTCTTCTCGCGACCGGTGCAGCGAGCCAGCGGACTTCACGGCGCAAAGCTTGAACAGTTTGGCAATCCATCCAAGTTCTTCCTGTATTGCGGGCCACTAAACGCCACCATGTATATCGGGGCTGATTACCTTCACGGAAGCGCCGATGCTGTGACGGTCAACTGTATACTTCTTAATTCGAGTTTCGATCCGGTCGAGTCGCACACACTACGGGTCTGACATTCCTGCCGCCCCGACACGAGGCCTCAAACTCCCTGGCGCGTGCCAGCTGTCGGCTAGCTGGCGCATCCGCACGGTGCCATCGCCAAGCGGCGAGCACGTCGACACACGCAATAATCTGCTACCAGTCTTGTATGTCGAAACTTGTTATTTGACAATGGAACTCACGCATTATCGGCTATCCTGTCTAATCAGACGATCGCTCATGACTGACTTGAGACATACGGAACTATGACGATACCCTCAGATCGACATATCCAAGGAGCGGCATGTAATGGCGAAGTATTCACAAGCGGAGCGCGCGCAGCTTGCCGATGCCTTCAACTGCGAGCTAAACCAAGTTGACGGTCGACTTGCCCAATTCGTGGCGGCTTCGGAGGAAGAGTACGTCCGAATGATATTGGGCCAACATGTCTATAGCCGCGGACAGGACATTAAGGTCTATCGACTCAGCCTGATGATTAAGCACGCGTTCGGCGGCCGCCTGCCCTCTGAGGGCCAGATCAGCGCGTTGTTCCAAACCACGGCCACCGAGAGCCGCGGTCTGCTTCGAGCGGTACGAGCCAAGTTCCAGTATGAATTGCGCCAGGCGATCAGAAGTAGCATGCAAGCGGCCGTCAGTCGCGCTAATCGCGACGAAGAAAATGGCGAGTGGGCGATGGTGTGCGACTCGGAAAATATAATCGACGCGCTGAACGACGCTGTAGCGCGCCATGACGGCAGCCTTCCTCGGATACGGAAGGCGCCGGGAAGTGCGGGCGAATACACGCTAGCGCCTTCAACGTACATGGCGCTCACGAGTGAAATCCTCAAATGACGGTGTCGGCCGACCTGCTCACTGCCGCCGGACTAATTTTGGCGACAATTGGACTGGTGTTTTCTGCGTGGCATACCGAGATGACCGAGGCAACGCGCGTCGCAAAACTAAGAAAACGAGCAGACCGTGAACCCCAGATACAGACTGTGCGCCGCGCGCTGTGGTCACGGGCAGTACCTCTCTTCGCTGCCGTAGGCTGCACTGCCGCAGCGCTTTTTCCGCCAGCCTGGTCAGTTGTATGGCATGCCCTAACCGATCACATGGGCAATCCGTACGATCCGGTACGAGCCATCTTCGTCGGGGTATGGCTGTTGATGGTTGCTTTGGCCGCTGCAGTCGGACAGGTTGTCGTTGCGTTGTGGCGCAAGAAGCGCGCCCTCGACCAACCTGACCCTCCGCCGGCCGCACCGCAGAGCTCCGCGCCTGGGACCCATCCGCCCGAGGAACTCGTGTAGCGATCGCGAAGAGCTCGATGGAATACAGGGCTGACCTATAGATGTGGATTCGCGAAGTAAGTCCTGCGCGTCGCTTTCGCGATGTTGTCGAAGTATGGCGGCCACCACGGCCAGAATGAATCAGTTGGTTCCACAAGCCATCGGCCTTCACGGCGCGCCAGGGAGGCAAGCTGGCGCGGCTCATGGGAGGCGGCGTACACCAAGCGAGATCCCCAGCGGCGCAACCGTGAACCGAACTGCTGTGACTCACGGAAGGCATGATGCTGGTGCATCCGCATGAACTCCGTCAGAAAGACATCCGCCAGCCGCTTGTCGCCACGCACCACAAGCATGTTCTCGTCATTTCGTCGCGTTGATGCATCACTAAAGTTTGCTGATCCGTTCACAACGATGGGATCGGCGGATAGCGGATCAATGAGCATGAACTTGTTGTGGATGTAGTGGACGTTGGTGTTAAGCCCCGATAGCCGTTCTGCGACCCAACCCTCCAGGACGTCGCTTTTCATGAGACTGCCGACTGCGAAAGTGTTTTCGGGAAGATTGCGCAACTGCTGCATCTGCTCCTCCGCCGCGCGGCGCGCATCGGCCTTGAGCGACCTGTTGACGAGGCTCTCCAAGAGTGCGAAACGGAGTGGTGCTGCGGATTCTTTGTATACCTTCTGAAAGATCGGATTCATGCCGAACGCGAAAGTCATAAAGAGTGCGTCACGAGCCGCAGTTGCACGAGCGGCATACCAATTGAGCGCATCCAGGTTCTGGCGTGGACTGAACAGTACCGTCGTGCCTGACTCAGGTTCGCCGGCAGGCAGCGGCGTCAGCCTCTCCACCTCCGGCCAAAGGTCTCCGTTGCTCGGATCCTGCGCGAGCGCTTCCCAATAGGCAAGGTATTTCGCAGCGACGACGGGGTCTTCGACGACGTGGGCGACGTTCGAGTGGCCAAAGATGCCGCCTTCAGAAAAGTTGGTCCCACCCGTCCAAACCGATGCAGGTCCACCGTCGGCCAGTTTGAGAATAAATTTGTTGTGCGAAATGTAGGACCGGGAAGTTTGTCTACCAACGGCGACATCGGTAAGCCCGTTTTCTCGAAGGGCGGACTCCGTGTCCTCATAGATATCTGGATCGCGACGATCGTAGATCAGGCGCACATCGACGCCTCTGTCTATAGCCTGCGCCACCTCTGCGAGCAGAGGCCCATAATCGAACTCGTAGGCGCAAATGCGCAGGCCCATGGTCGAATCGGCAGACCGGATGAAGTCGCGCATCGCCTCCCACAGGCCTCGGGAAAGCCAGGTGAAAGCTTCCTGGCCCACCTGCGATGGCGTCCGATTCTGAAACCGATTTGCGTACTGTTGCGACGCCGCAGCTCCACGATTGAAGTACACATCGTGAGCACCGTTCTCGGGGTCCTCGGTGACAACATCGACGCTAACCTGGGCTGCTGTGTCAGGAGATTCCACGGAGCCCTTAAGCGCAGAAACGGTATAGGTGTATCGATGTCCGGGCTCAGCCTGGTAGTCAGACCACTGAAAGCCCTGCAGCGGATGATGTTCCGTTGAAAAGGGCGGATCGTACCTACCCTTAGCCACGCTGCGGAAGGCGCGCTGACCTCGGAGGTATCCGGCGCTGTTCTTCGTATGATTTCGACGATGGATGGAGAAGCCAAGTAGGCCTTCGCAATCAATCTGAGCCATATCTAGACCCAGTTGTACGACGTACGTGCCTGCCGTCGCGCCGACTGTCAGGAGGCCGTCGTGCTCTTTGGCTCTCATTGCTTAAACCTGCCCACGATTTGTAACCACATGATTCAGAAGGTCCTCTCGTCTGAATAGGGGTTGCGTCGGAAGAAGCGCAGGTCCCGCGAGAACAGCCAATTGAAGGCTGCGGCATCGGTGATATCGACGCCCGTTTCCTCGTCGTCCACGACATAGGCAGGTTCGCAAATCAAGTCCCGGATCACTTCGGCGTCGGGCGGCAGGATACCTACCTCATCGAGAGGTTGCGATGGCGGATCTGAGGAGTGAAGCCATAGAGCGGCGTAGGTGGGTGTCGCGATGCAGACCATTTGGTCATAACCCGATGCCTTAACCAGCTCGCGCTTATGAAAGCTTTCTTGCCGCAGAGCGTTCGCAAAATCGTCGCGTGCAGCGGTCGGTGCCACGAATGCGATCCGTGTCTGGCCGTCCTGCCAGTCAATAGAGTCCCAATTTAAGTACCAAGACTGCTCGAGCTCAGGCTGGTCGCCGATGTTTGGATCACCGGGGAAGTTGCCGCTCGACCGCTCCATGTCAAAAACCGCACTGTGGGCATGGGTATAGATGCGGCGCGATAGCGAAGTTTGTCGTTTGGCGTCATACACGCCCCGGTTTGCGTACACGATGAGCGCAATCTCGTCGGGGTACCCATCCATGTAATCAGGAAGATTCAGGACTGCCGGCAGATAGGCCGCTAAGCCGAGTGGCGCTTGCATTAAAGGGGTTCCCGGCATGAAGGTGTGCCCCAGTTCGCGGTAGAACTCCTGCTTTGTGAGGGCGGGATTTCGGTAGCCGCGGAATATGCGGGAGCCCGTATACGCAGAAGGCAGTGCGAGACGGCTTGGGGGCATGTTCGGCTCTCCGTATCTATCGGGGCTACAGCGCAGTCAACTTCTCGGCCAGGCTCAAGGCTTTTCGCCGGGCAAGGGCGACCAGTGTGAGATGCGGGTTGGTGGCGCCGATAAGCGGCAGGCTTGCCGCGTCCGCGCTAATTAAGTTCTCCACCTCGTGAAAAGCTCCGTCGGGATCAGTAACAGACGTGGAGGGATCCGTGCCCATGTCGAGTCCGCCCGCTTCGTGGTAGCTCGCACCGGGCCCTCGGAAGCGGTCGGCGGTGTCGATGTCTTCACCGGCCGACATGCCCAGCTGTTCGCAGATTTGTCTAGCGCGTGCGCGGATGCTCTCACGGCGCTGCTGATCCTCTTCCGTGTAGACGAACGACACAGCGGCACAGCCCAATTTGTCGCGCACTTGTTCCGCAGTCCCGTGTGTAGGCAGTCGCACACTATTTTTCGCATTCTTGTCCGTCGCACAGAATGCACGAAGCATCAGCTGGTAACGCTCACCAGGGCTCGGCGACCAATCATATCCGTCACCGATGGTAAAAAGCGTTCGTCCCGGGACGTGCAGTTCCCACTGCTCGCCAGTCTGAGATGTAGAAGGAATGTGGACGACGGCAGTGTCCACACTCTTTCGATCGAAGAGCGCCGGGGCGTCAAAACGGCATCGATAAAAGTGGTGCTCCTGCAAACCTTTTCCAATCAACGCGTATGGATCGGAAATGTTCGAAGCCAGAGCAAGCCGTGCGGACTCGACGGCGCCACCAGCAAGCACGACGCTACGCGCATGCACCTTCAGCACGTCTGCCCCACTGCCAGCCTGCCGCGCTAGGACGCCTTCGACGTCGCCGTCATTATTCACAACTACTTGTTGCACGTAAGTGTCTGTGCAAAGCGTGATCTGACCCCGCGCTACCGCTTCGCCTGATTGGCGTAGAAATACGCCCAGTCCCGACGCGATGCCGGCGGCAAGCCTTCCCGGTGCGGAGGAGCCGGTATCGACGGCGAACGGGCCCGGGCCAGCATCGAGACCAATAGCTCTAAGGCGCAATATGATTCGCTCAGCGAGCGGAGATTCCCCAAGTTGCTGCGTCACGCGAAACTGTTGTTCGGCCCACGCATACTCGGACTCCAGGTCCACAGCGGTGATGGGCCATCCGTCGAAGTCGTGCCCTGGGAAGCGTGGCGCTGCGCCGTTCCAAAAAAGACCGCGTCCGCCTAAGCACCCGTAGTTCGGCCCGAACGGCGTGGTGCCGTCGGAGAGCAGCGGACTATATTCGACCTCATCACGAACACTATCTGACAGCGCCTGCGCGAAACGCAGCTCGGTGTTGGCGATATGCGTGAGGAACCTGGCGGGGCCCGCTTCCAGGACCAGGATGCGCAGATCCGAATGTGCTTCAGCCAGCGTGCCCGCAACCGTGAGACCGGACGAACCGGCGCCGACTACCAGGCAATCAAAGGGCGGGCCGTCCGAAGAGCGTCGTACCAGAGCTCCATAGTTTCGGGAGAGCAGCGATTCATTCGGCACGTACTTTGTCTCCTCCGCTGCCTTTGCTCTGGCTAGCCCAGTACGCAAGCCATGCGGCGACAAGGTCGGCGTCCAGGTCCTCAATGAGCTTCGGCAAGTTGGGGTCGTCGACAGTCGGCGCAATCAGCCGACTCGCGGCCTGACGGAGCGCGTCGGCTTGGTATTTGTCCGTCAGCACAGCGCACAAGAAGCCTGCTTGCAGCAGAGCGTGGACTTGGCGCACGCCATAGAAGTCGGGTTCGTTTTCGGATGCCAGTTGGGGGTCGGGTAGCAAGACCTGGCCTACGCGTACCTGGCGGGCCGTGCTACTCGTAGTGAAGATGCCAAAAACCTTGCGGTTGCCCAGATCAAAGGCAGCCTGCCGGTTGATTCCGCCCGACCAGAGAACTTTGATGCCCAGGTCGTCCCTTGCGTGCCGGTCAAGCTCAGCGATCTCGTCAACGCTGAAGACGCCGTTGGGTGTCTGATCAGTTCGAACTAGCGGTCTTGGGCCTTCAGAGCCTGGCTTATCAATGCGAGGCGTGATGCGATCCGGGCAGTCCACTAGTACGATTCGAGCGCCATGGCCACGGACCATCTTTAGCCACAGTCGGAGTGCCTCACTAGCGTCGTCGCTGAGATACACACGGTCGTCGGTGACCACGGGTGTGTCAGCGTAAAACGCAGGGATGGCGTCTATTTCAGACCAATGCTGCACGGCCTCAATCACGACATCTTGTTCAGAGAGCGTGAGCGGTGTCAAACCATACTTGGCGGCGTGAAAGCCGAAGTGATGCGCAGCCTGCATACCGGTCCAGACACCAACAGCCGCAGACAGTTCGTCACAGGTAAAGCGCGGCGACAAACGAACATGCTTACCCGCAGCAATCTTAAGAAGGTAACTCGCCTCGGCTGGCTCCAATACACTGAGCAACCCTTGCGCGCCCATGCGAGCTCGGGCGGCAACCACGATATGGCCGTCTATCGCGACCTCTTCCATTCCCAGATGACCAGCCAGTTCAATACAAGCCTCTAGCAACCGGATTCGATCTTCGCCGTGAACACCGCTGACGTCGATGAGGAGAGCCAGGCGGTGTGTACTGGGTGGCCCAATCTTGCCTGCGCGGCGGCGTTCACTGAGCTCCTTGTCGAGCGCACGGATCGTGCGCTCGAGGTCCGCAGATATGCCACCGTGCGGGACTCGTAAACGCACAAGAAGGGGGCGTGGCGCACCATCGGGTGTCAGCACAAACGGACGAAAAATGCTCTCAATAGTATTGGCCAACTCGTCGCTACTGCTGGTTGCGGTTACGGCGGCCTCTGGGAAGGGGCGATCAGCGCGGGCATTGACCCGGATACTGACGTTGGTGGTGCAGTATGCGTGACCCGCCACTGCGGCAATGATGTCGGCGTATTGGTCAGGTCCGATGGGCGCTTCACCGCCGCTTGTCATGCGCTCACCATCGACGATGATCCCGACAACGCTTGGATCGTGAGATTTCGCTGCTCGTGCCTTGCTTGCTTCCAGGGCGGCTCGCACTACCTCGGGAACGGCGCTGCCCTCGTCACTGACGCCGAGAAGCGGACCAAATTGCGTTGCATCGTAATCGATGAGCGATGCCCGAATCCCGCCAGCTGACGACGTTGTCATGCATCGGGTCGCATTCGCACTTGGTCATCAAGGAAGATAAGCCAATCGGCATTCTCCACTTCTTCGCGTCCAGCGGCATCGAAACGCTTTGGGATTTCACGGTTCAGCCGATCGAGGTAGCGAAGTAACGGACGACGTGGCGGCAGTGCTTCCTCGCGGCTGTCCAGCAAATCGTTTCGCTTCCATCCCATTTCGTCGATGTAATCGGCGAAGCCGAAGCCATCGAAGAAGTAGTCTTCCGACTCCAACATTGCCATATACCAAAGGCTGGGAATTGCCTCCGGGTTGGGACGGATTGGCGTCTCTTGCGCGAGTCCTTCGAGGATCTTCAGACCCTTATCGTCGCCCTTCAGGTGGTGCTTGAGCTCGTCCAACTTTGAAAGTTCCAAACGTGGCGTTACAAGCAGTACCGGCTTGTGTTGTTGGCGCGCTAGGGCAATCTCGTGCACTGTACCAACGCTGTAGACGTTGGTCGGGCAATAAGCGATCAGAAAGTCTGCAAGGTCGGTCATACGGAGATCGACGTGGAGTGTCGGCCAGAACAGATCGCAGAGTTCATCGCGCTTCGCGCGCGCCGCGTCTGTGCCCTCATAGCGCCACTCGGTCCGACGGCTAGTGCTCAGTTCGTCCTCTTTGCCGTAATGCGGCATTCCTGACACTTCGGGCTTATTCCACGGGTCGTACACGGTCACGCCGCGCGACAGCAGAAATTGAGACACGCGTACGCGCCAGCCGGAGACCGCCTCCTGCTGACGATCGGCGACAAAATCCATGGGGCCCGATAGGTACACCGTTGCGCTATCAAGAATATTGCCATGATCGGTCAACTCTTGCGACCGCCCCGCTAACTCTTGTTGCCGACTAAGCATTAATTGCCCTCCAACGCGCCACGACTTATCTGCACTCGGATGTTCACGAGCGTACGGCGTGATGCGCCCAGAATTTGCCATTTCTGCAGAACGCGTGGATTTGTCGATCCGAATCAGAATGGTTGAGGGAAGGTGCAGACGCGTCCAACTCAATACGCGCTACAGCTAAGTTGCAGTCTCCTGAACAACAAACGCGGCAGCATCCCACCAGCGCTAGTTTGCCGTTAGCGGAAGGGGGGCGGACGTGACAGGCCGTTGGCACACGACGCTCCACACGGTGGCCGACCGAATCAGCGACCGCGACTATCAGATCCTGAGATCGATTGCCGAGCACCGATTCCTCACAACGCACCAGATCCATGCGCTTCACTTTGCTGATCACACAACGACATCCGGCGGTCGCATCGCCCGACGAACATTGGCACGGCTACGTTCCCTCGGTTTGACCGACATCCTAGAACGACGGATAGGCGGCGTTCGTGCCGGATCAGCTGGACTCGTGCACCACCTGACAGACGCCGGCTACCGGCTCACCGACGGCCGCAGACGACGCACGCAGAACCCGACGCACGCTATGTCGATCACCACCTCGCTGTGGCCGACGCCCACGTCGAACTCATGGCAGCTGACCTCAGCGGTCACCTGGATCTCGTTGAGCCAGTATCGTGGCGGCGCTATACGGGTCTGGGCGGAGCACGCCGCGTTCACGCGGAACACGTTGTCTGGCCTAAAATGTCACTACGGCACCGGGTCGCAGTTCACCTCGATCCGGTACGGCGAACGGCTGGCTGAGATCGGCGCGCTGCCACCAATCGGCTCGGTCGGCGACAGCTTCGACAACGCGCTAGCAGAGACGGTCAACGGATACTACAAGGCCGAGCTGGTCTACGGGCCCGCCCGCACCGGACCGTGGAAACCGTCGACGACGTCGAGCTGGCCACCCTGAGCTGGATCTACTGGCACAACACCAACCGCCTCCACGGCTACCTCCGCGACGTCCCGCCCGCGGAGTTCGAGACCGCGTTCTACGCCGCACAACGGACCGACCAACCCCTGGCCGGAATCCAATAGCTCGAGCCTCCGACACAACCAGGGACTACCAACCCCGCGGAGTCCCCTGCGGACGCCCACGAAAAAGCCCTGAACCCCCAACGAGGGTTCAAAGCTATTCGGATGTCTTGCAGCATCACAGTTATGAGCTAAGAAGATTCGAACCCCTGAGTCCCGAAACACTGGCGGTGCGATGGCGCCGCTTCGGGCGTACCGGCCGGTCGTAAGTAATAGCGGTATTGGCGGTAGTTCGTTTCCACATGCAGTTGCCGACCGAACCTGCGGAAGTTTCGCTCGTGTCACCGCGACACGCCCCTTCAGAGCCCGAGCCAGGCCTGTTCTTGGTTGAACGCCACGATGGCGACCTCGGTAGTGTCGTGGACGGTGCTGATGCGCACCGATTCCCGCGAGATCTGCTGAAAGTGGATGTCGGGTTGCTGCCCGCCGGGCTGGGCACGCCCGAGGGTAATCACAGTGGCCGACAGTCCCGTTGGCGGCGCAATGAGGGGACGGTCGTTGACGATGATCGAGGGCACAAACTCTGCGGGCCGACGGCGCTCGACCACGGCGATATTGGGCTGGGCCAACCTCGCCCACCGGCTGGGTTGGCTGGAGTAGATGGCGATCCGCTCCCCCACCGCGGCGGCGCGGATGAGCAACTGGCGCACGTAATACTCACTGGTGTCCATGATGATGCGGGTGGCCTGCTGCGGATCGGTCAGAGAGAGCATGATGAGGTCGTCGCGCTGTACTGGCGGTTCTGCGCGGCGGTCATCGCGCAGCGCAGCTCCCACCAGAATGCCCGTCGCGCCGATCGGGATCTCCAAGGCGCTCGGCTCGCCCAGTGGGCGGGCGGGGATGTCGAGATGGCCTGGGCGCGCCGTCGGGGCCGGCCGCAGTGCGGCGGGAAACTGGTCGCCGGGCAACGTGTTGAGATACAGCGTTGGTGGCTGCTGCGGGGGCTGTGGATCGTTGGTGCGTACCGTTGCCGCGATCATCACCGGGCCATCGCCGTCGGGGGCCTCCACGTAGCGGCGTTTGAACAAGCTCAGGGTCAGGACCACCTCGTCGCTGCGCAGCGCCCACATTTGATGCAGTGACGCGGTGGTGATGTCCTCGGGAGAGAAGTAGTACGTCGTCAGAAACCCGGGGTGGCCCTTGATGGTGCGCCAGCCGACCTCGTTGCTGACCTTGCTGCGCCGCTGCGCCGGGCTGGTGGAGCGGAAGGGCACCGGGTCGGCCGGGCTGTCGGCGCCCTCGATGACCGGGGGTGCCGGCGCCGGCTGCAGCCGCGCTCCCAGCCGGTCGAGCGCGGTGTCGAGCTCGGCGGCTGTCAGGGCGGTGGCGCGGACGTCGCGCTCTATCAGGGCATTGATGATGCGCTCGGTGGCGGCGGCCGCCGCCGCACCGACCGACTGTCGGTACTGCAAGCCGGGCACCGAGTTCTGGATGTCCAGGCGCACCACGACCTGCACGGTGCGCTGCCCGGCGGCGGGCCGGTCGGCCAGCAGCGTGCTGTACAGCGGGGGGTACTCGTTGCCTCGGCGTACCCGGTGCCCGGCGGGCACTACGTCGATCGCCAGCTGAATCCCGCCGGGCTGGTCGAGCAGCTCGGTGAGCACCTCCAGTGGCAACACGTTGCGGGTCAGCGACACCGTAGAGCCCCGCAGGAACGTCAGCGAATACGGCTTGCCGGTCACCTCGATCATCGTGAGGGCTTCACACTCCTCGACGCGCACACCGCACACGATGTTGCCGTGGGGCACATCCACTGCCGCAGCCGCCGCCGGGTACTTGCCGCGGCGTGAACGTCGCCAGCGCCGCACGGCCGCCAGCCAGCCAGGAACGTTGCGGCGGTGCACGGTGGGAACCAGCAGCAGCAGCGCCGCCGCGGTGATCACCGCGGCCGGCCACCACCCGAACCGTGCCGGTGGCAAACCGATAAACGCCACCAGGGCAACGACTTCCAGCGCGACCACTACCGGTGTGCCAGCGCGCACGCCCACCGTACGCGCCTTCATCGCAGCCTCCGTCGCAGGCCCACGACCGCCACGGCGACCGCGGCGACCAACAGGACCGCGGCGCCGGCGAGCAGGGCGCTATTGCGCGGTCGATGATCCGGCCCCGGCGGCGGCGGAGGCACGTAGAGATCGGTGCTGAGCCGCTCGACTGGCTTCGGATCGCCCAACGGCACATCGAAGGTCAGCGCCGCTACCGGATCGACCACGCCGTAGCCGACCTGGTTATCGACCCCACGGGCCGGGTTGTGGGCGGTCTCGGTGATGCGCCGCATGACCTGGGCCGCAGTGAGATCGGGGAACTTGGCCCGCACCAGCGCGACCACGCCGCTCACGTAGGCGGCTGAGAAGCTGGTCCCCCAGAAACCCGCACCCAAGCCGGGTTCATCCGGTCGGGCGTTGACCGCCGCGCCGTTGGTGTTCGATAGGCCCATGATCCGCCAGCCCGGCGCGGCCACCGACACCCACGGCCCGTTGATCGAATCCGGCAGCGGCAACCCCTCGGGGGTCACCGCGCCGACGGTCAACACGTAGTCGGAGAACCACGCCGGAGTCACGATCGTGCGCACCCCCGCCCAGTCCCGCGGATCGTCGGGGTTCAGCGCATTGAATGCGGGGTTTTGTCCGCAGTCCTGCCCCTGGTCGCCGCCGCCCTGGTTGCCGGCCGCAGCCACGATCACGATGTCCTTGTCCACGGCCGCGTAGCGCACCGCTGCGCCCAGAGCATCCTGGTTGACCGGGGCGGCGGCGTTGATGCACGACGCCAACGACACGTTGATCACCTGCACGCCGGGCAGGTCTGCGGCATGCCGAATGGCTTTGGCCAGGGTCGCGATGTCGCCGGCCTTGCGCTGACCCTCGATGTCCCCCGGGGCCGGTCGTGCCGGAGTAAACGCCGTCGAGGATTGACGAATCGAAATCAGCGAGACATCGGGGGCCACCCCGACCACCCCGTCCGGTCCCGCCGGCGGCGGCCCCGGCACCAAAGGCTGTGCGGCGCCGGTATCTCCAGGGCCCTGCGCAGGAGGCGGGCCCGCCGGGGGCGGCCCGCCGGGCGGCGGTCCACCGGGCGGTGGCTCGGCGGGCGGTGGTTCGGCGGGCGGCGGCTCGGGTGGGGGCGCCGGCGCGGTCACGGTCGCGGTCGCGGTGATCGTGGGCGGCGGGGGAAACGCCGGCGGCGCCGGGTTGGCCGGCACACCCGGTGGCGGAGGTGGCACCCCGATTCCCGCCGGACGCGGCGTGGGGCGGTCAGCCGGATTGGCCGGGGCGGCGCCGATGATCGAAGCAACAATAGTGCCGTGGCTTTCGCAATCGGTCAGCCCGCCATCAGGTAGTCCCTGCACGAAGTCGCCGCCGGGGAACAGCCGCGGGAACCGCGGGTTGGGGGCGACGCCGGTGTCGATGATGGCCACCGTCACTCCGGCGCCGGTCGAGTACTGCCAGGCCTGTTCGATGTTGAGCATGGTGTTGCCAGGGTCGGGCTGGGCCACGTTGGGATCGCCCACCACCACCGGGGTCACGCACGCCTTGGTTTGGCGCATCTCCTGGGGCGGGCCTGGCGTCTCGTCGGGCGGAAGTGCGCCCGGGTCGATCACCGGCGGAGCAATCGCCAGCGCCGCCGGGGGCGCCAACACGTTGGTGGCGAGCAGTCCGAATGCGGCCAGCCCGGCCGCCACGCGTTTGCCTCGCATCAGTGCAACCTGATGTATTGCAGCAGGCCGATCGCCCACGCGGCGAACGGCACGATGAGGGCATAGCCGATGTACTCCAGCCATTCCACGACCTGCCGTATGGGTTCAGAGAAGCTGCGTGAGGGAATAACCGCCCCGGCCAGCAGACCGGCCACAGCCACTGCGAGCACCGCGGCGGCCGAGACCACGACCGCGACGGTTGCCGAGGCGGGCGCACTCAGGCCGTAGTGCAGCGGGATCGCCATCAGCGACAGTGCCGACCCACTCACGATGGTCACCGCATGACGGCGGTGCCGCAGTCCACGGGCCCGCAGAATCAGGCACAGCGCCGTCACCACGACGACGACGATCGACGGCCACTGCGAGCCCGACCCCGGCGCGATCGCCCACCAGGAGGCCGCGAGCTGCACCACGGCGATCCCGAGCAGGGTGCCGGTGAGTACCCGGTTGGATCGGCGGGCCACCTCGGCGACCTGTTCGCCTCTCAACGTCACGTCATGGGCGGCCGACTCCACAGGGGTCAGCGTGTCCTCGGGTTGGCCGGGAGCACGGGTGAACATGTCGCGGCCGGTGATGGATTCGAAGCTCTGGCGCGGCACCCTCGCCATCTTCAGCCCGATAGCGGTTGCCGCCCGCGAGGCGATGAGTACCGCCATCAACATGACAATGGCGATGCGTTGAGCGGGAACGTCGAAGAACATGCGGGTCAGGCCGGCGGCAATGATGGCGGCGGACACCGTGACGATCGCTGTCGCCGCGGTCCAATGGCGGCCCGTCATCCGCGCCAACAGCAGCACGCCGACGGTGGCTACCACGGCCGCCAGGAAAGCATGCGGGGCGCCGGGCTGGTCGCCATACGGTGCGCTGGTGCCGGCCAGAACGAGGCCAACCAGCGCCGCCCAGGCGGCGCCGTCGACGATGACGCGGCTGGCCCCAGCGCGCGCCGACAGCATAGCCGTGACCAACAGGATGCCGGCGGTGACGGCGAAAATCGCGGGGCTCAGCCAGAACGGCTGGGCCGCCCACCGTAACCGCCACACCAGCAGGGCCGCTCCGATCAGCGCCGTCGCCGTGAGCGCCCCGGCGACGACCACCGCGTCGTGGGTCGACACCGGAGGAAAATGGGCATAGGCCCAGCGGGCCAGCGCCGTCGAGACGTTCTCGATCAGCGGCGTGTACCGGCGGGCTGTCTTCTCGGGCACGAACGCCAGCAGGTCGCCGTCGGCCACACCCTGAGCTGACAGCGACACCTCGTCCGAGAGGCGTGTCATTCCCACCGCGCGGGCGAATTCATATGTGCCCACCGGGAGTTCGTCTTCACCCTTGCTGCGCAGCAGCCGATTGACGGCCCCCAGCGTCGAGTCGGTCAACGCCGAAAGAGCAACCGCAGCGGGCAACACGAGGTCAATCTGGTGGGCGTCGCCGACCAACAGCGACACTCTGCACGACGAGGGCACCAGCGGCCCTCCCGGGGCTGACGATCCTGACGTGGGAGTCGACGGGCGCACCGTGGTCACCGGCGCCCCCGCAGGCTGTCGCTGGTCGTGGGGAAGTGCTCGGCGATCGCCGCGGCGATCTCGATGAACCGGCGCCGCGTCACCTTGTCGATGTCATTCTGCACGTCGATCACGCCGCCGGGACGCAGATGCCGATCGAAGGGCACCTCCACCACGCGCTGGCCGCGCTGGCTGAACTGCTCGTGCAGCACCTCCCGGGTGCGCTTGTCGGCGTGGCCGTCACCGTCGTTGAGTACGACCACGGTGCGATGCAGCAGCCCGGTATGGCCGGTGTTGGCGAGCAGCTCCATGGTTTGTGCTGCCGCCGACGCCCCGTCGACCCACATCGAGGACACCACGATCAGTGCGTCGAGGTCGCGCAGGACTTCGCGGGTTACCGGGGAATCCATCGTGGAGCCGCAATCAATGATCGACAGCGTGAAGTGGTTGTCCAGCCGGCCGGTCGCCTCGCGGTAGATGTTCGGATCGAGTACCCGGCGGCGGGCAGTGGCAGACTCGCCGGCCAACACGAACAAGCCGGCGGTGTTGTTACCTACCCGGGAGCGCACGTCGGCGAAGGTGCGCAAGTCCTGATCGGCGGCGAGTTCCCAATAGGACCCCTTGGCATTGGGGTCCACGCGCAGGCCCAGCTTGCCGAACGCGGTATCGGCGTCGATGGCCACCACCCGGTCGTCTTGGCGGAGCTCGGCGAAGATGGACCCCACCCCGGCGGCAATCGTGGTTTTGCCGACGCCGCCTTTGCCGAGCACCCCGATCTTGTAGCGGCCCCGCAGCAGGGAGCGGATCTTGGTCTCCAACTCCGCCAAGTGCCGTTCGTCGGGTGAGCGACCGAAGTTCAGCAGCCCGAAGGTGCTCTTGTACAGCACTTTTCGCCAGCCCTTGCCAGGGGGAATCTTGCGGGTCGGCACCAGCTCAGTGGGTCGAATGGAATCGACGTAGGAGTAGTTGGCCGGCCCCGTGGCCGCCGCGGGGGCGGGTTCACCCCACTGGCGCGGGTCACCGGCAGGGGGCGCAGATCGCTCGTTGGGCCAGCCTTGGCTGGGCGACGGCGGCCGCTGCGGGCCTGACTGCTGAGGAAACGGTGGGGCCTGCTGCCGTGGCGGCTCGCCACCCCACGGAGTGGAGGTGGGCGGCACCGTGTGCTGACCGCCGGCGGTATCACCGAAACTGCCGCCGCCAGAGGAACTTTCACGCAGCGGCGGGGGTGGGAAATCGCGGCGATCGAAAAACGTGGTGGTCTCTGCATCAGACGGGCGGTACGGCGCGCCCCGGTCAGCGTCGTGCGACGCCGGAGCGGGTTGCTCCGGCGTCGACGACGCGCCTTCAGCCTCGCCTGGTTGCGTGTGCTGGCCCCACGGTGGAGCGTCGGAACGTGGTGCTGGACTGGGCGCCTCCGGGGCGCGGCCCGGCCACGGCGGGGGTGGCGGCGGCACTGAGGATTGGGCGTGAGCGCCCGTGGTTTCCCCGCTGCTGGGAGGCAGTGGGGGCCAGCCCGGCACCGGCGGCGGTGTCGGCTCTGCGGCGTGCGCGCCGCTGCCGCGGGAATCGCCCTCGCTCGAAGGGTAACCCGTCTGCTCAGGGGGAAGGTCGCGGTCAGTCACAATCTGATCCTATCAGCGTTGATGTCGTATATCGGCACTAGTTTTGCCACTCTCGATTTATGACAACTAGCTTCCCGGAGCCCTGGTGGGGAGCGCTTCTGCGCCGCCGACCGGGGCAAGGGTGTCGTGCTGGACCAGCGCATCGGCGCGGGTCAGCGCCGGCCCTGGCGCGAAAGCCCGGACCAGCGGCCACGGTGCCTGTTGCGACCGATCCGGGGACACCCCGAGGGCCGTGAACGCGTCGTCGGACAACTCGATGCCATAGCGGACCCCTTGATCTGAAATCCACCACATCGCTTCGCGCGAGGATGCCGCTGGTGCCGCACTGGTCGTCATCACCAAGTTCGTGGCACCGGGGCTGATGTAGACCTGATCGGCCTCCACTGATTCTGGATCGCGAACGCCCTTGGGAAGTTTCACCAGACGGTTATCGGCGGAGCCCAGCGGGATCGGCAATCCCTGCCCGGACAAAATGGTGATCTCGGCGGCGCGATCTGTGGCGCCTTTCGACCATGCCAAGCAGGTGGTGGCATTGACGGCAGTGTCCACCAGGCGCAGCCGAGTGGCCGGGTAGAACGACACGGGCAGCTTATCCACCACCGGTATTGGGGCCAGCTTGTCGGGGGCGACCTGGATCGGGGCCACATCACCGAACGAGTTCGCCGACCGCAGGAGTGAGGCGACAAACGGCGAAACCCGTTGCACGCCATCCCGTAACAGGACGTACAGCGATTCGGCAGCGTTGGGTTGACCTAGGTCGCGCACCGTGAGCACCGAGCCAATCACTGCGCCGTCGGCGACATTCCACCGCGACGGTTCCCCCGCCCCCGGAATGGCCGGGCTTACCAGCGGGTCGGTCGCCGGAAGGGCGTCAAACAGCGGGCGCGACAACGGAATCGGTTCCGGTGCAGTCGAATCGACACCCAAGGCCAACGCGACAGCCTTATTGCTGAGGTCGATCTCGGAGCGGTGTCCCTCCCAGATCACGTAGGTCCGATCGCCGTAGCGACCCAGGATGGCATCGGGCATCTGCAGCGGTGCTGAGCGCTGGCCCAGGGTCAACTGGCCGGCGATCGCAGTCACCACGGGCTCCGAGGCTGCCGAGGTCGTTGACGTCGGGGTCGGTGCGGTGTCGCAGACGGCCCAGTCCGAGGACGGCGCGGTACGGATGGGCATCGCCGCGGGAGCGCCCACGATGCCCACCAGCGGCCCCTGTGGGTACTTCTCGAGTTCTGCGGCCTTGACGAATGTGGGGTTGTTCGGCTGGCCGGCGATCAGCCGGGCGCTCATCAGGTTCAGCGCCGGGTGCAGTCGGCCGTCGACCATCACGTAGACCGCGCCGGTGTCGCGGTCGGCCAGAATGGCCGACTGTCCGACCTGGCCGGCCGGTTTGAACCACGACAATACGAACATCAGCGCCATCGCCAGCAGCGTGAACATGACCCCGAGGATGAGCGCAGCACTGCGGCGTTGCTCGGGGTCGTATTCCAATCGGACGCCGTGATGGCTCAGCGCGGCCGCGTTGCGGCGGTTCCAGAAGTAGTGGGCCGTCACCTGCAGCCGCGACGTCAAATTCAGCGCCATATGGCCCACCCTACTAGGGGTAACGACCCTAAATCGGCACCAATTTCATGCCCCCCGACATATATGCGCATGGCGGTGTTAGGCGGCCGCCCGCGGCGCGGAGAGCAGGCCGTAGAGGTCCTCGCGCAGCGCATCGGCGGTGGCCGGCCACACGCTCATCCACTGCTTACCGTCAGCCGACGTGCTCGTCGTAATGCTGACGCGGCCAAACTCGGTGTCGGCCACGGTGACCACCCGGGGATGAACATGCTGGGCGATGTCATGGTCGATCACCATGGCGACGGCCATGGCTGAGTCGTCTAGCCGCGTCGCCGCGGCCAGGACCTCGGCCTGCTGAGGTTGCAGCCCCAGCCGGCTCACCGCGGCGATCGTGGCGTCTCGCCCTTGCGGGACAGCAGCTTCCAGCGTCGATTGCATCAGGTCGGCGGGGATGTTGACCCCGTCGATGTCAGCGGGTGCGGCCACACCCAACGCCGGCATGAAGGTGTGGCACATCAAGTCCGCCTGGACTGCGGGGTCATCGGTCTCCCCCACCGCATCCACGACCATCTCATCGCCGTCGCGGGCAGCCATCGCCAGCCACCGTCGATACCGGCACACCACGACCACCCGTTCCTCCACTGTCGGGAGCTCACCGTTGTGGACGGGCTGTCCCGAGGGTCGCCGAATGGTCAGAACCGCTTGTCGATCAGGGCGCCCCAGCACGGTCATCCAGTCGCGCACCGGTTCGTCGACCGCGCCACTGGGGGAGATCACGCCGGCCTGCACCAGGCTCAGATACTCGGCGGTGTCGGCGATCGGGACCGGCCCTGCTGTGGTCTCGACAATCAGTTCGTGATGCACCGACGGGATAAAGGGCTTGAGCCGCAACGCTGTTGGCATGGATTCCACACCCAGTAGCGCTTGCAGTACCCATACCCCCCCGACGGTTGTCGTCAGCGCCATGTCCTATCCCTTCTGTTCATTCTTTGGAGCAGCAAAAAGGGGGGCCAACTTCAGTTGGCCCCCCTTTCCGCAGTGTCGCTACAGCACCCCTGGTGGGCCGTCCTAGACCATGAACGTCTGGGCGGAGGCGCCGTCCTGGGACACGAAGTCCACGCCAGCCTGGTCGGCGGCCTGGCCGTGGCGGTGGATGACTTCCTTGCCCTCGTTCGTGGCGTCGATGATCATCTGCTGCGCCTGAGCGTAGGTGACCGACGCCTGATCGGTGGTGAAGTACTCGGCGATACCACCGAGCAGGTTCTGCGCCTCGGCGGCGATGTTGTCCAGCTCGCCGCTGAACGTCCCCAGGGCGGCGTTGTAATCGACGATCGCGCCGGGATTGACCTTGATCATTCCGTCCATTGTGGTGGAATCCTTTCGAATGTCTGTGGTGGTGGAAGGGTCAGGTGAAGCGCAGGCCGCCGGCGACCGACTGGATCTGCTGGGCGCTCTGGGTGTCGATGTTGGTGAAGTCCGGCGCGCTGTTGCGCAGCGCCGCGATCAGCGACTCCCACCGCATATTCATCTCGCGCTGCGCCTGCGAGATCTCTTCTGCGGTAGCCACGTTGGCGACACCGGCCTGACCGTCGAGGCCGCCGGAGGCCTGCAATTCGGTCGAATGCTGCTGGTAGCGGCTGAGCACGTCGAGGGCCCGCATCTTGAGGTCGTCGAGCTGGTCGGCGGTGGACTGAATCTGCGCCGCACCAACAACTTGCTGTGCCATGAAAACTCCTGTTCTGGACGATGTTTGGTTCTAGACAAAGTCTATGGGCGTCTACACACCCCGCCGTGCGCTAATTTTTGGTTACCTATCCCCCCTGTCAGCAGCCGATCGGGCAAGGGTGACCTGCATCGTGCGTCCCTGCCGCTGCTCGGTCGCCGCACCGCCATCGCGCCCCATCGCCGACGCCGGAGCGCCATACAGACCACCCGTGCCTGCACCGCCAGAGGGGCTCGGCCCGGTGGCCACCGGTTCGATGACGCCACCGAAACCGCCGGGCAGTTTGGGGGCATTCGGGGTGCTAAAACTGCCCACCGGGCGGGTGTAGGAACTGGTCGGCACGACCCCGCTACCGCCGGCACCGATGCCGCCACCACCGCCGCCCCCACTGAGCGCACTGGCCAACCCCGGCGTCGCCACCGGCGTGCCGGTCGACGGCGCCGCTGACGCGGCGCCCGGGGCGCCACCGAGACCGCCCATGCTCGATGACAACGGGCCGAGCATGCCCATCGGCATCTGCGCGAACTGGCTGAGCATCTGCGGGGCCTGACCCAGCATCTGCGGAGCTTGGCCCGCCATGCCGGTCACCGAGGAGAGTTGTCCCATCATCCCCATCGGTCCACCCATCGCCGACATTGCATCGGCGGGGGCCGACACCGCTTCACTCGCCGGCACCGCGGCCGTGCTGGCCTGCTGCATGCTTTGCGAGCTGGCCTGCAATGCGCCCTGCACGCCGGCCTGAGCCCCGGCGTCGGCCAACGCGGCCAATGCTGCGGCGGGATTAGGTGCCATCGGTGCGAACGGCGGCGGCGTCGCCAGCACGCCCAGCGCCGCGGTGACCACACCTTGATAACTGGACATGATCGTGGCGTTCTGAATCCACTGCCGCTCATACTCGGCGACCAGGGCCGCAATCGCCGGACTGTTCTGCCCGATGAAATTCGTGGCGACCAGCGCCTCGGTGTCGACGAGGTTCTGATCCGACACCGGTCCGGGCACCATCGTGGTCTTGGCCAGGTGATAGGCATCCACGATGGCCGTCGCCTGCACGACGGCCTCCTCAAACCAGGCCACCGCCATGCCCAAGATTGCCGCGAACGCCTGAGCGGTCATCGTCATCGCGGCCCCACCGGCGCCCTGCCAACCCACCGCGGCGGTGCTGGTGGTACTGGTGGTCATCGTGGCGATCTCGGCGCTGAGCATCGCCGCGGTCGCCTGATGAGCCGCTGCGGCGGCCGCCGCAGTAGCCGCCTCGTCGCCGGTGACCAACTGGTAGTAGTTGACCTGCGGCGGATTAAGTGCCGAATCCCCGAAGCCTGGCATGGCCCGACAGTGGTTCTAGATCGCCAGAGCGCTCTGCTGCAGCACGTCCATGGCCGCGTAGCTGGTGCCGTTGACACCGACGTTGCCGGCAAACATGGCCCGCGTCATCGTCAGCTGCGTCAGCGCGGCGACCGCCGCGGCGCCGCGTGCGTTCAGCGCCGCTGCCACCGCCATCGAGGCCGGATCGCTACCGGGAGGAAGCACCGTGGTCATGACCGGGGCCGCCCCGGAGGTCCCGGCGGCCATCGTCGCCGCACCCGCGCTCTCGGCAGCCGACAGCATTCCGACCAGCGCCGGCTCGACACCAATGATTGGGGACATATGTTTGCCTCTCCCTTCGTGGGGTGATCTAGACCCAGTTTAGGCCCACTGCTATAGGGGTCCGCGCGCTAAATTCCGCAGGGCCACCGAAACCACTGATGAGCTCAGTGAATGCCGGCACGGTTGAGCGAAACCTGGCGCTTTTGGCGCCCGCACCACGAAATCCGTAGCCAGGAGGCGCCAAGAAGTGACTGGCATCGGCATTAGCTCGGCCCCACCGGCGAGGAATGTCGAGCAGGTGTCGAGCGCACCGGTTCAGGGGTCCAGGCCACCAGCACACCCTCGGTGGTGCCGCCGGGCTGCACGTAGATGCCCTTGCCCTGGCGCTGCGGCTCGGCATAAACCCCGCTGATGATCGGTCCGTTCTCGCGGCGGCCGTCCAGGATGATCGTCGGCTGCAATCCGCCGGCCAGCCGCCCCAGAACACTGTTGCCCGACGCCTGGAAGCTCCACAGCTTGATATCGGCCGCGGCAATGATGTGCATGCCCAGCTGATCAGCCATTTCGACATAGCTGCTTAACTGCAGCAGCGGGTTCTCTGCCGAGTTCCACGACGTGATGTCATCGACAAAGACGAAGATCTTGCGTCCGGTCCAGAACTGGCGGCGCAGCATCTCCGTCGGACTAGTGCCCGGCGGCGGGGTGCGCTTGTCGAACAGCTCGGCCAGCTCCCCGGCAGCTTTCCTGATGTCCGACACGGTGTAGGCGTAGCGCGATAGCCACGTTTCTTCTGGCACCACGCCCATGTGGCGGCGGCGCGGATCGATCAACACGATGGTGGCCTCGTCCGGGGTGTAGTGGGCCATGACGCTGTGCATCATCGTCCGCAGGAACGCCGAGCGCCCTGACTGTGCGCGACCCACCACCAGCGCGTGCGGGTTCTCGGCGAAGTCGATGAACGCTGGACCCAGATCGGACTCCGAGAGACCGAACGGGACCAGGTCGCGCTGTGCGCCACCGTCGACCCGGGCCAATACCTCGTTCAACCTCACCATTTCGGGCAACCGCTTGACTTCGGCGAACTTCTCCACCCCGGCCACCCGGCGCACTACTGCGCCGACACCGCGAGCGTCGATGCGGCCCGACGGATCATTGGCCAGGACCGGCTCACCGACCATGATGTGGAACCCGGCGGCGCTCAGGCCATGTCCTGGCTTATTGGGGACCTCCTTGCCCCGGTTGACTGTGGGATCACGGCGGCCCAGCTCCGATTCCCGCTCATCGGTCATCCGCAACTCAATGCGCTCAGTCGACAGGTTCTTGACCTGGGTGTTGATCTTCGACAGGTAGCTGGTGTGGGTGACGACCGTGCGCACCCCGTAGTTACCGGCGCGCATCAACGACATCACCTGGTCAACCCATTTCGGGTTGGCGTCGTTGAAGTTGCCCCAGCCGTCGATGATCAGCACCACATCACCGCCGGCGACACCGATATCGGTCGGATTGGGGCCGAACTTCGCCTCCCGGACCTGCTCCATATCCAGACCGCGGGTGGCGAAAAGCCGCTCCCGCTCGTCGACGAGGCCGCGCACGGTAGCCAGCAAGCGGGTGACACCTTCGGTGTCGTGTAGAGCCGCGACGGCCGCCACGTGCGGAAGGTCATTCAGCGCGGCCAATTGCGGGCCACTGGCGGCAATGCAGTAGAACTGCACACGCTCCGGGCGGTACATCAAAGCGCCCGCGGTGATCATCGTCATGACGGCGTTGGTGTGGCCCATACGGGGAGCCCCGACAATGAGCGCGTTGCTTTCCAGCAAGTTCAGATAGCACACGTCCTGGCGGTGCTGACGCGGACGGTCCTCCAGCGCCACCGGCAACACCAGGCCCGGATTCTGGCCGTAGTCGACATCCCACGGCTTGCCGCGCAGCCGTGCCACCAGATCGTCGGCCGCTGGCGGGGCGCCCAACGGCGGCAGCCACAGCTGGCGCGGCGGGGCGGCCCCCGTCGCCTGCAGAGAGCCGATCACCGCGTCGATGATCTTCACACTCGCGGCCTCGGGCACCCGCGCCGGGGCGGCGTCGCGCTCAACCGGCTCAGCCAGCAGACCATCGATGTCGGTGGCCTCTTCGGCCGTGAAAGCTCGTGGCTCGAACCAGGTGCCGGCCTCCAGCGGTCGGCTGTCGTCGGGCCCGGTCTGCGGCACGAAGTCGGCTGACGAATAGAAGAATCGGAACTGGCGTGGCTGGCGCTGCGCCACCCGCAGGTAGGCGGTTCCCTCCGCGCCTTTCTCGTCGATTTTGGCGGCGATCCCCACACCGAGGGCCTCGCGGGAATCTTCCTCGGTGCCGGTGCGGCCGGCGATGGTGAAGCCGAGCAGCTTGCGGATGTCCCGCAGCTTCTGGGTGTCGACGGTCTGGCCGACCAGCTGCAAGAACATGTGATAGGCGCGGCCCTGGCGCATGATCCGCCAGAACAAGCTGCGGAACTTATCGCCCCAATCCCGGTCGCTGAGCAGCTCCTGATACTCGTCGGCGATGACCCACAGCACCGGCACCGGCGGCAGCGATGGATCAGTGAGCCGGCGCTGGTTGTAGACCGTCAGATCCACCACGTCGGGACCGGCGGCGTTGCACAGCGCGCCGCGGCGATCAAGCTCGCCTTCGAGCGCCTCATACATGCGGCCGACCAGGTGTCGCTCGTCGCCGAGGTTGCTGACACTGGCCACCACGTGCGGGAACTGTTCGAGCACGCCGGCTGCTGATTTCAACTTGAAGTCGAAGAACACCACATTGGCGACCTCGGGTGAATGGGTCAGCGCCATCGAGGCGACCTCGGTGATGATGCCCTCGGACTTGCCTGCGCCGGTCGTGCCGATGAACAGCGAGTGCATGCCCATGCCTTGCTGGCTGCCCTCTTTGAGATCCAGGTCCACGACCTGGCCGCTGTCATCGAGGCCGACCGGGAAGCGCATCCAATCGGGACCCTGGCTGCGGCGCGGGGACCACAGGCGGTCCACGTCGAGGTGGCGCGGGTCGCGCACCCCCACCGCGTCGAGCAGTGTGCGTTGCTGGTGGCCGGAATCGGTGACCGTGGTGACCCCGCCGGAGGCGCGGAAGCGGGCCATCGCCCGGGCGAACCGCTCCGCCGCGGTGATCGACAGCTGGTCGGCCTTGGCGTAGAACGCGTCGTCGAGCTCGTCGGAGGACAGATGCTCTTTACCGCCCGACGGAGTGAGCCCGGCAGGGAGCCGTTTGCGCAGCGCACCATCAACGAGGCGGTAGGTGGTCTCCGGGGAAAACCCGATCCAGCTTTTCGTGCTGAAGGCATCATGCGGCGAGGGCGGCGGCACCGTGGGTGCAAGACGCACAAAGCATGTGCCGGCATACCCGGCGCTACCGGTCAGGCCGGCCCAGTCCTCGGGGGTTCCGCAGTTGTCGTCGATGATCACCCGGAACGGCAGAACGCTGTTCCCCGGGCCGTGCAACCCGCTGGCCGGGGGTGTCCACTCGCTGCGCGGAAGCTCCGCCTCGTCAAAGAAGTTCTCCAGCTGAGCTGGGGAGGAAAACAGCAGCCGACGCTCACCGCAGCCGTCTCGCTTGCTGTGATGCTGCATATGTGGCAGCCACTTCGTCCAGTCCCACACTGACGGGGCGTCGCTGACCACCAGAATCTGGAGGTCAGCGGGGCTGTGGAACGCTGCGAGCTGACACACCATTGCCCTCAGCAGTGCGCGTGCCTCGTCCATGTCCCCGATGAACGAGACGCCCGCGAAGCGTTGGAGCCAAATCACCTTGGCCATGTCGTCGATGTATTCCTGCTCCAGCAAGAACTTGCGCAGGGCGTGACCGGTGGCCGGTTCGATCTGTGATGCCTCGGGGATCTTTGGCTTCTCGATCGTCATGGCGAGCTTGACCTTGCCGACCCCGACTCGGACCTCGCCGAATTCATCTGAACTCGGTGAGCGTTCCCACATGCGTTCGGTGCCCACCGCGGCCACGAGTTTGGCTGGGTCCCAATGGAAGTGCTCGCGATGGTCGAACTGGGCGCGGCGCTGGACCTCGATCTCATCGCGCACATCGTCCTGGCGGGCGAAGTAGTTGGCGCGGTACTGCCGCAGCTCACCCCAGGACATCTTCTGCGCGGCGCCGCGGCCGCGGAACAGCATGCCCGCCATGCCGATTAGCATCATGATGCCGAAAATGCCGAAACCCGATGCGAAGCTCCGCATTCCGGACATGTACATCGCGACGATAAAGCCGATCACACCGACAATCAGGACGATCGGCAGCACAATCCCCCACACACTGCGTGGCGGCGGGATCGGCGCCGGAATCGGCGGATCGATCGCGATCTTGCCGCCCGCCGTCGCGGGCGGGCGGGCAATCGGGCCAGGCCGCCGGAACTGTTGAGTGGTCACGTACCCAACCCTAACCCCGTCCAGGGGGCTATATCGGCGCCAATTTCACAGCGCCCGATAACCCAGAGAACCCACGATGCGGCGACCCCCATTACGCACCACGTGGGCGAGCCGAGCCCTGTCAGGGGCCCACCGGGGCAAGCCCGCCGAAACCACCCCCGGCCGCGCCGCCCGGATCAATGGGCGCCACGTCATCGACCCGGACCATCAGCCCGTTGTGGTCGTACTCCCAGTGCCAGTTGTCCGCGCCGGTGTTACTGACCGCACGGATGGTCGATGTGCCCGCCCCGCCGCTGGCCCCCGGAGCCGGCATCGGCTGCATAGTCTGTGCGACCGACCTGATGTCGGTGGCGCTCTCGGCGTCCTGCCCCCGAAGCTCGGTCGTGGCGGTTTCGGCCTTCTGAACTCCTTCGATTGGCTCCGGCGCCAGCGTCGCCGAGCAGTGCGCGACGTTCTCGGCCACCGCAACGGCCACGGCGTTGGCGGCGACGTCGATGGGCGAGCCCGCTGCCGGCATCGGCACCGGGCCGGGCTGGGCGGCCCGGCTCACTTCACCAGCGATCGACTGGGCCGTGCCTGTGACCGCCGCGGGTAGCACCTCGATCGGCTTCGCGCCCCCAGATACTGCAGGCATCTACACAACTCCCCTCATGCGGCCATCGTGGGCCATAGTTCGGCTTCCTTGGCGATATGCCTTGCCGTGTAGGCGATCTCGACATAATCCGGTGTCGTGCTGCGCCACCACGACAGCAGCTCCGCGGCGCGGGCCACGTTGTGGAAACACCGCGCATAGGCAGATGGGCCGACATCGCTGGCCACCCGGCCTGGCCGCTGGCCTGCGCTGTCGAGGATGGCTGCGCGCATCGCGACGTCAAGATCGGCCCACAACTCCTCCGACACCGGCTCACCATTCTCGATCGAGGTGGCGACCTGGCGAATAGCCGGAGGCACTTGGAAGCCCAGCAGCTCAGAGGCGCGCGAGAGGACCGTGCGCACGGCGGCAACGGTCAACGCCCACAGCTGTGCACGATCGACCACCCCGCCGGTAGTCAGGCGCGCATACTCAGGGCGATCAATGGTTTCCAGCCGATGAATCCGGGTTTCATCCAGCGCCGGCGGTGCCGAGTCGGCCTTGATCGGTGACGTGGCTAACGCGCAGTTCTCGATATGCCGTACACCGGCATCGCGCGCCACAGCGGCGTTGCCGCCATAGTCCGTCGACACTGCCACAGCCCACAACTCGACGTTCGGGTTGCTCGCCATGCACATCTGCCCGTACGCGGTCATCGTCTGAGCTGGATTGACCCAGCCGAACCAGCGGGCGTGAAAGTCCCTGTCCAAACCAGGATCTGAGAAAATCAGCCGTGCGGAACTGGGCAGGAACACCCCCGGCGGGATGAACCCGCTGCCCTCACTGCTCACTACCCACGCCTGCGGGCCTGACGGCGTCTTAAACATCCCGACGCACCAGTCGATGCACCCGTAGACCCGCGAGGCGTGCATCAGCTCGTAAACCAATGCCGACGCCTTATCGAGGAGCGGGTCAGGCGCCCCAGACCGTGCCCCAGCCACCGCGCCGGCTGCCGTAGCACCCACGCCTGAGGCGACCACGCCCGGCGGAAGCGCTGCCGCCTGGCCCGCGCTGGCGGGGGGAGCCGGCGGCGGCGCGGGCGGCGGCGCACCCGCAGCCGCTGGCGCGACCTGCCTGGGCTGCAAATCCGAGTTAAACGGAGGCAGCGGGCCAGCCGGCGCCGCCGCGGGCGGCATCATCGGCGCACCCATCGATCCCATATTTCCAGCCGGAACACTCCCCGCCGGCCCCGGTGACGCGACGTGCGCAGGCCCGCCGGCCGCCGACACCGGCGCAGGGCCGACCGAGACCGGCGCACTCGACGCGCCCGTAGTCGAACTCAGCGGCTGGGCCGGAGGTGGAGCAACCGGCGGCGGCAACACCGAGCCCGTGCCCAAGCCCGCACTAAAGCCGCGAGAGAAGTCAGACGAGCTCGCGGCCCCCGGTGCGCCACCGCCACCCGCAGCCGCAGACGGAAGACCTCCCGACGCCGGCGACACCGATGACGGCAGCGACGACGACAACCCGGCATTCGATGACAACGAGCTAGGCGACAAGCCACCGGTCCCCGCCGACGACAACCCGCTCGCAGACGGCGGCTTAAACCCGCTCCCCACTGAGCCCAGCGAGGAGGACCCGCCACCACCGCTACCGCCAGCCGCCAAAGGAGTCATAGGAGGTTGCATTGCGGACGGTGCTACAGAATCGAAGCCAGGTCGATCGCCCGCTGCACCTGGCGTTCCGCTTTGCGGGTGGGTGGGGTTTGCAACGCCCTCCGCTTCATTAAGTGGATTTCCTGCGTCCGCCCCCGCATCATCTGTCGCGTTTCCTGGACCGTCGGTGCCCGGCGTTCCGTCCTTCGCGGGCTCAGCGCCCCCAGGGCTGGCTGCATCCTGGTCACTTACTGGACCATCTAGTGAAGGCCGTTCCGCCCCCGGGCTTGATGGCAACGTTCCGGGCCCAGTCGGGTTGTCGAGGGCCTGGACGTTGTCGCCATTGCTGCCAGTTTCGGTGGTGTGGTCGGCTGGGGTGATCTGCCCGCCGCCGGGCATTTGAGCTGACGGATTACCGCCGATGTTTGCGGCCTGTTCTGCGATCGCCGAGGCGGTGTCAACTCCGAGCGCCTGTGCTTCTGCTTGGGCGGCGGTGATGACGGCTTCGATCGCTGCGTAGATGGCGGCCATGGCCGCGCCAGCGCCTAACGGCGACAGTGCCGCGGCTTGGAGCTGTTGCTTGAGCCGTTCGATTTCCTCGTGGGCCTTGCGGTCAATCTCTTCGAGCTGGCCGCGGGCATGCCAGATCAGCTCGGCCGTTTCTTTAACGGCTTTGGCCATGTCGCCGTACAGGTCCGAGTGGTTAATCACCGTCTGCGCCGTGCGGTAGGAGCGTTCGCACATCGCATCGATCATCTGCCCCGAATTGGAACCGCCCAGGTCGTCGGCGGCGCGGCGGATCGCCGCGGCCGACATATTGAGGTCGGCACTTTTCTTACTCAGCGCGTTCGCGGTCTCCGACCACGACTCCGGGGACGTCGACGGCCAGGACCCGCCAAGAATGCGCATCGAATACGGCCGGGTCGGCATCCCCGGGCCAGCGGCAACCGCAGCTGAAGCCGGCATCAATTAGAACCTCGCACTGGAGAACCCCACCAGCTACCAGCCGGCGCCGAGGTCGTCACAGATCGTCTGTGGACCGCCGTAGGCGACCATGCTGTCGATCCACGCTGCCTTGTCGTAGTCCTCCGAGGCACCGGGCGAGATGTTATTCACGAAAAGCCACAAGTCATCGAGGTAGCGCTGCGTCGTCCGTTCTAGTCGTGGGTGGACGTGAGGGTGATTCGCCATGACCGCTTCTGCACGGCTGACGAAGCTTTCGGTGTCGCTCTCAAACTTCGGCAGGCCGGCGTCGCGGCCGGGCGATCCCGGCGCGCCGAGGCTAATCCAGCCGTTAGAAACCTTGTTGTACTCGCTCATTAGCGGTCCGATGGCTGTGCACAGCGCGCGGTCAGCCGCTTCGGTGGAGGCCGGGTTAGATGACGCTGTTGGGTTGCCCGCCGGGGACGCTGCAGCGTCCGGGTTGTCGCTGGCAGCGCGGGTCGTCAGCGCCACTACCAGCGCGGATGCCGCCAAGATCACCGCGAGCGCAATGCCAGCGGCGGCAAGTGTTGTCCGCAGCCGTCCCGATCGAGGGGGCTGGAACACCGGCGGTGGAGGGCCTGGCGGCGGGCCGTAGCCGGATGGGCCGGGGCCAGGTGGCGGCCCGAAGGGGCCACCGTTCGGCGGCGGCACATATGCTTGGGTTTTCCCGCCCGCTGTCATATATCCAGGGTAAACGGCGCCGGTGGAGTCTGGCACCGCCAAATTTTGACCGCTCCGTCCGGCACCTCCCGTCCGGACACAATCGGTGTTCCGTTCACAGGCTGTCGGCGTGAACCAGCGCGGGACTATTGCCGGCCCGGCTCGCCCGTCGACTCCCCAAGACAGCACCGACGCGGGGCTTCCGAATTTGTGCACGGAGGGGTGTGGGCGCTGCGGTAGCGTTCGTGGTGGTCCGGTCGCGCCCCCCGAGGTCGGAACCGGAAGGGCCCGACTTCTCCCACCCTTGGTCGGGCCCTTCCACTTCTAGTCGTCAACGGCCTTTCTGGCCAACGCTTCTCGTCACCGCAGCTGTTCTGTGACTACCCGGGCGATTATCCCGCGTGTAGGCCAATCAGAGCGGCGGTTGGTGGCACGCTTGCCGGTCCGATTCCAAGGTATCGGCACTGGCTCAATGCTTTTCGCAGCTAGAACTGCGATCAGATATCGGTGATGCTGTAGTGGTCCCAGAACTCCTTGCGGGACAGCGCCATTGCCTCATTCGCGGCGGCGAACAGATCGTTGAGCTTCTTCTCCAGCGCCAGGTTGGTCAGCGATGTGCGGGCCGCTTCGTGGATGAACAGTTCCAGGAGGCGGCCGTCGTCGCCCAGGGTGAACCGCACATAGCCATCGGGGTCTTCAACCTCGGTGCGCAACGCTCCGAGCTCGGCGATCATCTTGTCGAGACGCTCCAGGGTCGCGGCCTGTTCCGCTTCGGAGAACTTGACCTTTTCCTCGTCGCCGAGGTCGTCGAATCCGACGCCGCCCAACACTAGGTGCCCTCCTTCGATCCGACCGTCGTGATACGTCGTATCAGGGGAGCGCTACTGCGCTGAGGTGTGTCGTCGTTGGGCGGCGGGTCGTCGTCTTTGCGGTCCGGTGCGGTCGACGACACTGCAATCCGGTCAGCGGTCACCTTGCCGGTCACCGATTCGGTGTGCGGACGATCTTTGCCCACAACCTGTTTGGGCTTTGCGTTGCGCTCGTCGGCACCGCCGCCCTGGCCCGCACCTCCCGGCGCGCCGGCCATCGGCATGCCTCCCATCGGCATCATGCCGCCACCCGGGCCCATCGTTGGGCTGACCGGCGGAGGCAATGACCCACCGGTGGGCAAGGTCGGCGGGGTGGGGTTGGGACCCGTGGAGGGCATCACCGGCGGTGTCGATGGTGCTCCGCCGGATGCCGGCGAGGTCATGCCGCCGCCGCCCCCTCCGCCGCCGAAGCCGCTCATATCGTCCAGGGCTGCATCGTCGAGGCCGAGGTCCTCGGTGCCGATGTCGTCGAGTTCGGGTTGCATCAACCCCGACAGCCCTTGAGTAGCCGCACCCATTGCCTGCGTTCCGGCCTGAATGAGCGATTCGGGTGCCTTCATCAGCGATGACACCGCGCCGCCCATCAGTCCGCCCGCCGCTCCGAGCAACGTAGGGATCATGCTGGGCAGCATCGAGGCCAGCTGACCGGCCATATCCTGAGAGCCGGGCTCTCCCGGTTTGGCTTCGCTCGGCAGGCCCGTCCCCTCCCCCGTCGCCGCGGCGGCAGCCGCCTCGTCGGCGGGAACGTCGGGGATACCGTCACCGTCCAGATCCACCTCACCGGCGGTGGTGGCCTCTGTGCTGGCGTAGTAGCCGCCGAAGCCTTGTGCGGTCTGGGCCTCCATCTGGGCTTTCTGCTCTACCGCGTTAGCCAGCGGTACCGCGTACATGCCACCGGTCTGCGCGTTGGCCTGCGCAAGGGTCTGCAGTTGGTGGTTCATCGCCTGAAACGCATCCGGACTCGGAATGTCGCTGCGCGCCTGAGCGACCTCCTGCGCGTGGCGATTGGCCTGCTCGGCGACCGTATCGGCACGCTGGCCGGAGGTTTCCAACGCATTGGCGTACTTGATCAGGTGCCCGCGCACCACGTCAGTAGCCACGGGGCTGTCCCAGCTGTCGGGGAGACTGTCGGCGACCAGCCGTACCGCGGCGGAGGCGTCACGGGCTGAGCCTGCGACCTGGCGCCATCCGGAGATGAACGACTCGCCGCTGGCGGGGTCGCCCGAGTGCACCGCGTTAGAGATGATCTCGGCGGGTGCCGCGGGGGGCGCGGCCAGCACTGGACGCGCGTCGGGAGGGACCGGCGGCGACGGGGGTGCCCAGCCCGACACGGAGGCGCCGTCACTGGTGGTGTTGAGGCTGGAGATTTTGGTCGCGTTAGCCGCGTCTTTGGCGGTGAAGCCCGCAGCGACGTTGGCCAGCTGCTCGGCGGTGGCGGCCAACCCTGCCGCTTGTTCGACCAGGACGCTGGCCAAGGTGGTGCCCGCAGTGGTGAGCCTGCCCGCGGCGCCCACCGACGCCGGATCGGCGGCCAGCGGAGGATGCTCGGGGTTCGCTGTCGTCAGATCCGACAGCGCGGCGGTGATCCGTTGCGCTGCCGAGACCAGTCCACTCGGGTCAACAGAAACCATCGGTCTAGAGATTCCTCAGTCGGTCACGGGCGGCGGCCAGGTCCCTTTCGGTGGGGAAATCTGCGTAGCAGACGGGATCGAGCTGGGCGTGCTCCATCTGCTGACGCAGAGCGACCTGCCCCTGAAGATACGCCACGTCGGCACAGGCCATGATTCGCTGAGCTAACTCGTGCATGTTGTCGCGCATGGCCTTGGGTTCGAGCTGAACGCCCAGGATGGACCCCTTGACCGCAACCCTGACCAGGACCGCATCGTCGGGGGTCCTGGCCAGGAACGCCTGCTCGCTCAGCGGCAGGTTGTCATTGCTGGTCAACTCGGAGGTTTTCTGCGTTGATTTCGTCGCGGGTGACGAAGTTGGCCGCTTCACGGCGCAACCCGATCGCGGCGCTGCGGTGGGTGTGTTCGTGGTTGAGCAGCGCGGCGTCGCGGTTGACCATCAAGTCCGACACCGCCGACTTGAACTGATGCATGATCGGGCCGAAGGTGTTGACCGCGGCGAGGATCTCGGCGCTGGCCTCCCTGGCGGGCGCAATCTGGTCGGCGACATCGTCGTGCTGGTTGGCGACGGTGCGCATCACCTCAGGGTCGATATGGATCGGTTCGGTCATCTCATAGCTCCTTCGATCTAGATATTGTCGCGATTTTTTGCCGCCGCGTCATACGTCAGCCGTTATCCGATGGGGGTGGGCACCGGTGCGCTGGCCAGCGGCGCTGGCTTGGCCGAGTCGGTGGCCGCAGAGGTCGGTGGGATTGGCACCGGCGCGGGGGCCGGGGTGGGCGCCGGGGCGCCGACCGCGCTGGGATCGAGCCAGCCCAGGAAGCCCGGGCTCGAAGCGATCATCGACGCAGGCACGACCTGGCCATCCTGGAGCGCCTTCACCGAACTCAGGGCGACCGCGTAATGATCGTTGAACACCGCGAGCATGCCGGCCGACAGGCGAGACGGATCGACCGGAGCGGTCACCGGGGTTCCCGGCGGGGGCAGCTCGAGGTGCTGTTCGCGATAGGCCTCCTCGAGTGGCTTGCCGTCGATGTGGGCCTTGACGGCCTGGGCCAGCTCCGGGGTGCGTGCATTGGCAGTCGAGCCGTCCGGCAGCGTGATCGCCGTCGGCGGCGGTGGGGGCGGGCCCGGTGCCGCCGGTGGGGCGCCCTCCCCGGGTGTGCCGGCGGGTACCGGCTCCGGCGGTGTGCCCGATTGCGGTGTCGTGGACGGCGGGGTTTCCCCGGGAACAGGCTCGGGTGCGTGGTCGTGCTCGTCCTTGCCCTCGTCTTCGTCGAGCTCGTCGTCCTTGTCCTTCTCCGACTCGACACCGGGGTCGGGCTCCTCCCGGCGGGCTTGCTCGCCCAGCTGGGAGGCCAGACCGGCCAGCGGCGCAGCAGCTCCGGTGAGGGCATCAAGCGGGCTGCCGCCACCCAAGCCGCCACCCGGCGGGAAAGCGCCCATCGCGGCCGGCAATGCGGAGGCCAACCCCGCCAGCGGGGCAGCGCCCATCGGCCCGCCCATTCCCAGATCCGACAGCATGGGATCAGGCATCGGCTCCATCGGCCCCAGCCCCGCATCCGTCAGCGCAGGGTCGGTCAGACCGGGATCGGTGGCCGGCGGAACCGCCGCAGGAGCGGGCGTCGCAGGCGCGGGTTGAGCAGGATCGGAGGGGCTGCCGCCCGTCTCGGATGAGGGGCCGTCCATGTCGTAGAGGGCGGCCAGCGCCGAGGCTGCCTTGGCCTGATCTTCGGCAGTCAAGGTCCCTGACTGAAGTACTTCGCCGATCGCGGCGACCTGGCTGCGCAGGAACTTCAAGAACGCCTGCTCGCCCGCCGGAGTGTCCAGCGACATCGCCGGGTTGTTGACCGCCTCGACGATCTTCTGCTGAATGTCGTTGAGCTTCTGCTGACCTTCGGCGGTCGTGGTCCGGGCGCTCAGCATCGCCTCGGTCAACTTGCCCTCGGCCTCGCTGAGTTGGCTGTAGCGGTCCTTCATCTCGTCGTGCAATTTGCGTACCGCGTCAGCGGTGCGCCCGGACTGCTGCTCGTCGGTCGCCACGCCGGGCTGGCTGCCCGGAGGTGGGGTGGCGGGCCGCTGCTCAGATCCCACGACGTCGCCGGTGGCGTTGTAGTAGGTGCGCGTGCCCGTCGCTGGATCGTCGACATAGGAGGCGGCCAGCGGCGCGACCTGCTGGCCTTGAGCGTTGACCGGCACGTACTGGCCGGCCTCGTTGCGCCGGAACTCCGGGAAGAACGGTTGACCCGACTTGCCGTCGCCACCGAGCAGCGACACCGAGCCGTCGTTGTTCATCACATAGGTGTTGCCGTTATCGCGATAGGCCAACGAACCATCGGTCGGTACCCGCGTGCCGTCGCTGAAGACGAGGTAGCGGTCCGCGCTCGGATCAGAGGTGTTGAACCGCATACCAGGATCGCCGTAGGCAGCTTGGGCCTTGTCTAGCAACGTATTCCAGTATGGGTCAGAGGGACTGATGTTACGGGCGAACGCTCCCCCATCGGCACGCCAACCCGGATCCCAGCCCATACCGACACCAGCGACCGGCTTGGCATGCCAGGACACCAATTCGTCGAATTTGCGAGCGTCGGTCACCGTAACCTCGCCTGCTTTAACGCCATTGGCGAATATGTGCCCACCATGACACTGAAATCAGAAGTGATCACGAGAGATTGTCTCTTCAAGATCGCGGGGAGCTGCGAACGCCGGTGGCCGCTCCGGGGTGGAGTCACCGCCGAAGACCTTCTTCGCCCGCGTAGCGAGATCCAAGATTTGACTGGCTTGTTGCTGCAACCCAGACTCCACGGCCATCCTTTCCTCGAAGGGATTGCTACGAGCCTAAAGCCGCGCCGATCTATCTCCGTGCACGATTTTCGGGCCTATGTGGCCACCGGACGGCGCGCGATAAACCCTGGTGGCATCGGCGCGATACGCACCACATCGCCGGTTTGAGGGGCGTGCACCACCTGCGTCGAGGAGATCGCCAACATGACATGGCCCGGGCCGCGTCCGTCATAGGACGCTTTGGGAAAGATCAGGTCACCCGCGCGGACCTCACCAGGAGGCACCGCCACCCCCTGGTTCACTTGGGTATACGTGTCGGGCCCCAGCTGCACCCCGGCTTGGCGCCACGCCCACCCCGTGAGCCCCGAGCAATCAAAGACCGAAGGCCCCTTGGCTCCCCATACGTACGGGCGGCCCAGCTTCGACAACGCTGCCTGGACCGCCTGCCCACCCCGACCAGGAGGGATATCGCGGCCTGTCGTGATACTCGGCGACGGTCGTCGCCCACCAGCCGTTCCACCACCCCTAGAGCGGCCACCAAAACCGCTGCTGCCCATCGGCATTCCGCCGAATCCCCCACCCATTTGCGGCATCGACATTCCGCCGCCGCCGAATAGTGAGCCGCTGCCCCCACCCACACCGCCGCGGCCACCGTAGGCCATCGACCGCAGCATCGCCGCCATCTGTGCGTCGCGGGTTTTGTAGGCCTGCACGACGTGTTGTTGTTGGGCGACGCGGTGGCGCAGGGCGACCAGGAGTGCTTTCTGGCCGGCGGGGGTGTTGGTGAACGGGGCCAGCCCATGGGTGTCGGCGGCGGCGCCGTTGACCGCCGTGGCGGAGTTGGTGCGGCCGGTGCGGTCGGAGCGGGCGGCGTCGTTGAGCTGGGTGCTTAGTGCCTGGTCGTTGCCGGCCAGGGTGTCCAGGGCGGGGCCCGCGCCGCCGGCGAAGGTCCAGTAGTTGGTGGCCAGCTGGCCCGAGAGCGGCGCCATTTGAGCTTGGCCCGAGCGCACTAGGTCCCCGGCGCTGGAGAGCTTGCTCACCGAGCCTGCTGCGGGTCCGTGCCCGGATGCCGGTGGATCGCCGAACAGTGAGTGCGCGCGGCCCAGCACCTCACCGACTGCAGCCACCACCGCGCCAACCGACACGACACCAGTATCAGCGACCCAGACCCACCACCCAGACGCAAAATCCGACGCGGGCTGTTACCGCGTCAGGTGTGTACGTAACCGCCGCCCTTGGTCGCGATGCGCACCTGGTCGAAGTGGTTCGCGGTGGCGCCGCCACGGCCTCCCATCGGGTCACCGCCCCCGGGGCCGTAATACATCGCTGACATCCGCCATCCGGAATGGCAACCGGCAGCAGCCCAGTCGCAGCAACGACCATGTTGGTTGCCAAATTGCGTGACATCTCCCATCGCAGCAACCAGCGTTGCTAGCGCGTTGTCACGGGACTGGCGGGCGAATCATTGTCATCTAAATGGCGGGTCCGAGAATCGAAACGTCAATCCGCTATCAGTGCCGGGCGGAGGGCAAGCCCCCTGGGACCTCTAAGTTATGAGCCGGTCAATCGTAGTTTCACACATATCGCAGAGTCTCATGTATGCAGGTCAGACGGCCCGCCTTGCCGACGCCGTGCTTCATGTGTCTCGTCCCGTTGCAGGGGTTTCGCTGTGTTTGGTTCACAAATCCGTTCACAGCGGTACGCGCGGCGTCGAACCCGCGACCACTTGACCCGCAAGGACCTTGAGGGTGTCTTCTGCTAAGTCGGCGCGTCTCATCCGTGCGGTTCAGACGCTCTTGCCGCCTCCGCAGTTTCGCCATATCTGCTCTGTCCAGGTAGGTCATACGACGATGCCGACGATTGGGCCCTCGACGAGCCTTCCCGTCAAGCGGCTCGTCGGGAATCTGCTCAAGATCGCCCGAACGCGGGCCGGCCTGCCCCAGCGCGAAGTGGCGCACCAGCCGATGGCCCAGTCCGCCGTTACGCGGATTGAGTCAGGTGCTCGGCAGCCCTCGTTAGGTGCGATGGCGGAGGTGGTGTTTCCGTGTGAGAGCTGCTCGGTAACGAGCGTATTCAGCGCGTTGACGCTTGCGGCACAACAGGATCCAATCAACACTTCGACCATGCTAGCCCGCATAGCGACCCACTGCTGGGCGAAGGCCCGTGCCGACTCGGTGGCCGATCAACTTCTCCGACGAAAAATACTCGTGACGCCGGTCCGAATGATACTGTCCTGCAACGTTTTTGATCAGCTTCATGGATAGTCGTCGTGCCGCTTCAATGTTGGCGGTTGGCCCGTGTACGACCTCGAGCGCCACCTGACCTCCTCAATCGCTTCCTCCGCGGTGGCCGAAGCCATCGCCGGCGGCCCACTGGCTGTATGTTACGGGCGCTCGGACGAACTTCTCGTCGTCGGGAGCCGGGAACGCCGAGGCTGGCCCGACCCACGTCAGCTGCCCGCGGTCTCAAATCTGACACAACCGAGACCGCGATCTGATTCATTCCGCGGGAGGGATGTGGGAGCAGCGTGCTGCCTGAACGCTCCGTTGAAAAAGGCGGTCCGTGTCCAGATCGACAAGCTACACGTGCAGCCTGTCGATACGCCCACCGCCGTCCGCCGACCCGAATTGCCAGTACGGTTAAATGTTTCGCAACTTGTGGGCGTCCCACCGCGAGGTAAGGGCCGCTATTGGCACAAAGCAAAACAACGGGAATGCTTGGCAGCGGCGTGAAAGTCACGGTCAAGCACTTGCCGTCAGCGTGCCTTAATCGGCCCGTGGAGTTCGAATTGGTGCGATGGGCAGCGTGATGCGCGACTCATATTGACTACCAGTGTGAATCTCGTGGCGACGTCCCGGCTGCATCGGATCCGGCGCTAGCCCGGGAAGAGGCGACGGGATCGGGTTGCGGCCGGAGATTTGCAGACGTAGCTGTTCACCGGCATGCCAGCGCATTGCGACGGGCCACAATGGAATCTCAACACAGATGGGCTTGGTCGTGGATATTTTCGACTCCGCGGTTAAGAGCAACTCGGGGTCGCTCTGGGGCCGCGAAGGATCTAGGCCTCGGCGAGAAGCTCGCAACATCCCGGTCGGCCCTGGATAGAAGGCGGATTGGACGGCGCTCACGCCAAGGCGGCGAGCTACGGGCATCCACTTGCGCGCCAATGGAAGTCCCAGATCGACCGCTTGATGCCACTGTTGGCGACCCTTGGAATCGAGCTTTTGTATCTGGAGGTAGATGTCGGCGTCGTCGTGGCCGTCGACTGACAGCCATATCGTTGCTAGTGGTCTGCCGATCACCTCGACGTCGTTGTGGAAGGTGTGGACGAAATTCACGTGTGGCGCGTTGCTTTGGAGGTCGTACCCGACAACGCCGTATTCGGACGGCGCCACGTGCTCCAGCGCAGTACTATCAGCGTTTAGGAACAGATCTTTGAAGGTCGTCCGCGCCGGAGGAAACTGATCCTCGATCCGATTTATCTCATCCTGGTGCCCTGGATCCAAGACGGCGAGCCGCACAGACGGGGTTGTCTCCCAGCCATTGTCGTGATCGAGCAGGTATCGATCGAAGAAGCGCCGCAGGTCGTCGGTCGCGGCGTGGCTGTAGAAGTCGGGCCACTCTTGCGAATTGTGCACACGCAGCCACTTCGGTCCCTCAAGGGCGGCCCAGTTATGCAGCGTGCCGGGCGGGTGAAGTGGATTGGTGTAAGAGGCCACTACGTAGGCAGGGACAGTGATCCGGGAAACGTCGGCAACCTTATCGGCCCAGTAGTCGTCGAACAGCGGATGCTCCTCAAGCATCGCTATCGGATCCTCGCGCAACTTGGGACCGTACATCTTTTCCCCGATCAGCGACACGAATGCCAGCGAGGGGATACCTCCACGCGCTATCAACTCGCGGTACAAGTCCCTAAAGCCTTCCCATGGCGCGATGGCGACCAGATGCGGGGGTCGCTGGGCTGCGATGTGCCACTGCGCTGCTGCTAGCCACGAGTTGCCTGCGATACCGAGCTTGCCTGAGCACCAATCCATGTCAGCGACCGCTTCGATCGCGTCGTGCCCGTCGCGGCCCTCGGCCGATCCGAAGAAGATCACGTCGCCTTCGGAATTGAACGCGCCGCGTGAGTCGACCTGTACGACGGCGTATCCGTGTCTGCACCAATACGCAGGATCGTTGCCCTCCCACGACTGCAGCCCGGATACCGCGCGGCGTGGGACACCGAAGTGGTTGGGAAACATCTTGTTGTTTCGCAGGTCCCAAAAGCCGGTCTGGCCCTTGCCGTAGGGAGCCCAGTTGACGATGGCCGGCACGGGTGTCGAGGCGACTGGACGGAAAACGTCGGCGTACAGCTTCACTCCGTCACGCATGGTCAGCGCAACATCCGTTTCACGGATGACATCGACCGGTAACGGCAAGGAGTCTTTGTGATGCCGATAGCCGGCAGGCAAGACCTCTGAGGCGCCTGGGTGGAAGCCGTGGTACCGCGATTCGGAATGCGAGAGCGGTGTCAGCGCACGCTTGCGCACGGGGCCGTCGTACGTCACTCAATTCCTCCTATGACGGGGGTGAGCCAAAGCTGACAGCGTCTTACTTGAGCAGTGCACGTGACATCACCATCCGCTGGACCTGGTTGGTGCCTTCGTAGATCTGGGTGATCTTAGCGTCGCGCATCATTCGCTCGACGGGGAAATCCTGGGTGTAGCCGGCGCCGCCGAACAACTGGACCGCGTCGATGGTGACCTCCATCGCCACGTCGGAGGCGAAGCACTTCGACGCCGAAGAGATAAACCCGAGCGCAGGCTCACCACGTTCGGCACGGGCGGCCGCGGAGTACACCATCAGCCGCGCCGCCTCCACCTTCATCGCCATGTCGGCAAGCATGAACTGGACGGCCTGGAATTCACTGACGGACTTGCCGAACTGCTTGCGCTCCTTGGTGTAAACGATCGCGGCGTCCAACGCGCCCTGCGCAATGCCGACCGCCTGTGCGCCGATGGTCGGGCGAGTGTGATCCAACGTCCGCAGCGCGGTCTTGAAGCCGGTGCCTGGCTCACCGATGATCCGGTCACCGGGGATCCGGCAGTTCTCGAAATACAGCTCGGTCGTCGGCGACCCCTTGATGCCGAGCTTGCGCTCCTTCGGGCCCACCGTGAACCCCTCGTCGTCAATGTGCACCATGAACGCCGAGATCCCGTTGGCCTTCTTGTACGGATCGGTTGCTGCCATCACCGTGTACCAGGTCGACTTGCCGCCGTTGCTGATCCAAGCCTTGGTGCCGTTGAGGATCCACCCATCGCCGTCCTGGCGGGCTCTGGTCCGCATCGCCGCGGCGTCGCTGCCCGCCTCACGCTCGGACAGCGCGTAGGACGCCAATGCCTCACCGGACGCGATCGACGGCAGTACCTGCTTCTTGAGTTCGTCGGAGCCCGAGAGGATCAGTCCCATTGTGCCGAGTTTGTTGACCGCTGGGATTAACGACGACGACGCGCACGCCCGCGCTACCTCCTCGATCACGATGCACGTCGCGACCGAGTCTGCACCCTGCCCTCCGTACTCCTCGGGCACGTGCACCGCCGCGAAACCTGACTCGTTGAGGGCCTTGAGCGCCTCCTCGGGGAAACGCGAATTCTCATCTACGTCCCTCGCGTGCGGGGCGATCTCCTTCTCACACAGCTCACGAAGCACTGCGCGTATCTCGTCGTGTTCCACAGGCAACTTGAAGACGTCGAACGACGCATTCCCAATCACTAACCATTCCTTCACTCTTGACGTGTTCGGCGGATGCAGTCAACGCGTGGCATGAGGCGTTCGACTAACCACCTATGCGCGCGGTCTGGTTCGCCCACTCGCGCTCCTTGAGGACGAACTTCTGAATCTTTCCCGTTGCGGTCTTGGGTAGTTCGGCAACGAATTCGATTTCGCGAGGCGCCTTGAATCGAGCGATTCGTTGGCGAACGTGTTCGATCAGCTCTGCCTCAGTGACCGCGACACCGGAATGTGTTACAACGAACGCTTTGGGTCGCTCACCCCATTTGGCGTCGGGCACACCGACAACAGCGACTTCGACAACGGACGGGTGACTGACCAACGCGTGCTCGACTTCGATTGTGGATATATTCTCTCCACCCGAGATGACAACGTCTTTGGCCCGATCCCGCAGCTCGACGTATCCGTCCGGATGCATCACGCCAAGATCACCCGAGTGAAACCAACCGCCGCGGAAAGCCTCCTCGGTTCCCGCGACATCGCGGAAATAGCCGGCCATGACGTTGTTCCCGCGCATCACGATTTCCCCTACGGTCACGCCGTCGGCTGCAACATCACTCATGTCCTCACCGACCACCCGCAGTGCATCGGCCTGAATCATCCCCACGCCTTGCCGTGCCTTGAGCTGGAAGCGTTCGACCGTATCCGCGGTAGGCCAAGTGTCCTGAATCTCGCAAATCGCATAGGGGCCATAGGTTTCGGTCAGTCCGTACATGTGTATCAATTCGATCCCAAGCCCCTCGGCCTTCGACATCGTTGTGGGGCTTGGTGGCGCACCTCCGGTCGCGACGATGACAGGCGTGGTGACCGGACTGGCTTCGGGGGCGTTGATCACGCCCGTGATGACGGTGGGCGCGCCATTGAAATGCGTGACGCCCTCGTCACGCAGCAGGTTCCAGATCTTGTCGGGGCGAACTTCTTCAAGGCAAATATGTCGGCCGCCGATGGCCGTCACCGCCCAGGCGGTGCACCATCCGTTGCAATGGAACATCGGCAACGTCCACAGAAACACGGAGTCTGTCGAATGGCGGCAATGAACGAGTACGCCTAAAGCGGTGAGGTACGCGCCTCGATGTGTGTACAGCACTCCCTTGGGTCGACCCGTCGTTCCCGAGGTGTAATTCAGCGCTATGGCGGAGTTCTCATCTTCGACCGTCCACGGCAGATCCCATGACTCTCCGGCCCGGCCGATGAATTCGCTCCACGACAGGTGCGTTGAGGCGGTGCTCGCGTCGGCACCGCTGGTCACGACGCATTCAATTCCTGACAGCGTCCGCAGTGCGGCGGCAGCCACACCGAGCAGGTCGGGGTGCACGAAAAGCATCTTTGCGCCCGAGTGTTCGAGGATGTAGCGAATCTCGTCGACAGCAAGGCGGGTGTTGATCGCGACAAGGACTGCCCGCGCCAGCGGGACGCCGAAGTGCGCGGTCAACATCTCGGTGACGTTCGGCAACAGCACAGCGACCCGGTCACCGCTGTCGATACCGGACGCGATGAGCGCTCGCGCCATCAATTGAGTCTGCCGTCCCAAATCTGCATAGGTTAAACGTCGGGTGCCGTCCACGACCGCGACCTTGTCAGCCCACACTCGCGATGAACGCTCCAGGAAGCTCAACGGCGTCAGGGCGGTCGCGCAAACGTCGGTCATGCTCGTGTCCTTGTCTTTTCCACTGGTGCTGCGGAGCGGGCGCGCCTGGCCAGCGTGACGACCCAAATCCTGCTTTGTGCAGCAACATTCACTGCTCGACTGTTTCTCACCCAGTTACTCACTTCGGCACCGATGTCGAATGCATCCAGATTGCAACGCGCAGCGAAATCAGGGCGAAACCTCAAGGACCGGCCCCCGCCGAAGGGTCAAAGGCTGCGGCCCGGGTTGAGAATGCCGTGAGGATCGAAAGCGGCCTTGACCTTTGCCGAAAGTTCGCACTCTATAGGGCCGATCATGCGTTGGAGGTATCGATGTTTGAGCACGCCGACGCCGTGTTCGCCAGTAATCGATCCGCCAAGGTCCAGACAGGCGTTCACCATCGCGTCGAAGGCGTCTCGCGCGCGGCCGGTTTCGTCGGCATCGCCGGCGTTGAAGATGATCGTGGGGTGAAGGTTTCCATCGGCGGCGTGCCCAAACGTGCCGATGGTCAGGTCGTGCTTGGCGGCGATAGACTCGATAGCACTTAGCATTTCCGGGAGGGCTGGTACCGGCACGGCCAGGTCGTCGAGGAGCGCAGATCCCTGCTTTTCGAGTGCGGTGAACGCTACCCGTCTAGCCTGCATGAACTGCTCGCCCTCTATTGGATCGCTGGTGTGGTAGACCTCGGTCGCGCCGTGCTGGGAGCACAGGCCAGCGCAGGCGGAGGCCTGTGCTTCCGACGTGCGGTCGTCGTACTGCACGAGTAAGAGCGCGCCGGCGGTTGCGTCAAGGCCCATTTGTGTCATTGCGTTCACCGCGGCGATGGTGGTTTGGTCCATCAGTTCGGCCACGCAGGGTTCGGTGGCATCGCGTATGCCAAGCACTGCGGAGATGGCCTGCCCCACCGAGGGGAAGCTGGCCACGACAGTAGCCGGATCCGCTGAAGACCTGCGTAACCGAAGAGTCGCTTCGACGATCACGGCCAGCGCGCCTTCCGACCCGACGATGAGCTGGGTGAGGTTCAGGCCCGCTGCGTTCTTGCGTGTGACAGCGCCGGTGTGAATGATCCGGCCGTCGGCGAGTACTGCCGTCAGCGCTGCGACGTGATCGGCGGTCACGCCGTACTTTGCGCAACAGGCGCCCCCGGCATTGGTGGCGATGTTGCCGCCTATTGTCGAGATCTCACGGCTGCCTGGGTCAGGGACATACCACAATCCGTGTTCAGCCGCCGCGGCGGCGAGATCGGCGTTGATCACTCCGGGCTGCACACGCGCGATGCGCCTGCCCGCGTCGACGTCTAAGATTCTGTTCATCCGCTCCATCGACAGGACGATGGCGCCGTCAATGGCATTGGCGGCACCGGCCAGTCCAGTCCCTGCGCCCCGCGTCACCAACGGAATCTTGTGTGCGTGGGCGTACTTGAGGGTGGCGACGACGTCGTCGGTGTTGCGGGCACGCACGAGTGCGGCGGGGTAGCCAGCGGCGGTCAGTGCTGATTGATCGCGACGGTACGCCGTCATGGCATCGACGTCGATGGTCATCGCCGAACCGAGGACCTCTTGGAGCTCTTTCATCGGCTGCCGCGTGTGAGGCGACTAGTGTCCAGTTTGTGTGAGCAGGTTACGCACGTCACGGTTGTCCGTTCCCTGTGTGATGCGATCCAAGCCCCCTCCCGTGCTGCTCTTTTGTGCGGCTTCAAACATGTGCGCCCGGGAACTCTCGGCTCGCGCGACCAGGTCATCGATGTTGATCTCGGTGAGTTCATGCGCCCATTTGCGGATTCGTCCGCTCACGAACACGACGTCAACGTCGGTGAGAGCAGCGAAGTTGACCACGGTGCCAGCGGCGTCGCTAGCGCGTGGGCGTAGATGGAATGCGGTCGTGCTGATGCTGATGATGTCGGCCTTGAAACCGGGTGCAAGGATGCCGATGCGGTCCTGTAGGCCGGCATTGCGGGCGCTGCCGGTGGTGGCGGCTTTGATGACGTCGATGGGATGCCAGGGACGCACGGAATCCCGACCCTGGAAACTCAGGTCGTAGGCGCGCTGGCGTTGCTGACTCAGAAGGGTGCGCATCTCGGTCAAAAGATCTAAGCCGTAGGCGATTTCGTTGTCAGAGCTCAATCCCGGGGCGATCCCGTGTTGTTCGGCTTCGATGACGCTGGGGTATGCCTCGCCGAGACCGAATTGCGGTTCGGATCGCGGAACGACGTTGACCGCGACGCCGCTGTCGGCAAAGGCGTGCCATCCACGAGCGGGAATGCCAACACAGTGGTTGTAGGTGTGGTGCTCGTTCATCAAACCTGAATTGATGAGCTCGTCGAGATTGGTTACCCAGTGCCCCATTTCGGCACTGACGGCGAAGCCGTGGTCACGGGCGAACGTCCAGGACTCGATGCTCGGATGGATGTCGAACAACCGCAAGGTGAGGAGTTGGTCGGTTGAGGTGAAGTAGCGGTCTCGCAACCGAATCAGATCCTCGGGAAGGGCGCACCTGTGCTCACCGATTAGTGGTGCCCCAGCACAGTAGACGGCTCGGATTCCGGTCGACGCCAGCGCGTTGATGGCGGCGTCGCAGTGTTCGGGCGTGCGGGAGTTGTGGCTGTTGTCCACGATGGTGGTGATACCAGCGTTCAGTGCATGGGCAGCGGTGATCGACTGGCCGACCGCCATGTCCTCGGGTCGATATTGAGGGGCGAAGGCACCGTGGGCGAGCGCCAGATAGTTCTCAAAGTCTGAATGTGGGCAGACGCCGCGTAGTTGGCCTTCCCACGCGTGCACATGCGAGTCCACGAGACCGGGCATCACGATGGAGTCGGTCATGTCGACGACAATCGTGTCCGGGTGATTTGCAGCATCGTCTAGCGTGGGCGCGACCGCTTCGATGTTCTCCCCGCGGATGAGTACGTCACCGGAGGGGATGCCGTCCACAGTGCCGATGAGCTGCCCACCGCGCAGCAGGATGCGTTGCTCATCTCGAATGCCTGATACGCGCAGGCGATCGAGCGTTTCACGGTCGCGAGTTGGCATACCGGTTGGTTCCTTCCTCGAAAAACCCAGGCGCGGCGACGAGAAGCTTGCTGTGTTGAATCGGCTTAACTCATGGTGGACGCCGACCTGCAAATCTTGGCGAAAGTGCGCGGGGCCGCGATGGGGGCGCACGCGCCGCAGACCGTTCCGCTACCCCGCACGGGGCTAGAGCAGTGTGGTGTTCGGTTCCAGACCAAGCAGATGACGGCCGTAGAGCTCCTTGGCACTATCGGGCTGCTGCAGCGCATGCAGCGATAGGGCATGTGCATCACGGAAGTACCGCTGGATCGGAACGGAATTCTGTATCGCCGAGGCGCCGCTGGCGTGGTAGCAGACGGTCGCACACTCTCGCGCATACGTGGTCACCTGGGAAAGGTAGGCCCGCACGCGTACACGGTCGTCGATCGAAGGAACAGATCCCAGGCCGCCGTCGACGAGTTGACCGATGCGGGTCGTGTACATCTCGGCAATCTCCAAGGCTTGTTGCGCGTCTGCCACCTGACGATGGGTAATCGGCGCCTGGGTGGCGTCGGCGTAGCTGGTGTAGGTGATGGCGCGTCCAGGTAACCGTTCCAGGAAGACATCCATGGCACCACGCCCGATGCCAAGCATCGGGCCCGCCTGTATCGCCAGGAACAGATGTACAGCCGGGCGGTTGTAGTAGGGATCCGCCCCATACTTGCGTGGCACGAACGTTCCTGATGCGAGGTCGGGAATCGCGATCACTCTCGAGTGGGGGACGAACAAGTCCTCCGTGGTGATCTTATTGGTGGCTGTTCCTGACATTCCCGAGGCATCCCATGTGTCGTGCAAAGTGACGCTCGAGGTAGGAACCAAACACGCGATCGGGGTAGGGCCGCGGTCTCCGGCACACATGCAAGCCAGGCCCACCCAGTTGCTGTGCTTACCCGCGGTGTTCCACATCCAAGTGCCCGACACCATCACTCCGCCATCAACTGGCCGCGCCTGCCCGGTCGGGGCAATCAATCCCGTCACCCTCAGATCTGGTGTAGCGAGGATTTCTTCGGCGGCTTCGTCGGCAAAAAATCCCACCCACGTGTTCGTCGCAGTGATGATCGCCGCCATCCACCCCGTCGATGGGTCGCCACGGCTGATCTGGGCCAAGATTTCGTTGATCGAGGTGATGTCAGCCTGAAGCCCGCCCCGGTCTGTCGGCAGCGTCAGGCGAAACACACCCGCCTCGGTCAGCGCGTTTAGGTTTTCCGGCAGCATGCCCCGCTGTACCTCGGTCTCGCGGGCTCGTTCGCGCAATGCTGGCACTAAAGCGTCGACGCGGGCGCGCACATCGTTCACTGTCAACTTGGCGTCAGTGGCTGTCTCAGCCATAGCTGTTCCTCCATCGGTATCGCCGCCACGTCGTGGCAACACACTCCTTGTTCAAATCATGCTGGCCGATCGCAAACAACTCCGAAACCCGCCGAGCGCCTACGTCCAGCCGAGCTGCCAGATGTCGCTGTCCACGACATGGCTGGGGTCCATGCGGGTAAGCCGACCGCCGCAGAATACGAGGGGCCGCGATGGCCCGTTGGTGCGCACGGCAAGGACCTCGATCAAAGAGAAAATGTGGTCTCCCGCGTCGCACACGCTGTGTGGCTTGCCGACGACAGTCAAAGGCGCACCTGCCAAAAGGGGCACCTCGAATTCGTCGTCGATAGTCCAATTCAGCCGCTCGAATCGTGAGGCCATCGGCTTTCGAAACTCCTCGACCGTGGCCAGATCGGTTTCGCGCAACACACTGCATGACACGCGGTCGGCGTCGAGAAGATAGGGCACGGTGCGAGACGTCCGCTCGCCGAGATACCCCACCAGCATCGGAGACAGCGACACCGACGTGAACGTCCCCACCAGCATCCCTATCGGCTCGCCGTCGTGAATGGTTGCGATCACGATCACGCTCGTCGGGACTCGGGACATGGCAGTGCGGAAACTTAGGTGGTCGGGGACCGTCGCATCTGCCGGACGCGGACCGACGGTCACCGCTGCGTCCGACTCGTGTCATACAGGAGCGTTAGCTTCGCGGGCGGAACGGGGTGCAACACTCTCCGGCCTTTCGTCGTAGTGCAGTGGGCTGCTGGGCGGCACCCGGAGCAGGCTAAGCGCTGGGAAGCACGGGCTCTAGCACGACCTCCACGATGCGGGGTGCATCGAAATGTGGACGAAAAGAAGGCCCCGCAGGGCCATCATCGGCAGCCGCGCCGCGATCGTGGGCGTGCGCTGCATAGAGCCCGACGTCTACACAGGGCTCTCACCATTTATTTTGCGCCGATTTACACCTAGCGTGAGGCTATGTGTAACCACCGTCACAGTTCATGGAGGTAGATCGGAGTCTTGTGTCCCTGAACATTGTCGAGGACTTCCTGATCGATACCCGCACTCGACGGCCACCGATTCCGGACAACGCGATCAAACGGTCTCGCGTCGTCGAGCTGATTGCAGCTCGAGTGCAAGCGCACGATCTCGTATGGGTGACCGCCACCGCTGGTGCCGGTAAGTCGACAGCTGTGGCTCAATACGTTGAGTCGCGGGAAGCGCCCGTAGCATGGCTCCGCGCCGATGACGGCGACATCGCAGCGGGACGGTTCTTGCTCTACCTCGAGCGCGCCATCCGCATCGCCCGGCCCGATCATCCGGCCAAGGTAGAAGAGGCTCTCGCACGCGGCATCTCTCAACAAGACACCGCGGCGCTGCTTGCCGAATCGACCGCCGGGCTTGACCTGTTGGTGGTGATCGACGAGATCGAACACATCGCAGACTCGACGGGAAGCCGCTCGGTGCTGTCGGCATTCCTGAGCTACGCGGGCCCATCGACAAAGGTCATCTTGATTTCGCGACGCAATGTCGATCTCGGACTGGCCCGAGCGGAGCTCTACGGTCGCGTTGGACACGTCCGCGAGCACGATCTGGCGTTCTCCATAGGAGAGGCGGAAGAGGCGTTGACTCGGCTCGACCGCTCCGAGGGCGTCGACGTGGCCGATGCTGTACGCGCTACCGGCGGATGGGTCACGGGCGTGTTGTTCGAGTCGTGGCGTTCGGCCCACCATGTGCCAGGCTCCGGCGGCGAGGCCGATCCGCTGAACAGTTTTCTCTCGTCGGAAATCATGGCCGCGCTCGATACGCGTTGCCAGGATTTCCTGATTCGTACGGCAGTCCTCGATGTCGTGTCTCCGCAACGCGCCGCTCAGCTCGGCATCAAAGACGGTGCGGACACGATGCGGGTCCTCTACGACGCACATCTACCCGTGGAGTTCGACGGGCCCAGCCGGATGCGTTCACACGCACGATTCCGCGATTATCTGATCGACCGCTGGGCCGAGCTGGAGGAGACTACCCAAGCCGACATCCGTTACCGGTACGGGCAACTTCTGGTGCTGGAAGGGTGTCCCGAAGAGGCTGTCACCCAGTTTCTGAGTGCCGGTGACCCGGCGCAAGCCGAGGATGTGGCCGCAGAGGTGATTCTCGATGTCGCGCGGCGCGGGGACTTGGAACTGGTAGAGCGCTGGCTTGACGCATTCCGGTCGTGGCGTGTCGATTCGGTTCCCGCGTTCATCGCCGCCGACCTTCTCGTGGGTCTCGATCACGAAGAGTTCGGACGCGCCGCGCGCGCAGCCGATCGCCTCTTGCAGGTCGGCGACACTGCCCTTTTGTCGGACTCCCGATTGCTATCGGTGATGGCGTGGGGGTACTTCGTCGCCGGCCGCGTCGAAGACTCGCTGCGTGTCCTCGACCAGCTGGGTCCACGTGACCCGCAGACCGCTGCCATGCGTTTCTGTATCGGCGTCGAACTCGTCGACGATCAGGCGCACTATCGAGACCGCCCAGCCGACACCCACACCGAGACCGACGGTCTGCTGGCCCGAGTCGATCTGGCCCACGGCCGGTTCCGCGAACTGGTCGACCGCGGCGAGATCCCCTTAACCGCGGTCCGCTTGGCGCAAGTAGGTGCGCTAGCTGGTCTTGGTCGCCTGGAAGAAGCTCAAGAACGGCTACCGGCCAACGTTTCCGGCTGGACGTATACCCGGATGCAGGTGGAGATCCTCGCCGAAAGCGGTCGGCCCGCCGAGGCATGGTCGGCGCTCATCGCCGGCCGAGAACGCCTCGCTGCCTCCGAATCTCCGCTTTATCGTATGTTCGCGTTGCTTGCTGAGGCACATCTGTCTTTGCGGTTCGGCCGCGACGTCGAACATGCTCGCGCGCTATTGCGCGCCGTCGAACAACAGCCCACAGCGATGCGCCGCGTCAGGGTGCTCGAACAACTCGCACTGTGGAAGGGCCTGATCGCGTTGCTCGAAGACGACGTGTCGGAGGCCGCCAACCAACTCAATGCCGCGGTGTCACTCATGACGAAATGGGACCGTCGTCTCTTCCTGCCCATGGCCGCGGTCTACCTCGCCGAAGCACAATGGAGGGCCAATAACGAGGACTTGGCAGACGCCGCCGCGGATCTGGCCCTGCGCACCGCCACCGAGATCGGTTCGACACAACTACTCAACGACTCGCTGGCCGACTTTCCCGCCGTGCTGTCCCGGCGCCTCGATATCGAAGTCGATCCCGATGGACCGTGGCACGATTTGGGCCGAACGCTGATCATCAATGCCGAAACCTCGGAGGTGGTGCGACCAGCAACGCTGTGCGTCGACGAGCTCGACACTCCCGCTGTGGTCTTATCGGGCCGGCGCCACCCCGTCAAATTGGTCAAGTGCATCGAGCTACTGAGCTATCTTGCGACAGCAGGCGGTAGTGCGCCACGTGCCGACGTCATCTCCGCGCTCTTCGAGAGCAAGAACGATCAGGCCGCTAACGCCTACCTACGCATTGCCGTGAACGGCATCCGGGACCTGACCGGCGATCCGGAATGCATTCAGGTCGGCGATGGTCATATCCGCTGGAGCGGAGGGATCCTGACCAGCACCTACGTCTCGACCATGACCGCATACCGGCGGGTGAGAGCAGCCAACGGACCCGAGCGCCTTGGCCTGTCGATGCAGTTGTTCAACGAACTGGACGGCAAGACGATTCTGCAGGGAGCGCGGTCGATTTGGGCGCTGGACCATCAACAGCGTTGGGCCGCACTGGTTCTCGATATCTGTCACACCGCGGCCGAGGCCGCCTATGACACGGCGCGTTACGGATTGGCACACCGCCTTGTCGGCCAGGTCCTAGCCCGTGATGCCTATCGCGAACGGGCGTGGCGACTGTCGATGAAGATCGCTGCAGCCGTCGGCGACACCGATCGTGTGATCGCGGCCTATCGCGACTGCGAGAAGGCTCTTGGTGAGCTGCCGACCACACCGTCGAAGGCCACTCGCGAATTGCTCGCGCGGTTGCGGTGACTAACTGGACGTTACTCGGAGTCAGCCCTCGCGGCGGACATACGGGGCGGGAAACCACTCTCCGGTGACACTCACCGAACGTTCACCGTGGTCGAGCGCCTCCGCGACGCCCACCAGGTTGGCGGCATAGATCTCCTCGGCGCCGAAATAGCCGCCGAGCATCGCGCGGATGCCCGAAAAGTACTGCGAGCCCTGCCAATCCGCGGCGATGTTGCGCAGTACCGACTCCCAGACATGGCGGTGGGTGTCGATAAAGCCGGGAAGGGCGATGCGACCGGTCGCGTCGACCACTTCGCAGTCGACCACTTCGACTGTCGGACCGACCTGCGCGATCCGGTCACCGTCGATGAGCAGGTCTGCGGTGTCCAGGACGCCGATCGCCGGATCGGCGGTCAAGATCGTGGCGTTCTTGATCAGTTTTCGGCGCATTGCCATCAGCTCCCTCACTAGCCCCGTGCGCGTTGTCCCGCTGCAGGACGGCTGTGCGAAGTTGCGCTATCGTAGGAACTTGAGTTCGGCGGCTTTGCCGCCAGGTGTGCGCCGCCGCGGGGTCGGCTGCCACTTCTCTCGCGGCGGTTCGCCCAGGCGGTTACGCAAGGTGCCCAAGTGGTCGATTTCGAGTTCGATCTGATCACCCGGAGTCGACGTAGCCGAGGTCGCCCGAGGCCATGTAGCCGTCGTGGAAGTCTTTGTTGGCACCTGTTGTGTAGGAATCGAATTGAGAGCTGCTGCGGACGACGATCTCGCCGGGCGCACCCGCGGGCTGGGCTCGGCCGTCCCCGTCCAGGATTCGGACGTGTACGCCCCGTAACGGACGACCGGCGGTCTCCGGGGCGGCGCGCAGGTCCGCGGGCGTTGCCGTGGCCACCATGCCCACCTCGGTGGCGTTGTAGTTGTTGTAGACGACGTCTCCGAACTGGTCCATGAAGGCGGTGACGGCATCGGGCCGCATCCTTGATCCGGACGCTGTCACGAATCGCAGCGATGAACCGCGGTAGCGACGGCGGACGCCGTCGGGCAGGTCCATGATCCGGTCGAGCATCACGGGTACGACGCTCAGCCCGGTGGCGCGATGTTCGTCGACCAGCGTCATCGTCGCCTCGGCGTCGAACTTTCGTCGCACCACGAGTGTGCACGACATCAGCGTGCCGAGAACGAGCTGGCCGTACCCCCATGCGTGGAACATGGGCGCGGCCACGACGGTGGTCTCCTCCGCGCGCCAAGGGACGCGCGACAACACCGCTGTCAGTTCGGCGGGCCCACCTCCACCCGACCGCTGCGCGCCTTTCGGTGTCCCTGTCGTGCCGGACGTCAGGAGGATCAATTTCCCCGACCTCGTCGGTTTCGGCGGATGCTGCCCGCGGTGAGCCGTAATGAGACCATCGACGGTCTCTGCCGCAGAAGGGTCGTCCGTCCACGCGGTCAGGACAGCGGTCTCCGGCGCCCGTGACACTGCGTGTGCGACGATCTCGCCGAACTCGTCGTCGTGGATGATCAGGTCCGGCTGCTCACGCGTGACCACGTCCGCCAACGCCGGCCCGGCGAACGAGGTGTTGAGCAGTAGAACATTGGAGCCCAGTCGGTCCGCGGCCGCCAATGTCTCGACGAAGCCCCGATGGTTTCGGCACAGGATGGCAATCGTGGGTGCCGCGTGGTCCGAGCGTGCGTGTAGTGCTGCGGCCAGCGCGTCGGCTCGTTCGTCGAGGTCCCGATAGCTTAGCGTGCCTCGCTCGTCGATGATTGCCGCGCGATCGGGGCACCGCCGCGCGGAGAGGGCGATGCCGGTGGTGTTGGTCGGTCCGGTGCGCGCGATCGCGGCGGCGATGCGTACGTACTTGTCGGGCCGCATACCGGCGATCAGTCGTGCCCGTGTCAGGGTGCTGACGGTCATTCCCAGGTCCTGCAGGCCCGTTCGCATTTGATCTCCGAATCCCATGGCGTCAGCCGATCACCGGGAACCGTCGCCGGGCGGCGAGATCGTCCAGCGCCTGCTGCATCACCGCACGCACATGCTTGTCCACCATGGTCACGTCCGGATCGGGACCGAACTCGGCGGCGATGTCGATCGGCTCCAGGACCTCGGTGACGATCTTCGCAGGCAGCGGTAGGTTCAGCGGAAGCAATGTGGTCACCCCGAACGGCACACCGAAGGTGAGGGGGACGACGTCGGTGCGCAGGAGTCTGGGAAGGCCGAGACGCCTGCCCAGCCACTGGCCACGGCTGAGATAGACCTGGTTCTCCTGGCCGCCGATGGACACCGTCGGGACCAGTGGCACACCGGCGTTCAGGGCCGTCGTCACATAGCCTGTCCGGCCGTTGAAGTCGATGGTATTTGCGTGCCAGGTCGGCCGGAACGCGTCATAGTCTCCACCGGGAAACACGACGACGATGGCGCCCGAGCGCAGCGCCGCGTCGGCCGACGCCCTGCTGGCCGGGATCAGGCCCGCCTTGCGGAAGAGCTCCGCCTGTGGTCCGCGGAACAATATGTCGTGGCCGAGCGCGAACAGCGGTCGTTCGTAGTCGAAGTACTCGTAGAAGTCGGCGGCCAACACCGGGATGTCCATGGGCAGGACCCCGCCGGAATGGTTCGACACCAGCAGTCCACCGCCCTGGGGAATCCTGGCCAGACCTCGAACCTCGGAGCGGAACCACACCTTCGCCAGCGGGCGTAACGCGGACATGACGCGTCGCATGAGCGCCGGGTCCCACGCCGGCAGACCACCGGTCTCGTCCTCGGTGTAGGACTCGTTTCCTGTCACCCGATCAGCCTCTCGCGTAACCTATTTCGGCCCGAACCGCTGGGCACCGTCGAGGCGCATCACCTCACCGTTGACATACCGGTTCGCCAGCAGGAAGGCGGCCGCATCGGCATACTCCGCGGGCTCCCCGAGGCGCCGCGGGAAAGGGATGTTGGCGGCGAACTTCGCCAGTGCGTCCTCCCCGACAGACTCCATCAGCGGCGTCTTCATCGTCCCGGGCGCAATCGTGTTCACTCGGACACCCACCGAACCGAGGTCCCGCGCGGCCGCCAGGGTCAGCCCTATCACGCCCGCTTTGGCAGCGGCGTAGGCCGTTTGGCCGATCTGGCCTTCATATCCGGCGATCGAGGCCGTCATCACGATGGCGCCCCGTTCGCCGTCTTCTGCGGGTGTACCAGAGGCGATCTCGACGGCGGTCAGACGCAGCAGGTTGTAGGTACCGGTGAGGTACAGGTCGAGGGTCTTGGTGAAGCCGTCGAGGTCGGCAGGTGTGCCGTCTCGCTGCACGACGCGCTGCGCCACTCCCCAACCGCCATGCGCGATCACGGCGTACCGCAGGTTGCCCAGATCCTGGGCAACCTGGATGGCTCCTGCGACACTGTCGGTATCGGTGACGTCAGTGCTGACGAACGCGGCCTTACCGCCGAGGTCGTCGGCGAGCGCGCTTCCCTTTTCTTCTGCGAGGTCGGCGATCACCACGGCGATGCCCGCGCCGTGCAAGCGGCGCACGGCGGCCTCGCCGAGCCCTCCCGCGCCGCCACTGACCAGTACCGATGACCCGGGAACCAGATGCCCCACGACGCGCCCCTTCATAGACCGGTCTACCACGGACGAGGACCCAGCTACCTATCGAAGCATTATAGGCAAATAATATATCTGATTCCAGCGTATCCGCCTACTGCTGATCACCGACCTCCGACATCGCCGTATCCGGTATCCGAGGCTCTTCGGAAATACCTATCGCCCTGCGAATCTCGTAGAAAGATGCCAGAAGTGCGCCACTGACCTCGTCGATACTGTCTGTGCTCTGATCGTCGGCCAGCACGGTGATGTTCAGTTGATCCACGTAGCTCCAAGCCGTGATGTTCATCGCGCTGCCCGCAGTCAACGGTCCCACCGAATAGAACTCGGCCATCGGGGCGCAGCCGATGACGCCCTCTTCTGAGGGGCCACGCACATTGGAGATCGACAGGTTGTAGAGATTGTTCTTCCGGTCGCGCCGCGCCATCCAACGAAAAGCGAGGGGCGCTAGCGGCGGCGGCAGATAGTCGACCCAGCGGCCGATCAACTCGGGCCCCAACAGTCTGTTGTTCTCCTTGGCCCGATTTGTCGCGTGAGCTACCAGGCGGCAGCGTTCCACCGGGTCGTCGACGTGCACCGGCAAGGACACGAACAATGCACCGAGAGCGTTTCCACTCACGCGGTGGGGTGAGGGGTCGGTGTTGACGGGTACCGAGGCGATGATCGCGCGCTCTGCCCGGCCGTCATACCGTTCGATGAGCGCGCGCAGGGCGCCCGCCGAAATCGCGAGGAACAGGTCGTTGAGTGTGATGCCGAGTCGATCCTTGACTTCCTTGGCATCGGCCAGGCTCACCGAGGCGGTGACGAACCCGCGGCCCGGCGCCACCCTACGATTGATGAACGTCCTTGGTGGCGCGAACAGTTGAGCCATTTCTGGATGCGGATCGCGACTCGCCGCATGCCGCCGGACGCTGCGCACGCCCGCGACAGTGTCGCGGATCAGCGCAGGCAATTTGGCAAGGTGTTCGAGGTGGTCGCGAGCGGCCGCACGCAGCAGCGTTCGCGTATCCGACCGGGCGGGCACCACAGGCTTCGGTCGCTCCGACATTCTCGTCGAATCCATGGCCAGAGCGAGAAGATTCGCCGACGCGACGCCATCGGCGAGTGCGTGGTGCACCTTGGCGACGATGACGGTCTTGTTCGGCGCCAACCCCTCCACGAAGGTAATCTCCCATAGAGGCCTGTCGCGAGGTAACTGTTCGGTGGCAATATCGCCGATCAGCCTGTTGAGGGCAACTCGGCCACCCGGTGGCGCCAACGCGACCCTCTTGACGTGACGGCCAACGTCGACATGCGCATGCTCGGCCCACATCGGATGGTGCAGCTTGAAGGGAATGTCGACGAGCTGAAAGTTCAGCGGATCGAGCGCAGGTAGCGCCCTGCGGACCAGATCGGTGAAGTACGAGAACGTGAATCCCTCTTCACAGCCCCGGGTGTCGACCACCGCGACTTTGAGGGTGTGAGTGGTGATGTTGGACGTCTCGCTGTAGAGCAGCATCGCGTCCCAACCGCTGAGCCGTCTCACGGCATACCCCGTCTGTCGGTGCTGCGAATGACTTCTCCATCAAACCCCGCGCCGCGGGCCCGCGTGTGCATCTCGCCCAATTTCTGGTAGAAGATTTATCTGTTTGTTGGCTCGGCCACCTAGGAGATGGTCCGTTGAAGTCACCCCGTTCAGTACTGCTCACCGGCGCGTCCCGCGGCATCGGCCTCGCCATTGGCCACCGACTGGCGCAACAGGGGTTCGGATTGACCCTGGCCGGCCGCGATAAACACCGATTGGAGGAGGTTGCGCGCGACCTGCACGCTGGGGGTGCCGCCGACGTTGCCGTCGCCGAGGGCGACGTCCGCGACGATACTTATCTGCATGCTCTGGTGGAAACCCACCGCGCGACCTTCGAGACGATGGATGCACTCCTACTCAATGCCGGGGCCGGTGCGGCCGGTTCGTTATCGGAATTTCACATCAAGCGCTTCGACAAACAGATCTCGTTGAACCTACGGGCTCCGTTTTTGCTCGTACAGAACAGTTTGCCGCTGTTGCGCGCATCTGCGCGCGAGAGCGAGCGGGGCGGCAAGGTCATCGCGATGGCGTCCATCACCGGCATGCACGCTGAACCGGAACTGGCGGGCTACGGCGCCGCCAAGGCAGCCCTGATTTCGTTGTGCCGATCGATCAATGCCGAGGAGAACGTGAACGGCGTCCAGGCAACCGCTCTCGCACCCGGGTATGTCGCGACATCGATGTCGGACTTCAAGCATGATGTCCTTCCGCCCGAGCAGATGATCCCGGTGTCCGATGTTGTCGAGATCGTCGACGCCCTCCTGCGCATGACGCGACGTACCGTCGTTTCCGAGATCGCGCTCGTACGATCCGGCATCTCCGGCCCTGTCGCCTGACAGCATGCTCTCCACGAAAGGACCACCACCGTGAGGGTTTTTACGACCAATGAGGAAATCGTCGCGGCCGTGGGCGACGAGCTCGGCGTCAGCGACTGGGTGACGATCACCCAGGAGCAGGTGAACACGTTCGCCGACGCGACCGGTGATCACCAATGGATTCACGTCGACGTCGAGCGCGCGCAACGTGAGTCACCGTTCGGTGGGCCCATCGCCCACGGCTACCTCAGCTTGTCGCTGCTGCCCATGCTGGGATGGCAGATCTACAAGGTCGACGGCGCCCGGATGGGAATCAACTACGGCTCGAACAAGGTTCGCTTTCCGGCCCCGGTACCGGTGGGGGCATCGGTCCGGCTCCGCTCGTCGCTGAAGTCGGCTGAAGTGCTCGCCGACGGCGCCGTCCAGATGGTTGTCACACAGGTGCTCGAGATCGACGGCGTCCAAAAGCCCGCCGTCGTCGCGGAGACCATCAGCCGGGTGGCGTTCTGACGGCAGATCGTCAGTACCGCATGTGTATTCCCGCGGCGATGTTGAGCGTCTCGCCAGTCGTTGCCGCCGAGCGGTCGGAGATCAAAAAAGCAGCCGCCTCGACGATGTCGTCCACCGTAGCGAGTCGGCCCAGCGGTGACTTGGCGCGCTCCCCGTCCTTCATCTCTGGATGCAGTGCGTCGGTGAACCGTGTCCCGGTGACCATGCCCATCGACAGCGTATTGACGCGAATTCCGTGCGGGCCGCCTTCGTGTGCGCAGGAGCGCGTCAGCACGTTCAGGCCACCCTTGCTGACCGCGTAGGGCGCCTCGATGCCCAGCCCTCCGACGTCTGGTGCGTAGGTGGACACGTTCAGGATCGTCCCTCCCTGGCCGGCGTCCCGCATCTGGCGCATTGCCTGCCGCGAAAGCATCCACGGTCCACTGAGGTTCACCGCCAGCACGCGGTCCCAGTCGTGCGGGTCGTAGTCGAAGATGGATCCCATCACGTTGTAGGCGGCGTTGTTCACCAAGATCGACAGCGGCCCGACGTCGCGCAGCACCGCGTCGGTGACCTCGACGATCTGATCCCTATCACCGACGTCGAGGGTACGGGCGTGCACCGTGGCGCCGGTCGCGTCGACGATCTCCTCGGCGGCAAGCGCCAGACGCTTGTCATGGGAGTCGGTGAGCACGAGCGTTGCGCCGTCAGCTGCCAGGCGGGTGGCGATCGCTTTTCCGATGCCCTGGCCCGCCGCAGCCGTGACCAGCGCGATACGTCCGTCCAATTCCCTGCCTGCCACGCGATTTCACCTCCGAGTGTTCGATGAACTAGATGAAGGTAGATGATAGTGATGAATGCACTCTTGGCACCGTCACACTGCCGACTCCGATCGGGGCAAGCCGAACTGCGCCCGACGTTGCTATCGTCTGCGTCTACCGAATCACCTGTACACCCGGCGACGACTGGACCTCCGATGACGTCACTTCGCGAGCGGAACCGCAACCGCACCTTGCGGGATATCGAGGCCGCGGCCCTGGATCTGTTCGAGCAAGACGGCTACGCATCCACCACGGTGGATCAGATTGCCAGGCGGGCCGGGGTATCCAGCGCTACGTTCTTTCGCTATTTCGGCTCGAAAGAGGAGGTCTTGTTCGTCAACGAACAGGATGCCGTCGACGAACTCGTGGCCTTGGTCGCCGCGCGCGAGGACCGAGAGGCCTCGCTGGCCGCCCTCTCCGAGCCCGTCGCCGCCTTCGCGCACAGCTACCTCAACGACGCCGATGCAGAGACGAGGCGTGCCACCCGCCTTGTCATGACGACAAGAGAGCTCGAGTCGCGCAGCATGCGGATGCGACTGCGCTGGGAGCACGCCGTCGCGCGGCAACTGGCCGAGGAGAGGCACCGTGCCGTCAGCGGCGCCGATGTCCTGGTCGCGAATCTGGCGATCGCGTGCTTGACGGCGGCCTTGTGGCTCTGGCGCACCGATCAGGATGACATCGGCGACACCACCAGAAAGATGTTCGCGCAGGCCATGTCGCCTTAACCGGCCCTGTGCGAGACTCTCTCATTTTGATAGTGTCTATCGTGGAAGTACTGATGCCGCCGCGCTGAGGAGGATCGCCATGGCGTTGATCGAGAATTCGGTGGGCACCCTGCCCTATCTCATGACCGATTTCGACCAGCACTCGTATGAGGCAGAGGACGCGTTCACGCGCTTCATGCCCAAGGACAAACTTCGGACGGCGGTGCGCACGATCTCAGCGCCCGGGTTCGACCATAAGGTGTTGCTCGCAAACGATCGCCTGGTCACCGCGTTGGAGAACGACCTCGACGAGGCCTACGTGCCGGGATCGCTGGTCGAGATGCTCAAGCAGCGCGCCTCTGGCGATGCCTCCGACGCCGAGCGGTTCTATGAGCCGATCCAGGACGAGTACCGCGACAAAGACAAGCGACTCGTCCAACTGAGTGAGCAGCAGATCGAGAAGGCGATCATGTATCCCGGCGGTTGGGGTCTGCTCGCCGAGGCGTACCTCACCGACAACGAGGTGCTCTACGACAATCTGACCGCCTTCAACCGGTGGATCGACGAGGACTGGGGCTTCGGTTACAAGGACACCATCTATGCACCGGCAATGCTGTCGATGCGCGATCTCGACCGCGCGTGCGCCGAACTCGACCGCGTTCTGGACGCGGGGGCTCGCTTCATCTTGCTGCCGGCGGGACCCGCCTATGGCCGCTCCCCCGGCGATCCTTACTTCGATCCCTTCTGGTCCCGCATCAACGAGGCCAAAGCTGTTGTCTCCTATCACATCACAGAGTTCTTCTATCAGGAGAACGTTGCGTCGGCGTGGGGATGGAAACTTGTGCCTCCGTTCCAATTCTCGGCGTGGCAGTGGCAGAACTCCTACGGCGAGCGTCCGATCACGGATACTCTGTCGGCCCTGATTTTCGACAATCTCTTCGGGCGATTTCCCCACATCAAGGTGCTGGTGAGCGAATTCGGGGCCGAATGGATCCCGCACTTCATCCGACACATGGACAAGAGTCGCGGAATGGCTCGGGGTGGCCCATGGCTGGGCGGCCAGCTCAAGGAACGCCCCAGCCAGATCTTCAAGAACCACATCCGCGTTGTGCCCTATCCGGAGGACGACACCCCTGCGCTCGCCGACCGCCTCGGTACGACGGACTGCCTCCTGATGGGCTCAGACTGGCCACACGCCGAAGGCCTCCGCGAACCCGCCGACATGTACACCCGCGTCGAAGGACTCGGCGACGAAAGGCGCAAGCTGTTCCTGCGTGACAACGGGATCAAGCTCATCGCCGGGACGTGACCGCGGACGGGGCTTCGCTTCTGTCCGGAGCAAAGCCCCGATCCCGCACCCACCGCTGCGTCAGGACAGTACTTCGATCAGCGGTGAGTCCGCCTCGCCGACCATGAAGCGCTGCACCGCTTCCAGATGCCGACGCCAATGCCGTTGCGCTCCTTCGACATCGCCGTCCACCAACAGCTTGACCAGCCGCCCGTAAGCCTTTTGCGCATTCTTGTTGGCGCTTCGCTCGTAGCCGCGCGGATGCGAGGCGATGAACACCTCGTTGTGCGCTTCGATGATCTGGAACAGCATCTGCGCCAGCGCTCCCAGAGTCGTGCTGCCCGCCTTCTCGATGACCGCGAGGTGGAACTTCACGCTGAATTCGGCGAATGCCTCTTCGTCGTCGACAAGTTCCTCCCCCTGTTCGACGAACTCTTCGAGTTCGCGAAGCACCGCCTTGCGCCGGCTCGCCCCGAGGAGACCGACCGCAGAGACTTCGATCTCGGTGCGGCCTTCGTAGACATCACTGAGCGGTGTTCCTTGGTACTGCAGGAGGATACCGAGATAGCGCGCCGCCACTGCTCCATCGGGTTCCAACACGCGACCACCACCGCGTGCTCCTCGAAGGACGGTGATGATGGCCTCGGACTCCAGAATGCGGAACGCTTCTCGAAGCGTCGGCCGCGACACCCCGAACTCCTGCATCAACACCGCTTCGTTGGGCAGGAGCTCGCCGGGTTCGAGATTTCCGGTGATGATGCGGCGTCTCAGGTTGGCGGCGACGAGCTCGCTTGCCTTCGGTACCTTGACCAGCTGAGACTTCGATGTCGCCACGCCCGCTGGTCCTTTCGCCGCACCCGGAGATCCGTCACGGATCGGGAATCATCACATCTGTTTGGATGAATATACTCTTTACCCGGCCGTGTGCTCGCCCACACAGATCGTGGGTCAACCCTTCGCGCCCGCCCGCGCGATCATCTTGTCGACGCGCTCCGCATGCTCGGGGGATACCACGCTGTGGCGTTCGGCTGAAATCGCTTGGTCGAGACCGTCCCGCAGAGCCCGGACGGCATGCTGGTTCATCAGTCGCTTGGTGTCCTGTAGAGCCCGGTGCGGAACTCGCGCCAGCTGCTGGGCGACTTCGAGCGCGACTTCGACGGCCTTGCCGGCGGGAACCACGCGGTTGACCAAGCCAATCTCCAAAGCCTCTGCCGCCGTGATCCTCTCACCGAGGAACACGAGGTGTTTGGCCCGCGACAAACCGATTAGAAGAGGCCACAGCATGGCGGCGCCGTCTCCAGGGACCAGACCGACCGCGAGGTGCGGATCGGCAAGGAAGGCCGTCTCGGCGGCCACTGTCACGTCGGAGAGGGCGGCCAGGCTGGCGCCGAGCCCCACCGCCGGACCGTTGACAGCGGCGACGATCGGCTGGGGAAGTTCGATCATTCCGAGGACAGTCGCGCGTGCCTCGGCAAAAACGACGTCGGCGACGTCGGGATCACCGCTGGTGGCCTTCATCAGCGCAAAATCTCCGCCGGCGCTGAAGGATTCACCGGCACCAGTGAGGACCACCGCACGAATCGACCTGTCTGCGCCGACCTCCGACCACACCTCGGCAAGCCGGCGGTGCAGCGTCGAGTCGGCGGCGTTGTGCTGACCGGGCCGATTCAAGGTGATGATCGCGACCGGTCCCTCCCCGTCGACGGTCAGCGGCGGAGCGCCGTCGGTCACGGTCGGAACTCCTTGTCGAACGGGGCATCCTCGACGGGACCGGGGGTGAAGGTGACCGGTTGGGACTTCCAGCCGTTGACCGTGGCGATGTCGCCGTAGGGCTCCGCCCGGTCGCGATCGATGACGTAATCGGGGATGCGGCGCAGCACTTCGCTCAGCATGACGCCGAAGATCACGCGTGCGATATTCGACCCCGCGCACCGGTGCATGCCGATGCCGAAAGCCTGATGCCTGTTCGGGTGCCGCTCGAAGTTGACCGTGTGCGGATCGTCGAACACGTCAGGGTCGCGGTTGGCAGCCGCCCAACTCAACAGAACGCGATCACCGTCGGAGAACTTCTGCCCACGGAATTCGCATTCTCGTGTCACCGTCCGGCCGTTGCCCTGCACCGGCGTGACGTAGCGCAGGAATTCCTCGGTGGCCTTGGGGATCAGCTCCGGTGAGGCGGCGAGCCGGGTCCGCTCTTCGGGATGAAGTTCGAGCCAGTCCAGTGAGCTGGCCAGCAGACCGGTGGTGGTGTCGACGCCACCGGCGACGACCAGGAACGCCATCTCCAATGCGTCTTGCTCGCTCAGAGGTTCGCCGTCGATCCGCGCGGTGACGATCTTGGACATGAAATCGTCGGTGGGATGTGCCCGGCGATCTTCGAGCGCAACCTTGAGACGCTCGAGGAACCCGAAGATGCCGATGTAGGCCTGTTCGAGTTCCTTGCTTCCCGGCGACGCGTAGACAACCTGATGCATCGGCATCGCATACATTTCCCAGTCGTCGAGCGGCAACCCGAGGAACTGCATCGTGAAGATCGCCGGCACCGGATTGCCGATACCGAGGACCAGGTCTCCCTCGCCGGCTTCGATGAAGGAGTCGATGAAATGGTTGGTGAGGTCACGCAGCCACGGCTCCCAGGTCTTCGCGGCCGATGGTGACAGCGGTTTCATCATGACCTTGCGCAGCTCGCCGAGACGGGGCGGATCGGTCTCGATGGGCCCCGAGTGGATCGGGGTGCCCGGGATCGTAATGCCCTGACGCGGACCCTGACCCAGATCGTTCTCCGACGAGTATGTGTCGTCGTCGCGGGCGATCTCGGCGACGTCTTCATATCGGTTCACGATGAAGAAGCCGCCGTAATGTGACGAGTGGGCGACCGGGCATTTAGACTTTCGAATCTGGTCGAAGATCTCGGGCCAGTGTTCGCGGTATTCGGGAGCGTGGTGGTCGAGATCTCGCCCCCCGTTGCGTGCACCGATAAAAGGGGCCGCCTGCGTTTCCGGATCCGCTGTCATCGCACACTCCTCGTCGTGTTCCGGGGCTACGGTACGAATTACAATCTAAACAATATAACTGATTAAAGGCCAGGATTCGGATGACCGAGGTCGATCCGGAATCATTCAGATCACGCCGTCGGACCGGAACTGGCGAATGTCTTCATTGCGGAATCCCAAGCCGCGCAGCAGCGAATCGGTATCCGCGCCCAACGCGGGTGCCGGCCCGCTAACCTGGCCCGGGGTCTGCGAGAGCGCGACCGGGAAATCGGCGATCGGAGCGGCAGCCGGCATTCCCCCGTACGGAACATCGACGAGGTGGCCCGTGCTCTCTACGTGGGCATCCTGCAGCAGGTCCTGTGGATGCAACACCGGGCCCGCGGCAATGCCTGCGGTCTCAAGTTCGGCGAGAACCTGCTCCGTGGACCGTGTCGCGCACCAGGCGGCGAAGATCGACGAGAGGTCGGCGCCGCGTTTACCGCGATCGGTGTCGCTGGCATAGCGGGGATCGTCGAGCAGATCGGCGCGGTCCACGAGATTGCACCAGCGGGCGAACTGGGCGCGACCGACCACCGATGCCATCACGTGACCGTCGGTGGTGGCGGTGATGTCGAACGGAGCCGAGGTCTGCCCCCGGTTCCCCGTCGGCTCTCTGCGCAGCCCCAGCACCTGAGCCTCGACCGTCTCCCGGTTGGCCATCATCAAGCCCGTGTTCAGCAGCGAACCCTGAACGTGCTGCCCGCTGCCGGTGCGATCGCGGGCGAGGAGTGCGGCCAGCGCGCCCATCGCGAGAAGGCTGCCGGTCGCGAAATCGATGTACGGCACCCAGCACCGGGTGGGCGAGCCGGGCTCGCCCGAGAGCGCGATGGCACCACTCATCGCCTGGATCGTGCCGTCGAATCCGATCCGATCCGCATAGGGACCCTTTTCACCGAAGGCAGTGGCAGTGACCAGAACCAAGCGCGGATACCGCTCATGCAGGCTGTCCCAGTCCAACCCCATCCGGTCGCGGGTGGATGCCGGCAGGTTTGCGATCACCACATCCGCACTACCGAGCAGCGCCTCGATGATGGGTGCGGCCTCCGGGCGGTGCGACCGCAGCGTCATGCCCCGCTTTCCGCGGTTACACACCATGAACATCGCACCGGAACCATCGTCGGCGACCGGGGCGATAAAGCGATCGTCGCCACCGCCCGGGCGTTCGATGCGGATCACTTCGGCACCGAGGTCGGCCAACAGCGCCCCACACCACGGACCCGCGACGTGCTTGCCGAAATCCAGTACCCGGATCCCGTCGAGGACAGCCTGGGTCATATCCCGCCGATGACTCTGTCGGCGGCCAGTGCGCGGAGTTCCTCGGCCTCGTAACCGAGCTCCGACAGGACCTCATCGGTGTGTTCGCCGAGCGCAGGCGCGGGCCTGCGGACGGTGAATGGCGCTCCGTCGATCACCGCGGGCGAGCCGACGTAGGTGAAGGGTCCGGCACCAGGATGGTCACCATCGACGATGATCGACCGAGCCTTGATGTGCCGGTCGTCGGCCATCTCCGCAATCGTCCCCGGTACGGGACCGATCGGAATCCTTTGCCGAACAGCAAGATCGGTCCAGTGCTCCTGATCATGCCCGGCGAAGATCTTGTCGAGCTCGGCCCGCAGCGCCGTCTCGTCCTTCCCGAAATCGACCCCCCCGGTTGCCGAGTTGTCGCTGTCGGCGAGGTCGGTGCGACCGATCGCCTCGCAGAACGACCGCCAGAATTTATCCTCGATGGCGGCGAGCATGACGATCTTGTGGTCGCTGGTTTCGTAGAACTGATACTTCGCCCCCGTCCACACCCCGCCGTCGATCGTGGGCAAGGAGCTGCGGTCGGTGAGCCGAGAATCGTTGAGAGCATAAATGACCGAGACCATGGCTTGGGCGATGACGGCATCCGACCCGGCCACGTCGATATGACACCCGAGTCCCGTGCGTTCCCGGGCATACAGCGCGGCACACACCTGCAATGCGGCGTGCACCGCAGCCGCGGTGGTCGCCTCCCCGCCCCGCTCCGTCCCACCGAGGCCCGACGACGGCACCGGGCGCATCAGGCCGTCCTCAGTGCGCGCAACAGGATTGGCGCCGGCCAGGGCAGTCATCATCATGCCGTGGGTGGGGATGGAGTGGTAGGGACCGAGCAGACCGAACCCCGTCACGCTGGCGAAGACGATCCGCGGGTTGCGCTGCCGTTGGCTGTCGTAGCCGATCCCGAGTCGGTCGGTAGCGCCTCCTGCGTTGCCGTCGACGAAGACGTCAGCCGTGTCGAGGAGGCGCCAGAAAGCATCGCGTCCGGCGTCGGTGCGCACATCGATCGCGACGCTGCGCTTGTTGCGGTTGACCTGGAGGTGGGCCGGACTGTGGTGCGGGGTGATCTGCCCCATGAAGTCCCGCAGATAGTCTCCGCGACCGGGGCTTTCGACCTTGATGACGTCGGCGCCGAGATCACCCAGGAGCATGCCCAGTGTGTCGCCGTTGAGAAGCGACGCCGACTCCACCACCCGGACTCCGTCGAGCAGTTTGTTGGCTGTGCCGTCCACCGGTGCTCCCATCGTTCGCGTTCGAGCCGAAGCGTGTCACAATCTAGATAGATGATTATGCTCATTAAGTGACTCCAGAGGGAAGCCGGGTAAACGAGAAGCGCTCCGGTTCGGAGATCGGTGCGGCGCGCGACGTGGTCATCGGCGGCAACGGCGCGTCGCTCAGCGGTACCTTCGACGCGCCCGATGACCCGTTGGCGATCGTGGTGGCACTGCCGGGCGGGGGCTTGACCTCCCGATACTTTCACGGAGCGTTGCACCCGAGCTTGTCGCTGCTGACCCTGGGACGGCGGCTCGGCTACGCGATGCTCGCTCTCGACAGGCCCGGTTACGGCGCCTCGAAAAACATCGAATCGTCGAGCACGACCCTCGCCGGCCAGGCGGCCACCATCTGGGACGTGCTGTCGGCGAGCGAGCTCGTCGCGCCGACGACACCGGTTTTCCTCGTCGGGCACTCCTTCGGTGCCATGGTCGCGCTGCAGATGGCGGGCACGGTCCCGGAGGGGCTTTCGCTGTGGGGTGTGGACTTCAGCGGTATCGGGACACGTCTCGTCGAGGCGGTGGCCGACGGCGGTGCGACGGCCGATATGCGGGCGCTGCATTGGGGGCCGGAATATAACTATCCCGAAGACACGTTCGTCAGAGCCAATATGCCTGCCTCGCGCATGCCCGAGGCCGAACCGGACGAGGCGATGCGCTGGGGCGAACGCGTTGCGGCGGTGACAGCTGCTGTGCGCTGCCCGGTGCGGATCACCCTCGCCGATGGTGAAGGGAACTGGGCGAACGAGCCGGGCGAACTGGCGTCGCTGTTCGTGAACGCCGCCTCGGTGCACCTGGATACGCAGGCGCGCAGCGGACACAACATCAGTCTGAGCTGGGCAGCTCGGGCGTACCACCTACGGGTGATGGCGTTCTTCGACGATTGTGTGCGGGCGCACCGGCTGCTCGCCGATTGATCGCGGGACAGCCCAGCGTCAGACCATGCCGATCAGCGCGGCAATCCGCTCCCTGTGCACCGACGGCGAACCGAACAGGATCTCGGAAGCCTTGGCGCGCTTGAAGTACAGATGCGCGGGATGCTCCCAGGTGAACCCGATGCCACCATGCATCTGAATGCTCTCGGCGGCGATGTGGTAGTACGCCTTTGCGCAGTACACCTTGGCGATCGATGCCGCGAGCGAGAGATCGTCGGCGCCGGCGGCGGCAGCCGTACTGGCATAGGACGCCGCGGATCGTGCCGACTCGAGTTCGACGAGCATGTCTGCACACCGGTGCTTGATGGCCTGAAACGAGCCGATGGCGCGGCCGAACTGTTGTCGCACCTTCAAATACTCCACGGTCATATCCAGGACGGCGGCCGCGCCGCCCACCTGCTCACAGGCCAGCGCAACGACAGCACGGTCAAAGACCTGCGACAGTGTCGCCCAGCCCTGCCCGTCCTCGCCGATGAGCGTCGCGGGGCAATCGCGCAGTTCGACGGTCGCCATCCGGCGAGTCAGATCGAGGACGTCCAGCGGTGTCGTGGTCACGCCGTCCGTGGTGTTGTCGACAGCGAACAGGGACACACCGGCTCCCGTGCGTGCCGCCACGACGATGAGACCCGCGTCGGCGCCGCTGAGCACGTAGCGCTTGGTGCCGTTGAGTGTCCATCTGCCGTCGACAGCGTCCGCGGTCACGGTGATGTCTGACTCATCCCACATCGAAAGTTCCTCGCTCACTGCGACAGTGGCGATCAGAGAGCCTTCAGCAATCGCGGGGAGATAGGTCTCGCAGGCCGACCGGTCCTGCGAGAACAGCAGCGTCGCCGGAGCCAGCACCACTGTGGGCAGCACCGGCCCGGTGAACAGTGAGCGTCCCGCTTCCTCGAGCACGACAGCGATCTCGTCGAAGGTGTAGCCCGCTCCCCCGTACTCTTCGGGAATGGCGAGCGCCTGCATGCCGATCTGCTCGGCGGCGGTGCGCCATGCGTCGGCGTCGTATCCCGCCTCCGCGTCGATCTGGGTGCGGACATCGGCTTCGGCCGAGTATTTGCGGAGAAAGGCCTGCATCACGTCGCGCAGTTCTTCCTGCTCGGAAGTGGTGATCAAGGCCATGAGACATCCTGCCGTTCGAGGAGAGCCGTCGCGGTGGCGGCCGGCGCTGAAATGGCCGCAACGCTGGGAATAAACAGTAACATGTTTGTACTGATTACAAGGTTCACCGTGGGAGTCCGAGAACCCGCTCGGAGATGATGTTGCGCTGGATTTCCGAGGTCCCGCCATAGATCGTCTCGGCTCGGGACAGAAGGAACAGTTTGCGCGCTTCGGTGGCCGCGCTGTCGGCCGCGTCGTACTGCGCTGCCGCACCGTGGATGTCCATGGCCAGTTCACCCATCTGCTGGTGGTGGACAGAGGCGAACAGCTTGCTGACGGTCGCTGCCGCAGCCGTGGCCGCTCCGGGGTGGGTCGCCTCGCCGTCGAGCAGGTCGGCCACCACCCGCAGGTTGGTCGAACGCATCACATTGACGCCGATGTAGGCATCGACGAGCCGTTGCCTGATCCACGGATCATCCAGCACTGCAAGGGTTCTCGCGGCGGTAACGAGTTCCTCCACCTCACGTTGCATCGCCAGCTGAAGCGGCATCAACGCGCTCCCCCGTTCCATGCCCAACGTGGCCATCACCACCGACCACCCGTTGCCGACCCCACCGACCACCATGTCCGCGGTGGTTCGCGCGTCGTTGAAGAAGCACTCGCTGAATTCCTTTGACCGGGCCAGGTTCTCGATGGACCGCACGTCGACGCCAGGCTGGTCGACGTCGACCAGCAACAGGCTCAGCCCCTTGTGCCGCAGCGATACGTCCGGATCGGTGCGGCACAGCACGTACAGCCAGTTCGCGTAGAGGCCGAAGGTCGTCCACACCTTCTGCCCGTCGATGTGCCAACCGGAGTCGTCGGCGACCGCCTTGGTGCGCACGGCCGCCAGGTCCGACCCCGCCCCGGGCTCGCTGAAGCCCTGGCCCCACATCTCCTCGACGCTGAGAATCTTGGGCAGGAAACGCATCTTCTGTTCTTCGGAGCCGAACGCCAACAGCGTCGGACCGAGGAGTTCGAGAGCCTGGGTGTTGACACGGGCGGGCGCGCCGGCGCGGGCGTACTCGTACTCGAACACGATCTCCTCGGCCAGACCGGCCCCCCGCCCGCCGTACTGGGTGGGCCAGGTCAGGCCGAGCCAGCCCCCTGCCGACAATTCGCGCTCCCACGCCACCCTGACGTCCCACGCCGTGTCGTCGGTGGGACTGCCGATGCCGCGGTAATCGGCGAACTCGCCGACCAGATGTTCGGCCAGCCAGGTGCGCACCTCGTCACGGAATTGCGCCTGTCCTGGTGCGATGTCGATGTCCATGGTCCGCCTCAGAAGTTGATCGGGGTGTAGGGCGGGAAGGCCGGTGGGCGCTTCTCGGTGAGGCTCGCGACTCCCTCGGCGAAGTCAGGCTGCGCCTTGGCCAGCGTGAGCAGATGTTGGGCCCGCACCCGGGCCGCCTCCATCGTGGACTCGCAGTCCCGCCAGATCTGCGACTTGATCATCGCCATCGCCACCGGCGATACGCTCGTGGCAAGCGTGTGGGCGAACTCCAGAGCGTCGTCGAGTACCCGGCCGGGCTCCGAGACACGTTGCACCACACCGAGTTTTTCTGCCTCTTCCGCCAGGAAGACCCGGCCGGTGGCCAACAGATCAAAAGCGTGGGCCGGTCCGACTAGCCGCAGCAGCATCCAGGCGCTGGCATCCTCGGCGGGCAGGCCGCGCTTGGAGAATGCGGTGCTGAACTTGGCCCCGGCGGCGGCGAACCGGTAGTCGAAGTTCAGGGCCTGGGCGAGACCGATCCCCGCGCAGGCGCCGTTGATGGCGCCGACGATCGGCTTGGGAATGGTCGTGGCATAGGTCTGCGGCCGCCGGTTGGCGGTGTAGCGGGCGCCGCCCGACAGGCCGGCGAGAACCTCCGGGTCGAGGCCCGGCACGAAGGACTTGCCCGCGCCGGTCACCACGATGACCCGGACCGCGGGATCTGTTGCCGCACGATCGAGGGCGCTGTAGAACTCGGCTTCCATCTCTGCAGTCCACATGTTGCGGCGTTCGGGCCGACTCAACGTCAGCACCACGGCGCCTTCTGCGTCGACCTCATAGCACACCACCTCAGACATCGAGACCTCCTGGCGCGCCAGCACTCTCAGGGAGCGCGACATTCTTCGACGTGGCGAACACAGGCGCCCGCTTCTCCAGGAACGACTGCACTCCCTCTGCCGAATCGGGTTGACGTCCCATCCATCGGAAGATCTCCCACTCCCGTGCGAACGCCGCTTCCCGATCGTCCTGGCCGAGCATCTCGTACAACAGCTGTTTGGTCACCCCGACGGACGCCGGCGCGGTGTTGGCCGCGATGTCGGCGGCGATCTCGCGGGCACGCGCAAGCACCCGGTCGCCGGGCAGCGCCTCGCTGGCGAGTCCGAGTCGTACCGCCTCGGCGCCGGTGAAGAGCCGTCCGGTGAGCAGTAGCTCGGTCGCGACAGACAGTCCGACGAGTTTAGGCAACAACCACAACGAATTCTGCTCGGGGATCAGCCCCCGGCGGGTGAACACGAAGCCGTATTTGGCGTTCTCGTTCACGATCCGGATGTCCCACTGCACGGGGAACGTGAGTCCGATGCCGACCGCAGAACCGTTGAGGGCACCGATGATCGGGGTCCGCATCCGCCACGGTCGCGGTCTCTGCGTGATTTCCGTCTTGGCGAGGCGATGCTGCTCAGCGTCGAACGCGAACGCGTTGCCTCCAGGTTCCATGTCCGCACCGGCAGAGAAGAGTTTGCCCGCCCCGGTCACGACGATGACCCGCACGTCGTCGTCCGCATCGAGCGATTCGAACCGACGATGGAGTTCGACCTGCATGGCCCTGGTGAAGGCATTGCCGCGGTCGGGGCGGTCCAGCCAGACCGTGGCCACCGCACCCGCGGTCTCGACTCTGATGCCGTCGCCGACCGCCGTCGAGACGGTCTCAGGCACGAGGGACACCGGAGCCGTCGGAGTTGGGCCGCGCCTCGGCGAGAAGCCCGGGGATCACCTCGCCGAGTTCGGCCGGATCCCAACGGGCGTCGCGGCTGACTCCCGGCCCCTTCACCCAGCCCTCGGCGACCGAGATCGACCCCGCCTTGACGTTGAACACCCTGCCGGTCACGTCGGCGGCCTCCGCCGACGCCAGCCAGACCACGATCGGCGCGATGTTGGCCGGTGAGCCGGCGTCGAATCCCGTGCGCTCCTTGATCTCGGCCATCGCGGCCACGTAGGTGTCGAGCCCCTCGGTCATCTGGGTCAGGGCACTCGGCGCGATGGCGTTGACGGTGATGCCCAGGCGCGCGAGTTCGTCGGACAGGATCACCGTGAACGATGCGATCGCTGCTTTGGCTGCACCGTAATTCGACTGCCCCACATTGCCGTACAGGCCCGATGGCGACGATGTGTTGATGATGCGCGGGTGATCGACCGGGTTGCCCGCCTTGTGCTTCTCCCGCCAGTAGGCCACGGCGTGCTTGGTCGGAGCGAATGTTCCCCGCAGATGCACTTTGATGACCGCGTCCCACATGTCGATGTCCATGTTCACGAACATCTTGTCGCGCAGGATCCCCGCGTTGTTGACGAGGATGTGCAGGTCGCCGAAGGTGTCCAGCGCCGTCTTAATGAGCTGTCCCGCGCCGTCCCACTCCGAGATGTCGCTCTTGTCTGCGACAGCCTCACCGCCCATCGCGCGGATCTCGTCGACGACGTCTTGCGCCGGCCCGAGGTCATTCACCACAACCTTCGCGCCCTGCCGGGCGAATTCCAATGCATGTTCGCGGCCGATACCGCCGGCCGCGCCGGTGACGACGGCAACCCGTCCTTCGTGAATTCCCATCAGAGCTCTCCTGTCACTTGGGCGGCCCGAAGACCGCGCGGGCGTTGGCCCCGAGGTAGCCGGTCTGGGACTGGCCGGTGAGTGCGACCGCCCGGCCCTCGGTGATCGTGCGATCGAACGGAAGGATCGGATAGTCCGAGGCCCACATGAGCTTGTTCGGGTTGCGCTTCTCGGCGAAACGCACGACGTCGGCCGGGATGTATTTGGGCGCCCAGCCGGCCGTCATCGCAAAGACGTTGGGGTGCTTGACGAGCATCGCCACCGTCTCGGAAATCCAGGGGTCACCGAGGTGACTCATCACAATCTTCAAATCGGGGAACGCCAACGCGACCTCGTCGACCAGGATGGTGCGCTGCAGCTTGGCGGGTTTCATCGGTCCGGGAACTCCGACGTTGATGGAGACAACGGCATCCTCGTCGCACGCGGCCGTGTAGAGGGGGTAGGCCAGCTTGTCGTCGATCGCGATCCCGGTGAACATCGGAATGATGCGGAAGCACTTGATGCCGTACTCGCGAACGGCGATCCGAACGTGGCGCGACGCTTCATAGCCCAGGCGCGGATCAATGCCTACACTCGTGACGAACCTGCCGGGGTGGTCCGACTGAATGCCGGCAAGGCGCTCACATGTCTCACGGAGGACGGTCTCCCCGGTCTTGGTCCCGTGCACGTAGGGCGGTGTGATGTCACGCGGAGCCTTCGACAACACCCCGCCGGCCATTCCGAGGCGATCCATCTCAGCGATGACGTCGGCCATCGTCTCCCCGCCCTCGTAGGCGCTGTTCCCGCGTTTGAAGCGGGCAACCACCGATGGGTCGGGGGTCACCTCACCCGGCAGATAGGGCAGATTTATCCAGGCGTCGAACACGTCGACGGCCTGTTCGTGATCGCTGATGGTCGAATCCTCTCGCTAGGTCAACGGCCGACGAAACTGGCCGGACGCCTTTCTTTCATGGCCGCCAACGCTTCCGCGGCATCCTCGGTGGCCGCCACTACGGCGAAGTGGGAGGAGATCATGTCGAGTGCGGTACGGAGATCGATGTCGGCCGATTGATACGTCGCGCGCTTAATCATTCGCACGGTCACCGGCGGCATGGCAGCGATCGACTGGGCGAACGCAGCAGTCGCGGCCGTCAGGTCCTCAGGGGCGGCGAGTCTGTTGACCAGGCCGATGCGCAGCGCCTCGTCGGCGTCGATGAACTCGCCGGTGAGCAAGAGCTCCAGCGCCTTCGACGTACCGACAAGCCGCGGCAGGTAGTACGCGCCGCCGTCGCCGGGAGTCAGGCCGACTTTGACGTAGCCCTCGGACACCCGCGCCGAGGTGGACATGATCCGGAGGTCGCACATCAACGCCATATCGAGCCCCGCCCCGACGGCCGCCCCGTTGATCGAGGCGATCACGGGCTTGTCCAGATCCGCCAGCGCCAACGCCACCAGATGAATCTGGTCGTGCAATTGACTCTTACGCTGCAGAGGAGTCAAGTCGGGGTCCGCATTGGAGATCTGCCCGAGATCAACCCCCGAACAAAAGGCCTTGTCCCCGGTTCCGGTCAGAACCACCACTCGCACGTCGTCGTCGTGACGAACTTGCCGAAGAATCTCGGCCCATCGCCCAATCATGGTGAAGGTGAACGAGTTCCGAGATTCTGGGCGATTGAGTCGGATGGTGCCGACGCCGCCGTCGACCGTCCAGACCAGATCCTCCACGCGATTCCTCCTAGCCACACGGACAAGCCCGGGCTCGATTTAATCCGCTAAACCATTGTACTATACGACACATGGCGGCGGCTCCGGGCGACTCGATATCACTACCCCTCTCGAAAGCCGACGAGGACTTCCGTGACGAGGTCCGCACCTGGCTGAGCGCGCACCTGACCGGCGACTTCGTCGGCACCGCCGATCGTGGCGGCCCCGACGACGACGACAACTGGGCACTGCGCCGGCGGTGGGAGGCCGAGCTCGCCGCGGGAGGCTGGCTGGGGCTGTCCTGGCCCGCCGAGTACGGCGGGCGGTCCGCGACGATGACACAGGAGATCATCTTCGCCATGGAATGCGCAGCGGCAGGCGCTCCGCCGCGGGCAGCCTTCCACGGGGAGACGCTGATGGCGCCGACGGCGCTGGCGCATGGCACCGAAGAACAGAAGTTACGGCTGCTCCCGCCCATGGCCCGGTCGGAAATTGTCTGGTGCCAGGGGTATTCCGAACCCGGCGCCGGTTCGGACCTGGCGAACATCTCGACCAGGGCCGAACGCGACGGCGACGAATGGGTGGTCTCCGGGCAGAAGATCTGGACGACATTCGCCCAGCACGCCGATTGGATCTTCGCGATAGTGCGCACCGCACCCGGCTCCAAACGCCATGCCGGCCTGTCTTACATGTTGCTGCCCCTCGACCAACCTGGCGTCACCGTGGTTCCGATCCGAACCATGTTGGGCGACAGCGGTTTCAACGAGGTGTTCTTCGACGGGGCACGGACTTCGGTGGACAACGTCCTCGGCGCGGAGGGCGAAGGCTGGAGCGCAGCCATGACGACCCTGGGCCACGAGCGGGCGACCTCAGTATTGAACTACCAGTTCTCGTTCGGTCGGGAGATGCGGCAGCTGCGGGCGCTCGCGTCACGGCGGGGCGCGCTCGATGACCCGATCCTGCGGCATCGTCTCGTGGACTCGTACATCGGACTTCAGATCATGGCGTACAACAATCTGCGGTCGCTGTCGGGGGCGTTGCGCGACGGCAAGTTCGGTCCCGAGGCGTCCATCGGCAAGTACTACTGGTCTCGCTGGCATCAGCAGTTCTGCGAGGTGGCGATGGACGTTCTGGGCCCCGATGCCCTGCTGGGCACCGAGTGGACCTCAGGTCCGGAACCTCAATCCGAGGCGGTCCGGCGCGCGTTCGTCCGGGCTCGCGCCGAGACGATCTACGCCGGCACCAGCGAAGTGCAGAAGAACATCATCAGCGAGCGCGTGCTCGGGCTACCCCGGGAACCGAAGGTCACCTCGTGAGCGGACCCCTGACCGGCATCCGGGTACTGGACCTCAGCCGAATCCTGGCCGCCCCGTTGACGGCTCAGCTGCTCGGCGATCTCGGCGCGGAAGTGATCAAGGTGGAGAGGCCGGGCAGCGGCGACGACGCCCGCCAGTATGGACCCCCATTCCACGGCGCCCCCTCCGATCAGCAGTCCGGCTTCTATTTGAGCGCGAATCGCAACAAGCGCTCCGTGACGATCGATCACTCGCAGCCCGACGGCGCGGAACTGGTCGCAGAACTAGCGGAACGCTCCGATGTGCTCATCGAGAACTATCGCGGCGGTGTTCTGGCGAAGTACGGCCTGGACTACGCCACCTTGCGGACACGCAACACGGGGTTGGTGTATTGCTCGGTCACCGGATTCGGTCAGGACGGCCCGCTCGCCAACAGGGCCGGATACGACGGCGTCTTCCAGGCGATGTGCGGAATGATGAGCGTGTCCGGGGTCCCTGACGGTGAGCCGGGGGCCGGACCGATGAAGGTCGGAGTGTCCATGGTCGATGTCCTGACCGGGTTGTACGCAGCCTCGGCCATCGTCGCGGCACTGCACCATCGCGACACCGGAAGCGGGGCGGGACAGCACATCGATCTGGCACTGCTCGACTGCGGCGTCGCCGCGCTGTCGCACTACGTGCAGAACTACTTCGTCTCGGGTGTCGCCGCACCGCGGCGTGGCAACGGCGGGTTCGGCGGGATTCCGTCGCAGGCATTCCGCTGTGCCGACGCCGAGATCTTCGTTGTTGCTTCGACCGCCAAACAGTGGTCGGCGTTGAGTGCGGCGTTGGGGCGTCCCGAACTGGGCGCCGACCCTCGGTTCAGCACCGTGTCGGCACGCATCGCGAATCGCGATCTGGTGCTCGACACCCTGAGCGGTATCTTCGCCGAGCAGGACGCCGACTACTGGGTCCGCCGACTCGACGACGCCGACGTGCCGGTCAGCCCCGTCAACACGATGGCAGGCGTGTTCGAGAACCCTCAGGTTCGGCATCGGGGAATGAAGCGCACGATCTCCGCTGCCGGCGGTGGTTCAATCGACGTCCTCGCCAACCCAATTCGGTTCTCCGACACAGTGATAGACACCTATACGGCTCCTCCTCTATTGGGGGCAAACACCCGGGAGGTCCTTGAATCCGTGCTGGGCAAGACCGACGAACAGATCGACGCCCTGCAGATCCGCCACACCATCTGATCTTCGCCATCGAACTCCGCAACGTTGCACTGAAAGGCGACCAACCACATGACAGCTGTACCTACCCACGAGTCCGCTACCCCGACAGGCACATTCGACTACTCGGCGCTAGCATCGGCGCGCGCGTTCGACGCCCGAGATTTCGTCACCGACAACTCGATTCTCGGCCTGCAGCGCGAAGCGGGCTACATCTGGGGCACAGTGCGCGACGACGAAGGGGCGCTCTACACGATAATGCGCAGGATCGCGCCGACGGCGCCCGGTGCAAGCGACGACGGCCGCCAATCGCTGGGCGGTAAGCTCATCCTGACCGCTTCCAACACCGGCAAGGACGGTCTGCATCTACGCAGGGAACCACGGTTCGCGGTCGACAGTTCGGCGATCACCGGCACGTTCGACGGTGGCAACTCGGCGACCTTCGCCTCCGAGCCCGGTGCCGACGGCGAGCCGATGCGGTTGGTCCTCGGCACCGACTTCGCCTACTCGGAGCGCGGCGTGATCGATGTGACCGGCCAGCTGGTCGCGCAACCGTTGCAGTGGTTCCTCCCCGGCCGTGAACACGCATTGCTGTACATCACGCAGACGTTCCTCGTCGACGGAGAACTCGCAGGCCGGTCGGCGCGCGGATTCCTGTTCTGGGAGGAAGCCTGGATGTATCCGGGCGGACGCCTCTACCGCGACAAGGATCCGCTCCACGATGCCGAGTACCTGACGTGGTACTCGTGGGCTAACCACTACGCGGACGGCAGCACCGAGATCGGTCATTACCTGTTCGGCCAGCGCAATTTCCACGTCGGGGTGTCGGCACACAGCGACGGCACCGTGCGCTCCGCGCGGCAGATGGACATCGAGATCACCCGAGCCGCGGACGGCTATTGGCATGACGGCATCTCCTACGAGATCGACGGGACGGCGTGGGTCTGCGAACCCGATCCCCACGGCCACATGCGCGGGCTGGGTGACATGCCCAACCCCCAGCAGGAAGGGTGGATGCACCGCGTCGGCGACGACCGCAAGCCGGAGGTCTGGATGGCATGGGGCGAAACGGTGCCTGCGGCGGGAAATCACCGGCGTCGTTAGCATTCGACGGTGACCGACAGTGGCTATGCGGGCATCCTTGCGGACGCAGCGGTTCGTTGGCCCGACCGCAGTACACTGCACTTCGAGGGCGCGACGTGGACCTATGGCGACCTTCACGCCGCAGTGTTGCGGGCTTCGGGACATCTCGCGGCGGCCGGCGTCGGCGTAGGCACCCGGGTAGCGCTGCTGATCGAGAACTCGCCGCTGTACCTGATCGCCCAATTTGCCCTCGCGCGCCTGGGCGCCGTCTTCGTCACGCCGAATCCCTACTGGACCACCCGGGAGACCTCGCACGCATTGCAGGCCGCCCGGGTGGACTGGGTGCTGCACAGCGACGGCATGGAGCCACCGCCCGATTCGGCCGACGCTGCGCTGCCCGCCGAATCGCTGCTGCTCGCGTCATCGTCGCCCGACGCACCCGCCCTTCGCCCGGACCCGTTGTCCCACCGATACATTCCGTTCTCCTCGGGCACCACCGGGATGCCCAAGGGAGCCGTCCACACCGACGGGAGTCTGTGCGGCGCGGTTCGGCAACTACGTCACCACTTGGCCTTATCGGAATCGGACCGCATTCAGATCGCACTGCCGCTGTGCCACATCTTCGGTACGACGATGAGTGCAGCCGCGATCAGCGTGGGCGCACCCATCACCGTGTTCCGGCGCTTCGACCTCGAGGAGTCCCTGCGCCATATCGTCGACGCCGGTGTCACGGTGTGGCCGATCGCCGGGGCCATGGCCCAACGCCTCGTCGAGCGTCCCGACCTCCCCGACCTCGACCTCAGTGCACTGCGCTTCTTCATGTGGGGTGGCAGTGCCGTCCCACCGGGCCTCGCCCGCCGGATCACCGCGGCGACCGGGGTCCGGTTCCTCTGCTCCTACGGCATGACCGAGGCGATGATGGTGGCCTTCAATCCTGTTGCACAGCCTGACCTCTGGCGCCTCGACTCCCCCGGCTTCCCCACCGAGGGCACCGCGCTGCGTCTCACCGACGCGGGCGAACTCGAGGTGCGCGGACCCAGCGTGGCGGCCGGATATGCCGGGGTCCGATCGGAGGCGTTCACGCCGGACGGGTGGTTCCGAACCGGAGATCTGGCCCACATCGACGACGACGGCCGTGTGACGATCGTCGACCGGATCAAGGACATGATCAAGGTGTCCGGCTTCCAGGTTTCACCCGTCGAAGTGGAATCCGCGCTGTCGGAGCATCCGGACGTCGCCGAGGCCGGAGTCGTCGGCCGACCGGATGCGCGCGATGGCGAAGCTCCGGTGGCATTCGTCGTCTCCCGTGCCGTGGTGACCGAACAGGCACTGACGCAGCATCTCTCGACCCGGCTGGCGACTTATAAACGACCCCGTGAATACCGCTTCGTCGACGCGCTGCCGCGCACCGTGGGCGGCAAATTGCGGCGGCGGGCGCTGGCCGAATGGGCGAACGACGTCAGCTGATCGACTCGTAGATGGTGGCGTTGGCGGTGCCACCGCCTTCGCACATGGTCTGCAGGCCGTAGCGGGTGCCACTGCGCTTGAGGTGGTGCACCAGCGTCGTCGCCAGACGCGCGCCTGAACAGCCGAGCGGATGGCCGAGCGCGATGGCGCCGCCGACCGGATTCAGATGCGCCTGCGCAGCACCCGTGACCTCCTGCCAGGCCAGCGGCACCGAAGCGAACGCTTCGTTGACCTCGAAGGCGCCGATGTCATCGATGGACAGCCCGGATCGCTTCAAGGCCAGCGCAGTGGCGGGGATCGGGCCGGTCAGCATCTTGACCGGGTCGTCTCCGGTGACCACGGCAGTGTGGATACGCGCCAGCGGGGTCAGACCGAGCGCCGCTGCCCGCTCGGAGGTGGTGATCAGGACGGCCGCCGCCCCGTCCGAAATCTGGGAGGCGTTGCCCGCGGTGATACAGCCGTCCTCCAGGAACGGTGTCTTGAGGCCCGCGAGCTTCTCGACGGTGGAACCGCGCCGGATACCTTCGTCGGCGGTGACCTTACCGTCCGCGGTGGACACGGCGACGATTTCATCGTCGAACCATCCGGCGTCCTGCGCCGCGGCCGCCCGCTCGTGCGAGGCGATGGCATACTCGTCGAGTTGGGTGCGTGAAAGTCCGTACTCCTTGGCGATGAGTTCGGCACCCGCACCCTGATTGAATCGCCCGTTGAAGCCAGGCGCCTTCAGCGCCTCGGCGTAGCGTTGCACCGCCGGGCCGCCCATCTCGCCTGTTCCGGGCACCGTGGAGGCCCCCATCGGAACGGCCGACATCATCTCGACGCCGCCGGCGACGACGATGTCGGCGAAGCCCGCGATGACGGTCGCCGCTGCCGTCGAGATCGCTTGCTGGGAGGATCCGCACTGGCGGTCGAGGGTGAACCCCGGCACCGATTCCGGCCAGCCGGCCGCCAACGCCGCCATGCGCCCGATGTTTCCGGACTGCTGACCGACGCTGAGCACGTTGCCCCAGTGCACGTCGTCGACAAGACCGGGATCAATACCGACCCGTTCCACCAAGACGTTGAGGACATGCGCGGACAGCTCTACGGCGTGGACGTGCGCGAGCCCCCCGTTTCGCTTGCCGATGGGCGTGCGGACGGCGGTGGCGATGACGGCATCACGCATTCTGGCTCACCTCTCACGGTGGCGGCCCCGGGCGGGCAACCTCAATCAGTTGAATATATTAACCATATGTATGCTGTGGGTCGTAACGTAGCTGACGTTCTGAGTTGTTGGAGAGGGTGTCGATGACCGTTTCGCTCGTTCCCAGGCACCGGCCGCTACCACCGGAGACCGAAGATCTGCGTGCCGACGTGCGTGAGTTCTTGCGGGCCGACCACGCGGAGTTCGGCTGGGACGCACGGGTGGACTCCTGGATCTCGTCGTGGGATCCGGAGTTCAGTCGCCGGCTCGCGTGCCGGGGCTGGGTCGGTATGACCATCCCGCAGGAGTACGGCGGCCGCGGGCGCACCCACGTGGAACGGTTCGTCGTCATCGAGGAACTGTTGGCCGCCGGCGCACCGATCGCAGCGCACTGGGTGGCCGACCGCCAGGCCGGGCCCTCACTTCTCAAGTACGGCAACGATACTCAGCGCCGACAGTTCCTTCCCGCCATCGCAGCGGGTGAGTGCTTCTTCGCCATCGGTATGAGCGAGCCCGAGTCGGGATCAGACCTCGCCAGCGTGCGGACCAAAGGCGTCCAGGTCGACGGCGGGTGGGAGGTCACCGGGACCAAGGTCTGGACTTCGGGAGCACATCACTCCCATGCTTTCGTTGTCCTGGCCCGTACCAGCCCGCTCGATTCGGGCAAGCGCCACGAGGGCTTGAGCCAGTTCCTGGTACCGCTGGACTCGCCGGGCATCGACATCCGTCCGATCAAATTGCTGACCGGCGCTCATCACTTCAACGAGGTTGTGATGACCAAGGTCTTCGTGCCGGACCGCATGGTGCTCGGCGCCCCGGGGGACGGCTGGAAGCAGGTCACGTCCGAACTCGGCTTCGAGCGCAGCGGACCCGAACGCATTCTGTCCTCACAACCGCTCCTCGATGCTCTCGCCGCCGAAGGCCACGGAGACTCCGATTGGGAACCACCCTGGAGGGCAGCCGATCTCGGGACGCTGATCTCGCAGCTGACGGCATTGCGCCAGTTGTCGGCCTCGGTGGCGGCGGCGCTGTCGGCAGGTGAGGATGTCGGGGTCGCGGCAGCAGTCGTCAAGGACCTCGGTACCCGCTACGAGGGCGCCGTGGTCGACACCGCGGCGCGGTCGGCGGACACCGCCCCGACAAGTGACACGTCCGATGCTGCGACGCGACTCCTCGCTGAAGGCATCCTGCACGCACCGGGTTTCACGCTGCGCGGTGGTACCAACGAGATTCTCAGCGGGGTCGTGGCCCGCGGACTGGGGTTGCGATGACCGCCGGAACCGAAGACTTCACCGAGCTCGAGGCGCTCGGGGAGCTTGCCGACGACATCTTCGCGGCGGCGACCGAGCCCGTGCTCGACGTGCAGGAGGTCGCGCTCGCGTTCGACGCCAAGCTCTGGGCGACCTTACACGAGTCTGGCCTCACCCTCCTCACCACCCCTGAGTCCGACGGTGGGAGCGGCGCAGGGCCGAAGGAAGCCGCGGTTCTGCTGGAGAGCGCCGGTTTTCACGCCGCGCCGGTGCCATTGGCCGAAAACGACCTGCTCGCCGGCTGGCTGCTCCGCCAAGCGGGACTGGCCTTGCGCGATGGCCCCCTGGCTGCGGCAATCTGTCCCGTAGGCCCGTTGGACAACCGGCTGGAGGCGACCGCCGACTCGGCCGCGTGGGCGGCAGTGGCGGAGCATCTCGTGGTGGCGGGCAACGGGTTCGTGGCCGTGCTGGGCCGCGACGAATACGCCGTCGACGACGGTACCGACATCGCCGGCCAGCCGGCGGGACGGATCCGGATCTCCACGGACCTGACGGCCGACCAGATCGGGCACACGACCGGCCCGATACTCTTCGAGCTGTTTCAGCGCGGAGCCTTCTCCCGGGCACTGCAGACCTGCGGCGCCCTGCGGCGGGCACTGGAACTGTCGTGCGAGCACGTGTTACAGCGTGAGCAGTTCGGTCGTCCGATCGCGAAATTCCAGGCAGTACAACAACTTGTCGCCGACTCCGCGGGGGCACTGGCGCTGGCGAAGGCGGCCGCTGATTTCGCCACCGAGATCGCGAGCACGCACGGTTTCGGGACCGCGCACATGGAGTTCGCCGTGGCCGTGGCCAAAATCGAGAGCGCACGCGCCGCCACCGTGGTAGCCCGCAACGCTCATCAGGCGCACGGTGCGATCGGGTTCACGCTCGACCACCGGCTGCGTCACTTCACCGGCAGAGCCCTCGCATGGCGCTCGGAGTTTGGCTCCCAACGGTTCTGGGAGCAACGCCTGGGTGAAATCGCCCTGCGCTCCGAGGGCACGGTGTGGGACCTCGTCACCGAGATGAGCTCGACGGCCCCTCGGCCCGAAATCAACTGAATCTGTCAACCAACACTCTCGGAGGAAGCTGTGCGTCGCGATATTTTCGAACCTGAACATGACGAGTTCCGCGCGACCGCGCGGTCCTACTTCGAGACCGTGTGCGTGCCGCACGCCGACGAGTGGGAAGAACGCGGTTATGTCGACCGCGAGGCCTGGCTGGAAGCGGGCAAGCTCGGTCTGCTCGGGTGGGAGATGCCCGAGGAGTACGGCGGCGCCGGCATGAAGGACTTCCGGCTCAACGCCATCGTGGACGAGGAATACTGGCTCACCGGCACTGTCGGCATCGGCCTGGGCGTTCAGAACGACATCCTGGCAGGCTATTTCGCCGAACTGACGACCGAAGAGCAGAAGAAGCGCTGGTTGCCCGGCTATGTCGCCGGCGAGTTGATCACGGCGATCGCGATGTCCGAACCGGGCGCCGGCTCCGACTTGGCGAATATCAAGACATCAGCGCGCCGCGACGGTAGCGATTACATCGTCAACGGCTCGAAAACCTTCATCTCCAACGGACTGCTGGCAGACCTCGTCGTCGTCGTGTGCCGCACCGACCCCGATGCCGACAAACCGCACAAAGGCATCAGCCTGTTGGTCGTCGAGACGGGGATGGAGGGGTTTTCCCGCGGCCGCAAGTTGGACAAGATCGGCCAGAAGTCCGCTGACACCGCAGAACTCATCTTCGAAGACGTCCGGGTACCCGCCGAGAACCTGATCGGCGAAGAGAACCGCGGCTTCTACCATCTGATGCGCAATCTGCCCGCCGAACGGCTGGGGATCGCGGTACACGCGGTGGCATCGGCACGCCGGGCAGTGGAGCTGTCGGTGCAATATGCCCGCGACCGCAAGGCCTTCGGGCAGCCGATCGGAACTTTCCAGACCAACCGCCACGCGCTCGCCGCGATGCAGACCGAGGTCGACGTCATGCAGTCACACGTCGACAAATGCATCATGGCGGTCAATGCCGGCGAACTGACCGCGGACGAAGCCGCAGGCGCGAAGTGGTGGGCGACCGAAACCCAGTGGCGGATCATCGATCGCTGCCTGCAATTGCACGGCGGCTACGGATACGTCAACGAATACGAGATCGCCCGGCTGTGGCGCGACGCGCGGGTACAGCGGATCTACGGTGGCACCAACGAGATCATGCTGGACATCATCGGCAAGGGCATGGGGTTCTGAGCCGATGCCCGACGCCGTCATCGTCGCGACCGCTCGAACCCCGATCGGCCGCGCGTTCAAAGGCTCACTGACCGGTCTGCGCGCGGACAACCTGTGCGCCACGGCGATCACAGCGGCGATGCAGCGAGTCCCCCAACTGAATTCGACCGACATCGCCGACCTGATCGTGGGCTGCGGCGCACCAGGCGGTGAGCAAGGGTTCAACCTCGGCCGCGTCGTCGCGGTGCTGCTGGGCTGGGACAGTGTGCCCGCGACCACCGTGACCCGGTACTGCGCCTCGAGTCTGCAGGGCATCCGCATGGCCATGCACGCGATCCGGGCAGGCGAGGGTCACGCCTTCGTCGTCGCGGGTGTCGAGACGGTCAGCCGGTCCCGGCGGGGCACCAGCGACAGCCCACCCGTCGACGAGTCCGCCGATCCGCGCGACCGGGCGAACAATCCCTGGGTGAACCCGACTTTCGCCGATGCGCAGGCTCGGACGCGGAGCCGGGCATCGGGTGGCGTCGCATGGACCGATCCGCGCGACACCGGCGAGCTGCCGGATGTCTACGTCGCGATGGGTCAGACAGCGGAGAACGTCGCGGCAACGGAAAACGTCAGCCGGGCCGACCAGGACAGCTATGCCGCACTGTCACAGCAACGTACGGAATCGGCTCGCGCCCGCGGTTTCTGGGAACGCGAGATCGTCGCCGTGACGCTGCCCGACGGGACCCAGGTCAGGGCCGACGACTGTCCCCGAGCCGGCACCACCGTCGAGACGCTGGCCGGATTGGCGCCGGTGTTCCGGCCCGACGGCACGGTCACCGCGGGCAACGCGTGCCCGCTGAACGACGGAGCGGCAGCTATCGTCGTGATGAGCGACATCCGCGCCCGCCAACTCGGCGTCACACCGCTGGCGCGCATCGCCGCGACGGGCGTCACCGCGTTGTCACCGGAGATCATGGGGCTCGGACCCGTCGATGCCATCCGACAGGCGCTGACGCACGCCGACATGACGGTCGGCGACGTCGACCAGTACGAGATCAACGAGGCCTTTGCCGCCCAGGTGCTGGCCAGCCAGCGCCAGCTCGGCCTAGACGTCGACCGGTTAAACATCAACGGCGGCGCGATTGCCGTCGGTCACCCGTTCGGTATGACGGGCGCCCGAATCGCGACGACGTTGGTCAATTCACTGCAGTGGCACGACCAGGAGGTCGGTGTCGAGGCCATGTGCGTCGGCGGTGGACAGGGCATGGCGATGGTGCTGGAGCGGCTCTAGCGGAGCAGCCGTACGTCACTCAAGTAGGTCGACAACCTTGTCAGCAACGCCCGACCGACGCAGCTGCTCACCGGTTGCGATGATCTGACGCCGCCACAGCGTCTCGGCGCCGGCCGCATTCTTCTCGTCGACGAGGGTCACCAACTTCGCGTGTGCCCGGATCCCGGCATTAGAGGCTGCCATTCTGTCCGCGGCGGCCAGAGATGCGCTTGTCAGGTAGCGCCTCGTCGCCACCTCGATGATGTGGCGGACGACCTCCGACAGCACCCGCAACGTGGTGTTGCCGACGAGGTCGACGATGAGCCGGTGAAAACCATTCTGTAAGTCCAGCAGCGCTTCTGGATCGTCGCGCGCTGCTTGCTCGGCTTCGACCGCTGCACGCAGCTCCGCCAGATCGGCGGCTTTGCGGGTCCTGGCCAGTTTGGCAGCGCACGGCGCCTCGATCGCCGCGGCAGCGACGAACACGTCGGCGGTGGTGGCCTGGCGATACTCCAGGAGCAGACCGGCATAGTGCGCCGCGGTCTCCACCCGCGGCACACTGATCTCGATACCGCCGCGGGAGCCTCGTTTGACGACGACCAACGATTCGGATTCCAGGATTCGAATCGCCTCGCGCAACGTCGGACGCGAAACGCCGAACTCTGCGAGAAGCTTTGGCTCGGCCGGTAGCAGCTGTCCTTCGGACACCTCGCCACGGATGATCCGTCTGCGCAGTTGCGCGGCGATCACCGTGGCCGCGCGACCCGGAGGATCGTCAACGCCCTGCACAGCATGTATCGACACGCGTCCACAGTAACGCCCACCCCGCTTCCGATGCGGGATCCGCGCAGGGTCGTCAGCGGGACAGGATGGACACCGCCGACGCTCCGGGAGCTCCATACAGGTGTGTGTAGCCGACTCGCGGCTGGTTCGGCACCTGCCGCTCGCCGGCGCGGCCCTGCAGTTGCAGCACGATCTCGTAGACCTGCCGCAGCCCGGAGGCGCCGATGGGTTCACCGTTGGCGATCAGCCCGCCATCCGTGTTGACCGGAAGCTTGCCGGTGATCTCGGTCCGGCCGTCGGCGATCCACTTCTCCTGCTCGCCGTCGGCGCAGAACCCGTTCTCGGCCATGTGAATGATCTCCGAGCCGGCATCTGTGTCCTGAAGTTGTGCGACGTCGACATCCTCGGGACCGATCCCCGCAACCTCGTAGGCGGCACGTGACGCATCGACTGTCGGGCTCGGCACTGAGTGCAGAGGCAATGACGGGCTCTGCACCTCGAACGCGCCCTCCTGCCGGCTCCGCAGCTCCGCCGCCCGGACGTAGATCGGCGTGTCGGTGAATTCCTTGGCGAGATCCGCCCGACACAGCACCAGCGCCGCAGCGCCTTCGTCGGGTCCGCAGTACATGTAGCGCGTCAGCGGGTAGTTCACCACCTCGGAAGCGAGCACTTCCTCGACCGTCAACTGCTTGCGGCGCCACGCGGCAGGATTGATCGCACCGTTGCCGAAGCTCTTGACGGCCACCTTCGCCAGCGTCTCGTTCGAGATGCCGTGCAGATGCATGTACCGCTGAATCTTCGTCCCGAAGAAGTGCGTCGTCAGGAACATCCCGGTCCGGCCGTACCAGCTCGGCAGTCCCACGACGGACGGGTCGGCCGCGAAGGCGCCGCGCGGATGCTTGTCCATGCCGATGGCCATCGCGACATCTGCCTCGCCGTGACGGATGGCCGCGGCAGCCATCTGCAGCGACGTGCCACCGGTGGCGCACCCGTTGAACACGCCGCGCACCGGGATACCCGTCAGGCCCAGCCAACCCACGACGGCGTCGGGGTTCGACACCTCATAGCTGCCGACGTAGGCCGAACGCACCCGGCTCCAATCCGTGTTGGCGTCGGCGAGAGCCGATTGTGCTGCCTCGGCGCCCATTTGGAGGCACAGCTTGTCGCCATAGCGGCCGAAGGGGTGCAGACCGACTCCGACAATCGCAACATCGGTCATGCAAGTTCTCCGTCCACAGGCGCGAATGCGTAGGTCAAGATCTCAGTCCCGTCAGGTCGGGTCGTATACGGCACGATGCGCAGTTCCATCGGCTGGCCGATCTTCAGCTTCGACGGGTCGGCTTCGGTGATGCGGGCCTGCACAAGCAGCTGATCCACCAATTCGATGTAGCCGATCGCGTAGGGCTGGAACGTTTCCGCGGTGTCATCGCCGTCATAGGGCGGTGACGGGGGCCGGAACTGCTGGGTGGTGAATCCCCACAGCGTTCCGCGGGTGTCGAGCTGCACCGTGTCCTCACCCGGGCGGGCAGGAAAGCTGTAGCGGCCGTCGCGTTCCGATCCGATCAGTGCCGGTTGCACGGCCGGCCAGGTGAAAATGCCTTCGGCCACAGGTTGTTGGACGACACCCATCGTCAGCGCACCCCTGCGCTCGCCGGGGAGGCCTCGTTCTCGGGCACGTCCGGCCCTGCATCGGTGCCGGCCGTCTGCAGTTCGGGGGTGCTGGCGCTACCGAGTTCACCCTCGGGGTAGAACTGCATGGCCCACTTGCGAATCATGCGGAACCCCTTGCCTTCCGAGGTCGCCAGCGCCGGCGGATCGGCGTACTTCTGGTGCTGCCAGATGTTGAGGTCGGCCAGGAACTGGTTGTTGGCCATGCGCTGTCGCCGCTCCAACTTCTCGGGCTGGTGCGGAGAGTCATCGCCCGGGAGGCGATCCAGCCAGACGGTCGAGCGGATGTCCGCTGTCTCGTCGTCGACGGGCGTGACGGAGACGATCGTGCGCATGTTGTCCGGTCCCCAGAACTTGGCATAGCCCAGGCCGATTCCCACGTTGACGGCTTGGACGCCACCCTTGATCGCACCGTCGGGTGTCAGCACTGTCGATTCTTTCGTTCCGCCGAACAGCATTTCGAAATCGGCGTAGGCCAGCGCTCCGTTATACTCCTGGCGGGTGAACTCGGGGACGAATGCGGCCCGGTGGACGAATTTGAAGTGGGCGAAGTCGACGCCGTTCTCCATCACGTATTGCGGGTGCAGTTCCAGGGACTCGCGATGCAGGCAACCCTCGGGGTAGGCCAGGTAGTAGTCCTCCGCCTTGCGCCCGTCGTCGTAGGCAGCGAAAACGTCGAGCACCTCGAAGGTGGGTTCTGCCCCGTTGAGGTCGTGCCAGATGTAGACCGATTCGTTGAGTTCGGTCACCGGCCACGACCGGATGCGCCGCGCCTTGTTCGGACGCTCCTGGTAGGGGATGCAGACGTTGCGCCCCTCGGCATTCCACTCCCAGCCGTGGAACGGACACGCAATCCGGTCCTCGACGACATTGCCGCCGTATCCGAGATGAGCACCGAGATGCTCGCAGTAGGCATCCATGACGGCCAACTTGCCGCTGGTGGACCGCCACGCCACCAGATCCTGACCGAAGTACTTCATGCGGTGGACCTGACCGGGCTCGATCTCGGCTGACCAGGCGACCTGGAACCAGCCGGTGGGCTTCATCGACAGAGCGGGCTTCATCTCTAGGTGTCCTCTCGAATAGGTGGGGGGCTGAAGTCTTGTTGCTTGACGGCTTCGATGTAGCGGCGCAGATGCAGCTGAGCCAGCGCGGCGTCACCGGCGATCACCGCTTCGACGATCTCGCTGTGGCGGCTGTGCAGCCACGCCATGAGCATGCGCGGGTCGGAGACAGCGCCGTAGGTGTGCAGTGACAACTCGGAGAGCACCCGGATGAACAGCTCGAGTACCGGATTGCCGGACAGGCGAACGATTTCCAGATGCACATTGGGCAACTCGGTCCACGTTTGAGGATGCCCGGCGCGCTCCCTTTCGAGCAGCGTGCGAAGCCGGTCGGCACCGTCGGTGTCGATCGTCGCCGCGAGCTTGGCGAGGGCGAGCTGTTCCAGCGCCAGCCACACCTCGAACAGATCCGATCGTTCCACCCCCGACGCGGACAGGTAACGCCGCGCAGCATCGGTGACCAGCGATTGATCTGGCTGGCTGACGAACAGTCCACCACCGGGCCCCCGCCGGGACACCGCGAGGCCGCGTGCCTCAAGGATCCGCGCCGCCTCGCGTGCCGCCGCGGTTCCCACGCCGAAGGTCTCGCACAACGCAGCCTCGGACCCGATGAGATGGCCGGGCTGCCAGCCACCGGTCTTGATGCGCTGTTCGATCTGGTGCGCCAGTTGGGCCCCAAGCGTCTTGCCGGCCGGCCATCGCAGCGCGGCGACGTTGGAGTCATCCGACACTCGCACCACCTCATCAGCATGATCAATACCTGTTATTCGCCGATGTTACCGCTCATTCATGCGGTCCGGTAGCCTGAACTCATAAAAACATCGATTTATTTAGACCAGTAGGAGCTTCGATGGAGATGCCAACGGCGGACGCCGCGGTCGGCCCACGTGGTGCACGTCAACTCCACGTCCGAAGGGTCATCGCCGAGACCGACGACGCCGCGTCGTTCGCACTGGAGATGCCGGACGACGAATCGTTCAGATACCGCCCCGGCCAGTACCTAACCGTGCAGGTGCCGAGCTCACAGACCGGCTCTGTGGCACGGTGTTACTCGTTGGCGAGCTCTCCCCACGAGGACGCCGAACTCATCGTCACCGTCAAGCGCACCGATTCCGGCTACGCGTCGAACTGGCTGTGCGACAACGTCTCCGCAGGTGACACGCTGACCGTCCTACCGCCCAGCGGACGGTTCACCCCTGCGTCGTTCGACAATGATCTCCTGCTATTCGCCGGGGGCAGCGGCATCACTCCGGTCTATTCCATTGCGCGGTCGGCGTTATCGCAAGGAAAAGCGACCATCACGCTGTTCTACGCCAATCGTCATGAGCGTTCGGTGATCTTCGCGCGGGCGATCGACGAACTGGCCCGGGCGCATCCTGAACGACTAGAGGTCGTGCACTGGCTGGAATCCGTGCAGGGAATCCCGGATCGGGGCGCCGTCCGCGAGCTGGCCCGGCGTCGTCCCGGCCGCCAGGCTTTCATCTGCGGACCTGGACCGTTCATGTCTGGGGTCGCGGCCGCGCTCGAAGAGTCGGGCATGTCGCACAAGAACATCCACCGCGAGGTCTTCACATCCCTGTCTGGCAACCCGTTCGAAGAATCCACCGAACCGGAGCCGACGGTCGACGAGCCCGGCACCGAGGGAGGCGTACTCACCGAGGTCGACCTCGATGGCCAAACGCACGTCGTGGACTGGCCGCGCGGCAAGACGCTGGTCGATGTCCTACTCGCCAAGGACATCGACGTGCCCTACATGTGCAAGGACGGCGAATGCGGCTCATGCCAGGCGACGATCGAGCAGGGCAGTGCGACGATGTTGCGCAACGACATCCTTGACGAGGAGGACATCGCCGACGGCTACCTGCTCACCTGCCAGGCCGTCCCTCAGGGAGACGACCCGATCAGGATCGTCTTCTGAGGGACGGTTCGGGTTAAGCCTCGTCAATGATGATGGCGTTCTCCGGGCATCCGTCGATCGCCATGTGCGCCTCGCCTTCCGAGCCCGCAGGGACATCTGGGGTCTTCGCCGTGGCGCGCCCGTCGTCGTCGCTGAGGTCGAAAAGGTCGGGAGCATTCATCGCGCACATTGTGTGTCCCTGACACCGCTGCCCATCAACATGAATTCGCATTGTCTTGTCCTCTCGCGCCTCTTGGCCCTACACCCGGTTCAAGACACCCATGTCGACCGAAAGCACGGTGCCTGTCACGTACCTCGCCTCATCGCTGGCCAGATAGAGAACGGCATTGGAGACGTCCACCGTCTCGACCCAGGGCTTGCCCATCGGCATCATCATGCTGAACACCGGCTCTGCATCCGCGAGGGTGGGATCTTCCAGGTCCGGGCGGAACATCTTGAACATCGCCTTGTTCTCACTGATCAACGGCGTGTCGACGGTGCCGGGAGCGACGGCGTTCACCCGTATCTGTTGAGGCGCAAGCTCATTCGCGAGCGTCTTGGCAATCGCCACCACTCCGGCCTTCGCCGAGTTGTAGTGCACGAGATTGGGCACGTACTTCAGACCCGCCCCCGAGCTGGTCAGGATGACGGAACCGCCGTTGCCCGCCGCGATGACAGCGGGAACGGTGACCGCGACGGTGTTGAACACACCGGTCAGATTGATGTCGATGACCGCGCCCCACTCCTCGTCGGGAAGCACCCACGTCATTCCACCGATAGGCGAGATACCGGCATTGGCCGAGACGATGTCCAGCCGTCCGAACTCCGCCACACCCGCATCCACTGCGGCCTTCAGGGCGCCTCGGTCCCTGACGTCTGCCTGAACACCGACCATCCGACGCCCGGTCTTCTCCACCAGCGCGATCGTCTCGTCCATGTCAGCCTGAGTCCCCAGCGGATAGGGTGCGTGCACGTCGTCCGCAAGGATGTCGACGCCGATGATGTCGGCACCTTCCTCGGCCAACCGCAACGCGTGCGAACGCCCCTGACCGCGGGCGACGCCGGTGATGAAAGCAACTCTGTCTTGTACCCGTCCCATGGTGTTTCTCCTTCGCCTGACGAGTTGATCAAACTGAAAGCTCGTGAACGTTGCTGTGCTACAGCGCTATCCAGATGTTCTTCGACCGGGTGAATTCCTCGACACCCTTGCGGCCACCGATCCGTCCGTAGCCGCTCTGCTTGACGCCACCGAACGGCACGGAGGAAGGGATGCCGAATCCCCCATTCACCCAGACCATTCCGGTTTCCAGAGCCGCGGCCGTGCGGTGCGCGCGCCGCAAGTTCTCGGTATGGATGTAACCAGCCAGCCCATAGGTAGAATCGTTGGCGAGCCCCACGGCCTCCTCGTCGGTGTCGAATGGCATGACCGTCTGCACCGGACCGAAGATCTCCTCGCGTGCCAACGGTGAACTGTTGTCCACATCGGCGAAGACCGTCGGCCTGATGAAGAAGCCGTTCGCGAGGTCACCGTCTATCCGCTCACCCCCGGTGACCAGCCGACCGTGATTGTCGTCGATCGCAGCGTGGATCGTGCTCATGATGCGCTCGCAGTGTCCCTGATTGGCGACTGGACCCATGAGCGTCCCCTGGTCAAGGGGATCACCGACCGGGATCGCCTCAACGGCAGTGGTGAGGGCAGCCACGAAATCGGAGTAGACGCTGCGGTGCACGATGGCGCGCGTCCCGCAGATGCAGCCCTGGCCGGCGAGATTCAGCGTGATCGCACCTGAGGCCGTCTGGACCGCTGAGGCGATGTCCGCGTCATCGAAGACGAGGATCGCCGACTTTCCGCCCAGTTCCAGGCCAAGCGGCTTGAGGGTATCGGTGGCAGCGTGTCCGATCTTCTTGGCTGTCGCTCCGCTGCCGGTGAAGTGGATCTTGTCGACGCCAGGGTGGCGCACCAGCGCCTCCCCCGCTTCGGCACCGCCGGGCAGGACATTGACGACGCCCGGCGGGAAACCCGCCTCGGTGAACAACCTGCCCATCTCCAGCGCCGAAAAAGGCGCAACCTCGGGCGGCTTCAACACGACACAGTTCCCGGCTGCCAACGCCGGCCCGACGGTCTGCCCGATTGCGGTCACCGGCCCGTTCCACGGAATGATGATGCCGATGACACCGTACGGCTCATCGAGGCTGTAATCGAACGCCGGGATCGGCCAGGTGTCGTGGACCTCACCGCCGCCCTTGTCTGCCCAGCCGGCGTTGTAGGCGAACAGGTCGACGGCCATGAAGTTCTGCGCCGTCGCGATGTTCAGCGCGGTTCCGTTGTCAAGAGTGTTGAGCTTGGACAGCTTGTCAACGTTCTCGCCGATGAGTCGTCCCATCGCGGCAAGCGCGTTGCGCCGTTGATCTGCCGAGGTGGCGCGCCAGGCCGGGAATGCCGCGCGGGCGGCCGACACTGCCCGGTCGATGTCCGCGGCACCAGCCAGCGGTACGTCCAGGCTGGGCGCCCCAGTAGCGGCGTAGACGTGTTGGAAGGTGCCTCCGGTGGTTTCGGTGACCAGTTCACCACCGATGAGGAGCCCTGCCGGCTCGACGCCGTCGGTGGGTGCCGCTTGAACGGTCATCGGTGTCCTCCAACTGGTGGGGTGGGGGTGAACGTGGCGGGGAGGCTGAGAAATCCGTTGGTTATACCGATGGACGCATAGCGTTTGGCCCGGTCGGCATCGATATGGAAGTCGGGCAGGCGGGTCAGCACGCCGGTTAGCATCGCTTTCAGCTCGACACGGGCGATGTTCGATCCCAGGCATCGGTGGATACCGACGCCGAAGGCGGTGTGTCTGTTCGGTTTACGGTCGAGGACGACATCGTGGGGGCAGGCGAATTCTGCGGGATCGTGGTTGGCGCCGGCCCAGCTGAGCAGTACGCGATCACCTTTCCGGATGTGCTGTCCGGCGACGACGATGTCGTCGGTGACGGTGCGGGCGTTGCCCTGCGTCGGGCTGAAGTACCGCAGGAACTCCTCGATCGCGGTGTCGAGCAATTCCGGTTCGGCGATCAATCGATCCCGCGCGTCCGGATTGCGCGAGAGCCACTCCACGGCAGAACCGAACAGCGACGTGGTGGTGTCCACCCCACCCGCCACGATGAGAAAGCAGATTTCCGAGGCCATTTGGTCGGTCATCGGTTCATCGCCCACCATGGACTGGGTCAGGTAGGTGATGTAGTCATCGCGGGGATTGGCGCGCCGGTCCTGCACCTGCTCAAGCAACCGGTCGGCCACGGTTAATAAGTCGGTTATGGCGACCTGGAATTGTTCCGTGTCCGGCGGTGACATGAAGTCATGGAACGGCAGCGCCCACCGTTGCCACTCGTCCTGCGACAAGCCGAGGAACTTCATCGTGAACCGGCCTGGCACGACGGCGCCGAGATCGTAGATTAGATCCATCTCTCCGCTCGGTGTCACCAGATCGAGCTGTTCCTCGACCACTTCGGTCAACCATGGCAGCCATGCACGCGAGGAACCGGGCGAGAAGTCCTTGTTGAGCAGGTTGCGAACCAGGTGGAACTCCGGAGGGTCCATCTCCAGCGGTATCGCCCGGTACGGCGGGCTGGGGATCGTTATTCCCCTGGCCCCGTTATGTTCTCCACTCGGATCGTGATCGGTCGAGAAGTGCTCCCAGTCACGTGCGGCATCGGCGACGTCGTCGTAGCCGGTGAAGAGCCAGAACCCTTCATGGGCGTCGGTCCAGGTCACAGGGCATTTCTGCCGATTCCCCGCCAATGCATTACGCCAGTCCTGCGCATACTCGGCGGAATGATGGTCGAACTTGACGACCGGCCGGATGGACATCAGCGAGCGCCCTCTCGCTTGGGGCTTCCCGCCGGGCGCGTCGGCTGCCAGTCCGCGGCCGATTCGGTGCGGTCCCACGTCGATGGGCCGATGCCCCTGTCACGCAGTATGAATTTCTGAATCTTGTTGGTAGGTGTCATCGGAAGCTCGTCGACGACTTCGACATACCGCGGGACGAAGAAGTAGGGCGCCCTCTCGTCCATGAATTTGCAGAACTCGAGCGGGTCGACGTACGCATCGGGTTGCCTAAGCAGAACGACCATGAGCTCCTCCTCGTGCTGCAGTTCGGCGACCCGGACACCCAAGGCTGCAGCGTTGGCGACACCGGGGAACTGACGCGCGATGTGTTCGACTTCGAACGTCGAGGTGTTGCGTCCTTTGTGCCGCAACGAGTCCTTCTTGCGGTCGACGAAGAAGATCTCTCCGTCACTGTCGCGCCGCCCTAGATCGCCCGTGTGATGCCACATGTTCCGGAAGGTCGCCATCGTCTCCTCGGGCTGACCGAGGTAACCGCTGAAGACGGTGTACGGCACGCGGGGGCGCACGCAGATCTCCCCGATCTCGTCGACCGCGACTTCTTCGTCGCTGTTATCGAGAAGCTTCGTCTCGACTAGATCGTCCTGGACGGTGTATCCGGACGATCCAACCTTCAGCGGCATGTCGGAGGTGTAGAGAGTGGCTCCCATGATCTCGGACTGTCCGAATCCGCTGGCAACCAACTCGATGCCGAACCGCTCCATGAACGGCTTCATCAGTTGGGGGATCACGGGATTCATCAGCAGGGTACGCAGCGGATTGTCCGCATCGTCGGGCTTGGCGTCTTGCTGGAATAGGTAGACGTGCATCGTGCCCAACGTCATGGTGTGGTTGGCATCGAAGTGGCGCAACCGATTCCAGAAGTCGGACGCAGAGAAACGCTTGTCGATCGCCGCCTGTGAACCTGTGATCAGGGCGGGCATGATGTTCATGATCCAGCCGCCCGAGTTGTACATCGGCATGCAGTAGTAGAACGACTCACCGGGCCTGATCCCGCCGCGGAACACCTCGTTGTGGCGCTGGGCCCATAACGTCCACACCGCGTGGGGTTGCATGACGCCCTTGGATCGCCCGGTCGTGCCCGACGTCCACAGCACAGAGCTGGTCTCACCATGGTCCAGGGTGATGTGGGTGCGGTGTGGGTCGTTTCCGGCGAAGTCGGCGAGTTGATGGATGCTCGCGTCGGCCAACCCGTCGGTGTCGGCCTTGTCCCCCTCGCCGTTGACGACGATGTGCTCAAAGGGAAGGTCGCCGGCCCGGCTCACCTCGCCCAGCAGGTGACGGTCGACGACGAGTACGCGCGAGCCGACGGCAGTCAGCAGTTCGCGCAGCCACTCGCCGCGGTACTCGGTCGAAACCGGCGACCACGCCGCGCCGAGGCGGTTGACGCCGAAGGCTGTGGTCGCCAGCGTGGCCGAGTTCTCCATCAGAAACGCGACCGTGTCGCCTTTCCCGATCCCGAGGTCGGCGTACCCGGAAGCATGCCGGTCGGCGAGATCGTCGACCTGGGAGTAGGTCAGCGGCCCGTTGTCGTCGACGAGGAACGTCGAATCGCCGACCGCATCAGCCTGCAGTCGCAGCACCTCGACGGGGATCCGGTGCCCGACGTTCCCCAACGGATCGATGGTGGTCATGGTGGTGTTTTCTCCTAGGTTGCGAACGACCATTGGTCGCTGACGGTCTTGTAGATCGCCATGTCGGTGAGGAACCCGGCGGCAAGACCGCGATCGAGGTGGACATTGGTCGCCGTCATGCCGGCCAGCTCGTCTGAAGCAAGCAAAGCCAATGCGGCGCCGACATTTTCGGGCTTCTCACCGAGGGCCTCGTTGATCTGGCGGTTGTTCTCCAGCTCCTCGATGGTCAGCGGTCCCCCTTCGGCGTGCGCCATCACGGACTGGTTGACCGCATCGTTGGTCGAACCGTGGGTGGCGCCGAGGATGACGGTGTTGGCCCGGATGCCGTACATCAGGTACTCGATGGCCAGAGTTCTGGTGAATTGCGTGATCGCCGCCTTCGAGCAGTTGTAGGCGGCCATCCGACTGACCGGGACCTCGGCGTTGATCGACGAGATGGCCAGGATCACCCCGCTGTACTGCGACATCATCTGGGGCAGCACGGCGCGGCAGCTCAGGAACGTTCCGGTCAGGTTCGTCGTGACGATCTGGTTCCACCACTCCAGCGACGCGGTGTGGGTGTCTACGACCGCAGGATCGTTCACGATGCCGGCGTTGCACACCAGCACGTCGATACGTCCATGTGCAGCTACGGCAGCCTCGGCCACCCGGTCGCAGTCGGCTTCGCTGGTGACGTCCGCCCCGACGAACGTCAGGTCGTGTCCGTCAGCGCGGGCTGATTTCTCCAGCTCATCGCCCTCTGAACGGCGGCGTCCTGTCGCGATCACTTTCGCGCCACGACGGGCGAATTCTACCGCGACACCGCGGCCGACACCTGACGTCGCACCCGTGATGATCGCGACTTTTCCTGCTATGGCCACCGTTCCTCCATTGGACTGGCTTGTGTTGCGGATCACGCTATCGTCTAAATGATTTACGGTCAAGGGAGTGACACTTGCTTAAGGGGGTACAGTCATGCAATGACCACTCCGCGGACCCGGCGCTCGAGCGACGAGGTTCGCAACCTCATGCTCGATTCAGCGCGTGAGCTCTTTCGCTCGCAGGGCTACGCGGCGACAAGCACCAAAAGCATCAGCGACCACGCCGGCGTCTCGGAGTCGATGTTGTTTCGGCACTTCGGATCAAAGAGCGCCATCTTCGAAGAATCCGTCCTCCGGCCCTTCCTCACCTTCGTCGAGGCGTTCGTCGGCGACTGGTCGAATCGGGCGCCCGCCGATGTCGTGCCCGAGCTCCTCGCCGATACCTATATCGACGGACTTTATCGACTGTGCCGCAACAACATCGATCTGCTCGTGGCGCTCAGCGATTCATGCAGTGACGAGCAGGGCCTTGGTGCCGCGCGACAAGCTTCGACTCTCATTCAGGAGCACCTCACCGAGCTCGCCAACCAGGTCCAGCAGTACCACGACGACATCGGGCTGACGCCGGCGATGGATCCGCAGATGGCCGTCCGGCTCACAGTGGCGATTGTGGTCGGCACGGCGCACCTCGGGCCAGGTTTCTTCGACCGCATATCGGAGCGCTTGACGTCCGACGTCGCCGCCTTCGTCGTCCGTGGGGCGGGTTATCCGGGCAGCGGATGATCTTCGCGACGACGCCATCGGTCGAGCAGGTCCGCACTGATGCGTCGTCGCCGACCGGCGGTCGCGGGTCGGCATTCGGCGTCCTGCTGAACCGGGGCGCCGGAGCCGGCTGTGTCAGGCCACCCACCTCGACGAAACCGCGCCGACTTTTGTGGTGAGGGTGGTCGTGCGCTTCCCAGGGACTCAGGACGGGAGATACACACGCGTCGGAGTCCGCGAAAATCTCTGCCCACTCGTCGCGGGTTCTCTGCTCAAGCTTTTCGGCGATCGCCTGCCGAATGTCTGGCCAGCCCTTGGGGTCAAGTTGTGGCGGGAGCTCTTTTGGGTCGATGCCGAGACGATCGAGCAACTCGCCGTAGAACTTCGCTTCCATGCAGCCGAGGGCAACGAACTTGCTGTCCGCGCATCGGTAGGTGTCGTAGAACGGAGCGCCACCATCGGTGATGTTGCGCCCTCGCGGCGCATTCCACATGCCGGCCGCGTGCATACCGTGCGCGAAGCTCGTCAGCAGCGCGGCCCCGTCGACCATTGCTGCGTCGACGACCTGCCCTCGGCCCGAGCCTTTCGCCTCCAGGAGCGCGGCCAGTATTCCGAGCGCGAGAAGCATTCCCCCACCGGCAAAGTCACCGATGAGATTGCCTGGCGGCACGGGTGTCTCATCGGCTCGGCCGACAAGGTCGAGGGCACCCGCCACGGCGATGTAATTGATGTCGTGCCCGGCATCGGGCGCCAGCGGGCCATCCTGACCCCACCCCGTCATCCTCCCGTAGACGATGCGTGGATTCCTCTTGAGCACCTCCGGTCCCACGCCGAGGCGTTCGGCGACACCTGGACGGAACCCCTCAAGAAGCACGTCGGCGCTGTCGACGAGTCCCAGGACCTGCTGCGCACCCTGGGGATTGCGGAGGTCAACCGACATGTAGTACTTGCCGCGGTCCAGCGGGCCGGGTGGGGGTTGATCGCCCGCGTTGGCCACTGGCCTGTCGATCCTGAGAACCTCTGCTCCGAAGTCGGCAAGGATCATGCCGCCGAGGGAACTGGAGCAAGGTTGGTCAGCTCGATGACACGAATACCTGCCAGTGGGCCGGAGGACATCTTGATTCCTTTCTCGGGTCCAGTGATTTCCGACGCCACTAGCGGGGCCCCTTCACCGCGGTCGCGAAGGCCGATTTCTCCCGGGCCAACTCGGTGCGCGCGATCGTGCGCATATGCACCTCGTCGGGACCGTCGAACAGCCGCATCGCACGGTGCCAGGCATACAGGCGCGCCAGCGGGAAATCATCGGAGACACCGGCGGCGCCGTGCACCTGGATGGCGCGGTCGATCACGTTGCACGCCATCTGCGGGGCGACCGACTTGATCTGGGCCACCAGCACCTGCGCGTCCTTGCTCTTATTGCCCTGCTGATCGATGGTCCATGCGGCCTTGTGGCACAGCAGCCGCGCCTGCTCGATCTCGTTGCGCGACAACGCGACCTGCTGCTGCACCATGCCCTGCTCGGACAACGGTTTACCGAAGGCGATGCGCTTCTGCACCCGGTCGATCATCAGTGCCATCGCCCGCTCGGCCACACCGATCGCCCGCATGCAGTGATGAATCCGGCCCGGACCCAGCCGCGCCTGCGCGATCGCGAAACCACTGCCCTCTTCGTGCAGCAGATTCGACGACGGCACCCGCACGTTGTCGAACGTGATCTCACAGTGCCCGTGCTGGTCCTGCCAGCCGAACACCGGCAGCGACCGCTCGATCGACACACCAGGGGTGTCGACAGGAACCAGGATCATGGACTGCTGCTGATGGCTGGCCGCATCCGGGTTCGTGCGGCCCATCACGATCAGGATCTTGCAGCGCGGATCAGCCACACCGGAGATCCACCACTTGCGGCCGTTGATGACGTAGTCGTCCCCGTCGCGCAGCATGGTCGTCTCGATGTTGCGGGCATCCGAGGACGCCACGGCGGGCTCGGTCATCGCGAACGCGCTGCGAATCTCACCCGCCAGCAGCGGTTTGAGCCACTGGTCGCTTTGTTCCGGCGTGGCGAACAGGTGCAGCGTCTCCATGTTCCCGGTGTCCGGGGCCGCACAGTTGAGCACCTCGGGGGCGATCTCGCCGCTCCAGCCCGACAGCTCGGCCAGCGGCGCGTACTCCAGGTTGGTCAGTCCCGACACCGACGGCAGGAACAGATTCCACAGCCCCCGCTCCTTGGCCAGCACCTTGAGCTCCTCGACCACCGGGGGAACGGTGTGGTCGTCCCGCCCCTTCTCATGGCGGTACGCGTCATACGATGCCTCGGCCGGGAACACGAACTCGGTCATGAATTCGGTCAAACGCTTGTGGTAATCGGCACCCTTGGCTGACATCGCGAAATCCATACTCAGCGATCACCTTCTGCGTATGCCGTAAGGCGGGCAACAACAGCCTCTTTCCCGTCATCCCCCTCGGCCCAGGCGTCGGCGATGGCCGTTGTGGTGCCCACTCGGACCGCTGTGCCGACGTAGCGGCATCCAGGGCCGGGCACCAGCGGTCGCAGGAAGTTGACGCGCAGCGAACCGGTTCGGTAGGCGACATCGGGTCGTGCAGTCAAAATTGCCGCGTGTGCAACGAGTTCCAGCGCTGTCGCGGCGATACCGCCGTGGACGGTCTCGGTAGCGTTCCAGATCATCGGGTCGGAGTGTTGTTTCAGCACTGAGTTCCCATCCTCGGCGGCGAGCACGCTTACTGCGAGGAGTTCGGCGAGCGACGTGTCCGCGGAGCGCGTCAGCGTCTCAGCCGGCCTATCCGCGGCGACGGCATCTCCGCCGACAAGAACCGAACGCACAACCGCAGCAGCAATGGGCGTTTCGCCCACCAATACAGTGCTGCCGGCCAGGACGTCAGCCTTTCCACCTCCAGATGGGTAACCCTGTGCACGAACTTCTTTGACGCTAGCCCGCTCAAACACGTCTGACGCGTCAGGGCATAACGTGAGGGCGAGCTCGCTGGTGACCGGCCAGCGCCCCTGACGTCGACTGAAGTTCACCGTGCTGCCGATGTCGTCGACCAACAGGGCCAACGGCGCAAGAGTTGGCGAGCCGCGGAACGGATCATGCATTGCGGCCATCGGCATGGTCATGACGACTTCGGATGCGTGCTCGTCATACGACAGCATGCGGATTCCAAATCGCGTCTCAACGCCGTCTGAAACGTGGATGTCGTATTCACCGGACGCTGTGGAGCTCACCATCTGCTGACCGGCCTGCCAACCCAAACAAAGCGACCACAGCTCCGCGCGGTATTCATATTAAATATTTAACACATGGGCTACGCCGTAGGGAACGAGGACGTTCAGCACTCGCTCGCGCAGCAGTACTGGTTCAGAGTTCCAGTCCCGAGTCACGCGATCGACTCCGCGATTCATCCTTCCGCTGTGAACGTCGCGAGACGTGAAGAGTCGCCTCCGCGTGAACGGTCTCGAACGCGGCCATACGCTGTGCCATGAAGTCGGACTGCTTGGCCAGAAGGTCGACAACACGTCCGGGAAGGGTGCTCGACGGAGCGTTGGCAGCAGCGTTAAGAGCTGTGGTGGGACGGTCGTCCTTGGTCAGGATGACTGCTGATACGAATGCAGGGGCGCTGTGTTGTGCACCGGTGTGAGATGGCGCAGATTGGTACTCCCGTTCCTCTGCCCGCTCGTAGCAGTACGCCACGTTGCTGTTGTGTCCGCGTGTGGTTCCTTCCGTCCATGCGCACCTGGTCGCGAAGCGCTGGACTCGAACGTGACCCACGTGACGGAGATCGCAAGAAACCCGCGAGGTGGACCCAGCTTCTCGGTCCCATTAAAGGCGGGCAGTGCATCCTGCGACGCTGAAGGCCGCAGCGCGGAGTCGAGGTACGCCGCAATACCAGCGCTACTGACGCACGTAGCCTATGTGCGACACGCCGAGAGTTTGTATATTCAGCAAACATTGTCCACAGGTAACTACACTCATGTAACTCAATGCGCGCGTCTCTGACCTGCGCATTTTTGGCTTGCTCCACAGACCGCTGTGAGTAATTCCGACCTTATCCCCATCGATGCTGGACGGTTACCTCGTCGACATACCGAGTGTTGTCCGGTGCGGGAACTAAGATTCCAAGAAGGTCCAGACCGAAATTCGATCTGGACTGAGGTCCTCGGTCTGGAACCCTCTTGGCTGCTTTGGCGGGCAGGTCTTGACGGTAACACCGGCATTCGCCGGGGGCAGCGGCAACCCGCCGTCTGCCTAACCCTGGGCTTCGCCATGCACGGCGTACCACCGTGCCCCACCAGTGCATAAGGAGCACCAATGGCGAAGAGTGACACCCCGAAGAATCGGCATGTCGTGCAGAACCCGAGCGGCGGATGGGACGTCAAGAAGCCGGGCGCGACGCGTTCGAGCGCCCACACTGACACCCAGCGGCAAGCGACGAAGCGCGCGACCGAAGTCGTCCGCAACAACGGCGGCGGTGAGGTCCGCGTTCACGGGCGTGACGGCAAGATCCGCGACTCCACCACCGTCGCACCGGGCAACGACCCGTACCCGCCGAAGGGCTAGGGCGTGACCGACATTTCGATCGTCACCATCAGCCTCGGCGGCATCGCCGACTTCGTGACCGCGGGATCAAGCCAGAAGCTGGCGGTGGTGCGCGGCCTGGTGGATCTCTACGGGGCGCCGTACCATCCCAGCCGCGATTTCTACGGCGACATTCGTCAGGCGATCGACGACGGAATCCTCCTGGGCGATGACCGTGACCGCGTGAACGCCGCGGCTGCGGAGTGCAACATCAAGCGCCGGGACCACTACGAGGCCGTCGCGAGCGGATGGCGAGAATGGCGGGGACGCAAGAATCTTGAACGGTTTGCGGATACGGCGTATTGGCACGAACAGCAACTGGCAGTTCGGGTCTCGCCGCGCTTCGTGTGGCGACAGACGATGAACCGCGATTTGGTCTGGCCGTACTTCAAGGGCGAAGAACTCACCAGGGACGGAGCACAGGCGGCCATCCGCATCATGGAGATGGCATGCCCCTCAGAAGCTGGCCGACCGGCAATTCTTGACGTCCGCCGTGGTCGGCTTCACCGTGCTCGACGCCGCGACCGTGACTACGACGTGCTGCTTCGGGGTCAGGTCTCTGCCCTGCTACAGATGTACGAGGCACTTCGCCCGGCTGCCTGAACCGCGCAGTGCGGCGTTCTTCCGCCACCAAATTACTCACGACCCGGTGGCGAGTCACGGCCGGAACTGTCGTCGCCGTTAATGGCGGATTTCGATGTCTCGGTGCTTCGAGATCGCGCTCAGCCGATCCTCTTGCAAGCTGTGGTAAGTGGTCGACTGCGACGCCACATTCCGGACTTCGCTGTGGCGCATGGGGACTGGCTTGGTCAGCGTTGGTGTGGTCCGCAAGGAACGTCTTGGCGGAAATCCGAAGATCCAGGCTGACGAACGCTCAACCTCCCCCTCCGAGGACCGCACATCGACGGTCGCAGTGTCAACATCAACGTCGACAGCCCTGTCGCGGATCCAACCTTTAGCCAGCGACTCACCCAACCCACGGCCGCCTAGCGACCGCAGCGTCGGAGCCTTGAGAACCCGGCGCAAACATCTGATCACCCCGCCACAGTTGGCGTGCAACCAGCTTGCGCGCTCCACAAGGGACGGGCAAGAGGTTGAGGCCCATCGCGGCAAAACAAGTCGAGCAAAGGTCATACTTATTCTCATCCAGTTGGCGGATCCTCCAACAGCCGCCATTTCAAATGAGAATCCGCCACGCAGAATGAGAACCGACAAAAAAACTGTAGGTTGCCAAACTGCCCGACAGGTCACAGTGGGCCCACCTGCACGGCCATCCCGTTGTCACGGAGATGGCGGATGGGATGTTGCCATCCAAATGGCGGATCCTAGAACCGCACGGTCGTGCAACCAGCGCACGCGGCACCCTTTCAGTTCGGGCTGCGCGGCTGGCTGCATACCGAGATCCTGACCCACGGTGCCCGCGCCCTAGACCGGCAACCGTGTTCACACCGCAATTGCGTCCCAATACCCTCACGCCTCGAAGGATCTGAGACGCGCGGTGTGAGACAGGAAATGAGACCCCGCGACCTGGTGCGTTGCCACCGCAAGCTGGGCCGCGTACGACCGTCTCGTTTCTCTAGACCTCCGATGAGGTTAAGTGTCAAGCCGTGGCGGTTCTTAGCGGCGGGATTCTGCCGGTGTGGCCGAAGAAACCCTGGCCTGATGGTCGTGCTGCCCAAGGCGCGGACGGCTGCAGTGTCGTTTGCTGACGCGAGGCTAGGGGTGCTGTTCGACGACGTCGGTTCCACGGTGGGCCGCTGCGGTGCTGGGCCCTGAAGGGTGGTCTTCACACATTTGAAGGATGTGCTCGATCTCAGAGATGAGGCGTTCGTGATCGAAATGGGGCAGGCCGAGGGCCGCCGCTACTCGCTCGCTCAATCGGGAGAACAGTGCTGTTGTGCGACGTAGGGCTGCGGCGGTGTCTGCTGCATCGAAGTGGCTCCAGCAGTGCGAGAGTTCGCCGCGGATGTCAGCATCCATCCACGTGGTCATCCGGGTACCTAGGTAGCGAGTGTCGATGCTGGGGCCGTAACGCAATTGGTGGTCCCATTCGATCATTCGTAGAAGCTCGCCCTTGAGGTCGTGGTCGCGCAACTTCGCTGACCAAAGCTCATCTCGGACAATCGCTTTGGCGCACATCAGGGCCGCGGCATATCCCCAGTGAGTAGCTTCGTCGACTTCGTCCGGCTCCGGCAACTGTGGGGTCTGCGCTGTTGACGGCGATTGCGGTGCGCAGGCGTCCTTGTCTATCAAGACCTGAAACGGCCGCGTGTGGACGGTGGTGGCCAAGTCGCGGGCCGGGATCAGGGTGAAGTCGAGTTTTCCGCCGGCGTAGTAGATCAGTCGGGTCGGTGGTCCAAGGCCATTCGCCAGACGTTCGACGACCAGGACCTCGCCCAGCCCGTTCCACCACGACTCGTCTTTTAACAGGCCTTCAACGTCGTGGGTGTAGATCTCGATGTCGCGGTCCGACAGAGGATGCACGTCGCCGGCAGCCGCTGACCCTGTGACCAGCACACCACGGACACTGTCCGTCCGTTCCGCCCACTCGCCCAATGCATCGAGCGCGGCGATGTAGTCCATCCCCCCATCATTCATTCAGCAGCGTGCCACGGGCCAGCGCGTGCGCATAGAGACACACGTAGTTGTGGTGGCCCGAGAACATCGGGCGAGGCGCAACCCACGTTGTGAATTACCGCAGCTAGGCCGCTGCGGCGACGATTACCGGGAAGGCCTTTGCTTCGTCGAAGTGCTGTTGATTCTGAAGGCAATAGTGGAGTTGCCCGATCAGCTTGTTGAACAGGTGTCGCTGCGCCGCGGCGTGCCGGTCTCCGAGTTCCCGTCGCTGGCGGTAATGCTCACCAGCAGGCCGGCAATGTGTCGCAGCGCCGAATGCCCAAATCCACCCGGCAGCGGCCAACCGGTCGTTCTTGATGCGGCGGCGGGTGATGGACACGGACTTTCCGGAGGCTCGCGTAATGGGTGCGGACCCGGCGTAGGCCTTCAACGCGCGAGCATCGACGAATCGGCGGCGGTCATCACCGATCTCGGCGAGCACGCGGGCACCGGTCGAGTCACCCAGACCGGGGAAACTGGTGATGATCGCGTAGTCCGGATGGCGTTCGAACAGCTCGGCAGAGGCCCGGCCCAACTCCTCGACGCTGGCGCAGGCGGTGTTCAGCGCCGCCAGCAGCGCCGACGCCTGCATGCCCATCGCGGTCTCCACCTGAGCGAGGTGATGCATCTGGGGCTCGCGCAGGGCTGTCGTGATGTCGGCGGCTGCCTGATCGATACCGCGACTGCGCCCGGCACGGCGCAGCGCCGCGGCGACCCTGCTGGCGGTCAGTTTGGCCGCCGCTGCCGGGGTGGGGGCGATGGCCAAGACGGCCCTGGCTTCCGGGCTAGCGATCCCGAGCGAGAACCGCTTGGTGAACGCTTCCAGGAAGGTCGGAAAGAACTCCCGCAGCACCGATCGTAATTCGTTGTGCGCCTTGATCCGTCGCCAGGTGGCATCCTGATGAGCGCGAGCCAGGACCGCGATGGCCTGGCAAAGTTCAGTATCGGCGGGCAGCTGCCGGTGCAGGTGCGCATCCACCCGGAGGATGTTGGCCAGGGTCATGGCGTCGGCGTGATCGGACTTCGCCCTTGCTACTGAATGCCGTTCGCGGTAGCGGGCGACCGCCAGCGGGTTGATCGAATAGGTGGCCCGGCCGGTTGCTCGCAGCGAGGCCACCAGCAGGCCGCGCGGCGTCTCGGTGGCCACCGGGATCGGGTCCTCAGCGCTATCACCGAGACTGGCGAACAGGTCGACCAACTGGGCCAGGCCGGTGGGGTCATCGTTGATGCGCTTCTTGGCCACTAGCTGGCCGTTCTCGTCGACGATGGCGACGTCGTGGTGGGCTTCGGCCCAGTCGATGCCGCAGAACAGTTTCATGGTGTGGTTTCCTCCCTGTCGTTGCCGGTTGGTGCGTGGTTGACCAACCCGAGTTGGGATGCGCAGCGCTCTACTTACGAGGCTCGGTGGCCTTCCCTCCGATGAGCTGTTCGCGATCCCAGCGAATCCGCACGGCGCCCGTCTATGAAAGAGCTCTTGGCTCGAGAACGTGGAGGCGTTGGATCCGTGCGGGCGGGCAAGAACCACGGGCTAATCCCACCGAACAACTGCCTTGCGACCCCGCCGCGACACGCACGGTCTAGAGAAAGGACTCTGGGTCCGGAAATGAGAAAGGCGTTCGCCGACGGCGGGGGCCGCAAGGGGAACCACCACTAGCATCTTCGCGCTGCCCGTCTCCGCGAACGGATCAGTTACTGGCCTTCGCGAGGACACTGGCGGTAGTTCGGAACTAAGTAGAACCGAGACACCCTTCAGGGTTCCCGTTCGGCCTTGTCGAGTTGCCGCACCAGCGAGACTGGCGCTTTGCGGCGGTAGGCGTCTTCGAGCAATTCTTGAAGCAGGCCGGTGGTGGCGGCCTTGAGCGCCCCGGGTGTCAACCCGCCGGTGACCGACGGAGCGAAGTTCGTGTCTCGTCATCTTTGAGCGGTTTGCCCGGGCTCGCGCATCGGGTAGAAACAGTGCGGAACGGTGACACCCGGACCGTCTGGTGTGTTTCGGATCACGTTCTCGGACAACGATTGTCCTCTCCCATCACCTTGCCGCGCCCCACCTCACCAGGAGCCGATGTGACGGACAAGAGTTTCCCCGCCGATGACAGGACGCGACTGCGGTTCGCGGTGACGCTATCGCTTCTCGCAGGGATGGCCGATGCCATCGGATTCATCGAGTACGCCCAGCTGTTCATGTCGTTCATGAGCGGCAACACGACCCGCTTCGGCGAAGCGGCCAGCGACGCCGACTGGATCGGCGTCGCACGCTTCGGCAGCGTCATCATGGTGTTCTGCCTGGGCGCGTTTCTCGGCACATTTGTCGCAGCCTGGTCGGGTCGGTGGCGCCTGGCGTCATTGCTGACCGTGCAGGGCACCCTAATCCTCGTCGGCGTCTTCCTGCCCCACGGACCCGACGCCGTTCCGTGGCACGTCTACCCCATCGTGCTCGCATTGGGTCTGCAGAACGCCACCCTGCAGGACGAGTCCGGCCGCAGCCTCGCCCTGACCTACGTCACCGGCACCGTGGTGCGCTTCGGCGCCGGCCTGGCCAACATGCTCCTGCACAGGCCTGCCCCGTCGTTCTGGATCCAGGGACCCCTGTGGCTCGGCCTGACATCTGGCGCGGTCGTCGGTGGCTTCCTACAGCACTATTTGGGCGAACGAGCCTTCCTGGTCCCTGCGGGAGCCGTCCTGCTGCTCGCGACGCTGGCGTGGATCCTCACGGCATTGCGCCCGGATAGCAAGGCCCTGACCAGCCCTACCGCGCCTCAACCCGACGCCCACCCCGATGCCAAGCCGCTCTCGACTGTGCTCACCGCCCGAGGGGAGAACTAGCGCACCTGGCGATCCCAGCTAATGTGATTGGGTTACGACACTTCGTGATAACAACCATATCCCAGTGAATTGCCGCATATTGCGGCAGATGAATCAACGCCTGGCCACTTGCTGGGACACAACTTCCGCCGTCGTGTTTGGCTGCGTTGCAACACTTTCCGTCCACCCCTCCGCTATGGCGACTCAGCCATGTCCCGTTGGGCTATCGGTGGGGAATACGCAGCAGTGTCTTCAGTCGGGTCAGGCTTCAGCCGATGTCGACACCTCGGATTCCGCTGCAAGGAACGCGGTTCGGTATCTGCCGCCCGGTGGAACGCCGACCCACGCCCGGACACCAGGCCTGCGGATCGCCGTCGTGAGGCCGTATCCACGTCGTCAAGAGGCCTGACTTCCAGGCGGTTTCGTGCGTCGAGACTGTCATGAACAGCGTAAAACATGTGCTGACGCACATCCGTAGAGAATGTCGTGGAACCACACACGGACACACGTGAACCGCCCCGACATCTGGTGCTAGGCCAGTGCGCAGTCGAACTGGCGCGCGCTGATATCGAAGCAAAACGCAAAGACTGCGATCAATGGGAAGCCACTTCTGTGGGAGCCGACTTCCCGGATACGGAAACCTGAAGCAACTCCTCAGTTCGCCGTCAGAATAGATGCAGGAATGCTGGACCCCGGCAGGCTCGAAAGTGAGCCTGCCGGGGGTCTAGCTGAAGCCGCGGTGTCAGGTCGGGTCGCTGTCGACCTCGTTGGGCGGCAAGGGCTGTTGGACCGCACGGTAATTCGATCCCTGCTCGGCAGTGGGACTGTCGAAGTACACGTCGGTCAGCACCCATGTTGTGTTCGGCATTGTCACGGTGAAGGTGCCGTACTGACGCACGATCGGCTGGGCCGAGTAGACGTAGACCGTCGAGTTGGGCGGCACGGTGACGTTGGTCGAGTCTTTGAACGTGTAGGAGTAGGTGAATTCCTGGCCGTACTTCGCGGTCATCGAGACTTCATAGATCTTGGCGATCGAGGCCTTCGCCGTGGCTGACAGCTCGATCGTCTCTTTCGTTCCGCGGGTCACCGTACGTTCAAACGACCTCTGCTGATTGACGCTGGTGGCATTCTGGTATTCGCCCAAGAAGACCCACTTGGTGTAGTAGCTCGTCGAATATGTGGGGTCAAAGGTGCAGTTATTGGAGTTCGTCGCACAGAGGTTGTTGAGAACTTCCGACTGCGCCAACTGTTGGTTCGACCCGAAGTTGACAACGGTGCCCGCCTTGTCCTCCATGAGGATGACATTGGCGAAAGGCACCAGAATGCCGTTCTGGGTGATGTCCCAGTCGCAGGCGGCGCCGGCAGCCGAATAGCACCCTGCGTAGACCCCGGCGATCGCGTCGGTGCGCATCACGGCCTGGAATTGGCCGAGATCGCTGTCGAAGTAGGCCGCGGTGGTGCGAAGGTAACTTCCCCACGGGACGTCGAAGCTGAAGTACTCCCCCGGCGCAATCACGGCGCCGTCGTCCGGTTGCGCGCTGGGCGCCTGCCATTGCGACCCGGTGGCGTAACCGGTGTAGGTCAAGTTGCTGCTGGTGAAGTTGTAGACCTGGAAGGTCTTCGCGAACTCGGGCTGACCGACGTCCACAGGTTCCGAGGTGATCGACACCGGCACCCGGACCGCACCGGTGCCGTTGAACAGGTGCAGATGAAGGCCCCGATCACGTACGCGGATCACGAATGTGTCCGTCACCCCGGTGGTTCGGTACTCCGCGTCGGGCGTGTAGACGAAACGCCCGTTGGCGCCGAGGGTGACCACGCCGAACTTCGGCTTCTTCACCACGACATACGACAGCGGGTCGTCGTCCGGGTCGACAACCGTCACGGCGCCGACGACGTTGCCCGAACCGGCAAACGGCCCGACGAGGGTCGGCCCCGCACTCACGACCGGACTGCGATTGAACAGTGTTCGTTGGATCAGCGAGAAGACGACCTGTGCGAATGTCGGACGCGCAGCGGGCACGGCGAGCGGAGCAACGAGATCGTCGGGGTCGGCCGCCACCTGCATCGAGGACAGTCCCGGTTTCGGCGTACTGGTCTGCTGGGTTTCGGCGTTGTCGAGTTCCCGGCGCACGCCGCCGAGGAGCGTCACGAGCCCACCGTCTCCGGCCGGTTTCGCGGGATCGATGGGGGCGGAATGCGGCGCGGAGACCCCAGCGGCCTGCGCGGAGACCGCCATCGGGACCGACGCGGCGTGGGAGGGCGCTGAGGGCGCAATCCCCACCGGGATCACCAGACCGCGGGGCGCATCGATCTGCGCAGTCGTTTGTCCAGGACGCGCTGAAGCGGCGACGCGAATGTCGCCATCGGCGCCGGCCGTGGCGTTCTGGCCGGGCAGCACGGTGCTTTCGCGACGCGATGACGGAGTGGCAACCAGATCAGGAGTTTTCGGCGTTGCGGCGGACTCACGGGCCGGGGAGCGATGCCCGTCCGCCCGGGTCGCTTCGGTTGGCCCACCGCGCTTCGTGCTGTCGGAATCACGCACCGTTTCGGTCTTGTCGTCGTCCTCGCGTTGACGGTCGGTCGCGGGATCGCCGACGCCGGGACGCTGCTGCTTCGGCTCGGAGTCCGGATCCGACGTGGTCGGCGACGACGCATCGCCCGTGCGGGACCGCAGTGGTGACGACGAGGTGTCCGATTCGTCATCGGGTGTCTGTCGGCCGCTACCTGCCGACGACGACGAACTGTCGGCCGACGTTGACGCAGCTGTGTCCGATCCAGCGTCCGACGCCTGTCGGCCGCTGCTTGCCGTCGACGACGAACTATCGGCCGACGCCGCGCCCGCACCCAGACTGGTCGCTATGGCGAATCCGACTCCGACCGCCACCGCGACGCCGCCGAACCGAGCGAATTGGCCTGATTTCGTCATGATGCCCCCGCATCTGTCGACCCGTGGTGCACTCAGCGCACCGAACGAAGCAAAACTAGCAACGCCGATCTGCTTCCCGCGCCGAATATTTGTGACCGACTTCTGACAACCCGGGCGTTGGCCGCCCCGTACGCACACCGTCGCGCAATTGACGAATCCCGTTCAGAGTACTGAAGTTTGCCGACCGCAGTGCCGTCCATCGCACATTCACCCGCTGTTCATCGGCCGCCGCCGCGCGGCCGACATGGTCGCGCGTCGCAGGGACAGCAACGTCGCGGGACATTCGATTCGTCAGCGGTCGACGGCGAATCTCCACAGCAGTTCCAGCCGCCGCGACGCGGGATGAGGTGTTGAGCCATTCATCGCACCGCAGGCTCTGCCCCGACAGGCGCTTCGCCACCGAAACCCTGACCGGGCAACGCATCTCCTTAACCGCAGACCCCACCGGATCCGCCACCAACGGCAAGGCTGCGGCCGTAGGGCCGAGGCTGTGCGGGTGCTGGAAAACGCGATCCCCGCAGCCCGGCGTTGAGGTCACCGACTTCATCAGTGGCGGCAGCGCCTGCCAGGGCGCGAGGGTCTGCGTTTCGAGGAATCGGGTGGTAAAAACTGAAAACCAAAAAACTGTAGGTTGCCAAATTCCGTGGCATTTCCCACCGCTAAGACCGCCGCTGATGGCACATTGTCACGGGATTGGCGGACGCCTCATTGTCATCCGAATGGCGGATCCTAGGAGCGCGCGGTGGTGGAACCCCACTGATGAGGACTGAGACGTCCGTGTGAGACGAGAAATGAGACACCACGACCTGGCGCTATGCGGACTGAGCACTGCTCCGCGGTGCCTGTCTCGTTTCTCTACATGCGAGACGGGCGAGCTCTTTGTGGGAATCGCACAATTGAGGTGGGTACGGCGAGCAAGTGGGAACCGGGTGCATCGCCCGACACGTCCGTGGGCGTCACACTGTTCTGATGCAGCGAGCCGTAAGCGTAAGCCCGGTGTGGGTGCGGTCGGGGCACCCGGGAGACGGGGTGCCACCGCGGTGACCGCGTCCGATCCACACCCCGAACCCGAGGGTGGCCTGTTCGCCGGAACTGCCTGGCACTACGCCCGGTACCGGCCCGGCTACCCGCCCGCCGTCCTGCATGAGTTGATCGCACAGCTGGGTCTTGACGGGACCGGCCGGCTGCTGGATCTGGGGTGCGGCACCGGCCAACTCACCCTTCCCCCTGGCAGCACATGTGAGCGAAGCCGTGGGATTGGATCCCGAGCCCGACATGCTCAGCGAAGCCCACCGGCAAGCATCTGACCAGGGAGTGACCAACGTGCAATGGGTACGTGGCAGCTCTGCAGACCTGCCGGGGAATCTTGGTCACTTTCAGCTAGTCACGATGGGCCGCTGTTTTCACTGGATGGACCGCGAACACGTCCTCACCGCACTCGGTGAGATGGTCGACGAGCAGGGCGCCCTGGCCATTGTCAACGACAGCAACCTGAATCTTCCCTCTACGCCTTGGCAGCAGGCCATCGCTGACACACAACGCCGCTTCTTGGCCCCCGGCCACCGTCACGGCTCCGCGCCAGCCGCCAGTCACGGCCCCCCACATGAACGGGTGTTGGCCACTTCACCATTCCGCCACGTCAAGCGTGAGGTCCACCAGTACCAGCGGACCTGGACCATCGAAGAGACCATCGGCTACCTGTATTCGACGTCACTGCCCCTGAGACGACTGCTTGGTGCCCGGCGGACCGCCTTTGAGGAAGCACTCACCACCGCACTGCTGAGCATCGACCCCATCGGACAGTTCACTGAACCAGTCGCCCTCGAAGTCCTGACCGCCACCAGAGATTGACGACGGCAAATTCAGGCCAAACATCCGAGACACAATCAGAGCCGTCCAACATCTCTAGATAATGAGCCGGGTCTTAGCTGGTTTGAGCCTCGCTACGGTAGGGCGTGGGCAGAACGATCTACGTAGTGACCCATCCTGAAGCCACCCATCATCGACAGGGCTTGGTCGGCGGCTGGCATGACTCAGACTTAACGGAGAAGGGCCTGGCCGACGCAGTGTTGATCGCCCGATGGATACGCGGACAGATCCCAGCCGGGGTCACCACGGACATCGTCTCGTCGGACTCACTACGCGCCCGACATACCGCCGAGCAGATCAACACAGCTGTTGGCTCGCCTGTGACACTGGACCGCCGCTTACGGGAAAAGTCCTACGGCACAGCAGAAGGACGCCCTCAACGTTGGCTTGATGAGCGCTTCATTCCCCCGCCGGCTGCTGGTGACCGGCTCAACCACGACGAGGGCATACCGGGGGCCGAGACGAAGGGCGATTTCGCAGCACGGGTCTATTCAGCGATAGCATCCATCACCGCGAGCCCCGCCGAGTATCAGATCATCGTGACACATGGATTCACACTGACCTTCGTGATCGCCGCCTGGATACAGATGCCCCTAGAGTCGCTGGGCTACGCCAACTTTCGACCAACCCCCGGCAGCATCACCACCCTGCGCCTAGACGACTACTTCCACAATCGCGAAGTGGCTGCACTCGCTGACACCCAACATCTCGAACCCACCGGATCAGCATCGCCGGTCCGATCCGAGTAAGCCTAGGAACGCTGTTCGGGCTTGGCGGCAACATGACGGAGCCACAGTTCGATATCTCGATGTGTAGCGAGCCGCACCACACGCACATTCGGATGCGAAACCGCAACGGCTGGGATTCGGCCGCGGAGCTTGTTGCGGGTGCGGATTCCCCAGCGCAAGATGTGGTCAGAGTCAGTGAAAACGCTAAGCAGAGGCCCTTCATAGTTACCATTCCAGAGTTCCACTTTGCCCAACCGTCGGCGAACTGTGCGGCGCGTCAGCTGATACAAACTCAGTGGCGTACGCAGATCGAGCCAAATCAACGTGTCGGCGCGTTCGAGGATCTTCGCGCGGACCGCTGAGTACTGCCACTCGATCACCCATGAATCTCCGGAAATGACTGACTCCACGTCACGGACGAAGTCGCGTCGCGGTTCCCAATTGGGACCGTGGAACAGGCTGTCGATTTCGACGTAGGTGAGATTCAATTGGCTCGAAAGGTCGCTTAGCTAAAGTTGACTTGCCAGATCCCGTCACGCCAGCAATAGCGATGCGTTGCGGTTGCCATGTGACTGGATCGGCCGCCGACAACACGCACCTGAGCGTAGCGGCCAGGGCAATTCCCCTCGCGCGGCGAGACAAGAATCGAGCCGTCTTGGTTCTTTAGATTTGAGACGGCCAGCGCCCAGCATTCGCATCCGTCACAAGCCGCCATCTCAAATGAAAAATGCTCTGGCAGCGGGTTTTGCGAAGTTCTGATCGAAGTGGCGGAAGCGCGCTCTAGTCATGACGATGGATCGCGATCACCAAGACGTGGAGGAAAGCGAGGCTCAGCAGCCGATCAATAGTCATACTTATTCTCACCTAGTTGGCGGATCCTCCAACAGCCGCCATTTCAAATGAGAATCCGCCACGCAGAATGAGAACCGACAAAAGATGTAGATTGCCAAACTCCGTGAGATCTCCCACCGCAGCCACCAGCCCTGATGGCGCGTTGTCATAGGGATGGCGGGCGCCTCATTGTCATCTAGTTGGCGGATCCGAGAACCGATACTTCACTCCGCTATCAGCTGCCGCTCGGCCGGCAAATACACACTGAGACCTATAGGTTATGAGCCGGCCGGTTGTGATGTCCCACTTCGACCCAGCCCGTGTTCTGCCCCGGGTCGTCGTCTTCCGGGTGGGCTGCGGCCCTCGCCGAGGCCCAACTAAGTCTGTCGGAACCGACGCCTAGATTTAGGCGAGACCCCGCGCAGCTGTGTGGGACCAGAGCTGGAGGCTGCAAATGGATCCCGTAACACTGATAGTCGCGGCGCTCGCCCTTGGCGCGTCCGACGGCGTTCGCGACACCGCGAAGCAGGCGATCGGCGACGCCTACTCCGCGGTCAAAAACTTGGTCATCAAGCGCTACGCCTGGGTCAGCGCAGACGTCGAGGGGCTGGAGCAGGAGCCGGAGGAAGAGCTTCGCCGCGCACTAGTTGAGAAGAAGCTCACCCAAGCCGGGGCCGGCGACGACGTGGAGCTGTACGGCCTCGCGCAGGCTCTCCTGTCGACCGTTGAGGAGCAGGCCCCGGATCTCCCAGCCACCATTGGCGTGGTCATCCGCCGCGCCGCGGTCGGAGGCAACATCGAGGTCGAAGACGTGGCCGTCGACGGCGGAACCGGTGTTGCCGCCGAGGACGTCGCAGCCGGCGGCGATCTTCGGATCAGCCGAGTCGCTGCGCGTGCCCCCCAGGCGCCGCCCCACCCTCCCCAGGCGCGGGAGCAGTAGACGATTCGTCTGCTTCCGCGCCATCTCTCAGCACCACGCAGAAGAACGTGCTCGTGGGACGTGACAACAACACCTACTTCTCTATCGGTGCCACGGAGACTGGGAACAGTGGTGGCCGAATCCGCGCGGTGACCGCCTCCGTGAAACCCGTGCCCATCGGCCAGGGACTGTGGACGGTGACCGTGACCAACGCAAGTTCCGGTCCGATCACCGACCTCGAAGTCGACGTGTACGCCGTCGACGCGGACGGCAATCAGCTGGAGGACGCGTGCCACCCGGCGAAGGGGAAGATCTCCGTACAGGAGCTCTTCCGCGAAATCTTATCGGGCGGGATGAGCGGAACTCTCGATGCAATCGGGTCCCGCGCCCAGTCGATGTACCCGCCCGGAATGGTGGCCGGGATGCCAGCGAACCTCGGCGCGTACGGCGGAATGTTCACCGACCACATCATGACTGCCCCAGGTCTTTCCTCGTTTCTCCGGAACGCGCAGCAGCAGATGGTTGATAAGTACCCCCAGGTGATCTCGCGGGACCAGTCTGCTGAGGTGCTGTACAGCGCACCAGGGGCAATTGAGGTGCGTGTTGATCTCCAGTTCGCCGACGACGTCGGCAACCTCTGGCGTCGACGGCACGGTCAGCAGCCCGAGCCGGTAATGGAAGGCGAGGACAGGTAGTTCCCTCCCGCAACCGCTCGATCAACCCGTTTGCATCTCCGGCAGCCGCTCCCCGCCGTCACGTCCCCGCTTCCAGTTCCGCCGCCTGCTGACTCTGCAGCTTCACGAGCGCCTCGTGGATCCGGCCCTGCAAAGTCGGATCGCTGGCCCGATGGGCAAGAGCCGAAGCGCGGTTGCGGCATAGCACGTCGGCAAGAGATCGTGCTGATGCTCATTCACCTGGCGGATCCCGCCTCCGAGCTGTCCTCTCAGATGAGAACGCTTCGTGGGAAAGGAGAACCGACACCCAACCCCAGCCTTCCCCGCCGGCCAGGCTCGCGGAACGCACAAGCAGCGCGACAAGTCATACGATTTGCCATCCAAATGGCGGATCCGCCAACATCCGCCATTTCAAATGGCAATCCGCCATCCAGAATGGCAACCGACAAAAAACACAAAATCCGCACCGAAATCAGTACCCTCTCGGCGACCTCCTCGGGTCGGCCTGCTGAATTTTCTGCGCCAAATCCGACCCGTCGGCCGAAACGTTGTACCGGCCCATGGCGTAGTTGACGAATGCCGCGGCCTGGGCCACTGGGTCGCGCAAATGGGTCGACGTCCCCGGCTCGTGATAAGCCCGGAAGGTCGGCTCAATGAACTGAAACGCACCCTGCGACGGAGTTCCTTTGGCAGCGTTGCTATCTGAGTTGTTCTGCGCATTCGGATTGTGGCCCGACTCCCGCGCCGAAACCACCATCATCCCGGTCTCCCAGTACTGACGGGCACTCGGATTGGTGATCCCCTTGAGGTCGAGAGCCCTGTTTATCGCGGCTCGGATATTCGCCGCCCCTGGCGCCGACGGGATATCGCTGTGGCTGGAGGACCGGGCTGCGGTGCGGCTCTGCCAACCCCGCTGCTGACCCGAAACGTTCGCCGTCTTGGCGAACTGCCCCAAATCGACTCCAGGCATCCCCCCGCCCCGGCCCGAGCCCATCGACATGCCACCCATCCCGGCTCCGCCGCCGCCGAACGGCGCCCCGCCGCCCACCGGTGTGCCACCGCCGTAGGTCATCGACCGCAGCATCGCCGCCATCTGTGCGTCGCGGGTTTTGTAGGCCTGCACGACGTGTTGTTGTTGGGCGACGCGGTGGCGCAGGGCGACCAGGAGTGCTTTCTGGCCGGCGGGGGTGTTGGTGAACGGGGCCAGCCCATGGGTGTCGGCGGCGGCGCCGTTGACCGCCGTGGCGGAGTTGGTGCGGCCGGTGCGGTCGGAGCGGGCGGCGTCGTTGAGCTGGGTGCTTAGTGCCTGGTCGTTGCCGGCCAGGGTGTCCAGGGCGGGGCCCGCGCCGCCGGCGAAGGTCCAGTAGTTGGTGGCCAGCTGGCCCGAGAGCGGCGCCATTTGAGCTTGGCCCGAGCGCACTAGGTCCCCGGCGCTGGAGAGCTTGCTCACCGAGCCTGCTGCGGGTCCGTGCCCGGATGCCGGTGGATCGCCGAACAGTGAGTGCGCGCGGCCCAGCACCTCACCGACTGCAGCCACCACCGCGCCAACCGACACGACACCAGTATCAGCGACCCAGACCCACCACCCAGACACAAAATCCGGCAGAGGTGGTGCTGCTATTGCGGCTAAGCGTCTGCCTCCCCGAAGCACGGTGGGCCCCATAAACCGCGTCCGGCTGTGCGCGCTGCCGCTTCGGCAGCGGCGATCTCGCCCGCTCGTTGCGGTGGTCGAGACCTGTCGAAAACGTAGCTTCGCGCTGCCCCTGCTTCCGCCGCAAGAATCGAGTAGTCACCCTGGTCGGTCTCGACGTAGGCCAGAGTCCGCCCGTAGCGGTCACGGGCGTCCTGACTGGCGTCACCAACAGCGGACACGCGCCGGCTCATCAGCGTCGCTGTCGCGAACCCCGTCGCCTGGTGGCCCCAGCACTCCTTGGTGCCTGTCGTTTCGGGGTGTCGATGCCGAGAACACGCACCCGCAGGCGCCCACGATCGTCGTCAACCACGTCGATCGTGTCGCCGTCGACGAGCGAAGTACCGTCGCTGTTGGGGCTGCACTGGCCCGCGGGGCGGCGCAAGCTGATGCGGGGGCGGTCAACGTCGCAGTCGTAACCACGGTCAGCACCGATGCCAAAAGATGTTCTCATTCATCTATTTTTGATGCTGTGGGCGGTGCCGCCTGCACTAAACCTGCGCACAGCTTTACGGGCCGGCCAGAGCGTCAATCAAGCTTTCCACCCGGGCGGCATTCTCGGCGCTAAGTACCTCGCCCGCTTCGGCTGACTCCACCAGTTCCGCAGGGAATCCACCAACCGCCGCCGCCTCGCCAGCGCCGAGGTTGGCACGGCGCCGGACCGCATACAGCCGCTGGCCCAGCGTGGCGTCAGGGCGCGCTGCGGCCTTGAGCATGAGGTCGTCGTAGCGGCCCCGAATATGACCGAGTGATTTGACCACCTCAGCCGGCGAGCCCTGACTATGGCGCATCGCGCGAGCTGCCAACGCCTCCAGCTTGAGCAGGTCAGCCAAGATCGTCGACGCCCGGCCAGGGAAGTCCGGGGACGACTCCTCGGGGAGGTCGTCGATCGCGGTATCGAAACGATCCATGGCCAGCTTCAACGCGTCCACCACAAGAACAGCGCCGTCGGACCCGCGGGGTGGCGCTGGCGTTTCGGTGGCAGCGCCACCAGGCCGGGGGCGCGCTAACGTTTCCGGGGGCGCTTCACCGCCAGCTCGGATGCGCGCTATTGTTCCCGCCGGCCACTGCAAAAATTGCTCCAAGGTGTGTCTGGTGCGCTCCCGGGGCCATGAGCGGCCCTTCTCGAAGTGGATCAGCGCAGGCGCGGTGATCACCTTTTGACGCGCCAACTCGCGCTGCGATATCCCCAAGTTACGGCGACGAGCTGCGACAGCGGCGCCCGCGCGGGCAATCCCGTCGTCGATCTCGCCGTCCTCCACCGCGTCAGTGTAGCCAGGGGTTATCACGATTTCGGCACAACAGCGGCCACGTCAGAGGTCGTTTCCAGTGAAGTTGCGCTAATACTTGCGCACCGATGTGCACATCAAACTTTATCGCTAAAATTAAGCGTCACTGGCGCAGTGCTAAACTTTGGTGCTAAAGTTCGGTCATTCGATAGCTCAGTGGGAGGAGCGACGGTGACAGTGACACTCGAACGTCCAACGGTGCGCGGCACCACCCAGCCCTGCATTTCCGACCCCGACAGGTGGGCCGCCGGCGGAGAAGACCCGGAACTGAAGGCGCTATGCCGTGGCTGCCCGCGGCGCTGGCAGTGCGCTAAAGACGCCCTCGACACCCCCGGAGCCGAAGGCATGTGGTCCGGGGTGAACATCCCCAAAGAGGGCCGGGGCCGCAAATTCGCTCTGCGTCAACTGCGTTCACTGGCCGCACACGGTGGTTTCGACGTCACCGGCGGGCTTGACGCCAAGCGCTGACGGCGATGCCAGGGAATAGCCCAGGACCGAGCCGGCCATCGGGGGCCGCGCGACAACGCAGCACGCTGTACGCAGCGCGTCACCGCGACCGAATTCCCAGTCCTGCACCTGCTGCCAAGGCCCCTGTCGGTCGGGTCATTGTGGTTGGTGCCGCAGGCACTCCGACGCAGGGGTGGGTGAATGTCGCTGACGCTGGCTGACCTGGATCAATGGGATCCTGACGCAATCCACAGCGTCTTCCAGGCCGCGACCGAACGAGCTAACGGCACCCGTAGCGCGGCGACCGGGATCGGCGATGTCGTGGCGGCGACGTCGTGGGAGGGCAAGGCGCGCGAGGCCGCCGATGCGGCCTCGGGACGTGTTCGCGCCGACCTGCTGGCCCACGCCGAGGAATGTGACGGGGTGGCCCGCGCCGCCCAGACCGCCGAGGCGCAGGTCACCGACATCAAGGCGGACTGGACAAACATCTTGCGGATGGCCGACCGGTGGGGCATCACCATCAATGTCGAGGCCGGCGAGATTTCCTACCTGCCGCCGGTGACCGCCGAGGATCACGTCGAGATGGAACGCCGCGTCGACATCCTCGAAGCCGAGATCACCGCACTCTTGGTGCGCGCCAACGACGCCGACGAAAACCTTGCCGCCGCGATCCGGTTGGCCACCGGCACCGGCACGCTCGATGAGCTCAACGCCGAACTTGCCGACGACCCCTCCCCCTTTGACGAAGAGCAGGGCAACGCCGACGCCCAAGACCTCCTTGAGGACGGCCAGCTCTCCCCCGAAGCTCAGGCGCGCCTCGATCAGGCCACCACGCTGGCACCGGAGCAGCAGGCCGCCCTCGAGCGCGGCGACCTGATACTCCCCCAGGATCAGATGCAGTACCTGACTGCCATGTCCCGCGGCCTAGATCCGAGGACCACCGAGGAAATCCGCGCTTACACCCGGGCGCCGGGCGGCGGCGCGCTCACCGACGCGATGCGCCTGGCCACCAACCCGCACGTGGCGTCCGCCAACGGCGCACGCGGCGGCCTCGACAACGCTCCGAAAGCGTTGCGAGACATCGTCAACGACCCCACCCTGCGGGTCCCGCAGAGCACCTGGGAACAGCTGGTCCAAAGCGGCGGTCACGGCTTCGACCCGCGCAACCTCTTCACACACTGGGACGGCATGAAGGACATGGCCGCGATCCTGGGCCACGGCGACCAAGCGCTGATGCGGGGCAGCGCACTCGATGTCGGCATGCTCGGTAAATCTGAGGAGGCGCTGCAGCTGATGCGCACCGGCGTCTGGTCAGACGCGACACCCTTCCACGACCCAATGACGACCGACATCCAAACGATGATCACCGCCTCCGGACGCGACCCGGTAGCCGTGCACGACGCGCTCGTCACGTCCTACGACGGGAACGGCCGCCCGGTCTTCGACAACCAATTCCTGGAGAACCTGACGACCCACCGCTGGACCGACGGCGGCACCGCGCTGTCGAACATGGTGACCGGCATCCCCGACGTGGCCACCATGGCCGATCCGGCCGACCCCACCCAACTCGCCGCCGCCACCCGCGCCGGCGAAACCCTCAACGCATTCGCCCAGTTCGCTGGCAATAACCCCGACAAACTGCTCAACATCCCCGGCACCGAGAACCAGTCGTTGGGGCAAGTCAGCCCCGACTTCACCCGCGCGATGGCCGATGCGACGGTGCCCTACCTCGACGACATGATGGACAACAAGCTCGACCACACCACAGGGTTCCGCCCGCTGGCCGAGTTCAGCACTAACCCCGAGGTGGAGTCCTTTGTCGACGACCCGGCCGTGACGGCCACGCGAAACCTGTTCGGTGTCGTGGGAACTGACGCGTTCGCCGCCACCACCCTCAACAGCAACGCCTACGCGCTGATCAACGACTACCAAGACTCCTACGTGCGCTCCATCGCTGACGCTGCCCAAATCGCGAACACCGACGACCTACAATCCTCGGGTGCCCTGCGCGGTGTGATCGACACCGGCGCCAACCTCGCCGCCAACGACGACATCTCCGATGGCAACGCGGCCGCCCAACAGGCGTGGGAGGACAAGAAATTCTGGTACGACGCCGCCCAGAAACTGCCCGTCTGGGGCGACATCGTCGACACAGTCGGCCAGGTCCCCGGTGCCGACAACGTGCTGCAGGAAGTCATCCTCGGCACAGGGCCCGTTCCGGTTGACGCCGAGACGGTCGCAGCCATCAGTCCCGATATCGCCCGGCACCTACTGGCGAACAAATTCCTGCAACTAGGCGTCGGAGATACCAGCCTGCTGGACGGCATACGCGCCGACAACGGTCAGATCGTCGCCTTCGGTGCCGACGATGTGCCGTCCAGCGACATCACCAAAGCCGTCGACGCCTACCTCGACAGCATCGGTTTGAAAACCAACACCGGCTTCGACAAATACGAGGGCGCCTACGACCGGGTCATCGAAGGACAGAGTCAGTGAGACGCCCTAATCTGCTTCACATTTCGGTGTTTCACGGCACTGGCGCAGGAGTCTGTGCAGACGTAACGGGTTGGGCCCGCTACCCGAATGACGGCGCGTATAGCCGCCAAAGCCGACTCCGCAATACCGGCGTCACCCGAAGCTCAGTCTGGCGAGATGCCCCAAACCAGGGTGGGATGCTCTGGACCGGGGGTGACCGCGCCGTCGGGGTAGGACCTGGACACAGGCAGACACTGGCGTGTCCACCGTCAGCCAGAGGTTACCTGCGCACCCACATGATGGGTCCACCACCTCAGCACCGCTGTTACCGGTGTGAAAGATGGTGCGGCGTGTCACCACGGCTCCCGTCGGCCAGTACGGCATGCTCAGATTCACCGGCGGATATCCGCCCGGCCCCTTAACCGAAGGGTGTCTGCCGCAGACGCGTACCCATCGGCGGATATCCGCCTTGAGACGTCGTGACCGACGAAAGGAGGACCCGGCCGCATCGGCCACCTTAAACCTTTGCCGCACAACTGAATACCACTTGCTGGTAAGCCCCTAACGGCGAAACCCCCGGCCCAAAGGACCGAGGGTCGTCGAGTTCGAGTTGCCGCTCGAACCTGGTGGCTTTCGCGCACTCTCCCCCTTGCTGAAGGGAATCGTCATGAAAGACGCATTCCACGGTAGCGCACGCCTGCCCCACGGTCTACATGCGGCGCATCGTGAACCCGGCTCCGTCCTGACCCGCCCCGATCACGGCTCCAGCCCGTTGCTGCGACGCCGGGGCACCGCCCACACCGCCCCCGTGTGGATTCGTCGGGCCGGCGGCCACTGCTTCGACCGTCTCCCCCGCATCATGCTGGGCATCGACGTGCGTTGGGCGGCAATCCCGTGCTGGACCGGCCGTGCGCGTCGCTGGGCCCACGAAACCGTGCCCGCGGCCTACCGGGCCCGGTATGACACCCAGGTGCGGCCTGCCATGCCGGGTAACCCTGTCAGCTTGAAAACCCTTGTCGCGGTGGCAGAAGCACGGGCATCCTTCGCCGATCATCGCACGGGGCGCAACTGCCGGCCCACCAACGACCGCCTGGCCGCCCTGACAGGGCTGTCTGTGCGCACTGTCCAACGCGCCTCCACAGCGCTACGCCTACTTGGCGTCGCGACCGAGGTGATGCGGGGACGCCAACGCACCTACGACGAACGCATGGCCAGCTGGCGAGTCGGAGACCACGGTCGAGGCTGGGCATCAGTCTGGGCACTGCACGACAGTCGAATCCGAACGCTGTCACCCCATCCCGAAGGGTCTTACTTAAATACACAAATCTCTTGTAAGAAATCACTCACTACCAGCCGCCGGCCCACAGGCCGTAGCAGCGGCGCTTCGCGCCGCACTGCCCCGAACACCCAAGCTCTGACCCTGGCAAACCGGTGGGTCTGCGATCAGCAAAGCCCGGCGTGGGCCCGGCGCTACCGCACCGGTACCCCCTGGGCCCGGATCCTCGCCGAAGTCGCCCGCCACGGCTGGACACCTAGGGATCTCAACCAGCTCATCGCGGACTGGATCGGTACCGGTCACTGGATCCCAGAGACCCCGCACAAACCGATCGGCCTGCTCGGAGCAATCCTCGCCGCCCACGGAAACCCCGCCGAACGGCCCTCGGCGCTCGAGGAAGCCCGTGAAGCTGCCGATCTTGCGTTGTCGCGCAAGCGAATCAGCGCACAACTTGCCGAACGCGACGCCGCCCGCCGAGCCCGCGAAGTAGGCCAGGCCGCGCTGACCGGGGCAGGCCGTCAGGCTGCGATGCAGATCGCCCGCCAAGCCGCCCAGCGGGCCGAGCAGCGTCGCGCCGAAGCTGACCGGCTTGCCCTCGGCGAGCTGCAAGCTCGAGTGGACGTGCTTCGTGGCAGTAGCGGCGGTACTCGATGAGCGGCGCCCAGTCCCATGCCGCTCCCGATTCCGTCGCGCCCCTGCCCTGCCATACCGACCCCGATCAGTGGTTCGACCCCCGCCACCGCACGGCGAGCCTGCGCGCCTGCCTGTCCTGCCCGCACCGCCCGTGGTGCGCGGCCCGAGCGCTCCGTCAGCGTCCGTCGTGCGGCATGTGGGCCGGAGTGTGGATCACCGGCCGATTCGACGCTGTTGCGCTCCAACTACACGCGATCGCGACCAGCACAGCGCCGACCGACATCGCAGCCGACCCCACTCCCCCAGACTCTTCCGACCCGGAAAAGGCGTCGGCGCCTTCGCGCCCTACCGGGGTGATCAGCCGACCGGCGCGCGGCATTTCAGCGAAAGCGATCGTCCTCGCGAGGGCGAGCGGACACTGTGAGGTGATGGCGCCAGGATGCCGCCTGTCGGTGTCGTTGATGGAATCTCGCCTGCCCAACGGATTCGTTGACGATGCCGCCACGGTGTTCGCCGTCTGCGAGCCGTGCGCGGAAGCGGTGCAAACCCTCGATCCGCGGATCGCGAGTCGAATGGGCTTCCGCGTCGACAACCCGATGAGTGCCCGGGTGACGCCTTTCGTCTGGCGACAGGCGCACCGCCTCCTGTTCGACGCCGCCGGCGGACTCCATCCGATGCGCGATCGAAACGCGTCCCATCGACTGGCCACCTAGTTACCGTCGGATCGCCAACGTTGCTTAACCCCCGGTTGAGACGCCGCGGTACCGGTGAAGGAATCATGTCGGCGAACACCCCAGGGCTAGGTGGCGTTTCGTCACGGTGACGTCTCCTTCGGTGCGCGGAGAGCGCGACCGCTGTCCGCGCCGCGACCTCACGTGGGTGATCGTCGCTTAACCGCGGTTAAGCGACGAATCGAGCGTGTCGAGTGGCGAGGCACTGGGCGTCTAGAGGTGCATGACGGCGGTCGCTCCCCGCCAAGATGAGCTGGGCGCCCACGGCCTAACCGCCGTCAAGCAGAGCCCGGGAGCAGGCCGAATTCATACCGCAAGGCTTGCTCGACCAGGGCGCTCCGCGTGCCGGCATTCCAAGCCTGCACCAGGTCGTCGAGCCGCAATGCATTCGTCGCGGTAACCCCCGCCAGCACGACGGTGCGCGGCGGCGTGGCATGCCGGCGGCGCCGTGGTACCGCGTTGGACGAGGGTCGCTCGAACAGCTGCCCCTCCCCCACCGTGAACTGCTGCTGTGCCCACGTGGTTGCCAGATCAGATGCGTGAGCTTCGATGGCGTCTAACACGATGGTGCCCATCGTTCGAGCCAGTCCTCGACGCACCTTCTTTTCTGCGATCTGCACTCGGTAGAGCTCGTCGTACACCTCCGAGGACAGCAGGACTTCCGGCGGGCGTGTTCTCTTGGTGGGCTCCCCGGAGGCAACGGTGCAGAGCTGACGCGGCGGATGCCGGTCAGCAAGGGTCGGTGTCGGCGCCTCTGACGGCGGCTGGACGACAGTTGCGGGTTCTTCGACGGCTGCCGCCCGCGGCGTCTGGCGGGGTGCAACGGGATTGGGAGCAGGTGGCGCGGAGACCGCTGGCTCCGCTGTCGTTGCCGCCTGACTGCCGATCTTCGGTGGCGGCCACAAGTCGTCCAGGTCGTCGTCCAGCGCTGTGGGATCGAAGACCGGCTTCGCCTTCTGCCGAGACGGGCTCATCCCACACGCTCCGCAACCGCAGCGCTCGACTCATAACTGACCAGTCGACCCACGATCTGGCGGACCAGCTCCTGGTAATCGGCCGCCAAGCCTGACGGATCACTCGACCAAATGGTCCGACCCGGACTCTGCTTGCCCCGCAGCTTCGCCAGCCGACTGCGCTGCTCATCGGCGGCGATAGCGACCAACTCGCCCGCAGTCCGGTGCAATGTCCGCATGTCGACCGCGGCCGCCGGCGCTGATCGGATGGTGATGTCGAACGGCGTCGTGCCACTGCCCTCGAGCATCTCGTTGACTTGCGCGAAGATCTCCTCATTGCGTTTGGTTGCACGCGGGTTGACGGCAAAAAGTAGCACCCCCAGCAGCTGGATCGATGCCCCCCGCTTCCGGGCACGCCAGAACCGTTTGGCCAGGCGCTCCACGCCGCCCAAGCTGGCCTGGTCGTCGCGGGTCGGGATGAGCAGGTAGTTGGCCACCGACAGATAGGTGTCCAGCAGCGGCACATCACCGGGGCCGGAGTCGATCACCACCAGGTCGTATCCCTCAACCTCGCACAGCGCCGTCAGTTGGCGTCCCAGATTGGCGGCCATGTCGATGCCGTTCTCCGCCATCAAGTGGGCGGCGGCACCGACCAAGGCGAGCTGCGGTCCGCCGGCAATGACATCGAGATTGGGACGCACGTCGCGCACCGGGACCAGCGGAACGCCGTACTGCAGCGTCTGCCCCAGTGACTGCCCGTTGTCCCCCGTCACCCCGAGGTCCTCCACAGTGACATTGGCCTGTGGATCACCATCGACCACGAGTACACGGCGACCGCGCTTTCCCGCCGCCGCGATCATCTCGGCCACGGCGGCGACCGTGGTCGACTTGCCCACGCCGCCCTTCTGGTTGGCTACGAGGATCGCCCGAGCCGCTCCCGTCATCGTCATAGTCGGCACGGTATGACCATCCCCGCGGATAGCCGTGCCGCGACACGACCGTGTCACCGAACTGTTACCAGTGTGACTAGTGGGACGGGTGATCACTGGTGTGATCGCTCGGCCCAGCGAGCGTCAATTATTACGTGCGTTGTGCTGAGTACACGTGCGGTCATCCGAATAGTCAAACGGCCGACCGCGCGCCACGGCACGCGGACGTGTTGGCGACCGCTGCAACGTACGGACGTCAAATAGGACAGCCTGGTGCTTAGTTGGACGTTGCGACGCGTCGGCGATCGTCCCATATGACGCCGGTTCCGACGACCTAATGTCGTGCGGTTCGACGCCCGTTGTCCGTACGTCCATACGGACGTTGGTAAAACGGGTCATAACCCGGTGTTCTCCCGGAGTTTGACCGCTTCGTGACGCGTAGGTTGTCCGGCAGGCCGCCGTGCACTCGCCAGCGGTTTGACCGGCTGACACCTGGCAAGCATCAGTACAGATGCTCGTCGTTCATCCGTATTTGGCTGGTCAACGAGCTTCTTGACCGGTCGATTCCCAGGTTGTGCAGAGAGTCGAATCAGGTCGCCAGCTCTGCAGGCAGTCTCGCCTCTTGCCACTCCGAGGCACTTGGCGACCGAGACTGCGGCGCGGCCGAGTGGGGGAGGGGCAGCTGCGTCTGCAGTGGGCCGAGCCGCTCGCCGTGTCCACAGATTTCGCGACAGCTTCCGACAACGCGTCGGTGTTAGCCGGTCGCCCGTGTCGCGCCGTCGTTGCTTCCGAGCGCGGCGAAACTGCTGCGCAGCGCGTCGGCCTGGTTGAGCACGGTGTGCACGCGATGGGGCCGGGAACTGTCGAGTGTGACGATCGATTGGGCGGTGCGCAGTTCCGCGGCGGCCAGGCCGAGCAGCGCCATGGTCGCCGGCACGAGGTGCTGATCGCGGGCGTCCAGATCGAGTTCGTTGATCCATTCACGCTCCTCATCAGAGAGCGCGTACCAATCGGCGTATCGCACGAGGTCGGCGGTGACGTCGAGCAGTTGGTGGCGGTGTTGCTCGAGCCAGGCGTTCTCGCCGGCGCGGCGTTGCAACGCGGTCCTGGCAGCCTGACGGGCGGCTCGGGACAACTTCTCGTCGGGCCGGTCGAACTGCAGCAGCGCCTCGAGCCGGTCGATCCGGTCCAGCACTCCTTGCTTACCGACGCCGACCTGGGCGCCGAGTTGGGACAGAAAAAGTCCTCGCTCGCGTCCCGCCTTGAGGAAGTGCAGTTCGCGGCGGCGGTCCTCCCACCAGAGCCAGTTGTTGAGCGTGAGGGCATCGCAGACGTCGGCTTGCAACACCCATCGGGGGATGTCGGGGCCACTGTATTTCTGCAGGTAATCCAATACTTCGCGGGGATCGGAGTCCTCCGCGTCGGGCAAGAGTTCGCGATGTTTGTCGTCGACCTTGGAGCGCCGGCGGGCGATCACTGTGATGGCGCGCGATGCTTCAACCCGATGCACCAGCGGCCTAGTCGCCATGTCGTCAGTATTTCACTGACACATAAGCTTCCGCGTCGCAGACAGCGACCGTGTCGTCGGGTCGGCAGCTTCCGGTGACCGATCGCCCGTCCAGGGTATCGTGTAATCGCCGCTCCGAACGCCGCCTCTGGCTATCCGGTGGGTCCGCTGGCCAACCTGCGGACGGTGGCGGGCAATGGTCTCAGCCTAACTAGTCGGCCGCCCCAGCAATGTCACGTGACGAAAAACTGCCGTTATGTCTATCCGTTTGCTCGCCGCCAGTGAAGAACCCTCGCAGTGCGGAGAAGACAGAATTAACCGCGGTTAAGCGATTGACGTCGCGCGGCGGGTATGGCGCAGCCACTCGGGAGGATTCGCTTAACCGCGGTTAAGCGAACGTTGGCTGCATGCCCGCGTGTCGGGCCGCGCCACGACGCGCTGGACCGTAAGGTGAGTCCGTCTGATCCGAAGTACTCCGCCGTGCGGGGGAAGCATACGGAAGGGCCTTCAATGGCTATTCATGTCGTCCTGAACCAAAAAGGCGGCGTCGGCAAGAGCACCATCTCGGTCAACCTCGCCGCCGTCACCGCCGATGTCCTCAACCGCGGCGACGATCCCGAAGCGAGCTCGCCGGTGCTCGCGCTGTCGGTCGATCCGCAGGGCTCGGCCGTGTGGTGGGCGTCGCGGATGAACGATCTGCCGTTCCACATCGCCCAGGCCCACGACGACCTTGAGGGGCTCGCCAAGCTAAAAAACTTGCCGGGCATCCAACACGTCTACGTCGACACCCCGGGCTGGATCGACCTCGACGGGGACGCTGATGGGGGAGACCCTTTGGGGCGGGGTCCCGCCGCCGACGTCCTGCGCGCGGTCCTCGACCTTGCCGACCAAGTCATTGTTCCGATCGAACCGGAGCCGCTCAGCTTCGACCCGACCGCCCGCACCATCGGCAAGGTCATACAGCCCAGAGGGTTGCGCTACCTCGTGGTCATCAACAACTGGGATCCTCGCGACGGCACATTCGATTTGAACCAGACGAAAGACTTCGTCAAAGCCAACGGCTGGCCACTGGCTAATACCGTGATTCGACATTACAAGTTGCACGTGCGCGCGAGCGCAGAAGGACAGGTTGTCACCGAATATCCCGCGAACCGGGTCGCCCTGCAGGCGCGTGAAGACTTCTATAAGTTTGCGCTTGAGCTCAACGTCGGAGCGGCGCGCTGATGGCCCGCGGACAGCGGGTCAATCTCGCCGAGTTGCACAGCGCGGTCGGCGACAAGTCGCCGGTCGACCGCAGCCAACTCCAGCGTGATTCCGCCGCCGGTCGCACTGTCGCCTTGGACGAACTCACCGCCAACCCGCGCAATCCGCGCGATCAGATCGGGGATCTCGCCGACCTGGCCTCGATCGCAGATATGCAGCTCCAACCGGCAGTTGTCGTCACCCGCGAGGCCTACTTGAAGCTCTACCCTGACGACGCCGTGAGCACCCGCTACGTCGTGGTTAATGGGTGTCGGCGCCTCGCTGCGGCGCGCAAGTACGGGCGAAGTGACCTCGCGGTGATAGTCAACGATGCGGTCGCGCGTGACCGCGTCACACTGATCTCGGCGAGCATCGCCGAGAACGTGGACCGTAAAGACTTCGATGTCATCGAAGAGGCCCGGGCGGTCGAGGCGTTGGTCGCCGAATGCGGCCGCGCCGAGGATGCCGCCACACGCCTACGCAAGACCGGGGCGTGGGTTTCCCAGCGGCGAGCGCTACTCAAGCTCGAGCCCGAGCTGCAGACAGCATTGCGTCGCGGCGAGTTGGCGATCCGTGATGCACGGGATCTGGCGCGGGTGCCAAGAATTGAGCAGGTCGCGCGGTGGCGCGCCAGCATGGATCGAAACGACGACGCGGGGGAGGGGAGTGCCGACAAGAAGCGGCCACCCAGCCGGTCCCGCGTAATCTCAACCGCGATCGCGGAATTCAACGACAAGCCGGAGAACCTGGCGATCGCCCTGCGCACCTACCTAGGCGCCGACGGAGTCGACACGCTTCTGCAATTGTTGCGCCGGCCGACCAACTAGGTTCATGCGTCGGCCAGGTCGCCGAGGTGGCCGGGAGTCATGAACTGACCGAGCGCATCCAGGTAACGGCTCGCAACGGCGCGGTACCGATCGGCCAAATCGCTGCCTGCTTGACCGGCATCGAGAAGATCCTGCTGTGCGGCAATGAGTAGCCGGTTGGTTTCCTGCAGGGAGACGATTTGCGCCTGGAGGTCCTGCACTTGCCGAGCGTCGACTGCGAGTGCCGGCCCGGTGCCGGGGAGTGGGGGTAGCTCGCTGGTGTAGACGTACCAGCGCAGCCGCTCCGGACGTGGCATCGCGCCGCCGCGCACCTGTCCCGCGGTGATCGCCTTGATCAGTGTGCGCGGATCTTTGCCCAGGCGGGCGGCAGCCTCCTGCAACGGAACCACATCTCCCTGCGGTTCCGTCTCCACTCCTGGTGGGGGCTGCTTCGGCTGACTCATCTCACTTTCACTTCTCGACCCGATACGACTTTAGAAGCATTATGCTCCTAGTTAACGGCATTGGGAACGACACGAACAATTGCCTGAGGGTGCAGCGGCACTTTAGCGGCATGGATGTCGTAAACTAACGACATCGCCGCAACGCAGCGCTCGATACAACGGCAGACGAGCCCGGAAGGACCGGCCAATGAGTGTGAGTGAAAGCCGCCAGCTCAGTAAGGGTGTCTTTGTGCGCTTCTCGCCGGCTCAGCTTGAAACGCTTCGTGACCAGGCGGCATCGCTGGGAGTCAGCGTGCCGGAGCTACTGCGTGACCGCTCCTTGGGCGTCGAGCGCACCGCGTCTTAAAGCGGCCTCAAACTGGACGGTCCCGCTCGTCACGAGTTCCTGCCCCGCAACGCAGTGACGGAGTTCGAGGAAGTGTTTGCGAAGGCTAAGCCCTACCCCTCGGCTGCCTGACGCGAACCCGTAAGCAACTGGTGTACGCGCGCGATTCACCAGGACAGGTTGATCCCACGGGAAGTCCTCAGCCTGCCTGAGTCGATGAATCCACAAGTTGCTCAGCGGCGGACACTATTCGGGCCACCGTTGTGTGGTGAACCTCGTGGCGACGACCAATAGTGCTCGGCGGTGTGCCGACCTCGTTGTCAGCCAGTATCTCCGCGATCAGCGTCGGAGACTTCGAGGTAACCCCCTCCTGCACAAGCGATTCAGCGACAGGACGCCAACGCTCCACCGATCGGTTCACTGCAGCGCAAGTAGTTAACTCGGTCTCACCACGAGGTGCGGACTCGCTGACGAGCGGTGTAGAAACGGCACTGAGCACACGCTCACGGCCGGCTTGGGTGTCGTCAGCAGCACTCAGCTGACGCGGCGCCGACAGCGGGGCAGCGACATCCCCTGCGACCTGACTGCCGCACCCAGCGCTGTCACCACGATCAGGTTGTTCTCGCTGCTGGGCCGACATCGTCTCCGCTGCCCCCGTTGCGCCGCGTGGCTCATTCAAACCGGTTGCAGCACCAGGCATATCGTGCGTCGCACCGACGTCGGCGGGGTCCACTGCTGGTCGTCGCGGATCCGCACCAGGATCAACACTGCAAAAACGCCCACCACCTTTGAGTGAAAGCAGGCACAGGGTGGCGTGGGCTATCGCCACATCAATGATGGCTGGCCATACCCACGCCATCGACTCTCGGATCCCGAGAAGCGCAGCGAAGGAACGCAAAGCATCGAACGACAACGCGAATGACCCCAAGGTCAGAGCAGCCGTGAGCGCCAGCGAAACCCCGTACACCCAACCGGCCGAACGCACCCGAATGAGCCAGGTGGCCGAATGAGTCGCTGCGAGGAGAACCACGGGAGGCACCAGGGCTGCCGTAGCCGCCAGCCATCTCGTATCAGCCGGTGCGATCAAGACGGCGTGGCCGACGTTGCCACCCAACGACATAGCCGCCGCGAGCATCAACCATGATATAAAGAACGTCGCCGCTCGGCGATGCACGGCATCATCCACTGTCTCCAGTCGCGGGCTCACACGGAGACCTCTGCTGCGAACTCCACAATCAGACGTGCCTTCCGGCGAAATGGACGCGAGTCATGACTGCAGCCTAAAACCGCCAGCCGAAGCGTCAGTGCACAATCTTTTGGCCGCCCCGTCGTCCTTGCTGGCGACCATCCAAGCAGGCGAGTCTCTAGGAGCTCATCACCATCGTCGCGACTGAAAAGAAAAGGGATGCAACACTTCAGCCACGAATGGCTCGCAGTTACCCAGGACAGGCAGGCCAATTGGCGCTCAGTCGGCAACCTGCGCGATGTGGTGTGCGTTGTCTTCGTCGCGCTGACCCATCACCGCCGCGTGATTCCACACCCGCGCCCCGATGTGATGGACCGCTGCATTGATTGAGCGGTCTCGCTCACCACAATGATCAATAAAGCTTCGCAGCGCTTCAGCTGCCGAACCAGGCCACAACGGTGCCGCGTCCTCCATCAAGCGTCCGTGGTGAGTGCCGTGAGCGGCACATTCGGCGCCGATATCATCCAAACAGTTCGCCAGATAGCGCAGCCGCGCCGGTGAGACCACCACCTTCTCGCCGTCGTCCACGCTGACCTTCTCTCAGTCCAGAGTCATCCCCGTCTAGGCTAAGCGCTGTACCGGAGCGCTTCATTCACAACTTTCAGCGGACGAAATGCCGGCTCACGCCAGTTGCATGCCGTGTTGCCCGCTTTGCCGGCAAGCTTCGCTTACCCCGCTATCGCGCGGGAGTGCATCACGGCTTGCCACGGATCACGTGGGTCCGGCGATACCAGGAGTCGCAGCACCGCCGTGACACCACGGGTTCTCCATCCGCCAGGACGTCGCGTTCTTCTTCAACCATGATTCGAGACCGGCGGAATAAAACCGACTGCCGGGTGACTGCCCCCCGGTGCCAGCACAAACGCCAAGCGCTGGGGGTGTCGGTGGTTCCAGTAACGGGTGGCCAATCGACCGGTGATGCGTCATGAGGTCGTCGCATCAAGATGGGAGGCGGTGTGGAGGATCTGTCGGCTGGGCGTAACGGTGCGGGCCCGGCGCCTGGTCTTGTTGTCAACCCGGTGGCGGGGGACAGGGGCAGCGCCGGGCTCAAAGGCACTGATAGATCGCATGTTTGACGAGAAGCGCGGCGCCGCGAAGCTCGGCCGAGCGCGGGCCAGCGGGCCGTCTTGGCACTGAGCCGGCTGGCATCGTCGACCGCGCTCTGTCGGGTGGTCGTCGGCTCGGCAGAGATAGGAGAGGAGGCGGCGCGTATCGTGGCTTGATCCGGTCGTGGTTCCAGCCCTGTCCCTGCAGAGGCCACATCATCTGGAGTTGTCGACAGTGCTGGTGCACCGTCTACGGCCCTCCAGTCAAACCAGGCTGCACACCGCTGCATGGTCCCGCTGAGAAGACGTGGTGAAGATCTCAGACCAGCGCTTTAATCTTGGCCCACGGGGAATCCAAAAAACTCGTGCCGTCGGATTCGGGAGTGTCGTCGACACATGCAGCGCAACGGGTGTCGGTCCTGGGAAGTGCAGTCCTCAACCCTTGAGGAGGTCGTTCAGCGGATACATCTCGCAGGCTGTACGGGTATCTGTGCCCGCGCCTTCGACGTAGCGTTGTGAGGCGACCATGGCTAGGACCAGCCGCCTCGGGGTTGGCTCACAAGGGGGATGCCGGATATCGGTGCAGTGACCACGGCTCGCTCGGGCGCATGCGCTCAAGACCGTGGCGAGCGTGCAGGGGACACCGAGAAGGATTGCGGCAACCCGAACACGCAGTGTCGCAAGCGGTTTCGCCTCATTGGTGGCGCTCATCGTCTCCTCCGTGAGCACGTGGCGTCAGGCTTTCAGCGTGGGAATCAGCGCGGCGGCGAGAATCTTCGCGTCGCGAGTGGCGAGGGTAAGGTTGCGACGCAGCGCCTGGGCAACGATCACGCGATCGAACGGATCACGGTGATCCCAGGGGAGCCGCCCGGCAACAATCGCGTCGTCGGAATCGATCGGCAGGTCGTCGACGCGCATCGTTTCTAGCTGGCTGGCCCAGGTTGACAGCAGCGTTGAGCCGTCAAGCCGGCCGAGCCGGGTCTTGATGGCGATCTCCCACGCGGACGCGGCACTCACCCACACCGTTGTCGAGGGGTCGGCGAGGTGCGCGAGCGCTCCGGGATCAACAGTGGTCGGCTCCCTCAACAGCCACAGCAGGGTGTGGGTGTCCAGCAGAATGTTCACGAGGACTCGTCGCCCTCCCAGCCTGTTAGCTCGGAATCTGGCAAAGGCTCGTCGAAGTCCTTCGGAATGGACAGACTCGGCATTTGACCGAACTGCCGCGGGGTCGGCGTCGCGGGCACCAGGCGTGCGACATCGCGACCGTGGTTGGTGATAATCACCGTCTTCCCGGTGCGCTCGACGTCGGCGAGCAGCGCGTTGAGCCGATTCTTGGCCTCGGTGCTGGAAACCTTCTCCACGGTCATACGGACCAGCGTACCCCCAGCACGCCTGTCGCGCTAGCGTTAATAGCGCGATTTGGGGGCCCCGGAATGTCGATGGCCGCAGCGACGATCGCCCGATGAGCGACGATGGCGCCGGGCTGCACGTTCGGCAGACCCCTAGCAAGCGGACAGGGGAGCGTCCGTGGGCGACCTCACATGCTGGTTCGCCTGCCCGGCCAGCCGGCCGCCGTCCGGGTGTACACCGACGACGAGCGCGACGAGGCCGCCCGCTATGCAGCCGAGGCCGGGAGCCGTTGTGCCTCTGCCGCTTTCGCCACCAACCGGGTACGACGCCGGCCCCTAACGGAACCTCGATCCCGGCAACGCTGTTCACTGGGGGACGCGGCAAAGTGTGAGTTCGCCCCACAGGCGCCGTCCATTCGTCCGTTTGCGGCGAGGTCGGGGGCCGGGCGCTGGGGCTTGGGCCGGGAGGCTTTGAATCTTCGCCCGATGCGGCAGGCGACGGCACCATCTGCGAATTAGGGAGGCGGAGCTGCGGGTGAGGCCGGTCGAGGGGGCGGTGCTGCAGGTAAGGCCTCTCGGGGGCGCCGCCGGGAGATTGTTGAGATAACCGTTGCGATCTTCCTCGCACTGATCGCAGTTTCCGGACCAATCGCGGCGGCGGTGATCGCCGATCGCGCCAGCAATCCGAACATTTGATGCGCCGTCGAACGCGCAGAGGCGCCAGTTCATCGTCGAATGTCTCGATGGTGACCAGCGGACCAAAGACCTCTTCGCAAGCGACGGTCATGTCCTTGGTGACGTCGGCGATCACCGTCGGTTCGACAAAGAAGCCCTCGACCAGGCGCCCGCCCAGGCGCGGTGACTTGCCGCCAGTAAGGATCTTTGCTCCCTGATCGTCGGCCGGCAAGAAAAGCTTCGCAGAGATGTATACGTTGCCGGCCAGTTCGGGAATTGCGCCATCGGCCGCGTTCTACACGAAGACGCCACCTAACAACTAGCGAGTGATTTCTTTTATGGCTCAGTCGGAAACGGCACTCGAGGTGCACGGCGGGATGCGCCTAACGTCTCCAATCGGGGACGCTGTAAGCGACCCAGACCGCGGAACACGCGTGCCTCTTCGTAGCGGCCCGCCAGGGGGCGCACCCCAAAGTTCACCGTGGCTGGGGAACCGTCTACAGAACACGTGTTCCCCAGCGGTCACTATCGACAGATTGACGACTTTGCCGCGTCGCATGACCGGAGAAGCTGTTTCACTTGGGCCTATAGGCACTGCGGAACTCCAGGATGAAGGTGTCGTCGGACCATCCGGGATCGCAAGTTGCCGGTCTGGGAAGTCTGTACCGATACCCCAACTGCTGTTGCGCTGGGCCAAACATCGACGTCGCTGGTCGCGCCTGGTCGGTCAGAACCTGCCTGAGAAGTGCATGGCTACAGACACCCAGCATCGTCAGAAGTCGCTTCGCGAAAAGCCTTGCGCTGAGGTGTCATCGCTGCGGTGCGGCAAAATTACATGCAGCCAGCGTTGGCCCACAGGATCGACAGCAGGCGTTGCAGTCGGTGCGTGCTTGTGGATCACCAGGCACCGACGCCCGGTAAGGCGACGACCAAACTCTCGGTTAAGTGATTGCTGCCAGACTCGCGGTAACCGACGCACTGACACCCGAACGCGCCGCCTAACTCCCGGAGGGGCCGCGCCGGCCGCGTCCACACCTTGGTCTTGGACCCGCCGGCCAGGAACCTGCCGGACCACTTTGCGGTCGAAGCCGGTGTGGCGAGCAATCGACGACAACCTCCCGCGACGTTTTCGCAGTGCGTGTAATTTCATGTCGTCCCTCCCGTGCGAGCCCGAGAAAGCGGGCCTGCTTGGCGCAGCTACTGGCGTCACGTCAGACACCTGGAGCATCGAGGGAGACCCGTCCCTCTCGGTGGAGCCACACCGTTGGAGATTTCGATGAGCGGCAGTACGGCATTGGATCGCGGTCAAAATTGCTGATTGACAGCCAGTCCGCACCCTCATTTATAGTTAAGGCCGTCTGTCGGAGACGTCCGTCTCGTTAGCGACCGTTATGAGAGATCAAGGGTGACTGATCTTGTCGGCCAGACCTCCTTTTGATGGTGAAGCCGTTCGTCCTTTAGCTGGCGTTCCGTTCGATGGCCGTGCGCTGATTAACGGTGTCGATGGGTGGACGCTGCGGCGCGACACCATCAGTGCAGCGCTGGCGACACTCGCGTCGGACAACCCGGAAGCCCCCGCGGTGATGTGGGCAACGGATCACAATTCCGACCAACTGACGTGGTCAGTTCTCTACGACAGGGCTCGACGCGCCGCCGCCACGCTCCTGAGGCTCAACCCGCACCGTTCACGAGTCGCGATCGTCGCGATGAACTCGGTCGACTGGATCGTCGCCATGTACGCGTGCGCGGTGGCGGGCATGCCGGTGGTTCCGATCAGCGCCTCGTGTACCGACGAAGAGGCGCGGTTCCAGATCGACTGTGCTCGTGTCGGTCTCATCGTTGCAGCTGAGCAGGCAGGGAATCACCAAGTGCTCGATCGCTTGAGCGAAGTCGCCGCGTCGATGGCTGCCAAACCGCTGGTTCAGGACATCGCCCAGCTGGACTCCGCAGACAGGGCCGAACCGGTTGCGCTCTCGCCTGAGGACGAGTTTTTGATCCAGTACACGTCAGGAACGACTGGACGGCCGAAGGCGGCCAGCATCTCCCACAGCGCTGCGCTGAACTGTGGGGCCGTGTTCGCTCGAGCTGTCGGATTCTCCCGTGGTGACCGGTTCCTCAACCCCCTTCCGCTGCACCATGTGGGTGGCTCTGTGACGGGTGTGGTCGCTGCGCTGGCCGTCGGTGGCGCCTACGTTCTGGTGGAGCGTTTCCGTCCGCAGGCGGTGGTCGATGCCCTACGCCAGACCTCTCCGACGCTGGCCGGTTTGGTCCCCACCATGATGATCGACCTGCTCACTGTGCCGGGGGTCGGACCCCAGGACTTCGCAAGTCTGCGAACCGCAATCGGCGGTGCGACAGCCGTGAACCCGGCTCTGATCGTCGACATGGAGCAAAAGCTCGGAATCACTGTCATCGGGGCGTACGGGCAAAGCGAAGGGCCCGCGATGATTGCGTCTTCGCTGGAAGATCCAATCGAGGTTCGTATGCAAACGCTCGGGCGATGTCTGGCGGGACGCGATTTCTGTATCCGCGACCGAAGTGGGGCGATCGTCCCTGTCGACACAGAAGGCGAACTCTGCGTGCGGGGCCCGCTCACCATGTCCGGGTACTTGCAGCCTGACGGACGGATCGATCCTGCGGTGGATGCGGACGGCTGGCGCGGCACCGGAGATCTCTGCACCATGGACGCCGACGGAGTGATCGCCTTCAAGGGGCGCATCCGGGAAGTCGTCATTCGTGGTGGCTTGAACGTCTATCCCGCCGAAGTCGAGCAGGCGGTCTCGAGCCATCAGGACCTGGCGGACATCGCCGTTTTCGGCGTTGCCGACCCGCGGCTCGGGGAACGGGTCGTCGCCGCGGTGATACCGACGCCGGGCCATACCGTGGATGTGACCGAACTGGCGCTGCTCGCCGAGCGTCGGCTGAGTTCGTACAAACGGCCGAGTGAGTGGGTAGTGGTCGCCCACTTCCCCAGGACCAGCACCGGAAAGGTGCGCAGGCATCTGCTGCGGGACTGGCACGAGCAGGGCACGCTGCACGTCGAGTGCGCGGCGCCGTGAACATGTGGCGCACCTGAGCGCAGTCGGGGCCGTCAGTTGACTTCGGCTCGCGCGGTAAAATCCGGCTGTTGAAGATAAATGATTTAGACGATAAGTTGGATGGGCCGCGACTGCCAGAGTCCGTGATGTCTCCGAGCAGACCGGGATCGCGCCGGGGAAGTTCCTCCGCGCCAGCGAGTTGTCGAAGCTCGACGACGACGTTCGTACCGCGCTGAGCGGGTACGGCGTCACCGATGTCGCGGACCTGAGGACGCTGCGTGAACTGGAACGGCACGGGCCGGGGCTGGTGCCGGCGGGCGTCGACATCCATCACCTGCCGTTCGTCGAGACCACCGCGTCCGACGACGAGGCGCCGCACGAGCACGCGTTCCAGCGGATGATGACCGACAAGCCCGATGGCATGTCGGTGGCCGACGCCGCCGCGCGCTACATGACCGAGGAGTGCGGCCGCGCCGCTGGCGCAGCGGGCGGTGCACCGGGTGGTGACGCCGCTCGGTTCAGGCCGCAGCGTCCTCGCGCACTGCTTCGCGGGCAAGGACCGCACGGGTTTTGCGATCGCGACGGTGCTGGAGGCCGCCGGTGTGGGCCGGGACGGCATAGTGGCTGACTATCTGCGCAGCAACTCCGCGGTTCCGCGACTGCGCCAGAGTTTCCTGGAGAGGGTGCGGCAGCAGGCACCCGGATCGCCGGGGGTGCTCGAGCTCGCCGAGGCGCAACTCACCGATTCGGTGCTGGGCGTGCGGGAGAGTTACCTGGAGACGGCGTGGCGCACGGCCGATGACGAATTCGGTTCTCTGCGGGGGTATCTCGGAGCGGCCGGTCTGACCGACGCCGACATCGACCGGTTGCGCACCGCCCTGCACGGCTAGCTGCGTGACGCCGTGGCGCTGCAGCGCGCCGAATTCCGCCACAACGGCCCGCAAGTCATGACGGTTTCGAGAAGCGTTGGCTTGACTGGAATCGGCAGAACATGCCGCGGTGAGCGCAGTCTGTTCAGGTGTTGTCGCAGTAGACCGACTGGTCTCTTTGGCCCGAAGCGCGGTGTACGCCCACCGCTGACGCGGTGACCGCACCCTCGTGCCGGATCTCGGCAGAGGTGAGGTAGACGCCAGCCGTGATCCCAGCGGTTTGTGCCCACAGCTCGAGAGGCTCATGAAGCGGCGTGCGGCGCCGGTAGCTGACGGTCAACGTCTGGGTGTATCCGATGCCTCCGCAAGCGAGTACCGAAAGGCTGGTGATCTCGTCGAGTAATGCGGCCACCACTCCGCCATGCGCCGCTCCGATGGGTCCGGCATGCAATGCGCCGAGTGTGACCTGCCCACGCACCTGCTCGTTCTCAGACCATATTCGGCTCACCCCCGCAACCGGATTCAGGTGGCCGAGGATGGGGCTGTAGGGGACGGTGGTGCGCAGGTCGGTCTCATCCCACTGCAATCTCCCGTTGCCGGGCGGGGCGAGTTGCTCGACAGCGTAGGGGCCTGGCCAGGCGTAGCGATCCAACGCCGCCGTGGCTTGGGCGACCAGTGCGGTCACCTTCTCGAGGACCTCGGGCGGGGGCACCGACGCCGTCCGGGTGACGTTCGCAAGCGCACTCACCGCCTGCACGAGTACGACCAGACCGTCGCTCATCCGATCATGTCCTCGGTGATGCCGTACCTCGGCAGGGCGCCGATGGCCCAGGGCTCCATCACGCCGTATCCGAGTTCGTCGCCGCATCGGCACTCGACGGGAATCTCTTCGCATCCGTAGAGCTCGTCGAGGGTCGGTTTGTCGGTGAGGTCGAGGACCTCGCCTGCGGCGTCGAGTGGTCCCCGATAGCCACCCTGCCACCAGCCGCGGTACCCGAAGTACCCGCCGCCACGGAAGTAGTAGACGAGATCCCGCCAACCACAGTGGATCTCGCGGCTAGTGCCGTCCTCGAGCGCGACATGCGCCTGAAGGGACCGGGCGCGGCGCGAGTTCGGCCAAAAATCGAAGTCGAGTTCCAGCTCGGTGATCCGCAATCTCGGCCGCGCATCATCGGCGAAGACGACGAAGCCTTCCGACACTCCGGTGCTCGAAGCCACCGGTCGCCCATCAGGCCCCTGCGTGAACGTCGATGAGAGTGCCCACGTGCCGAAGTTGAAGTTGAGGTAACCGTGCAGCACTCCTTCTGGCCGGCCGGGCGCGGGCCGCAGACCGGCTTCTGGCGTGCCGGTGGGGTCGCTGAACCAGAAGGCGCCGGGCAGCGGGATGCCCGTCATGGCGCGAATTCCCCAGGATCGATCCTTGTATGCGTAGCTCCGTTCGGGATCGAGCCGATAGGTCCGGCCCTCGACCGTCACTTCGCCGCTGGCTCGGCCGGGCTGAAAATACCGAATGGTGTGGTTGCCGGTGATACCCCGGTCCCGCCGAATGCCCGGCCGTCCGACGATGGGGGCGAAGTTGCTTTCGAACGTCACGTCGAAACTGACGTCGAGTTCGTTGGGCATCAAGGCGACCCGGTTGATCGTTGGTGGCTTCACGACGTCCCACACCACGGGCCCGACGGTGGTGACGTCGATATCGGGCCGCAGTTCCCGGGACGCGCGGACATTCCATTGCCGGCCGGGAACCGCGACGCCGGCGAAGGCGTCCATCACATCGCGGTTGGTGTACTTGCCGATTCCGACCGCGATGAGAACCTGGCCCGAGGTGTCATAGGCCACCACATAGCCCTTTTCGGTCCAGTTCCGGTCGGTGGTTGTCACTTGTTCGAAACTGGCGACCGTCTGGTGGTGCAGATATTCATCGGCAGCCGTCAACACGACTTCGTCCATGGGTGGTCTCCTCGCTAGTCCATCAGGGCGGACAATCGGCGCATCGCGACGTTGTCTGTCAGATAGTTGGGGGGGAAGGTGAGTTGGGATGGACTCAGGGCAACCGTCAACGCCAGCATCGTGGCCATCCGCAGAGCTTGTAGGACAGTGTGGAACGCGAGGTCCGACACGGGCCGCCCGAGTTTCTGTTCGTAGTGCGCGATCGTCGACTCTGAATCGGGCAGTCCGGGAAGACGGGGGACGTCGTTGAGTTCGGCGACGACTTCATCGACGAGAAGGAAATAAGCCAGATCGCCTTCCGGTGGTCCGACGTAGGCGAGTTCCCAGTCGAGCGTCGCGACAACCTCGTCGTCTCGGTAGATGATGTTTCCCGGGCGAGCGTCGCCCCAGCAGAGTGCGACGGGAACATTCTGCGGCACCGAGCCTCTGAGTTTCCTCACCGCCTCGTGGAGAAGGGGCACCTCGACGCGCGCCCGGGACAGTTGGGTCTCGATGGCGTCGAGGAGCCCGTGCAGTGCGGCCTCTCCGGTGAGGTGCGGATTCAGCGATGTCGGCAGTGCCAGGCCGGCGACGGGAACGCGATGGAGAGCAGCCATGACATCGATGGCGGCGAACCACATCGCCTGGCGCCGAGCTACTGTCGCGTCGAAGAACAGTCCATGCCCGTGGAATCCGGGCCTGAACCCCGAGGCGACCTCACCCTTCACATGCTCCATCAGATAGCACGGTGCGCCCAGGACCTCCGGATCGTCGATGAACCACAGAACGTCCGGCACCGGGACCTCGGTGGGAACCAGCGCCGCCATCACGTCGTACTGAAGGCGCAGGTCGTAGTCCGGGAACAAGCCCCCATCTGTCGATTGGGCGCGAAGAACCACATCCCTGGACACAGTTCCCTGAGCGTCCGTGATGCGCATCTCGGTCAACAGCGTGACATTGGAGAATCCCGAGCTGGCCGGCATGAAAGGGGTGAGCGAGACGGAGGCGTCCCCCGGCAACGCCGCTGTCAGCCACTTCTCGAGTCCGCCGCGGCGCCGCTCGACGACGTCCAGGTCTGGCATGTCAGACCGGATCCTCGTACCGGCGAGGTGTCAGGCCGTGTGATGGAGCGATCTCGCCATAAGCGAACCAGTGCGAGGGTTCGCGTGTGTCGCCGATTCGCCGCCACCGACCTTCGGTCTGCGGGTTCGGCATGGGCATAAAGTCGACCATCCGCCCGCGAGGATCAGGCAGGAACTCCCAGTCCTCTCCGGGAGCGTGAACCTCGATTCTCCTTGGCCACAAACCGGTTCCGTCCACCTCGACATGACCGGTGACGTTCGTTGTGCGTCGCACCGCGCCGGTCTCGTCGCAGAGCAGGAGCATGCCGAGACCGTCGTGTCCGAGCATGAAGTGCCCGCCGTCGAGCGATCCGTCCACATAGCGGGTTGCCCAGGTGTACCAGGCGACGTGCAGTCGGCGGCCGATCAGAAGGTCATCTTGGTAACACAGTCCGTGCATGTACATGTCATCGGCGCCGTAGAACCCTCGAACCTTGCGACCCAGGATCTCCCCCTCGACGTCATAGAGTTGTGAGACGTAGTAGTAGCCGTCCTCCGCGTGCGGAAGATGCCAATGCAGGCCCGGTTCGACCAGGGTGCCGCGCAGGTCTATGACAGCGCCTTCCGTCCAGCGTGAAGTCGTGGAGTCGACGGTGAAGGTGAAGGCGTCACCCTCGCTGTCCGGTGCGCTGACAAGGCTCGTCGTGCCGTTGGTGTGGGTCCGCACGAATCCCGTCGATCGGGCGGAATTGCGGCTGGCAGCATGTACTTTCAGGTCCTGGGCGCCGTCTAGGGTCGACTGCAGGAAGAATCGCTTGCGGCCGCCCCCGCTGTATTCGGGAGCTCGCAGCACCGTGTACAGCTCTCCTTCCTCGTCGCGCAGGCTGCCGTACAGGTAGATAGCTGACCACGGCAAGCCGAACCATGTGCGCGGCAGGGCAACCTGCCCAGGATCAGAGTCGTGCTCGCCGAGAAGCATCTGATAGTGCAACTGCCCGCGCGAGGAGTACGTCGAGACTGGGCGTGTAGTACTCATGCTGGTCGATTCTTGGGTCGGGCTGTCCAATTGACAAGAACCGGGTCACTGGTACCACGGGCGGTGATAGGAATGCGAAATGGCGAGCACGTCATTCGAGCCCGAGAAGCGGCGGCATGAACTCGCTGAGTTTCTCCGGTCTCGCCGCGCCCAGCTCAAGCCCGAGGAGGTCGGACTGGAGTCGGTTGCAGGACGGCGCAGAGTGAAGGGCTTGCGGCGAGAAGAGGTCGCTCACCTGTCCCGGGTCAGCTACAGCTGGTACACGCGCCTGGAGCAGGGATACGACGTCCAGGCCACCGTGGACGTCATCGACAGCATCGCTTCCGCGCTGCGGCTGGGGGAGGCAGAACATCGCCACCTGCGCCGGCTCGCCGGGTTACCTCTGGGAAATCGTGTCGGCAGTGGGCAAGGGGTCGGGGAGACGCTCAGGAAGCTGCTTCAGCGGCTGCTTCCTGCGCCTGCCTATGCCGTCGGGATCCGATCCGAATACCTGGCGTGGAACGACGCGCTGTCGGCGGTGTTCTGTGACATCGGCGCTCTGCCGCCGCATCACCGCAATGTGTTGTGGGCTACCTTTGCGGTTTCTGATGTGCGGCGGTCCCTGGTCGACTGGGACGAGCACGCACGTTTGGTGGTGGGACAGTTTCGCGCCGAGGCCGCAGCACATCCCGATGATCCTCTGTTCGCGATGATGGCCGCTGAACTCGAAGCCGTGAGCGAACATTTCAGCCGGTGGTGGGCGACGCATGAGGTGGTTCTGTCGGCCAATGGCCGGCAGTCGTTCCGCCATCCCGTCGTCGGCCTGCTGTCGACCGATCTCATCCAGTTCCGGATGATCGACCGGCCGTCGGTGAAAGTTGTTGTGCATCAGCCATCCTCAGAAGAGGACGAACTCAAGTTGAACGTGCTCCGGGGCGCTGTTCAGTGGGGCGCGGTGATCGGATCGCAGTGACGCTCCGGGGTACGACAGTACGGCCCGTGTAGGCTAATGATTTAGCTGTATAGGGCACGATGCTCGACTGTTGTCGGCATCAGGCATCGACGGGACGGCCACGGGCGGCTGCCGAGCAGTTCGAGGGGCATGTCGAGTCGGAAGGAGCTGGGCCTTGGGTCCTTTGTCGGGTCTTCGCGTCATCGAACTGACCAATCTGGCGCCCGTGCCGTTCGGCGGCATGATCCTGGCTGATCTCGGGGCCGATGTGCTCCGCATCGACCGTCCGACGAGGTCCGCCGGCGAACAGTCGCCGGCCGGTCCGCTCGATCGAGGCAAGCACAGCTTGACCGTCGACCTGCGCGACGCTGCGGGAGTGGAACAGGTACTCGACCTCGTCGAACACGCCGATGTGCTCCTCGAAGGCTTTCGCCCGGGTGTCGCCGAGCGGCTCGGCGTCGGGCCCGAGCACGTGTTCGGGCGAAATGCACGCATCGTGTACGCGCGGATGACCGGATGGGGCCAGACCGGTCCGCTGGCACACACAGCCGGCCATGACATCAACTACATCGCGGTGTCCGGCGCTTTGGACCTGGTGGGCCGAGCCGGGCAGGCTCCGCTTGCACCGGCGAACTTTCTCGGTGATTTCGCAGGCGGTGGAATGCTTCTCGCGTTAGGTGTTCTGGCCGGCTTGTTCGAGAGGAGCCGCTCGGGTGAGGGGCAAGTGATCGACGCGGCGATGGTCGACGGCGCAGCGTTGCTGACGAGCTTCGCGCACGGGATGCATGCGGCAGGGATGTGGAATGCGCCGCGTGGAGAGAACATCGTCGACAGCGGCGCCCCTTTCTACGACACCTACGAGTGCGCGGACGGCAAGTTCGTCGCCCTCGGCAGCATGGAAGCGAAGTTTTATCAGGAGTTGCTCGACCGGCTCGGTATCGACGCGACGACTCTTCCGGCGCAGTTGGATCCGACCGGTTGGCCGCAGGTGCGGGTCGCACTGTCCGAACGACTCAAACAGCGAACTCGGGACGAATGGGCGGAGCTCTTCGCGGATTCCGACGCGTGCTTGTCGCCCGTCCTGAGCCCCTGGGAAGCACATCTGCATCCTCACCACCAGAGTCGCCGTGGATTCGTCGACGTCGACGGGTTGATGCAACCTGCACCTGCGCCCCGGTTCAGCAGAACCCCAAGCGCTCACCCGCAATCCGTGGTCGGTGATGCCGACTCGTTGGCGCAGCTGCTGAGCCGATGGAGGTCGCCAGGGGGCGCCTGAATCACTGGTGCCAAAGCCTCACTGGGCGACGTGTCCGCTTCCGGGGTGGCCGGCCCCTCGGACGACAAACGCAGCGATATCGGCCGTGAGGGTCTCCGAGGGCCGGCGGAAGAATGCCGGCCCGAGATGCGCCGCGCCGATCACGATAGCCACCGTGAACCGGACCGCGAGCTGCGGATCCATCGTAGGAGGCAGGCCCACTTCGCGGTGGTAATGCTCCACCTGCTCGGCGAGTTCGCTGAGGTGATCCTGAATCAACCTCGATGCCTTGCGTGCCGCGGCGCGACTCGGGTCGCCGGGGCGTGGCTCACTCAGCGCGCGAAGGAGATCAAGATTGTCCCGGCAGAGCCGGAACAGGCCGTCGACGTACGTGTCGGCGAGAAGCTCAGGCACCACTTCGGCCGGTGGGCGATCAGACCAGTCGCCCACAAACGACTCCACGAAAGCCAGAAAAGGCCGCAGCACCGATTCTTCGAAGATTGCGCTTTTGGACCCGAAATGACGAAACAACATCGACTCCGACACCCCGGCACGCTCGCTGATACTCCGCGTGCTGGTCGCGTCGTAACCCTGCGAACGGAAGAGCTCGCGTGCCGAGTCGAGCATCAGGCCGCGAACCTCGTCACTGGAACGTCGAGATCGCTGGTCGTTCACCGCTTGACTGTACCCCCTAAGCAAGTGCCACTCCCTTGATCATAAATCATTTAGACGATAGCGTGACGCGCATTACAACCAGTCCAACCGAGGAACGGTGGCTGAATCTGCAACTCGATGGCAGCGTCGACTACGTCCACGAGCCCGGCGACTCGATGGCCTTCCGCAGCGAACGCCCCCACGCGTGGGTGATTCCGGGCGACGCTCCAACCACCGTGCTCTGTCAACAAGCCACGGACGTTCTAACCCCGACGCTTCGGTTCGATACCGACCGTCACAGTTGCGTTCGCCGTGAAAGCGCTTCTCGCGCAGTTGGTTTAAGCGCTACTGGTAACCCGCCGTATTCGATTCTGCCGTATTCCACCTGGGAGGGTTCTACACCTTCGCACGCCGGGGAGTCCCGGGTTTCAGATCTCGGACGGCTACGGGGTCTCTGAGTGGTGTAGCTGAGACGTTCTCACAAACACATGTCCTGTTTGCTGTAGAGCAGCGCTGGGCTCGCACTCCCTGGGGACGGCCACTGCGCCAGAACTTCGCCTAAGCGAATCCGCTAAGTGCCTTACAGATCGCATTACAGTGTCGTCATGGCTGAAAACTTTCGGCCGGCCGAAGACACAACGAAGGCGTTGGAGGTCCTCACCAGGGATGGCACGGCCGTATCCGCAGCTGTTCGAACTGCCCTTATCGATGCCGCACGATGGAAGGCCGGCGCAGCAATCCGCGCCGAGGCGGGAAAGCTGGCTGAAGACGAGTCCGACCGCGCCGAGGCCATGCAGTTACTGCGCGACATGGAGACTCTGCGTGCAGGGTGAGGTCTTTGGATTGCGTTCGCCGCAGGGAAGCCGCGGCCATGAGCAGTCCGGGGGATCTGCGGATTCGTGACGAGTTCATCCGGCTGCCCAACGCACCCCGCACTGCTGACATCACAAGCCGCAGGGGCACCGAGCGATACGAGCGGCCTCCAAGCACACGGGTCCTCTCGCCCCGAGGGATAGCGCTCTCGTTCATTCTCACCACGATGCTCATCGAGAGGCGGTTTACCCTCCGACGCCAGGGCGCAGGAGGCGCACCAGCGCGTCGACGGGCGCCGCGCAGCCACCGCACTGCAGCGGAAGGAGGAGGTCAAGCATGTCTGCAGTGTCGCCGCGAAGTCCGACAGGCCAGGCGCAGGCAAGGTGACTTACAGGCTGTCTAGACAGATTGAACTCCAGTTATTACTGATTGTTCTCGTTGCATTCACGATTGCGAGGCGTGAGGTTGGCCGGGGCGCCCTAGCGTCGCCGACGTGTTGCACACTGCGGTCCTTTCCACGACCTCACCGGAAACACAGCAGCGTCGGCGGTGGCGTGTCTCCGAGCGCTGGGCGCCGGCCGTATTGCTGGTACCCGCGGTCACGCTCTTGGTGCTTCTGGTGTTATTGCCAGTCGGCATCGTGGCGGTGCTGTCGCTCTACGAGTACGACTTGCTCGCCGGCACAAGCCATTTCGACGGATGGGGCAACTACGAGGCGGTGCTGCGCGGCAGCGAGCTACAGCAGGCTGTGGCACGCACGGTGCTGTACGCGCTGTTGACGGTACCGACGATCGTCGTGGTGGGGCTCGTCCTCGCGTTGGGCGTCAACTCGCTCGCCCGCGGAGCGGCGGTCTGGCGCACTGCTTACTTCGTTCCGGCGGCATCGACGCTTGCCGCGATGTCGGTGGTGTGGACCTGGCTGTTCTATCCGGTCGACGGCGTCATCGACGCGACAGTCGGCGCGGTGGCCGGCTGGCAGGGCTGGCTCAATTCGACCCAACTGGCCATGCCGGCGGTCGCGGTCGTCGGAAGTTGGCAAGGGATCGGTGCGGCAATGGTGATGTTTCTGGCCGGTCTCAACAACGTGAACCCCGACCTCGTCGACGCCGCCCGGCTCGACCGAGCCGGCAGCTGGCAGAGGTTTTGGCACGTCACCTTCCCCGCGCTCGGGCCCGCGTTGGTGTTCGCCGTCGTCGTCGCCACCGGCGACGCACTGCGGGTTTTCGACCAGATCCAGGTCATGACCGGCGGCGGACCTGCGCGCGCCACCACCACGCTGTCCTACCTGATGTGGGAACGTGCGATCACCTTCAGCGACATCGGCGGTGGCGCGGTCATCAGTCTGGTTCTGCTGGCGCTGGTGCTGATCGTGACGTTCGCGCAACTATGCAGCTTCGGGCGGCGATGGGAAGAGGCCGGCCGGAGATGACCCGCTTCGTTTCGCGACAGATCATCACCCATGTCCTGTTGGCGGTCGGCGCCCTGCTCATGTTGCTGCCGTTCTACGTGATGCTGCGCTCGGCGGTCACGCCCGAGGAACACATCCTCGACGGCAGCCTGTGGCCGACCCGACCGACCGCCGAAAACTTGGTCACCGCGTGGGAATCCGCGCCGTGGGAGCGCTACTACCTAACCAGCGTGCTCAGCACCGGTTTGATCTTCCTGTGCCAAGTGGCGACCAGCGTGCCGGCCGGATATGCCCTCGCGCGCTTGAAGTTTCGCGGCAGGAATCCGGCCTGGTGGCTGGTTCTGGTCTGCTTCATCATTCCCACTCAGGTCATCGCGATTCCGAACTACGTCATGCTGTCGCGGCTTGGGCTCGCCGATTCACTAGCCGGCCTGGTCGTCCCCTTCACTGCAAGCGCGTTCGGCATCTACCTGGTTCGTCAGTTTGTGCTGTCGATCCCGCAGAGCATGTTCGACGCCGCCCGACTCGATCGGGTCGGCCCGGTGGCCATGGTCTGGCGGGTCGTGTTGCCCAACATCAAACCGGCGCTCGTCGCGTTGGGTGTGTTCAGCGTCATCAGCCATTGGAACGACCTGTTCTGGCCCAGCGTCATTTTGCGCACAACACAGAACGCCACGGTGCCCTATGCGATCGCACAGTTCTCATCGCAAGAGACCGGCGCGCATTACGGCGCGCAAATGGCCGCGGCGACGTTCGCGGTCGTGCCGCTGATCATCGCGTTCCTAGTGTTTCAACGGTATTTCGTTCGCGGCATATCCCTGACCCACGGAATCGACTGATTACGAAAGGCTTAACGCATGACCGTATTGACCGCACCAGTAGCGCGGCGCACCTTCCTGACGGGCTCAGCCGCGCTGACCGTCGGCGCCGTGCTGGCCGCCTGCGGCCGCTCCGGTGACAACCAGGCCGGCGGCAACTCCATCGAACTGGTCACGTACAACCTCCCCGAATATGTCGATGCCATCTCCGCGACCGTCGGCGCGGAATTCGCTCGGCGGACCGGTATCACCGTCGAGCTCGTCAACACCGGCGGCAACAACTACGAGTCCGTCGATCAGCGGGTGCAGTCCGACATCGCTGCCGGTCGCGCGCCGGAACTGGCTCTGGTTAGCCTGAGTGCGATCGACCGGTACGCCGAATCCGGCCGCGCCGCTCAGCTTGACGGCGTGATGAAGGAGTCGGCTTTCGAGACCACGCAGTTGTATCCGGACCTGTTGGACCTCGGATCCCGTGGTGGCCACCTCTTTGCGGTGCCGTACGCGCTGTCGACGCTGGTGTTGTTCTACAACGTCGACGCGTTTCGTCAGGCGGGCCTGGACCCCGACCGGCCGCCGTCAACGTTCTCCGAGTTGCGCGGTCACGCCGAGCGGCTGGTGTCAAACAAGGCGACGCGCTACGGCGCCATCTACGGCAACGACCACAGCGGCAACTGGGCGTTCCAGTGTTTCCTGGCCAGCAACGGCGGCGCAATGCTCTCCGACGACGGACGAACACCGCTCTTCAACGACGAACCCGGCCTCCAGGTGGTTCAGTTCTGGGCCGATCTCTACGAAGCGGGCCTCGGCGAGACGATGCCGCGCAATCAGATGCGAGAGGCTTTCGCTCGCGGCGATCTCGCCATCATGTTCGACTCGTCGGCCTCGGCGACCTCGATCGCCGACAGCGCGTCCTTCGAGGTGCGCACCGCAATGACTCCGGTGCCAGACGGGGGCACCCGTCGTTGCCCGTCCGGCGGCGGCGCGTTCGTGATCCTCACCGACGACCCAACGCATCAGCGGGCGGCCTTCGACGCGATCGCTGAACTCGTCGGTCCGGCCGGCCAGACCGCCCTGGTCAAGGGCAGCGGATATTCACCCGTCAACCGCGTCGCCGCAACCGACGCGCAGTACCTGGCGGGTTTCCTCGCCGATCGGCCGATCTACGCGGCGGGCACCGCACAGCTCGACAGCCTCGTTCCGTGGTTCTCTTTTCCCGGGCGGCACTCGGCGCAGATCAGCAAGGTGCTCGACGAGGCGATCGTGCAGGCGCTGCGTGGTTCGCTCCCGTCTCGGGAGGCGCTCGATGCCGCGGCACGTCGCGCCCACGACCTGCTCCAGGACACATGACCATGGTCATTGACCAAGCGGCCGTAACGGTATCCGCCGCTACCGGCTACACCCGGGGCGAGTCGGTCCGCTGCCACGCGTTGACCAAGTCCTATGCCGGCGTCGACACCGCCGCCCTGGGCGATGTCGACCTCGACGTGGACGCGGGCACGGTGACAGTCCTGCTCGGACCCAGCGGATGTGGCAAGACCACCCTGTTGCGGTGTCTGGCCGGCCTGGAGTCGCCGCAGTCCGGTCGGATCCACATCGGCGGTGTCGACGTGATCAACACACCGGCCGAGGACCGCGGAGTGGCGATGGTCTTTCAGAACTACGGTCTCTACCCGAATAAGACCGTGTTCGGGAACATCGAGTTTCCGTTGCGCATGACTCGCGTCAAGAAAGACGAACGGCGCCGCCGCGTGCACGCCATCGCCGAACTGCTGCGCCTTGGTGAGCTGCTCCACCGCAAGCCGAAGGAGCTCTCCGGCGGTCAACGTCAACGCGTGGGCATCGGCCGGGCGCTCGTGCGTGAACCAGCCGTGCTGCTGATGGACGAGCCGTTCTCGAATCTGGATGCCGAGTTGCGCGCCGACATGCGGACCGAACTGATTGCGTTGCAACGCAAATTCGGCACCACGATCGTGTTCGTCACGCACGACCAGACGGAGGCGTTGTCACTGGCCGACCGGCTCGTCGTCATGCGTGCCGGTCGAATCGAGCAGGCGGGCGCGCCCGACGAAGTGTTCGAACAGCCGGCCACGAGCTTTGTCGCTTCGTTCGTCAGTCGCATGAACATCTTCGACGGCGGCCCCTTGGCAAGTCTCGGCCCGCCCGGTACGGCTGCCGTCGGATTGCGGCCGGACCATCTGCGGTTGGGCGACGGACCGTCGCCCCGGCTGCGCTGGCACGCCGAGGTGGTGATGACCGAATTGCACGGCCGGGACCGCCTCGTGCACCTCGACGTCGACGGCCACCGCGCCCGGATGCAGGTGCCCTCGCACGTGCGCCCAGCTGGTGTAGTCGGGGTGCATGCGCTTGCCGCCGATCTTCATTTCTTCACCCACGACGGCGCTCGGTTCTCCCAGCCCGACCGACTGGAGGCACAGGTGATCACGACATGACCTCGGTGCTGCCCACCTATTTGGTGCTCGCCGACAAGCTCGCCGAACAGATTTCCGAACTCGAACCGCGCGAGCGCTTGCCGAGCGAGGTGGAACTCGCCGAACGCCACCACGTCAGCCGGCTCACCGCCCGCGCGGCAATGCAGGAGCTGGAACGCCGCTACCTGGTCCGCAGGGCGAAGGGCTCCGGTACCTATGTCGCCGAACGCGTCGAGTACGTGATCAGTCCGAGGTTCGTGCCGTGGACCGACATGGTTCACCAAGCCGGCGCCACCACGACGCGTCCGATCTTGCGCGCGACGCCGATCCGCGCCAACGACGACATCAGCCAAAGCCTCGGGCTGGCGCGCAACAGCCGTGTGGTCGAACTCGTGCGGTTAGGCACCGTCAACGAGGTCGTCGCGAACTTGACACACAGCTACCTGCCGACTGACCTCGCACCGCAATTCCCCGAACTGCTCGCCACCGCAGGAACCGATCTCGTTCCGGTTCTCCGATCATTGGGTTATCGACCGAAGCGACTGTGGGCGTATGCCGAACTCGCCGTCCCCGACATCGAAACCGCCAAAACCCTGGAGGTCGATGGACGACCGCCGCTGTGGTTGGTCGTGCACTGCATCGTCGATGCGACCTCGGGCCGGCGTCTCGTACTGAGCCGGGCCTGGAACCGCCCGGACGTGCTTCGAGTGCGGTTCGAATTCGGCTCGCCCGACGTTCCCTCGCCGTCAACCACTCCTGCGAAGGCGAGTCAACCCCCCAGAAAGGACACCGAATGACAGCACCCATATCCATCGATATCGGCGATGGTGCACACCAGTTCGCCGAGGTTGCCGAACGAATCTGTCCCAGTTCGGAGGTGAACGCCCTGCGTCGGCCCGCTGCCCAGCACGTTGCGGTGCGGCGACTCGCGGCCGAGGTGCCCCAGGCGCGCGACGTGATTAAGGCCATGCGGACCGATCTGACCGAGACCGGCGCCGTGGTCCTGCGCAATGCGCCGGTCTGCTGCGACACTCTGCTGGTTCTGCTCGGGGCCGCGGTGGCCCCAGCGATAACATCCGAGGTGTACCCCGACCTCGTCGACCAGGTCACCCCGAACGTCACCGGCGAGGAACAGCAGCGCGCCCAGAATCAACGCTCGGAGATGTTGCTGCACACCGACGCATCCGCGCAACAGTCACCACCGGACATCCTCGGCCTTGCCTGCGTGGCCAACGAGGGCCACGGCGGTGCCAGTCTGCTGCTGGCCATCGACGATGCCGTCGACACGATGAAGGCAGCAGACCAGGTACTGGAGCAGCTGCGGGCGCCCTTCCCTTTCGTGCATCCCCAGCATCAAGACAAGCCGGCCGTGCTGGCTCCCGTGGTGACCCGAAGGACCAGCGGCGGCGGATATCGGATTCGGTATCGCAAGGAGAACCTTCAGACGGGTCTCTCTCTGGCCGGCGACCACATCACTGCCGACCAGCGCACGGCGCTGGACACCCTGGCAGATTGCCTCGAGAGCGGCACCCGCACGATGCGATTTCGATTGAGCCCGGACGACTACCTGTTGTTCGACAACACGCGATACCTGCACGGGCGTACCGAAATCGAGCACGGCGCCCGCCGTCTCGTCAAGCGGACCTACTTCCGCCACACCGCGGAGGCTGGGCGGTGACAGCATTCGACCCGTGGCCACCGGTGGCGCTTCATGCGGATTGGGGTCTAGACGCCGCCTGCCTGGCCGTCGAGCGGAGGGACGCCGTCGTGGTCGTCGACGCGTTGAGCTTCTCGACCACGGTCGTCATGGCGGCGGCCCGGGGCGCCGACGTGTTGCCGCTGCCCCGGGCCATCCTGGATGAAGCAGGCGACCATACCGTCATCGAACGTCGTTTCGGTGCAAAGCTGTTGGCGAACGACCCGGTGGACCGACTGCTCGCCGACGATCTGATCGAGCTGTCGGACCTGCGGCCCGGGGACCGCGTCGTGGTGCCGTCGCAGAACGGTGGCACCTTATGCGCGGCCGTTTCGCAGGCACCCGCGGTCGCCGTCGGCTCGTTCCGAAACCGTGCTGCCGTCGCCGAATGGTGCGCCATGACGATCGCTGCGGCGACGGCACGGCGCGTGACGTTGATCGCAGCGGGATCGGTGTGGTCACAGATGACTCCGTTGACCGCGTTGCGGCCCTGCATCGAAGACGGCCTCGCCGCCGGGGCAATTGCCTCGGCAGCCCGTGCCCTAGGGCTCGATCTGTCCGTGGAGGCGGCCGCTCTGGCCACGCTGTTCGACTCCGCCGCCGAGCGGTACGACCTCGAAACCTGGCTACACCAGTCGGTCACCGGACGGTGGCTGGCCAGCCGCGGCGATTCACAGGCCGAGATCCGCGACGCTGTCCTCGTCGATCACGACGATGTCGTCCCCGCACTGGCTCCAGACCGGTTCTTCCGCCCCCACGTCATCCGCAGGAACTTCCAATGCCCTACCTGAACGCCGTCGACCCGGCTCTGACCGACCTGCTACGCGATCCGCCCGCCAGACCGCACGATGTCGGGGCCACCCGGGCCGAACACGCAGAAGCGTTGCGGCGCAACGGAGCAGCACCCGAGCACGTCGATGTGGTCGGCGACCTCATGGTCGGCCACATTCCGGTCCGCACCTACCAGCGCGCACAGGCATCAGACCGTGCCCCGGTGATCGTGTTCTTGCACGGTGGCGGATGGGTGCGCGGAAACCTCGATGCCGTCGACGGCATCTGCCGTACGTTCGCGAACACCACCGGATTCGTGGTGGTCAACGTGGACTATAGGCTGGCACCGGAGCATCCGTACCCGGCCGCCCTCGACGACGTAGAGTTCGTCCTCGATTGGATCGCCGAGCACGCGGAGGTGCTCGGTGCTGATCCAGCACGAATCGTTGTGGGCGGCACCAGTGCCGGCGGGAATCTCGCCGCCGCCGTATGTCTGCGTCGATTGGGCCAGCCGAATTGCCCGGCGCTGCAACTGCTTGTCTACCCCGTCTTGGACACATCGATGAACACGGCCTCGGCACGTCAGTTCGCGACAGGACATCGGCTCACGCGTGAACGAGTGCTGTGGTACGTCGAGCAATACGCCCCAGGCAACTTGGCCACCGAACCCGAGGTTGCGCCGCTGCGCGCCGCCGATGTCTCGGGGCTGCCGCCCGCTTACCTGCTGTTGGCGGAATTCGATGTGCTCCGCGACGACGGAATCGCGTACGCCGAGCGACTGCGGTCGGCAGCAGTGCCCGTCGAACTGCGCGTGTGGCCGAGCATGATCCACGGCTTCTTGTCCTTCGGCGCACGCGTTCCCGACCAACGCAGCGCCGCGATCCAGGCGTTGAGCGTCTGGCTCATGGAGCAATTCGCGACCGGGGAACGCTACGTAGCGCGGCACCGAGCGGACATTGAGGCCGACATCGCAAAGCTGAACCCGATCCTGACGTGCTGTTCGCCGGCGCCGGCCGCGACGCCGTCGAGCGGGCAGACGCTCTGGTGCGAGGAATGATGGCAGTGCTGTTCGCCCACCCCCGCCCATTTCGCGAACTCGAACACCTCCAGCTGGAAACAGTTCTGCGCAGCGGCGGCGCGGTTGGCCCGACCCGGCGCCGGATGAGCTGGATCGACCGGGCGCTGCAGCCGGCGGCCGACGCCTTGGCGCCGGACGTCCTGCGCCGGCTGCGGCTCACCCTGCCGCTCGTGTTCGGCACCGAGGCGCTGTTGACGCAGCTCGACATCTGCAGATCGGAGCCGACTGAAGCTGTCGAAGCCATGGCCTGGGCGGCGCGGACCCTTGTCCGGTCGGCCCTCGATCGAGGACCCAGTCCTGCGTCCAGATAGTCACCTGACACCCTCAGCGACACGCCAGCGTTCAGTAAAGCGTTTGCACGATTGCCACCTGAGGGTCGCGTAGAGGTGTGAGCTTTGCTCGTGGGTCAGAGTGTGTTATCGAGAGGCGGTTTGCCTTCCGACGCCAGAGCGTCGAGGTAGGCGTCGTGGTAGCGCGCGATCACTATGCGCTCATGGGTGAACTGTTCCAGCACGCCGGTGATGAGCGGTTGACCTCGTAGCGTGGACGCCATTCGGTCGTGCGGCCAGTGCCCGAAGCTCATTAGGTCGATGCCGAGGGTCTGATGCGGGTACTCGCGTGCCTCGGTGATGTCGTTGCGTAGATTCGCCGGGACTCGTATGCGCTGCGTAATTTTGTCACCGGCGCTCGTTCAGCGACCCCGCTCGGCCCTGTGACGCCTGCATTTTCCGCCAGTGTGCCCGGCATGATGGACCTCGCATGTCTCTGAGACGCCGCCATGGGTGCGTTGCGCCGGAGATGGGCGCGAACTGTGACCGCCAGGATCACTGAGACACATGGCGGCATCCCGATGTCCGCCAGGTGCAATGCGAAACGCGCCAGCTGCACTCAGGCCAAACAGCGTTATCAAAGTCTGAAAGTGTCTCGTGCACAGGCTAATTGCCACGTACTGGTAACCCTCCGTATTCGATTCCGCCGTATTCGTCCTGAGTGGAGCGGCCGTATAAATCCACCCGGACGAGCGAAACCCCAACCGTCCATGGTCGTGGCACGGCACTTTGCGAACAATGTCCGAGATGACTCTGCTGCGCACATACTGTTTGCTGTAGATCGGCACTGGGTCGCCAGTCATCCGAGTTGGCCGAACTCGTGTTTCCGGACTGTTCAGTCTCGCGCTTGGGTGCCCGGCCGCCGGTGGGTGATCCGGAAGGCGTGTGCAGCTCCCTGCCCCGGTTCGAGTGTCCGGCCTCGCGCATAAAGTTGACTTCGATCGATGATGCGGTCACGCGATGCGACGGGGGAGGACGTCACGATGGATCCGAGACTAGCCGATATGGACCCTGCCGAGCTGTTCACTCGGCTGTCCGAGAAGCTGACGACCGCCGACGCGATGCATCGGACACTGATAAGGGCGCAGCGAGGCAAGGAGCTGTACACGTGGGGGCTCAACCCTCAGTACGCGGACCCGAACAGCAGTCTGGCCGCCGATGATGCGGGGTTCATGAACGAATACACGGGCGACATGGTTAGTGCTACAGCTCGGTTTCCGATCATGAACGCTATCGACTGTCTTTGCGCGACAGCAGAACTCATTGAGTGGCGGCCAAAGTCGCGTGACAGTCACACAACGTCGATCCTTGCCCAGTGTCGTACCGCTATGGAGTCGGCGGCGACGACGATCTGGATACTGTCTGACCGTGATCGTCAGATGCGCCGCGGTTTGAGCGTGCGGTTCACAACCTCAGAGTTGAACGCTCAGCGTTCCTATCATGTGTCAACCACCAAGTGGTTCAACACTGACCCGAATCATGCTGATACCCAGCAGTATAAGGACTTCGTTGAGCACGTCCGACTGTTCGACAATCGTGTGAGAATGCTGCGGCGGGGCGAGAACATCACGCCCAAAGCACCCGTGCGTACCAGTGACGGCGTCGTGCGGTTCGCAGCGAAGTGGCTGGACAAGCATCCACCTGCCCACGCGGCAGAGGGCGAGCCATACGGCCGTAGAGCGTTCGGATTTGAAGACACCGCATCGGGCTTCTACCTGACTAGTTCTGCCATTATGCACGGGCTCAAATGGCCGCTGGACTACATGCCCAGCGGCGAACTGGACATGTCGCGCCTAATCGTGGACGGGGTCAGCATTGCTGTCGGGTTTGCAGAATGCGCCGTAGCGTTGTTCGAGGTGCACGCGCAGCAGCGAGCACCCAAAACTCAGCGGAAAATCCTGTATCCGGATCGACTTCGGCCCACGATCAAACGGTGGGCTCGACACTTCTACGAGCCAGTACACCCGGCTGTTGATCCGGCATTGCTTGCGCTGCCCGGTACGCCGAACAGTGCACTAGACGTCGGACTGGACCGCTAAGTGTTCGACGAAGTTGCCCCTCGATGTTCAGGGGCCGATTCGAATGGAGCCGGGGCTCCACATTCCGGTGCGGGTAGTGGTGCCGAGTTCGAGCTGGGCTGGGGAGGCGTCGGCGATGGGGTCGAATCGGCGCAGAGAGCCCCAGTCGCGTCCCCAGTCTTGGGACAGATAGGTGGGCACGACGTGTGCGCGGAGTAGCAGATCGGTGATACCGAGTAGTCCGCCGTTGCGGCCTTCTTGCCAGGTATCGGGGTTTTGAAGTTTGGCCGGATAGTCCGGTGAGATGCGGTAACGGGGCACGTCGGTGACGCCGTTAACGTGGAGCATGGGTTGTTGGCAGGGAAACACCAGGCCGACCATCCAGTCGAGCAGGACGGGCTGAGTAGAGCCGATGTACTCCTGCAGTGAACGCAGTTCGGGCACGCGGGGCGGTGTGACTGCTACCCATGCACCGGGGTCCAGGGACCGGTCGGTCGCGACGACACGAACATGGTCGGCGTCGGCGGGAATCGCGTCACGCGGGAAGCGCAAGTTGCGCCAGGCGGGCTGGGGTCCGATGTCGTACGGCGTGATCTGCCCTTGCGGGTTCGGTTGGCCGTCGGGGCCGATGCTGCCGTATTCCAGGGCGACGGTTTCGGCGATGGTGTGACCGCGCACCACGCTGTCTCCGGTGATGGTTCCGGCCGCGGTGACGACGATAAGAGGGTGGGCGGCGTCAGCGGCCGGCAGCCGGTACCACGCGGAGATGAGCGTGATTCATCAGATGAAAACGGAGTGCTTCACTGGATAACGGCATTATCAGGTTTAGTCGAAATCGCCTGCAGTTTCGGGCGTACGACGCCCCGTTTGCGCGGCTTTA